>NZ_QGDB01000009.1 GCF_003149535.1 Falsochrobactrum shanghaiense | reverse complement strand
CCAGCCGCCTGCTGAACTGGAAAGAGGCAGGGCATTATTCCGAAAGCTGCTGATGGAAGCGGGAAGGCGGTTATCGCGGCGTTGTTGCATGGAGGCAAATTAGGGCAGCTTCCAGTCTTTGATGTTTGTTTACAGATTTTCAGCCTTCACACGGACGGAATTCGGGCGTGGGAATGCCAGCATTCGATTGAGAATGCGGCACCCGAGTTTTATCTCGGTTTCCTGATTGGCAAATGCGCGTGAATGAAGAGAATTGCCGTTGATTGATTTATATCGGCCCATCGTCATTTCCACGTTGGAACGCCTACCATAATTGGTTATGGGTTGCCACTTCATCCGGCCATGCTCTGCGATTGTGCTACTATGCCAGTCAAGTTGATCCGGTGGGCCATAAATGTTTTCTGGGAGCAGTCGTGCGAGTGGTGGAACAATGATGCTGGCACCTGGGCTGTGATGTCGAGGTGATCTATAGGTTTCATCACTATCGTAAGCTCCATCAGCGGTGCAGTTGGCAATCAACCGGTCAATCTGTTCAAGCAGATCTGTGATCTGGCTGATGTCGCTGCTGTTCTGATCGATCAACACTTCAGCGATGATCTCACCCATGTCAGCATCCACTGCAGGATGCAGTTTGCGCCATTTCTCGGAGATTTGCAGCCATGCTTGTCCTCAAGCCACTGGCCTGCACCATTAATCTTCAATCCTGTGCTATCGATGAGAACATGAATGGGGTCATCCGATGCGGCTGTCTTGTGACGAACCAAAGCCTTCGAAAGCGACAAGCTGGAACAGCGTCTGCTCAATGTCGTATGATCAGGGACTGGTAGATCAAGATCCATCAACTGCAACAGTGACGACATCAAGCTTTCGGTCTGACGTAAGGGCTGATGGAAGACGATGCCACACAGGAAAGATGTTTCAATCGCCAGATCAGAATAGCACGATTGGCCACCGGGTGTTGTCCGTTGCGGAGCCACCCAGCCTGAAATCGTAGCTTCACTGATCCAGAAGGTGATGCTGCCACGCTGACGCAAACCGGCTTTGTACTCAGGCCAGTTTTTAACCCTGAACTTCTGCAACGGTATCCGATGACGGTGAACAGCGTTGTGTTTGAAAGGCATGAGCGTGATCCAAAAGACCAAAAACTCAACTGGTAAAGCCTAGCTCTGTAAGTTCAGTAAACCGAAGGGGATGTCCATGCACCAGCGTCGCCCGGACCCACCCGGAAATGAAGGGAGATCTGTGGCTACAGCATGCGGATCATCAGCTTTACATAAGCAAGAAAAATAGACGCAAACAGATCGCGATAATGGAATTCTGACCAGGATCCATTTTCAGGAGATGAGAGGCAGCGCGGGATGGCGATACTTCGCCATCTGGCGTGGTTTTAGTGCCGCTCAGCGATATGTGAGCATGGAGTGAGCGGTTCCTGCGTCTGGGCGTTTCAATAAGACCGCATGACGCCGTAGATGACTGTGAAAAACCAATTCCCATTGCCGCAATATAAAGTTATCAGACAACCATACAACGAGATTTCTGTGATTGCTTGCCAGTAGCCTATATGGCAGGCATTTAAACAATGTGAGGAACGTTCAGAATGCATATTACGATTATCGGCGCGGCAGGTATGGTTGGCCGAAAGCTTTCTGCGCGATTGGCGAAAGACGGCAATCTGGGTGGCAAGCCGATCACCAAATTGTCTCTGGTCGATGTGATCGCAGCCGAAGCGCCGGACGGCTTTACCGGTGAAGTGCAATCCATTGCGGCAAATATTGCCGATCCGGCAACAGCAGAGACAATTGTTGCAGGTCGTCCAGACGTGATTTTCCATCTGGCCGCTATTGTATCAGGCGAAGCGGAGCTTGATTTCGATAAGGGCTACAGCATTAACCTTGATGGAGCGCGCTATCTGTTCGATGCGATTCGTCTGGCCAATGCTGCCGACGGCTACAAGCCGCGTGTCGTCTTCACATCGTCGATCGCGGTCTTCGGTTCGCCGCTTCCTTACCCGATCCCGGATGATTTCCATACGACGCCGCTTACAAGCTACGGCACGCAGAAGGCTATTGGCGAACTGCTGCTGGCCGATTACACCCGCCGCGGTTTCTTTGATGGCATCGGCATTCGTCTGCCGACCATTTGCATTCGTCCGGGCAAGCCAAACGCGGCTGCATCCGGTTTCTTCTCCAATATTCTGCGTGAGCCGCTTGTTGGTCAGGAAGCTGTTTTGCCGGTTCCCGATACGGTTCGTCACTGGCACGCATCGCCACGCTCGGCTGTCGGTTTTCTCATTCATGGTGCAACCATGGATCTGGAAAAGGTTGGCCCGCGTCGCAATCTGTCCATGCCGGGCCTGAGCGCAACCGTTGCCGAGCAGATCGAAGCATTGCGTAGCATTGCCGGTGAAGATGCTGTTAAGCTGATCCGGCGTGAGCCAAATGAAATGATCATGAAAATGGTCGATGGCTGGGCACCGGGCTTTGAAGCAAAGCGCGCGACCGAGCTGGGCTTTACCGCTGATGCCTCGTTTGAGGATATCATTCGCGCGCATATTGAAGATGAAATGGGAGGCTCTCTTTGAGTAATGCTGCTACGTCTGCAAAGGACGTCAAAATAGCTTTCCTCGGAACCGGTTTGATGGGCGCGCCTATGGCGCGCCGTCTCCTTGATGCCGGTCTGGCGGTTACAGCCTGGAACCGCGACGGAACGAAGGCGCAGCCTCTGACTGCCGATGGTGCAAGGATTGCTGCAACGGCAGCGGAAGCTGCCCAAGGCGCCGATGTCGTCATTACCATGCTGACCGATGGCAGTGCGGTTGAAGATGTGCTGTTTACGCAGGGCGTCGCCGCAGCGCTCGAAAAGGGTGCGACGGTCATCGATATGAGCTCGATCGCCCCGGCATTTGCCCGCGAACATGCGCAAAAACTGGCACAATCGGGCATTCGCCATATCGATGCCCCTGTATCGGGTGGTGTTGCGGGCGCGTCTGCCGGCACGCTTGCCATAATGGCTGGCGGCGAGGCAGATGTCGTTGCCGAATTGGCCGGCGTGTTTGCCCCGATGGGCCGTGTGACCCGTGTAGGCCCCAGCGGTTCCGGTCAATTGGCAAAGCTTGCCAATCAGCAGATCGTGGCCGTCACCATTGGCGCGCTCGCCGAAGCTATGGTTCTGGTGGAAGCGGGTGGCGGCTCGCGCGAAGCATTCCGCGATGCCATTCGTGGCGGTTTCTGCGAAAGCCGTATTCTTGAACTGCATGGCAAACGCATGATTGATCGCGATTTCGAGCCGGGCGGGGCATCGCGCAACCAGCTTAAAGATTTGCGCGCAGTGCTTGCAACCGCCAGGGATTTGTCTCTGAGCCTTCCTCTGACAGAAGCAGTTTCAGCTGAATTTACCGAATTTGTTGATGGCGGTGGCGGAGAAACCGATCACAGCGCCTTGCTGATGCATCTGGAAAGCAAGAATGGCGGACGGGGAGCAAAATCCTGACATGAATACACAAGAACCGAAGCGCCGTTTGCGCTCGCAGGACTGGTTTGACAACCCTGATCATATCGATCTGACGGCGCTTTATCTGGAACGCTTCATGAATTCCGGCGTCACGCCGGAAGAGTTGCGTTCCGGCAAGCCGATCATCGGCATCGCGCAGAGCGGCAGCGATCTGACGCCTTGCAACCGTCATCATGTCGATCTCGCCAAGCGGGTTCGCGATGGCATTCGCGATGCGGGCGGTATTCCGATTGAATTTCCAACTCATCCAATGTTCGAGAATTGCAAGCGCCCGACTGCGGCTCTTGATCGCAATCTCGCTTATCTGGGACTGGTGGAAATTCTCTATGGTTACCCGATTGATGGCGTTGTGCTGACAACCGGCTGCGACAAGACCACACCATCGGCATTGATGGCGGCTTCAACCGTTGATATTCCGGCCATCGTTCTGTCGGGTGGTCCAATGCTCGATGGCTGGCACGAAGGCACACTGGCCGGTTCCGGCACGGTGATCTGGCGTTCGCGCCGCAAGCTTGCTGCTGGCGAAATCGATGAGGAAGAATTTCTCGACGCTGCGATGGAATCCGCGCCATCCATCGGCCATTGCAATACCATGGGGACAGCTTCGACCATGAACGCCATGGCGGAAGCTTTGGGCATGTCCCTGACGGGCTGCGCGGCTATTCCTGCCGCTTATCGTGGCCGTGGCCAGATGGCATATCGCACGGGTCGCCGTGCGGTTGAACTGGTGCTCGAAGACATCAAGCCATCCAATATTCTCAACCGCGAAGCATTCCTCAATGCAATCCGCGTAAATTCGGCGATTGGCGGTTCGACCAATGCACAGCCGCATCTGGCTGCCATGGCCAAGCATGCAGGCGTTGATCTGCGCCCTGAGGATTGGCAGGTGCATGGCTATGATATTCCGCTTCTGGCAAATGTTCAGCCGGCAGGGGAATATCTTGGCGAAAAATTCCATCGTGCCGGGGGCGTTCCTGCGATCATGTGGGAATTGATGCAGGCTGGAAAATTGTCGGGCGATGTGCTGACCGTGACCGGAAAGACGATGGCCGAAAACCTTGAGAATCGCGAAGCGAGTGATCGCGATGTGATTTATCCTTATGCTCAGCCTCTCAAAGAAAGCGCAGGCTTTCTGGTTCTCAAAGGCAATTTGTTTGACTTTGCCATTATGAAAACCTCGGTGATTTCGGAAGAATTCCGCAACCGTTATCTGATGGAGCCGGGGCGCGAAGGTGTGTTTGAAGGCAAGGCTGTCGTCTTCGACGGCTCCGAAGACTACCACGCACGTATTGAAGACCCCCAGCTTGGCATTGATGAAAACACCATTCTGGTTATTCGCGGGGCAGGGCCTCTTGGCTGGCCCGGTTCAGCAGAAGTGGTCAATATGCAGCCCCCGGCGGCATTGCTCAAGCGTGGCATTTCCAGTCTGCCGACCATTGGTGATGGTCGCCAGTCAGGCACGGCAGACAGCCCCTCAATCCTCAACGCTTCGCCGGAAAGTGCGGCGGGCGGCGGATTGGCATGGGTGCGCACCGGCGATGTTATTCGCATCGACTTCAATCAAGGTCTTTGCGATATGCTCGTCGATGATGCGGTGATTGCCGCGCGTCGGCAGGAAGGCATTCCGGCAGTCCCGGCAGATGCAACGCCCTGGCAGAAAATCTATCGTCAGACAGTGACGCAACTGTCCGACGGTGCTGTTATTGATGGTGCGTCGGATTTCCGCCAGATTGCGAAAACCCCACCACGACATAACCACTAATTACTACACGCGAAAAAGCCGCCCGTTGCAAAACCGGCGGCTTTTTTGTGTCTGCCGATTGACGGCTTGCATTTACCGTCGTACTAAATCATATCAACCTATCATACAGGTTCGCAGGAATCAGTCGATGGAAACCGTCAACGATACGCCAATCTCATTGGTCAGCACCGTTATCGGCGCTCTGACCGAGCGCATTCGGCAGGAAGAACTTAATCCTGGGGATCGTCTTCCGAGTGAAGGCGATATTGCGCGTGAATTGAACGTATCGCGCACGGTTGTACGTGAGGCGTTTCAGTCGCTGGCCGCTCTTCGCTTGATTGAACTCAATGCCGGCAAGCGTGCAACCATTGCAGAACTTGATTTCTCGTCGATGGCGCCGCTGATTGACCATGGTATTTCGACCGACCAGATCACCATCCAGCAGATTTATGATGTGCGCCGGACGATCGAGATCCGCACGGCCGCACTTGCCGCATTGCGCCGTACAGACGCCCAGGCGGAGCTTCTGTGCCAGCTTGCAAGCCAGATGGCCGTGGATGTGGACGCCCCCGAAGCCGTGATGGAACATGATTTGCAGTTTCATCGCGAAATCGCACGGGCCAGCAAGAACCCGGTGTTCTCCATCATCGTTGGTGCCTTTGAAGGCGCTACACGAAAGACATGGCCCGTTGGCTGGCGCAGCCGTGCAACCTCACGTGAGCAATCCTTCATGCTCAATATTCACCGCGATATTGCTGGGGCAATCAAGGCAGGCGATCCGCAGGCCGCTCAGGCGCATATGGCAATCCATTTTGACGAAAGTGTTCGCGCTCTGCTCAATGCAGGCATTTTGTAAGGTGTAACTCCCATGAAAATTACCGCAATTGAAACCGTTCGTATTGAAGAGCGCCCAAACCTGCTTTGGGTTCAGGTGCATACGGATGAAGGTCTGGTCGGCCTTGGCGAAACCTTCTTCATGTCGAAGACGGTTGAAGCCTATATCCACGAATATATTGCGCCACGCGTGATTGGTCGCGATCCGTTGCAGATTGATCTGCTGGCAAATGAACTGGTTGGCTATCTCGGCTTTCGCTCATCCGGTGCCGAAGTGCGCGGCAATTCGGCTTTCGATATTGCCTTGTGGGATCTGTTTGGTAAGGCAACCAACCAGCCGATTGCGCAATTGCTTGGCGGTTTCAGCCGGCAGGAAATCCGCACCTACAACACATGTGCAGGCGTGGAATACATCAAGAAGGCAACCGGCCAGCAGTCGAACAACTATGGCCTGTCTGGCGGCGATGCCAAATATGACGACCTGAACGGCTTTCTGCATCGCGCCGATGAGCTTGCGCACTCGTTGCTCGAAGACGGTATCACGGCAATGAAAATCTGGCCGTTTGATATGGCGGCAGAAAAAACACGCGGCCAATATATTTCCGCTCCCGATTTGCGCGCAGCACTGGAGCCGTTTGAAAAAATTCGCTCCGCTGTTGGCGACAAGATGGACATCATGGTTGAGTTCCATTCCATGTGGCAATTGCTGCCCGCCATGCAGATTGCGCGTGAACTGAATCAATACAAGACGTTCTGGCATGAAGATCCGATCAAAATGGATAGTCTCAGCAGCCTGAAACGCTATGCAGAAGTCAGCCATGCGCCGATTTCAGCTTCTGAAACGCTGGGGTCGCGGTGGGCTTTCCGGGATTTGCTTGAAACCGGTGCTGCGGGCGTGATGATGCTCGACATAAGCTGGTGCGGCGGCCTCTCGGAAGCACGTAAAATTGCATCCATGGCGGAAGCGTGGCATCTGCCGGTTGCGCCGCATGATTGCACTGGGCCGGTCGTTCTTTGCGCCTCAACTCATCTGTCGCTCAATGCGCCCAATGCGCTCGTTCAGGAAAGCGTGCGTGCCTTCTACAACACCTGGTATCGCGATCTGGTAACGGCTCTTCCGGAAGTAAAAAATGGCATGATTACCGTGCCTCCGGGTGCAGGATTGGGAATGGAGTTGAACCCTGAAATGGATAAAGCCTATACGGTTGTCCGTCAGGCCACTGACAAAAACGATATTTAAGTGTAATGGAGCACCGGCCTGAGGGAATTGGGCCGGTGTTTTCGCCCTCAGTGTCCGGAAAAATGGCGCTTGTTCCGCTGATTTTCAACATATTTAGTGGGGCCTGAATAAGTTTCTCCGAGAATATGTGCAACGATGCAACCTAAGGCTGGACACATAGATAAGCACCGATTAGAAGGCAGATTGGAGGAGTTGTCAGACATCCTGACAATAGTACGGGTCGAGGCATGCGCTCGGCTTTTGATGTGGAGGAACGCCATTGACGGCCAAACACATGCATACGGCACATTCCGTTCTGCCTGATGGCAGCCGGTTTCGTGATCTATCGACATTGGCTTCTCGTTCCCTGTTGGAAGGGGAAAGGCATGTCGATGATTTGGCCGATGCCGCTTATGGTCCTGATATTGGTCCGCTTGGCAGTTGCCAAAGCAGGCAGCCTCGGCAGGTTTTAGTGCCTGCGGAATTTCAATCGATTAAGGCAGCTGGCGTCACTATTGCTGGCGGCATACATGGACCCGTCATTGAAAAACAGGCCAAGGGTGGTCCATCCAGAATTCGCATAATCCGTGAAAAGCTGGCGTCTGTCATTGGCGACGCGGGTGCCAGACGCCCCCAGTGGTCATTTGGCACCCGCGCTTATCCACAACTCCAGTCTCGTAAACTATTAGATCGTGTATGATGGAGGCTTTATGAAAAAAGCTACCGATCTCTTCTTTGGTTTTGTCGGGGCGTTGATGGTGTTCAGTCTGGCCGCTATGGCGGCTATGGTGTTCCTCAATGTCGTGCTCCGCTATGCCGCAAATTCCGGGCTGAATGTCTCGGACGAACTATCGCGTTATTTCTTTATCTGGGTCAGCTTTATCGGTGCGGTTCTCACCTTCCGGGAAAACAACCATCTCGGCATTGAAACCCTTGTCGCGAAATTTTCCCGCAAGGGACGCCTGGTCTGCATGGTCATCGTCAATGTGATTATTGCGTTTTGTGCGGCCGTGTTCTTCTGGGGCACCTGGAAGCAGTCCGGGATCAACGCCAGCATGCATGCGCCTGTCACCGGGCTGCCGATGATTTTCGTCTACGGCGTCGGCATGTTTACAGGCGGCGGCATTTTCATTATCGCGCTGGAACGCCTGTGGCGTTTGCTGACCGGGCGTATAACTGACGATGAAATTGCTCATTTCGCCGGTGAAAATCTTTCTCTCGAAGAGTTGGCGGAGCGATAAGATGACTCTACTTGTATTCGTCAGCTCACTTTTGGGCTCGATGGCGATTGGCCTCCCGGTCGCTTTCGCCTTGATGTTCTGCGGCATCGTTCTGATGACCTATATGGGCATGTTCAACACGCAGATCATTGCGCAGAACATGATTGCAGGCGTCGATTCTTTTACGCTTCTTGCCATTCCGTTCTTCATCCTCGCAGGTGAGTTGATGAATTCGGGCGGCTTGTCCAAGCGCATCATTGATTTCGCCATTGCCTGTGTCGGCCATATTCGCGGTGGCCTGGGTATTGTTGCCATTCTTGCAGCAATCATTATGGCCAGCGTGTCCGGTTCTGCTGCGGCAGATACCGCAGCGCTTGCAGCAATCCTCATTCCGATGATGGCACGCGCCGGTTACAATGTGCCGCGTTCGGCAGGTCTGATGGCCGCGGGCGGCATCATCGCTCCGGTTATTCCACCTTCTATGGCATTTATCGTATTCGGTGTTGCGGCAAACGTATCGATCACCAAGCTGTTCATGGCCGGCATTTTCCCCGGTCTGCTGATGGGCCTCGCCTTGACGATCACCTGGCTGATCGTCGTTCGCAAGGACAAGATCGAAACCTTGCCAAAGCAGTCAGGCGCTGAGCGTTGGGCGGCAACGGGACGTGCATTGTGGGCACTTGGCATGCCTGCAATCATTCTTGGCGGTATCCGCATGGGCGTCATGACGCCAACGGAAGCGGCGGTTGTTGCAGCCATGTATGCGCTGTTCGTCGGTTTGTTCGTCTATCGTGAACTCAAGCTGGTCGATCTTTACGGCGTTTTCTTTCGCGCTGCAAAAACAACGTCGGTCATCATGTTTCTCGTCGCAGCCGCGCTGGTTTCCTCGTGGCTGATTACGGCAGCGAATATCCCGGCAGAAATCACGGGCTATATCGAACCGCTGATCGAAAATCCGAAACTGCTGATGTTTGCGATCATGATTCTCGTATTGATCGTGGGTACGGCGCTGGATCTCACGCCTTCGATCCTCATCCTGACGCCTGTTTTGATGCCTATCATCAGCAAGGCGGGAATTGATCCGGTCTACTTTGGCGTGATGTTCGTGATGAATACATGTATCGGCCTGATCACGCCTCCAGTGGGCGTTGTCCTCAATGTCGTCAGTGGCGTTTCAAAAGTGCCGCTCGGCAAGGTGGTGATAGGGGTCTGGCCTTTCCTAGTGTCTCAGGTGGTGGTCCTGTTCTTGCTGGTTCTGTTCCCTGAACTCGTCATCGTACCAATGAATTGGCTTTACTAGTGGAATTACGAAACTGAAGTCTCTGTCAAAGAACAACAGAGACTTCAGTTTTGTCACTGTAATCCATGTGTGTTTGACTATAGCAACCGTTATCCTTAGGGAGGATACTATGAAAAAACTGACATTGCTTGCAACATCTGCGCTGATTTCGTTCGCAGTCACTGCTCCGGCCTTGGCTGATTTTCAGACGCGTAATATCCGCGTTTCCAACGGCATCAACGAAGATCATCCGGTCGGCAACGGTATCAAGGTCATGAATGCCTGCCTGGACGAAAAGTCGGGCGGCAAGATGAAGATCACTGCTTTCTGGGGCGGTGCTCTGGGTGGTGACCTTCAGGCAACACAGGCGCTTCGTTCGGGCGTTCAGGAAGGCGTCGTAACCTCTTCTTCGCCGCTGGTTGGCATTCTGCCCGCACTTGGCGTATTCGATCTTCCATTCCTGTTTGCCAACGCTGAGGAGGCTGACGCTGTTATGGACGGCGAATTCGGCGACATGATGAGCGAGAAGCTTGCCTCCGTCGGTCTGGTTAATCTCGGCTATTGGGAAAACGGTTTCCGCAACCTTTCCAACTCCAAGCGCCCGGTTAACAAGTGGGAAGACTTCGATGGAATGAAGGTTCGCGTTATGCAGAACAACATCTTCCTCGACACATTCCAGAATCTTGGTGCGAACGCTACGCCAATGGCCTTTGGTGAAATTTTCTCCGCTCTGGAAACCAAGGCGATCGACGCGCAGGAAAATCCTTATGTAACGATCGACACTTCCAAGTTCTACGAAGTTCAGAAATACGTAACGGAAACCAACCACGCTTACACGCCGTTCCTGTTCCTCTTCTCGAAGCCGATCTTCGACAGCTATTCGCCGGAAGAGCAGGCCGCACTGCGTGAATGCGCCAAGGTTGGTCGTGACGAAGAACGCAAGGTTATTCGCGAACTGAACCTCAAGTCACTTGAGAAGATCAAGGAAGCTGGTGTCGAAGTGAACGAACTCTCACCTGAAGAGCAGGATCGTTTCCGTGAAAAATCCAAGATCGTTTACGAAAAGCACAAGGATGAGATCGGCGCGGACGTTATCGACCACGTCCAGAAAATTCTTGCGGAACTCCGCAAGGGCTGACTCTATAAAATAGAGTAAAAATAAAGCCGCGTGATGCAAGTCACGCGGCTTTATAATTTGGGCCATGTAAGTTGGGGCCGGAACAAGATTTGTTTCCCCAGACACGCTAAGGTCGAACGGACGGTGAACGTTATGCAGCGCGCAGGATACGGCCCGGAAGTCGCAAGGGCCTGAAGCCTTCGGGCATCTGCTGCTTGATGTCCCAGGAATAGATGCCGGTGAGATTTATGTGCTCCCAATTGAGCGGCGAGACGTGCTTCAGCAGATTGTCGGGAATATGTCGGCCCCGCTGGCGCAGACGGTCCGTTGCCCGGCTGAGATAGAGGGTTTTCCAATGTACGATGGCACTGACCACCAGGTTGAGCCCGGAAGCCCGGAACGCCTGGCTGTCAAAGGAGCGATCGCGGATTTCGCTGCGCTCGTGGAAGAAGACGGCACGCTTGAGCTTGCGCGCGGCCTCGCCCTTGTTGAGACCGGCCTGACAGCGTCGCCACACTGCCGGGCTGGAATACCACTCGATCATGAACAGCGTGCGCTCGATGCGGCCGAGCTCGCGCAACACCTTGGCCAGATCGCTGGATTTCGACGAGGCGGACAATCTCTTGAGGCTCGCCGACGGCGCGACGGTGCGCGTCGTGATCGACGGCAGCACCACGGTTAAGGCGTTGGCCGAAATCGGAGTTAGGGTCTATTGCCTCGCGCTTGGCCGCGCCGATCTCACCAGCTTGGCCGCCCTTCGACACTCAGCGAAAAGCAGAAGCAGGTAAGCGAGGATCTCGCGGCGGGAACGAGCATTTTAGCCATCGCCAGGAAATTTGCGACCAGCCGCCAAACGACCATGCGGGTTCGTGACGAAGGCTCACGGGCCGTTCGACCTTAGCGTGTCTGGGGGAATAAATCTTGCCCCGACCCTGATATCCTAACAGCGATATTGGTAAAGACAACCATCGGCCTCAACGCCGGGATCATCAGCCGCAATTCAGGCACGGCGGGGCTGCTGTCAATCAAGGGAGTCAGGAGTGCCTAGATGGTTTACACTATAATTCGCATCGCTGGAGCTCATCCGTGGCCTCGATGCGAAGCAGGTTCCGCTTCCCCCGATGCCGAGCGCTGCCATGACTGCCGCAGGAAAGTGGTATGGCGTGCAGCGTGACAGGCCACGCCCGGCTGACTGTGAAACCGGCATATGAAACTGCGGTATGCCATCCTCGCGGCTTGTCAACATGATGACGATATGGCAAATGCCATCGTAATCACCTTGGACCCGGTGAAATTCCGGGTGGCTCTTCCGGCCGCCGATCCGCCGGACACTCAAAATTAAAGCTCGGCCTTATTGTCCGGCGCGCCAGCGTGATCCGGGAGGGCTGTAACTGTGTACCAATGTTCTTTGCAGAAACGATCCGCCGTAACTGGTTCTCCAACATTCGCGCCGACATTCTTGCCGGCATCGTCGTCGCGCTGGCCCTGATCCCCGAGGCCATCGGCTTTTCCATCATTGCGGGTGTCGACCCGCGCGTTGGCCTCTACGCCTCGGTGATCATCGCTATTGTCATTTCATTCACCGGCGGCCGGCCGGCAATGATTTCGGCGGCGACTGCCGCAACTGCGGTGCTGTTCGGCGCGCTCGTTCGCGAGCACGGGCTTCAATATCTCCTGGCCGCCACCATACTTGCCGGCGTCATTCAGATTATTGCGGGCTGGTTGCGCGTCGGCGCGATCATGCGCTTTGTCTCGCGCTCGGTGATGACGGGCTTCGTCAATGCACTCGCCATCCTGATCTTCATGGCGCAGCTTCCGGAACTGCTGGGTGTGACATGGGAAACCTATGTGCTGATCGCAGCCGGCCTCGCCATCATTTATCTCTTCCCGCGACTGACCACGAAAATCCCTTCGCCTCTGGTCTGCATCCTTGTTCTGACCGCTCTCGCGATCACGCTTGGCATCGATATCCGCACGGTCGCCGATCTTGGCGAGTTGCCGGATGTCTTGCCCGTCCTGCTGTTTCCTGACGTCCCGCTCAATCTTGAAACACTCTGGGTCATCCTGCCCACCTCGATCGCCGTGGCCGCCGTCGGCCTGCTGGAAAGCCTGCTGACTGCGTCCATCGTCGATCAGATGACCGACACCAGCAGCGACAAGAACCGCGAGAGCATCGGCCAGGGTATCGCCAATATCGCCAGCGGCCTGTTCGGCGGCATGGCCGGCTGCGCCATGATCGGACAGTCGGTGATCAATGTGAGGTCGGGTGGACGCACGCGGCTTTCGACCTTCACCGCAGGCGCTTTCCTTCTTTTCCTGCTGATCGCACTTGGCGATCTGGTCGGCTTCATCCCCATGCCGGCGCTCGTCGCTATCATGATCATGGTGTCGATCGGCACGTTCCGCTGGTCGTCGCTTGGCGATCTTTTCCATCACCCAAGGCGCTCCAGCATCGTCATGCTCGCCACAGTCATCACGGTGGTGGGAACGCATAATCTGGCGCTTGGCGTCGGGGTCGGCGTGCTGCTGTCGGGCATATTCTTTGCCTGGAAAGTGGCGCAGATTTTTCGCGTTACCTCGACGCTGTCGGAAGACGGCGGGCATCGCTACTATCGCATCGAAGGCCAGATTTTCTTCGCCTCGGCCGACGCGTTTCTCGCAGCTTTCGACTTCGCTGAGGCAATCGGGCGAGCCACCATCGATGTCAGCAAAGCGCATATCTGGGACCTGACCGGCGTCAACGCAATCGACGTGGCGGTGCTGAAATTCCGCAAGGCGGGCACCGATGTTGAGGTCGTCGGCCTCAATGATGCCAGTGCCACCATCATGGACAAACTCGCCATGCACGACCAGCCCAATGCCATGGAGAAGGTTCTGGGGCATTAGGTGCGACCGGTAATGTCTCCGGGGTCACGCGGCTGGCCAGAGAGACGGTGCAGGGCTATATTCGTGAGCTGCGTCTGCAGCAGCTTTTACGCCTGCTGCAAAAAGAGCAGGCCAATGTGCCGATCAACATGCTGGCGCAGCGCTGCGGGTTTTACAATACGCCCAACGTCAACCGGGTGTTTCGCAATCGCTTCGGCATGAGCCCGAGCGAGGCGCGGGCGCCAGCGAATCGACATCGGAACGCCGACCGGTAGACGGTCTTTCCGGAACAAAATATGCGGACTGTGCCTATAATCCTGCGTTTTGGACGTAAAGAGCCCATTTTGTGGAGGCGCTGCTTACCGCTTATTTTTCAACGGCTTTATAGTCCAAACTCGGAAACTGTATCGGGCTGATTGTTGCGGACGGCCCGAAATCCCGCTCATATCAGGGTTGATACGACGGATTGCCTGTTGGATAGGGGGGCTAATATGAAATTGGGTTCAGTGGCGATAGTAAATCGCAGTCGTTCGAATGTAAGATCGGTAACCGTTCACGACCTCACCGTTCAGGCTTCCGAGTTGGAACCCAATAGCATTCCGCCGCAAGTGAAGGTCGCGGTGCTCTCCGAGAAGGATGGTAACAAAAACGTTTCAGTCCAGGGCTGGCTACGATCCACCTTGGCGCGGGTATCGATCTCGTTTGAATCTGAAGAGGCGGACGAATCTGAAGAGGCGGACGTTTGGTTCGATTTATTCGGATAGAGCCATTTTCCCTTGACCTTCACATAGAGGTCTCGTCAAGGTTCCATTTGCGTGTCACCGGGCGCTTTCTTCTATTGAACTGGTCAAGCAGCTTTGGACTGAAATGAAGGACCCAACGATGCACAGTGGAATGGTCCATTGCAATGCCGCGTTCCGCCATTATTTCCTTCAGATCGCGCAGGCTCAGATTATACGCCAGATACCATCGCATGCATAAAAGGATCACTGACTTGTCGAAATGGCGGCCCTTGAACATCGGGAATTCTCTGATGAGGAAAATCCAAACTCTACATCCGTAATCCTTGACGAAAAGTTTGTAACAGATCTCTGCTGATCCCGTGCTCGCGGCAAATCTCAGCAGTCGGCATCCCCGCCGGTCCAATCATGGGCTCAATGCACATGGGTAAGCCAGCATATCTTCGACCATACGAAAGCTGAGTGGAAAGCGATAATACAGCCACACCGCCTCGGCGATGATCTTAGCGGGGAGGTGATGGCGGTGATAAAGCGAGGCGCGAACTTCAGTCATGTCACCTTATCAAAGCTCAAGATTGAACCAACGTTAACGTAACGGCGCCGTCCTTCCATATTTGCACCGTGTTCATGGGTAGTTACGGAATCGCGATGACGAACTGCCGCAACCCAAACCTGTATGTGGATGCAATGAAGTGGCGCGGTCACTCTCAAAAAGAGAGACCTGACAGACGATGTTATGTTCCAATGGATAATCAGCGAGAGTGGCGCGGTTTATGGTTTGCATTGTTCGCGAGGGCTTCTCGCTTTGAAATTTTTTCAAATTCGGACTCACATTAGAGCGGTGGAAGATGATAAATCTATTGAAAACTGTCGACAATTGACACATTATCGCTTTAAATCAGATAGGAGATACAATTGGCAGACTGGACAGGACGCGCAGTTCTCATAACGGGAGCATCAAAGAATATTGGACGTGCCATGGCCGAGGCCTTTGGAGCGCAGGGCGCGTCGGTCATGGTGCACACCAATCATGATCGACGAGCTGCCGAAGAAACAGTGGAAGCGGTGGTTAAGGCTGGCGGTTCCGGCAGTGTAATTTTGGGCAATCTCGAAGACCAGGAAACGCCGGCCCGCCTCGTGGCGGCGACCGTTGAAGCTTTTGGCCGGCTCGATTGTGTCGTTGCCAATGCGGCGGTCCGGCCTCACTGCAACTTTGCGCAGTTGACCTTTGCTCAATGGCGCCAGGTCATGGCGATTTCGCTGGATAGCGTGTTTTTGCTCGCACAGGCCGCTGGGCCGGAACTCGCCAAAAGCGATCGCGCTTCTTTTGTGTCCATTGGCGGATTGACGGCCCATACGGGTGCAAAAGATCGGCCGCATGTCATAGCAGCCAAGGCTGGGCTAAGTGGCCTCACCCGTGCGCTTGCACATGAATGGGGCGGGCAAGGGACGACTGTTAACTGTGTTGCACCAGGTTTGGTCGATACGGTTCGGGTGGGAGAAGCACCAGCTCATCATGTGCTTGACGGCAATGTGCTGCGGCGCTTCGGTACCGTGCAGGAGATCGCACAAGCGGTGCTTACGATTGCGGGACCGAACATGCGCTATGTGACAGGGCAAACCATTCATGTGAATGGCGGCGCTTACATGAGTTAGATATTTTTTATAATTGAGTATTGTAAATTGTTGACAGATGACGGAGGCGTGTTAGCATGTTTGTTAATAAGCCACAATATAGAAGGGATGAATAATGGCGTTTCTCGAATTGGAGGGTCTCGAGAAAAAATATGGCGACTTGACCGTTGTCAAAAGTATCAATCTTGCGGTTGAAAAGGGGCAGCTTGTTTGCCTTCTGGGTCCTTCTGGCTGTGGGAAAACCACGACCCTGCGATTGGTTGCAGGCTTTGTCGGAGCGTCAGGTGGGGAAATCCGGGTTGGTGGAAAGGTCGTTTCATCGGCCTCCAGTACCGTTGCGCCTGAGAACCGTAATATGTCGATGATTTTCCAGAGCTATGCACTTTGGCCGCATATGACCGTGTTCCAGAACGTTGCGTATGGTTTGCGGCTGCGCAAGGATCCGGAGGAGGAAGTCAATCGTCGGGTTCGAGAGATTCTGACAACCACGCAGCTTTTGCCTTTGGAAAAGCGGTATCCGGGTGAACTTTCCGGTGGCCAGCAACAACGTGTGTCTCTCGCGCGTGCTCTGGTCGTGAAGCCGGAAATCCTGCTTCTGGACGAGCCGTTGTCGAATCTCGACGCTAATCTTCGTGAGGAAATGCGGTTTGAAATTCGCCGCCTGCACGATGAATTCAAATACACCACCGTATACGTGACCCATGATCAGTCAGAGGCCATGACAACGGCTGATGTCATTGTGGTGATGAATAACGGTTATATTGAGCAATATGGCTCGCCTGAGGACATCTATGCACGACCGGAATCGGAATTTGTTGCTCGCTTCATTGGGGGCACGAACATTCTGACTGGAGATCGGTTGTCCGATACGAGCTTGGGTTCCAAGGGAGGTTTCACGCTGCAATGCGGTAGTGGCCGATTGGCGGAAAGTGGGCCGGGAGTTGCGTCCATCCGGCACCATGACATCCATATTGGTCGAGAACGCCGCTCCGACACGAACAGTGTCTCAGGAGCGGTGACCCGTCAGGTCTATATGGGGTCACATCGAGACTATCTCGTTGATATTCCTGGGGGGGAAACGGTTCGGGCTATTGCTCCTGTCGAGGTTGAGCTTCCGATTGGGTCTGAGGCCTGGTTGTATTTTCCAGAGGAGAAATGCCGGGCGCTTTCGCGCTGAGTAGATTTTAACATTGAGGTAAAGGGAGGATCTCAGAAATTGAAAAACCTAATAAAAACAGCAGCCCTGCTCACGGGCATAGCCATGGCGTCCGCAGCTTGGGCTGAAGCGCCGCAACCCTATTCAATCACACCGGAGTTGATAGCCGCAGCTAAAGAAGAAGGTCATGTAGTTTTCTACACCGCAACTGACGTTGCGGTTGCCGAAGCCGTTGCGGGATTGTTCCAGAAGACATATCCAGGTATTGAGGTTCAGGTTGAACGTTCCGGCTCGGAGCGGGTGTTCCAGCGTGTTGGCCAGGAAATTCCCTCAGGCATCAATAATGTGGATGTCGTCGAGACTTCCGATGCCGTGCATTTCGAGTACTTCAAGCGGGAAGGCTGGTTGCAGCAGGCGCTCCCACAGGAAGTTGCCGATAAATGGCCGGCGGATGAACGGGATGAAGACGGCTATTTTGCTGCCTACCGCGCACATCTTTCCGTTCTTGCCTATCGCTCTGATCAAGTTGATGAGGCTGATGTGCCCAAGACTTGGACTGATCTGCTTGATCCCAAATACAAGGGGCGCTTGGTAAAGGCGCATCCAGGTTATAGCGGGACGATCATGACTTCGACCTATGCATTGGTCAAATTACTTGGTTGGGATTATTTTGAAAAGCTGGGCAAGCAGGATGTCATGCAGGTTCAGTCTTCAACGGAACCACCAAAGAAGCTGGCACAGGGAGAGCGCCCCATCCAGGCAGATGGCAACGAATATAATGTGTTCCGACTGTTGGACGAAGGGGTGCCGGTCAAGATTGTCTATCCGGAAGAAGGTACACCTCTTGCCGTTGGTAATGCTGCGGTAATGGCTAACGCTCCGCACCCAAATGCTGCAAAGCTATTTTATGCATTCTTGTTTAGTAAGGATGCACAACAGCTCAACAGTGATCTGGGAGGTTTGCGCTCGTTCCACCCAGATGTTGTCGAGAAGGAAGGTCGTACGCCGCTGAGCGAGATTAAAATATTGCACGGTGATCCAGTCGAACTCGAAGGTATGATTTCCGAAATCAAGTCCAACTACGAAAAGTATTTTGGCACCTAAGAGGGGCTTACCTATGACCGCAACAGCCATTGGAGGTCGGCGCCGCGGCGTTGACCTCTCAGTACCCATCTTTGTTCTCCTCGGTGGCTTGTTGACCATTCTGGTGGTCTTGCCATTATTCTGGATTATTTATTACAGTTTCCGTAATGATAGTGGCGGAGGCTTTACGCTTAATAATTTTGCTTCGCTGGTAACCGACGTGACGCTCCTGCGTGCCTACGGGTTGGCTATTGGCATGGCATTCGGAGTCGGTGTCCTATCCTGTCTGATTGCAACCCCGATGGCATGGCTCGTTGCTCGGACCGACTTGCCAGGGCGGCGCTTCGTTCGCATGCTCGTGACGGCTTCCTTTGTGACGCCGCCATTTCTGGGTGCGATCGCATATGAAATTTTGGCAGCCCCTAATAGCGGTGCGTTGAATGTACTCGCGCGATACCTGTTCAATCTCGACCAGTCCTTCGTGCTGTTCAACATTTACACGTTCAGCGGGCTGGTTTTCGTTATCGCTTGCTTCACCTTCCCTTACGTGTTCACTCTGGTTTCAAATGCGTTGGACCGGGTGCCGTCGGATCTCGAAGACGCATCCTCCATTCTCGGCGGAAAAGCCTTCCTCACCCTGCGCAAGGTGACGCTGCCCTTGGTTCTTCCCGCTATGCTGGCGGGTACGCTGATCGCGATCCTGCAATCATTGACGATGTTTGGCTCTCCGGCAATTCTGGCGCTGCCAGCGGGGTTCCACGTCATTACAACCAAGATTTGGAGCCTGTTCCAGTTTCCACCACGTCTTGGACTGGCTGCGGCATCCTCGATTCCTCTCCTTATCATTACAGTGATGCTGCTGCGTGCGCAGAAATCCATTCTGGGCCGAAAGGGCTATACTGTTCTTGGAGGGAAAAGCGGGGCGCCCCGGATCACTGAGCTTGGAAAATATAAGTGGTTGGCAGTTCTGTTTGCACTTATGGTGCTCTCGGTGACGATCATTCTGCCTTATGGCGCATTGGTAAAAACGGCTTTCACGACGACGCCCGGAGCGCCGCTCAATGCGGAAACCTTCACCTTGCGGCATTGGAATTTCGTGTTGTTCGAGTTCTCCGCAACACGTCTTGCTCTCAGCAATACCTTCATTCTTGGTGTTGTCACTGCAACGGTGGTAACGGCGATTGCGTTGGTAACTGCCTATCTTGTGACCCGGCGGTCAATCACGGGAGCCAAATATCTGGGCGTTCTGGCAACCGCTCCGGTGGCTATTCCCGGTATCGTGCTCGGTGTAGGCTTGTTTCTTAGCTATGCTAATCCAACCTTCAGGCTCTATGGGACGTTGTGGATTCTTCTCATCGCGTTCATGACAATCGAACTACCGGCAGGCTATCAGCAAATGTCTTCCTCATTCGCAGGTGTTCATCCTGAACTGGAGGAAGCGGGACGTATTCTCGGCGCATCGCGCTTGCGTACATTGTGGGACATAACAACACCGTTGTTGCGCTCAAGTGTTGTGGCTGCGTGGTGCTTTGTCTTCGTCGGAACCATACGGGAATTATCGGCAACAATTCTTCTGACAACTGCCAACACCAAACTTGTTTCCGTTGTGATCTACGATCTGAATGAAAGTGGTGATCTGGGCGCAATTTGTGTGCTGGGTTTGCTTTTGCTTGCCGTATCCTTCGGCGTGGTCTTCATTGCCAACCGTGTGACCGGCGTTGGAGGGCGGTCGGAAGTGGCGCCGCGCGGATAATGCACTGAAAATTGACCACTCGCCAGGCGAGTGGTCAAGCCTTGACTCATTCATGAATTCATTGGATTAAAGCTGTTATTGCAAGAGGTATTGGCCTGTATAGATTGGGAAAAGTCTGAAGATGACCAAAGCGACAGAACAACAGCAAGGTCTGGCGGCAATTGACTTTCTCCGCACGCGGTCAATGACCAATGTTGTGCAAGCGGAAATCGAACGGATGATCGTCAATGGCGAGTTGAAGCCGAATGAACGCGTCAACGAAAATGGTCTTGCAACCCGGCTTGGCATTAGCCGGGGCCCTATTCGCGAAGCGTGCAGCGCTCTAGCCGCGCTCGGCATGATTGAAGTGATCCCCAATCGCGGCTTTTTTGTCAAAGCGTTGACGAATGAAGAGGCGCTTGATCTTTCAGAGGCGCGGGCCGGTATTTTTGGCTGCCTGTCAATGTTTTTGGCCGAACGCATAACAGATAAGCAGATCGCGCATCTCGAAGGTCTTCTCGAAAAAATGGAAGCGCTGATCGACCGCGAAAATGTTCATGATTACTACCCTATCAACCTGGAGTTCCACCGTCAGATCGGGTTGATGAGCGGCAATAAACGGTTGGAAACCATCTATCAGAGTTTCGTTCGTGAATTGCATATTCAGCGTTTCCGTGCCCTATCGAGCCCCGCTGTTCTCGGTGTTTCCAATGCTGAGCACCGTGCTCTGGTGGAAGCTTTGAAAGCACGGGATCCAATGAGGGCGTTTGTCGCCGGGTATGATCATATTCGTAATGGTATTGTGCGCACGCATAAGGCGGGCGAGCCGCTCGTCTAATCAATTCCGTGCTTCCTGCATCACGATAAGGCAGCATAATTCTTCAGGTTTCCATGCAGGATACGCAGAAGGTTGTCCCGCGTATTGTCGCGCACATGCCTGCTCCAGGCGACGGCAAGTGGCATCAGCATGTTATGTTGTGGCGAAGGAATGCTGATTGGGATATAGCGCATCCCCTGGATGGTTAGCCGCGACATGGCGCGTGGTACGATGGCCAGCCCAATACCTGCCGCTACCAGACCGAGTATCGTTTGCTTTTCGTCGGCGACCTGCACGATATTGGGATGGAGTCCCGCTTCGGTGAAGAGCGCGAAGGTTAAATCATGGCTATGGGGGCGGGAACGCTTATCCGGGACAATCAGCGGCGTGTTGCGAAGATCTGCCACCGTAATGATTTCTTTTTCTGCTAATGGATTATCCTCGGGCATGGCAACCACTGCATTCTCGTAAAACAACACATCGACTGTAATTGGGCTTATCCGGCCCGGACGCGGACGGACAAAGGCTATATCCAGACGACCTGAACGCAGCTTTGGTATGAGCCGGGTGGACTTGTCTTCTATCAACTGCAAAGGAACATCCGGGTAAAGCGCCCGGAAATCCTGCAACAACAGGGGGATGAGAGACGCTGCCGCGCTGTCGATCGCACCAATTCGCAGCGCACGCGCACTGGCCTTGCGCTGGGAGCGAAATTCGTCGGCCAGTGTTTCAAGGCGCTGGAGAAGAGGGCGAACCTCCTGCAACAGACGTGTTCCCTCCTCAGTCAGGGCAACACTACGTGTCGTGCGGGCGAGTAGCGCAACACCGAGGGTTTCTTCCAGCAGCCGGATTTGTCGTCCAAAGGAGGCGGGAAGGATGCCAAGCCTTTGTGCCGCGCGGCCAAAATGCAACTCTTCCGCGACCGCTATAAAACAGCGTAATTGTTCCAGTTCCATGCAGCCAATTTCCCGTCCGTATTATTTCATTTTATTATATAATAAACGCGCAATTGGTCCACCGGGAGTCTTCATTCTAAGCTTACATTGCTCGCCATCTTCACGGGGTGGTGCAACGGTGTAACGATGTGACTCCATGGGGTATGATGATGCGCAACCATACAATCGCGGCTATTCCTGCTGACGGTATCGGGCCGGAAGTGATCGCGGCAGGGCTACAGGTTCTCGATACCCTGGCCGCAGTCAGCGGGGATTTCAGCATTTCACAAACGACCTTCGATTGGGGTTCGGACTATTACCGCAAGCACGGCGTGCTGATGCCGGCTGACGGTCTTGAACAGTTGAAGAGTTTCGACGCGATTTATTTTGGCGCCGTCGGCGCGCCCGATGTGCCGGATCATATCAGCCTGTGGGGCCTGCGCCTGCCGATCTGTCAGGGCTTTGACCAATATGCCAATGTTCGCCCGACGCGTATCCTGCCGGGCATCCGCACGCCACTGCGTGATTGTGGGCCGGGAGATCTCGACTGGGTGATCGTGCGCGAAAATTCCGAAGGCGAATATTCGGGCAGTGGCGGGCGTGCGCATAAGGGGCTACCGGAAGAAGTCGGGACAGAAGTGTCAATTTTCACCCGCGTTGGCGTTACACGGATTATGCGCTATGCTTTCCGTATCGCGCAGTCGCGCCCACGCAAGCTTCTGACGGTGGTCACCAAGTCCAATGCGCAGCGCCATGGCATGGTGATGTGGGACGAGATCGCGGCAGAGGTAGCGGCTGAATTCCCGGATGTTACCTGGGACAAGATGCTGGTTGATGCCATGGCGGTGCGTATGACGCTCAATCCGAAGAGCCTCGATACTATCGTTGCCACTAATCTTCACGCTGATATTCTGTCTGATCTTGCCGGAGCGCTGGCGGGCAGCCTCGGCGTTGCACCAACCGGCAATATCGATCCAGAGCGCCGCTTCCCCTCGATGTTCGAGCCAATCCATGGCTCCGCTTTTGATATTACAGGCAAGGGCATCGCCAATCCGATCGCAACCTTCTGGACTGCGGTGCAGATGCTTGAGCATCTGGGGGAGAATGCGGCTGCTGCACGGCTGATGACTGCGATTGAACAAGTTTGCGCAGCCGGCATCATGACGCCGGATGTGGGCGGAACGGCCAATACACAAGATGTAACCGATGCTGTTTGCCGCGCACTCGAAGGTCGGAACGCACTTCAGGTCGAGGAAGCCTGATCCGGAAAAATATGGGAGCGCCGTCTGGCGGCGTGAAGGAAGAGAAAGGTTCGTTAATGTCATCTGCCCTCTCCAACGCAGAAAAGCTTCTGCCCGGCTTCAAACACCAGCGTATTCGCACCAAGGGTGCTGAAATCAACGTAGCCGTCGGCGGAAAGGGTCCGGCGCTTCTGCTTTTGCACGGCAATCCGCTGACCCATGTCAGCTGGCACCGCATCGCACCGAAGCTTGCGGAACAATTCACCGTGGTCTTGCCTGATCTGCGCGGCTATGGCGACAGTTCCAAGCCCGATGGTGGCGAGGATCATTCCGGTTACACATTCCGTGCCATGGCTCAGGACAATCTGGAAGTAATGGACCGGCTTGGCTTGGAGCGGTTTCAGGTTGCCGGCCATGACCGCGGCGCGCGCGTTGCCTTTCGCATGGCGCTGGATGCGCCGAACCGCGTTGAGCGCCTTGCCTCGCTCGATATCGTTCCGACCCACCATGCACTGACCCATGTCAGTCTCGGCTGGGGCCTTGAAGCATATCACTGGTTCTTCATGGCGCAGAAGGCCCCGTTTCCAGAAAAGCTTCTGGGCAGCGACCTGAGCTATTACATTGATTACAAGCTCAACAAGAAGGGCGTTGGTCTGTCGATTTTCGATCCGCTGGCCATGGCTGAATACAAGCGCTGCACCACGCATGAGCAGATTCATGCGGTCTGCGAGGACTATCGCGCAACCGTTTCTCTGGACTTTGCAATGGACAGCGCTGATTTCGGAAATCGCCAGATCGAATGCCCGGTGCTTGTCCTGTGGGGCAGCAACAGTCATTGTGGTCGTCATTACAACCCACTTGAAGCGTGGTCTGCATGGGCGCCGAACCTGCGCGGCTGGGCCATTCCGACCGGCCATTATCCAGCTGAAGAAAAGCCGCAGATGGTGCTGGAGCCCTTCCAGCAGTTCTTTGGCGGTCAAGAACCCACGCCGGTCGCATAAGCCATCGATGACACAAGATATGAAAAGAGCCGCTCCGGCATTACCAGAATGGCTCTTTTTTATCGGGGGCAGAATGGGTCGCCGCAGCGCCCGATCATTTATCTGCTTTCGCAAACGAAATGATCGTTGCCTACTGCGCGATAGGTACGTGCTGGCGGAACATAACCCATCGGACGGATCGGGCTGAGAATCTCGTCATTGGATATCTGAAGCTTGCGACCACGGCGGGCCGGATCGACCTTGGGCACGGCTGCCAGCAGTTTTTTGGTATAGGCATGCTGGGGATTGCTGAAGATGGCTTCGCGCGGCCCGATCTCGACGATTTCGCCGAGATACATAACGGCGACGCGATGGCTGATCCGCTCCACCACCGCCATGTCATGCGAGATGAAGAGATAGGCGATCTTTAGGTTCTCCTGAAGATCGAGCATTAGGTTCAGAACCTGCGCTTTAATCGAGACATCGAGCGCCGAGACCGCTTCATCGGCGACGATCATGGAAGGTTCTAATGCAAGCGCGCGGGCAATCGAGATACGCTGGCGCTGGCCACCCGAAAATTCATGCGGATAGCGGGTGGCGTAATCGGCACTGAGGCCAACGCGCTCCAGAAGGGCCGCCACGCGCTCGCGCGCTTGGGCCTTGGTTGCCAGTCCATGGGTCAAGAGCGGCTCGGCAATGGCGGTTCCCACGGAATAACGCGGATCAAGACTTGCATAGGGATCCTGGAAAATCAGCTGTGCGCTACGGCGCATGCGCCGTAAAGCGCTGGCATTAAGGTCACCGATATCGGTGCCGTGAAGTTTGATCTCGCCGGATTTGGGCTCAACCAGACGCAGGACCGAGCGGCCCAGCGTTGACTTGCCGCAACCGGATTCGCCCACCAGCGCCAGCGTTTCGCCCTTGCGCAGTTCGAAGGAGACATTTTCCACGGCGTGAATGGCGAATTTCGGCTTGCCGATCAGGCCACGACCGACCGTGTAGCGGGTGGTAAGGTTCTTGACCGTGAGAACAGGCAGCTCATCTTGGGCTACCGTATCGACTGCGAGCGGGGGAGGGGTCGCGATGCCAGTCTTGGCATCCACGCATGGGAAGCGCATCGGCAATGCTTCGCCCGCCATGGAACCAAGCGTCGGAACCGCTGCCAAGAGCGCTTTAGTATAGGGATGGGTCGGTGCGTTGAAAATATCGGTGGTCTTGCCGCGCTCCACCGCATTGCCCTTCAGCATGACCAGCGTGCGGTCTGCTACTTCCGACACCACGCCCATGTCATGGGTGATGAAGAGGATGCCCATGCCTTCTTCTTCCTGAAGGACTTTCATCAGGGCGAGGGTCTGGGCCTGAATGGTCACATCAAGTGCAGTGGTCGGCTCGTCGGCGATCAGAAGGCGTGGTTTGCAGGCGAGCGCCATGGCAATCATGACACGTTGGCGCATACCGCCCGATAGGCGGTGGGGATATTCAGCGAGACGGCGAGCCGCTTCCGGGATGCGGACGCGTTCGAGCATGCGGATGCTTTCCGTACGCGCTTTCGCCCAGGACATGCCGCGATGGCGTACCAGAACTTCACCGATCTGCGCGCCAACTGTCATCAACGGATTGAGGCTTGTCATCGGTTCCTGGAAGATCATGGCAATGTCATTGCCGCGCACGGTGCGCATGTCCTGTTCGGTGAGATCCAGCAGGCTCCTGCCATCCAGTTCGACCTTGCCAGTGATGCGGGTGGAACGGTCCGCCAGAAGACGCATGATCGACATAGCGGTAACACTCTTGCCGGAGCCGGATTCACCCACGACGGCTAGCGTTTCGCGCGGCGCAATGTCAAAGGAAATCTTGTCGATGATGGTGCGATAACTGCCATCGCGCTGCTTGAACGCGGCAGTCAGGTCCGTTACCGAGAGCACGGGTCGGTCGGGAGAGAGGGGGGCGGTATCAAACATTATTAGTTGCTCCTCCGAGGGACGGGGCGGAGCCGCCATCTGCGCAGCGGCGGGCATAGTCACGCAGGAATGCTTCGATGAGATCGATATTCTGCTGAAAGTGCTCGATCATGATATTTTCGTTTGCAGCATGGTCGTTTGAGCCCGACCAACTACATCCGGGATCCTGCACGAGGCTGCATCCAAGATGACGCGCGAACAGGTAACGTGGACCGGAGCCCGGCCCCATCGGGTAGACGTCGCATTCGCCATGCACTTTGACTGCGGCAGCATAGAGAGACTGTATGACAAGATCGTCAAGGTCGCATTTCTCAGGCTCGGAGCCTTTGCTTACCTCGATGAGAACATCGCCAAAGCCATGGCTGGCAAGATGATCGCGCACGGTCTGTTCGGCACCGCGGGCGGTCTGACCGGGAACGAGGCGCAAGTCGAGCATGGCCGAGGCGGTTCCCGGCAGAACTGTCGAGCTGCCGGGTCCGCTGCGCAACCAAGCAATGTTGAAGGTCGGCACAAAGAGAAGCGTGCGCAACGGATCGGCCTGCGCATCGGCGCGCAGACGTTTATGGCCGGATGACTTGAGGAAGGCATCGACATCGAAGTTGAGCTTGGCGAGGGCTGCTTCATCGGCAGCGTTGGGCGGCAGAGCGCTTTCCAGAAATCCTTTGGTTAGCAGTTGGTCCCTGTCGCCGTCATAAAGCGTGTTCAATGCTGCAACCAGGCGCCAGCCGGGATTGGGTGCAATCGCCGCCCATTTTGAATGGTTATCGCGATTCGACAGCTGGACGGTGAGGTGAATGGCGATCTGACCCTTGCCGCCGGCGCGGATCACCGGCTTGCCCGTCTCTGTGCGCGCACCACCGGAATAGAGACCCCCAGAGGCTGTGAGCATGTCACGATTGTCGATTATGATCTGTTCCAGCCCTCTGCTGCCTAGCTCCTCATCGCCTTCAATGAGGAAAGCGATCCCGAGCGGAAGTTCACCGCTTTTCAAAAGACGGCGAACCGCTTCGAGGCGGGCGATGAAGGTCGCCTTGTGATCGGATGAGCCGCGTCCATGGAGGACGCCATCCTCGACATGGCCTGAGAAGGGAGGATGGGTCCAGGCACCCTCATCACCGGGGGCAACGACGTCGTAGTGGCTATAGAAGAGAAGCGTTTTCGGGGCGTCGGGATTGATCCGGGCTATGATGGCTGGAGCTTCGGGAGAGCCAACAAAGCGGACCGTAAAGCCGGCTTCTTTAAGAAGACGCGCGCAGAAGTGTGCGGCTTCACGCATGGATTCGGGCTCAGTCTTATGACTAGGCATCTTTACCCATTCGATCAGTTCCGAGAGTGCACGGTCGGTTTGTTGGCTCATGCGTCGTTTCTCGGATCGAGCCTGTCGCGAAGCCAGTCACCAAGGAAGATCAGCGACAGTGTGAGAAGGGTGATCGTCAGGCCGGGGAAGGCTGCCAGCCACCAAGCGGTTGCCACATAGTTGCGGCCATCGGCCAGCATGCGGCCCCAAGTCACAGTCGGCGGCTGCACGCCAAAACCGAGGAAGCTCAAGGTTGCCTCAAGGATGATCAGCATGGCGACGTTCATCGTGGCGATCACGATGATCGGCCCGATAACGTTGGGCAGAACGTGGCGCACCATGGTAATCGCTGGCAATTGGCCAATTGCACGGCTCGCCTCGATGAATTCACGGCGCTTCACGCTCAGAACCTCGCCGCGCACAACGCGGGCAAACGTAGTCCAGTTGATGCAGCCGATAATGATGATGAGCAGCGTCAGGCTCTGGCCGAATACAGCCAGCACCGTCAGATAGAGAAGCGTATTGGGTACAGCGAGCAACGTGTTGACGAAGGCCATCAGCACGGCATCCAGCTTACCGCCAGCAAAGCCGGCGATAAGGCCAACGACCGTGCCGATGAAAGCTGCAACGATCACGCCGAGGAAACCGACTAGAAGCGCGATGCGGCTGCCGTAGATCAGGCGCGAAAGCATGTCGCGACCGAGCTGGTCGGTGCCGAGAATGTGCTTCATCGTACCACGGTCGCTCCATGCAGGTGGTACTAGGCGTGCACGCAAATCCGGGAAGACAGGGTCATAGGGCGCGAACTGAGACGAAAACAGTGCCAGCAATATGAAGAGGAAGAGGATGGTCAGGCAAACGACTGCCATTGCGCTCAGGCGCAAGCTTGCTATCTTCCTTCTGACCCCGGCGATGGTGCTTCCGGTTGTCGGGCGCAGAGGTTGAGTATCAGCCATGCTGTATCCGCGGATCAATGATGGAGTAAAGGATGTCGACGAGCAGGTTCATCAGCATAACGATCAGAGCTGCCAGAAGAACCACGGTCTGAACCACGGCCATATCGCGCGAATTGATGGCCTGAATGGCCAGAAGTCCGATGCCGGGCCAAGCGAAAACCTGCTCAGTGACTACGGCGCCCGCCATTAAAGCCGAAGCTTCAAGACCGATCACGGTGATGTAGGACAGGATCGAGTTGCGCAGCACGTGCCGATAGATGATAACGCCGGGCGTCAGGCCTTTGGCGTAAGCCGTGCGGATGAAATCTTGATTAATGATGTCGAGCAGCGACGAGCGCAGGAGGCGCGTGAGCACACCGGCGAGACCCGCACCAAGGGCCAGTCCGGGCAGAATTACGGCACCGGGCTGATCGGATCCTGATACGGGGAGCCATGACAAGGTGATACCAAAGACCAGGATCAGCATGATGCCCAGCCAGAAACTTGGCATGGCCTGCCCCAGAACGGAGAAGAACGAGGCGATGTAATCGGGAATGCGACTACGCCAGTAAGCGGCGATGATACCGGCGGGCAGCGAAATGATGACGGCGAAGAACAGTGCCATACCCGCCAGTCGGGCGGTAGCTGGCAGACGTTCCAGTACGACGTCCAATGCGGACAGGTTATTATAGCGAATCGACGTACCGAAGTCGCCGGTCAGGAGGCCCGCCATGTAATGATAGTATTGGACGTAAAGGGGCAGGTCGAGACCCATTGTATGACGCATGTTCTCAATCTGCTCAGGGGTGGCGTCCTCACCCAGCATGAGCGAGACCGGGTCACCGGACACGCGCAGCAGGAAGAAGACCAGCAGGGTGACGCCGAAGAGAACTGGTACCATCTGCAGAAGTCGCCGGATGATATAGTTGATCATGGGGCAGGTCTCCTCCTCTTTAATCTGCGCGTGTTGGTCGTTCTGTTTCAGATCTCGTATTCAGTTCATTTGGGCTTGGCCGCAAACATCCACAGCTGCTCGTCCGGTGACGGCTTCCAATCGATGTTCTTGTTGATACCGATCAGATTTTCCACCTGGAACAGCTGGATGATCGTGTTCGACTTCACGTTAAGGTCGAAGGCCTCTTTGAGAATCTTGTTGCGCTCTTCCGGGTTAACGGTAATCGTCGACTTCTGGACAAGCTCATCGAATTTCGGGTCACACCAGCCGGTGATAAGGCTGTATTCCTGGCCGCAGCGCGACCGCTGGATGGCGTGGTAGCCGTCCTGAAGGGAGTTTGCATGACCGATCAGGGCAATACCTTCCACATCATGTGCGTTCCAGACCCGGTCTTGGAAGGAACTCCATTCTGTCGTCTCGATTTCCGTCTCAATACCGACTGCGTTCAGCATGACAGCAACGATCTCTAGGGTTTCAACGTCGAGCGGATAGCGGCCTGCCGGTCCCTGCAGCTTGATAAGCGCTGGATGGTCAGGCCCGTAGCCCGCTTCCTTCAGCAGTTCAACAGCACGCTCCGGGTTGTACTCGAAGGTATTGTAGTACTTCATCGGGACAGCGCTGAGGCCCGGTGTCACGGCTGCACGGACCGGTGTTCCGAGGCCCCCCATGACCGTGTCGACGAGGGTTCGGTTGTCAATGGCTAGGTCAATGGCTTCGCGCACCCTCGGATCGTGCATCGGGGAGCCTTCCTTCGCATTGAGGAAGAGATGCATGACGCGGAAGGTCGGCCAGGGAACAGCATTGGCAACACCTGAAGCATCGACGCGCTCGCGGTCCTGACTCGGAATGTTGGTTGCGATATCGACGCCGCCGCTGATCAGTTCGCCGACACGGGTTGACGATTCGGGGATGGTGCGGTGGATCAGGTGATCCCATACCGGGCGACCGCGCCAATGCTTGTCGAAGGCTTCCATGATGATGCGATCATCACGGCGCCATTCGGTAACTTTGAACGGGCCGGTACCGATCGGCGCCTTGGAAAAACCATCCCAGCCGACGCGCTCGACATAAGCCTTCGGCACGATACCGGAACCAATTCGGCTTAAACGGTTTAGCAGAATCGGGTCCGGACCGTTGGTGCGGACGATGACCGTATGCGGGTCCACCGCTTCAACGCCGGTGATCGTGTCGTAAAAGGAGTGCTGCAGGACACTCTCATCGAGAGCAGGGCGCTCGATCGAGAATTTGACGTCCTCGGCCGTGAACGGCGTACCGTCATGGAACACCACGCCTTCGCGAAGATGGAACTTTATCGCGTCTTCTCCAACCTGCTCCCAACTGGTAGCGAGCGACGGCTGCAATTCGCCGGATTGATCGCGCATCACCAGATAGTCGAAGATGTTGATGAAGACAGCTTCGACGGCCGAGGTTGAGTGGGCATGAATATCAAAGCCCGGCACGTCGATTCCCTGCGCAATGACCAGGTCACGGGCCTGGGATATTGTGCTGGTTGCCATCAGCATTGCAAGTGCAATGCCGGGTAGCAGTGATTTTGTCTTACGTGGTAGCATGGTATTACCTCCCCTTTGATATACCTGCCTGTCGCTCAATCGCGATCTCAGACGTTGGTTTGCGCCCACTCGCGCAGGATTTGCGCGACATGTTTCGTGCACAGATGCTGGTCTTCCACCGCAATGTTTTCATTCGGCGCGTGCGCGCGGCTGTCCGCATGGCCAACGCCAAGAGCAGCAATCGGCATGTCCGAATACTTGGTGAAGATGAAGCGCGGACCGGTGCCGGGAGAGCTCGGCAGGACGACCAGTTCGCGGCCGTAGACCTTCCTGGCAGCCGATACGATGGTATTGACGAAAGGATCGTCCGGCGAGGTGTATGCTGGCCATGCACCTGCCTTCTCGCTCGCGACTTCGATGTCGGAAAAACCGCGATTAACCAGATGCTGCTCGATCATTTCCTTGACCTTGTCATGGTCCTGGTTCTTGACCAGACGGCATTCAAGGCGCGCCATTGCGGTGGCTGGATTGACGGTTTTATGACCGGGGCCGGTATAGCCGCCTTCGATGCCCTGAAGGTTTAGCGACGGCGTGTAGAATAGCGCCTTGTTGACGGAAAAATCGTCATTTCCGGGAATCAGGCGTTCGAGGCCGAGCTTGCGGGCCTGTTTCTCGCCATTTGCTGGCGTGTTGTGGCAAATTTCGGCTTCGGCTTCGGTCAACTCGCCCAGTTCTTCCATCATGCCGTCAATGGTGATGTTGCCGTTGACGTCGCGCATGGTGGAAAGGGCAGAAACCAGACGCCAGATCGCGTTCGGGTAGATGTTGGCCTTGCCGGAATGGGAGTCCGACGTTGCCGTGCGGGCGCGCATCTCGAAGGAAAACATGCCCTTGTTGCCGAGTGTGGTCGTTGGGGCACCGGTATCATCGCGGCGCGCATTCTCCCAGATGCAGGCATCTGCGCGCAGAAGCTCGTGGTGACGCTCAACTGCGACCGGAAGGCTTTCCGAACCGGATTCTTCTTCACCTTCGAAGATAAACTTGACGGTTACCGGCAGGGTGCCGCGTTCCTTGAGGATTGCTTCAACCGCATGAATGCGGGACAAGAGGCAACCTTTGTTATCGTCAGTGCCACGGGCGAAGAGAATTCCATCGCGGATTTCGGGTTCGAAGGGATCGGATGCCCAAGCGTCCAGCGGCTCAACCGGCTGAACGTCATAATGGTTGTAGAAAAGAATGGTCTTGTCGCTATCGCCCTTGATTTCGCCATAAACAATCGGGAAGCCGGGACTGTCGAGCAACTGGGTCTTGGCGCCGAGGCTCTGCAGACGTTTTACCAACCAGTCTGCTGCGTCCTGCATCGGTTTCATATCGCCGCGGGCAGAAACCGTTGGCATGCGGAGGAGCTCAATGAGTTCACGGATATTATTTTCTCGCACGTCTTCTCGGTCAAGATAATCGTTCATCTTCATCTTCTCCCTCAAACGAAGCTTCAGCCGTTCGGCCACCGTCAACACCCGGTAATGATAGATTGTTGACAATTCACATATAGCAATCTGAAGATAAGGGCATGTGGTATGTATGATGTCAATTTTTTTGCAATAACGTAGATTAATGACGTTTTCGCATTTGTGACGCAGTCCGAAAGATGACGGTTATCCTCTGTCCACCAGACGGTAGGAAAATCCATAAAAGGACATAATAAATAAAACCGCCCCTTAGAAATGACGGATTTTTGGCGACAAGGCATTGTTAGGAGATTTGCTCGCGCGATGTGGCATAGCCCCTCGCGACCGGCTCAATCGTCGGTTCGGGCCGACGTCATGTGAAATATGCGCTCCCTGAATGCGAATTCCACACTTTGCTTCAATTCGAGTGCTGCAGGAGAAAGCATCCGCTCCTTATGCAGAAGCATCGAAAGCTTCGATGTCAGGCGGGGGGCGACCAGCGGACGGGATTCGATGCGCGGGCTCAAATGGGAGCTGATCGAGAGGTCGCTCTGGATCGCGATGGCCTGGCCATTTTCCACCAGGTCGAATACAGAGCCGATGGTGTTGACCGTCACCATGTGGCGCAGCCGGAAGCCCTGCCGGGAGGCTGCAGCATCGAAGAGGCTGCGTAAGATCGACGTGGAGGGTAGGGAGACCATGGGTTCATCCTGCATGTCCGAGAGGCTGACTTCCGTCATCGCAGCGAAGCGGTGACTCCGCGGAAACACGACGCGGTAGCTGATGCCGCACAGTTCCTCAATCTGGATATCTTCGCTGGCTTCCATGAACGAGCCGAGTGCGAAATCGACGGTACCATGGCGGACCTGTTGGATGACCGCGCTGCGCAAGGCTTCGCGGATTTCCAGCCTCACATGTGGATAGTGAGTGCGAAACGGCGCGATGATGCCTGACAACATGCGATTTGCGATGGCGAGCGGGCAGGCCATGATGACGCGTCCGGTATGTTCTGCGCGCATTGACACGAGGTCAGCGACCGATATGTCGATCTCTGCCAGAACCCGGTCGATTGTGGGCAGGAAGGTCAGACCTTCTTGAGTCAGGAGCACATGGCGGGTGGAGCGGTGAAAAAGGCGAACGCCGAGACTTTCCTCGACGCTGCGAACCAGCCGCGAGATACCGGGCTGTGACATACGCAATTCAACCGCGGCGGCGAGAAAACTGGAATAGCGGGCAACAGCCTGAATGGCCCGTAATTGTTTTAGAGACAGGTTGTTGATGTTTTCGTTCACGCAATCCTCTGGCTTCTTGGCAGCCCAACATAAGTATGCGCGAAGGGAAGTCAAAGCCTGACAAAGAACCTGATAGAAGGATGGGCAGATGGGTGGAACGGCTCGCTGTCGCAGAGTAGCTGTAACCGCTCCAAACTTTTGTTTTAAGACTTTAGCCCAATGCGGCGCAGACGCTGTCGCCACAGGATACGGTATTGGCCTTGCCCTTCAGGTCAGCCGTGCGGGTTTCGGGACTGCCCAGAACCTTTTCGATGGCTGCGACAATGGCATCGGCGGCATCCTTGTGGCCCAGATGTTCCATCATCATGGCCCCGGCCCAAATCTGGCCGATCGGATTGGCGACGCCTTTGCCGGCAATGTCGGGAGCGGAGCCATGGACCGGCTCAAACAGGGACGGGAAATCACGCTCTGGATTGATGTTGCCGGAGGGCGCTATGCCGATCGTGCCGGTGCAAGCGGGCCCCAGATCCGACAGGATGTCACCGAACAGATTGGAGGCGACGACCACGTCGAACCAGTCGGGATGGAGCACAAATTGCGCCGTCAAAATATCGATATGATATTTGTCTGTGCGGATCTCCGGATAGTTTTTCGACATTTCCACGACGCGCTCATCCCAATAGGGCATGGTAACGGAAATGCCGTTCGACTTGGTTGCCGATGTCAGGTGCTTTTTCTCGCGGCGCGAGGCAAGCTCGAAGGCGAAGCGCAGGATGCGGTCAACGCCGCGGCGGCTCATCACGGTTTCCTGCAGCACGATTTCGTTCTCCGTGCCTTCATACATGCGTCCGCCGATAGACGAATATTCCCCTTCGGTGTTTTCACGCACGATCCAGAAATCGATGTCGCCCGGATTGCGGCCAGCGAGCGGAGACGGAACACCCGGCATCAGACGCACCGGACGCAGGTTTACATATTGATCGAACTCGCGGCGGAATTTCAGGAGCGAGCCCCAGAGCGAGACGTGATCCGGAACGGTGTCCGGCCACCCGACAGCACCGAAATAGATGGCGTCGGAACCTGAAAGACGATCCTTCCAGTCATCCGGCATCATCTGGCCGTGCTTGGCGTAATAATCGCAGGACGCAAAGTCGTGGGTTTCGAATTCCATGCCGATATCAAAGATATCGCAGACTTTGCGCAGTACCTTCACGCCTTCAGGCATTACTTCTTTGCCAATGCCGTCGCCGGCGATGACCGCGATGTGATGTGGATTTCTCTTGCTCACGCCGTTTCCTGCTCCTTCGATTGACCGAGATTTGCCAGCTTTGCAGCAAGTGCAATGGCACTTTCGAATGCACCTGTATCTGCGATGCCGCGACCGACAATATCATGAGCTGTGCCATGAGCCGGTGTGGTGAAAACCACGTCAAGACCTGCCGTGATCGTAACGCCTTTGTTGAAACCTTTCAGTTTGGTCGCGATCTGGCCTTGGTCGTGATACATGGCGAGAACACTATCATACTGGCCGGAAAATGCTTTCAAGTAGACGGTATCGGACGGGAAAGGGCCTTCGCAATTGATGCCTTCCGCGGCCATTTTCTGAACTGCCGGAGCGATGATGTCGATTTCCTCGGTTCCAAACAGGCCCCCTTCACCACCATGCGGATTAAGAGCTGCGACTGCGATACGCGGATTCTCGATGCCCGCTTTGCGCATGGTTGCATCGGTCAGGCGCAAAGATTTGCAGATGTTTTCTTCCGTGATCATGTCCAGCGCATTGCGTAGTGAGGTATGCGAGGTCACGCGGCTCATCCACTGGCCGTCCAGAACGTTCATTTCACGGAACATGCCATTATGTCCGAGGAGGTTTGCGAAAAGCTGGTGTTCGTCAGGGAAGCGCCAGCCACCGTCAAACATGGCTTTCTTATGGAGGGGCGCGAAAGCCACACCCTGAACCCAATTTTCCTTGGCAATATCAACCGCCGCCGACAAGGTTTCGCCGACACGTTTGCCGACCGTCGGGTCAGGTTTTCCAATCTCGAATTCGTTCGGATCAAGATTGTCCAAATCAATTATAGGAATGGATTGGGCGGTGAAATCAGCCTGTGACGGGTGGGTAATGGTGGTGATCGGTACGGTGACGCCAGCTTGCTGCATACCCATTTCCAGAACCCGACGATCCCCGACGAGAATGAAATGAGCATGTTCGCGCATACGGCCATTAGCCAAAATGCGCGCGGTCTGTTCTGGACCAATACCTGTCGGGTCACCCGGCACCAAAGCGAGCACCGGTTTTTTAGTGTTTTCAATTGATGTGGTCATGTTTTCGCTTCCGCAGTGACAACGAACCGGGCGACTTTATGAGAAAAGCGCACTTCTTCCAGTGTGGTGGATTTGAAACCGAATTTCGGATTCGCCACACTATTCTGGATAGGCAGATAATAGTTAAACTTGAAAACTGTCAACAATTTGATATGCTTTTTTTTGTAAATTGTTGACAGGAAAAATAATGAAACAAATTTCAGCACAAGTGGCGGGCGATATGGTGCATGACGGAGCACCGGTTGCACTTTTGGACGTGCGTGAGGCAGGGCAGTTCGGTGAGGGACATGCATTGTTTGCTGTGCCTGCACCTTATTCTCAACTTGAACTTATCATTGGTGATCTTGTTCCACGTCTGGCTGAGCGTATCGTTTTGATGGATGACGATGATGGGGTCGCAGAGCGCGCGGCAAAGCGGCTATCTGATTTGGGTTATACAAATATTCACCGCGTTGAAGGTGGAGTTGGCGCATGGGGTCGTGCGGGATTATGCCTATACAAAGGCGTCAATGTCCCGATGAAGACTTTGGGTGAGTTGGCAGAGCATGTCTGGCATCCACAATTCCTGTCGCCTGAAGGCTTGAAACAATGGAAAGAAGAGGAAAGGGAATTTGGCTTCTTCGATTCCCGTCCTCCGGCTGAATATGCCAAGATGCGAGTGCCGGGTGCTGTTTGCTTGCCCAATGGCGAACTCGCCCACCGGATTACAGCAGTCGATCCGGCTGAACAATTACCGATAGTGATCACTTGCGCAGGACGAACACGTGGTATTATCGGCGCTATCGGCCTGAAGCTCAGTGGTTATGCGGGGCCAATTCTCGCATTGGAAAATGGCACCCAGGGCTGGGCGCTCTCCGGCGAGATGCTGGAGCGTGACAATGCGGTATCTCCCTTCCCTGAATTGACTGCTCATGATCTGCACCAGTCGCGTGAACGGGCGGATAAACTCATGGCGCGCTTTGCTATTCCCGAAATCGATGGCGAGATGGCGGCTGCTATGCTGCGCGACAGCGGGACAAGCACTTATTTTTTTGACACGCGTTCGGCATCTGAGGTGGAAAATGATCCTGTGCCGGGCGCGGCTCATGTGCCTGGTGTCCAACTGGTTCAGTCTGTTGATCAGTGGGTCGGGACGCGGCATGCGCGCCTGATTTTGTGCTGTGATACCGGGTTACGTTCCACTATTACCGCCTTCTGGCTCCGGCAAGTTGGTTTCGATGTACATGTGTTGCGCGTGAATGAAGCATCCAAATCGATACTTGAAGGCATAGCTTTACGCATAAGGCCACCTCTGACCCATCTAGCTGAAATTTCTGCTGACGAGGCTTTAAGACAACAAAAAGCAGGTGCCCTGTTGCTCGATATCCGTGGATCCATGGAGTATCGTAAAGGACATGTGAAAGGGGCTCACTGGGCAATCCGGCCCCGTCTTGCCAGCGCCCTTGCCGGGCATCAAAATAGTGCAATCATTCTTATTGGCGACAGATCAGCTGCCGCATTGGTTGCGCAAGATCTTCGCGATCTTGGCGTTGCTGATCTCTGTCGCGTCGAAGGTGGGCAGGCCGCCCTTGTCGCCGCAGGCGCAACGATGACGGCAAGTCAGGATTCTCCAGAAGATGCCGCATGCATTGATCACCTTTTCTTCGTTCACGACCGCCACGATGGCAATATGGAAGCCTCGCGACGCTACCTTGCTTGGGAAACCGGGCTGATAGAACAGCTTTCCGTACGGGAACGTGCTGAATTCAAGCTCGGTCGTGGTGACGACCTAATCCACAACAGCAAATCGCTGAAAAATTAATGTAGATTGTTGACAGTTGGCGATAGAGCTGCTTTTGATAATCGAGAGGCGGTGCAAAACGAATCCTGCGTCTAGCAGATCACAGGAGGTCAGGCACATGCCATTCGTCGCGTCAAAAGCTTTATTCACTTGGAGAATAAGATGAACATTGAAAACAGGGGCGCCCAAGGGGCAAGTGAAGCAGCTGGCTTGACGGAGGAAATTGCAGCTTTCGTCCATGACACGAAGTTTGACGATGTGTCGACGGTCGCTATTGAAAATGGCAAGAAGTCCATTCTTGACGGTCTTGGCTTGGCTCTTTCCGGTTCTGTCGCCAAATCAGGAGAATTGGTCCGCCAGCATATCGCCGATCTCGGCAATATTCCGGGCGGTGCGACGGTCATTGGATCCAATCTTAAGGTGCCTGCGCGTTTTGCGGCCTTCTCCAATGGTGTGGGTATTCATGCCGATGACTATGATGACACACAACTCGCAGTTGCCAAGGATCGAGTTTATGGTCTTTTGACCCACCCGACTGCACCGGCATTGCCGGCTGCGCTCGCCATGGGCGAAACAGCGAATGCATCCGGTGCCGATGTTATGCTCGCCTATCACCTCGGCGTTGAAGTCGAGTGCAAGATTGCCGAGGCGATCAATCCCCGTCATTATCAGGAAGGCTTTCACGCTACGGCGACTTGCGGCACCTTTGCGGCAGCTTCCGCTGCCGGACGCCTGCTCGGTCTCGATATTGCAACCATGAAACGGGCGCTCTCCATAGCGGGTAGCCAATCGGCTGGGTTGCGCGAAAATTTCGGCACCATGACCAAGCCATTCCATGCCGGTCGTTCTTCGGAAAGTGGCGTGGTTGCTGCACAGTTTGCAAGCTATGGCTGGACAGCTGCCGGCAATCTCCTTGAAGCTCCACGTGGCTTCTTCAAAGCTGCGGGCGGTGGGTATGACGAAGCAGCGATCAAGGGCAAGCTTGGCGCGCCGTGGACTTTTGAGTTCCCTGGCGTTTCCATCAAGCCGCATCCGTCGGGTTCCCTTACCCATCCGGGCATGACTGAAATGCTGCGCCTGATCCGTGAAAACAATATTCAGGCCAAGGATGTCGTCCGTGTTCGTGTAGGCACCAATTCCAACATGCCGAATGCCCTGATCCACCATGATCCGCGCAATGAACTTCAGGCTAAATTCTCAATGGAATTCTGCATGGCAATTCTTCTTCTGGAAGGCCGGGCGGGCTTGAGTGAATTTACCGATGAGACGGTTGAGCGTGCCGATGTCAAGGAAATGATCAAGAAGGTCGATTTCGTTGTCGATGATCGTGCGGAAGCTGCCGGTTATCATCTGATGACGACCTATATCGATATTCATCTGGCCGATGGTCGTACCATTAGCGGCATGGCCGATTTTGGTAAGGGGAGCCCGGCCAATCCAATGAGCTATGACGAAGTTGCACAGAAATTCCATGAATGCGCTGAGTTCGCCAAGTGGGATAAAGTGAAGGCAAATGAAGTTGTTTCAATGGTTTCCGAATTGGAAAAGCTACCGGAAATCAATGGTCTGATGTCCCTGCTGCGCCGCTGAGAGTTGCGTATTTATGTGAAGGAGTAATGAATGAGCGGACATCATACAACCCCGCCTGGAACCCCGGAAGTCACGAAGCGCCTTTCGGAGTGGATCGTAAATCTCAATGGCAATGACATCCCTGCTGAAGTGCGGCGTGAGGGCCTGCGCACCTTCGTTAACTGGGTTGGCTGCGCAATTGGTGGCGCACGCCATGAGACGGTAGATGCTGCCCTGCACGCGGTTATACCATTTAGCGGCGAGAAGACATCAACCGTTTTGGGGCGCCCTGAACGTCTTGATGCGCTTCATGCCGCTTTGCTCAACGGCATCACCTCACATGTGCTTGATTATGATGATACGCATTTAAAGACGATCATCCATCCTGCTGGCCCGGTGGTGTCCGCACTTCTTGCCTTGTCGGAAATCCGACCGATGAGCGGCGAGGATTTCCTGACTGCGCTGATTATAGGCGTGGAAGTGGAATGTCGTATTGGCAATAGTGTTTACCCGCATCATTATGATCGTGGTTGGCACATTACCGGCACGACGGGCGTGTTCGGGGCGGCGGCTGCCGTCGGAAAGGCTATTGGCCTTGATGTGCAGAAAATGCGTTGGGCCATCGGATTGGCGGCATCCCAATCGGCTGGCCTGCGTGAAATGTTCGGCACCATGACCAAGAGCTTTCATCCGGGGCGGGCGGCACAAAATGGCCTGACCGCCGCCTTACTGGCGGAAGCTGGTTTTGATAGTTCAGAACGTGCGCTGGAGGCACCGCGCGGCTTTGCCTGTGTGATGTCTGATAAGCAGGACTGGGATGAAATTCTCGAAGGTCTCGGCCAGCGCTGGGAAGCTGCACTGAATAGTTATAAGCCTTATGCGTGTGGCATCGTCATCCATCCGTCCATTGATGGCTGTCAGCAAATTCGTGCAGAGATTGGTGATCGCGTAAAAGATATTTCCAGGGTGCGCTTAACCACACATCCGCTTGTTTTGGAATTGACTGGCAAGCGAACGCCAAAGACGGGCCTGGAAGGCAAATTCAGTGTGTTCCATGCCGCAGCCGTAGCCCTTATATACGGGGATGGCGCACCAACCGCATTTACTGACGAGATCGTGAATGCGCCAGAGGTAATCGATCTGCGTGACCGTATCGACGCAACCTCAAATCCTGAATGTCATGAAGCATCGGTAACCATCGACGTTACATTTAAGGATGGCTCGGTCTTGCAAAAGCACGTGCACCGCGCCATTGGAAGCCACGACGTTCCCCTCACCGACGAGCAGATCAATCACAAGTTTCGCATTCAGTCGGCACTGGTTGTTGGCGAAGCGCTTACGAATGAGGTTCTGGCTCTGTGCTGGGACACCCCGAAACTGGAAGACGTAGCCGAGATCGCGCGGCGCTCCTACAGTGCAGGACGGAGCTGATATGGTGCGTGCCCTTAAAGTCGGCATTCTTAATGGTGACGATATTGGTCTGGAAATCGTTCCAGCATCTGTGCGTATCGCCTGTGCCGCGGCTGAGATCACGAAGCAGGCGATTGAATGGACTGAACTCCCACTCGGTCGGCTGGCGCTTGATAGCCACGGGACGACAATGCCGAAAGGAACCCTTGAGGCCCTCTCAACACTCGATGGCTGGATTCTTGGGCCGATCGGCCATCGCGAATATCCGAAAGTGCCAGAGGCGATCAACCCTCACCCGATCCTTCGCAAGCATTTTGACTTGTTTGCAAATGTTCGCCCGACACGCTCCTACCCGGATATCGGCTGTTTACATGACAATGTGGATTTGATCATCGTTCGCGAGAACAATGAAGGGTTCCAGCCGGATCGTAACGTCTATATGGGTTCAGGCGAATTTCGCCCCAACCCAGACATGACGATTTCGGTACGGGTCATCTCGATGGAAGGCTCCCGTAAGGTTGCACGCGCTGCCTTTGAGCTTGCGCGTGTGCGCCGCAAGCGTTTGACACTGGCGCATAAGAATACGGTCTTCAAGCTCGGCTGTGGCATGTTCGTTGATGCGTGTTATGAGATTGCACAGGACTACCCCGATGTCATTGTTGATGAGATGATGGTCGATGCAATGGGTATGCGTTTGGTGCGCAATCCCCAAGATGTGGACGTGGTCGTCACGACCAATATGTTCGGCGATATTTTGAGCGACGTCGCTGCGGGCATTGTCGGAGGGCTTGGCATGGCACCTGGCTTGTGCATCGGTCGGGGGTCAATTGCCATGGCCCAGGCAACTCATGGGTCAGCACCAGACATTGCGGGAAAAGGCATCGCAAATCCCTATGCGATGATCGAATCCACACGCATGTTGTTTGATTGGCTGGGCCATAAGCACGAAGCCGCAGCAGCGGTTGAAATGTCTAGCCTGATGCGCCTTGGTCTTGATACAGCCTTAGCTAACCCTGCAACACGCACTCCTGATATCCGTGGTAGCGGCACGCCTGCGGATATGGAACATGCGATTATTGAAGCAATGGGGCAGGCAGCCTGACCGGCTTCACAAGGGATTGTTGTCAGGGGCGGTGACGTTGAGAGGACGTTGCCGCCTTTGTTCGTCTGATAAGCGGTCGCAACCGAATAGTGGGTGGTTCCTGCTTGCTGAAGATAAGCTCTAACTCATGCTTGGGTTCGATTGGCGGACTGCGTTGCCGGTGTATTTCGATGTAGCAGCATGGATTGGCGACTTTGACAATCCAGCAATTTGTGGTGTTCAGGTAATGGCGGCACTTACGTTTCTATGCTGGGAGTGATCTTTTGCGTGCAGATAGCGACTCAAAACCCACATCGCTTGACCTTTTTCTGGCATTTTCTCGCATCAGCTTAACGAGTTTTGGCGGGGGACTCAGTGGCCTTTTCCTGTATGAGTTTGTTGAAAAGCGTCGATTGATGTCGCAGGGAGAGTTTTTTGACGGTCTCGCTCTCGCGCAGGCATTGCCCGGTGTCAATGTCAAGAACCTTGCTATCTGGATTGGCTATAGAGCGCTCGGAACCAAGGGGGCAATGATCGGTTTCGTCGGGACGATTCTTCCACCTGCGATATTTATCATATTGCTCGCAAGCTTGTTTGATGAGTTGATGGTATATCCCTTAACACAGCAAATGTTGACCGGTGCGGGGGCCGCTGCCATCGGCATATCGCTTTCGATGGGAATTGTAGCCGCCAATAATGTGCCCCGCAGACCCATACCTGTCGCATTAATGCTGCTGACATTTATTGCAATAGGGTTGCTCCATTTTTCGTTACTTTGGACGGTACTTGCGGTTGGAGCGGCCGGTTTTGCCCATGCTTACGAGAGTGAATCAAGAAATAGATTATCTTCAGATCCCATTATTCAGCTTATTGTTGTTTTTGTTCCCTTGTCCATAGTGACTATCGGTGGTGGGCAAACCGCACTTGCTGATATTCAGCGGCAAGTCGTTAATGTCCATCATTGGTTTACGCCAGAAGCTTTTGTAGAAGTCTTTACGATCTCCCGTATGACGCCTGGTCCCGGCTCCTTGATCGCCACTCTTATAGGTTGGAAGGTTGCGGGGATGATGGGTGCGATTGTCGCTACTCTGTCCCTTTTTGGGCCAACCTCTTTCCTGATTTACACTGTCGCCCATATTTGCGCCCGCCATCAAAACTCACGCTGGCAGAAAGCACTCTCGATAGGGCTTCGACCTGTTGCGGCGGGAATGATCCTGGCAGCGACTTATCTTTTGATACAGACAATGGCGGGGGGGATTGCGGCATTGGTGCTTTGCTTCTTATCAGCGGGTATCTTGACAACCTTGCGGCTCAATCCAATTTGGATGTTGTTGGTGGGCGCTTTGAGCTTTACGGCACTCCATAATATCTGAGCCGGTCTGCTTGAAGAGTGAACCGCAGCCTGAGCCGCCAGGGTGACAAACAGAGTACCGAACAGCGACCGATCCGCGAAACGTCCACCCGCCCAGTTGCCGACCGCCAACCCAAGGCCGAAGAGAACCATCAACCACGCAACACCGGCATCGGAGAACCCCGCTTCCTCGATCATCATCCGGGCGATGTAGGTGATGGAGGTGAAAAAGGCGGCAGGGCCGAAGATGGTGATGCCCATGGCGAGCAGAACCTGTCGGTCGATGAAGGCGCACAGTTCGGCCTTCAGGGCGATGGCCTTGCCGCCTCTATGCGAGGGACCAGCAGCGCAACGCTAAGAACGGTGAATTGAACAAAACTGTCCGGGGATAGGAAACTTAATTCCAACGCCGGATAACCCCAGCAAAAGCAATGAGGGGATGAGGCGTTATTAGACAGGGCGAGCGGCGCGATGGCAGGCCCTGTCCCAGGGAAGCCGGCCTTGCCCCAACTCGGCGATTCCGGCCCCGCGGTTGGAGGTGATCGTCCACATCTGCAAGACAACGCGACGCAGAGAGAAGTCGGCAGTAAACCCGCCGATTGCCCTCTATAGTGCGATATTGCCGTCGATCACCGAATCCCGTCGGGTGAGAGAGCAAGCCGCCGTTTTTACGCTACAGCGCGATATTCTTGCAGCAACATCATCTCGGCATCGATTTCCCTGGTCTCGTTGCTGGAAACTGCCATTCGTCATGTTTATACGGCACCTGCGTATCCAGCGCAGTTCTGATTGCTCTACTTCACGTTGTAGCGCAGCCAGACGCTGCCATCCGGCAGCTTCTTCGTGTCGATCAGTTCGAAACCGACTGGGTCATTGTCGTTGTATTTCGGATTGCCGTCGAAGAGGGAAGCGGAGTCGGTCGAGCCGTCCGCTACGGGCGTCATGACGATGCTGACCTCGTCCACGAGCCCCTGTTTCAGAAGTGACCAGTTCACGCCACCACCGCCGTTCAGCAGCAACTCGTTCTTGCCGTAGATTTGCTGGATTTTTGAAACTGCCGCCGCGAAGTCCAGTTCCTCTTTACCGGCGATGATGTAGGAGACATTCATCCGGCGCAGGAAGTCCTTATACGCGTTGCTAACGTTGTCCGGGATGATTTCCACTACATGCGCGCGCGTATCGAAATAGGTGATGAAGTTGCGGCTCCACGCCAGTTTTCCGGCGCGATCGATGGCGAAATAATGGATTCTCTCGTCGTGCTCCGCGAGGAAATCGCCCGGCGGCACATCCTTCGCATCCGGATCGAGATCCGGCTCCTTGTAATGCGTAAAATTCACCTCGCTTGTCGTGCTGCCGCTCAGCCAGCCGCAATGGTCGCGGTAGAACGGGTCCGGTCCGAGGAACAGATTATAGTATTCGACCTGAGACGCCTCGCTTTCCTCGGTCCGCAGGTGCGGTCCGTTGATCTTGCCGTTGAGCGACGTGTGCATGTGAATGATGATCTTTGGCCTTGCCATCCTGTTGCTCCCGTATCTGGTGGATTTTGGATCATCGACCCATTACATCGGCGATCGGCGTGTCGCCATCGTAGAAGTTCACGGTCTGCCGGACGCTGGCATCCGCCTTGATGACATGGGCGATCACTTCGGCGACGTTTTCGCGGGAAGTGACGCGCCTGTCGTCTGTCCAGTCGCTGCCGGCGTCTTCGGTCCGCGTGAGTTTCCCGGTCGCAGGCTCGGTGGTGAGCAATGCAGGGCCAAGGATGGTGTAATCGAGCGTGCTTTCGCGCAGTTTCGCATCCGCGTCGTGCTTGGCCCTGGCATAGGGATAGAACGCATCGCCTGAGTCGAGCCGGTGTATATCTTCACTGGCAGTTGCATAGGAGACCATGATGAAGCGCCTGACCCCCGCCTGATCCGCCGCCGCCATGGCGCGGGTCGCAGCCTCATAATCGACGGCATGTGTACGGGCCGGATTGCCACCACCGGCACCAGCCGAAAAGACGATGGCATTGGCGCCGGTAAATACCGATGCAAGCTGCTCGATATTGGCCGATTCAATGTCGAGCACGACCGGATTGCCGCCGACCGCTCGCACAGCATCGCTCTGGCCGACATTGCGGATTACCGAGTCGACCGTGTAGCCCGCCGATTTGAGCTTTCCGGCCGCGAGCAATGCAATCTTGCCGTGTCCGCCGACGATAACCACGCGATTGGTGTCAGTCATGATCCTGCTCCTGTGTTGTGGTGACTGCGCTATAGCGCCGCCAGATAGCTGCCGGGCTCAGAGCTCCTGCGCCGTCGGCCGGAATAGGATTTCGTTGATACCGACGTCCTCCGGTTCGTTGATGGCGAAGGCGACCAGCCGGGCAAATGTTTCGGCGGGCACGCCGACCTGACCCACGTAATCCTGGTTCGCCTTCTGCACATCTGCCTCGCTGATGTGATCGAGTAGCTCGGTCTTGACCGCGCCCGGCGAGATGATGGTGACGCGGATATTGTGAGACGCCATTTCCTGCCGCAGCCCATCCGAAATGATCCTTACCCCGGTCTTTGTTGCAGAATAGACGGTGGAGCCGCCGAAAATCTTATGTCCCGCGACCGAGGAAAGATTGATGATGTGGCCTGATTTTTGCGCCTGCATGTATGGGAGCGCTGCGGCGATGCCGTAAAGTACGCCCTTGAGATTGACGTCGATCATCCGGTCCCATTCATCGACCTTGAGCCGGTCGAGCGGCGACAGCGGCATGAGCCCTGCATTGTTGATGAGAACGTCGATCCGGCCATATGTCTTGACCGCCGCCTCCACGAGCGCCTTGAGGTCGTCGCGTCTGGTCACGTCCGTAGTGAGCGCGATTGCCTTGCCGCCCGCCGCGGTGATTTCTGCCGCCAGCGCCTCGATCCGGCCGGAGCGGCGCGCGCCGAGAACCACGCTGGCTCCTTCGGCGGCGAGATGACGCGCGGCGGCGGCACCCATGCCGCTGGAAGCGCCGGTGATAACAATGACCTTGTCTTTGATCATGGTGATGTCCTTTCGGTTGGCGACGTCCAATCAGGCGCCGTATTGTTCGTCCGTGACGTGCTCCAGCCAGTCGACGACCTTGCCGTTCTCGACCTCCTGAAGCGCGATATGGGTCATGGCGGTCTCGGGCGACGCGCCGTGCCAGTGCTTTTCACCCGGCTCGAACCAGACGACATCGCCGGGACGGATGTCTTCTACCGGGCCACCCTCACGCTGCACTCGCCCGATGCCAGAAGTAACGATCAGCGTCTGGCCGAGCGGATGGGTATGCCATGCGGTGCGCGCGCCCGGCTCAAAGGTGACGTGTGCGCCCTGCACCCGGTCGGGATCGGCGGCGTTGAACAGCGCGTCGATGCGCACGCGTCCGGTGAACCATTCGGCGGGACCGGAGCGGGAAGGTGTTTGCCCGGCACGATAGATCTGCATGGTTATCTCCTTTGGTTTCAAAGTGTCTCGATGCGCAGCATGTGTTTGCCGCGCACCAGCAAGGGCGCAGGCCCTTCGTCCAGCCGACCCAGCCGGATCAGCCCGCGCGACCAGCGATAGGGACCATAAAACATCGCCAGATTGCCCCATGGGGCGAAATAGCAAAGATCGCCGGCGGCCTCGTTTTCGAACCGCCCGCTGCCTTCTTCGGTCAGCTTGCGCGGCAGATAGGCGATCTTCTCGTTGGTCGAATAATCGTCGATGGTCAGGTCGAGCGGCAGCATCGTCATCAAATCCCGCGTGGAAGGATTGTCCTCCAGCGTAGCCGTGAAATCCTGATCCGCGAAGGCCAATTTCAAACGCATGGCGGCTCCTTCCGCATGGACAATGGGGGCAAAGAGGCTGGCGCAACCTGCCGCCAGCAATGTGCGACGTGAAATCCGGGAGGTAAGTGTCATATCAAACTCCATCCGGCTTCAACATGCGCTGCCCGTCACCAATGAGCACGACGGCGAAGGCGGCCAGCACCACGCTGCCAATGAAAGTTGCCTGGATCGAAACGCCATCCAGCAACAGCCCGCCCAGCACCGCGCCGAGCAGGATCGAGGCCTGGATCGCCGCCACCATCAGGCTGCCGCCAGCTTCCGGCGCGTCATCCGCGTTCTGCGCCATCCAGCTCATCCAGATCACCGAGAACATAGTGTTCATTGCCCCCCAGACCACCATGAAGAAACCCGTTGCAATGGGGGAGAAGCCGAACAGCAAAAGGCCAGTAGTGGCACCGCCCATCACCAGCGCGGGCAGCTTCAGGAGAGGCGCGACATTGCCTTTGACATAACGTCCCGCCGCCCAGGTGCCGATGAAGCCCGCACTGCCAAGGAGCAGCAGGAGAAAGGAAAGCATGGTGACGTCTACGCGGGTCACCTGTTCGAGGAACGGACGCAGATAGGTGAACATGGTGAAGGCCGCGCCCCATGACAGCATCACCGCAACCAGCCCGCGCAGGAAATAGGGGCGGCGCACCAGCTCGATCATGGCGCGAACATCCTGCCTTCGGTGCACGGGCAGTGACGGCAGCGCGATCACATGCCAGGCGAGGTTGACGGCGACGATTGGCGTCAGCGCCCAAAACACTTCGCGCCAGCCGAATATGTTGCCCAGATAGGCGCCGACAGGGGCTGCGAAGGCGGCCGCGATGGCCTGCCCGCCATACATCACGGCCAGCGCGCGCGGCACATCCTGCGCCGGCACAAGTCGCATGATGACGGCTGTGGCCAACGCCCAGAAACCGCCGATGCAGATACCGAGCAACGCGCGACCGATCATAAGGACCGTAAAATTCGGCGCCGCCGCGACGAGGACCAGTGACAGCAGCATGAAGGTGGTCATCGCCACAAGCACCCATTTGCGGTTGAGCCTGCCGGCGACCGTAGTGACAGCCAAGCTGGCCGCGACCGCGCAAAGCCCGCTGATCGAGATCGCCTGTCCGGTCTGCCCCTCCGTTGCGCCAAGCCCTTCGGCCATCGGGGTCAGGAGGCTGACTGGCATGAACTCCGAGGCAATCAGCATCGCCACGCACAGCGCCATCGACAGGACGGCGCCCCATGCCGCGTCGGGCCGGTTTTTTGCATCGGTGGTGGTTAAGCTCATCGGGTCCGCCATGGTCATGAAATATTGTCTGGCGAAACATAGGCGTGTCTGCGGCGGTTGATTAGCGGTTAAAATCAGCATGGACTTATCGATCCAGTCGATTAATCTCGCGAAGGTACGCATCCGGGGAAAGCCTCTATGGCCAAGATCGATTTCAATCATCTGACGTGGTTTCAGATGGTCGCTGAAGAACGTAGTTTCACCAGAGCGGCCGCAAAGCTGGGCGTCGCCCAGTCGACGCTCAGCCATACCATCAAGCAATTGGAAACGCGGATGGGCATAAGGCTTCTGACACGCACGACACGGAATGTCGCCCCGACTGCCGCCGGCGAACGCCTGCTTCAGACCATTACCCCGCGCATGGCTGAGATTGAGGACGAGATCGCATCATTGATGGCGTTTCGCGAAAAACCTTCAGGCTCCATACGGTTGACGCTTTCCGATCATGCGTTTCACAGCGTCGTGTGGCCAAAGCTGAAGCCGATGCTTCGCCAATATCCCGACGTCAACGTTGAATTGCTGCTCGACAGCACCTTCCGGAACATCGTCGAGGAGGGCTTCGACGCCGGTGTGAGATTGGGAGAAAGCATTGAAAAGGACATGATCGCGGTCCGCATCAGCCCCGACTGGCGGCTCGTCGCCGTCGCCGCACCAGCCTATCTCGCCATGAACGGAACGCCCATGCATCCGCAGGATCTGGTGCGGCATGCCTGTATCAACATGCGCCAGGAAACGGCCGGAGGCCTCTACGCCTGGGAGTTCGAGAAGGACGGGCAGGCGCTTCGCGTCAGAGTTTCGGGGCAACTGACATTCAACAATTCCTACGTGATGATTGATGCGGCGGTAAGCGGTTACGGAATCGCCTACGTTCCCGAAAACATCGTCGAAGACCAGATCGCGCAAGGCTCGCTCACGCAGGTGCTTGACGACTGGTCGCCTTTTTTCGACGGCTACTTCCTCTACTATCCCAGCCGGCGCCAGACCTTGCCGGCCTTCCAGTTTGTGGTCGACGCACTCCGGCACCGAGATCAACCCATGAGGCGTTGATTTGCTAACAGTTCTACTTTGGAGGGGTATAGAGGGCTATGGAGTAGACATAGTTCTCATCGCTATCCCGCATGGCTGACCGGAGGAGATTTGAACCGATAGTCCATGTTCCGAATACGCTGTGGACAGACTGCACTAAACGGGTTGGTTTGCCTCACTCTTCATAGATACCGGCATCAAGTAGCCTCTTAGAAGAGTAATCTGCTCCGTTTCTCCGCGTCCAAAACCCCGCGGTCAGCCCTCCATCGACCGGCACAGTTGCACCGGTGATATAGGAGGCGGCTTCGGAAAGTAATAGAAGAGCGGCAGAGGCGATCTCCGAAGCCTGCGCCACTCGCCCGAGCGGCGTGCGATCCTCGATCACATTCGACAAGAAAGCAGGCGGCATGTTTCGTTGCAGCATCGGAGTGTCGATCGCATTTGGAGCGATGCAGTTGATGCGGATGCCATGACGGCCCCATTCAAGCGCTAAATTCTTGGTTAGTCCATTTAGCCCGTGCTTGGAGGCAACGTAGTGTGTTCGGCTCGGATGACCACCCAAGCCATCAGTGGATCCAACGAAGACGATCGCACCGCAACGGCGCGCGATCATCTGACGACCGACGCATTGGGCAGTCAAAAAAGCGCCGCTCAGGTTCACTGACAGGACGTTATTCCACTCCTCAATATCCAAATCCTCCGCCGGTGCTGAACCGGAGATTGCCGCACAGATTAGAAGGCCATCTATAGGCCCGAGTTCGGTTTCAAAATAAGTAACTGCCTCTTCAATTGCGGCCTTGTCTTTGACATTCGCTACCCGACCTGCCACCCGAGGGCTAATCTCGCGCAACTCAGCCAATGCTGCCACGACCGACGCTTCGGATGTGCCGGTGATGCCGACCTTGGCACCTTCCTCCAGCAGTATCCTTGCCGCGGCCTTTCCAACGCCAGACGTACCTCCCTGTACGAAGAACGTCTTCCCTTTGAAACCCAGGTTGATCATGGCATCCCCTAAAATCAGCGAATAGATCTAGCCTTCACGCGCCTGGAAAGGGTCATACGATTGGCGTTGGAATCTTTGGAACTCTGCTCCACTGGTCGAGATCATGCCCGATCATGATCTCCCACCCTTCAGCTTTCCATTCAGCAAGCTTCGCCAAGGACCGCTTTGCAGCCTCAATGTCGAAACTCAGTCTCGAAACCATCTGACGCTCCAGATTTTCCGCTATGTAGCTTGCGTCGGCAGCTAGTAAGATCCTGCGGTCGTCGATCGTCACAAGCAGGCACTGATGGCCTGGTGTGTGACCAGGCGTAGGTTTTAGAAGGAGTACCCCATCACCGAAGACATCGTGTTCACCGTCAATCAGCTTTCGCTTGAGATTGGACTTGTAATCGTCAGGATTGAACGCATTTCTAACGATCAGATCGGGATCCGTTGCCGCGTTCATTTCTGCACGTTGGACGATCATTGTGGCATTAGGGAAATCGCAGTTGCCTCCGGCATGGTCGAAGTGCAGGTGCGAATTGATAATAATCGATATGTCTTCGGGCTTTAGGCCCAAGGTGGCGATACGATTGACGACATGTTCTTCCATGGAGAATTTGATCGTCGAGTATTTGGATAGGTTGCCGAGCCGCTCGGACGTCGGATCGGCCAGGTCAGAGTGCAATCCGGTGTCGAACAGCACGTTGCCGTTCGGATGAACGATTAGGAAGGCAGGTATCGGCATCTCCACCATGCCCACGCCATCGTCAATGACGGCCTTCTTCTTGATCGTCACACTTCCAGTCGAAAAACCATAAAGTTTCGGTTTCAATGCGCTCTCCATTGAAAGAATGTTATTCAGATCCGCGCGAACGCTGGCTTCTGGTCCTCGTCAGATTTCTTTGAGACGATTTCGCAGCGTCAGGCGGTCGATCTTTCCTGTGCTGGTGATGGGTAGTTCGGACACAAACTCGATTCTTGTCGGGACCTTGAAGCTAGCAATCCTACCTTTGCAGAGTTCATAGATACTTTGTCGGACAGTTTCGACGTCGGCGACTTCATGTACCACCACGAATGCTGCCACGACCTCGGCCAATCTATCGTCGCACATTGCGACCGCAGCCACCTGAACGACCTCAGGCACCTCAAGAAGAAGGGCTTCGACTTCTGTGGGGTCCACATTCTCGCCGCCAACCCGGATCATGTCCTTGAACCTGCCGACGAAATGCAGCATTCCATCCGTTCGAAGATATCCAGAATCACCGGTATGGAACCAACCATCTTGGTCGATGGCTTTCTGCGTCTCCTCCGGGTTTTTGTAATAGCCAAGCATGAGACTGGGTGACTTGACGATGATCTCCCCGATCTCTCCCGTGGGCACTTCCTTGCCTTCCTGATCAATGATCCTCAGCCGAGAGCCAGGTAGCGGATAGCCTGAAGCGTCGCAGGTCTCTTGAATGGTCATGTCTTTTGGATGCCGACACGTTACAGCGCTGAAGGTCTCGGACATTCCATAGGAGGAAACAGTTCGGCAGAAAACGGTCTGGAATCGCTCCGTGATACGGCGCCCGAATTCGGAACCGAAAGTGTGTGTTCCAATACGCAGGCTGGAGAGGTCGTAATGATCGGGATTGCGCTCGTAAGCGGTCAGCAGCTCGCTGAGATGAACCTCAAAGCCGTGAAGCATTGTAACGCGCTCTTGGCTGATCAGCTTGAGGACTTCTTCGGCGTCAAACCGGTTTGTCAGGACCTGACGTGCACCGCACAGAACGTTGTGCATGACGATCCAGACGAGCGAATAGTTATGAAAGAGCGGTAAGTAATTGATCTGAACATCATTCATCGTCATGCCCAGAACCGTCGCCCTTTCCAGAGCGGAGCGGATACCGGAATGCGATTGCATGACGCCTTTTGGCCGTCCGGTCGTGCCTGAGGTGAACAGGATGATCGCTAAATTGTCCGGGTCGACCTCTGTCGCGCGCTGTTCTAGCTCTCCCGCAGGCGTAGCCTCGCCGACCGACATGACTTCGTCCCAGGTCGCTGCGCCTTCGAGCGAATGGTCGGACAGGAAGATCACGCGGCGAAGAGTAGGGCATTCGGAGCAAGAAATGCGCTCCCCATCGAAAAAGCTATCGGACCCGAGAGCCTCCTTGACCATCGCCTCGAAGTCGATTGGCCCTGAAACCGTCTCCGCGATGAGTACAGTTGGATCGGACGCCTGCATAGCTGCGACAAAATCGCGTGTCCGCCATCGAGTGTTCATCGGGACGACCACGGCCCCGATCCGGATGATAGCGAAATAGGAGAATATGAATTCAGGACGATTTGTCAGCCAAATTGCAACGTGCTCGCCCGGCTTTACACCGATAGCGATCAGGCCTCGAGCGACACGATCTACCTCGTCCGCTACCTCTTTGAAGCTCCATCGTCTGCCTTCAAAAAACAGCGTTTCACGATCGCCCCAGCGATCGGCGGCGATGGTAGGGAGGTCACCGATGGACTCCTTCGGAAACCAATCACGGCTGTCGTGCATTGTGGCCTTGTCCTTCCAATTCTGTAGCATTTTGTCCGCCGTCCCCAACTGATCTGTCATTCGGTGCCGTAGCCGGCAATGCCTTTGATCTCGAGGAATGCCTCCAAGCCGAACTCACCCTGTTCGCGACCGTTGCCAGACTGTTTGTAGCCGCCAAACGGCAGGCTGACGTCCCAGTCCGGATAGTTGATATAGACCGATCCAGCCCGCAGGCGACGGGCCGCATCGCGGGCTTTTGTGAGGTCGGCACTTTGGACATAGGCAGCGAGACCGTAGACTGTATCGTTTGCCTGATTGATCGCGTCGTTGATGTCGTCGTACGGAATGATCGACAAGACCGGCCCGAAAATCTCTTCGACGGCGATAGTCATCTCGGACGTGACGTCGGCAAAGATTGTGGGTTGGACGTAAAAGCCGCGGTTTAGGCCGTCCGGTCGGCCAATGCCGCCGACGACGACAGATGCACCTTCCTTGATGCCAGTCTCGATCAGGCTCTGGATTTTTTCATACTGCGTTCGGTTGATCACCGGGCCGAGCTTCGTGGTCTCGTCTTTAGGATCGCCGACGCGGAATTTCTTGGCAGCCTCGCGGGCGATTTCCTTGACTTCGTCTTGGCGGGATCTCGGTACAAACATGCGCGTCGGCGCATTGCAGCTTTGGCCGCTATTATTGAAACAGGCGTAAATACCCTTGGTCACCGCTTTCGGGAATTCAGCATCCTCGAAAAGAATGTTGGGTGACTTGCCGCCAAGTTCCTGATGCACACGCTTGATGGTATCTGCGGCCGCCTTTGCGACGAGCACGCCTGCACGGGTCGAGCCTGTGATAGAGATCATGTCCACATCTGGGTGGGCGGCAAGAGCATGGCCAACACCTGGCCCATCGCCATTGATCAGATTGAATACCCCAGGGGGCACCCCCGCCTCTTCGAAGATCTCCGCGAGAATAAGCGCGTTAAGGGGCGCTACCTCGCTCGGCTTGAGGATCATCGAGCACCCGGCGGCTAATGCGGGAGCTACCTTGCACGCGATCTGGTTCAAAGGCCAGTTCCACGGCGTGATGAGCGCCACGACGCCGATCGGCTCGAAAACGATGGAATGCGGACCGCGGTGCTTTTCGAACTCAAAACTCCGCAATGCCTTAAGCGTCTGACTGAAGTGCGCGAGGCCGGCACCCACTTGGTTCGTGTAGGCGAATTCAAGGGGGGCCCCGACTTCTTTCGAGATCGCGTTTGCCAGATCGCGACCGCGCTTCTTGTAGGCCGTGATTACACGGCTGATGAGATCGGCACGCTCTTCTACAGTGGTATGGCTGAAGCTCTTGAAGGCCTCGCGAGCCGCAAGGACTGCCCGATCGACGTCCTGAGCGTCGCCGATCGCCACTTTCGTGAATGCTTCCTCAGTTGACGGATCGACGACGTCAATCGTGGCTGAAGAGTGCGGGTCAACCCACGCTCCGTTGATAAAGAATTTCAAATTGTTCGTCATGTCTTCCTCCAAGGACGCAAAAGAGCCGTGCGACATTGACCGGCAGCAGCTCTTAAAGATTAGTGGGCGGGGGATGGAACCAGCACCACTCTGCCTACGACGGAGCCGTGCTCCAGGCTTTCCAGTATGGATTTAGCTTCGTCCAATGGTCTTGCAGTAATGGGCATCTCTGGTGCCCCGTGTGTCCGCACGAGTGCAACCAACTCATGCAGTTCTTCGAGGCTGCCGACGAAACTGCCTTCTATGGCAATCGACTTCAATGCGAGCAGCGGTGTAGGCAGCTCAAGCGTTCCACCGAGAAGACCGACGACGACAAGTTTCGCGCCGACAGCAAGAATGTCTATACCTTGACGGACCGTCGTTCCGCTTCCAACTAGATCGAGTACGCCACGGACGGGTTGTCCGACCGCCTTGCGGATTTGCTTGGCGAAATCCGCGTCGCGAGGATCGATCACAGCCGCAGCACCAGCCGCGAGCGCCGCCTCACGTTTGGCAGGGTCGATTTCCAGGACGACAGGCGGCTTGGCGGAGATCATCTTAAGAATGTTCACGGCCATCAAACCAAGTCCGCCAGCGCCTATGATCACCAGGGGGCATTCATTGGGAACGCTGCCAAATTTCTTGATTGCGCTGAATGTGGTCAGGCCGGAACATGCCAGCGGGGCAGCCGTAGTGATATCGAGATCGCCGATATCCACCAGATAGCGACTGTGAGGTACACGGACATAGTCAGCGTAACCTCCGTCACGGTAGATCCCAATGTACTGTGGGCGAAAGCAAAGATGCTCCAAACCAACAGTGCAGTTCGCACATTGCCCACAACCAACCCATGGGAACACGAGCACTTTCCGCCCCGCTGGGGCATCTTCGGCTTCGGGGCCGGCAGCTACGATCGTCCCCGAAACTTCGTGACCTGGTGTAACGGGATATTGAACGCCGTGAAACGGTAGTTTTTGTCCCCCGCCTAGATCGAAACCACCGTCCTGAAGGTGCCAGTCAGTATGGCACACACCACAACCCGCCACCTTTACTAATACTTCTTTATTCTCGACGGACGGAATTTCGATCGCATCACATCGCAAGCTGTGGCCCGCTGCGTGTAGACGGTAAGCATGCATGATTAGGTCTCCTGATTATCGCCAGTTGGGATGGCTCCGCTTCTTAAAGGAGCCCGTCTGATTAGTTGCTGAGTTACTCCGCAATGATCATGCCAACGGTGCAGCAGTTCGAAAAAGACTCTCTCGATAGTGGCGATCTCGTCCTCAATCATTGGTTCGTCAAACTGTTGAACTCTGCAGTGTTCTCGCCATGGACACATGGCTGTCCGAACGAAGTCGTTCGGGACACACAGCACGAGATTTTGAATTTCGCAAGTGCAGGATATCAACTCACCTTTTACAACAACCGCTGCGATAGATAGTGCGTGAGAGAGCAATGTTCGCGGTGGCCAGCCGACACTTTCGTGTTCCTGGACGACCTCGAAGGGTTTGCGGCCATCAAATCTGGCGTGTCCTAAGAGGCTGGCATCGCTTTTGCGAAGTGGAAAGCAATCGCAACGAGGGTTTTCACGATGAGCCGACAGGCAGCACACTCCGCTCTACCGCCTCCGGGCCTTCCGTACCAAGCTTTACCTGTATTGAATGCCACGGCGTCTTTTTCGATGCTTGCCGGAGTTCGCGTGCTTGATCTCACCACGTCGGTTGCCGGCCCATACGCGACGATGCTGCTATCGGATTTTGGTGCCGAAGTCATCAAAGTTGAGCGACCTGATGGTGACGATGCACGGCACTGGGGACCTCCCTTTCTGGATGGGCAAGCGCTTTGGTTCACCGCAGTAAACCGAAACAAAAAGAGTGTAGTGCTAGACCTTCTCAGCAAGGAAGGATTCAGCGACTTGCAACGTCTCATTGCAAGCGCGGATGTGGTGGTTACGAACCAGCCGTTGAGCGTGCAGAAGAAGCTAAAGCTTGATTATGAGAGCCTTCGTGAACAGAAACCGGATATTATCTTCGTTTCCGTAACCGGCTTCGGCTTGTCTGGAGAGCGTGCGGAACTCACCTGCTATGATCTGATTGCGGAGGGATACTCCGGGATCATGGATATCACCGGCGAAGAAGGGGGCTCTCCCCAGAAGGTTGGGGCTCCTGCTGCTGATATGCTGGCCGGCCAAGATGCGGCTATGGCCACGATGGCGGCGTTGTTCGACAAGCAGAAATCCGGACAGGGACGAAAGATCGACATCAGCCTCGTTGAGAGCATGACGAGGTTCCTGTCGTGTCGCATCTCCTCCTACCTCGGCTCGGGCGAAGTTCCCAAGAGATCCGGTGGGACGGACAGCGTGATCGCAATTTACCAAGCGTTCGAAACAGCGGACCGGCCCCTTACGCTGGGGATTGGATCGGATCGTATCTGGAAGCGCTTTTGGGAAGCCGTAGGCGATCCGGAATTTGCTCATCAGAAGGGTTTTGAGAGTAACGCCGCGCGCCGCATCGTCCGGTCGAAGATCGTGAAGCACATTCAGAATCTCCTATTGAAGCGTACGCGTGCTGAATGGCTAAAGATATTTGCCTCAGCGCGTGTGCCAGCCGGTCCGATTAACGCAGTTGACGAGGTTGTTGCCGATCAGGCGCTACAGGACCGTGGAATGTTCTACGGCCTCATCGATGGTCAGGGCCGTGTCGTTCCGCAGATCGGTCTAGGGATTCAAATCGACGACAAGTTCAGCATTCCGGCATCTGCTCCTCCACGATTGGGCGAGCACACTCAAGAGGTTTTGAGCGCGCTGGCGCCAGCCGTCAAACGCTAAGCCTTAAAGTACGAAACGAGGAAATCATGACCTACAAAGAGATCATCTACGTCGAAGACGGTCCGGTTGGCACTATCACAATGAACCGGCCGGAAGACGGCAACATGTTCACGGAAACGATGTGCCACGAAATTCGTGACTGCATTGAGGGCATCCGACGTGAAACACGCACCCGCGTCGTGGTCTTGACCGGTGCCGGAGACAGGTTTTTCTGCATTGGCGGTCGCAAGGATGGGATGGAGAAGACAAAGCTCTATGCCGGCGTACTTCCGACGTTGGAAATGTACGATGCCATTGATCGTCTGCAAAAGCCGGTGATCGCGAGCATCAATGGCATGGCTGTTGGTGGCGGCAACGTGCTTCAGGTCGTTTGCGACGTCACCATTGCCAAGGAGAGCGCAATCTTCCGGCAGGTCGGCCCGATGGTCGGCTCCTTCGACGGTGGCTACGGAACTTGGTATCTCGAGGACCTGGTCGGAAAGAAGCGCGCTAAGGAAATCTGGTACACCAATTCAAAGATGACCGCAGCTTACGCCAAGGAAATCGGATTGATAAACCGGGTTGTGCCCGACCATCAACTCGCAGAGAAGACGCGTGAGTTCGCATTGGAAATTGCCGACCGCGGCGCATTCGCGCTCGCCTCGATCAAGGGGGCTTTCAACGCGCGCCACGGCGGAGTGAGCGGACTTTCTCGCGTCACACATGATCTTTTGCTTAGTCAATACATCGGCACCGATGAAGCGAAAGAACTGGGTGAGAGCTTCGCCGAGCGGCGCAAGCCTGATCCAACCCGCTTCGGCAACTAAGGCGGCTTATATGCGACCGTTTTTGACACTTCATGATCCTCGAAATAGTCAGAGCTACTATGACTGCGGGCTCTGGCGAAACGATACCTTCTACTCGCTGCTGGCTGAGCACGCCCAGTACTCGTCAGACGCCGCGGCGTTGCGTGACGGCCGGCAAAGCCTCGATTGGCGATCGCTCAAGGCTCGCGTGGATGCTCTGGCCGATGACTTCGTAAATCGGGAGTTGGCTGCTGGCGACCGTATTTCCATTTGGATGTCGAACCGCTTGGAAGCGGTTATCGCATTCCTTGCATGTTCGCGTGAGGGTATAGCTTGCAATCCGTCACTTCACCGAAGCTATACCTGCAAAGAGATCATTGATCTTCTAACCGAATTGCAAGCCAAGGCACTGATTACGGAGGATGGATGGGGTGCCGACCGGGCAGATCACGACTTTGAGGGAATGGTCAAACGGCTCCCCTTCCTAAAAAAGATCTATACGCCTGATAACTTCCCCCGCCATATCACTTATCCTATGCGCGATCCGCATGGCAACCCCGACAGTGTCGCGTATCTCGCCTTCACGTCGGGAACTACCGGCCGACCCAAGTGCGTTATGCATTCAAGTAATACACTTCTCGCCAACGCACGTGATCTTGCACGCGATTGGGGGCTGGACCGAAGTTCCGTTATCCTTTCATTGAGTCCTCTGTCTCACCACATCGCATGGGTGGCGATCAGCCAATGGCTAGTGTGCGGCGGCACGATGGTGACGGATGATCCACCACAAGGAGTTTCGCGCCTCGATTGGATCGTGGACAATAAGGCGACCTACGTTCTAGGCGTCCCCACCCATGCAATGGACATCCTCGCTGACCAGACGAAACGCGGGCTACCGAGGATTGGGTCCGTCAAGACATTCTATATGGCTGGCGCTCCAATTCCCGAGGTCGTTGCCAAGGCATTTGTCGATCAAGGTATTGCACCCCAGAATATCTACGGCATGACCGAATGTTCGTCACATCAGTACACCCATCCGAGCGATCCCAAGGAGGTCTGGATTTCAACATGCGGTCGAGGCGGCCCTGGCTATGAAATCAAGATATGGGACCAAGAAAACTCTGATCGGGAGGTTGCGCAGGGGATGACTGGCGAGATTGGAGGCCGCGGTGCCGCGATGATGCTCGGTTACTTTGCAAACCAGGAAGCGACTGAGAAGACCTTCAACCGGTACGGCTATTTGATGTCCGGAGATCTTGGTTCCATCGACCGGTACGGCAACCTTCGGATCGAAGGACGGGTCAAGGATATCATCATCCGCGGCGGCCACAACATCTATCCTTCGCATATCGAGGCGGCTGCGCTGACACACTCTTCAGTAACCAAGGCGGCGGCATTTCCTGTGTCCGACGAACGGTTGGGCGAGCGCGTCTGCTTGGCAGTCATCGGTGGCGTCGAAGGTCCGGAGTTGTTGAACCACCTTGCTGCCGAGGGGCTTTCCAAGTTCGACATGCCCGAATGGTTCATTTCGGTGGGCTCTCTGCCACTCACGCCCAGCGGAAAAATCTTGAAGCGGGAACTGGTGGAGATGGTCAAACGCGGCGATCTGCAGCCGCAGCCGGTGAGATATCAGGCAACCAAGGTGTAACGGCAACTAACGTGGACTCTGGCGGGAGCGAAAGTTTCCTTCGGTATGACCCACTATTGGATGAGTATTATGAATATTCTCGAAAGAGTGTGCAGTCAGCGACAGTGGAATGACGATGAGCGGCTGATCATAGATCAGGTACAGAGGATGGTCGATGAAGTTATCGCTCCTCGAGCCGCGCATGTGGATGAAGCCGGCCAGTTTCCTTGGGAGAATATCCAGGCGATTAATGAACTTGGCCTCAATAGCATCTTCGTCCCGGAGCAGTTCGGCGGCGCTGAAATGTCCTTCAAACTTTACCTTGAGATCGTCACGATCATTTCCGAGGCTTGCGCGTCGACGGGTATCATATACGCGACTAATTTCCACGGGATCAAGCCGCTAATCGAGTTCGGCAACGACGAACAACGTGCCCGACTGCTGCCCCGTATCGTTGAGGGTGCGTTAGGAGCGCTCGCCATTACCGAGCCGAACGCGGGTTCCGACGCGACGGGAATGAAGACGCGCTTCACTCAGGATGGCGATGACATCGTCATCAATGGCTCCAAAGTTTTCATCACCAACGGTGACGTCGCTGATCTAATCCTGCTTTTCGGAAAATGGTCGGGTATCGACGATCCCAAGGCTGCGATCTCGGTCCTAATTCTGGAAAAGGGAACAGAAGGCTTCAAGGTTGTGTCAAAGGAACGAAAGATGGGACACAACGGGTCGTCGACCTGCGCGCTCGCTTTCGACAATGTCCGGGTGCCCTACGCCAATCTTATTGGCAGACCCGGAGATGGTCTTTCCATCCTGCTTGCGTCGCTGAACCGCTCGCGGCCATCAGTGGCAGCACATGCGCGCGGGATCGCGCGTGCCGCCTTCAAGGATATGGTCGCCTACGGCAACGAGCGCGCTCAAGGCGGTAAAAAGATCCTCGATTTCCAGGGAAACCAGTTCACGCTAGCAGATTTGGCGTCGGAACTGGTCATGGTTGAGAACTGGATCGACTATGTCGCGGACCTCATCGCGTCGGGTGTTCCTGATTTCGGCATGGAAGCCTCTGTCGCAAAACTTCGTGCGACAGACCTAGCGATGAAGATGGCCACGGAATGCGTGCAGCTCCACGGGGGCTACGGCTACTGCCGCGACTATCGCGCCGAACGACTAATGCGCGACGCTAAGATCACACAAATTTGGGAGGGCACGAACCAGGTTCATCGCCAGCTCATCGGCAGGAGTTTCAAGAGCAAATGACCATCACAATTAAAAAAATCGGTGTCTGCGGCGCTGGAGGTACAATGGGAGCCGGGATAGCTATCGTGGCGGCACGTGGCGGAGCAGAAACAGTTTGCTTCGACACCAATCCGGAGGGACTGGCCAAAGCTCGTGCCGCAGCGGAAGGGTTCTTTCGTAAGGCGGTCGAACGGGGCAAGCTGTCTTCAGCAGATGCAGATGCGGCACTCGCTCGAATGAAGGATTCGACGGATCTAGCTGATCTTGCCGACTGCGATGTTGTTATCGAAGCCATCTTTGAAAACCTTGAGGTCAAACAGGGGCTTTTCGCCAAGCTTAACGGCATATGCAAGGACGGCACGATCTTTGCCTCCAATACGTCGACCCTCTCCATCACTGAAATTGCGAGCGGTTGTGGGCGGGAAGACAAGGTGGTCGGGATGCATTTCTGCTTGCCAGCCCAGTTGATGAAGCTGATCGAAATGTCACGTGGGATCAACACCTCCGACGAGACCTTCAATGCAGCGTGGGAATGGACCCGATCGGTTGGACAAGCGCCCGTCGAAACTCAAGACAAGCCGGGGTTCATCCTCAATGCCCTTCTGGTGCCGTTCAACAACGATGTTATCCGCGCGATCGAGGCGGGCTTGGCTTCTGCGGAGGACATCGACCTCGCGATCAAATCGGCCCTCGGGTACAAGATGGGACCGTGCACGCTACTCGACCTTATCGGTTTGGATACGCAGGTTCGTTTGGGTGAGGCTTTCTACCCTATTACTCTCGACAAGCGGGCGTCGGTGCCGCCGTTGCTTCGACGGCTTGTGGCAGCCGGGCGCCTTGGCAATAAAACGGGCCGGGGCTTGCTTGGGGCTGAAAGCAGACCAAAGGCAGAGACGGCTCCCTCGTACACGATCGCAAGGGCTGGCAAAAGCCGATCGTTCTCCGAGGCGGATGCGTTTGTGTCTGACGCATCTCCAGATGGTAAGGTGGATGTGCAGCTTGGCGGTTTATACCGACCCGCTCCTGAAAAGAAGGCGGTTCTGGTAGAGCTCGATACGGAATGCCTCGGATTTCACACCGGAGAGGGACTCGCACCTGAAACCTCGAACGTCGTGGGCTTCGCGCGCTACCGCAACGGCAATGATGCGCCTTCAAAACTGGTGGAAATAGTCTACAGGCAGAACACCGATCCAGTTGCCCTCGAAGCTGCGCGTTCGATCTTCGAGGTCGCCGGTTTTGATGTTGTGATCTGCGCAGATCAGCCGGGTAGGATCGTCGATAGGCTTGTTCGCCCCAAATATAATGATGCCCTGCGTTTTCTTGATGAAGGCTTAGCTTCAGCGGAGGATATGGATCGGACCTGCTGCCAAGGACTCGGATACCCTGACGGCCCGCTCGAACGCGTCGTGAGAGGCGGTCTTGCTAGGCACTTCCATATATCGAAGGCCATCTACGAAATGACGGGTGCGCCAGGATTTGCTCCTGCGCGCGCGGCGGTGGTCGCTAGGCAGAGTGAACGTGAAAAGGTTTCGGACGAGTTCGGTTGGTAGCTAACACCGGCAAAGTTCGGTATCGGAGGAACTGTGGATGAGGGCGGTTTTTGTCCACGAGTTTGGCTCGTGGGATACGACGAGAGTGGAGGAGGTTGCGGATCCGTCGCCGGGAGCGGGTGAGGTAATTGTAGAACTAGCGGCTTCGGAAGTTAACTTTCCCGATGTTCTCTACATCGAAGGGCGGTACCAGAGAAAGCCTTCTTTGCCTTTCTCACCAGGTCTGGCAGGGGCTGGCGTCGTGGTGGAAATCGGTGAAGGGGTGACTGAGGCGACGCTCGGACAACGTGTCCTTGTGCTGCCTGAATATGGAACCTACGCGGAAAGAGTGAGTGTTCCGGCAAGGTTTTGCTTTGAGATACCGGACGAGATGTCCTTTGAGACAGCATCAGCCTTCGGTCTCGTCTACCAGACTGCCTATTTCGCATTGATGGCCCGTGCTGGCTTCAAACCTGGAAAGACAGTGCTAGTACTTGGTGCCACTGGCGGCGTCGGCATGGCGACTGTGCAGCTCGCGAAGGCTCTTGGGGCAGGCCGAGTGATTGCGACGGCTCGAGGTGCATTGGGAACGTCGTTCGTGAAAGATCTAGGTGCTGATGTCGCCATCGATCTTACATCCACAAACCTACGCGAAGCAGTGAAGGATTTGACGGACGGTCGTGGCGTCGACATCGTTATTGATCCGGTGGGAGGAGAACTTACTCTTGCTGCCATCCGGTCGCTCTCGTGGTGTGGTATTTTGATCTCGCTCGGCTTTGCGTCGGGAGACATTCCGCAAATCCCGTCCAATTATCTGTTGGTGAAAAACGTCGCGGTGGGCGGTCTGCAATGGACGGATTATCGCAGCAAGGACATTGAATCCGTAAAGGCGGCCCAAGAGCACATCTTCGCGTTGTGGCGCGACGGACAGATCTCGCCGGTCATATCGTCGACGCATGAACTGGACGAGTTTGACGAAGCGCTTGCACTCGTCAGGCGGGGAGGTTCGCGAGGAAGAATGATACTGATCACTCGAAATGGCACTGAAGAAAACGGAACAGGCATATGACGGCACTCGACAAATCGGCAGTTATCGGGATCGTAGGCGCAGGAACAATGGGCGTCGGAATCGCCCAGGTCGCGGCTGCAGCAAGGCACCCCGTTCGTCTTTGGGATGCCGCGCATGTCGCTGCCGATAACGGGAAACAGCGGCTTGAATCGGATCTTCAAAAGCTTGTAGATCGCGGGAAAATGGAGGCTGCCGAGAGGGATGCGCTGCTCGGCCGTGTCACCGTGGTGAAGAGTTTGACAGATCTGGCGCCATCCGCTTTGGTCATCGAGGCGATCGTAGAGAAGCTTGAAATCAAACGGGAACTCTTTGCGGAGCTTGAAGGGATCGTCGCTTCAGAATGCATCCTCGCGACAAATACGTCTTCGATCTCCGTCACTTCGATCGCCCGGAATCTAGAGATGCCTGGTCGAATGGTCGGGATGCATTTTTTCAATCCGGCCCCCATCATGAAACTTGTCGAAGTCGTCTCCGGGGTTGCCACCGACGGCGAAGTCGCGCGCACTGTCAAGTCGACTGCTGAGCAGTGGGGGAAGGTCGCAATTCATACGAAATCAACGCCGGGCTTCATCGTGAACCGCGTGGCCAGACCTTACTACGCAGAAGCGCTGCGCCTTCTTGAGGAACAGGTTGCCGACGCTGCGACGCTCGATGCCCTGCTTACCGAGGGTGGTGGTTTCAGAATGGGCCCCTTCGCTCTGATGGACTTGATTGGACACGATGTGAACTATCAGGTCACGTTATCGGTATTCGAGGCCTTCTATCACGACCCTAGGTTCAGGCCCTCGATCGTCCAGCTCGAATTGGTCAATGCTGGCCGATTTGGCAGAAAAAGTGGGAGGGGGTTCTTCCGCTACGACGGGTCTGACGACAATCCTCAACCAGTCGCTGCCGAGGCGCCGGTCGGGACAACAACTATTCAACAGTTCTCCCTTGGCGCCATGAGCACTTTCAAAGGCGTCACGATCGCTCCAACCGATGGGAGGACAGCGGCGGAAGTGGCAGCATCCATGGGCGCGCCGGCAATCATCTATGACCTCTTTAAAGCCGAGGGCGCTTCCCGTCTCGGCTTTACAGCGTCTTCTGATACACCGGAAGAGGTCATCGAGAGTTTTGTGGCAACTATGGCAGAGCGCGATGTAAAAACCACGCGACTACCAGACTGGCCAGGTCTGGTAGTAATGCGCACGGTGGTAATGCTGGCGAACGAAGGGTTCGAAGCGGTGATGCAAGCTGTTTCCGACGAGGCGGGCGTTGATGCAGCAATGCGTTTTGGTGTGAACTATCCCAAGGGTCCTATTACCTGGGCCCGTGAGATCGGCTTGCAGCGGGTTGCCGACATCATCGACAATCTGCTCAGGCTGACGGGTGATCCGCGATACCGTGTGTCGCTCGGTCTGCGGCGCGCCGCGCAGCAATCCAAGGCGGCATAGTCAAATCAAACCCGTAAAATTTATGAAGCCCGCCTCGTGCGGGCCTCTGAGACCGCCGACTATGCTATTGCACGTTGTCCAGAACCATTTACGTAAGCGGTTTCCGACATCACTCTTTGGCGGCGTCTGTCGGTTGATGAAGGAATGTTAAGTTCGTCACGATATTTTGCGACTGTTCGCCTTGCGATCTCGATACCTTCTCTCTTCAAGCGGTTCATGATCGCGTCGTCCGACTGGATCGTGGCGGATGTCTCGCCATCAATAAGCTCTTTAACCCGTTGTCTGATCTTCTCGGAAGAGAAGAACGCCGTACCATCGGACGTCGCGATTGAATTTACGAAGAATGATTTGAGTTCAAACGTGCCTCGGCTGGTGTTGACGTACTTGTTAACGGTCGCGCGGCTAACAGTGGACTCGTGAATATTGAGAGCCGTCGCCACGTCTTTGAGGTTCAATGGGTGGAGATGGCCGGGGCCATACCGAAGAAAATCTCGCTGTCTTGTTAATACCTCTGTTGCCACACGGAGAATGGTCTGTGCTCGCTGTTCCAGATTACGTACCAGCCAGTTTGCATTATTCCAGCAGTCGGTGACAAATTTCTTGGTTTCCTTGCCCTTTGCCTGAACGGAGACCTCTGCGAAATAATCACGATCCAACAGCACCTTAGGTAGCGATCTAGGATTAAGTTCGACCGTAAAATCACCATTGGATTTCTCTTTAACGATCACATCTGGAATCGCCGACAATATTGGTTCATTATCAAACTGTGCACCGGGGCGTGGATTTAACTTGCGAACATCTGCTGCAAGCTTGAGTATTACGTCTGGTTCCACGCGGCAGACGCGCGCCAGTTCCGGAATGCGATACGCTGCCAGCAACGGGAGATGATCGAGAAAAATGGCAAAGAGTGGCGTCAGCTTGTTGGCTTCACGAAGCTGTATCTTTAGACACTCTGATAAGTTACGTGCGCCGACTCCGGCGGGCTCGAAAGTCTGAATGGTTTCCAACACCCGAACAATATCATCCTCGGATACTTCGAGAAGCCAACTCATTTCGGTGATGTCGCGACGAAAGTAGCCGTCTTCCTCTATGGAATCGATGATCTCGATACCAATCCGTATGTCCCTCGGCTCACGAATCTCAATCATGAACTGAGACCGCAGGCTTTCTCGAAGTGAAGTCCGAATTGCACAGAAAGCCTCCAAGTTAGGAGCTCTGGCCGAGGAGGAAGTTTGTCTGGAATCGAGCCGGGCGTGGTAGGTTGGGCCACCCTCTTTGCCGGTCGCCTCTCGATTATTGATACGCCGTCCTTCTCCTGTTTCGGTTCCCGATACAGCGCTCGTAACGGTCGCGCTGTCTGGGGAGATACGGATCAACGGGTTGCGCTCGCTTTGCTCCTTGACGTAGTCACTGAGTTCCTGACTGTTGAACTGCAGCACCTGCACGGACTGAATAAGTTGTGGTGTGACTGCCAATGTCTGAAGTGGCATCTGCTGGACGCTAGCGATAATATTCATATTTACTCCTCCTTCTCGATCCGCCTCAACAATTGCCGGTGTCCTCCAACACCTGTAACTAAGCCGGCCCAATAAGGAGCATGCAAGGATTATGCCAGTTTCTAGTTTGTGATCAGATGCTGCCAAAAAAAGTCGCATTAGTGTTTGTCTGATGGAAATTGGTTTGACTCGCTGTATTTGAAAGATACAAAGTATATATAAAAGTGAATTCCCCAAATACATAAAGCGGTGCAGGGAGTGGAGGATATAGTGAGCGGACCGATTCAGCCGGCCTTTAGTGGCCTGGTCGTAGTGGATGCAACCGGCAAGGTCGCCGCTGCAACGGGGATTGGGACGGATTCCCGGATTAAAGCTTTAGTTATGGACATTGAATGGAGGCGCGATGCGGTCACTCGACGTTTGATGCCAATCTTATTTCGGGACAAGACATATGCGGCCCTGGTGGCTCCCGTCGATGACGCGATCATTATACTGATCACCGAAAAGGTCAGCGAGACGGTCATCAACTTCATCGCAAACGTGGATTTCGCCTTTGACATTATTGATCATCTGTTAACAGATCCCTACGATGCGATGGCGGTTGTCGACATTAACGAAAAGCTGGCCTTCATGTCCCCTGCACATGAGAAATTCTTCGGCTTGGAACCAGGGCAGGCTTGGGGAAAGAATGTTCGCGATGTCATAGAGAATTCGGGTCTTCCTCATGTAATAAAGACAGGTATTGCGGAAGTTGGCCATATCCATCGTATGAACGGCAAAGAGCGTGTCGTCACCCGTCAGCCGATCCGCCACAAGGGCGAAATTGTTGGCGCGATCGGGCGTGTCATGTTTAAAGGGCCGCAACAGGTGGAAGCGCTGGCCCGGAGGATCAACGCGCTCGAGAGTGAAATCGCGTTCTACAAGACGACCGTGAAAGAGGAAAATCGCGGTGAGAGGTTCCTGGACGCGATTATCGGCGACAGTTTTGTCATCAAGTCAGTACGTGAACAAATCCGCAAAGTTGCTCCACTTGATATTCCTGTTCTCATCCGCGGCGAGAGTGGTACCGGCAAGGAACTAGTCGCACAGGCGCTTCATATGATGAGTCCGCGCCAGGATGGCCGTCTCGTGACGGTGAATGCTGCTGCTCTACCCGCATCCCTGGTGGAAAGTGAACTCTTTGGCTATGAGGCCGGATCTTTTACTGGCGCTGATCGCAAGGGCAGGGCAGGCAAGTTCGAGTTGGCAGACAGGGGAACGATTTTTCTCGATGAAATCGGCGACATGCCACTTGAAGTCCAGTCAAAGCTCCTCAGAGTGCTTCAGGATCGAATTGTCGAGCGAGTTGGGAGTGATAAACCTAAGCATGTCGACTTCAGGCTTTGCAGTGCCACCAATCGAGACCTTGAGGAATTTGTAACTGAGGGCCGTTTCCGCCTCGACCTCTTCTACCGTATCAGCCCCGTCTGCATCAGTCTACCGTCGCTAGAAGAGCGGATTGAAGATATTCCGTTGCTGCTTAGGCATTTTCTTCTGGATCTTGCTAGGCAATATCACCGCGCCGTTCCGGAAATCAGCCTTGAAGTGCAAGAGTACCTGATGAGCCGACAATGGCCCGGCAATGTAAGGCAGCTTCGACATGAAGTCGAACGAGCTTTCGTATTCTGCGAGAACAACCAGCTTACCGTAGCCGATTTTGGCAAGGTCGAGGCCACCGGCGTTCCTACGGCTGCGGTACCACGCCATCATCCTCAGCCGGCTGGTGATGAAACCACCGGTGCGCTCCGGCAGGCCGTTGACCGTGTTGAAGCTGAGATGATCGCGAGTGCGATGGCTAGGTTCAACGGCAACAAGAAGAAAGTTGCAGAGCATCTAGGCGTATCGCGGTCCTATCTTTACAAGAAATTGGGTCTTTGAAAGCTATTTCGTTTGATGTCGCCCCGCTAGTGGGCGACGCCTTGTCCTCCATCCACGTAAATCGTTTCGCCAGTAAGAAAGACGATCTTTTCGACGAAGATGGAGCTCACGAAGCGAGCCACTTCCTCGACTGTACCTGGGCGGCGTACAGGGATGCGCTGCCCCAGGAAGGCGCGCACTTTTTCCCGGCCGAGGTAGTCTCGGTTCAATTCGGTTTCGATATAGCCGGGAGCTACGTTGACAACTGCGATACCGTCTCCGCCCCATTCGGCCGCCATGCAGCGAGTCATTGCTCCCACAGCCGCTTTTGACGCTGCGTAAGCGATATTGTCACGGACGCCCAGCTTTCCAAAAAGCGAACCCATATTGACGACTGTTCCACCGGTTGCCCTAAGCAATGGATATGCTTCGCGCGATGCGATCATCACCGATGTGACGTTCATTCTTAGCATTGCTTCGAAGTCAGCAGTTTTCGTTTCCGCGACAGATTGTAGTGAGTGAAATCCGGCATTGTTGACGATTCCGTGCAAAGGACCTTCATTTTGAATTTCCCGGAATAGGCGCTTGATTGCCTCTTCATCAGTCATATCGCAGACTTTCGCCGCGCCTACCTTGGCTCGACCCGAGCGTGAAACGCAAATGACGTCGAAGCCACGCCGGTCCAATTCAATCGAAATGGCTTCGCCAATGCCTTGACTTGCCCCGGTGACCAAAATTCTTTCGCGTTTCATTTTACAGGTCCATGAACTGAGGTTTACGTTTTTCCAAGAATGCGGTCATACCCTCGCGGGAATCCTCAAGCTGATAGGCGAGGGTGGAAGCGTCACTTTCGATGCGAAGAGCTTCTTCGAGGGGGGATTGTGCCGTGCGTTTAATCGCCTCCCGAGCGATCTGGAGGACCGGAATACTGTAGCGGGTTACCGATGCCGCAAACGATAAACCTGTTTCGATCAGATCGCCGGTCACGACTGAATTGACCAAGCCAATCCGTTCTGCCTCATCGGCTTGGACGTTGCGTCCCGTCATGATGATCTCAAGTGCACGGCCTTCCCCCACAAGCTTGGGCAAACGCGCGATACCACCGTAACCTGGCACGAGGCCCAACTTGATTTCTGGAAGACCGAAAATTGAGTTTGGAGCAGCGAGGCGGAACGTGCAGGCAAGAGCAAGTTCGCAACCGCCGCCAAATGCATACCCGTTGACGAGAGCGATGGACGGGACACGCAGCCTGCTTAACTTTGCGAATACCGCTTGGCCGAGCTCGGCACCCTGCTTCTGCGCCATCAGCGTTCGGTCCAGCAACTCGGTGATGTCGGCCCCAGCGCAGAACGCCTTTTCGCCTTGCCCCGTCACCAGAAGCGCGCGGACGTCTTTTTGCGAGGCGACGTCGTCCAAGGCCACATCGATTTGCCGGATGATGTCGAAGGACAACGCATTCAAGGCCTCGGGTCGATTTAACGTTAGGAGGGCGCAGTCACCCAGCCGCTTAAGTTCAATTGTCATTATTGGCTCCCTAGTTTGGCGGCCGCATCGAGGCTCACGCCGCACGTCGCTTGTACATGAAGGTGGCGAACATGCTCTGGACTGCTTCGCCGTGCTGATTGACGAATTCTCGCTTGAAGGACACGATGCCACGGTCGCTCTTCGAAGTTTCCTTCGTTTTCAGCACGGTCGAGCGCATGTGCACAGTGTCACCGTGCTTCACGGGCTTGTGCATTCGCCATTCGTCAATGCCGATCACGGCAAGGAGTGTTCCATCATTGACGCCACTGGCATATTGGAGGCCTCCCATCACTGCATAGACGAGTGGCGCATGAGCGATAGGCTCTCCAAATGGCGTTGTTTTGCAATATTCGTGATCGGCGTGCACGCCGTTGAAATCTCCTGAGAGGCAAGCAAAATTGACAATATCTGTTGACGTGATCGTCCGCTTTGGCGTCACCAGCACCTCTCCAACGGTGAAATCTTCGAAGAACCGTCCTCGTGGCTCGTGTGTCATGTATCTCTCCTGAGTATTCATCTGATTTCGGACGTAAGGATTGCTGTGCAATGAGAGGACAGGATGCCCCCTTCACCATGGACGATGGCGACTTCGGCACCCGGAACTTGCCTCTTGTCGGCTTGCCCCCTCAACTGTCGGACGGCCTCAACCACGCCCATGAGCCCCCCAACCGCACCAGCATGGGCATGGCTTAGCATTCCGCCATGAGTATTGACTGGAAGTTGTCCGCCGATTTCCGCACCGCCTGCCGCGAAGTGGGCGCCTGCAGCTCCTCGCTCGGCCAGGCCCAACTCCTCCATTTCTATGATCGGAACGATCGTGAAGCAGTCATAGAGGAAGGCTACGTCAACATCCGATGGACCCAAGCCAGCCATCGTATATGCTGCTTGGCCGGACTGGGTCGCTCCGAACTCCGTGAGGCTGGGAGCGGAGATGAGATGCTCATGAGTGTGCGCCTCGCCGATACCAGCAAGGTGAACCGGCTTCTGTTTCAAATCCGCGGCTCGTTCAGGCGTAGTTACAATGAAGGCGCCGCCCGCGTCTGAAATCAGGCAGCAATCGAAGATGTTGAGAGGATCGGAGATCGGTTTTGAATTGAGAACGTCTTCAATCGTCAGGGCTGTCTTCATGTGAGCATTGGGGTGTTTAAGCGCGTTATTCCGCGTACTGACGGCGACGGCTGCCATCTGCTCGCGCGTCGTACCGTATTTTTTCATGTATGCATTTGCCACCATGGCATACAGCGAAGGAATGCCCACGCCGTAGGGAGCTTCAAAGTAGGGGTGCCCCACGGCGGTCATAGCCGCCACCGTTTCATCGCGTGACATCCCGGTCGCGCGATTTTCGCCCGCACACACAAGAACATAGTTCGCTGCGCCGCTGCTGACGGCTTGAGCTGCATGGTGGAGCATGACGGTTGGAGATGCTCCACCTACTACCAGCGAACCCGCATATCCTGGCTTGATCCCGAGGTATTCAGCGAGAACCGAGCCGAGCATGAAGTATGGTTCAGTGAAAGAGTAGGCGGTGAGTAGCCCATCGATCTGGGAATGCTTTAGGCCGGACTCTTCGATTGCCCGTTTCGCCGCTTGGGCATTCAGGCCCAAACCTGTCATGTGCGGCACCTTTCCGATGTCGCTTTCGCCTATGCCGACGATTGCGGCCCGGTTGCGAAGGGTCATAAGTGGTGACTCCCTTGTTTATAACCAATTGAGTGGCTCAGACACGCAGACGAGCTTATGCTCGCGGCCTCGCGCGAAACCACACTAGTCCTCGCAAGAGCAATGCCATCGTCATGGCTTAGCGAATGGCTTGGAGTTGGTCCGTCAGCCGATGTGGTGGCATGGAACTTGCGAACTGACAGAGAGGATTGCCCGACGCCTGTAAAAGGTCGGCGAAAGGCGGATCGGTTGTGATTGTTACTATGATGCAGTTCAAAAGTGCTGCCGCGTGTGTAGGAAGGAATAGAAATGGAAGAGATGGAAGAAATCAGATCGACGGTTCGCCGCTTCATGCACACGGAGGTCCTTCCGTACATCGACGAGTATGAAGCCAAAAAACAGCTCCCGCGTGAATTGATCAGGAAAGCCGGCGCGACCGGCCTCTATGGTTCTGTCTTCCCGGAATCTGTCGGCGGTACGAACTTGGGTTACCTCGCTGCTGTGATCATTCTGGAAGAGATTTCCCGCCTCGACGTCCGGTTTGCTGTTTGTAGCAATCAACAGTCCGGCACTTGCCCGACATCCATCTATCTCGCCGGGACGGACGAGCAGGTCGAAAAGTATGTTCCCCGACTGATTGCCGGCGAGATCATCGGGATGATGTCGCTGACTGAAGATGGTAGTGGCTCGGACGCCGCGGGCGCGATGAAGACACGCGCTGTCCGTGATGGAGACGTATATCGCCTGAACGGCTCCAAAATGTGGGCAACTCTAGGAGACGAATGCGATGCTGGCATCCTGCTGGCCAAAACGGATCCTTCGGCGGGAGCCAAAGGCGTCACTGCATTCATCGTCGAGCCGAAGAAGTACCCGGGGTTCACTGCGAAGCGGATCGAAACGGCTAACTTGTCGAAGGCATTCACGTCTTCAGCGCTGTTCCTTGACGACTTCGTCGTACCGGTTGAAAACCGTCTCGGCCAAGAAGGCGATGGTTTCAAGATCATCATGCGTGCTCTGCAATCTGGTCGTGTTGTCATCGCAGCCAAGTCGCTCGGGATTGCGCTGGGGGCGTACGACGACGCTGTGAAATATGCGAACGAACGCATCGTTCGTGGTAGCCCTATCGGCCGGTTCCAAATGATCCAATCGCAGATTGCCGATATGGCTGTGCAAATCGAAGCAAGCCGTGCGTTGCTCTATAAAGTGGCGCAGATGATGGACGATGGTCTGGCCACAAACCGCATTGCTTCGATCGCGAAGTATCATGCCGCTTCCACCGCAAAGTTCTGCACGGATCTATCGCAACAGATCCACGGTGGCTATGGCATCTCGGCAGAGTTCCGTATCGCGCGGTACAAGTCCTATGCGGATCTTATGTATACTGGCGAGGGCACTGCAAACGTGCAAAAAATCCTCATTGCCGAAGACGCCCTGGGGTACAAGGACGCCGACCGCCACCATGGCAAGACGGGCTTTCGCCCAATCGGCAAGGACGTGGCCTAGTCTCGGTCCGCTTTCCCTCTCACAAATCACATTCTGACCAGGATTAGACATGGCGGATCATTTAGACATCGAGGTTTCCGAAGGCATCGCAACTATCATGATGAACCGTCCGGAGAAGCTTAATTCTTTCACATACGACATGCTCGGCCAATGGATCGAAGCGATTGCCGAGACCGGGCGTCGCGACGATGTCAGGGTAGCGATCCTTACGGGAGCGGGCCGTGCCTTTTCCACGGGTGGCGACATCAACGGGTTCAATGCAGTCGCCGCCAGTACTCCCTCGGAGATCAAAGCGGAGGTCACGCATATGCAAGGCCTCACGAGAGTCCTTGCTGAGTTCGAAAAACCGCTTATTGCCGCGATCAATGGTTTTGCCACGGGTGGCGGGCTGGATATCGCTTTAGCGTGCGACATCCGCTTTGCTGCAGAAAGTGCAAGGATGGCTGAGACCTACGTTCGGATGGGCTTGGTGCCCGGTGGCGGCGGCGCCTACCTGTTGCCGCGCATCGTAGGCACTGCCCGAGCTTTGGAGATGCTTCTCTCCGCCGAACAGATTTCTGCGGCTGAGGCCGAGCGGATTGGTCTTGTGAACCACGTCTATCCTGATGGCGAACTGATGGTGCGTACGCGTGAGTTCGCACGAAAGATCGCGTCGGGCGCTCCTATCTCCGTGCAGATGATCAAAAAGTTGGTTCGTTACGGTGCTGACAAGGATCTTTCCACTGCACTTGAACTGGCTGCGGGTGGCTTGGCGGTCGTTCGAAAAACCGAGGATCACCAAGAGGCCGTGGCAGCCTTCAAAGAAAAGCGTATCCCGGTTTTCAAAGGCAAATGAGGGCCTCGCGTCGATAGCGTTGCAGCCAATTGGAGAAGAACCATGTTCAATTTCCACGTCATGTACCCTCCCTTGGAGGAAGGGCACTTTGACTATGACTACTATGTCGAAAGACACATACCTCTTGTGCTGGGTTTAATGGGTTCTCGCTGTCACTCGGTGACCTTGGACAAGGGTGTCTCAGGAATGCGCTCAGGATCCGCGCCGGCATTCGTTGCACACGCGATTGTCACCTGTGCAACGATGGAAGATCTGACCGAAGGGCTTTTCCCACATCTTCCGACGATAAGCGCCGACATTCCCAAATTCACGAATATCAAACCACTGATCTGGATCAGCGAACGCGTCGGGTCGAAGACAGGTGTGTGAAAATCAGCGGATGGCGCTCTGAAAGAGTCTCCGCGAACTGACGATGGCATGCAAAATGCGGAGCTACAGTTAGGCAACGCAATTAGGGGAGGCCCAACGATGCAAACTCGAATTACAGAACTTTTCGGCATCAAATATCCGATTGTCCAGGGCGGCATGCATCATGTCGGGTTTGCCGAACTCGCTTCAGCGGTCTCGAACGCTGGAGGTTTAGGTATCATCACGGCACTCACGCAGCCGACGCCTGAGGCGTTGCGGGCTGAAATTGAACGTTGCCGCGGGATGACCGACAAGCCGTTCGCCGTCAACCTGGCGTTTCTCCCTTCCACAAGGCCACCGGATTATCCTGGCTACGTGAAGGCGATCATCGAAGGCGGCGTCAAAATCGTGGAGACCGCTGGAAACAATCCAAAGGAATGGATGGCTACTTTCAAGGAAGCTGGGATCGTTGTTATCCATAAATGCACGTCGATCAGACATGCGCTTACGGCCGAACGGCTGGGATGCGACGCCATCAGTATGGATGGTTTCGAATGCGCCGGGCATCCGGGCGAGGACGACGTCACGAACCTGATTTTGCTTCCACTCTGCGCACAAAAGCTAAAGGTGCCATTTATCGCGTCAGGCGGGATGGTGGATGGAGCATCCTTAGTCGCTGCTCTTTCACTGGGCGCAGACGGCATGAACATGGGTACGCGTTTCATGGCGACCAAAGAAGCGCCCATCCATCAGAACGTGAAGGATGCAATAGTGGCGGCCACCGAGCGTGACACCAGGCTTATTCTTCGTCCGTTGCGCAATACCGAGCGCGTGTTGGTGAACGAGGCTGTCGAACGAGTTATCGAGACTGAGAAGCGCCTCGGTTCAGAGATCACATTCTCCGATGTCGCCAAGGAAGTCGCCGGTGTCTACCCGAAGATCATGAAGAACGGCGAGGTGGAGTCCGGGGTGTGGTCTTGCGGCCAGGTCGTGGGACTGATCGACGACATCCCCACTGTAAAGGAACTCATCGACCGGATCGTGGTGCAGGCGCGCTCGATCATCAAGGAGCGCCTTCCAAGAATGCTCTAACCAATTATCGCCAACATCGTTCAATAACTGTCTGAAAAATATGAGGTATAGATATGGCCGCTCCTCACGTCGCGGATGATCAGGAACCCGAAGTTGTTCTCGAGCGTCGTGACTGCGTCGCGATCGTAACGATCAATCGCCCACGCAAGCGTAATCCTTTAACGCATACGCTCGCGGACGCCTTCTTGGCCGCGCTCGATGAAGCCGAACGAGACCGTGACATCCGGGCGGTGGTACTCACCGGCGCTGGAACCGTTTTCTGCTCTGGTGCCGAACTAGGGACGCTCGTAAAGCCAGAAGGTCACGAAGATCTTGAAGACCAGTTTATTGCGGTGCGTAGCCACTGCAGGATGGTTCAGCGGATCAAGGAACTCGACCTTCCAGTGATCGCGGCCGTTAATGGTCCTGCAATCGGCGGCGGTGTCGCTCTGGCCTTGTGCTGCGATCTGGCTCTGGCGGTTCCCGAAACGAAATATCACTTCGCGTTCGGTCGCATCGGTCTAGGTGCTTGGGACATGGCGTGCACCTATCACCTGCCGAAGCTCGTGGGAACGATGCGCGCTAATGAATGGCTGCTTACGAGCGCTGTGGTAGAAGCGGAAGAAGGCAAACAGGCTGGCCTTTTCCTCGATCTGGTACCCGCAGATCAATTGCTGGACCGTGCCGTAGAACTCGGGCGGAAGATCGCGGAGGGCGCGCCGCGGCGTGCCATCGCCGGAACCAAGCTTTCTCTTGTCCGTGCTGCGGACGCGGACTTGGGCTCTGTCCTTGCGTATGAGGCTTATACTCAAAACTACCTGTTTCAACGCACGGAACATAAGGAAATGCTCTCAAACTTGATGAGCAATCTTCGCAAGAAGTGAATCGCACGAAGCGGCTGGTCCGGCCCGGCTGCTTCCACGTTTGCAGAAATAGTCCGGGGGTTAGTCTGATGAATACAAGTGATCTCGAGAACGGCGACAGCCGCGAATACTGGGCTGGTGCAAGGGAAGGTAAGCTGCGTTTCCAGCAATGCGACCAGTGCGCCGCGACCCAGTTCCCGCCCCGGTATCATTGTGCGACATGTTGGTCGGACACGCTATCGTGGGTCGACGTCAGTGGCCGTGGACACGTTGAGAGTTTCACGACTGTTAGAAGAGCGCCGTTGAACTCCTTCAGGGAAAAGGTGCCTTATGTCATTGGGGCAATTGTTACCGCTGAAGGTCCACGCATGATAACCAACATCGTTGGAAGTGACGCACTGGACGTTCAAATCGGGGATGAGGTCGAGGTCGATTTTACCTCTGACGATGCAGGAAACATCCTTCCTCAGTTCCGACGCATCTCTACGGCGGCTTAGCCGCCTGCCAGCAAACGGCGGACCTTAGATGTTGACATTAGAAAAGACTGGAGCTCGCCAAACTTACAGCGGGCTGGTGCGGCCCTGGGAGTGCGACGAAAACGAGCATCTTAATCTTACGTTTTACATTCGCGCATTTCAGTATGCTTCCGAAGCGCTCGCCGCCGATGTTCTGAGAGCCAATCCAGGTGCGGCGTCGGCTAGCCTGCGTCATATGCGTTTCCACCGCGAGCTAAGAGTCAGCCAGACCTTCGCGATCGACTCCGCGGTGATTAGGGGCGGAGAGCATAATGGCCGAATTCTGCACTTGCTACGGAGCAATGGTCACATCTGTGCCAGCGCGCTTGACCTGCCTGGGTTCTCCACGGAGAAAGTACCAGTTCTTGGGGTAGCCGAAGTCCTACCCTCATTCACCCGTGGGCTCTCCAGTGCCCCAAGTAGCATGTCGTCGAGTCAGTGTGACCCACGGACTATGATGCCCCTCAATCTTGGCGTAGTTCGTCCTCATGAACTAGACCACGTAGGTCAGCTTCAGATGCACGAAATCTTCTCCTACTGCACTCTAGCGTCGCTGCACATCCTTGGCGACATCGTCGGCTTGTCGCCGGAATGGAAGAAAGTGTCCGGCTGCACGCATATGGGGGTCGAGGTCAAAATCACCCGGCATCGGGAGTGTAAAGCTGGAGATGTGCTTTCTTCTCGATCCTGGTTGGCGTCAGTGGGAGAAAAGTCACTTGTGCTGCGGCACTGCGTTTACGACCATCTTGGAAGCCCGGTCGCATCCGTCGAACAGGTTTTAGTGATCGTTGATTTTAAAGAGCGCCGTGTCGTTCCAGTGCCACTATTCGTTCGCGCTTACCTCTCGACCTAATCACTCAGAGGATACGGCCCAATACTTCACAAATAAACATCAGACCAGCATCGGTCGCTGCCGCGGTGTCATCACGACCGGCATATTTCAGGAGGTCGAAAGAAAATGCAGTTAAAAGACAAGGTAACGCTCATCGTCGGGGGTGCAACGGGTATCGGCGAAGGCATTGTAAAGCGCTTCGCAAGCGAAGGCTCCAAGGTCGTGGTTGCAGACGTGAACACCGACCAAGGTAACAAGGTCGTCGCCGAGATATGTGCGAATGATGTCGAGGCCTCTTTCTTCAAAGCTGACGTTAGTGCCATGCCGGATCTCGAAAATATGGTTCAACATGCCGTTGATACCTATGGCGGCATTGATATCTTTTGGCATAATGCCGGCATTTCAAACATCAAGAACATTGAGGAAATCACCGAACAGGACTTCGATCGTGTCATGGCGATTAATCTCAAGGCGGCGGTCTTCGGCGCCAAGTTTGTCGTTCCTCACATGAAAAAGAGCGGTGGCGGAAGCATGATTTTCACGGCATCGGTTTCAGGTATGCGGCCGTCCCCTCTCGGTTCCATTGCCTATTCAGTTTCCAAGGCCGGTATCATCATGCTGGTCAGGAATCTCGCTACCTATCTTGGAAAGTATAATATCCGCGTCAACGCCATTGCACCCTGGGGTGTCTGGACAGAAATGACGGAAGCTTCGCTGCGCAAGGGTGATTTCGAGGAAAACAAGAAGAATTTCGTCGGTAAGATGCCTCTCGGACAGTTCGTGTCCGTCGATGAGATCGCCAATGCGGGTCTGTTTCTTGCTTCAGCTCAAGCCGGGAACATTACAGGCGTCTGCCTGCCCGTCGATGGTGGACTGGCGACGATTTAGGGAGCGTGAGCCTTCCATGTCGATGAAGCCATGTCTCGAATGAAGACACTTGCGCATTGCTGAAAGCAAGTCTGTACGAAGAATGAACACACGCCACGGCTTCAGCCAGGCCGGTGGCGAGTGGCAATCGTGGCGACGAACAGACTACCAACCCCACCAAAGGCGATGAGTATGCCCATAGGCCAGGGCGTGCCATCTTTCAGCCATCCGAGCATCGTCGAACCCAGCATGCCCGATCCATAGTGGATCAAGCCAATTAATGCAGACGCGGCCCCGGCCTGCGTAGGAAATCCCGACAGTGCTCCAGCGAGTGAATTGGCTATGACGAAGCCGGTCATCGAAACATAGATGAACAAAGGCAGCGCCACACCCCAAATTCCACCGAAGCCAAAGCAGGTGTTGATAGCAAGAGCGACGCCGGCGATGGCGCCGACGCAGGTTCCAAAACGTAGCAACATGTCGCTATCGTAGCGGCTCAGAAGCTGGCCATTCAAAAAATTCGCCGCCATCAGGCCAATAATATTGACTGCGAAGAGGTAGGCGAAATCACGTGGGTCCACATGATAGAATTCAATATAGACAAAGGGTGAGCCGGCGACAAACGCGAACGAGCCTGCAAAGAAGAAACCTCCTGACAACGCAAAACCGATCAGCCTTGCGTCCTTCAGTAGCAGTCCATAGCCGGCGAACGCATATCGTAGGGGTTCTCTGCTGCGCCGCTCCGGCGGAAGTGTGTCGGGGATCATGGTTGTGGCGAACAGCATCATCAGGCCAAATCCGGCCACCGCCCAGAAAATAGCACGCCATCCAGCAAGAGCCATAATTTGCGCGCCGACGAGCGGTCCGAGGAGGGAAGCAAATCCCATCAGCAACAAAAGGGTTGAGAAAATCTGTGCAGACCGATTCCGCGCATAGAGATCGCGAACAATGGCGCGGGCCAGTACTTGACTGGCACTAGCACCGATCGCTTGGACGAATCGCCATCCCACGATGCTCCAGATCGATGGCGATAGTGCGCATCCGATTGTTCCTGCGATAAACAGAAGAATGCCGATCACGATGGGTCCGCGCCGGCCATACCGGTCGCCGATCGGTCCCCATACCAACTGCCCAAGACTGAATCCTATAAGAAAGGTCGAAATGGTCAATTCGGCACTTCCGCCACGGGATGCCAGCGATCGGGCGATTTCAGGCAAAGCCGGCAGATAGCTGTCTGTTGGTAGTGCAGAAAAGCTCATTAGTGCTGCCAGGATTGCCAGAAGCAATGATGACGGCTTGTCATCTGTGGGCGGCTGTGTTGCGCAGCTCCTGCCACCCTGAGCGGGCTTGTTATCGAATGCAGTCCGCGACATTATTTCCTCGTTGGTCCGTAGCTTAGCGCATCAAAGCGCGCGCCTGCGCCATATTGGTCGTCGCGCCCAGTTGCGGTCAGACTCGTTCCAACGCCATCGCAATTCCCTGCCCGACGCCAATGCACATCGTGGCGAGCGCATATCTGCCCTTGCGCAACGACATTTCCAGCGCTGCTGTGCCAGCGATGCGGGCGCCGGACATGCCAAGCGGATGACCGAGCGCAATGGCACCACCATTGATATTCACGCGATGGTCGTCATCGGCTATTCCGAGCTTGCGCAACGTTGCAAGTCCCTGGGATGCAAAGGCCTCGTTAAGCTCAATAACGTCGAACATGTCCTGCGACATACCCAGTTGCGCCATGAGTTTCTGGGATGCGGGCGCTGGACCTATACCCATCACGCGCGGCGGCACACCGGCTGTAGCACCACCGAGAAAGCGTGCGATCGGCGTCAGGCCGTATTTCGCAGCCGCGGCCTCCGAGGCGATGATAAGTGCAGCCGCGCCATCATTGACGCCCGACGCGTTGCCTGCCGTCACAGTACCGCCTTCGATCCTGTTGACGGGCTTCAGCTTGGCGAGCGCATCAGGTGTCGTACCGCGGGGGTGTTCGTCCCGATCCACAAGAAGTGGATCGCCCTTGCGCTGCGGCACACTGACGCCGACGATCTCCCGAGCTAGACGGCCATTTTCCTGCGCAGCAGCTGCTTTCGTTTGCGAACGCATGGCGAAAGCGTCCTGATCTTCGCGGGAAATACCAAAGTCGAGCGCCACATTGTCACCGGTTTCCGGCATCGAGTCGACGCCGTGCAATCCCTTCATGGCAGGGTTGATGAAGCGCCAGCCAATCGTCGTGTCGTGAATTTCCGCTGCGCGGGAAAAGGCACTTTCTGCCTTCGACATCACGAAAGGCGCCCGGCTCATGCTTTCCACGCCACCAGCTATCATCAGTTCGGCTTCGCCGGTGCGGATGGCGCGGGCGGCAGTGATCACGGCGTCCATGCCCGAACCGCAGAGTCGGTTTATGGTCGTGCCGGTTACCGAGACAGGCAATCCGGCGAGCAGAAGCGACATGCGCGCAACGTTGCGATTGTCCTCTCCGGCCTGATTGGCGCAGCCATAGACGACATCGCCAACAACTTCCCAATCAACCAAGGGATTACGTCCCATAAGCGTTTTCAATGGAATCGCGCCGAGATCGTCGGCCCTTATGGATGCAAGTGCGCCCGCGTAACGGCCGATAGGCGTACGGATATAATCGCAGATATAGGCGTCAATCATGTCTTCTCCTTGGGCAGCATGCATTTGTTCGACCGTCGCAACTTCCTCGAGTAAGGGGAGGAATCGGCGCAGCCTGCGCATTGACAGATATTGATCGCAAACCACATGCCAGCCTGATGGGAGGGATATCCTTGCTTTGCAAACCTTGAATAGACAGTAAGATTCATCCGGCTTCGATCCGACATGGAACGTGGCGCTTTATGTCTACGCGCCTACCAGCCATCAACTCCCGCTTTTATGGCAAAAGCTAAACTACTTTAAGCAGCACAGCCTCAGGTCATTCACCTGTATGCAGAATGGCCATGTAGCCGATAACTGCATGAGACGAAGCCGGTTATCTGTTCAGGATAAGTTATCTGCTACACGATACGACCGACGGACACGAAGACTGTGCGCAATGGCAGGTTCTCGGAAAGATTCGTCAATCTTACGGCAATTGATCAAAAAGCCTGGGATTTTGCGTCCAGCTGATGGCCGCTGGCATAGATATTGCTGTCTCTGAATGGACGGCAAGCCGAATGGCACTGTCGGAGGAGGAGAGAGGAGATTGAGAAAGTGGAGACCGTCGAACAAATCCTAAAATGGATAACATGGGTGTTATCCATTCTTACCGGGCTTGCCGCTATTGCGATGCTGCTTCACGTCAATGCCGACGTAATCATGAAGTATCTCGCGAACAGCCCGATGCCCGGCACGTCCGAGATTACGGCCCGCTACTACATGTTGGCGCTTGTGTTTCTTCCGCTGGCGCTAATCGAGCTGAAGAACGCGGCTGTGACGGTCGAGTTGTTCTTCGACATGTTCAGCCCCGCCGTGCAGCGCATCTGCCTTGTCATCGGGTACCTGGCGCAGGGGATATTCTTCGGCTGCCTGGCCTACCAGTCTGCGCTGTCTGCCTGGGCATCTTACTTGAAGAACGAATATGTCGAGGGTGTGCATCTTATCATTGTCTGGCCGGCCGCCTTCATTCTGCCCGTTGGCTTTGGGCTGGCAACGGTCGTCAGCGTGCTGCGCCTGGTGCAGGTGATTGTCCGCGATGACTGGCAGGTGCTGACCGGCACCCATTCCGAAAACTCCGCCGTTACCCACGCCGCTGATTAATTGGAGACATCATGGACAATCTTACTGTCGGAATTCTGGGCGTCGTTGCGGTGCTTTCTCTCATCGCGATCCGCGTCCAGGTTGGTGTCGTTCTTGGTCTGGTGGCCTTCGTCGGCATCTCAGTCATCGCGACCACCAGCGCGGCATGGGGCATCCTGGCCTCGATCCCGCAGAATTTCGTAGCGCAATGGAGCTTGAGCGCCATCCCGATGTTCCTGCTCATGGGATATATCGCATCGCAATGCGGTTTGACCTCGGGCCTGTTCGCCAGCGCGCGGATCCTGCTCGGCCGGGTGCCTGGCGGGCTTGCTTCATCCACCGTCGTCGCTTCGGCGCTGTTTGCCAGCACCAGCGGCTCCAGCGTGGCGACTGCCGCAGCCTTCGCGCGGATTGCCGTGCCCGAGATGCTGAAAGCGAATTACAAACCCTCGCTTGCGACGGGCTGTGTCGCAGCGGCAGGCACTCTCGGATCGCTCATCCCGCCCAGCATCCTGATGATCCTTTACGGGATTTTTACCAACACTTCGATCGGGGCCATATTTCTGGCCGGCATTCTGCCCGGAATTCTGTCCGCAGCAGCCTATATCCTGATGATCACGGTCAGGGCGTGGCGCGACCCCTCGCTTGCCCCGTCGATCCAGGAAAAGACCAGCCGGAGCCAAATTCGGGCCGCCCTGCTGGACATCTGGCCGCTGCCGCTGTTGATCGCCGCCGTTCTGGGCAGCATCTTCACGGGGATCGCAACGCCGACCGAAGCGGCCGCGCTCGGAGCACTGGTCGCGCTGGCCATCGCCGCCTCGCGTCGGTCGCTTTCGTGGCTGGCAATCCGCAAGGCCCTTGTCGATACCGCCGAGGGCACCTGCACCGTGCTGATCATCGCGGTCGGGGCCGTCATGTTCTCGACCTTCATGGGGCTGAGCGGCTTGCCGAACGCCTTTGCCGCCCTGTTGCTGGAATATGTGGATTCGGTGATCGGCGTGATCCTTGTCGTCGCGGTGCTTTACATCATCTTGGGCATGTTCGTGGAAAGCGCCTCGATCATGCTCCTGACCATCCCGGTGCTGCAGCCGATCCTGAACAGCCTTGGGGTCGATATGATCTGGTTCGGGATTATCGTGATTAAACTGCTTGAGATCGGGATGATCACTCCCCCCGTCGGGATGAACGTGTTCGTCATCCGCAGCGCCCTGGGGCGGACGGTCAAACTCGCAAGCGTTTTCAAGGGGGCGACGTGGTTCATCGTCACGGATCTGGTGACACTAGGTCTGATCATCGCATTCCCCGCAATCGCGCTCTACCTGCCGACCCTAATGATGAAATGACTTTCTGGAGGAGGAAAACTATGAAACTTAAGTATATCAAGAGCGGGCTTGTGGGCTCGGCGCTGCTGCTGGCTGCGTCTCCTGCGCTCGCGGAATTCGTGGCCGCGACCTATAATCCGCCGGATAGCCCGACCGGCATCTTCATGCAGGATTTCGCCGACAGCGTGAAAGCAGCAACCGATGGCGAGATTGTATTCAATGTCTTTGCCGGCGGCTCGTTGCTTCCCGCTGACGGATCACTATCCGGCATCTCGGCGAATGTAGCGCAGATCGGTCAGGTGACGGCGAACTACGTTCCGTCGGATCTGCCGCTGACCTTTATGTTGTCGGATGTTTCATTCACTGCAGACGATCAACTGGCCTTGGGCATGGCCTATGTCCAGACCAAGCTCTTACATCCCAAACTGGTGGCCGAGGCTGATCGCAACAACACGGTCTATGCCACAGGTTATGTGATCGGCATTTACAACTACATTTGCCGTGGCAACGTGGCTAAACTGGAAGATCTTAAGGGCAAGAAGATCCGCACTGCGACGGGCGGTCAGGTATCGTTCAGCAGTTCCATCGGTGCGGTGCCGGTTCAAGTGCCGTCGACCGAGATCTATACCGGCCTACAGCGTGGCTCACTGGACTGCACCGCCGGCAGTCCTGAGTTCATGACCACCTTCTTTAAGCTAACAGAGGTGGCAAATTCTGTTTACAAGCTGCCATTGGGGGGCAATGCCAACGATGGCTATTACATGAACAAGGACTTCTGGAAGGGGCTGACCGAAGAACAGCGCGACGAGATCATCAGCATTCTGCCGGCTGCTACCGCACGTAACGCAATCAACCTGCTCAACGACGTTGAGGGTGCATGGGCCGCAACGGCTGAGGCAGGCATTCCTGTCAACGAACCCGAGCCGGAAGCGCTTGCTCGTCTCAGTGAGTACAAGGCGAACTTCGCTGCCAAGCTGGCTGCTACGACGATGGAGCGCCGTGGTGTCGAGGATCCGAGCGATGTAATCGCTTACTTCATTGAAGCTCAGGACAAATGGAAGGGCCTATTGGCAGGCATTGACCCCAAGGACGAAGTGGCACTAACCGCGCTGATCAAGTCGGAAATCTTTGATAAGCTTGACCCGGCTACCTACGGGATGAACTGAATCAAAACCTGGGCAAGGCCAAAGCGTCTTGCCCAGGCAATCTTGTGACGAAGGATGACGACAGAATGTCACTGGACGGAAAAGTAGTGTTTGTCACCGGCGCGGCACGGGGCATCGGCTTTGCCACTGCAGCCGAGGCGCTGGCCAGAAATGCAAGCGTCGTCCTGGCGGATAACGATCAAGCGGCGCTAGATGATGCTGCGGCCGGTCTGACTGGTAACAAGCTGGTTCTGACCTGCGATGTAACTTCACAAGAACAGGTTCAGGCCGCCATTGAACAGACGCTTACGCATTTCGGTGCAATCGATGTTCTGGTGAATAATGCGGGGACCGTGACACTGATCGACGCGCTTGAGCTCAAGCTGGATCAATGGCGACGCGAAATCGACATCAGTCTAACCGGCAGTTTCCTTATGGCGCAGGCCGCCGCCACGCTTTGGATGAAGGAACACGGTGGCAGCATCGTGAACCTGGGGTCCGGAGCCTCTCTCTCCGGGCTTCCGCACTGCGTGTCCTATGTCGCGGCAAAACACGGTGTGATCGGCATGACCAAGGCCCTTGCCGTAGATTGGGCAAGATTCGGCATTCGGGTAAACTGCGTCTGCCCCGGGTTCACTTGGACCGATCTTGGCCGCAAAAGCATGCGCCTTCAGCCAGAGATAATGAAGGAGCGGATCGCTCGCATACCGTTGCAACGCGGGGCCGAGCCGGAGGAGGTGGCCCAAGCTATTCTCTATTTTGCTTCGCCCACAGCAGGTTTTGTGACCGGGCAAACCCTTGCAGTTGACGGTGGTCAACAGGCTTTGTCCTCCGGTTATCCCCCGCCAAAGTAAGGGACCTTATCAATAGACACACTTATGCTGTGAGTATAGTTGCGCTTTTGATTTAATTTGTGCTTTAGGGCCGGGGATTGGCTTCGGTATGGTAAAGGCTCTGGTAAATGCTGGCGCCAGAATAGTTATTGCCAGCAGAAGTTCTGACCGACTTGGTAGAGTAGTCGCCGAAATTCAATTAGTCCGCGGTTCGGCAGTCTCGTGTGCGACGGATGGAGCCACGGTAAGCCTGTTTCGATCAACTTGGGAAGGCAATTGCAATGAAGAAAGAATACCCTCATCTTGAGACAGAGCGGAACGGCGCAGTGCTCATAATCCGCCTAGCAAACGAGGCGGCAAGGAATTCGCTTACGCGAGAGATTCGATTTTCCTTACGGGACGTTGTTCGCGAGGTTCAAGACGATTATTCGATCCGCGCGATCTACTTAACTGCTAAAGGTCAGACATTCTGCGCTGGCGGCGATCTTCGAATGCTTTCCAATGGGAGCGAGCCGTGGCCAGCTCATCGTCGTTTCAGACATGCAAGCACGTTGTTTCCGCCATTAATGACACTTGACCGTCCTGTCGTCTGTGGCGTCCGTGGAATGGCGGTCGGCGGGGGATTTGGTCTGGCGTTGATGGCTGACAGCATCGTTGCGACTCAGGATGCCAAATTCATGGCGGGCTTCTTCCGTCTTGGCGTCGTGCCCGACTGCCTAACGCTCTTCACGCTTCCTCGTCTTGTCGGACTCGCGAAGGCCCGAAACTTCTTCTACTCGAATGCGACCTGGACAGCTCAGGACGCTTTGGAGAACGGAGTGGTGAGCAAAATCGTAGACGACGATCAGTTGGACATCGAGGGCCTCGCGCTAGCACAGCGTTACGCGGAGGGGCCAGCTCAAGTGATGGGGCTCGCCAAAACCATTCTGCTCAAATCGTTCGAAAGCAGCCTAGACGAGATGATGGGTTATGAAAATCTCGCTCAGGTTCTCGCGCAATCAGGTCCGGAATTCAACGAGGGTCTCAATGCGCTTAAAGAGAAACGTCGTGCTGAGTTCATGCGGGCGTCTAACGTAGCTAACAACCACGATGGTATGTCCTCCTTCGAAGGATGATGGCTTTACGATGCAGATGAACGATTATCTAATCAAAAAGAGCTTTATCGAGAATAGCAAGATTAATGAGCACAAACAAATACTCTGCACAAGACGCTTGTGTTAACGCCTTGCCCGAACGCGAAAGCATGGAATTCGATGTTGTCATCGTAGGCGCAGGCCCTGCTGGGCTTGCTGCGGCGATCAGGTTCAAACAGATCGATCCGGAGCTTTCCGTCGTCGTGCTTGAAAAGGGCGGCGAAGT
>NZ_QGDB01000008.1 GCF_003149535.1 Falsochrobactrum shanghaiense | reverse complement strand
CTTCAGGGCCGCGCGCGCTAACCGTTGCAACTTAAAGGAGGGGTACTTTTTGGACGCCGATAAGGGGTCCCGTTTGGATGCTGATTGACATCTTTCCCTCTCCACAAGCGCAAGCGATCACTCCTTGACCTCCCGAAATCGAAGGGAGGGCAGGAGCCCAGCTCCTGCTCCCGAGCTCGTGCGGAACAGCTGGAGAGAGGGGGACAAGCGCTAAACCGGAGGGGGATCACCCACCGGGAGGGCCGAGACGGATTTCATGGAAATGCGGCCGGTGCTGCAGGCCGCAGGCCGAAGCATGGGGAGACCGGTTTAGTGCTTGTGGGGGAGAGAGGGCAGAGCGCCTTTCTCCCTTCTCAGTGCGTTGATTCAAGTCGTCTTTGGCGCCAAACCCGTAATTGGCAGCCAGATGTGATGATGCCGCTTTGTGCTTTCATATCAGCAATGAAAACAGTCTTTCACGGAGCAGAGATATTGCTTGTTTGGCCAATAGCAAAGATTGCCCTCCAGCATGGATTGGTCAGCTATAAGCGTGCCGGCATATGGGCTGCGTCGAGGCGCCGATGAATCAGCGATACGATCGACAGCAGATCTTCGGCATCCTCCTTGGACATTGACCAGTGAATGCGGGCTTCGTGCGCCGTCGGATTGCGGAACATGCCAAACGTACCGCGGACAAGGTTGGCAAACCCACTCTGCTCACTGCGCTCGCTGGCCGTGGAAAGTGGGTTGATCGCCAGAAGGGGCGGACTACCTGCGAGAACACGGTCAACAAGCCCAGCGCCGTCGTCGGTCAGTCCGGTCCGCGTCCGCATCTTGTCGGCAACGCTTTTGACGGCCTCTTGCACCGCATGAAAATAGTTATCGGCAAGAAGTTCGGCGCGACAGAATTTCAGAACATCTGCGTGCACGCCACGTCCTTCGAGATCCGCGCGCAAATCGCGAGCACGCCGCTGTGCTTCGGGTAAGGTCTGGGCGGCGTCAGCCATCTTCAGCTCCCCAGACTGATCGACGAAAAGGCCCGCGAACGCCAACGCCTGGTTAAGCCGAGCCCGCATTGGCTCGTAGCGGTGAGGCTCCCGGCTGTAGCGCGCCGGCTTCATCGCCAGTCGAATGAACTCGAGGATGTTGGTGCGATTTCGCTTTGTGTTCTGGCACGCGGCAAAGGCGTTGTAGATGCGAATGCGCTTCGTCGCGGGTCCGGGATCATCAATCTTGGAAGAGGCGAGAAGGTGCTCGATCTCCGGGCCGGTCAGACCGTTATTGGTGGCTCCCAGCGCACCTGCAATCGCCTCCAGTTGATCTTGGGAAAAGAATGCCATCGGCTTCTCACTGGCCGTTCGCGAGGCGCCGCAAGAACGTCCTGGCGGTCACCAAGACGACGTGGAGCCGGAAGGTGCTGTGGTCTTCATCGGATAGGCCCGGGTGCGACCCTTCGGTGTGCAGCATTTTGAAGAGGCCGTTGATGTAGTTCTTTCCGTCCTGGGTCCATTCGTTCCGATCCGTTGCAAGAAAGCCGATCTCAGCGAGGAGCGCGCGTCGGTTTTCTGAACTGGGACGTGTCGCCGATTCCGCGGGCCGCACATTCCGCGCAATGTCGTCGAACAGGCTCTCGATGAACGTTCGAAGCTGCCCGTTGCAGGCGGCCCAATCGCCGCGCGTGTGCGCTTCGATTGCCTGGTCGAGGTGCCCTAGAGGGGTGACGAAGCTGAAGTGTTTGAGGAGCTGATGAACTTCGTCGTCGGTCTCCGGGAGCTGAATCTCGCCGGGAAGGGCAGCCCGGATTGAAGCGTTCCGGCCGTAATCGTCCCACACCAAAACGTAGCCGTCGCGCGCAAGTCCGCGCGCGAACCCCGTCTGGAGAGGCTGCGCAGAATCCTGCTGAGCCAGCTGTGCTGCCTGCCGGACCACCGCTTCGCCCAAGGTCATGCGGCCGTCGAGCGTGTCGAGGATCACGTCCGCGCGCTGCAGGACAGCGCGCGCGAGGAGATCGCATTTCTTTGCGACACTGAGGGCGGTGCTTGAGGAAATCTCATCCTCAAGCCCGAGCCGCAGCACCATCTGATTGAACTTGGCTTGGCTGTGCAATTCGAGCAATTCGACTGCAGCAAGGAGGGTCGGTCGCGTGAACGGCGCAGATCGCATGGGAAGCCTACTCGAAGCGTAGGCCGAACAGGCCACCTGTATCTGTCGCATCGGTCAGCTTGGTGTCGATGACATGCGCTTGGACGTCAAAGCCCCGCTGGAATCCCTCCCGCGGCAGCGCGTCCGAGTTCATGGTAACGATGTATTGAAAGCCGGCGGCCTGGGCGCGCTCCGCGCCAAGCTGAAGGGCCTTGGCCACCTGTCGCTCGTCCACACCATCGAAGAGATGGCTGTCGTGGATGAGGAAGCGTGGTCCGCGCCCATTCCTGATGCTAATTTCCGTCAACATGAGATCGAAACAGAAGATCTGCATGTTGGTGATCCCTTTGCTCCTCTGTCCGTCGATATGGACCTCAAATTGTGGGCCGCCGGCGGTTTCGGAAATGGTGAGGCTACCAGCCTTTTCGTAAAGCGACTCCGAGAGGGCTTCGAAGGCGAGGATGGCCTCGCGGATCACGTCAGCGCGCTCATGGATGTCGTCCCGCAGCGCTTTGGTCAGATTGGCCCGCTCGATATCGAGCTCGGCCTTCGTGCTCTCGATGCGCTCGGCGGTTTCAAGCCGCTGACGCAGGCCCTCGACTTCGGCTTCGGCCCTGCCAGCCTCTTCCCGCAAGGTGGTGTAATGTTCGAGTGCGCCGCCCGAGCGCAGCACACCCATAATTTGCCGGCGGCGCCGGTCCCGGTCCGCGATGCGCTGGTCTCGCTCGCTCATCCGTGTCTCGGCCGAGGCAATTTCGGCATTAAGATGCGCCCGGCGGTTCTCTATGATGGTTCGATGGAAGCGTTCGACTTCATCAAAGCGCCGGCGAACCATGTCCGGCAGCACCACACCAGCCTCGGCGTACAGTTTGGTGACGTCGTCGAGATCGGGCGCATCCTCTTCGCCAAGCGATGCGCGAAGTTGCTGGAGCAGGTCACCATCGACCACGTTTTCTACGTTGAGAGCGTCAATCTCGCGCGTGATCTCGTTCGCTTCACGCTCGAGAGCCTTGTATTCCGGCACGACCTCGAAATTCTCGAGATGAGCCCGCAACCGCTCGGTGCGCGCTTCTGCGATGGTCAGACGTGTCCGTAGATCGGCGGCCTTACCGAAGAAACGACCGAGGTCGCCACTGCGCGCGGCCTTGCGAAGCTCCTGAGCGACCTTTTCTTGGCCGCGAAGTTCCTGAAAACGGCCCGGAATCGTCCAATCGAGGCCGAGCAAATAGCAGATGGAAACCTGCTGGTCCCACGCCTGCTGCATGGTCGAATGCTGCATTGGCTGATGAAACCCGCCGCTAAGTTGGCGCCGCGCGAAGTAGGAGAAAAGTGACCGGAATGAGGGCTGGAAGCGTTCGGCTTCATCCCCCGCCGATATCGGCAGGCCGAACCAGAGATGACCGAGATTGGCCTTCCAATTCTCATTCGACAGTTCGAACAGCCCTGCACGCTGGTCGAACTGCGGCGGGACAGGCCAGTTCTCGACCGGGCCGTTGACGAAGATTTTGCTCGGTTTCGCGCCACTGCGAGCCGCCGAAATGGTTTCGCCAGCGACGTCGACGGCAACATCGAACGTCGACGGAGACAGCGCTTCGGAACGGAAGATGCTCTCCTTGCGCGCGTCGGCGCCGAACAGGAAATGGACCAGCTCTATGAAGCTGGTCTTCCCGGCACCATTACGCGACTGTCGATCGTTTGAACCTTCGCTCTTGTCGGCCAGGAGGATGTTGAGGCCCGGGCCGAAGGTCAGTGTCTTAAAGGGCGCCAGGTCACTACCGAAGCGGCGGATCATGGCTGAACCCTCCGCACCAAGCCGCGCTCGAATTCGAGTGCGCCGATCGCGTAGAGCAGGTCCAGCGAGAGGACGAACCACTGATAGTCGATCGGAGCGTTCGGGGCGTGAAGGGTTCGCCGACCGCGCACCTCGTCCCACAGCCTTGACATGGTCATAGGCCTTTTCAGGATATCGAGCACTTCCGCGCCCACGCCGATCAGCGCGCGATCCGGTCGAACATGTTTGGTCGGAAGGATCATAGCGCCCCCACCGAGGCGACCGGATCTTCGAAGATGTCGCAGCTGTCAAAGAAATAGGCGAGGACGGCGAGCGCCGCGCCTTGGCGCTTCGGCTCGCCGTTGAAACCGGCATAGTCTTGGAGGTGCTTGAAAATCGTGTCGGCGGGCAGGTCGAGCGCTTTCAACTCTGCATAGCGCGTGCGGAACGCCTCGGCGATGCGTTCGCCGAGGTCAGGGCGCGGGCTCTTCCGAAAGAAGGTGTCGACGAGGCTGGACTTCCGCCGCCCGATCCGCAGGAACAGGCCGGTCTCTTCAGAGAGCGCGTTCTTTTCGAGCTTTTTGGGTGACGGGGGAGTCAGGGGCGGATTTGGCGGACTATCCTGGCGTTGCAACGCGTCGATGATCGGCATGAGGTCGGACAGGACCAGTCGATCGACAATGGCGATGGAAGCCGCGAGGCCGAACAGAGCCTGCAGTGCGGAGATATCAAGGCCCATCGCGAGGGCATGAAGCTCGGGTTCGGACCACGTCGATATCTGGATTGTGGAATGCGCGTTGCGCAGGCCGTCCAGATGCTGGACGGCGTTTGGCGGCAGACCGCGGCCATCGTTGTGAACGAAGACCCATTCCTTCATGCCGCTGCCCCAATTGGTGCGCGCACCATGGAAATCCTCATCGATCTTGGCAATGAGGTCAGCTTCCTTCATCGCCTCCGGTGCATAGCACTGGAAGACGGAGCCACTGCTGACGCGGCGGCCGTCGCACTTCAGGTCGCCATAGGGGCCGTAAGGGCGAACTTCCTCGAAATCCGCGCCGAATGCGTAGCCGGCGAGCCGAACAAACCAGTCCTGGAAGGCCGTGCCCTTTTGAGTGTGGAACGCGAGGCGAAAACGGTCCACATAGATTGACCGCTGCAATTCATCCATGGCGTCGCCTTGCCGTCGACGCAGCGCCTCTTCCTCCGACTCGCGTCTTCGCGGCGGTATGGTCGCCCAGATGGTGAATCCGAAGCGCGGGGAGCTTCGGTAGCTTCACGGTCAGCTCAAGTTTTCCCCCGACCGCTTCGACATAGCTGCGAAGCGTCGACAAATACATATCTGATTGCTTCTCGATCTTTGAGACGGACGGCTGCTTGATGTTGAGTGCGGAGGCGATGTCTGCCTGGCCTTTACCAGCAATCTGCCGCAGTTCACGAAGGCCTTCGACTGCCTTTCTCAGGCCTTCTGACTCATTCTTTCCCTCGGAAGAAGGGGCGCTGACGCCGTTGTTGTTACTCTGGCCCATCTTGTCCCTAGCACGCTTTCGAACTTTGGCATTATTCCACCATCTGCGTTTGGCCTGCCATAGCTTTGGGGCTATGTCTAGTACCAGCGGTAAAGCCGGAGAAGAATCCCTGTCTGTTCTCTGGTGCGGCTGCTTCATCTTCGGCTTATGGCCCATTCCAGCCTCCAAACCGAAATTCACGTCTCCTATTGGCGCTTCTGCGCCATGACGCCCGTCGGCCCATTGCAGACATAGAAGAGCGGAGCGGGTTAAGCTATCTCGAACCCAAGATCATCTCGAGCGCGGCATCCTGAGGCAGACCAGCCATCTGTCCGATGCTGCCATCTGCCTTCCTGAAGACAATCGCAGGGGTGCCGGAAAAGCCAAGCTCGGTCATCAGGGTGGCATTGTGCTCAAGCTTTTCCGCCATTGCGGGGCTGACCGTTTCCAAAGGGGCGATGCCGCCGTCCTCGTACTTGTGTTCGTTTTCGGCCAATGCCTCCTCAGGAGACTTAGCCTCAAGAATGGCAGCCGCCTTGGCAGGCGAATCCTGTCTGATCACGCCGACCATGACATGCCGCAACTGCACCTTGCCCGCTTCGACCCATGGTCTGGCAGACTTCCAGAATTGGTGGCAGTAGGGACAGTTTGGATCGGTAAACACGTAGACGATCCTTGGCGCGTTTGGGCTTCCGTCCTTCACCCATGTGGATCGCTCAAGCTTTTGCCAGCCCTCTTCCGAGATCGGCGCTTCTACCATCTCCTTGAGTTGGGTCTCCGCCATGTCCTGTCCTGCTGCGTCGACAAGTGTGCCAACGACCACATGTTCGCCATCCGGGGTGAGGTAAAGTGCCAGAGGTTGAGCGCCAGCTTTTGCGGCGAATGCTCTCAGACCGCCTGGCACCTTCATCTCTCCAAGGATTGTCAGTCCCTGCTGCTCGATCGCCTTCAGGATCCGGGGATACTCTTGGGGCTGCGGGACATCCTCGGCTGCGGCGATCTGTGGTGCAGAACCGAACAGCAGCGCTGTGAACAGCATCAGGGTGGGTCTGAGATTGGTGACAATGAAGAGGCGCATTGGAGTTCCTTCAAAAGCTGTCGCTTGACCTGCTCACCTTAAGGCAGCCTTAAGGAGCGGCCCCTGTGCATGTGGCAGCGCCGGTCCTTGCTTCTGTCCGAGTAAGTGTCGCTTTGTTAACGGCGTCCTGAATAGACGTTCACTCGGCGCCGGCACCGCTATGAGGCGCCAGGAGGTCGCCACATTGAGATTGGCCGCCCTCAGCCAATCATCGACGTCCCCCAGTTGCGATAGAGGATGTAGGCTGCGACCACGAAGATCAGCGCGGCAAACAGGCGGTTGAGGATGTTCTTGTAGGCGCTGAGGCGTGTGGCGAGGAGCATTCCGAGCACGCCGCCGATGATGCCACCACCAATGAACTCGGCGGCAAGCCACCAATCCACCAGACCGGAGCTGGCGTAGTTCAAGGCGGTCGCCAGCCCGAACACGCCGACGGAGAGGAGCGAGGTACCGATCGCGTTGATCATCGGCATGCCGGTCGCCAGCATCAGGCCGGGAACGATCAGGAAGCCTCCGCCGATGCCGAAGAAGCCGGATGCCGCGCCCGCGGCCAATGCGACGGCCGCGGTGGCGAGGCACATCCGGAGGTCGACAGGACGGCATTCGACCGCAACTGCCTTCCTGGGCTTGAGCATCAGAGCGCCCACAACCACCATCAGGATGCCGAACAGGAAGATCAGTCGGTCTCCGTCCATCGCCTTGCCGAGGCTTGAGCCGGCAAGCGCGCCAACCACGCCAAGCGCGGAGAAGACGGCCGCGCACCGCCACCAGACATGCCCCTTGATCGCGTGGCTCACAAAGTTGGCAAAGGCGTTCACGGCAACCGCAAGCGCGCCCGTTCCAATGGCAACATGCGGCTGCGTGACGCCGACGACGTAGAGGAGGAGCGGCGTCGCCAGGATTGACCCACCGCCGCCGAGCAGGCCGAGCATGAAGCCGACGATCCCGCCGGAGCCGACTGCCGCAAGAATTGAGGTGGTCACGTCCGTCTGCTCCATACTCGGTCGTGCAAGGTCATGCCCACCAGCATGGCGATGACGAACAGTACCGTCTGGGGGATGCCGATGGGCAGCGACGCGACCGCCGGGCCGGGACAAAAGCCACCGATCCCCCAGCCGAGGCCGAACAGGGCGGATCCGATGATGAGCGGCGGGTCGATCTGCCGATTGGTCGGGACATGGAAGCTGTCGCCGAAGGCCGGGTGTCGCATCCGCTTCATCACCTGAACACCGATGAAGGCGACGACGACGGCACCGCCGAGAACAAAGGCAAGACTTGGATCCCACGTGCCGAAGATGTCGAGGAAGCCTTGGACGCGTGCCGGGTTCAGCATCCCGGAGAGGGACAGGCCGAAACCGAAGACGATGCCTGATGCGAGCGCGGCAGCGAACTGGTAGATATTCCGGTTCATGATCCAAGACCTCGCAGAAGGGTAACGGCAACCACGCCGGCTGTCAGGAAGGTGGCGACAGCCACCATCGAGCGCGGCGACAGGCGGGCCAGCCCGAGGACGCCATGCCCGCTGGTGCAGCCGGATCCCATCCGCGAGCCGAATCCTACCAGCAACCCGGCGACGATGATCAGCGGCCAGCCTGCAGTGATCTCGACCTCTGGCCAACCATCGAACATGACGAGGTAGGCCAATGGCCCGAGCAGCAGGCCGAGCACGAAGGCCAGGTTGGTGGTCAGGCCGACACCCTGGGCAAGACGGCCGACGATGCCGCTGATCCCGGCGATCCGGCCGTTGAGGAGCAGCAGCATGACCGCTGACAGGCCGATCAGCATGCCGCCGGTCAATGATGGGAGATACTGGCTCATGTGTGGTCCTTCACGCAGAAGATGTCATAGAGGGCGGCGACCAGCTGGGCCGCCTTCTCCTCGGTCAGGGAATAGAAGATCTGCTTGCCGTCCCGCCGTGTCTCGACGATGCCGGAGCCACGCAGCACCGTGAGGTGCTGCGACAAATGTGGCTGATGCAGATCGAGCTTCTCTTCAAGCTCGCCGACCGAGTATTCTCCCTCCACCAGCGTGCAGACGATCATCAGCCGCGCCGGATGGGACAGCGTCTTGAGGAGGTTTGCCACCTCTTCGGCGCGGCTCGCCATTTCGACCGGGGAAAGCCCTGCCTTCAACATTGCCTTCAGGTCGGTGCTCATTCCCATGCCGCCCCCTGCAATGCATCGAGCGGGAACTTGAGGTAGCGCTTGCCGTTGGCTTCCGGCTCCGGCAGACGCCCGCCGCGGATGTTCACCTGCAGGGCATGCAGGATGAGCTTTGGCATAGGCAGCGTCTTGTCACGCTTGGTTCTGAGAGCGACGAACTCCTCCTCGCTCACGCCGGCAAGATGCGGGTTGGATTTCTTCTGCTCGGCCACGGTGCTTTCCCACCGAGGCGCCCGATCATCCGGCTGATAGTCGTGGCCCGTGAAGATCCGCGTCTCGTCCGGGAGCGCGAGGATGTCCTGTATCGACCTCCACAGCACCCGTGCATCACCACCGGGGAAGTCGGCACGCGCCGTGCCGCTGTCGGGCATGAACAGCGTGTCGTGGACGAAGGCTGCGTCGCCGATCACATAGGTGATGGAGGCGAGCGTATGTCCGGGCGAGAACATCACCTTCGCATCGATAGACCCGACCTTGAACGTATCGCCGTGGGCGAACAGTTGGTCCCATTGCGATCCGTCGGTGGCAAGCTCGGGCCAGTTGTAGATACCCTTCCACAGCTTCTGCACGTCCACGACGCGCTCGCCGATGGCGGTGCGCGCGCCGGTCTTCTCCTTCAGGTACTGGGCGGCCGAGAAGTGGTCGGCATGCGGATGGGTGTCCAGGATCCACTCGACCGTCAGTCCTTGGGCGCGGACGTAGTCGAGGATGGCGTCGGCATTGAGCGTCGCCGTCGCACCTGCCTTCTCATCGAAGTCGAGAACCGGGTCGACAATGGCGCACTTGCCCGTCTCCGGATCGGAGACGACATACTGGACGCTCCAGGTGCGCTTGTCGAAGAAGCCCTTGACCTGCGGTCGGCGGGGGGCCTGCTTCTCCAGCCAGGCTGCAGCGCCCCTTGTGTCGAAGCCGCGTTCACGTCCGAAGTCCATGACCTGGTCGGCACGCAGGCGGCCGTCGAGGACCTCTCCGATCACATAGAGGTTCAGCGACCGGGTGCCGGTCTTGCAATGGGCGAAGACGGGGCCCTCAGATTCATCGATCGCGCGCTGGAAGGCGCGCACGTCCGCCTCGGTGATGGTGGCTCCGGTGACTGGAATGAACGCATAGGACAGGTTGCAGTGCTTTGCTTCCTGCGCTTCGGCTTCGGTTCCCGGCTGTCCGGGCTCCTCGCCATCCGGGCGATTATTGATAAGTGTCTTGAACCCGTTCGCGCGCAGCGAACGGATGTCTTCGACGCTTGGCTGAGACGAGACCGAAAGCTTCTCGGATACACTGGTGACAGGCATAACTAGCTCCGCGTAAATATCGTTATACGTTCTAATATATTATATAGTGAGTTACCTTCAAGGCCGGTCACGGAACTTTGTGCTTCCCCTGGGGTTCCCGCGCAAAGGAGATCAAAACCATGGCCACGACAGCGAACCGGGTCAGCGCCCAGACATCCGACGAGATCAACAACCGCCTTCGCTGGCAGATGGAAGAGAGGCTCGCCTACTACGAAGCCCACCCCGACCAGATCGCAGCGAGGCTCGCGGAACTTGATCGGGAGTGGGACATCGAGCGGACGCTCGAAGCAAATGCCTCCTCTTTGGCATTCACAGGGACCATTTTGGCGGCGACAGTAGACAAACGATGGCTGCATTGCCGGCAATCGTAACCGGCTTCCTGTTCCAGCACGCCATCCAAGGCTGGTGTCCGCCCCTGCCGGTATTGCGCCGCATGGGGTTTCGGACGGCGGAGGAAATCAACCAGGAGCGATATGCGTTGAAAGCGCTCAGAGGTGACTTCGACGCCAAGGGCGGCAACAGGCTCGATGCTGCGCTACGAGCCGTCGGGGTCAGACGGGGTCCATAAGCGCAACAGGACAGGGCCAGCCGCCAAGGGCTCAGATCGGAAACGACGCCCTCGCAACAAACCAGCGAGCACCTCTCTCGAAGGTCAGGCTTCCGCCTAGACGGGCGAGCGCCATCTGGACGATCGACAATCCAAGCCCGCTACCATGACCATGCGCCTTTGATCCCCGGAAGAAGCGTTCCGTGACGCGCTTTTCGTCCTCCTGCTTAATTCCCGGTCCCTGGTCCAGGATTTCAACGCAGACTTCGTTTGTCCTCGCCAGGACGCGGCACCTGACTTCGCCGGCCTTTGGGGAATGCTGGATGGCATTTTCAAGCAGATTGCGGAGGACCAGACGAACAAGGATCCTGTCGCCCCGGATGACGGTGGGTGGCTGAGCCTGGTCTGAAAGTTCCATCGCCACATGGACGTCGTTCGCTGCGAGCTGGTTCTCCAACTCCCAGGCCACTTCCCCGACAAGGACTGCGATATCGACCTCCTCATCGCTCGTGACGTCCTGCGACGCATCTACGGCGGCAAGATCGATAAGCTGCCTGACCATCCGGCTGGTTCGGTCGACGCTGGTGGAGATGCGAGACAGCGCGTCACGCTGGACGCTCGGTTCGTCGGTTCGAAGGGCCACCTGCGCCTGGGTCTTGAGACCTGCGAGCGGCGTCTTCAGTTCATGCGCTGCATAGGCGGTGAAGCTCCGTTCGCGGTCGCGCGCTTCAGCCACGCGACCGAACAGGCTGTTCAGCGCCCGGATGACCGGCCGAACCTCCCGCGGAACCGATCCCGCATCCACCGGGTGGAGTTCGGATGCAGAACGGCCGGCAAGCCCTTCGGCAATACGCGTCAGTGGAGCAAGGCCACGCCCGACGCTCAACCAGATCAACGCTGCCAGGACGGGGAGAATGACGATCCCGGGGAGAAGCAGTCCCTTGATGACGTCGCCGATCAGCCGGTCTCGGATCTCAAGACTGTCACCGACCAGCACACGGACGCCAAGCGTGGGATTGACGACGGCGTAGACCCGCCACCGTTCTCCTTCGATCTCCGTTTCTTCGAAGCCATCTGTATGGCTCGCCAGCGAGGTTGCAGGCGCGCTTTCAGAGCGGCTGACGAGGCTGCCCTGAAGCGACCAGATCTGGCAGGAAAGTTGACGGCTATAGCCGCCGCCGGCTTCCTTAAATGGCGGAGGGGGAGTATCGGCAGTTGCCGCATTGGCTGCCGCGGAGGGATCGATCTGGTGATCCGTGATCAGCGAACTCACCATGCGTGCCGCTTCCATCAGGCGCGCGTCCAGTACGCGCTCGACTTCGGCTTGCGTGCTCGCATAGATCCAGGCGGCAGCGAAGAGCCACACCGCGCCGGTCGTGGCAATCAGGATTGCAAACAGCCGGATCCGTATGGAGTTCATTGTGCCGCCCTCAATCGATAGCCTGCGCCCCGAACGGTCTCGATGAAGCTCGCGCCCAGCTTGGATCGGAGCTTGTGGACGTGAACTTCCACCGTATTGCTCTCGATCTCCTCCTGCCATCCATAAAGCTTCTCCTCGAGATTAGACCGGGACAGGATGACGCCGGGCGTCTCCATCAGCGCCTGCAGGATGACGAACTCCCGCCGCGAGAGGGAGATCGCCATGCCGTCACGCGATGCGGACATGCGCGCCGGGTCGAGGCTCACGTCCTTCCATTCGAGAAGCCCTGTGGCCCTGCCGTGTCCACGACGGACGATGGCACGGAGCCGGGCAGCGACCTCGTCGAGATCGAAAGGTTTTCCGAGATAGTCGTCGGCTCCCGAGTCCAGCCCTGCTATTCGATCGGCAACTTCGTCCTTCGCAGTCAGCAGGAGAACAGGGGTGCGGTCGCCGGACCGTCGCATCCTTGCCAGTACATCGAGGCCAGTTCCGTCCGGGAGCATCAGGTCCAGGATGACGGCATCAAATCTGTCGGCCTCGATCGCAGCGTCGGCATCGGCAACCGATGTCACGGCGTCGACCGTGAAGCCGCACATCTGCAGCCCGACCTTCAGGCCGTCCAACAGGATCTCGTCATCTTCCACGACCAGCAGGCGCATCACATCCTCATCTGACTTCGCGTCCTCCCTGCGCCGGCTACCTTAAGGCTGCCTTAAGGTTGGGAGGAGAGACCGCCGCTCCAACCCAAGCAACGGAGCGGACCTTGCGTTTCTTCCTGTCGGTTTCATCTTTCATCGTGGCCTTAGCCGTCTCGGCGGTGGCGTCAGCTATCGAACCGCCGCTTCCAATGGATCAGGCCTTTCGCATGGAGGCAGGACGCGACGGTCCTGACATCGCATTAAGATGGCAGCTTGAAGACGGCTACTATCTCTACCGAGAATACCTGAGTGTGAAAGACGCCGACGGCAGACCTCTCGAAATGACAACCCCGCCGGGCGTCATCAAGGAGGATCCCGGATACGGAAGCACCGAGGTTTATTATGGGACGGCTACGGCAACGATCGCCGGACCGATCACTGGTTTCGTCAAGGTCACCTACCAGGGCTGCCAGGATGGCGGTCTCTGCTATCCTCCGACCACGGTCGATCTCGACCCTGCTGCGTTGACGCCTGTAGCCAGCAAAAAACCGGCTGGTCTTCAGACTGCGCTTCAGTCACAGGCAGCCTTTCCTCTGGTGTCCAAAGCCGCGCCGGAACCCGCCGACACGGCTGCAATCCGTATCTCTGACCAGTCCTCCAACGGACTCGTGGGATCTCTGCTCGATCGCGGTGGAGTGCTGTTGCTGGTCGCCGGCTTCATGGGGCTCGGCGTCCTGCTGGCCTTCACGCCATGCGTGTTTCCCATGTACCCTATCCTCGCCGCGACCCTTTCGAGGGAGGGCGAGAGCCTGTCGGCTGGACGTGGATTTGTATTGTCGTCAACCTACGTCCTTTCTTTGGCGGCTGCCTTCAGTCTCTTCGGCGTGGTCGCTGCATGGTGGGGTCAGAGCTTCCAGATCGCGCTCCAGTCTTCCGCTGCCACACTCGTCGTTGCAGCCATCTTCGTGGCTCTGGCACTTTCAAGCTTCGGGATATTCGAACTCCAGCTTCCCTCCTTTCTCAGGAACCGGCTCGCCCCACGCCGCGATTCAGGAGGTTCACTGGCGTCTTCGGCAGCGCTCGGATTCTCATCCGCTCTGGTGATCGGACCTTGCGTTACGGCTCCGCTCGCCGGCGCGCTTCTCTACATTGCGCAGACCGGAGACGTCGTCCTCGGCGCGACGGCCTTGTTCGCGCTCGGCATCGGCAAGGGCATCCCCTTGATCCTGATGGGGACCTTCGGGTCGGGCCTGCTTCCGCGTGCAGGACAATGGATGGAACGGGTCCGGCAGGTCTTCGGCTTCCTGTTCCTCGCCACCGCGGTCTGGCTCGTGGACCGTCTGCTGCCTGCCGGAACTGGTCTTCTGTTGTGGTCTATCCTGGCGATCACCTTCGGGGTTTTCATCGGAGCCTTCGATCAGATGAGACCTGAGGCCGGCAGCGCTGCACGATTTGCCAAATCTGCTGGCATGTTGGCCGCTCTCTACGGCGTCATGCTAGCGATTGGCGGCCTTTCGGGCGCAACCGATCCTCTGAAGCCTCTCGCGCCCATCACTGTCGCGCGCTCCGGAGACGCAACACCAACGAAAGCGATTGACAAGGATTCCTTCCAGTTCGCTGCCTCCTCCTCCGAACTGTCCTCGCTGCTGGCAGCCGACGCGGGAGACACCCCCTCGCTTGTCTACTTCACGGCCGACTGGTGCGTCACCTGCCGGGTGATCGAGCGATCCGTTTTTCCGGACCCGACGGTGGTGAACGCGCTGGACGGCATCCGCCTGATCTCGGTGGATCTCAGTGAGATCACCGAGGCCAACCAGTCGCTGATGAAGGACCTTCAGGTCGTCGGGCCCCCGACAATGCTGTTCCTCGACGGCAACAACGATGAGATTGCCGACAGCAGGCTGGTGGGAGAGATCAGTGCAGACACCGTTACGACGTCTGCATCAGCAGCCAAGAGCGCCCTTCGATGAACGCCGTCTCCTTCGGTCCCTTCGCGTTCGACGCCGAGCGCTTCGCTGCCATCGTGGGCATGGTCGTGTTTCTCGCTGCAGCGTCCGTTCTTGCCCACCGGGTCGACGACAGGCTCGGACGCTGGTCGTCTTGGACGGCTCTGGTCGGACTGGCGGCGGCGCGCCTGGGGCATGTTCTGCAGCATGCCGGGAGCTTCGCTTCGGAGCCTTGGCGGATCCTTGCGGTGTGGCAAGGCGGGTTCTCCTGGAGCGGAGGGGCCGCAGGCGTCGCCGTGGTGCTGGTCCTGCTGTTCCTGAAGAGCCGAAAGCTTGTCGGATGGGCCGTGGCTAGCCTTGCCGCTGGCATGGTTGCGACAGCGGCGACGCTGGCGTTGACCTATTCTGACCCGCAGCTAGCGCCCGTCACCTCCAGCTTCCGGACACTTGATGGTGCCGAAAGAGGGATCGGTGCCAACGGTCGTCCTACGGTTCTGAACATGTGGGCGACGTGGTGCCCGCCTTGCCGCCGCGAACTGCCGATGATGGCGGAACTCGCTGCCAACATGGCCGATGTCGACTTCGTCTTTGCAAACCAGGGCGAGCAGGCGGCCAAGATCGCTGACTACCTCCGGAGTGCGAACCTCGATCTGCCGCAGGCGGTGCTCGATCCGCAGCTTCTGCTCAGCCGCCACTATTCGGCGGTCGGTCTGCCCGCAACACTCTTCTTAGCAGCCGACGGCACGCTGGCCGGCTCTCACCTCGGCGAGATTTCCCGCGAGGTTCTCGCGCAGAAGATCCAGGAACTCAAATCTGAAGAAGGAATATCCGAATGATCCCTGCCCGAGCGGCCGATCTGTGGCGACCGTTGACCGCCTCGCTTTTCGTCATGGGGTTGTCGGCCTGCGCGCAGACCGCCGCGGAGCCCGCAAAGGTCGAAGCCCCGAAAGCGGACCCGTCGTTGGCCAGTATGTATGCGCCGATCAAGGATGGAGACGAAACCATCCCCGGCGTCGACGTCTCCAAGATGGATCCGAAGAATGTCCGCCAGGTTGTGGACTACAAGACCGGCTATCCGGCAGGCACTATCGTGGTCGATCCCCACTCCCGTTTTCTTTACCTCGTCATGGAGGGTGGCAAGGCGATGCGCTACGGCGTCGGCGTCGCCAAGGCCGGCATGGAATTCGAGGGCGAGGCCGATATCGCCCGTAAGGCGCAGTGGCCGGGCTGGGTGCCCACCCAGAACATGATCAAGCGCAATCCGGAGCGCTACGGCCCTTTAGCATCGGGCCTGGAGGGTGGCATCAAGAACCCTCTGGGAGCACGTGCCCTGTACCTCTACCAGGGCGGCAAGGACACGCTCTATCGAATCCACGGGACCAATGAACCCTGGAGCATCGGCAAGTCGGTCTCGTCCGGCTGCATCCGGCTGCTGAACCACGACATCATCGACCTGCATCGCCGCGTGCCGAAGGGCTCCAAGGTCGTCGTGCTCGGACCTGAAGAATCGCGAAAAGGAGAAGTATGAATGATTACCCGCAGAAACCTGCTCGCCGTCACCGCGGGCACTGCCGCAGTGGCTGCCGTCCTCCCGCGCCTGGCGTTCGGCCAGGAGATCACCGAAAAGACCGTCTTCCATGATCCGGACGCACCAGTTCTCGGCAATCCCAAAGGGGACGTCACGGTCGTCGAATTCTTCGATTACCAGTGCCCCTACTGCAAGAAGATCCATCCCATGCTCGAGAAGGTCGTTCGCGAGGACGGCAATGTCCGGCTGGTGCTGAAGGACTGGCCCGTCTTCGGCGGTGCCTCGATCTTTGCTGCCCAGGCAGTTCTCGGAGCCGCCCAGATCGGCAAGTACGAGCCTGCAATGGAGGCGCTGATGAAGACGACGGGCAAACTGACTGAAGAAGCCGTGGAGAAGGCGCTCACGAGCACCGGCCTCACGATGAAGGAAATTGCTGCCGCCGTGAACAAGCACAGCACCAAGATCTCGGGGCTGCTCGACCGCAACTACAGCCAGGCGCTCGCCTTCAACTTCGCAGGTACGCCTTCCTTCGTCATCGGCCGGACCACGTTCGCAGGTGTGCTGGATGAGAAGGGGCTGAAGAAGGCGATCGCAGAGGCCCGCGCGGCCTGAGCGGGTGGCTCCACGGCGCACTGGCCTCCGCCATTCGTCACTTAAGGTTGCCCTAAGGCGGGCAGGCTTGGAAGCAGCCCGCGAGATTAACAGAGAGTACCGACATGGCCTATGACAGTCAGACTGAAGAGAGAACGAGCAGCTCAAATGGACGGTGGGTGGGTGCAGGCTTGCCAAGGCGCTCCTTCATCCTTGGTGTAGGGGCGATCGCCGTCTCTGGCTGTGTATCGACCCAACCGCCGCCCGTCGTGACGATCGCCGAACCTCCGCCAGCGCCTGCGCCGGTGGTGCCGCCGATGTACTATGCAATGCCCAATGAGAGGTTTCCGATCCCGGAGGTCGACATCAGCCAGCTACCGCCGCAGTTCTGGCGAACCGAGGTGGACTATCCGACGAACGAGAAGCCAGGCACCCTCGTCGTCGATACGCCAGCCAAATATCTCTACCACGTTAAGGCAGGTGGCCGCGCGACCCGCTATGGAATCGGAGTAGGACGGGAGGGGTTCGCCTGGGCTGGGGAGGCCATAATGGCTTACAGGCGGGAATGGCCGCGCTGGACACCGCCTGATTCAATGGTTGCGCGGCAGCCAGGGCTGGAGCCCTACAGCATTGCAAATGGAGGCATGGATCCCGGACTCAAAAATCCACTCGGTGCTCGCGCCCTCTATATCCATGAAAACGGGAAGGACACGCTGTATCGGATACACGGCACGCCTGAGGCGTTCAGCATCGGGAAGGCCGTTTCCTCAGGTTGCATTCGGCTCATCAATCAGGATGTGATCCATCTTCACGACGAGGCAAGAGATGGCAGCCGCATCGTCGTCATTCCCGACCCGGCGATGAGCCATCTGCTTGTGGGATGAACTTCAGGTTGACCCGCGTGTCACATCACCAGCGGGTCAGGCACTGTTACTTTAACGAGAGTGCAGACATGGCTCATTCTTTGTGGCCTCTGTCATGCAGATTTCAGGCACGAGATTTCACGCCACATGTCAGTGGCGGCTTGTCGTAGCTCTCGGTGATTGGCTGAACTGATTTGGTTGCGTGGGAAATAATGAAGATTGTAAATCGGGTCATGTATCGACGTGAAGTTTTGCACATGTCGCGCCGATTTAAAGCGCTTCATAACCCGCTCGCGTCGTCGGATCGGCTGATGCGAATTCTCTGCCCGATTGTTCAAACCCTTATGCTGGCGATGATCGCAAACGCTAAGGCCTATCACTCGTTTCGCAGCGCCATACGAGCGCAGTTTATCGGTGACCATAACCCGCGGTGCACAGCCCTGAGCAGAGAGAAGCTTGCACATAAAACGCTTGGCGGCCTTGGTATTGCGGCGTTTCTGGACCAAAACATCTAACACAAAACCGTCCTGATCGACCGCTCGCCAAAGAATGTGATGCTCACCTTTGATAGATATTACGCACTCATCCAAGTGCCATTTATCGCCAAGGCGCGGTGTGCGACGACGGATATTACTGGCATAAGCCCGTCCGAATTTCTCCGCCCATTCGTAAACTGACTTATGTGTGACGAATATCCCGCGATAAGCCAGCATATCTTCGACCATACGAAAGCTCAGTGGAAAGCGGAAATACAACCACACCGCCTCAGCAATAATCTCAGCTGGATAGCGATGGCGACGATAAAGCGAGGCACGAGGTTCTGTCATACCCTATTATCGCTGCTGATGTTTACGCTTTGATTAAGGTAACGGTGCCACATTTGCGAATGGGCATTTGTTCCCTGACCAGCACGTAACCAATTCCGTATGCTTATACTTTTTGCTTTTCGGGGGAACATTTGATCCGGCGAGAAGTTGGACCACGGAGGATCTTAGTGATGAAAACTAATTCACCAAAGAAAAGCGCTGGCGCTCGTATAAGGGGATCTGTCCAAAAAGGCGAGACCGGGGATAAAGTTCCTGGCTTTGATCCGGCAGCGGCACCGATGGAAACCGACGCAGAAGCTGGAGGATCCTCATTTCCGGATAACGATGCAATACCGCGATCAGACGGAAATCCAACAAAAGCCACTGAAAGTAACGCCTCCAGTCACGCGTCCGGCCTCCGGGGGTGGGATTCCGAGGAATCCACTCATTCCTCCGGGCGAAACGGAAGCATGCGAAAACGCCCAGCCTTTTTGTTCTGCTTGTTTATCCTAGCACTAATTGTTGTTGGATTCGTATTCGGATCGGTGAGGCAGTGAAAATTGAAATCAGGGCATTGCATTGATCTTTTTGGGAGATAGAAATGGTGACCACTTATGAGATGCTACACAAAGGCGACGGCACCTGGTCTATCGTAGACAAGGCAACGAGACAGCCCTTAACATTTAAAGGTCGGCTTCAAGTTTCGCTTACAGAAGATGTGGCTAAAGAGGCTCTTGCGATCCTGGAGCGCATTGAACAAGAGCATGCGCAGCAGTTAGACGAAGGGCGACAGACGTAAAAACTGACTTCTGTGCGAGCCGCACCGGACGCAATCAACTCTCGAAGTCGCCTTCTTTCATATCGATCAAGCCTCTCGGCACATTGATCGGTTCGTCGCTGACACGGTGGACCTGATAGGACTTTACGTCGCGAAAGGCACTTGATTCGTTGGTTGTAAGGTCAACGTCTCCAATCGCCACTTGTCCAGGGAGAGCAGCCGTCTCATATTGAGTGGCTACTACCCTTGCGTCAGCTTCTGAGCGGGCAGATACCAGAACCGTTCCACGTTTGAGAGCCAATTCATTGTCATCTCCCGACGATGGAACAAGCAGAAAGGCGTAGCACCGAAAATCGGTTTCAACCTTGACGCCGTTATCTGGTGTTTCTTTCCACTTATTAAAGACGTTTTTATCCCGGTATTCCATTTTAACCGTATGCGCCGTCTACGCCCCATTGATTTTACAATTTTGGCTACGGTGCAAAGCTACCAGCGTGCCGGATGTGAGCTCACCGGATAGTATCTGGCGAGCTCATTGTGAGGCTTTGATGCGGGCGGCGTATGCCCATGGCATCAGGGCATCGATGTCTTTGGCGAGGTGGCCGTTTGCGAGACGGGTGAAGAGGTCGCACAGGTAGGCATAGGGCTCGACGCCGTTCATTTTACAAGTGCCGATCAGGCTGGCAAACCGGGCCCAATTACGGCCCCCTTCGTTGTGCCCGGCAAAGAGCGCATTGCGGCGGTTCATCGCCGGTCGGCGGATCGCGTTTTCCACGAGGTTGGAGTCGATATCGACGTGGCCGTCGTCCAGGAACAGCCGGAAGCCGTCCTGCCGCGTCAGCATATAGGCCAGGGCTTTTCCGAGGTCAGACTTGCGTGAGACACGCGAAGCCTGGGCTGCGATCCAGGTAAAGAACGCGTCCACCAACGGGAGGGACAGGTCCTGTCGGACTGCACGACGATGTTCGGGATCTGAGCCCCGGATACTGTCTTCGATCTTGTAGAGCGCGGCGATCCGCAACAGCGCCTCGTCGACGATGGGCGATCCACTCTTTGGCGTGGCCTTGATCAGCTTTCTGCGCCCGTGCGCCCAACAGAAAGCCAGCTTCAACGGGTCGCCACCCACCCGGTCCGACGTGGCGAGGTGAGAGTAACCACCGTAGGCATCGACCTGGATCGTGCCATTGAACCCGCTGAGGATTTCAGCGGCATATTCGCCTTTACGTCCAGGCCGATAATGGAACACCACGCCCGGCGGCGCAGAGCCATTCCATCCACGATCGTCGCGCAGCACGGCCCAGAGATAACCCGTCTTCGTCTTGCCTCGTCCCGGATCCAGAACCGGGGCGGTGGTCTCGTCGACATAGAGCCGCGTGCTTTCCCACAGCAGCCGTTTTGCCATGTGGTCGACCACCGGTGCGATTTCGCTGCCCGTGCGCCCCATCCAATCGGAAAGGACCGTGCGGTCTATCGGTACCCCATGTCGCGCCATGACTTCGGCCTGCCGGTTGAGCGGCATATGTTCGGAATGCTTGGAGACGGCAATCTCAGCCAGAAGGGCTTCCGTCGGCCAGCTCCCTTCCAAAAGATGCGCCGGCGCTCTGGCCTGAATGACGCCCGTTCGACCCTTGGGGCATGCGTATTTCGGGCGGATCGTGACGATCACCTCATAGCGCGCCGGGACCCGGTCGAGCCGTTCCGTCCGATCCTCGCCGATCCACACCATGTTGCCACAACCGCAGGGACAAACGATGCTCCCGGGCTCGATCACCCGCTCGACCCGCGGCAGGTGTTCGGGCAGTGCACGGGCCTTACGCTCCTGGCGAGGAGCGACTTTTTCCGGATCGGATGCGCTGGCTTCGATCTTCTTCTCGACGGCAGCTATCCGTGCCTGTGTTTCGGCGATCGCCGTTTCAAGGTCTTCCAGCGCCAGTTCCATCTGCGCCGGATCGAGCTTTTCCGATTTCGGCCCGAACTTCGTGCGCCGATAGTCGTGAACCTGCCCCTCAAGCTTCTCGATCAGTTCCTTCAGCTCGGCGATGAAGGCGTCCTTTTCGGCAACCACAGCCTGCTCATGCTGACGTGCGGCACGCTCCACCGACAGCTCGAACTGCATCGCCGCAAAGGCTTTGACAACCTCTGGCGGAAGGTCCGGAAACAGGCTGAGATCAAGTGGCGACGACATGCGGCTTTATAGCAAGGCAGTACAAAAAAGCCAAATAAAACAATGCAAAGACCGCCGGATATTCACCCTGCCGCCGACGGCGCGCTCACCCGTTGCGCCATGACCCGTCGCCAGTCAAGACCTTCGAACAAAGCCTCATATTGACCCCTGGAAAGACGCATCGTCCCATCCTGAACCTTGGGCCAGGCAAAGTTTCCATGCTCAAGAATTTTGTAGATGAGCACCAGCCCTGTGCCATCCCACACCAGGATCTTCAGGCGATCCCCGCGCTTCGACCGGAAGATCACCGTCACCCCGGAATGCGGATCGAGCTTCAACTCGGTCTGCACCATCAGAGCCAGCGCGTGATGCCCACAGCGGAAGTCAACCGGCCGCGTCGCGATCAGGATCGGCAAGCGTTGGCCAGCGACGATCATGACGCTCCTCGTACAGCGCGAACCACAGCAGCGACCCGTTCCACCGGCACATCGCCAGGAATCCGCATCACGACGTCTGAGCCAATTTCCAACGTCAACACCGCTGATCCCGCCTGCGGCCTGTCGCAGGCCAGCTTTGGCAGCGACAAAGGATTGCCAGGCTCAGGCGGCTCCGCAGCGATTGCCAGAGGCACGAATGCGGGCTCGGCACCATCGTGCGACGACGGCGTCGTTGCCGCCGCAAACGGCAGGGCCAGAATGCCGTCGCGCACCTGACGTCGCCAATCGGAAAGTTGGTTTGCTACAACACCGTGACGACGCGCGACATCCACAACGCGCGCACCAGGCTCAAGGCTTTCCGCGACAATGCGAGCCTTCACGTCATCCGGCCATCGCCGGTTACCGCGGCGCGGCTCAACGACCTCATAGCGACCAACAAATCCATTATCCATCATTCAACTTCCAGATACGTCTGGAAGCCTTCTCGCATGAGAAACCATGCTCAAAAAGCAGCGGACCCAATGGGACGCAGACGGCGCTTACTTTTAACCTCCGTGCGCCGCCAAGGAGCTCCCCTTTCCCGGGCGCAGCCGCATCACAATATTTCTATTCATTCAGTTCCTTAGCCATCTTCAGATGATGCTCAAGGGTCGGGCGAGTAGCATTTGCCCAGGCCTTCAAGTCAGCATCATCGCCGTTTTCTCCATATCGCTTAAATAGATCGACAGCATTTTCGTGCACCGATTCCTGATCGCTTCGATACTGCGTGGTAAATTCATCGCCTTGAAGTTTTTTCAAATCGTCTAGCATTTTTTGGTGATCTTCCGTCGGTGCCGCGGGAGCTTTAACTGACTTCACCTTCGTAGCGATTAAATCCTTGAGTTCGGCGGACGTTTTCTCGTGATCGGTAACCATTTGCTGGGCGAAGCTCTTGGTCGCAGGATCACCCTTATCCAGCGCGAGCTTGCTCGATTCGATCTCGAACATGTCACTGCTTCCGCTAAGCGTCACGAAGTCCTGCGTGGTGGGTGCTGTTCCAATCAGCGAGTTGACGCCAGTTTTTTCAGCGGTCGACTGTGCATAAACTGGTGTTGGCGCTAGCAATAAGGTCGAAAAAGCAAGCAATATTAACTTCATAGTCGTTTTCCTTCTTAACCGAAGCCAATCGAACTATTTCGCGGAAGATATGTTCCCTAAAAACTGAAACTGGGCCGCGCAGCTTATTTAGTTAGCATCTTTAAAAACCTGGAACTTTTTATCCTCAAGAATTGTTCATTAGTACGATCCGTTACAAAGGAGAGACGATAATGAACTCAATAATCTATCTTGTAGGACTGGTTGTGATTGTTTTGTTTATCCTGTCATTTCTGGGGTTACGCTAATGGTTGATCAAACTTCAGTACAGAACGACGGTGATCGCGGATATGTAGACTGGCCGGCAATTTTTGCAGGAACAGTTGTTGCATCGGCTACTATGACAGTCTTGACAACTTTCGCGAGCGGACTTGGTCTTAGTTCGATATCGTTGGATAACGGAGGCGATATAAGCATAGCGTGGTTGGTCATTACTGCGCTGTTTGTCATCATCTCGATGGTTGGTTCTTATATGCTGGGAGGCTATATCGCCGGCCGCATGCGAAGACCTGCGGGTACCGCTACTCGGGACGAACTGACCGTTCGTGATGGCTTGAACGGTCTGGCTGTTTGGGGCTTGGGAACATTAATCTCTGCGCTATTTGCACTTTCAATTTTATCTGGCGGCGTTAAAGCAGTTGGAGGCGCTGCCCAAACTGTCGCAGAAACAGCAGGAACCGTCATTGGAGGAACGGCGCAAGGAGCGGGCCAATTGGCTGGAGGACTAATATCTGGGGCTGGCAGTGCGGCCGGCGGCATTATCCAAGGCACTGGGCAAGCAGCAGCACCCTCCATTGAGCAAATGCTTCCCCAGGGATTGAAGGCTAATCCCGTCGACTACTTTACAGATACGTTGCTGCGAAATGATAGAGCACCCACATCTGGTGCGGAGGGTCAAAATGCTGCTGATTTCACCCGACAGGCAGGCAGCATTTTCTCCAACCTGCTCTCGACAGGCCAGATAACCGACGAAGATAAAGCTTGGCTCGTCCGTCAGGTTACGGCTCAAACGGAAATGAGTGAGACCGACGCCCAAAATCGCGTCAATCAGACAATCGAGCGGGTCCAGACCGTGAGAGCGGAAGCGCAGAAGAAGCTCGATGAAGCGCGAAAGCAAATTGATGATGCAAAAGAACAAGCCAGCAAGGCGCTTGAGGAAGCAAAAGCACAAGCATTGGAGACTGCTGAGAAGACCAAAATAGCTGGCATTCTGAGCGCCTTCCTTTTGGCTGCTTCAGCCTTGGTTGCCGCAGGGGCCGCCTATATCGGTGCAGTGCACGGCGGTCGTCACCGAGACGAGGGTAGAATTTGGAGCGGTTTAGCCTACCGTAGATAGATTCAGTCTGTGCTAAGCGAAAAGTCCCTTCCTGTGCAGACGGTGAAGGGATTTTTACTTAGACGGTCGGCCATTTTTATAACGCGTGTTTACAGGTCGACCCATTGGATCCAATCATTATTGTGCACGCATTTGACTACGATAAACTCAATTATCTGACGGTGTTTCGATCAATTTTTCTCTCGGGAGGTAGCGAGCTTTGAGGCTGACGAGATTCCGACTGGCAATCAGTTGGTGTGGTGGGCTGTATCTGCGTTATAATGTAAGTTCCATAATTGGTCTTATCTGATTTTTAATAACATATTGTTTTTATTTACTTATTTTCTATAATCGCATCCCGCGCTCAAACGGCGAATGAAGAAAAATAAAAAAGCATTCAAGCGAAAAAACGATGAGCATTTTGCATTGGTAAAGTATATCTTCCCCGGCGGCGAACTCGATCATCTGGGCATGACTATCGAAAATCGCGAAGGGCACGGCGTCAAGATATATGATGTCGACAACCTGCGCGAAAATTTCGCCTTTCCGGCTGCGCGCTGGCTTTTGAACGTGGTACCGTACAGATCAACCAAACGCTCGCGCCAAAACGCAAACATGGCCTTTAGCCGGCTCCTCAAACACGTAATGATATTTAGCTGACGTCGATATGAACACGATGATCTGACACAAGGTGTTTCTGCGAGCCAATCCAGCGGGTGAAAGTTACTTCGGGCTTTCCCTTTGCGAACAAGGAATCTCTTAAGGTTGCGTTGCAAAAATCAGCTCAGCACGAAGCGAGCCTTACCAGGCACGGTGCTGTCACATTGTTTGATGCACCAAGCAGGCATATCTCTCGGTCAGATATTATCCGGATGGGAGAGTTCTTCTTTGCGCTGACACAAAGAGCTCATAATTTTTAGCGGGTTGGGTAGAGAGAGCCAGGGCCTTGTGAGCTGCTTCACGCGCTGCAAACAGGCGCCGCAAGGAAAGTAGCGCCGAAAACGCCAACTAAAACGTGCCGGTTTTAGCGAACAGAGCGAGCGGCGAGTTTTTGTTGCAAGTTTTCAACAATTCCTGCTGCCACGGCAAGCAGATCGCAGAATCAGTCTCGAAAGAAAATGGTATTAGCCTTGCAATTTCGCAAAACTATCGCCTATACTTGAATATAAGCTGAATATCACATCCCCAGGCCCATGAGGAAATCATGACCCAGGTCCATGTAGACAAAGCTTCTTCCCCCCGGCCTCCCGCGCAGCGACGGCGCGAGCTAATCGCTTTTCTCGTCCTTGCTTTTGGAATCTGGCCCATCCTCGCCGTTGGGGTTGTCGGCGGCTATGGCTTTCTGGTGTGGATGTGGCAGATCATTTTCGGCCCTCCGGGCCCGCCTTCGGGCGGATTTCACTAGGAGGTGCCATGAAACAGCGTTCAGGCATAACCCGTCGTGAATTGCTCCGCGGCAATGGCCTCGCCGACAGGCTTCCCCTCAGACATCATATTTCAAGCGCCGTCATTTCCGTGCTGCCACGGCACAGGGAGCAAGTGTGCGTCCATATTGACGATATGGAGGGGGTGGAGGTCCACGCGGCAGAAGGCAGCAAGATCGTTGCCGTCATCGAAGGGCCGAGCGCGGGCGTGCTGGGTGAAAGGCTGATGCGGATCAATCTCCTTGAGGGAGTGTTGAGCGCCAATCTCGTATATGAACAAATCTGCGACGAGGAAGAAAGTGCATCATGACCAGTTTGATGACGCGCCGCGAAATCCTTAAAGCCAATGCCGCCGCCCTCGCCGCCGCCGCCGCTGGCATTGCGGCGCCCGCCGCGGCCCAGTCTATTCCGGGCGGCGTCAGCGCGCTCGAGATCAAATGGTCGAAGGCACCCTGCCGCTTCTGTGGCACCGGCTGCGGCGTCATGGTCGGGGTGAAGGAGGGCAAGGTCGTCGCCACCCATGGCGACATGCAGGCCGAGGTCAATCGCGGCCTCAATTGCGTGAAGGGCTATTTCCTTTCCAAGATCATGTACGGCGCAGACCGCCTGACCCAGCCTTTGTTGCGCAAGGTCAACGGCAAATTCGACAAGAATGGCGAGTTCGAACCCGTCAGCTGGGATGAAGCTTTCGACGTGATGGCGGAAAAGCTCAAGGCGACGCTGAAGAACAAGGGACCGGAAGCCGTGGGCATGTTCGGCTCCGGACAATGGACGATTTTTGAGGGCTATGCCGCAACCAAACTGATGCGTGCGGGGTTCCGCTCCAATAATCTTGATCCCAATGCCCGCCATTGCATGGCGTCCGCAGCCTTCGCTTTCATGCGCACTTTCGGCATGGACGAACCGATGGGCTGCTACGACGATTTTGAAGCCGCTGACGCATTCGTGCTGTGGGGCTCCAACATGGCCGAAATGCATCCCATCCTGTGGACACGGGTTGCAGACCGGCGTCTTGGCCATCCGCATGTGCGCTGCGCGGTGCTTTCGACCTTTACCCACCGCTCCATGGACCTCGCCGATATACCCGTCGTATTCAAGCCCGGCACCGATCTGGCGATCCTCAACTATATCGCCAACCATATCATCACGACCGACCGGGTAAACAGGGATTTCGTCGACAGGCATACGGTCTTCGTCAGGGGTGTAACCGATATCGGCTATGGCCTGCGTCCCGAACACGAACTGGAACAGGCAGCGGCCAACGCCGCCGATCCCGGCAAGACGGAGCCGATCGATTTTGAAGCCTTCAAGGAAATGGTGTCGGAATATACGCTGGAAAAGGTCTCCGAGCTTTCCGGGGTGGAACCGGAATTTCTTAAGGAGCTGGCCGAGCTTTATGCCGATCCTTCCGTCAAGGTGATGTCGCTGTGGACCATGGGTTTCAACCAGCATGTCCGCGGCGTCTGGGCCAACCAGATGGTCTATAATATCCATCTTCTGACCGGCAAGATTTCCGAGCCGGGCAATAGTCCCTTCTCCCTGACCGGCCAGCCATCGGCTTGCGGAACCGCCCGTGAAGTGGGTACTTTCGCCCATCGCCTGCCCGCCGACATGGTGGTCACCAATCCCGGCCATCGCAAGGCTGCGGAAGAAATCTGGAGACTGCCCTTCGGGCTTCTGCCTGCCGTGCCGGGCTATCATGCCGTCCTTCAGGACCGGATGCTCAGGGACGGCAAGCTCAACTGGTACTGGATACAGGTCAATAATAATCTTCAGGCGGCGCCCAATACGGCCAATGAGACCTATCCCGGCTATCGTAATCCCGAAAATTTCATCGTCGTATCCGATGTCTATCCAACCATCACAGCGGTCAATGCCGATCTGATCCTTCCCGCTGCGATGTGGGTGGAAAAAGAAGGCGCTTACGGAAATGCCGAGCGCCGCACCCATGTCTGGCATCAGCTGGTGCAGGCTCAGGGCGAGGCGCGCTCCGACCTGTGGCAATTGGTGGAGTTCTCCAAGCGTTTCAAAACAGATGAAGTCTGGCCGGCGGAAATTCTTGCGCAAAATCCAGACTATAAAAACAAATCACTTTACGATGTTCTTTTCAGAAACGGGAATGTCGACCAGTTCCCCCTGTCGGAAATGGATGCCGAATACGACAATCAGGAAGCAAAAGACTTCGGTTTCTATCTTCAGAAGGGGCTGTTTGAGGAATATGCCGCTTTCGGTCGCGGGCATGGCCATGACCTTGCTCCTTACGATACCTATCATCAGGAGCGCGGCCTTCGCTGGCCGGTGGTTGATGGCAAGGAAACCCTGTGGCGCTACCGGGAGGGTTATGACCCCTATGTCAAAGCCGGGGAAGGCGTGAAATTTTACGGCAATCCGGACGGAAAGGCGAAGATCATCGCCGTGCCCTATGAGCCGCCTGCAGAAAGCCCCGACGAGGAATATGACCTGTGGCTCGTGACGGGCCGGGTTCTGGAGCACTGGCATTCCGGTTCAATGACGATGCGTGTACCGGAGCTTTACAAGGCATTTCCCGGCGCGGTCTGTTTCATGAATGCGGACGATGCCCGCATGCGGGGTATTAATCAGGGTGCCGAAGTGACGATCGAGTCGCGGCGCGGCGCAATGCGTGCCCGCATTGAGACGCGCGGACGCAATCGAATGCCCAAAGGCGTCATTTTCGTTCCATGGTTCGATGTCAGCAAGCTGATCAATAAAGTAACCCTCGACGCAACCGATCCAATCTCGAAGCAGACGGATTTCAAAAAATGCGCAGTCAAGATTGTCCGCATCTGAAATCGCGCCTCGTTCTCGTGGCGTTTGCCCTGGCGGCAACGAGCGCGTCCGTCGCTCTGGCGCAGATGCGTATCGAAACCATGGGGAATGTGAACTTTTCGGAGCACCCCCCCGCCAAACCTGTTCCCAAATGGGTTGTTGATGACATTCGCAAGATGCGCGCCTATCCTGACCAGCCTCCTGTTATCCCTCATTCGATCGAAGGCTACCAGCTTTCGGTGAACACCAATCGCTGCCTGTCTTGCCACCGGCGCGAATTTACCGAAAGTTCCGGCGCGCCGATGGTCAGCGTGACGCATTACATTACGCGCGAAGGGCAAATGCTGGCGGATGTGTCGCCCCGCCGCTACTTCTGCACCGCCTGCCATGTGCCGCAAGCGGATACCGTGCCGCTTATAGGCAATACATTTCGCGACATGAGCGAGATGGGCGTGAAGCATGCGGGGGAAAACTAGGCGATGCACAGGATCAAACAGCTTGTCGCCTGGCTATGGGATTTTCTCAGGCGTCCCGCGGCGACGCTCAGCCTCGCCTTTCTGACACTGGGCGGATTTGTAGGCGGGGTTATCTTCTGGGGTGCTTTTAATACGGCCCTCGAGGTGACCAATACCGAACGGTTTTGCATTTCCTGCCATGAAATGCAGGACAATGTTTATCAGGAGCTGACGCGCACGGTGCATTTCTCGAACCGCTCCGGCGTACGGGCGTCTTGTCCCGATTGCCATGTTCCACACGAATGGACCGACAAGATCGCCCGCAAGATGCAGGCCTCAAAGGAGGTCTGGGGCAAAATATTCGGCACGATCAATACGCGCCGGAAGTTTCTGGACAAGCGTCTGGAACTTGCCCAGCATGAATGGCACCGGCTGAAAGCCAATGACAGTCTCGAATGCCGCAATTGCCACTCCTCAGTAGCGATGGATTTGTCGAAGCAGACTTCACGCGCGGCGATGATCCATACGCGCTACCTCTTGTCGGGGCAGGCCACGTGTATCGATTGCCATAAAGGTATCGCTCATGAGCTTCCGAATATGGAGGGCATTGATCCGGGCTGGAAAGTGCCTGCAGAGATGCAGGCACTCTCTTCCTGGCTTGATCAAACAGTAATTGCGATCAGTTCGAAATAGTCGGGATGTCAATCTGAACCATCCCGACTTTATCGGAGAAGCACGACCGCCCACTGCAGCGATGATCCCTTCATCGATGTACACCGCTCGGTGTTCGGGATCGAGCTGATTTGCAGACTGCTACCAATTCCCGTGGCCAGTGATGTGATGGTGAATATGATCACGACAAGGCATTATCGACGTAGCGCCGTCAGGGCCTCGAAATTGAGGTCCTTTTGCATATCTGGAGAAGCGTCGCCAGGGCGGCCCACGTCCGTCCGCCGCCCTCGCTTCCGGCAAACAGACTGTTTTTCCTCGTGATTGTCTGGGGCTTGATCGCGCACTTAATAATGTTGGAGTCGATTTCGACCCGGCCATTAGTGAGGAAGTGCTCCATGGCCTCGCGCGGGGTGAGCGCCTAGCGGATCGCCTCGGCGGTTTTGGACTTGCCAGAGACCTTACCCAGTCCTTTTCCCACAGGTCGAAGAGGCGGTCGACAATAGTTTCGGGTTAGTCCTGCGGAAAGCGGCGCGATACTCCTGCCACAACAAGGTCAGCGTCACAGAAGCTGATTTTGCGATCCAAACGTACCGTGGCAGAAGCGCATTCGAGGTATTTGCCCGCCAACACTGATCTGGCGCCGGTCAATCAGGCGCTGTTGACCGCTCTCGCCCATAATCTCAATGCGACCCCGCGCAAATGTCTCGGATTCAAACACCAGCAGAGGTCTTTGCCAGACTTTTGCAGGAAGCAACATAATCAGATAACCTCACCAACGGTATGATGCACTTGGGCTGGCTTCTCCAAAAAAATGTTATTATTATATTATTTGACATCGCCACATCCCGCGCATTTGCATGCACACCAATTTATTGGCTTTATTGAGGAGCGGTTGAACTTAACTCCGAGTTGCCCAATGCTGAAACGGATCAGGATGTGATAAATAAGCTAGTTACACTGCCTTGAAGGCATCGCAAACATCCGCCTACTTGCCCTGCGCATCGCAAGAGTTTAATTTGCTTGCATTCATTTTGGATCAGGCACCAAGATCAAAATCAAGCCTAAGAGCCGAACCAAAAATTAAGTTGAGCGATTTCAGTAGCTTATGATTCTCTGTGGTTTACCAAGACTACGGAGGATCACATGGCCTGGACTGAAACCACTCGGCGTGACTTTGCCAGACGAGGCTTGCGTTACGCAAGCGATTGCACGGACGATGAGTGGACTATCATTGCGCCGCTTTTACAGCCGATGAGCAAAGTCGGTCGTCCGCGCGAGCACGATTCCCGCACGTTGTGGAACGCAATCCAATACATCGCGACGACGGGTTGCCAATGGGCGCAATTGCCGAAGGAATTTCCGCCGTTTACGACGGTGCAGTACCATTTTTACCGGATGCGAGACAGCGGATTGCTTGATCTTATCAATGAGATGCTGGTTGCGGTGACACGCCTGGCGGAAGGTCGCAAGGCGGAGCCGACAGCCGCTATTATTGATAGCCAGTCGGTCAAGACGACGGAAGCTGGCGGTCCACGAGGCTATGATGCAGGTAAAAAGATAAAAGGGCGCAAGCGCCATATCGTAGCTGATATGACCGGCAATATGCTGGAAGGCATCGTGCATGGTGCCGATGTTCAAGACCGGGACGGCGCGCCGGATCTGATCGAGCGAACCCGCGCGAACTATCCCTCCGTGAAGAGACTCTTCGCCGATGGCGGATATGCTGGCGAAAAGCTGACAACCGCTGTAGCACATATCGAAGCGCTCGCGATCGAAATCGTCAAGCGCTCTGATCAGGCCAAAGGCTTTGTAATCCTGCCCAAAAGATGGATCGTTGAGCGGACCTTTGCGTGGCTTAACCGCTACCGTCGGTTGGCAAAAGATTGGGAGGCCTCCATTGCATCGTCAGAGGCTTGGATGTTCATATCATCCATCAGACGAATGACACGCCGTATCGCAAGGTTAGAATTTTGAGTCGGGCTCTAAGCAGAGATTACCATCTTTCGTGCGGGTCATTCCCCATGCTGGAAGAAGCTTTGACTTGGTCCGGTAATGGAAGAGGTATGATGAAAATGCTGCGCGATCTGGTCCGATAAAATCAGGGCTCTGACAGCACTCAATGAATCCGACATTTTTCAATGCGTCGACGGGTTTTCATTTATTCTGGGCAAGAACCAGGTCAAAAGCCCAAATAATGGCAAATAGGAGCACAATCGATATACTGTCTCTACACCATATTGGTCAGCGAGTATTCCAAGGATAGCTGCCGCAATGCCACCAAGCCCGAAATTCAGGCCATAGAAGAGACCCCCGATAAGCCCTATGCGATTGGGCAGAAGTTCCATCGCGTAGATGAGGATCGATGCAAATGCACTTGCCATGATCAGATTGATGAAAACGGTCAGCACCCCGGTCCAGAAAAGATCGACATAGGGAAGCATCAAGGTCAACGGGAGTGGCCCCAGCACAGAAATCCAGATGATCTTATAACGACCAATCCTATCTCCAACGATACCGCCGATCAAAGCTCCCGCCGCAGAGGCCATCAGAAAGATAAACAGCATCATTTGTGCAGACGGGATTGATAGCCCGAATTTATCCATCAGATAGAACGTATAGAACGAGCGAAAACTCTCCCCATATGCGTTCTTCGTAAACATCAGGAAAGTCAATACGACGAGTCCGACTGCGATAGTGGCAGGGGCATGACGGATATGTTCGCTGCTTGTGCTGCCGCCAGTACGCATAGCAATGAATGCCGCCCGAATTTCGTTTTGCTTGCTGCCTGTCCAGAGAAGAAGCGACATCGCGAGCAAGGCCACGACGGCAAACCAGGCAAGGCTTTGCTGTCCCAAAGGTACAATGATCAAGGCGGCCAGAACAGGTCCAAGTGCACCGCCTGCTTGTCCTCCTACCTGAAAAATACCCTGCGCAAGACCCTGGCGTCCGCCAGCCGCATATCGAGCCATGCGTGTAGCTTCCGGATGGAAAATCGACGATCCAATGCCGATCAGCGCAACAGAGACAAGAATGACTGCATAACTATGCGCGAATGCAAGGCTGACCAGTCCAGATAGCGTAAACATCATTCCCGCTACAGGCGAGAAAGGGGCCGGACGCTTGTCAGTAATCATCCCGATGACGGGCTGAAGCAAAGACCCTGCAATCTGGAAGGTGAGGGTGATCATCCCGATTTGCACAAAATCGAGAGCATAGGCATCTTTGAGGATGGGATAGGATGCGGAAATCAGGGACTGCATCAAGTCGTTCAGAAGATGCGTAAAGCCCAGAACGAGCATAACGACGATATACGACTTCGGACGTATCCGGGCGGAACTTGATACTATCGCGTTCATTCCACCTCCTCCCACCACAAAAGCAAAAATACTGCTCGTGCTTTACACCCTCCCCCGAACCGGGTCTATCTTATGAGGAAAATATATTCTGAACGATGGCGTTCTCATTAAAAGTCTTCGCGATCATCATCTGCGGCATTTTGCAGTTCGCATCATGGAAGGTTCAAGAGGTAGTCTTTCGTCGATATCAGCAAGATTGAATGAGTCACGATAAAAACTTCGTACATAGTCAAGATGACGTGGCTCATTGGCTACCGCATCGTCGGTGAGTTTTTGGCCAAGCTTTATAAGCTGAACCACAATTGTCGCGTGTCGGCGACTGGAACCGAAATCACTCGCAAGCCAGGCCGGATCAGGCTCGCAATTCACCCACCTTGCCGAAGCGGCGAGGCTTGGACTTGGCAGGCAGGCCACTATCGTTTTCGGTCAGCCCTTCGATGATCGGGCAGTCAGGCCGATCATCGCCATGACAGCGTTTGGCGAAGTTTTCCAGCGTCGCGATCATTGCCGCGATCTCGGCCTGCTTCTGTTTCAGCGCATCGACATGACCGAGGGCCAATGCCTTCACGTCGGCGCTGGCGCGTGCGGTCGCTCCACAGGGCCAGCAGGTCGCTAATCTGCTCAAGGGTGAAGCCCGGATCGCGCGCTACGGATGAAGCACAGGCGATGGACGTCGGCATCGTCATAATCGCGATAGCCGCTGTCACGTCGCGCCGCTTGCGGGATCAGGCAGGTCTGTTCTTGGCGGATCATCTTCGAGCTGACCCCAGAAACGCAGGACGTGCAGATCGTCACCGATCCACCTGCTCGTAACGTAATGGTCACCACAAAGGCGGACGAGCAGGCGCTTCTCGCCGCGCTCAGCGAAGTAGGCTATCCGGCCGAGCGCAAACATCATCCTACGGCCGCATGAAAACATGCCACTGGCGCGGCGATAGGCTGCCCGCGCCTCAGACGGCGTGACCAAAACGTTGGCGATACTCGCCTGGTGTCAGCCCGATGAACTTGGCAAAGACCTTGCGGAAGGCTCCCTGATCGGCGTAGCCCGCCTCCCAGGCAATCTGGTCGACCGTGAGGACGCTGAACTGCAACAGTTCACAGGCCTTGCTGACACGCAGCCGCTGCCCGTATTCCGACGTGGTCATGCCCGTCGCCTTGCGGAAGCGGCGCAGGAACGTGCGCCGTTCGAGCCCTGCCCTCGCCGCCAGCGTTTTTAATGAAATATCTTTCGCTTCGGTTTCCTGAAGCCAGCGTTGGACCTCCAGCACTGCGGCATCGCCGTGGCCCATGCGTGGCGAGAAGATACTATAATAGCGTTGCTCGCGCCCCGGCGGATCGACCAGCAGAAACCGCGCCGTCTGGGTCATTACCTCCGCGCCGCGCAGGCGTTCCACCAGTCGCAGGCATAGATCGGTCCAGGACATGACACCTCCAGCCGTCAGGATCTGGCCGCCATCGATCAGCAGTCGGTCCACGTCGACCGGCACGCGCGGAAAGCGGTCGCGAAACTGGCCTTCAAGAATCCAGTGCGTCGTCGATGGCCGACCGTCGAGAAGGCCGGTCTCTCCGAGCAGGAACGCGCCGGCGCACACCGAGGCCAGAATGGCGCCCATCGCATAGCGATCACGCAGCCAATCGAGATAGGGAGCGGCGATCCCGGCCGTTACGGGCACCCCCAGACTGGGCGGCAGGATCAGAACATCGGGGCCCGCGCGGGTAGATGAGCCGGTGTTATGGACCCGCTGCGGCAGGCTTCCTTCCGCCTCGGTGCGCCAATGGCTGACGGCGATCCGGTTCGGTTCGGATTTGGCGTGCGGCGATGAGAACCGGTTGGAGACCAGAAAGAGATCGGCCATCGAAAGCACTGCCGACATCTGCGCTCCCGGATAGATCAGCAGACCGACTTCTGTCTCCTGTTCAGCAGTCATTTGTCACTATTACCCTTGATTATGTCGATATCGCCAATGGGCATAGATCAGACCAATGCCTATTGTCCAGTCATTGCAACTTGAACAACCCAGAGAAAGGTCAAGCCATGAGCAAACGCGCTATTGTCGTCGTCGATCTCCAGAAGGACTATTTTCCCGGTGGGAAGTATGAACTTGTCGGCATCAACAAGGCCGCTGAGAATGCAGCCCGGGTGATCGAGTCAGCCCGCAAGAAGGGCGACCGCGTCATCCACGTCCAGCACATCTTCCCGAGCCCGGATGCACCGTTCTTCACGCCTGACTCCGAGGGCATCACGATCAATCCGGTCGTGGCGCCGCGTGAGGGCGAAACGGTCGTGGTCAAAAACTACCCGAACTCCTTCCTTAAGACAGAGCTGAAGGAAATCCTGGACGCTGACGGGATCGAGGATGTCGTGGTTGTCGGCGCGATGAGCCATATGTGCATCGACGCGACCACGCGCGCCGCCAGTGATTTCGGGTACAAGACGACCGTCGTTCAGGATGCCTGCGCCACGCGCGATCTGGAACATGAGGGCGTTATCGTTCCAGCGGCCTCCGTCCATGCCGCCATGATGTCGGCGCTCGGCTTTGCCTATGCGACGATCACCGATACCGAGGGCTACACTGCGTAGTAAGCCTGATAAGGACCCGGTCGTGGTTGCAACTGCTGCTATCGGGTCTACCTGACCATATCCAAGCTGCAAACAGTCCCTCCGGTACTGAAGGCATCAATCAGCCTGATCCAGAAGCGGCGTGAGGTCGGTCGAACGGCTTTGATTATGTTAGGAAACCACTTCCTAGGATGCATTCATTTACTGACAAACATATCCTGGTTTTTGAAGACGGCTTTTTTTCGTGTCTGACAAATCTCACAAAAGCTTTATTCTCCCGTCATCATCGGCCCTGTTCATTCGACGAAGCATGAGCTTTACTACCTCGAAAGTGGTATGGTCGACGCAGCTATATTGGACGTCACGATTGAACCGGCAGCGGTGCTGCCGCTTGTCGAAGCGTTTGAAAAGAGTGGACCGCCATTTGTTTTCGCGCTGCCCGCCAATTCCTCAGCGAGCAATATAGGCTTTGCCGGTTTTGTACTGAGCCAACACGGCCACCATCTTGCTGTCATCGCGGAAGCACTTTTTCGTCAATACCCCATGCTTTATTAGCTCCGAGGGAACCCAGTCAGTGTCTGATGGTTAGATCCTCAGCAAGTCTCGCTAAGGAAGGAAGACTGTCATGAATAAACAATACCCCGTGCCGCCATTTGACACGCCTCATCAATCTATGCCGGGCTTGACCGAGCGTATGACTCCGAAGCCCGATCACGGTGAGAAATCTTATAAAGGATCCGGCAAGCTTGAGGGCCGCAAAGCGATCATAACGGGCGGCGATAGCGGCATCGGTAGAGCGGTTGCAATTGCGTTCGCGCGCGAAGGTGCTGATGTGCTTATTGCATACCTTCAGGAAGAGGCCGATGCACTCGAAACCCGTTCATTGATTGAGGCAGAGGGCCGCAAAGCCATCTTGATGAAATGTGATATCCAGCGTGCCGAGAATTGCCGGGAAATCGTGCAACGCGCGGTAGATGAATTTGGACAGATCGACATTCTGGTCAATAACGCGGCGCATCAGGCAAGTTTTTTTGAGCTGGAGGATATCAGCGATGAGGAATGGGACATGACCTTTCGCGTGAATATCCACGCAATGTTTTATTTGACGAAAGCTGCGTTGCCGCACATGAAGCCAGGTGCAGCCATTATAAATACGGCTTCGATTAATTCGGATATGCCTAATCCGACTTTGCTCGCCTATGCGACGACCAAAGGCGCCGTTCAAAATTTTACGGCAGGTCTTGCACAATTGCTGGCGGAGAAAGGCATTCGTGCCAATGCAGTTGCACCGGGCCCCGTGTGGACGCCTTTGATCCCCTCCACACTGCCGGAAGAAGCTGTGGCATCGTTTGGCCAGCAAACGCCAATGAAACGTCCAGCGCAACCCGCTGAGCTGGCCTCTGCTTATGTTATGCTGGCCGATCCGCTATCGAGCTACACTTCGGGCGCGACCATCGCGGTTACCGGCGGCAAACCCATTCTTTGACGTTCGACTTTGAATATAAAAGGGTCCGGCGGATGAGGGTTTTTCTGGGGCACGAGGTTGGAACCTCGCCTTCGTAGCCCTTGCAGATGGCGAGAAGCAAGGGTCTCTCATCGGGATCAAAGGTATCGGCCAGTACCTGTCCTGACGGATTGTCGCGGGCACGCAGTATCTGGGTGACCGTGACAGCCGCAATGGCTACAAGAGCAGCGAAGTTCATGAAGGCTTTCGGGTCGCTCATCTTAGCATTTTCAATTCTGAAATCCGACGACTTCCGTGTGCGGATGCGCGAGGAGCTACTAAACAAGAGCCTGCTTTTCGGTCTCAATTATGTCCGCAATACCATCGCCGAACGGGCGGACGATCACAACCATTTCCGGCCGCCGGTTGCTCCCACCCCGCCATTTGGCCTATGTAAAACTGCCGAGGCTCTAGCTACCGCTGGATGAAAGTTCCGTGGCATGTCAGAACCACAAAAGTCGCGCTTCAGCAAGAACTCACATCCGCGCGGAGATGAACCTCGTCACCGACGACGACATTGCCCGCGTATCCCTGGATCGGATAGGCGAGAATGAAGGGAATGATGAACAATGCGCCAACCAGTGTGAAGCCCATGCTTTGCGGCGGGGCAGCGGCATCCCATATCGAGATTGCCGGTGGGATGATGTTGGGCCACAGGCTGATCCCGAACCCGGTATATCCGAGGAACAGCAGGAACAGCGCGAGGAAGAATGGCGCGGCATGGTTCTCGCCATCCATACACTTGAAAAGCGCCCATGTCGCCAGAACGACCAGCACCGGAACCGGAGCAAGGAAGTACAGATTGGGCAGGGAGAACCAGCGGGCCGCAATGTCGGCATGGGCAAATGGCGTCCACAGGCTGACGATAATGATTGCTGCGAGGACGACCAGGGTGATCGGCCTTCCGAGCGCACGCATGCGCTGCTGCAACGCGCCTTCGGTTTTCATGATAAGCCAGGTTACGCCCAGCAGCGCATAGCCGATCAGCAGCGCAAAGCCGGTAAACAGGCTGAATGGCGAGAGCCAGTCGAAGAACCCGCCGGCATAAGTGCCATCGCTGACTTTGAACCCGTTGATGAAAGCGCCGAGCGCCAGCCCCTGCGAGAAGGTCGCGATATAGGACCCCCACATGAACGCCTTGTCCCAGAACGGCTTATGCGCTTCATCCGCCTTGAAGCGGAACTCGAAGGCAACGCCGCGCCAGATCAGCCCCGCGAGCATCATCATCAGCGGCAGATAAAGCGCACTCAGGATCACGGCATATCCTGTTGTCGCCGCTGAAGTTTACCCTGAATTGAGGCAATGGTACCCACAAGCTTCGTCTGGCACGTTCTCGCTGGGCGGTTCAGTCCAGGTTATCTCTCCTTCGTCATTGCATCCGAGCCGTTGCCGGCTCATCGATCCATTTTGTTCGTCAAATCGACCTTTGAATGTTTCGTATTCCTTCTTCAGAGGAAGTGCGACAATATGTCATTTATTTGCATTTTTAAGGGGGTAAAAACAGGGTAATTTATACCTGTTTCAGGGCATTTCAGCGGCCTATATACATCCAACTATTTGATATTGTTAGTATTTTATGCTTTAATTTAATAGTCAGCATTTTTAAGCTGATGCTCAGTCATTTTAAAACAAGGAGTATTTGATGATTGATAATAAACCCACCCAGGCTCGCATGAAACCTATGACAGGCCTGGAATTACAAGCTGCGCGTCGCGCTGCTGCCGACAGGTTCTACCAAATCGGCATGTCTTATGTTCCGGACGGTTACACTGTAAAATTCAGGAAAAGCCTGTCGGGGGTTGCATATGGCGGTAAGATACGCCGGATAGAGGCCCCGCGACCAATAACACGCAAAAGCCTTTACATCTTTTTACACGAGTGCGCCCATGCTCATCTTCACTTCGGCGGAACGAGGTTGCCACGTCACGTAGAGGAATTTCAGGCTGAAAAATGGGCGCATAGCAAAATGAGAGAACACGGTATTCCCGTCCCTCGTACTATGACCGAGCGTGCCAAGAAGTATGTTGCCAGGAAGATTGTCCAAGCCGAAAAGCGAGGAGCAAAATCAATCGACCGGGAGGCTCAACGCTTCGCTTCGTCCCGCAAAATGAAAACGTCACACTGACAGCCCCAAATGTCAGCAAATTATCAATTTGGGAATTTCGCGAGTTCCCAAATTGTGAACTTGCAACTGCTTTGACAGGGCGGCCCTCAAGGTTGTTCAGCCTATGCCACGTTTTCACGACTGGCCGACCATTTTTATCCGGGTGATTTGGCTTCTTCAGAACGCATAACCGTACAGCCATCGTTGCTGGAAAACACGACGATTGTCGTTCCAGCAAGCGGCAGCTCAAAAACCGCGGTTCGCAACTGACAAAAAAAATATGGCCGTCAGGCGGGTCGGTTTTCTCCTCCCCGCCTGTCTACGCGATCCAGACCCTGGTTACTCTCCCGATAGGCTTGCGTTCTGTTCTTGCCGGTCAGCCTCAACGATTGCCGTTCCGAAACCGGGCCGGTTTACCGAGACGGTAGAAGCGGCTGAATGTACGCGCATATCCTGCGTCCGGGTTTATATACCAGAGTTCGGAGGTAATGCCGTTGGGCACCATGCGTCCCAGACGCGGATGATCCAGGAACGTGCCGACGAGGCATACGGCGTCCCGACGATCAAAATCCCAGTTGTTGATCAATGGTGCATCCGCCAGTTCGCTTTGGTGCGGGTCCTCACCGTTGAGCAGACGCTCGAGATCACGAACAAGGGCTTTGAGGGTCTCGATCTCTGTTGCCAGTCTTTGCCGGTTGAATGTGCCATCGTTTGCGATGATTGCCATGGGATATTCCTTTCGTCTGGATATATGGGATCGTTCGTGCCCGTGCTGACGAGCGCGTTTTTGGAATGAATTCGAATTGTTGGTCGGTCTGGAACGGTCGTTCAGGTCGGGCCGGGTGCGTTCGTCTCCAGAGAGCTGTTATCCGCTACGCTCACCGAAACATGACTGCCCTGCTGATCCTGTCGCCGGATGGCATCGTCAAGAATGGCGGTGACAGCGTCGCCTTCCAGAACGCCATGTTCGAGCAGTGTTTTGGAAAGCGTCCTGTGCGCTGCCGCGTAACGGACAAGTCCGTGACGGGCAATGTTATAAGCTTTTTGCATCCGCTCATTGACACGGTTGGTTACGGGATGGTTTGCATGGACCAGTTCCCCTCGTGTCAGACCGTCGCAAAACAGTAGTGGCCGTTTTCTGGAAAAGCCGAATGTTGTTTCCATTGCGAGCGCCAGATCGGTTGCATTCGCGAGATCGCTGCCGGGCCGTATGCCGGAGCCGACAGAGACATCCCCAAGGACAAGCTCTTCCGCCGCCCTTCCCGCCAGCATCACGGCAAGATTGTCTTCGCAATCCTTTTCCAGCGGAATAAGCTTGCGACGTTCCGTTGCAAAGCCGAACCCCACCTGTTCTTCAATGCTCAGCGTCAGTGGATGGCCGACTTGCAATATATGTCGAATGACGGCATGGCCCGCCTCATGCACCGCCATACGCCAGCGTTCTTCCGGCAGGACCGGCCGACGATTGCCGATAATGCCCTTTTCAATATCCTTCCAGGTAAGCCGACGCTTCTCACGGCGTGCGAGCTGGCGAGCCTGACGCATAATACGCTCGATATCGGCTCCGGTCATGCCCTGTGCCTTCAGCGCCAGCGGACGCAGGTCGCTTGAACTTCTCATACGTTCATCTGGTTTGGTGTCTGTCATCGCTGTTGCTCCGCCTGTCGTGTTTCCAGCACAGCATCGAGATCAGCGCCCAGATGATGCGCGAGAATACCTATCAGGGCATCCGTGTCAGGTTTCGGTATCCGGACATGGGTTTCCAGTCGTCCTGACCGTAACAATGCCTCATCAATATCGTCGGGCCGGTTGGTGGCACCCACGATGATGATGCCTTCCTGTTTGACCGCACCATCCATCAATTCCAGGAACTGATTGACGACAGCGTTCCAGTAATCCGCATAATCGCGGGACGGATCCTGGCGTCGCCCGATGCTGTCGATCTCGTCAATAAACAGGATGACGGGGGCATGAGACGCCGCTTCCTCAAAAGCAGTCTTCATGCGCAGCAACACATCACCAAGATGCCCCATCCGCAGCCATGTCGCGATAGAAGTCGCGAGGACAGGAACGCGCAGGCTATTACAAAGCGCCCGTGCAAAAGTGGTCTTGCCGGTACCGGGCGGGCCAGATAGAAGTAGCCGCGCGCTGATGTCAGCCCAGGCGAGCGATGCTGTGTTCCACAGCGCAAGGTCTTCCTTAAGCGCCAGCGCCCAATCAGCCGCCACGCCGTAGCCAGACAAGGTCTCAATGTATAGAGCTGGTGTCCGACGAATGACGATCCCCGCCGTACCAACGTCACTGAAGCCATCATCGAGCGGTTCTGGTTCAATCAATCGGCTGTCGGAAACAATCTTTCTGCCATGACGGCCGCGTTCTTCAGTCGAGAACGATTTCTTGTCATCAGACTTGTTCTTCTTTTTGTCAGCCTCTTCCTGCTTCTGCTTCTTTACCGGACGTGCCTGCTTTCTCCCCTCCAGTTCCCATTGTGCCAGCAAATAAGCAAAGGTTTCCTGTCGTGTGTTTGCCTCGCGGAACGAACGTCTCAGCTCTCGCAATGAACCGAGTGCGAAATCCTCTGGAAAGACGGTGTCGGCATCGTGTGTTGTCACCGTATCAAGTAGCCTGTTGAGAAGAACGCCATCAAGCAGGCCCGTGTCGAGAACAATGTCTGCTGCCACCTTGAGTTTGGCCGGAATCTCGTATTGCATATCAAGGATACCGAGGAGCCATTCGCCGCGTGACAGGGCATCCCCAATGCTATCTTCGTCGATCAATGCGAGTTTCTCGAATGCGTCAGCATCGACAGTATTGATGATCAGGTCTGGCTGACGGATGCGGCTCCTAGTTCGCTTCAACTGTCGGACCGTTGTCGTCCCCCAATGATCGAGAGGTCGCGCTACAACCTGCCCGCGATAAAGCCGCTGTTCTCGTAACATCCGTAACAGGATATCTTCAAAACCTTCGATATCGGTGCGCACGATAACAAGTCCAGGCCGTCCGCGCGCGAGCTCCATCAGCTGGTTCCGTCCAGAATCCCTATTCTCCAGGGCACGCGCCAGCAGATAACAGACCGCGACATCACCGATGTCAGGCTCTGCACGAAAACAACGTAAGAGTTTCAAAAGATATGGCCGCTCGACCGGATGGTGGGGCATATCGGCCAGGAACACTGGAAACGGCATCGAGAGACCAAACTGGTGTTTCACGCCGGCAACATTCAGAGTGAAGCCAGCGCCCAGATGGGCGTTCAATGAACGCAGATCGTGAACAGGATGACCGGTCAAAGGGAGTACCGGTCGGCTTTCATCGTCGGGATCAGGCGTCGGTTCCGGCATATCGAAGCGCATCGCGAAAAAACCATCGACGTCGACTTCGGTGTGAGACAGAAGATCGAGTTCGCAGAACACCTGTCGCAGATCGCGATAGGTCGCATGTTTCAGACGAGCAAGCAGATGTAGCCCGATCCGGCTCGCGCCGGGTGGTGAAGTGGTCATGTAGTGACCTCATGGATATAAAGAGAGTGAATTCCAGAGCACATCCCGAAACGCAGGGACCGGTTTTGGGATCGAGACATGCGTACAGCAAGGAGATAGCGCGGCTCCAGCAACTCCGTACTAACCGGAACCGCTCCAGCTGCGTCTCGTCAACACGACACGTTATTCGGCGTCAAAATCTGAAGCTCCGGCGTAGTCTTGCTGTCGAGTGCTTCAATTGCAATCTTCGCTATCTCTTCATCGATCAGCTGCGCTTGCTCTGCTTCGGTCTTGGCAAATGTGTCCCCGAGCCAGATGATCAGTTCTTCTCTGAGCGCTTCCTGCACATTGAGGGCTTTCTCTGCGATCCCGGGAGTACCGATCAAACTATCAAGATCAGCAAGCGCCCAAATCCCGTCTTCAACCCGGCTTTCAGCAAGCAACGGGTCGATCAACGCAAATTCGCAGTGATCAATATCAATGCCATAATACTGTTGCGCCAGCCGCCCCCACAATGCCGAGGTATTTGATGCTTCAACCCGCCATTGATCAAGAGCTCCTTCATGGGCGCTGATGCCATAAATCAGACTGAACACACGGATGCGCCTGCTCTCCTCCTCGTAAAACATCAATTCGAATGTGTAAGGGCCTGCCGGGAGTTCCAAGGCTTTCCGGTCTATATCGTTTTCATCTGGGATGGATTTCGATGCGATAGTTTCTATGACGTTATTGAACGTATCGCGTGTCAGCGGCATAGAATGAGACGAACGGAAATCTTTTTGAACCTTCACAGCCGCTTTTGCTACAGCTTCTTCAATCAAACCGATAATCTTTTCGCCCTTGTTCCACAATGCGCAACGGAATATCTGCTCTGACAAAGCTCGCTTCTGGCTTGCTCTGTCATGAGCGCGGTCGATCAGATGAAAATATAACGACAGTTGCAGCGCCGCGTTTAATTCACGTGTGTAGCTTCGTTGCGGGAACTGGTGTTCAATGAGATCGATATAACCGATGACCGTTTCTGCAAACATAGTTTCTCCCTTCCCGCACGTGCCATTCCGTGCCGGTTTTGTTTTGAATGAAGATGAAGACAAGCGTTATCCCTTCGACGTCGCGTCAGAGCGAAGCCAGCCTGAAGATAGCAAAGCGTATGACGCTACGCGCAAACGCACACGACCAGGCTGCCAGAATGGGAATTTGGGAGTTCAGGCTTTGAAGAGCGCCGAACGCGTCAGAAGCGGAAATTATTTCCGCTGCGGAGCCGCAAGCTGATAAGATTATCAGGCCGCAGATCTTTTAATCCGAGACGAATGTCGATAATAACCAGCATAGCTTGGCTCCTGTGTTGGCAGGCTAAGTTAGTCTCCATTCTGGTGTTACCAGCACCTGGATGGAGACGCCTGATCAATCAGGCAAGGTGACTATTGCAGGATCTGAATTGCGCTGCAAGGATCCAGAACAAAAAAAAGATCCCAAGTCGGTATTTTTATCTAAGTCCCGGATATCACCGGCTTTTTTGGATTAGCCCCAATTGCTTCAAAACCCAGTCGCCGTAAGGCTTCTGCTTTGGTCGGCGACTGATCCGCGCGGTTGAAAGCAAGGCAAAAAGTTATCCACAGGCTGAGCCGCAGACCGGTGGAAGCGGATGGTCAGTGTTTGGTTCCGTTGATAGCCGTTCTCACCTTATATGGATGACACTCTGACACCCACACATCCAACCGATTGCTTATTCGCTATTTTATGAGATGATTGAGAGGCGCGGTTGAAGCCCCCGCTTCAATCCAGCGTAGCCTCGGCACAGCCCCCACTGCCGGGGTTTTCTTTGTTGTCAACACAGATAAATCATCAAAGGTCGCAGAATGGCTCGCTCTTTTTCTCTTCCATGCACCGTTTCATGACATTGGGAGAAACGTGCTGGGGATCAACCCCATCCGTTTCCCTGCCAATCTTGAAAAATCCGATTCATCGGTAAACGGCGTTTCATGAAGTAATGGGGGGACGACAGACAAAAAACACAAACTGCGTTTGTAAAATCGTCAGGTTGAAATCGAAACAATATGGTTTGGAAAACGATCTTCAATGTTTGGTCCCATCAGAAGCTCTGCCGGACTTCAGATGTACCTTGCGGCGGAAATCCCAGCCGCTTTTTGTGTATCTGACAATCAGGTCATCAATGACTTCTAATGAAGCATCTTTATCGAAGCCCTGATCCGCCAGCGCATCAAGAAGCATATCAATCAGCTTCTCCGTCCCGTCTTGGTTGCCAGACTTCACCGCTTTAACGATCATGAAATGTAGCAACACTCGTGCGATGTCGTCACGCGTCGGTTTGCGCTCTGCTCTCAAACGATCGCGATAGTCCTTCTGCCGTTCGCGCTGCTTGCGCAAACGCTCGGACTGCTGCCTGCTCGATGCCATCACTTCTCCAGATTACGTGCCCACAATCAAAGCATGTGCCCGAACACCGTCGGCGCAAAGCGTTTTCTGCCAAGCCCCGCGCCTGCCCGCAAACGTCGTTTGCCCCTGAATCGGAAATCTCGGGTTCAGCAACGCTCTTCCCAGTCTTCGAATCGGATTAATGCAAATTATCTCGATTTGAAGTGCGTTGCGGGCAAATTGGAATGACTTGCCGATGCGTTGCGATGCCCTATCCGCAATTCCAGATGCTGTGCCGGAAAATCATTGCAATCTGTATCGCTCGCAGGGCTAGCCACCGCAAACGCCGTTCGCGTCGCCATGATCGATTTGAACACCTGATGTTTCCGGAACACAGGTGACTTTTTCTGCAGCATTCTTCAGTTACGGAAAACAATGGCACTGTTCACAACAGATACAGCGGCTAAAGCTCGTTCACGGTTCTTCGATTATAGGGCCGCAGGCCGTGATCAATGCAGGTTGCGACCCTTGAACATTACCATGCGGAAATCGCGGGCTTCAGCAGAAGAGAAACGGACAACCAGTCGGCCCTGGAGCCCACCTGACTATGGCACCGGAACTGATCGTGGAGGCAGGATCGGTAAACGGGTCAGCGACTGCTTGGCTCTACGAATGGTTCGGCACGCAATCACATCGCCGTTCATAAAAACATGATGCGGCCAATATCCCGCTCGTATCGCAGTTTGCTTGAATCAGGGGTTGCCTACCCTTCCTTTTGATGGTGTCATTCTACATACGATGACGTGTTACTCATCGGGCCTATATTATTTAAAAGGAATATTTCATGCAGATTTATAGCGGGGAGCTGGTGGCTATCGCCACGCTTCTCAAAAAATACATAACAGATTCTGCCAATACAGAACCGGGTTGGGGCGTGGCAACCACTCTCCTGTCTCATGGCAAGTTCTGGCGTGTGTCGGCACAATCCGAAAACGCCCGTTTCTCAATTCCTAAGGCCTGTTTCGCGAATGCGCAGGCCGAAGTGATTTCGCCTCGCAACCATCGTCAAGAGCAGTTCTGCTATGTCGAAGGCTACGCTTGCGATCTCGAATTGCCGATCCCGCTGCACCATGCATGGCTCGTTAACAGTGAAGGTAAGGTTTTTGATCCAACCTGGTCGGACGCGGAGCAATGCGTCTATTTTGGAATGAAGTTTAAGACCTCTTATGTGCAGGAGCGGTTCAGCGCTCGTAGTGGTCAATTCGATTCCTTGCTTCTGGATGCTCTGAATCGCCACGCTATCCTGCGCGACGACGAATTTTGCCAGCAGGCACTGGATTCGGCCATGATGCCACGTTCAAACACCGCTCAGACGGCGGTATCGCCCGGCGTCAATTGATTCGAAGAATGGGCTGAATGCATTTAATCTCGCCAAATGAAAAAAGCAGAACGTCTACGCTATCGACCTATGGTGAGCTGCGGGGAGAATAGCAATGCCGGATCTTGGTATAGCCCTCTTCCACAGCTTCTCATTCAGCCTGTATATTTAGACTGTAAGCGGTCAGTCGATAGCTCCAGCGCCTCGCGCCGGGTGATCTGTTCATTGCGCCCAGTTTTGGCTTGCACCTTAGTCCTGCTCGTATAGGCACCATATCACATCCCACCGAACTAGTAGGGGCGGCTGTCTTCAAGCACGTCGGCACCCCCCTATCACTCCCATTATTTACGCAACCATTCCGTCTTCTACCAGTCTGTCGCCGTTTGCAGCTGAAACGGAAATCTCAAATCTGGCAACGTTTGTGCGGAAACGTGCAACGCTTTTCTGAGGTTTTGAATCGGGTTAATGCAAATTATCTCGATTTGAAATGCGTTGCTGGCAAATTGGAATGACGTGCAGACACGTTGTGGTACGTTGCGGGCAACTCATGACGACATGCCCAAGACGTAAAATTCTATAAAATCCATTCATCCCTACGGGAATGAATATGGCGTCAAACGGCGTTTGAATCTGGAGGACCTCCCTGGGAAAACGCCTGTCGACCAGATTCTTTTGCTCTACGCCCCTGACGCTCCCTCGAATACGGTGGGACCGTCCTGCATCGGTTCCCCACTCTCAAACGCCGTTTGTCGATGAATCGGATATATTCGGCTTCGTAACAGTTTTCCGGATGCCCGCAACGTTAATCCAAAAGCTGGAATCGCAAGACTGCAAATCAGCCTGATTTGATATGCTATGTGGGTACCCTGAAATACGGTAGCAGCACATCAAGTTGCCCCACCGGCAAATCATATCAGCGTATCCCAAGGCATCACGACCCGAAATGCCCAGCCTTTACCGCCAGACAAGCGACAGGAGCGTGACAAGAAACGCTTCTGCACCGATCGCACCATTTCCGGGAACCCTTCCGTCATAGCATGTAAAATTGCGCCGGATTTTTATATCGCCATAGACCCCTGCGATTTCATCAACGGCATGAATCGATCAGCGAGGATCGATTCATAGAATGCGTTGGACGCTCCCGTCGGAATGCCGGATTCTGCTGGCATGTCGAACCAGCATTCGTTTCCGATACATTTTCACAAAATCGAGCCGCACAGCAATATGCGACGTTTCTACACCTTATCGGTTCAACCGAATTTGTTCGGTGAATGGTGCGTCATGCGTTCCTGGGGGCGGATCGGGACACTCGGACAATCCCTGCAGCAGACTGTTCTCGACGAAGCATCCGCCAGTGCCCTTCTTCGCAGACTTGTCGCGGTTCGTCGCAAACGCGGTTATGAAGAAGTCTCCTAACTTCTCTTACCTCCCGACGTTCGATGGATGCGATCTTTATGCAGCCATTCTTGAAATCTTCGCAATGCGGGAATGGGCAGCTTTGCCTTTACGATCGAGATACTCTGCATAAAGACGAAGAGCGGTACGCAGATCCGATTTCGTCCGGACCGTCAGTGTTTCGAATTCGGCAGTCAGTTCCAAGCGGGCCAATTCCAAGCCCGTGTCAGAAAATGTTCTTCCTCCTAAAAGACGGCGCGCACGGTTGACCTGTGACTTGACATTGCGTGCCGATTGGGGCGAACGTCCCGTTTCCATCAGCCAGTTCATGAAACGGCCTTCGACTTCGGGAATGGTTCGACCGTTCTCTCGCGCGAGAATGACACGACCAATCACTTCGGCCAGTGGGGAAGGCACGGCGTTGGCAATCATTTGATGAATGTCCTGTCGCGTCGCGCCCTTCCACTGCCAGCCTTCCGGAAAACCCTGTAGCATCGCCAGTTGTCGGGTCGTCAGCATCGCTGCCTGCGAGGCTGGAACCGGATCTGCTGGATGGGGATTGTTCAGATAACGATCCGTCAGCCGTTCCCAGGCTGTGCGCGTCACGGTTGGAAATGGTTCGTGGATACCACGAACCCCGCGCCCGGCACGGAAAGGCCGCGCATAGACCCAGCCTTCCGGAATATCCAGTACGTCGCGGATGACGGTCTGGCGTTCCGACCGCGCCTTAACAAGGCTTGAATCGAGGAACCCATGCCGTTCTCCTAGACGCCCAATAACGAACAGACGCTTTCGGAGCTGCGGAACGCCATACCAGGAAGCGTCCAGCTTGCATTCGCTCAATCCGTATCCAGCCCGCACCAGCATTTTACGCCCATCCGCCCACGCTTCGGAGCGGGCTGCCTGTGGAACGTTTTCCATTGCAAACCATTGCGGTCTGGCGAGACAGACGAGCATTGCAAAAGCCCGGGTCAACGACGCGTTTTCTCCTTCCACACGCTTGCCCGCAACCGAATAATCCTGGCATGGCGGTCCGCCAGTGATCAGATCCGGGGCCATTCCGCCGATCACAGGCGCAACAGCGAAAATATCTTTCAGATCATGTTTGTGAACATATCGCCCGACATTATGACGGTAGGTCTCAACGGCGGGATCCCAGGCATCATATGCTCCGACCAGTTCGATACCTGCACGTTTCAACCCAAGGGACATGCCCCCTGCCCCGCAAAACAACTCAACCGCCCGCAATCCGAATACCCCACGCCCCATCCGCTCACGGACTTATCCGTTACAGCAAAGACAAGCGGATCACACCGGCCATTTGTTTTCTTCCACACGATTTGAAATAGTATTCTGGATATCTGCGGTATTGACATCTATACTGCTTATCGACCGCTGCAAATTGCGGCGATGCCTTTCACAAGGCAATTTACCTGGGACAAGCTATCCCAAGGCGATCTGCCCAAGGATGCGGGAATTGGAACGGCGCTATCCGATCGGTTCAGGCAGCATGCCATTGAGGAACCCAAGAATCTCAACCTCGTCGATGACTTCCTTCATCGCTTCCAGCGTGACCGATGTGAAAACGCGGAATCCTCAGTGATGATGGCCGTTACCCGTTTCTTGGGACGAAACCAATCCCGAAACCAAATAACCGGCCAATCTTCTCCAGCGTTTCCAGCGTTGGATTTGCGGTGCCAGCCTCTAGTTCAGCTATCTGACGCCTTGTTAATGATAGTGTCCTGGCAAATTCTTCCTGGGTCATGCCGAACCCTTTTCGTATCTCGGCAACAGCGCCAGGTAGCTTCAGTTCACCGGTTCGAGCCCGTTCCGCCAGGGTCCGTCGGTTTACGAGGATTTCTTCTTTTGTTGGCTTTTTCCAGCGAGCCATCTAATTATCTTCTCCTGTCATGGGAAGGCTACCAAAACGCTGTCTGCGATTTCGACACAGCGTCCCATTGCACGGTCCAGAATTTCCGAAGATGCACGCATATCTTTCGCCAGGGCGGGTGCGCGGAGTAGACCTTCGGCGAAATGGCTAAGTATTGGTCCGAGGGTTTTTTGTTCTTCAAAATCAGGAAACAGTTCGCTACTAATCCGTCTCCAGTCAGGAAGATGATCGCGCCCTATGTCTCGCATCGCCGCCCATCGGGTGGAGCGAACAATCCCCTCTTTGGCCAGTCGCATTGGTGCAAAATCAAAGAGTGGAGACAAACGGATCGCACCGTCCTTATATTTGCTGAGTGCGGAGTTTCGACCGTGATTGTCCGGATTGCCAAGCGCCAGGTTTGCGATATCGCGCTTCAGATATTCAACAATATCCGTAAATGGATCGGTCGAATACTGGCGCAAAACGTCAAGATAGGCCTCATGTGTGCCAACATGGCCGAAATCGGCAATGCCAATCATCGAGACAAGACTTTCCTGTCCCAGCCGAACCGTGCCCCCGCCGTCTTCTTTCTTCCGATCAAAACGGGGAATAATCAGGACACCATCAGCATAGGTCGAGGGTTCTCTGACATTCAGACCGATTTCCTGCGCGATCCGGGAATAAAGGGCTTCTCCTTCGAGGATTAATCGGTCTACCGGTTCGTTGCTACGCACGAGTTTTACAATAACATGATGTACGGATTCATCATCACTCACGAAGCTGTCAGGGTAATAGAGTCCGTCATTCGCTTGCGTCATCGAGACTTTTGGCCATTCCCCTTGTAGCCCGCTGGAGCCGGAGGCAAGCATTGCAAAGCGATCAGCGACTTCCATGAAGCGGTCTGAACGCCCAAGAATTTCTGCTTGCGTGACCCCCCGACGCTCAATTCCACGAAGCCTTTCCGTTTCGGCCTCTGCTGCCTCTTTTATCCGGATATTGCCGACGCCACCGGTCGCTGATCGTAGGAGCAACGGGAGATCAGAAACGCGCGAGCCTTCAGCAAGCCCGAGATGCTCGGCAAGTTTCCGCCTTGCATGTCCCTGAGGCATAAGATCCAGAAGGAAGGGAGGCCAGCTTTGACTATATCGGGTTTCAAGATCGACTGGATAACGAACCGACAGCGCACGATAGTCCAGTATGGCCTTTCCGGCTGCGAATTCCGGCGATGCAACTTTGGCAAAATAATCGAAATCGTAATCAACGATGGAAGCGCCCTGAAAACCAGCATCGTCATTTACAAGGTCAAGTGTCGCAGCGTGATGCCAGCCACCATCAAAATGGGTTTGTAGCGTTAAGCGCATGAAATGCCCCTTTTTAGGGTATCAATAAACTATTCAACGGCTTTATTCAACCCATTATAATGGGATATAAATACCCACATAAACGGACAAAGATAGACCCACATGTGAAAGGAATTAATCTAGTCAATGATATCAGGCAGGCGAGCGGAATCCCTCAAATTGCTCGCCATTTACGGTATTGTATTGGTTGTTTATCGAGATAGAGGTCCCTCATCGTCAATGAGAATCAGTCGCCATGGATATGCTTTATTTTTGTAACGGATATGTCGGTTACACTATGAGGGGCCTCGGGACGGCGTCGGTTGAGTTGTTTTGCGAAGACAATCCAAAACTCATTCGGCGAATGCGCTCGGCGTTTTCGGGTAGGGGCAAGCAACATTCCTAGGAAACATCGGATATGTCAGTTTTTCAAAAGAAAACTAATCACAAAGCGATGCAACGATCAGCATCCGTAAGCCACTCGCGTAGTTTTGACCATCGGTAGCGACCTGAAATGTTCTTTACAGCCATAGCAATGGCCTTTTGACACGCTTTTCTCCAATACCGGGAATTTCCCGCAGGCGTACCGGATCATCCCGGATCCGAGGTATTTCTCTATTCCCTCAACCGTTGTCGGTGGAGTGGCTTTCAAAAACCGTGCTTTGAACTGAAGGCCGTGCTGGCGGTCATTACTCCATGAACCGCTGGCCTGAATGAACTCGCCAACAGAAATCGCCGCCGCATGATCAACGGTGGCCAGATCGCGTTTTCCGCGTGCCTTGACGCGAAGGACAGCAAAGCCGTTTCTTCAGTATGACAAATCACCGTTCAATGAGGCCCGCCAATACCTCAGTCTGGGATTGTTCACGCTGATCCGTGCATTACTTCTACCGCTAAAATGAGCGTAGCATAAACAAGGTTCACCAAAGGCTCCTGGATGATCAGGTCTGGCAAGCCATGAGTTTAATCCTGACGGCCTGCTCGCGCGCACGAGTCTGATATCACTATTATCCCTTGCTGTACGTCGCTTCACCAGCACTTCTCACAAACCAATTTTGGCAAATAGATAGGCTCTCGGTCGCAATGCGGACATTGATCCCATATTTGTCCTGCGGCTTCAGCAGCGAAACGAGCAGCTTTAGCTGAAATTGGTCGGGGCTGTGGAACGTCCTGAACTCTATACGACGCTCTGATATGAGCTGTTTTGCCTTGATACGGGTAGATCGCAACACGCGTGCTTAGAGACGGAATGTCAAAAACGGTTACTTGTCGGCCGTCAATTTCAAGAACTTCCGATTCCTTAGCTGGATGGTGTGGGTCGTTCGTCAGGCGTCTGGCGGCGTCTGCAACATCTAACCTCGGCAATGTCAATTTAGCTGTTTTCTTTGTCATTTTCAGCTTACGCATTATTTTTGACGCTACTGCTTCTGCTACAACTCGTTCAACTGCCCCCTGATCCATTTCGAGGATTTCAATCTCGCCGCTGACGGCATACTTTACCGGAGGTGTTCCATATTCAGTCAGATAAATCATTTGTGCCGTCAGTTTAGTACCAACACTCAATTCCTGAGTTTTATCATCGAGCTGAAGCTTTGCTTTTGCAGTTTTGGTTTCGAAATAGATTACAATATCGATCCATTCGCGACCGATTTTCATGATCTTGCAGGTGCGAGGATAGGTTTTCCTTTGCTTATTAAAATGGTACATAGCTATAATTCCTCAATTATCAATTTATGTATAGCATAAATATATACCACATTATAAATAAGTCAATACTTATATTTTATATTATTTTATGAATAAATCAAATATTGTTTACAATCGCATAAATGACAATAACATTAACTTTAAATATTGTGTTGCCATCTACATCGCCGCCACCCTCATCAATATCGTCTTCGCTGTGATGCTGGCGAAGAAGCTTCCCGACGACAGGCAGCGCCAGTCAGTTCCTTACGGTCAGCTTCTCCGGACGATCGCCGGAGCCGTCGCGGGCTCCCGACCGGCGCAAGTCACCCTGCCATCGGAGCCTGCCTCTTCGTGGTCTTCATGATGTTCTGATCCGGGCTGACCTTCCTTCTCAGCGCTCCTCCGTTCTCATACACCCCGGCGCAGATCGGCCTCGTTAATCTGTTCGGCCTCATTGGCGCCTTTGCCGCATAGCGCACCGGGCGGCTACATGATCGCGGATGGTCTACCCGTGCCACGGGGGCAGGGATTGCTTTGACGCTGGCCTCCTTTGTCATTGTCGCGATCGGCAGTGCTTCAGCAGTCGCCGTGGTCGCGGCAATCATCCTGTTCAATCTCGCAAGCCAGCTCGTAAACATCCTGAACCAGACCCGACTTCTATCCATCCGTTCCAATCTGCGTAGCCGTATGAACACTGCCTTCGTGTTCTGCAATTTCGTTGGGGGCGCTGCCGGTTCGGCGCTCGCGGGCGTTCTCTGGAAGGCTGGCGGTTGGCCGCTACTCACAGGGGTTCAAGCCGTCTTTATAGTTCTCGCCTTGCTCATTTGGGCAGCGCAGCGAAACACACTGCTATCTGTGGAACCGAAACCATGATCCCTCCTCGGCAAAGCGTAGTACGCGCGGGCAAGCTGCCGACGCCCGGTTGGGCCTGGTCGCCAACTTGTCATGGGCGCATCAAGGTCGGGACAATAACAGCTTCTCTGTCAATCAGCACCTAAACGGGGCTCTGACGCACTTTCGATGATATGCCCACACGCCAGAGGTAGGATAAGATATTGATTCAAAATAATATTCATGGAGAGCATAAACTTCGGCAAGCTGGCATTGTTATAGTCTGATGCTATATTCGAAAAAATTAAATAATATCAGTATCTTGCTTGGCATTTGGCATTGACAGCATCATCGAAAGTGCGTCAGAGCCCTTATTCCACGCCGAATGACAGGCGATCCGGGGCTTTGAAAAAGATGGGAGAAACGTAAGAGAATGGTTTGCAGCCAGAAACCAGTTCGCCATAATGTTCGATGAGCGCTTCGTCGCTTGAGTATCAAACCGCATGGGCCGGAGCAGATACACAAAGTTTATGACACTCCCAGCCCAATGCGTTGCCCGCATGCAGTCGAAATGACGACCGGATGTCCGCAACCGTCTTGCAGTTAACGAATTTGTCTCGCAACCGGTTGATGGCCTTGACCGGTTGCCACCCGATTTTTCGTTTCAGATATCGAATACCTTGCCAAGCTTTCCAGCAAGCTTGTCTTCGAAAGCGGGCAGCGTCGTCGGTGTTCCGGATGTCAACGCCTTCACCGCATCGTCGAGAGTCGTGTTGATCGTCTGGTCGATGACCAGCTTCGCCTCGCCGGATCCAGGTTCTTCATCAAACCGCACTACGACCCAAACGATGTCACAATTCGAGATGTGTGACTGATGCTCCATCTTCGACATGGATCCGAGGAACGGCTTGTCGATGACGACAACCATCTTCTTTCCCCAACGGCGCAGGGTCGGTACCTTGATCTGAAGCTGCGGCATCAAACGCTTGGGTCCGCTCGAACGGAAATCTGGGCGGCGTGCAGCACCAGGCATCGGTAGGCTATTGTCCGTCGTCGGTTGCGCCCGGATAACAGCCATATCCTTGCCCATCTCACCGCCGGAGAAATAGACGGCCTGCATCTCGACCGCACACCATTTCTCACGATTATTAGGGTGGACGAACACCAGATCAATGCGTCCGACGTCCTCGCGGCCAGACTCCGCAGCCGCTGCTTCCGTCCCGGCTGCTTCCTCAGCCTCTTCTGTTTCGTCTTCCTCGGCGGCGGCATCGGCCTCAGCAGCGCCAACCTCACCAGCCCGCGGGCGCATCAGAAATGCAATTTCCTTGGCGAACAGCGGCTCCTCGGTTCCGAGAACATACTGACCGATATGCTTGACGATGGTTCCATTTTCCAGGAATCTGTTGGGACAGGTTGCGGTGATAGGTCCAAATGTGATGTCGTCGGCGGGGGGCAGCGGCTCATGGAAGTTCCGGAGAGAGCAGACTCCACCCTTCTTGTTGCAATGGAGCTTCCCCGATTTCGGACCGAGAGCCGGAACCTGCTCGAAGAAAGGACAATTCATCGTCGTGTTCTTGGTATCGGCCAGCATCTTCCGCTCTGCCGTTGACAGATCGATGAATCTTTTCCCGTACCATTCAGCGATACCAAAGAACTGCTTTTTTTTCTTCGGTTTAGCGGCCTTGGCCATCAAGCCACCGCCAGATCAGTCTCATTCGCGTTGATCGTTTCATCGGCTTTGAGGAGAGCCTGAGCGACGGCCTTGCCAAGTAGCGGCGGCACGGCATTACCGACCTGGACATACTGCTCCGTCCGGCTTCCATAGAACTCGAACGTATCCGGAAAGGATTGGAAACGCGCAGCCTCACGCACGGAGATCGAGCGATCCTGTTCCGGGTGAATGTAGGCACCCCAATGGATATCGCATTTCGTCAGAACGGTCGACGATAAGTCGGACTTGCGCGGTCGGCCATAGCGCTTCGTGTGGTCCGAACGCTTTGCGCGCTTCATGCCTTCTGGCAGCAGGTCGAACGGTATGTCACGCCAAGAACCGCCTGCGGGAATATGCTTCATGCGAGCTTCGTTGACCGGCGACAGGCGTGATGCACTGTGGTTTGCTAGAGCCTTGCTACCCTTGCGAAGCTGCTTCTGATATGCGTTAGCGGGCGGAGTGGCATATTCAGTCACGCCCTTGGTGTCGCCGTTCTTCAAAGCGGGAAGATCGGAGATTGCATCCCATACGGTCACGAAAGGCTTGAGTCCTTCGCCATACGTCGGTTCCGGGAATACGATGGGCGCGCCAATCCTGTTGGCGATGAAGAAGATGCGCCGCCGCTCCTGCGGAACACCATACTCTTCGGCCTTTAGGATTTTCCACTTCACCTGATAGCCGAGCGCATTCATGCCCTTTTCGATTTCACGGATGACTCCGCCGTTGGCTATCGAGGTCAGGCCAGCGACGTTTTCCATGACGAGCCAGCGCGGTTTGAGGCCGGCAACGATGCGGAGATACTCCCGGAACAGGCCTGCACGCGGGTCATGCACGCCACGGCTATGGTTATAGACGGAATACCCCTGACAGGGCGGGCCGCCCACGAGGACATCGAGTTCACTAGGAGCGAGTCCCGCAATTTCGAGCAGCGTGGAGACCTTGAGATCCTGAATCCTTCCACCGATGAAGGTGGCTTCAGGGTGGGTGGCAGCGAAGGTGCGGCCAGCAGTATCATCGAAATCGGATCCAGCCAGAACACGGAATCCGGCCTGATGGAATCCTTCCGAAAGGCCGCCAGCTCCACAGAACAAATCGACAACTGTGCCGTTGCGCATATTGACACTCTCCGAATCATCGGTATTCCCGCTTTTGATACAAAACGAGAACATTTAACAAATGGTTCTTTACAGGATAAAGCTGGCGAGCGATAGAGGGGGTGTTGAACCTCTTGAGATTGTGTATAGATATCATGGACGCTACGAACCGGGCTCTATTCTCTTGAATGGAGTTTAACTGATTCGCCGATCAATAGAATTGGGGTAATGCATCTACAAATGTTATCCCAAACAGTTTCTCGCACGGTCCGCACGCGCTATATATCGAGCAATGAGATCATCTATGTCGACGTGAGCCGCGCAGAGGCGGACAGGCTCGGAACAGGGGCTCGTATCGTTCAGATGAACCCGGTTCTTCAGGCTTTGATGGACGCTGTCCCGGACAGCGAGTTCTCCGGTCTCACAAAGCCGCATGAGGCCGCTTTATACGAGCTGCTCTTCCATGAAATTGTGGCTGCCAAAGACATCCCGCTTTCAATTGCGATGCCGCGGGACGAGCGTATTTCCGGGCTCGCGCAAGTCGGGATAGTTGATCCAGGCTCGATTGCTTCTATCGACGAATGGCTCATTGGCGCTTCGGCCAGCCGTAAGACAATCGAGCGGCTTTTCATGAAGGAGACGGGGATGACACCTTCCCGTTGGCTAAGGCAGGTTCGCATTCTACACGCCGTCTCCCAGCTTGCCGCCGACAAGAAAATCAGCTCGGTGGCGCTCGATTTAGGGTACCAGTCGCCGAGCGCCTTCACCTACATGTTTCGTTGCGCCATTGGGTTGAGTTCGCGCGATTTCCGCCAAACGGAGAAGAGTGTCGGCAGATAGGCTGAGCAGGAGCTGCCGCTTTCAGGCATTGGTGAAGTCGTAAGGAACGACCACAACGGGGTCGGAAGCTGCCGTATTGAACAGGTCATTTTCCGCGACGAATTCACCGGAAATCCCGTGTTTTCATCCTGATCTCGTCAGAGCCGTGGGCGGAACCATTGGTAACGCCATCCTTTGCTTGGCCGTACAGATTTGGCTTGGCGGAAACTTCGGCGATATCAGCGCCTCGCCTTGCAATGCTGGCCAGATCGGACGACAGATCAGTCAGTTCGTGCGCCACGATGTGAACGACTTCACCTTCGCGCTGGACCCTGCCCTTTACACCAATCATGCTGGAACCCAACACGATATGGCGATACTTCTCGAAGGTTTTTGCCCAGACGACGAGATTGGCGACTGCGGTTTCATCCTCCAGCGTGATGAACATGACGCCTTTTGCTGAACCGGGGCGCTGACGAACAAGGACAAGACCAGCAATATTGACCCAACGGCGATTGGCGGCGGTGAGGGCTTCGGCACAGGTGATGATGCGCCGCCGCGCCAGATCTTCCCGCAGGAATGAAAGGGGATGAGCGCGCAGTGTCAGGCCAAAATGACCGTAATCCTCAACGACCTCCCTGCCAGTCGGCATAGGCCGTAGAGCGACATTTGGCTCCTCCTGCTCTTGCAGCATACCCTCTTCCCGGCTAGTCGCAGCTGCAAAAAGCGGCAGTGGTTCATCACGCAATCCTTTAAGCGCCCAGAGCGCTTCACGCCGGGCAAGTGTGAATGCTGAACGAAAAGCATCTGCTTCAGCAAGTTTGACCAATGCAGAGATTGGAATGCCTGCCCGCCGCCACAGATCATCAACCGAGAGATAGGGCTCTTCTCCCCTGCATGCGATGAGACGAGCCGCATCGGAATTGCCAAGCCCCTTGACCATGCGCATTCCGAGCCGGACGGCAAAGTACGCGTCTCCGTCTGTCGGCTCCAGCGTGCAATCCCAATGGGATGCATTGATGCAAACAGGCCGGATTTCAACACCATGGTTACGCGCGTCCCGAACGATCTGGGCAGGTGCGTAAAATCCCATGGGCTGCGCGTTCAGTAATGCGCAGCAAAAAACATCGGGATGCCAGCATTTCATCCAGCTTGAGGCGTAGGCAACCAGAGCAAAGCTCGCAGCGTGGCTTTCAGGAAAACCATAAGAGCCAAAGCCTTCAAGCTGTCGAAACGTGCGCTCGGCAAAATCACGGGTGTAACCATTATCGACCATGCCCTGAATGAGTTTCTCACCAAATTTCGAGACGCCACCGGTATGCTTAAAGGTTGCCATGGCGCGGCGGAGCTGATCGGCTTCACCGGCAGAAAACCCGGCACATTCAATCGCCACACGCATTGCCTGTTCCTGAAACAGCGGCACGCCAAGCGTTTTGCCGAGAACTGCTTCCAATTCGGGCTTGGGGTAATCGACCTCCTCCTTACCCTCACGGCGACGAAGATATGGATGAACCATATCGCCCTGAATGGGTCCGGGGCGGACAATAGCTACCTGAATCACCAGATCATAGAAGGTTCGCGGCTTGATGCGCGGAAGCATCGCCATCTGTGCCCGGCTCTCGATCTGGAATGTGCCGAGCGTGTCAGCCTTACGGATCATCGCGTAGGTGCGTGGATCTTCAGGCGGGATCGTCGCCAGATCGTAATTTATGCCTTTGTGTTCCGCCAACAGATCAAAAGCGCGGCGCATACAGGAAAGCATCCCAAGAGCCAGCACATCGACCTTCATGAATTTCAGGACATCGATATCGTCCTTGTCCCATTCGATCACCTGCCGATCTTCCATAGCGGCCGGTTCGATCGGCACCAGTTCGTCAAGCCTGTCGCGGGTCAGAACAAAACCACCCGGATGCTGTGAAAGATGCCGTGGCGTACCGACAAGCTGGTGTGCGAGATCAAGCGCCAGACGCAAACGACGGTCGCCCATATTGAGATTGAGACTTTCGGCGTGTTTCTGTTCGACACCTTCCGACCAGCCCCAGACCTGTGATGACAGGGTTTTGGTCAGGTCTTCGGGAAGGCCAAGCGCTTTGCCAACATCGCGAAGCGCCCCTTTGGCCCGATAGCGAATGACGGTCGAGCACAATGCTGCCCGCTGCCGACCATAGGTTTCATAGACCCACTGGATGACTTCCTCGCGCCGCTCATGCTCGAAATCGACATCGATGTCGGGCGGTTCGCGCCGTTCTTCCGAAACAAAGCGCTCGAATAGAAGATCGTTGCGATCCGGATCAACTGACGTGATGCCAAGGACAAAGCAGACAGCGGAATTGGCCGCCGATCCCCTGCCCTGACAAAGAATGCCCTGTGAGCGAGCGAAGCGGACAATCGCGTTTACAGTTAGAAAATACGGCGCATAGTCGAGCTTCTCGATCAGCCGCAATTCGTGCCTGAGATTATTGTGCACCTTGTCCGGCCACCCCTCGGGATAGCGTTCCCTGGCTCCCTCCCATGTCAGCTTTTCGAGCGCCTGTTGTGGCGAGAGTTCGGGAAAGAGCTTTTCTTCCGGATATTGATAGGCCAGTTCATCGAGTGAGAACTTGCAGCGCTCCATGATTTCGACTGTCCGGGCAAGCGCTTCGGGATAACGGCCAAACAGTCGGTGCATTTCTTCGGGTGGTTTCAGATAGCGATCTGCAAAACGCTCACGCCGGTGGCCAAGCTCATCAATGGTGACATTGTGCCGGATGGCGGTCACAACATCCTGCATCATCTGTCGCGACGGCTCATGAAACAGGACATCGTTGGTTACGACGGTCGACACACGAGCCGCTGCGGCCATATTCGACAATTCCCAGAGCCGAAGCTGATCATTCGGTCGTCGGCGTAGGGTCAGCGCCAGATAGGCGCGATCATTGAAAGCCTCACGCAAACGGCGAAGATGCAAGGCACAGGTATCATCCGCCTTTTCCGGCACGAGGATGGCGATAAATCCTGCTCCGTAGGCAACGAGATCCTGCCATTCGAGGTGACATTTTCCTTTTCCCCCGCGTTTTTTACCAAGCGAGAGCAATCGGCACAATCGCGCATAGGCAGGCCGATCTGTCGGATAGACCAGCACCGACATTCCGTCAGCAAGATCGAGGCGGCATCCGACCACAAGCCGGATGCCGGTCTGGCGTGATGCTTCCAGCGCGCGGACAATGCCTGCCAGACTGTTGCGATCGACAATACCCAAAGCCTCGATACCAAGCTCTTTCGCGCACTGGAACAATTCCTCACAACTGCTTGCACCACGCAGAAATGAGAAATGGCTCGTTACCTGCAATTCGGCATAGCGCGGCCCGGTCATCCGAAGATTCCATGCAAGAACCAGCGATGCGAGCCGCTGTTTTCGTGTTCACCGTCACCGGACCGGAATAGCCAGTAGCGCTCGCCGGTTTCAGCTTCGACCCGGAAATAGTCCCTCACAGTCGTCATCTCCGCATCGCGCAACCACCATTCGCCACGGATACGTTCGGGGCCATCGGCCCGCTGCACACGCCGTCGGATACCCCGCCATGTAAACCAGACGGGTGGATTGTCTGGCAAAAGCGCCATGGTTTCGATGGGTTCTGGTCTGGGCAAGAGCCGGGGTGGTCGTGGCCAGTCTCCTTCCCATGTGGCCCCCGTTTCCGGTGCGAGAGGTGGTACGCGTGCGACCGAGCGTTCAGGCACATCACTTTGCACGGGTACGAAACGGCAAAGCCTGTTTTCACCGATCCGATTGGCAAGCACATCGATCAGGTCAGAGACGTCGGGCTGCGAAGCCTCAATCAGTGAAGAGATCGACTGTTTATGCCCGAGAGGTTCAGCTTCGATTGCCAGCAGAACCATGATTTCAATGCCAAAGCCCGGATTGACGGTTTCAATCCTGTCGCAAAGTAGCCGTGTCAGGCGTTTTGGATCGCGCACAGGCTGCGCCATACCAACCCGGATATATTGCAGCGTATTATCGACACGGTGAAACAGGAGATCGAGCCGTCGGGCACCAAGGCCACGTTTCTCCAATTCGATACAAAGGCTATCCACCAGTTTGCCGATATAGCGGGCAATCGTTTCTGCGGCACCGATTGGCTCCCCGAAAACACGGCGGACTTCGACAAGCTCCGGTGAGCGAACAGGGTCAACAGGCTCGGCCAGAGTGCCAAGTGCCTGATCGAGACGACGACCAGGCTCAGGACCAAAACGCTGGGTCAAAGGTGCGCGTGGCTGCTCCATGAGGTCGCCAATCCACTCGAACCCGAGCTTATGCAGACCGGCAACGGTTTCCGGATCAAGACGCAGGGCGGCGAGCGGAAGTGAACGCAGCATCGTTTCATGCTGGCCAGGTGGAATGACGAGAATTTCGGGTTGAAGGAACCGCGCCGCGGCATGGGCCGCCCCCCATGTATCGGCAATCGCAGCTCTGGCTTCGACGCCTGAAGCCGCAAAACGCTGAACCAGCTTGCCAAGCATGGCTTCCTCGCCACCATGCAGATGGTCGGCTCCTGTTGTGTCGATCACCAGCCCATCCGGTTGATCGACCGCAACGATTGGCGAGATCCTTTGAAGGGTCCACAGTGCCAGCTTTTCCAGACCGTCCGCATCAGCGGCTGGATCAGCATCGATCACAAAAAGGCCGGGGACAAGCGCCTGTGCCTTGGCTACTGCCATGCCGACGGCAATGCCGCGAGCCTGTGCATTCGCGTCAATCGCGGTGATCAACCGACGGCGACCATTGCGGCCGGCGAGGACGAGCGGCGCGTCAGGCGGAGGCGATCCGTCGCCCGACTTCCTTCTGAGGCGATCTGTCGGCCACCTGGGAAGGAAGAGCGATACGACCCTGTGCATCACAGGCCTCCACTTCAAAATCTGCACTTTCTCCGGCTTTCGCCCGAATGAGTTCAACCAGCCAACGGGCACGACCAAGCCCCGCAACAGGCAAGGGGTCAGACGGAAGGACGGATACACGCCAGCGTGTGATACTGGCTGTGGGCTGCCCAAAGTCACCGGCCTCCGTCTGTCGGCGCCAGCGACGGATTGCGAGGCCGATTGTCCGTGAGGATTCGGCTGCAAGCTGTAAACGCCGCGATGCTGTCATGGAGAGATGAGCCGTTTCAGCAACCACAGCGCTCAGACCACCATGGCGCAAACCTTCCTCGAAACAGGCAAGCACTGCCTTTTCATCTCCCGCCTCGACATGGATCATGCGATCAGGTGCCAGACCTGCCTGAGCAATTGCAGGCGCAAAAAGATCGGTGCGGGTGACAATCCAGAGGACTTTTCCGCGTGTCCGGGCTGCAATGCCTGCAACGAACAATGCCGCTGCTGCACCATCCACGGCTCCATTGCCGCCGCCTGCCACCTCATGCAGCGCCCCCAATGTCAGCCCTCCTCCCGGTAGCCTGCGGTCTATATCGCTGACACCGAAGGGCAAAACCTCACGCACGCGCCCAGCACCGCCTTCAAGATGCGCAATGCGCTCCTGAAGGCTGGCGATGACTGGATTGGCGGCACGTTGGGCCATAAACTCGGTACTCCTGAAATGCTTTGCAACGAGCGTTTTCGCTGATATGTTCTTTTTCTGTTCTTTTTGGGGACGCGAGTCAATCGGAGTCTTTTGCCGATCATTTCAACGAAGAGAGAACAGAGCGTTTTTCAACAGCGTGTTGTTTCCGAATTGATGTTGAATCTGAAAGTGATAGGAGCAGGACTGCATGAATGCCGCACATCTGGAAAAATTAAACGAAGGCCAACGTGCTGCAGTCATTCACGGGACCGGGCTTCCTGACGGTCAGATCGGCGGTCCCCTGTTGATTATCGCCGGGGCAGGTTCTGGCAAGACCAACACCCTTGCCCACCGGGTTGCCCAGCTCATTATTGATGGCGCTGATCCACGGCGCATCCTGCTGATGACCTTTTCCCGACGAGCCGCAAGCGAGATGGGCAAACGGGTAGAGCGCATCTGCGCAAAGGTGCTCGGCGACAAAGGCGGCATTCTGACCGATGCGCTTGCATGGTCAGGCACATTCCATGGCATCGGTGCACGGATACTGCGCGAATATGCCTTTGAGCTTGGCCTTGATGCGCAATTCTCGGTCCATGATCGCGAAGACTCTGCGGATTTGATGAATCTCGTTCGCCATGATCTTGGGTTTTCCAAAACCGAAAACCGCTTTCCGACGAAGGGAACATGTCTTTCTATCTATTCCCGCACGGTTAACGCAGAAGCCTCACTCGACGAAATCCTCCGCGCCAACTATCCATGGTGCGCGGCATGGGAAAAAGAACTGCGCGAGCTGTTCGCGGGATATGTCGAGGCCAAGCAGATTCAGAATGTGCTCGATTACGACGATTTGCTTCTCTACTGGGCGCAGACCATGGGGGTTGCCACGCTGGCAGATGAGATCGGCGGCAAATGGGATCATGTCCTTGTTGATGAATATCAGGATACCAATCGCTTACAAGCAACAATCCTGACCGGATTGAAACCAGCCGGTCGCGGTCTGACCGTCGTCGGTGACGACGCGCAAGCGATCTATTCCTTCCGGGCAGCCACCGTTCGTAACATTCTCGATTTTCCCAACATGTTTTCTCCGGCGGCTGAAATCATCACACTTGATCGCAATTATCGCTCGACACAGCCAATCCTTGCCGCTGCAAACGGCGTGATCGGTCTTGCCAAAGAACGTTTTACCAAAAACCTCTGGACCGAGCGCCCGTCACTTGAGCGCCCGCGTCTCGTGACAGTGCGCGATGAGGCTGATCAGGCAAAGTTTGTTACCGATGAGGTTCTGGAAAACCGTGAAGGCGGTATGCGGCTGAAAGATCAGGCGGTGCTGTTTCGAGCCAGCCATCACAGCGGCCCGCTGGAAGTCGAACTCACACGACGCAATATCCCCTTCGTCAAGTTCGGTGGCCTGAAATTCCTCGACAGCGCCCATGTGAAAGACATGCTTGCAGCATTACGCTTTGCGCAAAACATGCGTGATCGCGTTGCGGGCTTCCGATTGATGCAACTCCTCCCCGGCGTTGGACCGGCAACTGCACAGACCGCCCTTGATGCCATTGTTGACAGTTCCGACCCGGTCGAAACGCTGGCTGGCCTTCCCTGCCCGGCTCGTGCGCAAGCGGACTGGCCGGGTTTCGTCGAATTGCTGTCAGGCTTACGCGACCGCGCATCCGGTTGGCCCGCTGAAATCGGACAGGTCCGTAACTGGTATGAACCGCATCTGGAGCGCATTCACGAAGACTTTGAAATGCGCCGCGCCGACCTGCTTCAACTTGAGGATCTCGCGACAGGCTATCCCAATCGCGAACGGTTCCTCACCGAACTGACCCTCGATCCGCCGGACGCGACATCGGGGCAGGCAGGCGTGCCGCTTCTCGATGAGGATTATCTGATCCTGTCGACCATCCATTCTGCAAAGGGGCAGGAATGGCGGTCCGTCTTTGTCCTGAACACAGTGGACGGCTGCATTCCCTCAGATCTTGGAGCAGGCACCTCCGATGAGATCGAGGAAGAGCGTCGTCTCCTCTATGTTGCCATGACCCGTGCGAAGGATAGTCTGAACCTCGTCATTCCGCAGCGTTTCTTCACACACGGCCAATCTTCAACGGGTGATCGCCATGTCTATGCCTCGCGCACGCGCTTTATTCCGGCTAATCTGATCAAGCTGTTCGAATGCCGCGCATGGCCTGTTGTCCCGCCCGGTTCAACCGCTAATTCGGGTCCACGGCAGGTTCGCCTTGATGTCGGCGCACGAATGCGCGGCATGTGGCGATAGTAAGGAACAACAGGTCATGTGTAATCTCTATAACCTTACGACCACACGCGATGCGGTGATGGAATTTACCAGAGCGTTTTCAGACAAGGCCGGCTGGAACGAACCGTCGCTCGACGTCTATCCCGGAACTCTGGCGCCAATCGTTCGCGTCGGTTCCGACGGTAAGCGTGAAATCGCAAGCGCCACCTGGGGCATGCCGACACCGCCTGCCTATATTAAAGGCAAGTACGATCCGGGCGTGACCAATATCAGGAATGTCAACTCGCCGCATTGGCGACGCTGGCTCGGGCCAACCAGCCGATGTGTCGTTCCCTTCACATTCTTTGCCGAGCCTGATCCGGCAAGCGAGCTTGCCGGTGGTCGTATCCCTAATCAATGGTTTGCGCAGAATGATGACCGGCCATTGATGTTTTTCGCCGGCTTCTGGACACCGTGGAAGGGTGTGAAGAAAGTGCGCGACGGAGAACGGGAGTTCGAACTTTATGGCTTCCTGACCAGCTCACCCAGCGAGGTTGTCAGCCCAATCCACCAGAAAGCCATGCCGGCGACCCCGACGACACCTCAGGAAGTCGACGTCTGGCTCACCGGCGAATGGGATGACGTAAAACATCTTCAGCGTCCCCTGCCCGGCAATATGCTGATCCTCGTCGAACCGCCAGCCAAATCCGCCGTTGATTTCCTGATTTAGGAAAGCAAAGAAGACATACCTCGAATGCTGACGGACAATACCGACGCGAATATGGATAATCACGACAGACAGAGCGAAGAACCCGCTTCTGTCCGCAAAATCATTCACGTGGACATGGATGCTTTCTATGCCTCCGTCGAACAACGCGATAATCCGGAGCTGAGAGGAAAGCCCGTTGCCGTCGGCGGTTCAGCCGCCCGTGGCGTCGTGGCTGCTGCAAGCTATGAGGCGCGGGCCTACGGTGTCAGGTCCGCCCTTCCCTCCGTCACCGCCAAACGCCGTTGTCCCGATCTGATATTCGTTCCACCGCGCTTTGATGTCTATCGGGCCGTTTCCGCGCAAATCAGAGAGATCTTTGCTGAGCATACCGACCTGATCGAGCCCCTGTCCCTCGATGAAGCTTATCTCGATGTGACAGACAACAAGCAGAATATGCCAATCGCGACCGAAATCGCCCTGAAAATCCGCGCCCGTGTCAAGGAAGTGACCGGTCTCAACGCATCAGCCGGCATCTCCTATTGTAAATTCCTCGCCAAGATGGCCAGCGATCTCAATAAGCCGAACGGACAGGCCGTCATTACGCCGCGCATGGGACCTGCCTTCGTCGAAGCCCTCGCAGTCAAGAAATTTCATGGTCTGGGACCGGCGACAGCCGCGAAAATGGAGCGTCTCGGAATTCTGACAGGGGCAGAGCTGAAGGCAAAGTCGCTGGCATTCCTCACCGAGCATTTCGGGAAATCGGGTGGCTGGTATTATCGGATTTCACGAGGCATCGACAACAGGCCCGTGCAGCCGAACCGGGAACGAAAGTCTATCGGCGCCGAGGATACATTCGCTGTCGATGTTCATGATCTTGAAACAGCCCGATCCGAATTGATCCCGCTCATCGAAAAAGTCTGGCGCGTTTGCGAAAACAAGCAGCTATTTGGCCGAACGGTCACTGTGAAAGTCAAATATACTGATTTCCAACAGATCACACGCAGCCGGAGCGTAGGCTTGCCGCTGCTCACCGCTGTTGATATCATGAATCTGGCATTTGCACTGCTGGCTCTCGTATTTCCGACTGAAAAAGGCATTCGCTTGATTGGCGTCACCATCTCCTCTTTCGCGGGCCATGAAACAACGGAGCCAGACCAGCTACGGCTCCTGATCTAGATACATGCTGATGGATCCCCATCTTGGCCAGGAGGAGCAAAGCAACAACAGGGCAACAACAGCCGGTATGGCTATAGTCGCAAGACAGTGACAACGGACAGCGGACGGATCGAGCTGGAGGTCCCAGGCAACAATGTGGCAGCCATCAGACTTCCTCTGCTTCAGTTCCACTTATAGCTCGAGTTATCATAGTGGCAAATCAATTCAGTTTTCCGGATCGACCCGCTTCACCAACAGCTTCTCGCTGAGCAACTGTTTGAGGCGGGCATTTTCTGCTTCAAGGGACGCCAGTTCCCTATTGGTTACGAGTTCATCCGAGGATTTGGATTTTCCTGCAGGAGATCGCTTGCGTGGCGATGCCAAGGCGGCATGGGTGGCAGCAGTTTGGTCTGTCCCTTCTTCCTTGACAGGCTCCGCTTGACCAGTAGGCTCCTCCTGTAGCTTATCGGCTTGCGCAAATGCCTCTGATGGGCTTTCCGGCTCTGTCGTCCCGGCTATATTGCCACCTTCCTGATCCTGGTCTGGCGCTGTAACCAGAGCAGAGATGTTGTTAAGCTGCGCTCCCCCGTCGCTGGCTATACCGTCATTGTCAGGCTTTTTATCTACCTGCGCGTTTTTACCATCAAGGACTGCAGATCCCGCATCTGCTCCTGAGCCATCAGTTGCCTTCGTTACTGCTTTCTTCGCGCGTGATCGCTTTTGGACCGGTTTGGGCGCAACAGATGCCGCCGGGGCGATGTCCTTTGTTTCCGCACCTGGAAGTGGTTCGGCGCGGCTGATTGCTTTCACAGACGCTTGTGGCTGGTCAGATGGCGTTAAAGCCTCGGACAAGTCTACCGGTTCAGTCGGCTGGGGTCCCATGGTATCTGCTTCATCAGCGTCTGTCGCCGTGGCCTTGATCGGCTGCTGTTTTGCCATCTCATGATCAGACTGTTTCGGGCCTTCGCTGGCTATGCTCCCGCTATCCGGCATTTCCTCCGGCGAGATGTCTTTCTTGCGCGATCGCCAGTTTTTCAGCCCCGCAACAAGACGCTGACCCAGAGATTTCATCGCCATTCCACCTCTCTTTCCGTGCTGAGACGGCTTGCCCTTATACCATCCGTTTCAGGCAGACAGCATAATAGCCGTAATAATGTGCCCCTCCCGTCTGCATGGCCAAATATCAGGACACAATCGGAACCAAGCTATGTGCAACGCCGACGGTTTGCAAAAGCCAAAATGCTGTCATCGCCTCAGCTGAAGGATGCGGCTCTTCGATAATCCATGCAGCAGACAGGCAAACAATGCTAGATCTGCGCCAGACGCCTGCGCAGTTCGGCATTCTCCGCCCGTAATTTATCAGCCAGTTCCCGACGAAGACGCTTGTTCTCCGCTTCCAGTGCAACAAGATCTTTCAGCTCGTCGCCATGAACCGCTGAAGATGCAGCGGGTGCGCTTTTATCTGCAGCCTTTTTCCAGTTGTAATATGCCTGATCGCTGACCCCCACAGCCTTGAGTGCTTCTTTCACCGTGGTCTTGCCATCCGCCGTGCTTTTGGCCACCGAAGCAAGGATGTTCCGACGCTCTTGCGCAGAGTACATCTTGCGTTTGTTGGCGGGTGCCTTTACCGGCTCAGCACTGGCAGCTTTCTTGCGGCTGCGCGATTGTGGCTTTGGCTTCTCAGAGACCACCGCTTCCGCTTTGCTTGGCTGTTCTTGCGTTGCAATGATATTGTCATCGACCATTTTTTCTTCTCCAGAGGCTTTGATAGTGTGAGTTTAACATCAATCAACAATCATCGACAAAATGAATGTATAATTCATTGACAGCGACTATAGCGGGTCCAGATGGGTTGAAGGCACATTCAGTCGTGGGAGAACATGAAGCCCACACACAGATAGAATTGCAAAAATACCATTCTATGTATAGGAAGATGCAGATGACAGGGCCAGTTGGCAATTCCAATGGCCTGTCAAAGCCAATACATCATTCAGGGAATTTATCCGCAGATGAAAAATCCGCTGCAAGGCGTGATCGTTGAATATAAGGGCGGTCGGCGCGCCCGGTCGGGAAACAAACCCAATGCCCTCTGGGGCAATATCGACCTCAAGGCAATTGCCCGTGAGGTGGAGGAAGATCCCACCACCCCGGGTGAGAAAGTTGTGTCAGAAATTACAGTCTCTGAAACCGCCCCAGTCACATTGACAGCCGAGCTGCCACCGGCAGAGCCTGTACCTGCTTCTGTCGAGGCTCCCCCAATCACGATAGCAGAAGATACGGCGAAACCAGCCACGGTTGATACGTTGCCAGCAATGCCATCTTCCAATCCGGCCGCACGCTACGCATCTGAACCAAAACAACGTGCGGTCCGTACACGTCGAGCCAAAAAGCCTCGGGTTGAACAGCCCATTGACCTGCCCGCCATTCCGTTGTCCGTAGCAGTGCCAACCGGCGATGAAATCGAAGCGCTGCAAGCCGAGAATACCGCGCTAAAGCATCAGTTGATCGAAAAGCTGCGTCATGAGAACAACCAACTCACCAAAATGCTCGCAAGGGTCAATCAGGCAGCTATTCGCTGAACCGCGTCGCGAATCCGCGTAGTCTCAGCTATCCACCAGGTGTTTCATAGGCCCCATGTAAACAGGATGACCGCCTGCACCTTCAACCTCGACAGAAGCAACAATCAGATATCCGCATCATCAATTACCGGCCAACGGTGAGTAGTGCCCATAAAGCCAGCCGCCAACAGGATCATTCAGCCGACGTCGATCCGGGTACCCTAGGCCGGCAGCCAAACACCCGCTTCATTCCCCATTGACGCTGTGCCCGGTATAGAATGATGTGGCAATCAGCCCTTGCGCGGCGACATCGAGCGTCGGGCGCGATTAGCATCACTGCGGCGCCGGTCCATGGTAGCCCGAGCCGCGCATGAAGGCGAAGAATAACCGATTGGTAATTCGGAACCTTTGCAATCATCGGCGCAGATCTCGCCACCAATAATCGGAAATCAGCCGGACAAGCTCCGCTGGCTTTTGCATCGGCACGTTGTGCGATGCATCGATAGTCGCGAGCATTCGATTACGGCTTCCGGCCACGCGCGATTTCAGGTCTTGCAGGCGGTCAGCTGACAGACCATGCTGCGCCCAGATCAGCAGCATCGGCACATCGACCTGATCATAGATCGTCCTGTCCGGCCTGATCCGGCTATTTGCATCCGGCAAGCTGACTGTCCTGATCTCGTCGAAAGTCGGGCGGCGAAGCCAGCCGCCGTTCTTCTCCACGAAGCACCGTTCCAGCATATCGCGAAGCTGGGCCGGTTCTATGCCCGTATTAAACGGATCGCCATCAGCTGAGTTCACGACTTTTTCGATATATTTGTCGCGATCAGTTCGTGAAGTACGCCAGCCATATCGGAACAGATCGAAGAATTGACGCTGCGTAGCCTGCCAGTCTTCCTCCGTAAGAGGCGAATTTGCATCGCCGGTATCAAGCGTGAAGCCGTCGACGCAGACGATCGCCGATGCCTCCCCGCCCGACGCTGCATATGCCATGGCCGCATAGGCACCGGTGGAGTGCCCTATCAGGAGAGGCTGCTCCATCCGCGCTGCCGCCAGAACTGGCCCGATGTCGCGCCAATATTGTTCGGCATCGCTGGAATCAAGTAAAGTCTGGCCATGACCGCGCATATCGAACGCCATCACGCGAAATCGATGGCTGAGCAGTTCGGCCACTTGCCGCCACGCCAAAGCATTCTGGCCTGTGCCATGGATCAAAAGGCAGTCTGGACCGCTTCCACCATAATCGATCATGGCGAATTCGCCGACCGTTGTCTGTAGCGATGCCTCTGTAAATTGCATATCGCTATTTCTCGCTCCTTCTGGCAGGACGGGGCGCCTATCAGGCGATTGAGGAACACGTAATATCCCTACAAGTTCCATTCTCGACCCCAAGCAAAGGGTCGCCCGCAGGCGGTCATCTCGCTCGGCGGGTAAGCTGAATGCTTTCACGAACATTCATGCGATCCCACCACTTCCGCAGATTTGTTTTCGCGGAGAACATTTCCTGCCCCTCGGGCACCAATAAGAAGTAGTCGAGCATCGGGGCGACATAGAGATCGGCCAGGGTAATGTGATTGCCGGCAAGCCAAAGGCTGTCGCCCAGGAACTCGGCGAGGACGTCAATGCACACCGGCGATTTCGCCCGTGCCAGCGCTACACGACTTTCGTCAGCCGGTTCGCCTTTGGCCGCCTTTGAAACAAGCTCGATATACAATCCCCAAACGAGGTGCGGATAGATATATGCGTCAGCTATGCTGACGATCTGGTTCATCCGAGCTCGCGCCTTCGGTTCGACGGGTTGCAGCGCTCGCCCCCGAAAGGCGTCATCAACGTAACGGGTATCGTGACATCCATCCTCTGGACTACGATGGCCGATCGCTTCGCTGTCATTGAGACCATTATTCAGGAAACTTCTCCCACAATCATGAACCTTTCAAGACGTGTTCAGGCGCTCCCCTCACTCGCTGCGCTGGATACCAAAAGCTTCAAAGATTATGGCAAAGCCTATTGCGGCGGAGAAATAGAGAAATCGCTCCGCGCGGTTGCTGCCTGACAAATGGTCCAGGCTTTGTTCTCGTTTGCGCTCCGATAGCATCCACACCACAGTTGCTGGTCATGCGTTAGCTATAGGGCAGAACGCCGAAAGGTCTCTTTCGGACGGCCATGCTCGTAGCCGGGATTCCGCCTTTCTCATGGAAACATGCTAAATCACAGTTGATTGGCGTAATGCTGATACCGCTAATGCGTCACCTATCGGGGCGAGGCCTCAATCTAGAAAAATACGCGCAGCTACCCCCGGCTGACCGCTAACTGCGCATGTCTGGCAGGCATGTTGCAGAGCGCTCCTTATCCCGGTTCAGATTGACAGGAGAGTGGCACCGTGCATTGCTGGCTGACCCGGGTTGGCGGGACCGGGCGAAGGTTGTTCGGGCATAGGTAGGGGCGGTATCTGTTCAGGCTCGTCGGGGCTGAACGGCGCCTTGTCCGGTTCAGGAATGGTTTCCGGCGGCTCGACCGGAATGCCTTCCGGCTCATTTTCCGGTATTTCCGGCGGGTCGGACGGTGTCCCGGAACCCACAGATCGAATGATCCATTCGTCGATCCAGATTTTCATCGGTCTCTCCCTTGTTCAAGGCGGGCTTAAGGCTGGTCAGCCTTGCCATAAGCCTTGCGCAGTTCCTTTTTGGCAGCTTCCAGCACTTGCTTGCGCTTTTCCGGCAAATTCTTGCCAGCTCGGTTGATATAGAAGGTCAGCATAGACATGGCCGAGCGAAATGGCTCCGTCTTGCGCTTATGGCTCTTGTCAGCCGAGCGTTTCAGGGAGGCTGCAATTTCCTTCGGATCATCCTGCTCGAACACATGCGGTTCGAGATCTAAAGCATCGCTATGATCGGTCACTTCGGCTGACCATTTCTTTGCGTGGGCCATATCAAAACTCCCCTCTTGCGAATATCGATAACCGCCAAGGATAGCGGATGTTCCCTTTCGCTTGTTTGCTCCAGCGGCCCAAGAACATGCAGCGCTACCAAGCTTCGACGCTCTTGCTGGAAGAAAGGCTCTGCAAGCTTGTTGCTCTGCCCCCTTGAAACCGGACCCGGCCCGGAACCTCGCCACCCTTTTGAAGATTGCCCTTTGTTCTTCCTGATCCCGCATTTTGGGAACAAATAGCCCTCCTGAAAGGTTTGTGGTTCAAAGCCAAAATGGAGGAAAGAAAATGGACCACTCTGCTCACGTCCGTCTGACGAACGAGGAACTCACGCCCGCTAATATTGAAGGTGCAACTATATATGGTGTCGACGATGAGAAGGTCGGGACTGTGGACCATATGCATGGAGCGGGTAGCGGAAGTACCGTTACTGTCGACGTTGGCGGTTTTCTCGGAATCGGGGCCAAGCCCGTCGCCGTGCCAATCAGCAATCTTGATTTTATGCGCGACGAGAATGGCGAGGTTCATGCGGTGACAGGCTGGTCCAAGGAGCAGCTTAAGGAAATGCCGGAACATCGTGATTAATCAGAGTAAAAGCCCGGGTAATGCCCGGGTTTTTGCCTCAACGATAAGAAAAAAGCTCCAGATCAGAGCTTGTTCTGCCTGCTATTGCCCAGGTGATAGCTTGGGAGGCGATCAACGCGAATGTAATTCCATTGCCGCCGAAGCCACATCCTTCCTCCAGTGAGAAGATATTACGCTATCCCGGAAAATAAGGAGACGAAAATGCCCGCAAAATCCAAAGCACAACAACAGGCCGCAGGTGCGGCTTTGGCTGCAAAACGCGGAGATAAGCCAAAAAGCGAACTGCGCGGCGCATCGAAAGAAATGGCCAAGTCCATGAGCGAAAAGGAGCTTGAGAAAATGGCTTCCACCAAACAGAAAGGCAAACCCGAACACAAATCCAAGTCGTGACAATACCAACAGCAAGCAATCAATCATAGGTGTAGCGAATGGATTTGCGGTCGGTCACCACCTCCAACGCAGCCTTAATAATCGCAACTGTTCGCCTGGATTATTCCGATGCGTGCATGAAACAAAATCCTTCCTGGCGGGTTAGGTCAGTAGTCGTCGGGATTTCATTCAGACGACAGGGATATTCGCAAACATAATGAGGAGGAGCCTGCAATGGCCAGCACCAAACAACGCAATCTCAACGATCTGTTCTATGACACGCTCAAGGATATTTACTACGCAGAACGCAAGATTTTGAAAACGCTTCCCAAAATGTCCCGTGCTGCTACCGATGAAAAACTCAAAAATGCCTTCGATAAACACCGGGAGCAGACCGAAGGCCATATAGAACGACTACAGCAATGCTTCGAGCTTCTCGGTAAACGCGCACAGGGCAAAACCTGTGATGCCATTGAAGGCATCATCGCGGAGGGGGAGGAAATTATCGAAGAGTTTTCAAACAGTCCGGCTCTTGATGCCGGGCTCATATCCTCTGCGCAGGCGGTCGAACACTATGAAATTACACGGTATGGCACGTTGAAACGCTGGGCCGAGACCCTTGGGCACAAGGATATAGCCAAGCTGCTGGATCAAACCTTGCAGGAAGAAGGGCAGACTGACAAAGACCTCACGAAAATCGCCGAGACCTCTGTTAATCTTCATGCTGAAGCGGCTTGATCGTCGTCCGTTTGCCCGGATGAAAGTTTTCCACCAAGATAGGGCGATAAAACAAAGGCCTGGAGCGGTTCCGGCGATTTTGTTCAAACACGAGCCGCTCCAGCCCGCAAACAATGGAGCTTATGATGAAACGGACCATCCGATATTTCGCCAGCGCGGCTTTTATGCTGCTTGCGCCGGCTGCCTTGGCTCAAACCGCACCATCCGACGACGCACAGACTCCCGCAATCAGCACCCCTGGAAAAAACAACCCGCAGGCACCGGTGGCGGGCGAAAACAGCTTTACTGAAGATCAGGCCCGGGAGCGGATAATGGATGCGGGCTTTACGGACATCACAAATCTGCAGCTGGGCGAGGACGGCATCTGGAGCGCCGATGCTGCCCAAAATGGGCAAACTGTGAAAGTCCTTCTCGATTTTCAGGGAAACGTCACCACGAAATGACGGCAAGGCAGGGAAGCAAACAAGGAGATGAAAATGACTTATATCACAGGTCTATTTGACAATCACGACGAAGCGGCTGATGCTGTTCGCGCTCTGGAAGAAGCAGGTGTGTCGGCTGATAATATCAGTCTGATTTCCAATAATACAGACGGCAGATATGCTGAGGATGTATTGCAGGAGGAAGGCAGTGCGGCTACGGGCGCCAAAGCAGGAGCGGGTATCGGCGCGGTTGCTGGCGGTGGAGCAGGACTGCTGACCGGACTGGGCTTGCTATCCATCCCCGGTGTTGGTCCCGTTGTCGCTGGCGGCTGGCTGACTGCAACACTCGTCGGGCTGCTGGGCGGCGCTGCCGCAGGCGGTGTGACAGGAGGGCTCGTCGGCGCTCTCGTCGAAACCGGAGTACCGGAAGCAGAAGCCCATGCCTATAGCGAAGCCATTCGTCGGGGCAGTACCCTGGTCACGGTTCGTTGCGATGAAACCGACCGGGAGCAAGTGGAAGCCATTCTGGAAGATTGGGGTCGCGTTAATATTGCCCAACGACGCGATGCTTATGTTGAAGAGGGATGGGAAAATTTCAATGCAGCGGGCGCGCCTTACACAGCAGCCGAAATTGAACGTGAACGCCTGCGCTGGCGCTAAGAGTTCGTCCGAACGGATTTGAAGTTCCTGCAAGCAATTGTCATGCAATGGCTACGGCAATGACACAATCAGCAACTCTGCCTCGACAAAATAAACTTGAGCAACTCTGCGCTGAAGCGCAGAGTTGTCGACGGTGCGAACTCTATAAACACGCAACACAAACAGTTTTCGGCGAAGGTCCGATTGATGCTCCGATTTTCTTCGTTGCCGAACAGCCCGGCGATAAGGAGGACAGCGCAGGACGCCCGTTGATCGGTCCCGCCGGCAAGCTTTTTGACAGCTGTCTGAATGAGGCTCATATCGACCGTGCCGGGTGCTACATCACCAATGCCGTAAAACATTTTCGTCATGTCCAGCGCGGTAAAAGACGCCTGCATCAACGACCTTCCACCAGCCACATCGAAGCATGCCGATGGTGGCTTCGGCAGGAAATTGAATTGGTTCGGCCGAAAATTATTGTCGCTCTGGGTGCAGTTGCCGCGCGTTCCCTTTTCGGCAAGCCGGTAAAAATCGGGCAGATACGCGGTCGGTTACAGGAGTACGAAGATGATTTTATCTTTGTGACGATCCATCCATCCTATTTGCTACGCCTGCGTGCGCAAACCGGCTTCGATCGGGAACGATCATTATTCCTTGAGGAACTCGGCAAAATTTCTCAATTCGCATACGCTACCTGAACGTAATCTTTATTGGAGTTTTTCAGCTCTATCGCACTCCCCCTGGCATTTGAATTGCCGCGCGGCGCCACTCCGTCTGCTAGCGTACAGAAAATCCTTTGTGAAAATACAATGGTATAGACTCAAAACCTCAATGGAAATGGGGTGTGAGGGCGCAAAGTTGGTGCTTTGCCCGAAGTAGGACAAATGTACAGCGAGCCCAAATTGCATAATCGACTTCTTAAGAGCCTGCCTTCAGACGTTCTCGGTAATATTTATTCACTGCTGGAACCTGTTACCCTTGAGCGTGGCCAGATTATTGTTAGAGCCAATCGACCTATCGACTATCTTTACTTTCTTTGCGGCGGGATAGCTTCGGTCATCGCCACATCCACACGAGGACGGGTAGCAGAAGCCGGGATGGTAGGACGTGAAGGATTCTCGCCAACTTCGGGAGCCGTAGGAGCGACAACGAGCATTCATGACGTAATCATGCAGGTTAGCGGGTATGGTCACCGGATAGCTATCAGCGCAGCCATAAAGGAAATTAATCGCAATAGCATGTTTGCCAGTCTGCTTGCGCGTTACATTCACAGCTTTGCCTCGCAGATTTCCTACACTGTGTGGGCAAATGTAAATTTGCATATACACGAGCGACTGGCACGATGGCTGTTAATGTCCCATGATCGTACAGACGGCGATGAAATCATCCTGACCCACGATTTCATCGCGCTTATGCTTGGTGTCCGGCGTCCGAGCATCACCACCGGACTTCATTTGCTGGAAGGCAAAAGACTGGTGCGATCGGAGCGGGGACGTATCATTATACGTGATCGCAGAGGCCTTGAGGAATTCGCCGGCGAAGCCTATGGAAAACCTGAAAATGAATATAGCCAGCTTTTTGGCGACCGGCTCCGGCTATCGTAAGTTACGAAAAACCTTGCATCAAACGGCGATATTCCTTTTCGGGGCGGCCATAAGCATCATGGGCATATTGTTCCAGTCCCGAACGGTTGCGAATAATGATGACCCCGCGTTCCGACCGGATAAAGCCCAGTCCCTCCAGAACATGAAGTGAAGTCGTGACCGTGGGACGCCTGACGGCGAGCATTATCGAGAGGAATTCATGCGTAAGCGCTATTTCATTGCCCAATATCCTGTCATCACACATCAATAGCCACCGGGCCAAGCGTTGCGTAACTTCATGAATTGCATTCGAGACGGCCGTATAGGCAAGCTGAATCGAGAAGGCTTCAATCGAACGTATCATTATGTTTGAAAAACTGCGATTGCTGTCCATCCAACGACGGAAATTCTCATAAGGCATTTCATATCCCTGTGCCGCCACCTGGATAATGACATCATAAGGGCTGGTTTCCACGCCAGCTATTGCTGAAGTGGGAATATATCCATCGAAACCGAAAATCCCGGCCTCGGCCCGGCGACCTTCCGCAGTTGCCACAATAACCGAGCCAATACCATTCGTAAGAAAATAGACATATTCAATCGGTCTGCCCGTTTTCGCGAGCGTCAAACCGCGCGGAAGCTCGACATAGGTAATCTCGCGGGCAATGGCGTCGTAATCGGATGACGGAAGCAAAGCCAGGAGTTTGTTGGCCATCGCGCCTTGTGATGGAAAAGACATTCTTTATATCTCCCTGACCGCTTGCGTCATGAACAAGCGAAACAAGGGGTTGGTTCCAGAATATTTCGCGCCTGCCTCTGTACGCTATCGTACCCAGACAACGGATCGTGTTTTAGCGCTATCTATATCGCGCAAAGAGCGTATCGTTAAGATTTCGTATTCCAGGGAGGCCGATATGCCGTTGTTCAACGAAGCTAGCCGCATTTATTCTCCAAATGAAGTTAACTTCTTGCGTAGCTGCTTTTCTCAATCCGCAATCATTTTAGAAGAAAGTGACCGTTCCTATTCTGCCGAAGAGCTCGCTGGATGCATTATCCGGTTATATGAAAGCGGATTGCGGGATTTGAATTCCATTGCGGAACTCGCTGCAAGGCTTGCCCATTCAAAATTTACGGCTCGACATGACGAACTGGAAGCGCACTTGACTTCATTGTCCATGCCCGGCTGAGTTTCCGTTTTATTATGTCACAGAAGTTCCGGCAGCGATTCCTGTTTAAGTGGAGACATCGGAACTCCTTTAAGCCGTTATTTTATTTGGAAATCACGTTCAGACAGCAATCAGATGCAATATGAGAAAGAGCGGCCCTATATAAGGCCGCTCTGTTTTTATCGATTAATCACCAGTTACCGGCGGCGACGATAATCATAGTCGTCGTCCCGGCGCTCATCCCATCCCCGCCTTGCTGCACGGGAATGTCCTTCGGGGTCCCCATACCAGCCGCCATGGCCATGACCTGAGCTGGAACGATAATCATCATCCCGATTGGAATAGCGCCGGTCATCATCGCGGCTGGAATAGCTGCGCCGGTCATCATAATCGCGATCGTCCCGCCGTTCATCCCAGCCGCGCCGCGCCGCTTCTGCATGGCCGCGGGAATCTCCATACCACCCACGGCCACGATCATCATCGTCATCATCCCGCCGCGAATAACGGCGGCGATCATCATAATCGTGATCCTCGCGTCGTTCGTCCCATCCCCTGCGAGCTGCTTCTGCGTGACCACGAGAATCTCCGAACCAACCGCCATGACCGCTGCGGCTGCGATCATCATCATCATACCGGCCGGACCGACGATTATCGTCGTCATAAGTACGGGCATATCGGCGATGATTATCTTCTGATCGGCCCCTGTGGTCTTCACTTACAAAGCGGCCTTGCTCATCTCTTTCTGGCATATTACGTGGCATTTTATTCCTCCATTTTTACAAATTTGGCGTAAAGACGCCTAGTGAGCTTTGTAAAAAAGCTCCTCTCAGGCTCCCTTCCCGAAGCCATGAGTCTCTTGATGCGGTTATTATGCTGAACGGATTTTGATATTGTTCTGAACGTCTGAAACACCGAGACAAGCTTCAGCGCATTCTTCTGCTCGACGCTTATCGGAGCGTTTTTCTACCTGTCCCTGAAGCGTGACTTCGCCTTTTTTTACGCTCACCTCGATATCCGAGGCGTCGAGATCGGCGTCGTCCATCAAGGCGTCACAGACATCTTCCTTGATCCGCTCATCCGAACGAGTATAGCCCTTTGGGCCTTTCCCTCGATGTTGTCCGCCGGAGACAGAATATCTTTGCGTCCCGCTTCGCGCGCCTTCAGAAGAACGCTCATCCTTAAAAAAAGAGTCACGGCGCGGCGAATTATAGCTATAACGCTCGTCTTCATCGTCGTCATAACGCCGCCGGGACTGGTACTCGTCGGCATAGCGTTCATAATCGTCGGAGCCCCCGTATCCTCCCCTGGAACCCTCGAATCCCCGATTTCTGTATGGCTCGTTGTAATAGTCGCCTCGATCTTCACGCTGGTATCGGCCTGGCATAACCTTAGCTCCTCTGATAGTCGAATGACGGCTATCCCAACCGAGGTGGCCAGATATTGTTCCCGCATATTTATCGATTTTTCGAATTTGTTACCGGGGCGGGTACTTGAGCCTGTTTCCACCTCTCAATGAGGGAACCTGGCTATCAGCGGACAAATCCATCCACCTCGAAAAATCGGCGTCATATAATCACGAACTATAAGCCCAGGTCCGTGCCTCCCCAAATTGAGGATAAGTTCAATGGTCGCTATTGGAGCGAATAAAAAGTGCTTCCGCAATGGTTATCAGATCGCTCTCGCGATGACTTAATACAAAACCGGAAAAATCCGTTGCATCGAGGTGAGGATTGTTTGAAAATGCAAATATAAAAGGCACCGATATATCATCGAGTTTTGCTATGATCGGTAACACTTGATTAATTTCGAGCGATATATCAATTATAACTCCATCAATATTCTCTCGTTCCAGAAAATCAAGCGCGCTCTGTGTGGTATTGACGGGTCCCAACACCGTCGCTCCCATTTTCACAAGCTTACTTTGCGCCTCTTGCGAGAGTAAAAAGAGATCTTCAAAGACCAGAATTTTCCGATCGACGAATAAGCTAACTCTATTATTATATGATTGAACCATACCTGTTATTTGGCCATGGTTTGCAATGAAAGACAAGATATTGCGTGATTCAGGGCTGTTTTTTATACAACATCAGGAGATGTTTTGATTTCAGCGGGGCCGAAGCAAATTCACGCCCCTTCAATCAATATACTCAATTTACGGCGCGCACGATGCAGCCGGCTTTTTACTGTTCCAATCGAACAGCCACAAAGTTGTGCTGTCAGTTCGTAGCTTTTTCCTTCGAGCACAACCAGAGAAAGAACGTTGCGATACTTGGCAGGCAGTGATTGAAGGGCAATCTCTACATCCTTCGTTTCCATTACCACCTCCTGCGAAGCGTCTACAGTCGCTATAAAATATTCACCACGGCCGGGAATTTCGCGCTGTTGCATCCGATAATTTGTGCAAAACGTATTACGCATAATGGTAAACAGCCACGACTTGAGCGGAGAAAACGGTATATATCTCTGCCGGTTGGCCAAGGCTTTTAGCAAAGTCTCCTGAACCAGATCTTCCGCATTCTCTTTGTCACGGTAAAACGAGCGCGCGAAAGCGCGCAGCGCAGGAATCATGGCAACAAGATCGTCCGGCTGTAAAGCGTCGTTTTGAACCATCGCATCTTTACAAGACATCACGTCAGATTGATGCAAGGATGTGACGATGAACAAGATGGCTGCAGAGCCAAGTGTATGGTTAGCCGATTGGTTCGGCGTTCTGGGCCGCAGGCGCTGCTCGTATAAATTATTCGATGTGATTTTATCTTCGCGATCTGCTTCCGCGCCTTCCTTCCCGGGCGCCCGGCTTCCTTGAGCTCTCATTTGCTTGGAGTTTGATATCTGGCCTCGTAGGTGAATCTGTGCCATTTCTCTTCCTCTAGGGCTGCATGGACTACCCGCTGATAGACGATAGAGACGCTAACTCGCCATATTGATCGAGGTTCCCCAGAGTTTTTGTAATAGTGATCACTTTTGCGGGGAAGGCTGTCGCGCATTTGACGTAGTTCAACCTCAGCGCGTGAAGGAAAGAGAACGCGAAGCAGCAGATATTTCCAAATCCCCAGTTCTCAATAGTTTGGCCTCTTTTGGGAACTATCCGGGGCCAGCCCGGTTATGCTTTTTCTTGCGAGGGAAAAACCGTGCCGCATGCTTTCTGGAAGGGCTATCTTAAACTTTCACTCGTCACCTGCGCGGTCGAGCTTATGCCCGCGACGAGCGAGAGCGACAAAATTCGTTTCCATATGCTCAATAAGACAACGGGCAACCGTATCGTCAGCCGCTATGTGGATTCGCAGACGCATAAGATGGTGCGCGATGAGGATCAGGTGAAAGGTTTCGAGAAGGCCGAGGGAGATTACGTCGTTCTCGAAGATGAAGAGCTTGAATCTGTCGCACTGGAAAGCACCCGAACCATCGATGTCGACAAGTTCATTCCCTCTGACAGTATCGGCTGGATCTGGTATGATAAACCGCATTATCTCACCCCGTCCGACAAGGTAGGGCAGGAAGCATTTGCTGTTATTCGCGAGGCAATGGAAAAGAGCAAGGTCTTCGGCCTCGCCCGGCTCGTCATGTATCGGCGTGAAAGGGCGGTTTTGCTGGAACCGCGCGGTAAGGGAATTATACTTTGGACGTTGCGTTTCGGCGATGAGGTGCGCAACCCGGATGATTATTTTGCGCAGATCGAAAACAGCGAGCCGGAAAAGAAACTGGTCACCATGGTGCGTAAACTCATCAGGGAACGCACCGAAGGCTGGGATCCTGACGTGCTGCAAGATCCAGTGCAGAAAAATCTCAAATCCATGATTGCAGCGCGCAAAAAGAAACGCAAGCCAGCTGCCAGACCCAAGACCGAAGCCATAGCTCCTTCCGCGGGCAATGTCGTCAATATCATGGATGCGCTGCGCAAAAGCCTCGCTGGCGAGAAAAAACCGTCCTGAATTTATTTTGCTTTCGTTTTCGGCAGCGGGACTTCCGCCTTGCGGAAATCCTGCCAGGGATCGCTTTTGAGCGCGGACAGTCGCGTCGACGCATTCAGAACGGTAAAATGCGCCGGACCAATCGCCGGGCTCAACTCATTCCACGCAAGCGGCATGGATACCGCAGCCCCCGGCCGCGCACGCGGTGAATAGGGCGCCACCGCCGTCATGCCGCGCTGATTGCGCAGATAATCAATCAGGATTTTGCCCTTGCGCTTCGCCTTGGAAATCGTCGAGACGTAACGTTCCGGGCTGTCGGCCGCCATCTGATCGGCAATGGCCTTGGTGAAGGTCTTTGCAGCTTGCCAGTCGGCCCGGGGTTTGAGCGGAACCACCACATGCAATCCCTTCCCGCCAGAGGTTTTCACAAAGGCGGCGAGCCCCTGCTTTTCCAGCCGCTCCCTTGTTTCAAAGGCCGCTTCAATGACGCGCTCCCAGACAACCCCCTCCCCCGGATCAAGATCCATCGTCACCATATCGGGCTGTTCCCAGTTTTTGAGCGTCGAACCCCAGGGATGGATTTCGAGCGATGCCGCCTGCACCAGTCCGATCAGCCCATCGAAATCCTTTATGCTGATAAAGGGCTCCTCATCTTTGTCAGATGGGTCCTGCACTTCAACAATATGCTCATTCAGCCCTTTCCATCCATGTTTCTGGAAGAAATGCTCGCCCTCGATCCCCGTGGGGCAGCGCAGCAAGGCAAGCGGCCGGTTGATGATGAACGGCTCGATAAGGGGCCATATTTCGGCATAATAATCCGCAAGCCCCTGTTTCGTTACGCCTTCCTTGGGCCAGTAGACCCTGTCGGGATGGGTTAGTTTTACATCGGTCTCGGGCGTGGAGGCATCGGACGTGATAGCAGGCACAGCTTGTTTCTCCCATTTGACGTCCTGAGCGGGTTTATCGTCGCGCAGGCCGCGAAAAGCTGCATGACGCAGCCTTTTGTCTGCCGTCCAGGCGCGAAACTCGATTTCGGCAACAAGTTCCGGCGCAACGAACTTCACTCCGCGCTTTTCATCCGCTGTAAGCGGCACCATAAAAGGGCTTTCCTCCTGCCGCATGGTATTGAGCCGACTATAAAGCTCCTTTGCGCTCTTGACCGAAAAGCCGGTGCCGACCCGCCCGACGGGGATCAGGCCCTTCGTGTCATGGACGCCAAGAACGAGCGAGCCAATCGCACCACGCGTCGCGCTCGAGGGCACAAACCCGGCAATGACAAATTCCTGCCGGCCAATGCATTTCGATTTGCGCCAGTCCATGGTGCGGCCATTGCTATAGGTGGCATCCTTGAGTTTCGAGACGATGCCTTCCAGCCCCAGCCCGCAGGCATTTTTCAAAACCTCTTCACCAGCTGCCTCAAAACCCTCGCTGAAACGCACTGCCGCAGATGGTTGTGAAACGAGCTTTATTGCCAGCGCTTTTCGGTCCGACAGCGGCACCGCGCGAAGATCGTAACCGTCACAATAAAGAAGATCAAAGATGTAATAAGCGAAGCGGTCGGTTCGCCCATCGCCCAGATCACTTTGCAGCGCTGAAAAATCCGACAGGCCAGACTGATTTTCGACCACGATTTCGCCATCGAAAATCGCCGTTTTCACGCCCATAGCGAGCAGGTCATCCATGATGGCCTGCCCGAATTTTCTGGTCCAATCCAGCCCGCCGCGTGAATAAAGCGTCACATTACCGTCAGCCAGATGCGCCTGAATGCGATAACCGTCGAACTTAATTTCGTGCATCCAGCGATCCCCCTCGGGCGCATCGGCGACAAGGGTGGCAAGCGCCGGCTCTATGAAATCCGGCATCTTCGATTTGGCCGCTTGTTCGGGAAAGGTCGCTGGAGCAGGCAGAGCTTTCTTGGCAGTCGCTTTCTTGCGGATCGGTCCGGTTTTGGAAGACCAGCCCGGCTCTTCATGTTCAACTTCGGCGATCACGCGTCCGCTCTTCACCGATTGCGGTTGCTCATTGAGAATATCGGCATCCTGCCGATTTCTCGCAAATTCATCATCGCCCTTGATGAGCAGCCAGTTTTCGCGCTTTTCACCCGGCTTGCCATGCATGCGCACCAGATGCCAGCGGCCCTTGAGTTTTTCGCCCTCAAGCTCGAAGACCAGATGACCTTTTTCATATTGCTTGCGCGGGTCGCCCTCGGGCTTCCAGCGGCCCCGATCCCAGACAATCACCGTGCCGCCGCCATATTCGCCCCTGGGTATGGTGCCTTCGAAACCAGCATATTCCAGAGGATGATCCTCGACATGCACGGCAAGGCGCTTTTCATCGGGCACGAGGCTCGGCCCGCGCGTGACGGCCCAGCTTTTGAGGACACCATCCATTTCAAGGCGAAAATCATAATGCAATCTGCGCGCATCATGTTTTTGCACGACAAAGAGATTTCCCTTCATGCGCAAAGCGCGCCCGCGCGGCTCTTTGGTCAAGCTGAAATCACGCTTCTTGTAATAGGTATCAAGCGGCTGTCGCATCATCAGCCCGCCTTTCGGCTTTTCGCGCTGCGCCTGCCAGTTTCAGCGGATTTGCCCCGGGAAGCGTCGAGCTTTGCGCTTTTACGAAGCGCTTCCTTGAGATCGATGACCTCTGCGGTCCTATGCGCTGCCGGTTTTTTCAGCGGCTTGCCTTCAATCTTCGCCTTGATGAGTTCGGCAAGGGCTGCATCATACCGGTCATCAAAGCCGGCCGGATCGAAAGTCCCCATCTTCGTTTCGATGATATGTCTGGCAAGTGCCAGCATTTCCTTATCGAATTGAAAAGCCGGAAGCTCGCCAAAAACCTCGGCGGCGGACCGCACTTCATAATCGAAATTGAGCGTGGTTGCGATCAGGCCACCATCATGGGCGCGGATAAGCAGTTTGCGCGCCCGTCGAAACAAAACGGCTTCGGCAATTGCCACCACCTTTTCCGCCTCCATGCCTTGCCGTAGCAGCGCGAAACTTTCCGCGTCCCCGTCTGGCGCAAGATAATAAGGCCGGTCGAAATAGACATCATCGATCTCATTGCATTTCACGAAGCGCGTCACATTCAGCGTCTTGTCATTCTCGGGTATAGCCGATGCTACTTCCTCCGGATCGAAGCTGATATAATTGCCCGAGGAAACTTCATAACCCTTCACCTGATCCTCACGTGCCACCGGCTTGCCCGTATCGCTATCGACGAATTCACGGCTCAGCCTGTTGCCGGTTTTACGATTGAGAAGATGAAAAGAAACGCGTTCCGAGGTGGACGCTGCCGTATAAAGCGCGACCGGACATAAAAGCTGGTCAACTTTCAGCTGGCCTTTCCAGTTTGCCCGCGGAGCCATCAGATGCCGTCCTCGCTCGCTGTGGTATCGCCCGTCTGCCTGAGATAACGCGGCTGAATATTTATCCAGCCTCGCGCTTCATCAGCCTTTATAATGCAGGAAAAACTTCCAAAAGCGCTGGAGGTTCCATGGGACTGGAGCAGACATTCTGGGCGGCCTGAATAAATGGGTTCAGAAAACTGGCCGCTTGAACCCCGAAAACAACTTCGAGACTGGATCAGCGATTTCGCTCATGTGCGTTAATCCCGCTCTTGTATCTGGCCTTCAGGAATATAAATCATCCGTCCGTCATCCAGTCGATAGGTTATGCCAGCCCGCACCCCTTCCCCTCGCCAATTTTGCCACTGGCTTCATAACGCTTGAGTTCCTTGCCTTCCTTCACCGTTATCTGCATGTGGGCTTCGGCAGGATTTTCGATGATGGTCAAGCGCAACGAAAACTTCCTCGCATCCATCCACCTCGCTTCAATCCGTATATGGTTCAGAACTTGAGTCCGCCACCTCGTTGAGATAATCGCATCCTGCGCTCAAAGACGACATTAAATCATGCCCATCGACATGGAGCACAATTATTCGCAAACCGCGGCACCCAAATTTGGAACATATGCTTGTGAGGGAGGTTAAGTCTTTTTAAACCAAAGGAGCCAGAACATGAAACGCATATTGCTTGCCTCTGCAGCTATCCTCCTCGTCTCAGCACCTGTCTATAGTCAGTCCACGAGTGAGAAGACAGGCATTAATTCGCTTGTCGGTTCGGCCCCCTCTACTGAGGACTTCGTGATGCTCGCTGCAAGCAGCGATATGTTCGAGATCGATTCAAGCAAACTTGCTCTTGAAAAGGCTGATCCGACAACGAAGAGCTTCGCTCAACAAATGATTACCGATCATCAGAAGACTTCCGAAGAATTGAAAAATCTGGTGACCACGAAAGCAATCGCGGTAACGATTCCGGCTGCTCTTTCGGAAGATCATCAGGAAATGCTCGATAAGCTGGAAGGTTTACAGGGAGAGGATTTCACAAAGCAGTATCGCAGTGACCAGGAAGATGTGCACGAGGATGCAGTCGACCTATTCAAACGATATGCCGAAGAAGGCGACAATGCAGATTTGAAGACCTGGGCTGCATCGACTCTTCCGAAATTGCAGCATCATCTTGAAATGGCGGAACAATTGAACGAATAAAATAGAGCCACGGCTCGCGCAATGCGGATCGCGAGCCGTACAGGCTTAGCCGATGGGGGCGTCTCTCATATAATTGAATAATACTGCACGCATATTGTATTCCGAATTGGCTTGGCGGATAGAAGTGCTGGCCTGCTGCTTTTCATATTTGAGATGCGCCAGATGAGCGGCAAACTCACTGAGCTGGTCAGAGTTTCGCAATCCGCTTTCGAAAAGCCTGATAATACACGATGCTAACTCTGCACTGGAGTATTCCAGATCAGAATATCGATTTTGCATGCGAAAAGCATTTCCGCATGAGATTCACTTCCGTTGGACGATAGATGCGGCTCGCTTCATTAAATAGCGGCATATCGACCTCCCTTCAGCTTTCGCCAGAGGTGCAAGCCCCATAGAGATGGTTAATCATGCGGGATTGGCGCGGAGGAAGCACCCGATAATCCATGTCTTTGCGGGAATAGGACGAATGATTCATAACAGCGGAGTAGCTCGGCCAGTGATTATTATATCGCCAAAAGAATTATTTCTAGAAAGGAACATTGCCGCTCGGCGACGGTTCGATCCTTGTGCAATGCAGCACGCAGGAGGAAGTAAAATGCCCGAGAACAAGCAAGGCGGCTCTGGCCAAAGAGGCGGCACACACGAACAGCATGTGAAAGCCGGCGAGCAGAGTCATAAAAATGCTGATGACAAGAAAAGCGCTGATCAACGCGGCGGTAGTCATGAGCAACATGTGAAAGCTGGTCAACAAAGCCACAAGAATAAGTAGTAAAAGCTACGATTTTTGTCATCATTATATATAAGCTATGAGCGGCCTCTGGGCCGCTTCTTTTCTTTGCACGCCAAATCGCAGGCAAGAAACCCCACACACATCAGAAAACCCTTTTGTTTCATCCCCGTTGGCCTCAAGGCAGCATCATCATCTAGGTGAGCGCTTGGGAAAGATTTTCAATTAACAAGGAACAATGATGTGGCTCGTCTTGTTGGGATGCTCGTTATTCGATTTTAACAGAGAAGTTTGCGTTATGCCGGGTCGGTAACAAAAACAAAGATCAAGACGATTATTATAACGACCCTTACCGGAATCGCGGCAATGAGCGGTGTGTAAGCAGTTACTGCGATCGGGACGAAGGATAATCAAGCGATCATCACTCCCGCGACTATCGCGTTGACGATGAACGTGCTGGACATAATCCCCCTCAACGAGAGGCCTTTTCGAGGGACAGCCGATTTGAGGTTATAGAACACATAATGGTTCCACAAAAATCACAAGCGCCACAGATATCCATCGTGGAAAGCGATCGCGGTCGCGGTGGGTGGTTCGGCGATCCGGAAGGACATTCCGAAGCCTCGCGCCGCGGCTGGGAAGAGCGCCGGGATAATGATTATGAGGATCGTCGTCGTCGCTAACAAGCGCCCGATGAATGGAGCGGCTTCTTCGAGCCGCTCCAAACCTACAGGTGAGTAGGCAATTAAGGACAAAACAAATGAGCCAGGAAAAACTTGATTTGATCGCTGAAAGAGCGCGCATACGCCATCTGAAAGCTAGAAATCTTTTGATTTTAGAGGCAGCTATTGCAGCTTTACTGGATACCGAAACTCCGCAGGAAGCGGCTACGATATTGCGAGAGCATGCGGATCTTTTGGTTCAATATTTTTAAATAATTAACACCGGCAACTGAATAAACCGAAGTGAATCCTCCCAAGACATCATATAAGAATTCCCGCTTGTAAAGCGGCTATTTGGAAGGCATGTCTCGCAACCTTTGTACTCGCGAGATCATGATTACATAAAAGGCAGGCTTTCAGGGCTCTCCCCAGACTATTGAGCTCGAATTTATTCCATTGAGACAATAAGATGTTCTCCGCGTCTGCGACTGTCTTGACTGTCCTCGTTATTCCATCGGCTATTTCGATAACGACAACCTCATCCCAATGCATCTGTTCCATGACGGCTTCCTCCTCCGCCGATGAACCGCCAGTTCTCCCAAAAGTTCCATATTTTAGAATCTCATCGCCAAGCGTCGATCAACTCTTCTGTGCGGACCAGTTCAAGCTGTTCGCTAAATCGTTCGTGGCATAGCGAAATAATTGCATCGTGCGCGTTATCGGAGACACTGCATACCGCGTCAGAAACCATAATCGTTCGATAACCACGATCCACGGCTCCGAGAAGAGTGGCGAGAACGCAAAGATCGGTTTCTGCTCCGCTTATTATTACAGTATGGATATTCCTGGTCTGCAAATGGCGCTGTAAAGCTCCCTCCGTCCAAGGCGAATAAACTCTTTTGTCCAGCAATACAGCCGGCGGTGTAAACCTTTGCAATGGATCGATGAGTTGGATAAGCGCCGGATCGATGCGATCAAGTGTTAGCATTTCCCATTTTTGGTAATAGTGCTTCCATGTCCCATAGGTGGCTTCCGCTGTTTTAGGCGGAATAAAACGAGTGAAGACCGTTTCTTCGGGATGCCGGGTGCAAATTTTCACGATACTGGGCAACACGGCTTCGGTCCACGGGACATGCCAAGGGGACGAAGGCCCGAAGAGATTCTGCATATCTATGCAAAGATGTATGCAGCCGTCTCCCAATTCACCCCGTATGAGCCCGGTTTTAAAAGGCATTTTATTCCTTTCTCCAGTCTTCCTGACCATAAGAATAGTCGAATTTAGATAAAAACCCCATCCGCCCGATGAGCAATTGCTTTAAAAGTACGGCTTTACGCTCAGAGCCAATGTAAAAAAACCGACGTCCCGTCAGCAACATATCCAGCTCTAACGCGTTAGATGCACGAAATTAAGGAATATGGCGCAAAGCCGCAGGAGGCTCTCCCATGGGGTTGGCAGACAAACTTAAACGGCTCGGGCCTGTATTGGTGACTGGGGCCGCCGATAACGATCCGAATTGCATGAAACGCTTCGTTCGGACAGGAACAATCTTCATTTCTATTTGTTAGATGACGGGGATGAAATTGTAACCATGTGTCCGATACCAGCCTTGGCCGAGCCCTCTGATTGTTTTTGCTCTGCTTTTATCGGGTACCCTTCATCACGGGAATCGGCAAGATGGGAGAACTCTTATTTTGGATTGTGATAGCTGGCTTACCGGTGTTGTTAGCATGCGGCTTTGCATATTCCCGCTATCTGAAGAAGACTGGTGACACGACCTCTGAGGAAGATGGGACCTGAAGCAAGATTTCTCTGACTACCCACTCTTTGTGGACCGTTGGTTGGATGATTGTTCTTTTTACGCACCCAGGCCGATGACCATATTGCATATTGAGTGACGCATCAGTGTCACCTCGCCCGTATTATCGAAATTTATGAGTAGATTTGGAACTTTTAAGAAGCGCGAATGTTTAGGAACATCCATTCATGAAGACATGGAGAGAACCAACATGAACTCAATAATATATCTGGTTGGCCTGGTCGTTATCGTTTTGTTCATATTATCGTTTCTGGGGTTACGCTAATGGTTGAGCAACCTGTTGTCGACGGTAATACTGATCGTAGCTATGTGGACTGGCCTGCAATTTTTGCAGGTACAGTAATAACGTCTGGTTCCATGATTATTTTGACTACGTTCGCCAGCGGATTGGGCCTCAGTTCGATTTCCCTGGATGAGGGTGGTGACATAAGCGCAATGTGGCTGGTGATCACAGCATTGTTTGCAATTATCTCGATGGTGGGATCTTACATGCTGGGCGGCTATATCGCCGGTCGCATGCGCAGGCCCGCTGGTAATTCAACTCGAGATGAATTGACGGTGCGCGACGGTTTGAATGGCTTAGCGGTTTGGGGACTGGGAACCCTGATTTCTGCACTGTTTGCTCTCTCGATTTTATCGGGCGGAGCCAAGGCAATCGGGAATGCTGCACAAACTGCCACCGAAGCTGCCGGAAGCGCTATCGGAGGGGCCGCTCAAGGCATGGGTCAATTGGCTGGAGGTATTGTATCCGGGACCGGTAGCGCTGCAGGCGGGATGCTTCAGGGAGTGGGGCAAGCTGCAGCGCCTACGATCGAACAAATGCTTCCCGAAGGATTGAAGGCTAATCCAATCGACTATTTCACAGAAACTCTCCTGCGTCATAGCGAACAAGAGACGCCCGCCCCGTATACTCAAAACGCTGTTGATTTCTCGCGGCAGATAAGTGCTGTTCTTGCCAATCTGCTCTCAAGCGGACAGATCACGGATGACGATAAAGCGTGGCTCGTGCGTCAGGTAACTGTTCAGGCTGGCGTGAGTGAGTCCGACGCCCAGAACCGCGTGAACCAGACAATCGAACGTGTACAGGCGATACGAACAGAAGCCGAGAAAAAACTCGAAGATGCACAAAAGCAGATCGCTGAAGTCAAAGAGCAGGCCAATAAGTCCCTGGAGGAAGCTAAGACACAGGCAGCGGAAATCGCCGAGAAGACGAGAGTTGCTGGAATTTTGAGCGCATTTCTTCTGGCAGCGTCTGCCTTGGTGGCTGCCGTTGCAGCCTATATTGGTGCTGTTCGAGGTGGTCGTCACCGGGACGAAGGAAGAATTTGGGGAGGACTGGCTTATCACAAGTAGCCTTCTCGGGCAGTCAGTCTGGTCAAAGAAAAGGTCCTGCATGTTATAGGAGCTTTTCTTTGATCTTGATATGAGCAGTCATTGCCAAATGGGCCCGCGATGAATTTCCGGCTTCATTTATCGCTCGAATCTCCGACCCGGCACGCTACGCTGCGGTCCCTACCGAAACCGTCTGTATTGCAAACCGGAATTGGGATCGTGTTGCGGGATTACACAATCGGAATCTGAAAAAATAATTTTTCTGGAAAAGCAGGGAAAATATCTGCATCAGCTTAGGCGGCCTGTTGCCAACGGCCGGAGCTTTATCGGTACGATGTGAGCAACCGGGCCAACGCGGTTTGCTGGCGATGGAGGAGCCAATTGGAAGATCCTGTGGTTGCTTTTGAAAGCATTCGTATGTGGATGGGCGAAGAACCTCTGTTATTCTTTGTCGAAATTATATTCCGGAGCGTTCTTTCCTATATTTATTGTTTCGCTCTCCTTCGCGTCTTAAGCGGACGAGCCGTAGCGCAGATGTCCTTGTTGGACTTTGTCCTCATTATTGCTCTGGGATCAGCGGTCGGAGATGTTGCATTTTATGCCGACGTTCCGATCCTCCACGCCCTTCTGGTGATAACGGTAATTATTACCATAACGAAATTGCTGGATCGGTGGATCCATAATTGGGCGCCTCTTAAATCGGTATTTGATAATTCCCCTACCACATTGGTGCATGAAGGAATCATCGATCAGCCCGGCAGCTCCAGACGTGATATGAATGAAATGGAAGTTATGGAGCGCCTCCGACTGCATGGAATCCGAAATCTGGGCGAGGTCGAATGGGCATTCATAGAAGCGAATGGTAATCTCAGCATATTCCGCTACCGCAGCCCCAAACCCGGCTTGACGATTGTACCTCCCCACGATCTGGTGCCTCGCGCTCCTCTCTTTCCTTCGCCCGCTGACGATGAACCGCATTGTTGTCTATGTTGTGGAATGGTTATTGCGTGTCCATCGCCTGAAACGGAGCGCTGCCCCAATTGCAACGGAGCGAAATGGACATTGCCGACCCTGTCGGACCCATCCTGACGACACGAGCGCATCGGAAAGGCCCCGGGATTTTCGTTCGGGTCCGCTTTCTTGGCTTATCTCTGCGTTTTGCAGCCAAAGCGGCACCGGTAGCCTGTTGTTGTGTTTTGGATCTTGCGGGCTTGCCCTTCTCTTTTAAATATCAGCCTGAACCGGGATAAGGGGCATTTTTCAACAATCGGGCTAGATGCGCGCAGTTAGCGGCCAGCATTTTTGTGGCGGAAGCTACGGTTTCAGGTACTTCTGCCAGATCAACGAAATTGGTGGATTGCATGGCTTCTCCGACCCAATAGGTCACGCCGTTGGCGGGAATAGTAAAGCCCACATCATTCAATGCCTGATAGAGCTGCGATGACACCAAATGCGCTCCGTCCTCATTGCCCACCACGGCTACAACAGCGATACGCCCGTAGGAAGGCATTCGATTGTGATCGTCAGTCTCGGAAAGAAAGGCATCCATACGCTCAAGCACGCGCTTGCAGATACTTGATGGCTGTCCGAGCCAGATTGGACTGCCGAAAATCAGAATATCTGCGTTAATAATTTTTTCCCTGATGCGCGGCCAATCATCCCTGTCGCTTTCAAGCGATGTAACGCCTGGTTCGATATTAAATTCACTCAGTCGTATATGTTCCGTTGTGACATCATAGGGAGCCAAATGCGTCTCGAGATAGCGCAATATCCGCTCGGTCGAGGAGGGGTGCTTATCGTCGCCTCGCTTCAAAGTAGCATTCAATGCAATGGCTGTAAGTGGGGGATTGAAGGGCTGGGTCATTGTTTACCTGCCTTGTTTCTCGCGTGCTTTGGTACGCTAAACGCATCGGACAGGTTCTTGCGGTCCGGGTCGGAAAGATTGTGGCCAGCGGCATCGCGTTTTGTCACCGGGTCGTCCTCTGCCGGTTCGTACCCACGCGGCCGGTTTTCTGGCGGACCTTCCCATTTTGGTTTCTGCTCTGTGGTTCCGGGTTTAGGGTTCTGTTTCATGGCGGCCTCCTTGGTTTGAAACTGATGAATTAACTTTTCAAAACGGAGATTGTTTCATTCAACCGGCAGATGGCGGGCCGTTGAAGGACCAAATGGCAAGCAAGCAGCGAAAAACCCGGGGAACAATTCATCTGCCTCGCTGTTAAAAGCGGGAGGATAATAGGATGAACACAGAGCTATCAGATAAATGGATCAACACCGGCGAGAATATCCCTGCCCCTTTGGCGGCTGCGCTGCCGAAATCCGGGAGGGACCAGCCTATCTTATCTGGTGGTCGGTCATTATTGCAGGGATAATCATTGGATATTTCGTGATTTCATAGGACAGGCAATGCCATCGCCAAGCAATTCCATAGACCAGAAAGGACGCTCCATTATGAATGAGAATTCAACCACTCCCCTGACTGACGACGAAGATGTTAAATTCCTGGCCGAAAACTCCGACATTTCGCCGCTTCAGGCGCGCAAGCTGATTGAAACTTTCGGGAGGAACCGGCAAAAACTGCTGGAAGAAGCAAAAAAGTTCAAAGCGGAAAGCTGAAATAACGGGAGCAGACCCGTTGGCTTCTCAGTTTTTGTTTTTCTTTGACTGAAATTGCGGCTTTATCCGTAGGAGCAGATTGTCATGGCCGATCGTGATGCAGTGACACGTAAAGACGATCTGCGCACCGGCACGCCTTTCTGGATAAACACGCCAAACTCCACAGTGAAGGCAATTAAGCATCTCCCGCGTGAGCGCTTCGATATTATTGTTATCGGAGCCGGCATCATGGGTGCCCTGATGGCAGAAGCGCTCACCCGCGCCGGGAAGAGCGTGCTGATTTTGGACCGGCGTCCACCGGTGCGCGGATCAACCTCTGCATCAACCGCAATGATCCAGCATGAAATAGATGTGCCACTGACGCGCTTACGCAAGAAAATCGGAGAGAAACGGGCCGATGCCGCGTGGCTGCGCTCGGTGCAAGCCGTGGGGGACCTGGTTAATTTGACACTCAAGCTCAATATCGAGTGTAAAATGTGTTTTAAACCTGCGCTTTATCTGGCGGGCAATGAATTGGGAGCGCGAGCGCTCGCTAAGGAAGCTACGGCGCGTAACAAAATTGGAATCAAGGCTAATTATCTCAAACGCGCTGATCTGATTGAGCGCTTCGGTTTGGACCGGACTGGCGCTATCCTGTCGGAAGAATCGGCATCTGCCAATCCGGCACAATTGGCTGCCGGTCTGTTACGCGCAGCATTGACGCGCAAGGCGCAGATCGTTTCTCCGGTCGAGATTACCGATATGGCAGAGTTGTCCTCAGGCGTCGCCCTGGCTACCCGCCAAGGCGAGGTTCTGATTGCTGATCATGCGGTATTCTGTACGGGCTATGAGTATCTGCCCCAGATGGAGACAAAATCGCACAGGATAACATCGACCTGGGCTTTGGCCTCAGAACCCATAGCCGATCTTCCCATCTGGATGGGAGAGATGCTCGTCTGGGAAGCAGCCGATCCTTATCTTTACCTGAGAACCGATGAATCCGGACGCATTATTGTCGGCGGCGAAGATGAGGAAGCGCAAGAAAGCAATGCTGATCCTGCGAAATTAGCGGATAAGGCAGCTGTCATCAAAGAAAAGCTGAGAAATCTCACAGGCATCGATATTGGCAGGCCCAAATATGTCTGGTCGTCCCCTTTCGGAGTCACAAAAGATGGACTGCCGATCATTGATCGCGTTCCGGGGTATGAGCGTATTTTTACAGCAATGGGTTTCGGGGGCAATGGAATTACATTCGCGATGATCGCCTCGCAGGCTATCGCCTCGGCAATAGCAGGCAGAACAAGCTCTGATCTGGAACTTTTTTCTTATCGTTGAGGCAAGAGACAGTGCGGACATGATCCGCGGATTCCGGTTTGGAAAGGGCGATCCTGGATATATCGTTCATGAGGCCTACCAGAAAATGAAATAGGGTGAACCCGCAATTCAGCAAGAGGATGCTCTTGTTCCCGGATATTGCCTAACAAAATGCGATTTCGACAAGCGCGGGCTAGATGAAGAGGCCGGAGCGGATCATTCTGTTTTATCGCGCCTCGAGTACCTCGCCAGTATCACGATCAATAACGACCCGCATAGGATTGTCGCCGCGATCCAGGCCCCGGACGACATATACATTCCTGCGTCGGGATATGGTTTCTATTTCGTCCATCCCCTCGCGTTGCGCGATCCGCGCGGCGCGGCGCTCGCTTATTTCATTGCGATCATCATGGCGCTCGCGCTCCATGCGACGGCTTCCATCCGGGTTTATCTGCACGCCATTCGGACCGATCTCAATGCTTTGGGCATTCGCCGGAGCGGTGGAGATAAGCGTCGACATGATCAACGCTGCAACTGTCGAAAACTTATACATGACCACTATCCACATCTGGTTTGCGCCCATCGCTCAAATGAACGAATTATATTGACGCCAGTTCCGCGAATTTTGGTCACATCTCCTGACAGGCCGAACATTTTGTGAAAGCCGCGGTCATCCGTGACCTGCTGTTTTAGAGGACCTTAAATAGGTTGGTTGAAGGTCAGGCTCGGGCATTCCATCACCGTGTCCGCTATTCTATGGCAGTATCAGCGTTGATGGTTGTCGCGGATATGGAAGTGGCTTGGGTCTTCAATAGTGTGCCTGAATGTCAGGGCCATGGCACACTGATGGCCGCCCTCTCTTACGGTCCCCTAGTTTTCCTTAATTCGCAATAAGCCTTCGGGCTTTTTGCCATTCTGATGCTTTTGCAAAGAGTTTCCACAGGAGACCGGTGCGATAGTTCTCGATCATAGCAAGGGTAGAGCCTTGATTGAGAGCAAGGCTAGTTCTGGCAACCCAGCCGGTTTCGGGCGCAAACGCGTCGACAAAACCAAAGCGCCCGAGCAGACGTCCGCTCTGATAGCTTAAAAAGAAACGCAAGGCGGTCTCGGCTTGCTCGGGCAAAAAGGGAAACGAAGACAGCGAGGCGGAGGGTGCGACAATTCCCATGTCATTGACCGGACAGCAAATAAGATAGCCATCTGGTCCGTGGCAGGCTGTTAACCCCCAGCAGTTGGGGCCATATTCGCGATAGTTGTGTGGGTTTTCCAAACAATGGCGATAATTGACCGCCGCGTGCGCACTAGCCTGCTGCCAGTAATCGGCATAGCCATCCTGCCATAACCGGGGATCAAGCACGCAGAACGGCAATTGGGACAAAAACAGCGGTCCGCCAAAGGGCTTGCCGAGAGGCAATTCCAAACCATAATATGATGCTCCGTTTCTGAAGTGACCAAAGCGTGCCCAACCCGAATGGTAGAGGTCGGCATCAATTGCATACGTCCTTGCACCCAGCGCAAGAACATAGGTCATGAGCGCTTCGTTCCATCCCGAGACGGTAAGATTCTTTCGCCAGCCATGCTTCGGGCTCCAGTGCCAGAAAAGTGTCGCCTTGCCACCCTTTGTATACCAGTCCCATTCAATCTGATCGATGATGCTGTCTATTCGTTTACGTATGATGGCCTCTACAGGATCCGCTCCGCAGAAAAACTCGCGCGCACAAATCATGCCCTGAACAAGAAGCGCCGTTTCCACGAGATCACCGCCATCATCAACGCGCGAGAAAGGAACGGTTTCGCCTGTAGCGCCATTTATGAAATGAGGAAATGCGCCATGATACCGTGTTGTTTTTTCCAGCATCGATAGCATCCTTCCAAGCCGCTCAAGGGCTTCACGGGGCGCAATCCAGCCACGATATATGCCAATGACCATGGCAATAAACGAAAAGCCTGATGCTCCAACAGCGATGAGGTCATTTTTGGGCTCGCCATAGGTCAGTCTGCGATCATAGGCCAGGCCACTGACGGGATGGGCACCCTCCCAGAAATAGGCGAATGTGCGGCGCTGAATGCTATCAAACAGCACCTGAACTCCGTCAGATGCATCCGGGCGGTAGATGTGATCCGGCGCCGGGCAAGCAGACCTTTGCAGCATCAGGCCAATCCCTTCAAAGAAATGGTCCGGGCTTTCAATCCGCTCATGAGTAATGACGCGATGGAAAACTCCCCTCGCCTCGCCTTCCGGGTCAAAGACCGCAAATAACCGCCGGGTGAACTGATGGTTGTCAGTTTCTGGAGAATCCATGCAATGGCCGTGGATGTGGCCTCTCCCCCCATAAAGGTTACAGCTTCCCGATAGGCTGATTGGCTGATGCCGAGGAAGCTGGATACGGCCTTCGAGACATCATGTAAATCACGCCATGAGCTGATCCCGCCTCTTCCATAGTCGCAGATATCCGGACATGTCCGAAGCACCTGATCGAGAGAGATGGAAGATGAATGGGCAACTGAAATTTCTTTTTCTGAATTCACAGGAACAATGGTTTCCGAAGAATGCTCTTTCAATTCAATCTTTTCATTATTTTGAGATTCAAAATGGGATTCTGTGAGGGATTCATTATGGTGCCGCTCATATTGAGCGACGCTGCCGCTCATTTCCCGAACAATCTCTATATTATTCAATGTGATAACGAGTTCAGCCCGAATGGCTTCGAGATTGGCCCTGATGGCTGTCAGCTCATTGAGGGAGGTACGGCGAGGAATGGCCTCCACGACTTTGCGGAATTGGCCAAACAGGTCCGTCAAACCTTCATCGAGGTTGCCGCAAGCATCTCTGTTATCTGAAAATGTTGCGGCGATATCACGCCGAATAACCGAGACTTCATCGCGCAGCCGTTTCAGCGCTTTCTGATCGACCAGAATTTTATCCGCAATCGTGGCGATTTCAGAAGCACGAGAAAGCAAAGGGGCAAAGGAAAAGCCGAAGGCGAGTTCAACGCCCCCGTCCCTGTCCTTATGTGCATAGCGTTTGCGGGTCGGGCTGTCCTTGCGGGCAATAATGCCCGCTTCGATCAGGGAAGCCAGATGGCGGCGCAATGTTGATTCCGGCATGCCGTGGGCGCGCAGAGAAAGCTGGCGATTGGACGGAAAAACGATGAGCCCGTTTTTCTCATGCATGTCATCTTCCGGAAGAAATGACAAAAGCGAACTGAGCACGGCAAGGCAGCGGTCATTGAGACCGAATGCTGACTTGGCCACACAGAGCTGTTTATAGAGCAGCCAGCGATTAGGTCCCCTGCCCTGCCCTGCGCCTTCTGGTTTAGCAGGAACTGGATTCCGGGCACGCATTCTTGTTCGCCCGCATATTGCGGACGCTAAAGACTGTAAATTCTGCATTTCCTCTCACCTTTCTCTAAGGCAAAAGAAATCTGTCCGCCAAAACGACGCCAATAACTCTTGACAGTGATTCATGGAAATGCGATTCTCAGACTTGCTACAGATTGAGAGAGGCTTCCACGACGGTGACGTTTGGGGGCCTTTTTCTTTTGCGATTAGTCTCCTGATTTCTCTTCTTTGGTCCGCTCGAATTCATCATAAAGAGTATCCAAGCGACTCGATAGCCAGTCGCTGAACGGCCTTGCATTTTTGTTTTTAAGCTGTATCTCGACTAATTTAGGCTTCTGATTCATTATTAGCGTTATCGAAGAATCCTTAGATTGCCAACTTTTGGCTGCTGAATAATCCATGTTGTTTGAATCAGCATCGAGGGCATCAGATTTGATTTGGCGAAGTGCTGATATGAGCCGTGTGAAACGCTGATCACTATCGAGAGATTTCATATCTGCACTATTCAAAAGGCTTTGTGCCGCCTCCAGCTTTTTTTCGTTTTCAAGGTGTTCGAGCAGCTCCATCCAGCGTTTACGGCCAGCCTTTGATGCGGAACCGATAATGCGGATGAGGCTGACAGGTGCTTTTCTGGCAATTGAAATCAGTCGACTGACATCGGACTTATCCATGTCAAGTGCCGAAATGATGACTGCTCTCTCAGTGCCTTCGTCTTCAAGATTTTTGGCAAAGAATGCTTTCTCAATAAATGAGAGATCCTGACGATCAAGGTTTTCCCTACCTTGAGCTACAATTAGTTCGTTGTCGGTGAGCTTTCTAACGATAGCTCGAACTTTTATTCCAAGAGCTTGAGCGGCTCTAAGACGACGCCGACCATACGCAATCTGGAAGCGAGATGCATTATCTGGATGCGGCCTCAATAGGATCGGCACCTGCTGACCATTCTCCCGAATGCTTTCAACCAGCCTATCGAATGCCGGGTCCACATCAATGGAAATGCGATCAGCAATTCGCGAAGGATCAATGAGCCTAGGCTCAATTTCTAAAATAGCGTCGGCTTCTTCCAATTGTTTTTGAAGGTCGTTGGCTTGCTTTGCGGACTCTGCAAGCTCCTTCAGAGATGCACCCATTGCTCCAATCGCACCGGTACGAACGCGATCTTGGTCTACGGATTTCGGAGGTGTCGGGAGTTCCCGCTTTTGCAGGAAAAGATTACTAATGGTGTCTTTTCTACTCACGGCTCCCTCCGTTATTGAATTTGTTTAAAAACTGTTGGGACGTCCCAACAGGTATACGCCGTTCAATTAAGTTGGGACGTCCCAATAGCTTCATGGTTCACGTCCCCAAGCCTGCTTAACGAGGCTTTCGATTTCACCATTTACCGCATCAAGTGCTTCCATTGCGCGATCATATGTCGAGCGTGTCAGATTCTCGCGGCCTATTTCGTACAGTGTTTGCTTTGAAAGGCCCGCATCTGATACCGCTGCAGATTTAAGCATTGGGTTTACAAGCACGCTATCGTCAAAGAGATTGCGGAGTAGGGCAGCTACTTTAGTCTGGGGTGCGTCCTGTGGCTCGTACCGGGTCAACAGATAGCGAATAAAATCGTATTGGAGGTTGCCGCCAGCTTCTTTCACGACAGACAGCAGATCGCGGGTCATAAGCAGGAACTGGGACATCGATGAGATATCCAGCATTTGCGGATGAACGGTAACAATCATTGAAGTTGCCGCACACAAACCGGACAAGGTTAGAAAGCCTAGCTGAGGGGGGCAGTCGATAACCACGATGTCGTAATCATCAGAAACCTGATCAATCGCATCCGCAATTCTCATGAAGAACAGTGGCTGGCTACGATCACCTGATGTTAGGGCCTTCGGCGTCGTATGCTCAAATTCCATCAGCTCCAGATTGCCGGGCACCAGATCGAGGCCGTCAAAATAGGTTTTGCGGATGATATCCGATAGCGGTCGTTTCTCCTCGTCATATCGGATGGCAGCATATAACGTCTGATTGGAATGGACGTCAACTTCTGGCATGACGCCTAATAGGGCAGACAGAGACGCCTGGGGGTCTAGGTCGACAGCAAGCACCCTATAGCCTTGGAGAGCTAGATATTGAGCAAGGTGAGCAGAGGTCGTGGTCTTCCCAGACCCTCCCTTGAAATTGGTGACGGCGAGAACCTGCAGGTGTTCGTGTGAACGGCGATATGGGACTAGCTCAATGGGGTCACGGCCACGAATATTATTCGCAAGAAGCCGACGAAGCGCATTGATGTCACCAAGAGTATAAAGACGACGGCCGTTGCTGGAAGTTTCAGGTTGCGGCCCGTCACCGGCAATGCTCATCTTACGAAGATGGGAATCTGAAACTCCAATAAGCTTCGCGGCCTCGGTTGATGTGAAGCGACGAAGTTCTTTGGAGGCCGTCGGCGGAAACAGAGCCTCGCTCATCGCTTGAAGGGACGAGCTTAAAATTTCAGCTTGATCGCCGATGGAATTGTACACATCCTGCCGTGCAGGCTGAATCATTGTGCTCACAGAAAAGTCTCTCATCACGCGATATTAGCAAAAACGGTTCATTTTCTGTGATGATAGCTAGAAGTGCTTTTGCTGCAAGGAATTATTCGTTAATAGAAAGTTAACAGAATACACTGATAAGCATGAATAATTAACCTTATCAGTAAGTTAATGGTCGTTATCACACCCCAGAGATAATGAAAATAAGCGTTATGTTGGACCGTTATCTTTGAAGATGACATATAAAATATGGCCATTGCCATAGAATCGAATCGGAATCTATATAAACCGGTTGGAAAATGAGCAGGACACCGCGTTGTCCCTGCCCGATCCGGAATCCTCGAGCGGAAAACAGCGCAATTCACGGCACGGCATTCTGAGATCATGAAGAATACAATTACCCTCGCTGGCGAAAATTTTTCAATCGAGCCATTTTCTTGTTTGGCAATTGACAAACTCTGATCCTGAGATAGGCAATCTTCTGATCAATTTTACAAGAAAAGGGGGGCTGGATATGTGTTCAGTAACGGTATTGCGTGCGGGAGCGGCTGTTGTAATATTTTTGCTTGGCGTCCAAGTGGCCTGTGCAGCGCCTGAAACTATTTTCATCAACGCGCGGATATTTACTGCTGATGAAACGATGCCTACAGCCCAGGCAATCGCGGTTGAAAATGGGCGCATCCTCGCGGTTGGTGAACAGAATAAAGTTTTGCAATATAAAGGGTCGCAGACACAGTTAGTGGACTTGCAGGACAGACGCGTTCTGCCTGGCCTGATTGATGCTCATACGCATGCTATAATAGGAGCTTTAGCTGAGTTGTCGCCAAATCTCGAAGATGAAGCGATGGACATTGCAGTTCTTTCTCAGAAAGTTGAGAAATGGCTGGAGGAATCAAACAAAAACGAGGAAGATCCTCTCGTCATTTTTGGCGCCAATCCGGCCACCTGGAGTGATCCGGATTCTTTACAGCAGATGTTCGATAGCAATCGTTGGCAAGAGAAGCCATTGGTGCTGATGGGCTCTGACTTACATACCGCCTGGGCCAATCGCGCCATGCTTGAGAAAAAAGCCGGAATTGATGCCGACTTCGTCAGCCGTCTTGCGCCTGAGCGCCGTCATACTATCGGGATCGGTCCCGACGACAAGCCTAACGGGGTGCTTATTGATGCAGGTGTTGATCTGGTTACCATCCATATGCCCGCACCTGATGATGACCTTCTACTCAAAGCGGGCCAATATGCAATAAACAATAATAATCGCTATGGTATTACAGCTTGGATGGACCCAGCGGCGAATGCCGGGCCGGGTGAAACGCTGTTCTCTCGAGCGCTTGCCAGCACTGGAACGGGTATATTGCCGGCCTACCGCCTTTTAAGTGAAAAAGGGCAACTGACGGCTCATGTGGCGGCCTTGTTAGTGGCGAGCCCTCAAAGTGATATAGCTGATCTTGATCAGCTTGATGTTGTTCGACAGAAATTTCAGGGCATAAAGAATTTGACAATGCCGGGTATTAAGATATTTGCGGACGGCGTATTGGAATATCCGGCACAAAGTGCCGCTATACTCGGAAATTACACGAATTCAGGCAAGCAAGGTGAAATGCTGCTGAACGCTCCGGGTTTAAATGCATTGGTCGATGCCGCTGATGAACGCGGTTGGTTGGTGCATATTCATGCCTTGGGTGACCGTGCCGTACGGGAATCTCTGGACGCTTTTGAAGCTGCGCGTAAAAAGCGTGAGAGTGGGGTCATTCATTCCATTACGCATTTGCAATTGGTAAATGAAAAAGACCATGCACGTTTTGCGCCTCTGAATGTGATTGCCGTGATGCAATTGCATTGGGCGGAAGTGGATAATTATCTGCTGGATTTGGTTAAGCCCTATATCAGCGATGCTGAATTTATGGGACAGTACCCGGCCCGTTCATTGCAAGAGCGGGGCGCGATAATTGCTGGTGCAAGTGATTGGCCGATTTCCACTGCTAATCCATGGGAGGCCATGCACCACGCCATGATCCGCGGCGGTCCGGATGGCGGTTTAAATCCGGAAGAAAGACTAGACGTAGAGACTATGTTGCTTGCTTATACCCGTCATGCTGCTCAAGCAATTGGCCTAGCGCACGAAATTGGCACGCTGACCGCCGGGAAGCAGGCGGATTTTATTGTCGTTGATCGTGATGTTCTCGAGGTTGACGTTGAATTATTGAGGCAGACAAAAGTCCTGGAAACATATTTTGCCGGGAAGAAAGTCTATGAATCAGGCTTGGCACCTGAATGACAGCAATAAAGAATATATTTAACGTTGATTTCCAGATGACTGGAACATGCTTTCACAGCTATTAGAGTGCATCCTGAAAAGTGTGAAAAGCCTACGCTGGGAAAATCAATCCACTGAGGACCGGCGCGCAGGTCGTGCACTGAGAAGGCGCGCGGATCCAACCCGATCATCCGGGCGCGCTGTTTGACGATTGCATTGATGGCACTGGGTTCAAGGGCGCGAGCGGAGAGGTTGCCCCAGCGGTCGATCTTGCGAAACACGCTGCCTTTGTCAATTTTTGAAGCTTCCAGCCAGTGCTTGAGCGCCTCGACGGGCCGTCCGGTCAGATAAACGAGGGCCTCCTGTTCGGCAGCGCTGGTCTTGGTGCGGCCAAAATGGATGCCGAGGGAGGGGAGGGGAGGGCCATCAGCCACGGCAACCGGCGGCTGCTCGAGAAGTTGCTCGACGCGCAGGCTGGCGATTTCGCTGCGCCGACGCCCGCCGGAGGCAAAGGCCACCATCAGGATGGTCCGGTCACCAATGGCCCGTAGATCGTCGCCGGTACAGGTGGCAAGCATTTTGGCCAGAATATCGGCGGTGATGGCGTTGGGGCTCTTGCGGCGGGGCATGGTGGATGGCGCGTGCGGGACTGAGAGCCGCAACCTGCTGGCGCAGCGCAGCTTCCAAATCGGCCGGCATGCCATGACCGGGATCAATGTCGCGCTGTGCTTCCCGCCACAAATGATGGGCAATGAATTTGAGCAGCAGGGCTTCGGGTGCTGGCCAGGGCAGGGGGCTTGCCGTCGCCGCCAGCGCCCAGGCTTCGAGATAGGCAAGATCGGAGGCCAGCGCGCGTAAAGTATTCTCGCTCATGCCTGCATTGACCAAATGGCGCAGGGTTTCAACATCCTCATCGCTGGGCAGCGCGGCGAGCAGATCGCGCCGGTTCCTCGGCAGAATGGCGGTGAGGGTGTCGGGCGCTTCGGCACGCCGTTAGGTAGCACCCTGTCTGTTCTCTAGAATCGATTCAGTTTTCGATCTATCCATACCGGCTTTGGCCTTGCCTTTCAGCGTTTGCGGCTTCAAACCCCATCACCACCGATAACGCTACTCTCTTTAGCTCAGAATTTGCAATGTTGTTTCAGGAAGCTTACGAAACAATGTGATAATGATGTCAGACTTTCAGTTTCAGCGGGATTGTGGATGAGTTTTCGGCTCGCAGCCTATGCGGTTTGTATTGAGCAGCAGAGCGTATTGCTGGTCCGTCAGGCATCCGGCATCTGGTCACTCCCGGGAGGGAAGGTAGAACATGGGGAAGACCCCATTGATGCCGTAATCCGGGAAGTTGCCGAGGAAACCGGATGTTGCGCAGTGGTTGAACGCTTGCTGGGCGTCGATTCGAGGGTCATTCCGGCAGCCGAGCGTATCGTTCCCGGCGATTCCGAGCATCACAATATCGGTATATATTACAGCGTTCGCCTGGCTGGCGGACAGCTGAGGCCCGAGGCCAATGGAGAGACCATAGAATTGTCATGGACTGCGCTGTCCCGTGTCAACCGGCTCACTCGCTCGTCATTGGTCGACGTCGGCCTGTCGTTGAAAGAGATCCTTCCAGCGGACGGACATGTTCCGTCGATCCCGGTCATCGGCCTGGTTCAGCACTAATCCGAGGACATCCGCGCGGCAAATTGTGCAGGCGGCGATCAGGAAATTGTTCTGGCTTAGGGGAGGGGCCTTCCGGTTGCAGCACGCCTCCAGGTAAGCCAGACCGGCGAGCAGATCGCGCCGGTGCAGCGGCAGAATGGCGGCAATCGCGTCCAGTTGTTCTGCTCGATGATGGTTATCGGAAGATATGGGTTTTGGTTTCGCCATCAAAAGCTCGCGTCCAGTGCCATGAGAGTTGCAGAAAGACCGTAAATTACGTATATTACGGAAAACGGAGGTTGACCATGACATCCACAGTAACAGCCGCAGTCATTTCGAAGAATTTTGGCGCGTATCAGGGCGTCGCCGTGCGCGATCCGGTCATTATAACCAAAAACGGCCGTCCACGCACCGTTTTGCTCGCTTATGAGGATTATCTGCGCCTGATGCGGCGCGAGCGTCGCGTCGAATTGACCAGTACGCTGACCGAAGAGGATCTCGTGGCTGTTGA
>NZ_QGDB01000007.1 GCF_003149535.1 Falsochrobactrum shanghaiense | reverse complement strand
TGCGTCGCCAGAAGCAGATCAATCAAACCAGGATCGTCGCTTGACAAACAGAAGGGCGTCCAGGGCTCGCAGTTCACCTCGATGGACTTCACGGCGGTGCTGAAGAAGGCGGAAATCGCCATCTCGATGGACGGCAAGGGCGCGTGGCGGGACAATGTATTCGTCGAACGGCTTTGGCGGTCGATCAAATACGAGGAGGTTTATCTTCACGCCTACAATACCGTATCCGAGGCCCGCGTCGGCATCAGCCGATATCTGACCTTTTACAATAGCCGACGCCCACATTCATCCCTTGACCGGCAAACACCGGATCAGGTCTACTTCAACGCGCTGACGCCAATGATGGTGGCGGCATAATCGAGGCGGAAATCCACTTAACGAAACGCCCGAAACTGTGCAGACAAACCGAACCACTTCTCTTGAGCGTGTCGCTTTTAATCTGACCCATTACGCCTGCTCCAGATTATTTAAGAGGCGCATGTCCGCGAACATGCTTTCACTTCTAGGCCAGAACGCAAGAAAGCCCTTCGTTATGAAGGGCTTTTTGTTATCGCAGGGATCGTTGGTTGCGGGGGCAGGATCTAATCTTCACTTGCGCCCCGAGCAAGTAAAGATGGTTGCGGGGACCGGCGTCGATCATAACTTGCGATCGACGCCGGTAAAGATGGTTGCGGGAGGGCGCACCCATCATAACTTGCTGTTTCGGGCCGCCGCATAGCAACCTTGCCAAGGTTGGAGTCAAGGGTTCGAATCCCTTCGCTCTCTTCAGATTTCTAAAGGAAATCAAAGGATTGAGTAAGGGCCATCTTCGGGTGGCCCTTCCCTTTTTGGGCTTGGCCAACACCTGGTCAACACGAATGACGCCTGAGCAGGCAGGACGGGATGATCGCCTGAACACCAGCCGGACGATGCCTCGGCGAGCCGAACTGATTCGAGTCCGTCTCCAATGCGCATTGCCCAACTGGCTCGGGCAGACAAGTGGACCCGCGTATCGTTTCAGGCCGGGCGAGTTCCTTCACCGCGACCAGCAACAGCCCGATGGACAGGAGGGCCGGAATGACGGGTACACTGCCGCCATGCCAGCGTTTTGTTTCGGCGCTGGGCTGGAGATGCCCATAAGGATCAGGGCGAGAACGGCGTTTTTGCCGGCGCGATTCCAAGTCTCGAAGACGTCCGACTCTTGGCTCAGGTAAGATGAGGTACATCACAGGCGCCCAATCCCCGAACGATATCGAGCGCGCTCAAGTTCGATCCTTAAGGCTGCCTTAAGCCTCGTATAGAAATGCGACCTGGAACCTCGGGTGATAACCATGCGCGTGCTGATAGTCGAAGATGATGCCGTCCTCAGAGACGGATTGACGGTGGGCCTTTCGATTGGCGGCTTCACCGCCGATGCGGTCAAAACCTGCGAAGAAGCCGGCGCAGCTCTCACGAACCATGAGTTCGATGCGCTGGTGCTTGACCTGATGCTTCCCGACGGTTCCGGCCTCGACGTGCTGAAATCCCTGCGGGAACGGCAGGACGCCACGCCCGTCCTCCTCCTGACTGCGCGTGATCAGGTCGCCGACCGGATTCACGGACTGGATGCGGGGGCCGACGACTATCTCGGCAAGCCGTTCGACCTCGACGAGGTCGCGGCGCGGCTGCGCGCGCTCGTCCGCCGTGCCGCTGGCCGGCCGCAGGCGCTTATCGAATGGCGCGGCCTGCGGCTCGATCCTGCAAACCAGAATGTCGAACACCAAGGCGAACCCATCCGCCTGTCGCGGCGCGAATACTCGATTTTGCATGCCCTCATGATCCATCCCGGCCGGATCCTGTCGCGGAGCCAGATCGAGGAGAAGCTTTACGGCTGGCAGGAGGAGGTCGAGAGCAATGCTGTCGAGGTCCACATCCATCATCTTCGCGGCAAGCTGGGACCGGGCATGATCCAGACCGTCCGTGGGATCGGCTATCGCCTCGGAGACGAACCGTGATGCCGTCGATCTCCAAACGGCTGTTCCTGATCCTCGCCCTGACCACCGGTCTCGTCTGGCTGTCGGCGGTCGTCTGGATTTTCCTTTCCACGCGCGCGGAGGTGGAACGGGTTCTCGACGCGCGGCTGATGGAAGCCGGCCGGATGGTTTCCTCATTGATCGTCAGCCAGGAGATCGCCATCGATCCGACGCAAACGATCACGTCCGATCTGCCGGTGCGCGGCCACAGCGCCTATGACCGCCAGCTTTCGTGCCAGATCTGGTCGCTGCAGGGGACATTGATCGGGCGATCGGATGCGGCGCCCGATCAAGCAATGTCGGAGCACACCGACGGGATCTCCGAAACCGTGATAAATGGTGAGCGGTGGCGGGTTTATGCAATCACCAATACCGAGCGCGGTGTTCGCGTTCTGGTCGGCGACAATCTGAGTATCCGTAACGGGTTGGTGAACGACGTCATCCGCGGTCTTCTCCTGCCGGTCCTGCTGATGTTGCCGGTTCTTGCTGTCCTGATCTGGCTCAGCGTCAGGCGCGGCCTTGAGCCGCTAAGGAAGATCGCAGGCGACCTGGAAGCACGACCCGCCTCCGACCTCAGCCCGATCGAGGACGTGCAGACCGCGAAGGAGATTGCGCCGGTCTTGCAGTCGCTCAACGGATTGTTTGCACGCGTGGCCGGGCTTCGGGAACGCGAGCGCAACTTCACCGCCTTTGCCGCCCACGAACTGCGCACGCCGTTGGCCGGCCTCAAGACGCAGGCGCAGGTCGCGCTTGCAAGCGGCGATGGCACGATCCGCGAGCAGGCATTGCGTCAGATCATGGTTGGCGTAGACCGCACCGGCCGGCTCGTTCGGCAATTGCTGGATATGTCGGCGGTTGAGGCGCTCGACCAGGGCGAGCGTAGTGGGAAGGTATGGCCCGGGAGTATACTGAGAGCGCTCGCGGACGAATTAGCAGATCCGACCAGGGGCGTTGCGGTCGAGGTTTCCCCTGATCTTGACCGCATCGAGCTGGACATCGAGCCGGATCTGTTCGCTCTTGCTGCCCGGAATCTGATGGAGAACGCTGTGAACCATTCGCCGCCCGGAGGCGTCGTCAGGTGTCGTGTGGCCGGCCCCGCCGAAGAGGGCCAGATGATCATCGAGGATGATGGTCCCGGTATCCCCGAGGAGGAGTTGGCCCGCGTCACCGAACGCTTCTTTCGCGGCCGCAACAAAGTACCGGTCGGCAGCGGTCTCGGTCTCGCGATCGTCGAACTGGCGCTCGGGCGGAGTGGTTGGCACCTACGACTTCAGAATCGCGATTGCGGAGGGCTGCAAGCGGTGATGGCGAACGCCGCGTGACCCGTTGCACATACATGGTGCGGGGCGCAGCCAACTCATCTTCAAGAAGATGGAGTGCCAGCAGGATGCGCCAACGCAGGGAGTGATCTTCTCGCCGCGCGACGAAGCTATCCCACCAAAAGATGCCCCATAGCCGGATCTGCTATCACAACCAGCGGGCTCCCGTCGCGAACGTTGTCGGCGAGGTGGATGACATCCTGATTGATCATCCGGATGCATCCTGATGAAACGGCCTGGCCGATGGTCCAGAATTCCGGGTTTCCGTGGATGCGATAGATCGTGTCCCGGTTTCCTTCATGAATGTAGAGGGCGCGTGCTCCAAGTGGATTTTTCAGCCCCGGGTCCATGCCGCCATTGGCGATTGAGTAGGGCTCTAACTCGGGTTGGCGCGCAACCATTTCATCGGGAGGTGTCCAGCGCGGCCATTCCCGCTTGTATGCGATATGACGCCCTCGACCAGCCCACGAAAAACCGTCCCTGCCGACACCCACACCGTATCGGGTTGCGCGGCCGTGAGGCTGAACGTGGTAGAGGTAACGGTTTGGCGTATCGACGATGACGATTCCGGCTCGTTCATCGGTTGGATAGTCGACTTCCGTCCGCCACCATTTCGGATCGACCTTGGAAACGTCGACTTCCGGGATCGGGAAGCGCTCGTTCGGCAGTGCGTAGTACATCGGGGGCGTCGGCGGCGGAGGAGGCATCGAGACCGGCTGCGCGACTTGCGGTGTTTGCCTCGTGGAAACGCATCCGGCGAGAGTCATTGCGCTGGCGCCAATGAGGAAAGCGCGTCGCGCGATTGCGGGTGTCGGTAGCTTGCTCACGTTTCGTACGCTCTCTGCTTTGCGATCAATCAGGCCGCACAGCACGATGCCCATCTTAAGAGCAGCTTAAGGTAAGCGCGGCCGAAGATAGCGAAGCGGCGGGGACTTCAGGCGCCGGCCTGCGGCTCAAGTGATCCGGCCGAACAGGTTTTCGATTGGGTGGGGGCACTTTGTTGGAAACGCGGGCTTGCGTCGCAGGCGAGGAGCACTTTTCCGCCCTTAAGCGGGCCTTAAGGAACGCCCGCTTTGCCGCCGGTCCTGTGAAGGAGACGAGGATGCGGACGCGACTTTTAAGAAACAACGCCGTAGCGTCCGCGGAAGGTGTTGGATGCGGCATCGATGCTGATGCTCGACGCAAGAATGACCAATGGACCCGCCGCGAGCTTCTGCTCGGGGGCCTGGTGGTGCCGGTAGGATTGTTGGCGACTCCCAGCGGGATGGCCGCCGCCAATCCGGCTGCAATGGTCACGGACGTCGCTTCCTACCGGGAGAGACTGGAGCAGATCGCACGAACACATAGCTTCGCGCTCATCGACATCCGTGCGGATTGGTGCGCGGTGTGCCACCGCATTGAGCGGGAAATCCTCGCCCACCCTGCTGTGCTGCAACACCTTGAGGCTGTCCCTCTCGTCAAGGTGGACGTCACGGCGATGGACGAGGGAAACCGCCAGCTCCTCTCCCACCTTCGAGCGAGCGGCCCGCCGACATTCTTCGTCGTGGATGCAGCCACCGGACAGGAATACAACGGCACCCGTTCGGTCGGACCGTTCAGCAGGCGCGATCTCATGCGGCGGTTGCGGCCGTTCACCCGATAGTCCGGAGTCAGGATAAACTGCCGTCGCATCTTCGGCTCAATGCGGTCCTTAAGACTGTCTTAAGCTCGGGAGAGTGCGCTCGCTTCAATATCCATGATCTGGAGCTTTGAGACCATGCACGATCGGCGCCTCTGCACACGTAGACCTCATCCTTTCGCTATGGGTAGGCCGCCGTTCCGCGGTGCATTGAGTCGGCGGACCTTGCTCTCGGGCCTGGCGGCGCTCGCTGCCGCCGGCTTTGCCATGCCCGTGCGTGCCGACGACATGTCAGCCGAGATGATCCTGAACGACCCGGAGGCGCCGGTCGGCGGCAACCCGAACGGCGACCTGACGATCGTCTCGTTCTTTGACTATAACTGTCCTTTCTGCAAGCGCACCGTCGAGCCGCTGAATACGGTGCTGGAATCGGACGGCAATGTGCGTCACGTCTACAAGGACTGGCCGATCCTCGCGCAGTCTTCGGTCTATGGCGCAAAGCTGGCGTTGGCGGCCGGGTATCAGAACCGCTACGAGGAAGCCTATCTGGCGTTGATGGGTATCGAAGGGTCGCGGGTGCCAGAAGAGCAGATGCGACAGGCATTGGAAGGTGCCGGCTTCGACACGGCGGGTCTCGAGACCGAAGCCAACCGCCGCGACGCCGAGATCACCGCCTTGCTTCAGCGCAATAACGCGCAGGCCGAGGGGCTCGGTCTGCGTGGCACGCCCGTGTTTCTGATCGGTCGGTTTCTCGTCGCCTCCGCCCTCGACGAGGACGGCTTCCGCCAGGTTGTCGCAGACGCTCGCGAAGCGTCTTGATGCATCCCGATCGCGATCATCCGAGTAATTTCATGTCCTCAATGCCCATACTCCGCCTCCTTGCTGGCCTGTTCTTCGTCTTCCTGTCGCTGCCCGCCGCGGCGCAACAGGAGGATCTCCTGCAAGCCGAGGAAGCCTTCCGTTTCTCGGTTGAGCGGAATGCGGATCAGCAGATCCAACTCCGGTGGGAAATCGAGGAAGGCTATTACCTCTATCGCGATCATCTGGAAGCGAAGGATGCCGCGACCGGCGAGCCGATCCCGCTGTCGACTGGACCGGGCGTCGTGGAGACAGAGGATGCCAACTTCGGTCCTTCGGAGGTCTATTATCTTGAAGCGGTGGCACGTCTCGGCACTGAAGCGCCCGGGCAGGTCGCAGTCACCTATCAGGGCTGCAAGAAGGATTCGATCTGCTATCCGCCGCTGACCCTGACGGTCAACACGGCAAACCTTCAGGTTTCCGAACCCGTTGTCGGCTTTGGCATAGGTCCAACTCCGGCCGCCCCTGCCGGAGGGACGGGAAACGGCGGCTTCAGCCTGGCTGAGGACACGCAGGACGGCGGCATGGTCGGCTCGCTTCTCGCCAGCGGCGGTGCGATCTGGGTGATCGTGAGTTTCCTCGCCTTCGGGCTGTTGCTCGCCTTCACGCCCTGCGTGCTGCCCATGTATCCGATCCTGAGCGCGACCCTGGCGCGCGAGGGCGAGGCATTGACGGCCCGGCGCGGCTTCATCCTGTCTTTGGCCTATGTGCTGGCAATGGCCGCAGCGTTTGGCCTGCTTGGCGTGGTTGCCGCGTGGTCCGGCCAAAACCTCCAGATGGTGCTGCAATCGCCCTACGCCATTGGCGCCGTCGCAGCGCTGTTCGTCGTGCTGGCGACGGCGATGTTCGGCCTGTTCGAACTGCAACTGCCGACCACCTGGGTCAGCCGGATGGCAGGGGTACAGGCCGGCACGCGCGGCTCGGTGGGCGGAGCCGCCGGAATGGGCTTCCTTTCCGCGCTGATCGTCGGTCCCTGCGTCACCGCGCCGCTCGCCGCGGCACTTCTCTATATCGCACATACGGGCGATGCCTGGATCGGCGCGAGTGCGCTGTTTGCCCTCGGGCTCGGCCAAGGCATTCCGCTGATCGCCTTTGGCACGATGGGGAGCCGCGCTCTGCCGCGTGCGGGGGCGTGGATGGTGCAGGTCAAATACGCGTTCGGCTTCGTCTTTCTCGGCGCGGCGATCTGGATGGTCTCCCGAATCCTGCCGCCGCAAGTGACGCTGGCGCTTTGGGCGGGCCTCCTCTTGATTGTTGCGGTCTTCATCGGCGTCGCTGATCGGCTCCTGGCCGATGCGGGTGCCTGGCCACGTTTCCGCAAAGCCGCCGGACTTGGGGTTTCCCTCGGCGGCGTCATCCTGGCGATCGGGGCGGCGTCGGGCGGGACCGACCCGCTACGTCCGCTCGCCCACTTCGTCATGACCGGTTCGGGCCAGCAGATCGCCCAGTCCGAGATGACATTCATCGAGGCAAACTCGACGCCGCAGGTCGAGCAAGCGATTGCCTCTGCCAACGGACGTCCGACATTGGTCTATTTCACGGCCGACTGGTGCGTCATCTGCAAGACGATCGAACGCGACGTCTTTTCGAGCACGGAAATCGTTGCCGCACTGAACGACTTCCAGCGTGTCAAGGTGGATCTGACCGGACTGGATGAGGCCAGTCAGGGTCTGATGCGCGATCTTGCTGTGGTCGGCCCACCGACCATGATCTTCTTCAACCGAAATGCCTCGGAGGCAAACGGCTCCCGCCTCATCGGCGATGTGACAACCGATACGTTGCTGACATCGGTCTCTCAGGCGAGGCAGTGAGATGAACGCAGTCGCCATCGGGCCTTTCGTCTTCGCACCCGACCGCTTCGCCGCGATCCTCGCCATCGCCGCCTTTCTCCTGCTGAGCGAGATCCTCGCCCGCAAGGTCGATCAGCGCTTTTCGTCCTGGGCCTGGGGCGCGACCGTCGCTTTCGTGGTCGGCGCGCGCGTCGGGCACGTCATCCAGCACGCGAGCAGTTTCCTCGCCGAGCCGCTGCGCGTATTCTACATGTGGCAGGGCGGCTTCATGATCGAAGCCGGCATTGCGCTGGCGTTCGCCTACACGTTCTTTCGCTTCCGGCGCGAATTGCGGCTCACATTGTGGACGGCCCTGCCGAGCGCCGCTGCGGCCTATGTCGCGTTCTTCGTACTGCAGCTCAGCGCCGGCGTGCCGGCGACACCGCTGCCGACCGGAGACATCTACCGCACGCTGGCCGGAGAACGGTTCAATCCAAGTGAACTCGAAGGTCAACCTGTGGTCATCAACCTGTGGGCGACGTGGTGCCCGCCCTGCCGCCGTGAAATGCCGATGATGGCGGACGTTGCCGCAAATACGGACGCTGCCGAACTTGTCTTCGTCAACCAAGGTGAAGGCCAGGAGATCATTCAGCGCTACCTCACAGCCGAGAATCTTGAGCTTGAGCATGTGGTGCTCGACGGACTCGGTGAGTTCGGTCGTCATTACGAGGTACCGGGCCTGCCGGCTACGTTGTTCCTCAAGAGCGACGGGACGCTGCAATCGGTACACATGGGCGAGATCTCAAGAGAAGCCCTCGTGAGCGGCATTCAAGGTCTCGAATAGCCGCCGCAGGTCCGGCACGGCTGGCTTTTGCTGACGACCGTGACGAAGCTGCGACCATCCTCATGATGTTTTGTCATGCAATCCTCATTGAGCCTGCCATTCTCGGACGCTATTGGGCAAGGCAACAGGTCTTAGGGCCTTTGATCGAGACGAGCCTTAATTGTCTCCATCTGCTCGATCTCGCTGCGCTGGGCTGCGATGATTTCTTCGCAAAGCGTCAGCAATTCAGCATCGCGCAGGTCTGCTTCCCGGCACATGAGGATCGCGCCCGAGTGGTGCGGGATCATCGAATCGATGAACTGCCCGTCACCGATCAGGGTTTGGCTTCGTGTGGCTGCGAATGAGGCGATCGTCAAGACGAGGAAGACGGCGTAGAGGGTGATATTGAGCCCTTTTCGCGGAAACATGCCGGGCATCGTTGCCAGCATGAAGATGCCCATCGGCGCCCACATGGTCACGGCCATGTAGAACATGTTGAGATTGTTTCGGAAATCTTGAAATCCGTCGATCATCGAGAACATGACGACGTACATGACGATCAGGCCGAGCGCCATGTTGATCCAGAACATCAGGTAGGGACGTCCTTCGCCGTGATCGGCGTGTTCGTGCTTGCCATTATGGGACGATTGGGTCATCTCGTGGCTCCTTGGTTTTCGCTTAATGTCCGAGACCGATGCCCATGGGCTTGAGTAGCATCCAGATCGCCATTCCGACCATCATCAGGTTCTCCGTCAGCGAGACGAAGCCGAGCGGAACGTTGCTGTCACCGCCAACGCAGGCGCATTTGAGTTCGCGCTTGTCGATATAGACCGCCTTGAAGACCGATACGGCTCCGACAGTGCCGATGAAGAGGGCAACGGGGATCGACAGCCACATCAGCGCGCCGGCCATCATCAGGATGCCCGCCAGCGCTTCGGCGAACGGATAGACGTAGGAGTAGCGCACCCAGCGCTGGGCGAACAGATCGTAGTTGAGGAACATGGTAGCGAAGCTTTCCACGTCCTTGAGCTTCTGCAGGGCGAGCAGACACATGGCGATGGCAATGAACCATTCTGCCGCCGCAACGGTCGCAAGGGTACCGAACGCGGCCCAACTCGTCGCTAGCGCCATCAACGCAGCCATCGCGAACAACGCGATCACCGGCGTATAGGTGGTGGCGTCCTTGTCCTTTACCTCCTTGCCGAAGAAGGCGAGAAGATCGTCGTAGCCGCCGATGCGATTGCCGCCGATAAAGGTCTGCGGTGTGGTGTCGACGCCGTGCGTTTTCTTGAAAGCATCGATCTCGGCGCGCGACGTCAGCTCATGATCGTTGACCTCGTAGCCCTGCCGTTTCAGGAGGTCGAGCGATTTGAGACCGTAGGGACAGGTATGTTCGTGGGTCACCATCCTGTGCAGGTCGGCGCGTTTTGCGGTGGAAGTGGCCATGTCGTCAGTCCTTCGATTTCAGAGTTTTGCTTTTGCGAACACCTCGACCAACTCGCTGAATTTGCGGCGTTGCGCGTCCGCATCACCTGCCGCTATCGCTTCCTCGACACAGCAAGCGGCGTGGGTCTTGAGGATTTCGGTCTCGACCTTGGCCAGCGCCGCCTTGATGGCGTGGATCTGATGCAGGATATCGATGCAGTAACGGTCATCGGCCACCATCTGGCTGACCCCTCGCACCTGTCCTTCGATTCGCTTGAGCCTCGCGCGGAGGGCTTTGTTGTCCTTCTGGCACATGGCCGTAAAATACCCCGTATGGGTATATTTAAGGTTCGAGAGCCATCTTGGTTCCCTCCGATCAAAAAATCTCGCCGGCGCTTTCTGTCTGCTTTGCACCATTGTCGCGATCATCAGTGGGGTTGACCTTCCAATGGTTGGAACCCTCATCTTGGAGGGCCAAACGAAGGAGATGGACATGAAGATCAGAGCCGAGAATCTGATCGCCGCAGTTGGAGAGCTTCGGGTCGGGTTGCTTGCGGTCAGGGATCTGGCCGATACGCTGTTATCCCTGGTCGAGGCCCGCGGACGCATCACCATTTTCGAAACAGGGTTCCAGACGTGGTTCAGCGTCCACGCGAGCCGTTTGCCTTGACCGAAGGCGCACCGATGGGGCGCTTGTCGCCTTCGCGGTGGCAACCGTCCTCGTGCTGATGACCGGCAAAGGAAAAGGGCGGAATTGATCCGCCCTTCACCGTCTCATTGGCTGCGCTTGGCCAGCCATTCCTGCATCTGCGCGATTTCCGCCTCCTGGGCGGAGATGACCTCCTCAGCAAGTGCTCGCACCTCGGGGTCTGATCCGTGTTCGAGAACGACACGAGCCATGTCGATGGCGCCCTGGTGATGGGGGATCATGCCGCGCATGAAATCCTCATCCGCATCGCCCGTAAACTCGATCGCCATATCGGCATGCATCTTGTCGTTGACTTGCTGGTAGGCGCGAATGACAGGGTTATCCGAAGGCGCGGTGGCGCCGTGTCCGGCATGTTCGCCGTGATTCATGGTCGCTCCTTGGCCTTGCTCGTCCATCTGAGACTGTGCGTAGGCGAGTCCGCCAGCAATGACGAACGCGCCGGCAATGAAGATCGGGGTGAGCTTGTTCATGACACAGCTCCTGGTCAGTTTACAGTTGCAGGATAGCCGGCTTCTTCGAGAACCTGCTGAATAGCCCCCGCACTAGCAGTCGTCTCAACCTTGACCGCCCGCGCCTCCGGATTCGTCTCCACCCTGGCGGTGGGGTCGACTGACTGGATCGCCTTGGTGACGGATTTTGCGCAGCCACCGCAGGTCATGTTCTCGATTCTGAGTTCCATGAGAATTCTCCTTGTTTGGTCTCACGTTGCCAAATGTGGGGCTTCCAACCATGGGAAGGTCAATGGCGATTTTTCTCTGTTTGTCCTCTTGACCTTCCCATGGTTGGAAACCCCATCTTCTGTCCGAACTGGAATTTCGGGACAAAAAAGGAGGCGGCTATGAATGCCCCCGTTCGAGCAACAGACCTGTCTGGAACGATATCACTCCCCATTGAGGGGATGACCTGTGCATCCTGCGTAGGTCGTGTCGAAAGAGCCCTCAAGGCCGTGCCTGGCGTCGCCGATGCGGTCGTCAATCTGGCGACCGAAAAGGCGAGCATCACCACGAACGCTGCGGTCGATCCTGCCACTCTCGTCAAGGCCGTGGAGGATGTAGGCTATGAGGTTGCGGCAAGCTTCTCCGCGCCGACGGCAGCCTCGCTTGAAGTGGCGATCGAGGGCATGACCTGCGCATCCTGCGTGGGACGCGTCGAAAAGGCGCTCAAGGCCGTACCCGGCGTCACTAATGCCGTCGTCAACCTCGCGACCGAGAAGGCCACGATCCAGGGCAGCGCCGATGCGGCGGATTTGGTGGCTGCCATCGAGGGCGCGGGATACGACGCCAGGGTGATCGCCACGGCGGCAGGAACCAGCCAGGGCGAGACGGATGATCGTACCGAAAAGAAGGAAGCGGAACGTCGTGAACTGACCCGCGATTTCACCATCGCGGCGGTGCTGACGGTGCCTGTCTTCATCCTGGAGATGGGCTCACACGTCATTCCGGGCATGCATGACCTGATCGCTTCAACCATCGGCATGCAGACGAACTGGTATATCCAGTTCGTGTTGACGACCATCGTCCTGTTCGTTCCGGGTATCCGCTTTTACGACAAGGGGCTGCCCGCCCTGTGGCGGCTCGCCCCCGACATGAACTCGCTGGTCGCGGTCGGCACGCTCGCCGCCTATGGCTATTCGCTGGTCGCGACCTTCGCGCCCGGTTTCCTGCCTGCCGGAACGGTGAACGTCTATTTCGAGGCTGCCGCCGTCATCGTGACGCTGATCCTGCTCGGCCGTTTGCTGGAGGCTCGTGCCAAGGGACGCACCTCCGAGGCGATCAAGCGTCTCGTCGGCCTTCAGGCCAAGATGGCGCGCGTGCGCAGGGACGGCAAGACGATCGAACTGCCGATCGACGCCGTGCTGTCGGGAGACATCGTCGAGGTTCGTCCCGGCGATCGCATCCCGGTGGATGGCGAGGTCATCGAAGGCCAGAGCTATGTCGACGAATCGATGATCACGGGCGAACCGATCCCGGTGTCCAAAACGAATGGCAGCGAGGTCGTGGCCGGAACGGTGAACCAGAAGGGCGCCTTTGCCATCCGTGCGACGGCGGTCGGCGGCAACACGGTGCTGTCGCAGATCATCCGCATGGTCGAGGAAGCGCAAGGCTCAAAGCTACCGATCCAGGCGCTGGTCGACAAGGTCACGATGTATTTTGTGCCGGCGGTGTTTGCGGTAGCGATCCTCACCTTCGCCGCATGGATGTGGTTCGGCCCGTCGCCCGCGCTGACCTTCGCTCTGGTCAATGCCGTCGCCGTCCTGATCATCGCCTGCCCCTGCGCCATGGGTCTGGCGACGCCGACCTCGATCATGGTGGGCACGGGCCGCGGTGCGGAACTGGGCGTGCTCTTCCGCAAGGGCGAAGCGTTGCAGCTGCTCAAGGACGCCAGGGTCGTCGCCGTCGACAAGACGGGCACACTGACCGAAGGCAAGCCTGCGCTCACCGATCTGGAACTGACCATCGGATTCAACCGGGCAAATGTCCTCGGTTTGGTTGCGGCCGTCGAAGCGAAGTCGGAGCATCCGATCGCCCGTGCGATCGTGGATGCGGCCGCCGGGGAGGACATCCCGCTGCCGGCCGTGTCGGACTTCGAGTCGGTGACGGGTTTCGGCGTCAAGGCCATGGTCGGCGGCAGCCAAGTCGAAATTGGCGCTGACCGCTACATGGCAGACCTCGGCCACGACGTAGCTGCCTTCGCCAAGATTGCCGAACGTCTCGGCAATGAGGGCAAGTCACCGCTCTATGCCGCCATCGACGGCAAGCTCGCGGCGATTATCGCCGTGGCCGATCCGATCAAGGAGACGACGCCCGCAGCGATCAAGGCGCTGCACGATCTCGGCCTCAAGGTCGCGATGATCACCGGCGACAATGCCCGCACGGCAAAAGCCATCGCGGCTCGGCTGGGGATCGACGAGGTGGTGGCGGAAGTGCTGCCGGACGGCAAGGTCGACGCTGTACGCCGCCTCAAAGCCCAGCATGGCAAGGTCGCTTTCGTCGGCGATGGCATCAACGACGCTCCGGCGCTGGCCGAAGCGGATGTGGGCCTTGCCATCGGCACGGGTACGGACATTGCCATCGAGGCAGCCGACGTGGTGCTGATGTCGGGCAGCCTGCAAGGCGTGCCGAACGCGATCGCACTGTCCAAGGCGACGATCGGCAACATCCGGCAGAACCTGTTCTGGGCCTTTGCCTACAACACGGCTCTGATCCCCGTTGCCGCCGGTCTGCTCTATCCGGCCTACGGCATCCTGCTGTCGCCGGTCTTTGCCGCCGGCGCGATGGCCCTGTCGAGCGTCTTCGTCCTCGGCAACGCGCTGAGGCTCAAGACCTTCCGCGCGCCCGCGCAGGCGGAAAGCGGCGCAGTCCGGCCCCGTCAGCCTGAACTTGCGCCTGCGGAATGAGAAACAGGCGAGCCTGCTTCGGCAGGCTCGCCACATGTAAAGGAATGAAGCGATGACCAATACGGGAACTCCGTCAGTGGTGCTGTATACCACGCCAACCTGCCCCGATTGCCATGCCGTCAAGCGATGGCTTGCTGACCAGGGTGTCCCATTCGAAGAGCGTGACCTGTCAGATCCGCAGATCGCCGAAGAGGCGAAAGCGCGGACCGGCGTGCGCGTTGCCCCGATCACGATTGTCAACGAACAGGTCTTCTATGGCACCTTTGCTGACCAGAAACCTCGTCTGGCGGAAGCCCTGTCATCGGGCGCCGCCTGAGGGAGATTGTCATGGGAAGACAAATCGAAATTCGGCAGGCGGGGCGCATCATCGACGTGCCGGATGGCCGAACCATTCTGGAGAGAGCGCTAGAAGAAGGGATCGCATATCCTCATGGATGCCGTTCGGGCCGCTGCGGCTCGTGCAAGTCCCGACTGGTCAGCGGCGAGGTCGATCTTCTGCCGCACACGCGCTTTGCCCTGACGGACGATGAGCGGTCTCAGGGACTGATCCTTGCATGCCGCGCGCAGCCGCTCACGGATTGCACGGTCGCATGGCTCGATGAGGAGGAAGAACAGCTTGATCTTCCCGTCCGCACCTATCGCACGCGGGTTGTCGCGATCGATGACGCAACCCACGACATCCGGCAAATCAGGCTGGAGGTCGAAACGGGAGAGGCCGTCGCGTTCAAGGCGGGCCAGTATGCGCAGGTGACGTTCGATGGCGTTCCGGCGCGCGACTATTCGATGGCGAACCAGCCGGGTCGAGACCATCTCGAATTCCACATCAGGCATGTGCCCGGTGGAGCGACGAGCGAACACGTCGCCAGGTCACTCAAGGTCGGCGACGAGGTTTCGGTTCGCGGGCCGCTCGGCAGTTCGTTTCTGCGCGAACAGCATACGGGTCCAATTCTGGCGGTCGCCGGCGGATCGGGACTGGCGCCGATCAAGTCGATTGTCGAAACGGCGCTGGCAAGCGGCCTGCGGCAGCCGATCCATCTCTATTTCGGGGCACGGACGGAACGTGATCTCTATCTCGTCGATCATTTCAGTCTTCTGGCGAGCACCTACGACAACCTCACCTTCATGCCCGTGCTTTCGGAGGTGAGCCGATCCGATCACTTCCGAACCGGCCTGGTAACGGATGCGATCGTGAGTGACGTGCAGGACCTCAATGGCTGGAAGGCATATATGGCCGGACCGCCTGCCATGATCGATGCTTCCGGCATCATGCTTCGCGAACTGGGCTTGCGCGGCGAGGACATACATGCGGACGTGTTTTTTACGCCCGAAGAAGCGCCTACATAAGTCGAAGAAAGGAACCAGCGATGAACATCGGTAAAGCAGCGGCGGCATCAGGCGTCTCGGCGAAGATGATCCGCTACTACGAATCGATCGGATTGATCGCGGAAGCGTCGCGGACGGATAGCGGATACCGGGATTACTCCGATAAGGACGTGCATACGTTGCGTTTTATCAGGCGTGCGCGCGATCTCGGTTTCTCGGTCGAGAAAATGACGGAACTGCTTGCGCTCTGGCGAGACCGAGACCGGGCGAGCGCGGACGTCAAGCGCGTGGCGCTCGAGCATGTCGAAGAACTTGAACGGAAGGCGCGTGAACTCAGGGAGATGAGCATGACGCTCAAGCACCTTGCCGAGAACTGCCGGGGCAATGCCCGGCCGGACTGCCCGATCATCGATGAGTTGGCGACGACTGATGACCCTGAGACCAGCCCCACACACACCCGCGATCGTTCCGGCGCGACAGGGAACAGGTTCGAGCACACGAGGCCCGTCGTGTCGGCGAAGGCGGAAAGAAGCGGTCACGGTGCCAGGGAGCAATAGCCATGACGCTTGCCGGCGAAATCCTGCACCTGTTCAAACGGGCATGTTCGGACGGCGACATGGAAGTTGCCGAGAAGCTATTGCAGGCTCTTGAACTGATTGATGCGCGAGGGCTCGGCGTCGCAGCTTCGCACAAGCCGTTGTCTCAAGCTTATCTGGCTATCGGAGAACTTCCTGTGCCTCCGAAAAAATGTCAGCGGCATCACTAGGACATCATCCGTTCAATGAGGCCCAAGGATGGATGAGCCGGAAACGGGACGGGTCAATGCCGACTTCGCAGGTCAACAACTGCCCGCGTAGGCGGGACTCCGAAACTCAGCGGCGGCGGGAGACCTCCTCCTGATATCCGCGCTCTCGTTCCGGCCAAGTACTCTTAATAAAAGCGAGGACAGCCCGGATCTCGCCGTCGCTCAGGGCATCGGCAAAACCAGGCATGTCGCTCTCATAGCTCCCTCCGACGATGGCCGCTGTACCCTCCTTGACGATGCGGAACAGCATCTCATCGGCATGGTGCCAGGTGTGGCCGCTCTCGTCGTGCGGCGGTGCGGGCAGCCGACCGGAGGGAGGCGGCGAGCGCCAGTCCGGCTGCCCTTCGAGATTCGCACCGTGGCAAGACGCGCATTGATCCGCATAGACTTGTCGGCCCTGCTCGACGACCTCCGCTGATGCCGCAGCGATGGATTCGGAACGGGCGTAATGCCACCCAGCCAATGTCGCCACGATCGCACCTGCGAGGAGCGACCCTGCCCAGAATGTATTTAGGAGCTTCTTTCGCATGGCACGCATGTTCAGTAACGAGGAATTGCAACGCACGAGATGGCAAGGAGGATTTGCCAGTGGTGCGACACCATTTGCAATAGACATTCCGGTGAGTAGTACCTATCGTTCCAGTATGTTTGCGCGCGTTGTCTCCATGCTTGCCATAATCGGCGTCGCCGTCATGACGATGGCATTCTCCGCGCACGCGGCACGAATGAGCATACCGCCGGAACAGGCTGTGCATGTGGGCGAGATTACAAACTCTGCAGCCGGCATTGAGCCTGCATGCACCAGCAAACACTGCGGATCGGCAGACATGGATGCGGGAACCTGTGAACTGGTTTGTGCAGGTTTTTCAATCTTTCTCGTATCACCGAGCGGTGGTTCTGGAAACCAATACACGTCAACCGCCTATGTTCTGCCGCCTGATGCCAGCATTCCCGGTCGGGCGCTCGGACTGAACGAACGCCCTCCGAAGATCCGTCTCCTCTGATCGCGCCCGGGCATTCGGCCCGCGGCCTTCCGACAGCTTTGAGGAACGGGACTGCGGTCCCGAGGAGACGACCATGAATACCCTTTCACGACGCGGCTTTCTCGCCGCTGGCGCGGCCATGCTGGCCTACGCTCAGGTGCCCCGGATGGCGGCAGCGCAGGACGCCACGCCGCTATCGCTTCGCGCCGCCAGCCGCACGCTCGACATCGACGGACGCGCCGCCACTGTCTGGGGCCTTGCCGGGCCATCCGGACAGGGCCTGACACTCGATCCCGGCATGCCGTTCCGGGTGGATCTAACGAACGAACTCGACACCGCCACACTGATCCACTGGCACGGCCAGATCCCGCCCAATGCGCAGGATGGCGTGCCCGACATGCCCTTGCCGATGCTCGCCCCCGGCGAGACTCGCGCCTATGACTTCGCACCGCTGCCCGGCACCTATTGGATGCACGCGCATGTTCCGCTGCACGAGATGCGCCTTCTGGCCGCGCCCCTGATCGTGCGCAGCGCCGAGGATGTCGCCGCTGACCGGCAGGAGGTGGTACTGTTTCTGCATGATTTCTCATTCAAGGCACCCGAAGAGGTGATGGCGGAGATCAAGTCCGGCCATGGTGCCACGGGCAATCACGGAAGCGGCACAGGCACAGGCACGGGCGGAATGTCAGGTATGAACCACGGCGCGATGGGAAACATGCCGATGACTGGCATGGATCACGGCGCCAAGGGCGGCATGATGGGAATGGGGACCATGGACGGCATGACGATGGACCTCAACGACTACGACTGGGACGCCTATCTTGCCAATGATCGTACGCTCTCGGACCCGGAAGTGGTGCAGGTCGAGCGCGGCGGGCGTATCCGCCTGCGGGTCATCAACGCCGCTGCGGCGACGGTGTTCTGGCTCGACACCGGCGAAGCGCAGGCCCGGCTCGTCGCGGTTGATGGCCATGCCGTTCAGCCGCTCTCCGGCACGAGGTTCGGTCTGGCCATGGGCCAACGGCTCGACCTTGAGATCGACCTGCCTTCGGAGGGCGGTGCCTGGCCGATCCTCGCGCTGCGAGAAGGCGCGCGGGAGCGCACCGGTCTGATCCTTGCCACTCCGGGCGCCGAGATACGGCACATTGATGCTTTGGCAGAGACCGAAGCACCGGCCTTTGACACCGACCTTGCGCAGGAGACGCGCCTGATCGCTTCCGAATCCTTGCCGGAGCGGCCGGTGGACCGCAGCCACATGGTGATGCTGGGCGGCTCGATGCAGCCCTATGTGTGGACGATCAACGGTGCCGTCTGGGGCCAGCATCGCCCGGTTACCGCGAGGCGCGGCGAACGGATCGTGCTGTCCTTCCACAATATGTCGATGATGGGTCACCCGATGCATCTCCACGGCCATGTGTTCCAGGTCGTCGGGCTGAATGGACGTGCGGTCACGGGCGCGCAGCGGGACACGGTGTATGTGCCGCCGATGTCGATGGTCGACGTGGCACTCGATGCCGGAGAAGCCGCGCGCTGGATGCTGCATTGCCATCACATGCCGCATCTTGAAACAGGCATGATGACCGAATTCGCGGTCAGCGCATAGGCAGCGTGCTGGCAGGAGGACGCCGGCACCGGCGTCCTCCTGTGCAACAAGGAGGTGAACCCTATGTCAATGTCTCACGGCGGTCATGCCGGCCACATGCCGGCGAGTGGTGATCGCAAAGCGCTCGTCATTTCGGGCTGGCTTACCGGCCTTTACTTCATCGTGGAACTCGGGATCGGCATCTGGACGGGCTCAGTCGCCGTCATGTCGGATGCCTTCCACACCTTCTCGGCCGTGGGCGGCGTGCTCATTGCGCTGGTCGCCATGCGTCTGGGTGAGCGAAAATCCAGCCCCTCGCGCACCTTCGGCTACATTCGGGCGGAGATCCTGGGGGCCCTCTTCAACGGCCTCTTCCTCGTCGCCATGGCTCTCTACGTGCTGTGGATGGGCGCGATGCGCCTCATGGAGCCCATCGAACTGGCCACGACGCCGATGTTGATCGCCGCAGCGGGCGGCATCGCCAACGAGCTTGTCGCGCTCTGGCTCATGTACGAGCGCCAGAAGGACAACCTGAATATGCGGGGTGCGTATTGGCACATCCTGCAGACCTTCGTCGGCAGCTTCCTCATCATCGTCTCGGCGCTGGTGATCCGATTCACGGGCTTTGTGGCCATCGATCCGCTGCTTGGCATGGCCTTCGGACTGCTGCTGCTCTGGGCTTCCTGGGGTATTATGCGCGAGGCATTGCACATCCTGCTGCAAGGCACGCCCGAAGACCTCGACTTGGAGGCCGCCATCGAGGCCATACGGCAGCTAGAGGGGGTTACCGACGTGCACCACGTCCATGCCTGGAGTCTGACATCCGGGCGCAATGTATTCTCAAGCCACGTCTGCGTTGGGGACTTTCAGGAAGGCGAACGGGTGCTGCGACAAGCAAGCAATCTCCTGCGCGAGCGTTTCAACATCTACTTCTCGACGTTGCAGATCGAGGAATACTGCCTCGACGGCGAGGACTCTGCGGCCGAGATTGACATCATGCAGTCTCAGACGGGGCAAGAACGGACCAGCATCGGAAAGATCCACGACAATCACTGATTGGCAGGAACCCCGGATTCCGATCACCTCTTGACCTTCCAACGGTTGGAAGGCGCAGAATAGGCGAAGAGCAAGCTTAGGATAAGACGCCGAGGAGGCGTGAAAATGGCCAGCAAGACCGAACACGATCACCAGAATCAGAGTCACGCTCATTCCGCCCAAGGTCATGCGCATGATCACGGGGCCGTCGCGCAGGACGACACGCACAAGGTCAAGGACCCGGTCTGCGGCATGATTGTCGATCCCCACACGGCCCAGCACAAGGCCGAGCATGCGGGCCGGCCCTATTATTTCTGCTCGGCCGGGTGCCGCGCGAAGTTCCTGGCCGAGCCCGAAAGCTATCTCGATCCGGCGGCGGCGGAGGTAGTACCGATTCTCGAGGGGACGGTCTATACCTGCCCGATGCATCCTGAGATCCGGCAGGACGGCCCCGGATCATGCCCGATCTGCGGCATGGCGCTGGAGCCGGTACTGGTCAGCCTTGAGGCCGAGCCCAATGTCGAACTGATCGACATGACACGCCGCTTCTGGATCGGCCTCGTTCTGGCGATCCCGGTGTTCATTCTCGAGATGGGCGGGCATCTGTTCGGGCTGACTCATGCCATCGGGCAGCAGGTCTCGAACTGGCTGCAACTGATCCTCGCAACGCCGGTCGTTCTCTGGGCGGGCTGGCCGTTCTTCCAGCGTGGCTGGCAGTCGCTCGTCAACCGCAGCCTCAACATGTTTACACTGATCGCCATGGGCACGGGAACGGCGTGGATATACAGCGTCGTCGCCACGCTGGCGCCGGGCATCTTCCCAGATGCATTCCGCCAGCATGACGGCTCGGTCGCGGTCTATTTCGAGGCGGCCGCGGTCATCACTGTGCTCGTGCTGCTCGGGCAGGTGTTGGAATTGCGGGCGCGCGAGAGCACCAGCGGCGCGATCCGGGCGCTGCTCGACCTCGCCCCCAAGACCGCCCGGATCATTCGTGACGACGGCACCGAGGAGGAGGTTCAACTCGACACCGTTCGGGTCGGCGACCGCCTGCGGGTGCGTCCCGGCGAGAAGGTGCCGGTCGATGGCGAAGTTCTGGAAGGACGCAGCGCCGTCGATGAATCGATGGTGACTGGCGAGTCGATGCCGGTCACCAAGGAGGTCGGCGCCACCGCCATCGGCGGCACCATGAACCAGTCCGGCGCGCTGGTGATCGAGGCGAAGAAGGTCGGCCGCGACACCATGCTGTCGCAGATCGTCCAGCTCGTCGCCGAGGCGCAGCGTAGTCGCGCGCCGATCCAGCGCCTCGCCGATCAGGTGTCGGGCTGGTTCGTGCCGGCGGTGATCGTGGTCGCAATCCTTGCCTTCATAACCTGGTCGATCTGGGGTCCGGAGCCGCGCTTCTCCTTCGGTCTGATCGCGGCGGTTTCCGTGCTGATCATCGCCTGTCCCTGTGCGCTCGGGCTGGCAACGCCGATGTCGATCATGGTCGGCGTCGGGCGTGGCGCACAGGCGGGCGTGCTGATCAAGAACGCCGAGGCGCTGGAGCATATGGAGAAGGTCGATACCATCATAGTCGACAAGACCGGTACGCTGACCGAGGGACGACCCGCCGTCACCGCAATCGTGCCGGCGCCGGGGTTCACCGAGGACGAGGCTTTGCGGCTTGCCGCCAGCGTGGAGCGGGCCAGCGAGCATCCGCTGGCGCTGGCCATCGTTCGCGCTGCCGAGGAGCGGGGGATCGTGACCGCACCGGTCGCGGATTTCGACTCGCCGACCGGCAAAGGCGCCTACGGCACGGTCGAAGGCAAGCGCATTCCCCTTGGAAATGCCAAGTTCCTAGCCGAGCAAGGCGTTGATGTCGCCCCACTGGCGGATGAGGCCGACCGGCTGCGCGAGGACGGGGCAACCGCGATCTTCATGGGAGTGGACAACCGCATCGCTGCCATCTTCGCCATCGCCGATCCGGTCAAGCCCTCGACGCCCGAGGCGCTTGCCGCGCTGAAGGCGCAGGGAATCCGCGTTGTCATGCTTACGGGTGATAACTGGACCACGGCCAAGGCGGTCGCCCGCCGGCTCGGCATCGACGAGGTCGAGGCCGAGGTCCTGCCCGACCAGAAAAGCGCGGTCGTGCAGCGTCACAAGGCGGCAGGCGAGGTGGTGGCGATGGCAGGCGACGGCGTGAACGACGCACCGGCGCTGGCGGCGGCCGATGTGGGCATCGCCATGGGCACCGGTACCGATGTGGCAATGGAAAGCGCAGGCGTCACATTGCTCAAGGGCGATCTCACGGGCATCGTCCGCGCGCGCCGGCTCTCGGAGGCTGTCATGCGCAACATCCGCCAGAACCTATTCTTCGCCTTCATTTACAACGCGCTCGGCGTGCCGGTGGCGGCCGGGGTGCTCTACCCGTTCTTCGACATCCTGCTGTCGCCGATCATCGCGGCCGCCGCCATGGCGCTGTCGTCGGTGAGCGTCATCGCGAACGCCTCCCGGCTGCGGGTCACGAGATTGTAGGAGGCTGACGTGGGCGAAGGTCCTCCATCTGGAAAAATTGGTGACGATGGTGGCGCCAACAGCCCGGATACCGTCCCATCCTTGCGCTAAGTCAAAGTCTGCGGCGAAGGGGGCCGCTATGAGTATCTTTGCGACGGAAGGGCAGAACAGGCCATGATGCAATGTCATGATGTCGGGCGGGATGATGTGGGGCATCGTTCTTCTGGTGCTCGTGCTCCTTACCGCCGCCGCTTTGATCAAATACGTATTTTTCCGGTGATCCAGCTTTGACGAAGTTGCGGCCCAGATGGAGGAACTGAGATGCAAACCATCCATATGATCAGCAGGCGCTCCTTCCTCGCCAGCGCCACCGCGTTCCCCCTCCTGCTCTCAACGGCGGGAACGGTTCGCTCGGCAGGACTGCCTCTGGTGACCGTCACCAAGGATACGAATTGCGGGTGCTGCGGCGCATGGGTCGAGCATATCGAGGCGGCCGGCTTCCCGGTGAGCGTCGTGGAATCGAGCGAGGTCGAAAGCCTCAAGCAGCGGCTCGGCGTCCCGGCGGCGTTGTACTCCTGCCATACGGCCGAAGTGGACGGCTATGTCATCGAAGGACATGTGCCGGCCGCCGCGCTTCGCCGCCTCCTGGCCGCGCGCCCGCTCGCGACAGGGCTTGCGGTTCCCGGAATGCCCGCCGGCTCCCCCGGCATGGACTTTCCCGGCGTGGTCCCCGAGCCATACGAGGTGTTCCTGTTCGGCCCTTCCGTCCAGAAAACCTTCGGGCGTTTCCGCGGCGCGCGGGAGATCTGAGTGGAACGGTGCTCATGATCCATCCGGTCGCCATCAGTCCGATCCAGAACCGGGCCTGCGGGGCAGACCCTGCCTTTGTCAGGAGCTCTGGTTGCCTGGGCTCGGATACTGACGGCCGCAAGGATGTCATCTGGTGCGTGGCAACTCTCCATCCCGACCTCGACAAAGAAGCCAAGCCATGAGCAGGAGCTCGACTGCGGCTTTCGGATCGAAAGGCGACTGGCTCCGCCAGTTCCTGACAGGCCTGCTGCTGCTTGCGTTCAGCGCTTTTGTTTTCCTGGCAGCGGCGCATGCCAGCCCGGGCACACACGGCTCGTATCAGGATCAGACCGTTGCGGGTGCACAGCATGAGGCCCATTCGAATTACTCCGACGACCGAAGCAAGGCTGCGGACGAACGATGCTGTCACACTGAAACGGCGCCGGACCGCGATTGCGGCCAGCTCTGCACCATTGTTGCCCTGCTACCCGAGGCGCCGCCTGTGATGCCATCCTCGGACGGCGAGCCATTGCTCGGTTTCCAGGCCAGCGATCTGGGCCGAAATCCTTCAGTCCTCCTGACACCACCGCGTCTGACCGCCCCTGCGTAGTGAACGCATCGGCCGGGAGGTGTTCTTCTCGGCACTCAAGCAGCAAACAGTCAGACGAAGCCACGGTAGGCGCGCGTCCAGAAATTAGACGCGGCTCTCCGGTGCCAAAGGATGAACCATGACGTACCGAACAATAGTTGCCCTTTCTGCCAGTCTCTTGATGGGAGTCTCCGGCGCTGCTCTGGCGCAGCAGGCAGAGCATGACGCCCATCACCCTCAGACGCCGCAGGCCCAGGAGGAACGGGCCCCTGCCTCCATGTCCCCTTCAGGACAGATGCCTTCGATGCAGGACATGCCGAAGGAATGCCGGGCCATGATGGAGACCATGCCCCAAGCGTGCATGGACGCCATGCAGCAGATGATGCAGGGCGGCATGATGCACGGTGGGATGGCCGCTCCCCAAGGCGGAGAGTCGGCTCCAGCCGACGCCGATGTCGCCGACTTCACCAAGGCCTATGTCGATGCGATGGAGGAGATGCACGGTCCGATGATGGAGGGCGTCATGGCCGAGGACCCGGACGTCGCTTTCATCCGGGGCATGATCCCGCACCATCAGGGTGCGGTCGACATGGCGAAGATCGTGCAGCGATACGGAGATGACCCGCAGACAAGAGAGTGGGCGTCTCAGATCATTGAAGCACAGGAACGTGAGATCGCCGAAATGCAGGCGTGGCTGGACAGGAATGCCGGCCAGCAGCCTGCCGGCTTGGTCGAGACAGGCGGAACCGTGTACTCCGCCAACGAGGGCGACAATTCGATCAGCGCCATCGAACTCGGCACGGGTTCGGTCGAGACGGTGCAGATCGGAGTCTCACCGCACAATGTCGATCGGACACCGGACGGGAGGCTGTTGCTCGCCGTCGGGAGCGCTGCCTCCGATCACGCTCACGGATCGGATGACCAGGGACATGCCGATGCCGGCAACGGGCTTCTGGTGGTGCTCGATCCGCAGCAGCTGTCACAACCCGTCGGCACTGTAGAAGTCGGTGCGCATCCGGCGCATGTCGTCGCCGATCGTAGCGGCCGCGCCTATGTTTCGCTGTCCGGCGGGAACGAGATTGCGGTCGTTGATCTCGCAGCGGCTTCGGTGATCGAGCACATCACGACCGGAGCCTATCCGCACGGGCTGCGCCTCAACCCGGATGAGAGCGAGCTCTATGTGGCCAATGTCGAGGACGGCTCGGTCTCCGTCATCGACACGCAGGAGCTGACCGAGGTTGCGCGCATTCCGGTGGGCGCAGCGCCTGTTCAGGTCGGGTTCACGCCCTCGGGCGATCAGGTCTACGTCTCTCTTCGAGACGAGAACCGGGTGGCCGTCATCGACACCGCATCCCGCGAGGTGACGAACAGGATCGACGTCGGGCCGAACCCGATCCAGATGTTCGCCACCCCGGATGGAGCCTACGTCTATGTGGCCAATCAGGGCACCGAGGCGGAACCGAACGACACGGTCTCCGTGATCGAGATTGAGTCCGGAAACGTGATCGAGACGATCACCACCGGGAGCGGCGCCCACGGCGTCTCGGCATCGGCTGACGGGGCATTCGTGTTCGTAACGAACATTGCCGATGACAGCGTTTCGATCATCGACGTGGCGAGCCAGGAAGTGCTCAAGACCGTGCCGGTCGGCGATCGCCCGAACGGCATAGTCTACGCCGGATCGAACCAGTAAGCAGCGCGGCGCCGGAGCGAAACAGCTCTGGCGCCAGACTTGAGAATTGAGAATAGCTATTGGCGTCGATGAGCAGAGCCGGCGTGCATGACGAACTTCGAGGCAGCACGGCATTGGTTGCAGACATCGGAACTGATCTTGTCGCATATGCCGCCCTTTTCGTAAGCGCGTTCACGTCGGCGACCCTCCTACCAGGGTCGTCCGAGGCAGCGCTCCTGACTCTTCTAACAATGGGACAGGCCAACCTCGTCACCCTAGTGGGCGTCGCAACGGCAGGAAATGTGCTCGGCTCCTTGGTGAACTGGGCGCTGGGCAGGTTCCTCTCAGGGTTTCGAGACCATCGCTGGTTTCCGATTGACGACAGGTCATTTAGCCGTGCATCAGATTGGTACGGACGTTATGGCGTGTGGTCTCTACTCTTGTCCTGGCTGCCGATTATCGGCGATCCGCTGACAGTTGTGGCAGGAGCACTGCGAGTTGACCTTTCTCGTTTTCTCATATTCGTGTCGATCGGCAAAGCGGCACGCTATCTCTTTGTCGCCGGCGCATTTCTCTGGTGGAGCGGTTCTTGAGTGTACTTGCACGTCGAGTCGAGCTGTTGAGAATGGCGGAGACGAAGGGGCGCAGCCGAGCCGCCACCGCGCCCAGAAGCCTCACGCGGCCGCCGACTGGTCCTTGCGTTCGGCCGGATAGCCTGCCTCGGTTAAGGCGGCGGGGAGTACCTGCTCGTCCACCTTCGTGGTGACCGTCACTTCGCGGGTGGGTGGATTGGTGGTGACATCAGCCGCCGGATCGACGCTCAGAAGCGCGTTGTTGACCCGGCGCGCGCAGCCGCCGCAAGTCATGTCGGGAGCAGTGAATCGGAACATGCGAACTCTCCTCTGTTGGGCGTTCACGGACAAATCTGGTCCTTGCCACGTTGGCAAGGTCAAGGGTCAACGAGGAAAAATGATATCGCGGCCAAGGCGGCCTTGACCTTCCCATTGTTGGAAGCCCCATCTGGGGTGCAATGGATCAGGAAGGAAGCATGTCAAGACGAACCTTGTTCCGGCGAATTTGCTGCTAGGACCGTCTGACCGCCGCCCGTTCCTGCCGCGCCAGGCCGCTCGGCCCGTCCGTGAACGACGAATCTGGTCATGTCATGGCCAGCTAGACCACTGATCGCCATTGCCTGATCGGCGCTTCTCGCATGCAAAATGTGGGCGATGTGCAGCTCATCGGCTTATAGATCAAGTTTCAGCGGATTTGGGAAGCAATTTGTTCTTGACCTTCCAGCCGTTGGAAGGATTAGGGGTCTGCGACACCTGAACGCCCCATGAAAAATAACAGGAACTCCGGATGTCTACGCTCTCCCCCCAAACGCCGAAGCCTCCGGTGGCTTCGTCACCTGCAAGCACGACATTGCCGCTGGCCGTCATTGCGACGGCTCAGCTCATGGTGGTGCTTGACGATACCATCGCGAACATCGCCCTGCCGACACTCCAGAACGAACTCGGAATGTCGGCTGCGAGCCTGCCTTGGGTGATCAACGCCTACGTTCTCGCCTTTGGTGGACTGCTGCTGTTCGGCGGCAGGTTGGGCGATATCTATGGCCGGCGGCGCATGCTGCAGGCGGGCATGGCGATCTTCACCATTGCTTCCCTGTTCGTCGGGCTTGCCCAGGACAGCATGAGCATAATCGCGTCACGCGGTCTACAGGGCGTGGGTGCGGCGCTGACGGCCCCCAATGCTCTTGCCTTGATCGCGACGACCTTCCCCGAAGGCAAGGCGCGCAACGGAGCGATGGCCGTTTACGGAGCAATGTCCGGCCTTGGTATCATCGCCGGGCTGATCCTCGGCGGGCTGCTGACGGGGCTGCTGGGCTGGCGCTGGGCCTTCTTCATCAACATTCCCATCGGCCTGGCTGTGCTGGCGGGGTCAAGAACGCTTGTCGAGGCGGAACTGCACAAAGGCCGCCCGGACTTCACCGGCGCGCTCACCAGCATTGTGGGCATGGCCGCGCTCGTCTATGGGATCACCCGTGGCGGCGAACATGGCTGGACGGACAGCATCACGCTCGCCTCGTTCGCTACCGCCGCGATCCTGCTGCCGCTGTTCCTGATCTTGCAGTCGCGCAGCAAAGACCCGCTTCTGCCGCCACGTCTGTTCAAGGAGCGCAACCGGGCGGGTTCCTACCTCGCCATGCTGCTGCTGGGCTTCGGTCCGATGGGGATGATCTATCTGCTGACGCTCTATTTGCAGCACATCCTCGGCTACAGCCCGATCATGACCGCGCTGGCGTTCCTGCCATTCGGTGCGGGTATTATCGTTGGGGCCATTGTCAGTTCCAAGCTTGTCACGCGGTTTGCGCCGCGCGAGGTGGCAGCGCCCGCCGCACTAATAGGCGGCGCTGCCTTGTTCTGGCTCGCCAATATCGGACAGGAACTCAACTATATGTGGCACTTCATGCCCGCGGCCTTCCTCACCGCTTTCGGTTTCGTGGGGGCCGTGATTGCACTGGCGCTGACCGCCGTCAAAGGCGTGCAGACACAGGAGACGGGCATCGCATCGGCGCTCTTCAACGCCTCGCAACAGATCGGCGTCGCCTTGGGGCTGGCCGTCCTTTCGACCATCGCAGTCTCTGCCACGGCTGGCAGGTTGCCGGGTGCACTCGCCGCCCTCTATCGCGGGCGGGAGACGGGTGACGCCGGGCTAGTGAGATCGGCCAGCGATGCGCTGATCCACGGTTATGGTCTTGCGCTTGCGGGAGCTGGAGCTGCCCTCGTGATTGCCGCAGTCATTGCCGCGGTTCTGGTCAACGCTAAGAGGGGACAGGTTTCTACCGGCACGATCGCTGTCCATTGACAGGATAGTCATTAAGCCTACGGCGCGGTTCCGTGGCGCGCTACCCGCCGTAGGCCTTGCGCAGACGCCTGCTTGGACGAATTGCAAGCGGAGCGGTTGACATACAACATATGAACACATATTCATGTGTTGTATGTCAACCGCATGAGCCCTGAAATGTCCCATTCACACAGCCATGGTCATTCTCATGATGACCATTCCCATGATCACTCCCATGCGCCGACCGTCACGAGCGATAATGAGCGCAAGGTCCTTCTCTCGTTCTTCCTGATCCTCACGTTCATGATCGTGGAGGTGATCGGCGGTCTGATCTCAGGATCGCTGGCGCTGCTCGCCGACGCTGGACATATGCTGAGCGACGCGGCTGCGCTGGCGCTAGCTTATGCCGCCTTTCGGTTCGGACGGCGGGCGGCAGACTCCAAGCGGACCTTTGGCTATCTGCGTTTCGAGGTCCTTGCCGGTTTTATCAACGCAATCACGCTATTCGCGATCGTCGTCTGGATTGTCTATGAAGCCTGGCAGCGCTTTCAGGAACCGCATGTTATCCTCGCGGGTCCGATGCTTGGCGTCGCCATTGCGGGGCTCCTCATCAATATTCTCGTGTTCTGGATTCTGACGCGCGGAGATACCGAGCACGTGAACATCAAGGGTGCCATCCTTCATGTGTTGGGCGACCTCCTCGGCTCTGTGGCAGCGGTTTCAGCCGCCATCGTGATCATGTACACGGGTTGGACGCTGATCGATCCTATCCTCTCGGTGTTTGTCTCCCTGCTGATCCTGCGCGCCGCGTGGAATCTCCTCGGCAAGTCGATACATATCCTGCTTGAAGGTGCGCCAGATAACGCGACGCCCGAGAAGATCGAACGCCATCTTGTCGAGAACATCGCTGGCGTGGCGTCGGTGAGCCACATCCATGTCTGGTCGATCACGTCCGGGCGGACCTTGGCCACCCTACATGTGCGGCCGAAAGCCGATGTCGATGCTCGCTCGGTGATGCGCGCGGTCGAGCGTGAGTTGAAGTCACAGTTTAAGATCGAACATCCGACCATCGCCATCGACTGGAATGACGATGCGGACGCGTGCAGCCTGTCGCAAGCCTCTGCCTTGACGGGGCACGCGCATGGGGATCGACACGACCATGATGGGCATCACCACAACCATGGGCCTGAGCATGTCCACAGCAAGCAGGAGCATGAACGTTGAAGCAAGCCCCGTCCCTGTCGCAGAACGACGTAACCGTACTGGCAGAGACTTTTCGCCTGCTGGGCGATCCTACACGGCTGAGAATTCTGCTCTTTTGCCTGCCGGGTCCAAAGTCCGTCGGCGACATTGTTGAGAGCCTGGGACTGTCGCAGACACTGGTTAGCCACCATTTACGCCTGCTCAGAGGTGCACGGCTCGTCAGGGGGGAGCGTCGGTCAAAGCAGGTTTTCTACGAAGTGGCAGACAGTCACGTGAGCGACATGCTGATCGACATGGCAACCCACATCGACGAGGAGCACTTTGATGACTGACAAACAAGGCTTCTTGGCGATGTGATGCCTGTACCGCTGAAGAGCGGGCCGCTAATGCGTTCGTTGAAGCAGGCAGCAGCACTTATCGCCGACACGGCAATCTTCACGCTGCGGTTAAGACCGGGACTTAAGCAATTTCGGTCTTGACCTTCCAATGGTTGGAGGCTGCACGATCTTGCTTGATACCCGTTTCGTCAATGCAAGGCGGCAGAAATGAAGGACCAAGCGAAGAACCGTTCGTCCGTCGACAAATTATTCGGCTCGCTGATCGCGGAAGGGTACGTTTATGCAGATGATGCCGCGGACCTCGATGATGGTGCCGACATACGGATTCGTTTGGGCTTTCTCCAGACATTGATGTTGGCGACCAGAAGCAAGGTGGCCGCATAATGCGGAAAGGGGTCAAGTGTTCGGATAAAGTCGAGCTTCGCCATCTCCGCTATTTCGTGGCTGTGGTCGAGCATGGCAGCTTTCGCAAAGCAGGAGCTGCGGTTGGACGGTCGCAAGCTGCAATCAGTCGGTCCATTGCCAAGCTGGAAGACGAGATTGGCGCCTCCTTGTTTCACCGGCATACATGGGGCGTATCGCAAACCTATGCCGGCCAGCGATTCCTCGTACACGCCCGCAGGGTCATCAGGACTGTTGGAGAAGGCGCTCGAGAGGTTGCCTCCGCAGGTCGTTCTGAAAAGGGACGTGTCCGGATCGGTATTTATTCCTCGATCGCTTCCGGCTTTTTGGCGGAGTTGCTGGAAGTTTACGGCAGGCGACATAGCGCGGTGAGAATCGAAGTGGCTGACGGGAACCCCGCAGAGCATGTCGCAGCGATCCGGCAACTCAATCTCGACGTCGCCTTCATCACTGGAACACGAGACTGGCCGGATTGCGAACGCGTCCTCTTGTGGTCGGAGCGTGTGTTCGTGGTCTTGCCTGACCATCATGCCTTAGCCAACAGGGAGGAAGTCGTATGGCGCGATCTGGCCGACGAGTCCTTTATCGTCAGCGAGACTGCTCCGGGACAGGAAATTTACGATCATCTGGTGCGGCGGCTGGCGGATCTCGGCAGGCATCCCGAGATCCAGGTGCAATATGTCGGTCGGGATAATCTGGTGCCGCTTGTCGCCCTCGGCCGAGGGCTGACTTTGGTGAGCGAAGCCATCACCGTCGCACAATTTCCGGGTGTGGTTTACCGACCGATCCTCGGCGAGGTTCTGCCCTTTTCGGCCGTCTGGTCGGCGAGCAACGACAATCCCGCCTTCCGTCGCTTTCTCAGTCTGGCGAAAGCAATGGCCGTCAGACCTGCGACTTCGGAGACAGGACGGAGCGCCGTGCTTTCGTGAACCCCCTGTCAGTGGCGATAAAGCGCTCCAACATTGGCACGATCAGCCTGACAGGATCAGCGGCGGGTTGGCCGGTCTCGCGGGCCAGCACCTCGGCATAGGTCGCAAGATCGCGATGAAGCGGCCCCGGCAGCTCTACCGTAACCTTGACGGGCTTGTCCTCGACGATGGGACCGAGTTTCAGTTTTGTCATGCTCAACCTCCTGCGGGCTCGAATACCAGGTCGCGGGTCACAATAATCCTGACCGGAAAGCCGGGCCGGATGGTGAGCGTCGGCGCGACCTGCAATTGGCGCTGGACGATCTGCTGCCCGGCCTGATTGACGGTATCCTGTGCGCCGTCGCGAATGGCGCGGATCAACCGGTCCTCGTCGCTGGTCGCCAGCTCTGTACCGACCGCGAGCAGTGTGGAAAGCCCTGCCGCTTTCATCAGATCCCACCAGTGATAATCGACGCCATCCTCAAGCCCGGCGTAACCGGAAGCGTCCGCGCCCGGCAGGCGCTCCAGAACGATGGAGCGGCCGCCCGGCAGGATCAGGCGATTCCACACCAGCAGGACGCGGCGCTGGCCGAAGGTCACGCCGTCATCATATTGGCCGATGATGCGCGTTCCCTGCGGGATCAGAAGCAGCGAGCCGGTCGGGCTGTCATAGACGTTTTCGGTGACCTGCGCGGTGATCTGGCCCGGCAGATCGGAGCGGATTCCGGTGATGAGTGCGGCCGGAATGACGGCTCCAGCCTGAAGGATGTAGGGCGATGCCGGCGGCGTGACGCGATCTGGCGCAACCGTCTGTCGGTCGACCGGGCTATTGAGGAAAGCCGCGTGCCTGTTCTGCCCTGTGCCGTCCGGCTGCAAGCCTATCCCGGCTATTCCTGGCATGGCCGTTCCCGCTGTCCCGCCAGAACGCGACCCGGACTGGAAGAACACGTTGCTCAAGCGCGCGGCCTCTTCCTCGGCGCGGCGGCGCTCCTCTTCGGGATCGACGGCTGGTGTGGTGATTGCCGGAGGCGCGACTGGCTGCCCCCGGTTCTGCGCGTCGAGGATCGGACGGCCAAGGTCGCCCGGCAATGCCGGTCCCAGGACGGGGCCGGTATAGTCGCGCGGCAGACCGGCGAGGCCGTCAGCCGTGGGTCGGTTTTCGGTCGAATAGAGTTCGCCGCCACCCGGCCCCGCATCGCGGGTCTGGAGCGCATAGATCAAGGTTCCGGCGATGCCGAGAAGCGCGACCGCGCCAACGCTTGCCAGCAACTTTCGGGACAGGCGGGTGACACGAGGCGGCTCGGCGCGCAGGCGCATGGGGGCGGCGGTATCGGTATCGCTCATGACGACGATCCTCCCGTGGTCGTGCTGGCTGGTTCTGCTGCGGCCTGCGTCGGGTTGATGCGGACGATCCTGACCACTTGCTGCCGATCGCCGCTGCCAAGGCGCAGTTCGGCCGCACCGAACAGGCGGTCCACGATCAGGACATTCTGGTGGACACGGCTGTTGACGATCTGCGTTTCTCCGTCCGACCCGATGACGAACAAAGGCGGCATTTCGCCCTGCACGATGCCGCGCGAGAAAATGACATAGACGCGGCGGCCATCGTCGAAGACGGAGAGCGGCCGCCATGGCGGGCTGTCGCCCCGCACCTGCAATCCGTAGCGATAGTTCCGCGCCGCCTCGGCGGGGATGATGGGCGCGGCGGGCGTGGTGGCACGGCTTCCCGCCGGCGCCGCGGGATAGGCCCATGCGACGGAAGGCATGTAGAGCGATTCCCGCGCGCGCAGCTCGATCATGTAGGTGCGCCGGTCGGTGGTCACGACAAGGTTGGTGGAAATGTCCGGGCGTGTCGGCTTCACGAGGATGTGGACGCGGCGGTTCGCGCCCGAACCGGATTCGGTGTCGCCAATGATCCATCGTGTCGTATCCCCGGCCGCAATAGGTCCCGCGCCGGTCAGGCTTTCGCCCGGCGCCAGCGCGATATTTGTGATCTGGCCGGGGGCCGCATAGACCTGATAGAGCGCGCCTTCGCTCCACGGATAAATCTGGATGGCGTTGTAATAGCCCTCACGGCGAGGTTCGACACGGGCGGCGGCATTGGCGTTTTCGACACGGCCGTCCGGAGTGCTGGCAGCAGTTCCGCCCCGCGCGACCGTCCAGGCCGGCGGCGTGTGAAGCGGCCGGGGCCGGTCGTCGGTGGCGACCGTCTGCACGGTGGGCAGCGGCGGCACGTCGGCGTCATAGTTGAATTGCGGCGTCCGGTTGGTCGCGCAGCCGGCCAACATGGTCGCGGAAAGCAGCAAAGCCGCGAAAGCGGGTTTACGGAAAACCGGAAAACCGGCTCTACGGAAAGTCGTGCGGGTCATTGGCTCATCTCCCGCGACCATGAAATTGCGTTGATGTAGATTCCCAGCGGATTGGCGCGTAATCGTTCGGCATCGCGCGGGGGCTGGATCACGACAGTCAGGATCGCGGTCCATCGCTCGGTCGTGGAAAGCTGGCCGTTCTCGAAATGGCGTTCGGTCCAGGCGACGCGGAAACTGTCCGGCGAAGCCCGGATGACGCTCGACACCTCGACGGCGATCTGCTGGCGGCCGACCTTGGTGAAGGGATCGTTGGCCCGCGCATAATCGTTCAAGGCCGCCGCGCCCCGGTCGGTGGTGAACTCGTAAGCCCGAAGCCAGTTCTGCCGGACGATGATCGCGTCCGCCGGGATCGCGCGGACCTGCTCGATGAAGCGGCCGAGATGGAAGGCGATCTGCGGATCGGTCGGGCGATAATCGGCGTTCGCGGGCGCGACAGCCTGCGCCTGACCGAGATTGTCCACCTGCACCACCCAGGGCACGACGGTTCCACGCGCCGATTGCCAGACGAGCGCGGCGGCAAAGCCGGCCGAGAGGATCAGACAGCCGAACGCCATATAGCGCCAGTTCTTCGCCTGCACGCGGGCCGAGCCGATGCGTTCGTCCCAGACCTGTGCGGCTTTTTGATAGGGAGTCTCGGGTTCCGGCACCTTGCCGTAATGGGTCGTCGGTCGTTTGAAGATGTTCATGTGCGGTCACTTTCGGAAAGGCTGACGGAGGAGCCGCCGCCGTGGCTGTCGCCGGATCGGACAGCATGAGCAGCAGCCGTGACGCCGTGGCTCATGGCCCGGCCACGCCGCATCTGCTGCGCCCAGGCCGGCGGCCCATCAGGGGTTGAGGGGGTTGACGGCGCAGGCGACGAATCTCTGCCGACGGTGCCCATGGTCGACGTGCCGCCGGATGCCGCGAATCCGGCTTTCGCACCATCGGAATAGCTGGATTTCAGGCTGTCGCTGGCGCGGGAGGCGGCGCGCTTGAGTGGTGAAACGGCGGCGGAGGCTCCGGCGCGCGCCACACCGCCAAGGCCGGAGGCGACCCCGGCCGTGCCGGACCCGCCCAAGGAGCCGAGGGTATAGGCGGACGAAGCCGCACCGGCGGCCGAGGCACCGCCGCGGGCAAGTGCTGCCCCGCCCGAGAGTGCGGCTGCGCCACCCCGCGCCGCGAGCATGGTCGCGCCACCGGCTGCGATCGCAGCGCCGCCAACCGCAAGGCCAGTCCCGACGGCGGCGCCGGCACTGAGTTGCGGGCCTCCGGAGACGAGGCCGGTGGCGATGCCGGGGCCGAAGATGCCGAGGCCGAGAAGGGAAAGGGCTGCCAGCACGATCGCCATGGCGTCGTCGATTGTCGGGGTCGCACCGCCGAAGCCTGCGGTAAACTGGCCGAAGAGCGTGGAGCCGATGCCGATGATGACGGCGAGGACCAGCACCTTGATACCGCTGGAGATCACATTGCCCAGCACCCGCTCGGCCATGAAGGCGGTCTTGCCGAACAGGCCGAATGGAATCAGCACGAAGCCGGCCAGCGTGGTCAGCTTGAACTCGATCAGCGTGACGAAAAGCTGGATTGCCAGGATGAAAAAGGCCAGCACCACCAGCGCCCAGGCGAACAACAGGCACGCGATCTGGATGAAGTTCTCGAAGAAGGCGATCCAGCCCATCAGGTCCGAAATAGATTCCAGCAGCGGGCGACCGGCGTCCAGCCCGGTTTGGGCAACGCGGCCGGGGCGCAGCAGATCGGCAACCGAGAAGCCAGTGCCGGACGCCATGAGCCCGAGCCCGGCGAAGCTCTCGAAGACGATCCGTGCGAGATTGTTCCAGTTGCTGATGAGATAGGCGAAGACGCCGACGAACAGCGTCTTTTTCACCAACCGCGCAATGATGTCGCCGTCGGCGCCCCAGGCCCAGAACAGTGCGGCGAGCGTCACGTCGATGACGATCAGCGTCGTGGCGATAAACGCCACCTCGCCGCCGAGCAGGCCGAAGCCGGAGTCGATATAGCTGGTGAAGATGCCGAGAAAATTATCGATGACCCCCGTTCCGCCCATGGCTCACGGTCTCCCGTTCTGTGCGGGGGTCGCTGGCGCGGGTGTCTTGCCGAGGAAGCGATCGCGGGTCTCGGCCCAGGTTCGGAGGCAGTCGGCATCATTGGCCGCCGCCTCGCCCAATGCCTGGCAACGCCGCTGTTCCAGACGCAGCGGATCGGTGGCGGGCTGAAGCGCTGGGACGGAAGGTGCTGGCGCGGGGCCTTCCTCACGCGACATCTCGATGATCGCCGCCGTGATGGCCACGGCCACGAACACAATGGCCGCGATCCGGGCCAGCACCTTCCCCTCCATACTCCGCCTCCTTTCCTCAGTTGAACATTCGCGCGTTGCCGGGCTGATAGCCTGACCCCGGCGTCAGGAAACGCTCGCGCTGAATGCGTCCCTGTTCGGCTGCCGTGGCGCGTTCGGCCTCGGTCAAGGCATTCGCCCGGCCATTGGCCGAGATGACAGCGATCAGGTCCGAAAGCTGCTGCGACTGGAGGGCGAGAAGCTGGTTGCCAGCCTGGGTCGCCTGAAGCGCGCCGGTCGCCCCCTGGCTTTGGCCGACAAGCTCCGACATTTGCGTGCGATTGCTGTCGATATTGCCGACGACGCCGGCCTGGACGCGCATGGCGTCCTGCAGGCCGCCGACGGTGTTTTCCCAGCGCGAGCGCGCATCGGCGATCATCTGGGTGTCGGTCGCGGTCAAAGACAGCTTGCCGTAGTCCTGCTGGAACATCTGATCGATGTTCTGAACGTCGAACGCAATGTTCTGGGCCTGCCCGAGAAGCTGCTGGGTCCGCTGGACGTTCTGCTGAAGCGCCTGAAGCGAGCTGTGAGGCAGGCTCGCGAGATTGCGGGCCTGGTTGATCAGCATCTGCGCCTCGTTCTGAAGCGAGGTGATCTGGTTGTTGATCTGCTCCAGCGTACGGGCGGCGGTCAGCAGATTCTCCGCGTGGTTGGTCGGATCATAGACGATCCGGCCGAACCCGCCGAAGAAGGCATGGGCCGGGGTGATGAAGTCCGGCGCGAGCGCCAGCGGCGCGGCAAGCGAAAGGGCGAGCGCCGAAGCGCTGGCCATGCGGGAAATCCGGGTCTTTGTGCGCGTCATGGGGTACTTTCCTCTTCTTCCAGGGTGAGCTCGAACGCGTCCTCATCGAAAATGACGGACGGCAGATCCTCGCTTTCGGTCGCGAGATTGCTGAGGTCCGGGATCAGTTCTGCGGCCCATTCGACGCCACGCGCCTTGAGCCAGGCGGCGAGGAACCCGTCGCGGCCATGCTCGGTGAGGATTTCGCTGATCAGGGCCTGATCGGATTTGGCCGATGCGGCGCAAAGCGCCAGCCCGACTTCCGACAATCCGAGGTCAAACAGGCGGTTGCCGCGCCGCGACTGGCAGTAGTAGTCCCGCTTGGGCGTGGCCCGTGCGAGGATCTCGATCTGCCTGTCATTGAGGCCGAAACGGCGATAGATCGCGGTGATCTGGGGTTCGATGGCGCGCTCGTTGGGCAGCAACAGCCGCGTTGGGCAGCTTTCGATGATCGCCGGCGCGATGGCTGAATTGTCGATGTCGGACAGTGACTGCGTGGCGAAGATGACGCTGGCGTTCTTCTTTCGCAGGGTTTTGAGCCATTCCCTGAGTTGGTCCGCGAAGCCTTCGTCGTCGAGCGCCAGCCAGCCCTCGTCGATGATCAGCAGCGTGGGCCACCCGTCTAGCCGGTCGCCGATGCGGTGGAAGAGATAAGAGAGGACCGCGGGCGCCGCGCCGGTCCCGACAAGGCCCTCGATTTCGAATGCCTGCACGTCTGCTGAACCAAGATGTTCGGTCTCCGCATCGAGCAGCCGGCCATAGGGACCACCGACGCAATAGGCGCGGAGCGCCTGTTTCAGATCATTCGACTGGAGCAGCACGGCGAGGCCGGTGATGGTGCGTTCCCCGACCGGGGCGGAGGCGAGCGAGGTCAGGGCCGTCCAGATGTGCTCCTTCACCTCCGGGGTGATCTGGATGTTCTCGCGCGTCAGGATCGCCACGATCCAGTCGGCGGCCCAGGCGCGTTCGGCCGTCTCGTGAATGCGCGCCAGAGGTTGCAGCGAGACGGATGTTTCGGAAGCGTCGGTCAGCTCGCCACCAAGATCGTGCCAGTCACCTTGCATCGCGAGGGCGCAGGCCCGGATCGAGCCGCCGAAATCGAAGGCAAAGACCTGTGAGCGCGCGTAGCGCCGGAACTGCAAGGCCATTAGCGCCAGCAGCACCGATTTGCCGGCACCCGTCGGCCCGACGACAAGCGTATGGCCGACATCGCCGACATGGAGGGAAAACCGGAACGGGGTCGATCCTTCGGTCCTGCCATACAGCAGCGGGGGCGCGCCGAAGTGATCGTCCCGTTCCGGTCCCGCCCACACGGCGGACGAAGGGACCATGTGGGCAAGGTTGAGCGTCGAGACCGGCGGTTGCCGGACATTCGCATAGGCATGTCCGGGCAAGCTGCCGAGCCAGGCGTCGACGGCGTTGACCGTTTCGACCATGACGCTGAAATCGCGGGACTGGATGATCTTCTCGACCAGCCGCAGCTTTTCGTCGGCGCGGCGGGCGTCCTCGTCCCAAACGGTGACGGTCGCCGTGACATAGGCCATGCCCGCCATGTCGGCGCCAAGTTCCTGCAGGGCCATGTCGGCATCGGCCGCCTTGTTGGCGGCGTCGGTGTCGACGAGCGCGGATTGCTCGTTGGTCATCACCTCTTTCAGGATGGCGGCAATCGACTTGCGCTTGGCGAACCACTGGCGCCTGATCTTCGTCAGCAGCCGGGTCGCATCGGTCTTGTCCATGAGGATGGCGCGGGTCGACCAGCGATAGGGAAAGGCCAACCGGTTCATTTCGTCGAGCAGGCCGGGGGTGGTGGTTGCCGGAAAGCCGGTGATCGTCAGCACCCGGAGATGCTGATTGCCCAGGCGCGGCTCCAGCCCGCCGGTCAGCGGCTGATCGGCCAGCAGCGCATCGAGATAGGTCGGGGTTTCGGGCACGCGGACGCGATGCCGGTTGATCGAAATCGTCGAATGCAGGTAAGTCAGCGTCCCGGCGTCATCGAGCCAGCGGCATTCCGGCATAAAACCGTCGAGCAGCGCCAGCACGCGGTCGGTGCGGTCGGCAAAGCCGCGCACCAGTTCCCAAGGGTTCACGCTCGACGTTTCGCGGCCCTCGTAAAGCCAGGACTCGGAGCGGGCGGCATCCTCGGCGGGCGGAAGCCAGAGGAAGGTCAGGAAATAGCCAGAGACGAAATGGCTGCCTTTCTCCTCGAAATCGGCCTTGCGCTCGGCATCGACCAGCGCCGATGCGGGATCGGGGAAGCGGCTCGCCGGATAGGTGGCGGCTTCCGACCGCTGTGCTTCGACGAAGATCGCCCAGCCGGAGCCGAGGCGACGGAAGGCATTGTTAAGGCGGCCAGCGACCGCGACCAGCTCGGCCGCGACGGCGGAATCCAGATCGGGACCGCGAAACTTCGCGGTGCGCTGGAACGAGCCGTCCTTGTTGAGGACAACGCCGAAGCCGACCAGCGCTACCCAGGGAAGGTAATCGGCGAGGCGGGATGCGGTACGGCGGTATTCGGCGAGATTCATCATGGGCTTCCTCACACCGAAAGATGACCGGGGATGCGGAGGTGGCGGCGCGCGACCTCGACGAAGAGCGGATCGCGCTTGGCGGCCCAGACGGCGGCGATGTGACCGACGGCCCAGATCAGGATGCCGGCCAGCCAGAGCTGGAGGCCGAGGCCCACGGCTCCGGCCAGCGTGCCATTGAGGATCGCGACGGAGCGTGGCGCTCCGCCAAGCAGGATCGGTTCGGTCAGGGCGCGGTGAACCGGCACACTGAATCCCGGAACCGCGTCGAGCGCCTCGAAACTCACCGCCATCAGACCAGCGCTCCGCCGCCGAAGCTGAAGAACGAGAGGAAGAAGCTGGACGCCGCGAAGGCGATGGAGATACCGAAGACGATCTGGATGAGGCGACGGAAGCCGCCGCCGGTATCGCCGAATGCGAGCGTCAGGCCGGTGACGATGATGATGATCACTGCCACGATCTTGGCCACCGGGCCTTCGACGGATTCAAGGATGGATTGCAGCGGCGCTTCCCAGGGCATGGAGGAGCCAGACGCTTGGGCGGGGGCAGTCATCAGGCTCGCCCAGGTGAAGGCGGCGGCGGTCGCCAGATGATGACGGATACGAACGGCGCAACGGATCATGCAGGTTCTCCTGGAACGTGAGGGATTGAGGTGTCGGGAAAAGCGAGGGAAATCCGGTAATCGCCGTCGGGGCCGAGCCCTTCGACGCAGGCAAGTTCGGCCAGCCGGCGCGCGGAGCCGCGGCCAGCGAGGACGGCCACGAGGTCGATGGTCTCCGCGATCATCGCGCGCGGCACAGTGACGACGGCTTCCTGGATGAGTTGTTCGAGGCGGCGCAGGGCGCCGATGCCGGAACCAGCATGGATGGTGCCGATGCCGCCCGGATGGCCGGTGCCCCAGGCTTTGAGGAGATCGAGCGCCTCGGCGCCGCGCACCTCACCGATCGGAATGCGGTCCGGACGCAGGCGCAGCGAAGACCGCACCAGTTCCGACAAGGTGGCGACACCATCCTTGGTGCGCATCGCCACGAGATTCGACGCTGCGCATTGCAGTTCGCGGGTGTCCTCGATGATGACGACCCGATCCTGCGTCTTCGCCACCTCGGCGAGCAGCGCATTGGTCAGCGTCGTTTTACCGGTGGACGTGCCGCCTGCGACAAGGATGTTGGCGCGGGACGCGACGGCCGCGCGGAGCGTTTCCGCCTGATCGGCGGACATGATGCCGGCGGCCACATAGTCGTCTAGCGTGAATACTGCGACCGCGGGCTTGCGGATGGCGAAGGCGGGTGCGGACACGACCGGCGGCAGCAACCCCTCGAAGCGCTCGCCGGTTTCGGGCAGTTCGGCCGAGACGCGCGGGCTGCGCGCATGGACTTCGACGCCGACATGGTGGGCGACCAGCCGCACGATGCGCTCACCGTCAGCGGCGGACAGTATTTCGCCCGTATCGGCCAACCCTTCGGACAGCCGGTCCACCCAGATGCGTCCGTCCGGGTTCAGCATGACCTCGACGACAGACGGGTCTTGCAGCAGGGTTGAGATGGCAGGCCCGAGCGCTGTCCGGAGCATGCGCGCGCCGCGGTCCACATTTGCCTGTTTGTGGTTGATGCCTGGCATCTCGTCCCCGTTCCACCGGGGAGGCGAGAGACGATCCCCGGATGGGGATCACTAAAAGAGACACAAAACAGGTCGTTTCAACAAGTTTCGGTCGTCGTAGTAGTGTGGGATAAAATTACAGGAGAACGGCGGTGTGCCTGACCAGTCGGATGATCTGCAGGCACACCGGCATGCTCTCGACTGATTCGACCGGCCCGTGGCGTCAGGCCGCCTCGCCGGGACCGAGCCGACGTTCGCCCCAGGTGGTCCGCTCTCGGAAATCATGTCGCAAGTGGCTTAGCACTTGCGATAAAGTCTTGTGAAACGAATAGCTGCGACTTTCCGGGTGCAGCCGATCTATTGCGGGTTTCAGGAATTGCGCGAGATTGAGGCGCGCGCGCTCCATCTATAAGCAATAATTTCAACAAAACATGAAACGTTGAAATGATATGGACGAAAACGACGCGCTCGCGGGCTTCGCCGCGCTCTCTCACAAGGACCGCTTGCGGATAATCCGCATGTTGGTCGTCGCGGGGGCTGACGGCATGGCCGCTGGTGCCATCGCCGGCGCGCTCGATGATGCGCCGCCGTCGCGCGTCTCCTTCCATCTCAAGGAACTGGAGCGTGCCGGACTCGTGCAGGGGCGGCGAGATGGCAAGTCGATCATCTACAGCGCCAACTGGCCGGCGCTCTCCGATCTCGTCGCCTTCCTCATGCACGACTGCTGCCAAGGTCACTGCAAATATTGCGATCAAGCGATTGCCCTGTTCGCGAAATGCGAGGGCCGCCCAACCGGTACGATCCGCTGCGAATAGGACTGCCGATGCAGAAAGCCCTCGCCTTTGTTGAAAACAATCTCCTGCTGCTGGCCGTTGTAACGGCCGCGCTTGGCCTGCTCGTCCCTTCGCTCGGCATGGTCCTTGAAAGCGGCATAAGCCCGCTTCTGGCATTGCTGATGCTGGTCATCAGCCTGACATTCGACGCTCACGCCGTGAAGCTGGTTTTCCGGAAGCCGAGCCGGCAGCTTTGGGCGCTTGGCCTCGTCTATGGTCCCATGTCGCTCGCCGGATGGCTCACCGGGCGGCTGTTCTTCGGCTCTGGGCCGCTGGCCGCCGGTCAAACCCTTGTCGGCACTCTGCCGACTGACGTTTCCGCTCCGTTGCTGGTCCTGCTCGCACGCGGCAATGTCGCCCTCGCGGCGGTCCTCAATGCGGTCAACACAGTGCTTTCGCCCTTCATCGTGCCGATCCTGTTCCTGCTTCTCACCGGAATCGAGCTGCAAGTTCCCATCGGGGCGATCATCATGGAATTAGTGCTGATCGTGGTGCTGCCGACCGTGATCGGGGTCTACCTACGCACGCGATACCCGGAAGCGGTCGGCCGACACGATGGCCTCTATCCCTCTCTTGGTTCGGTGCTCTACCTGCTCCTGCTTCTGGCGGTCGTGGGTCCAAACGCCGAAACAATCCTCGGCTATGGCTGGTTCGCCCTCCTAATCGCGCTGGCCGCGCTCACGCTGAACCTGATCGGCTATGCGGTCGGGTCCATCGCAAAAGTCTTTGTGGCCGACCGGCAAGAGCTGATCGCCTACCTGTTCACGGTGAGCAAAAAGGAGTTCTCCATTGCGGCGGCGTTCGTAGCGGCGTCCGGGTTGCCCTCGGAAATCGCCGTGCCTGCCGCCTTCTTCGCTGTGATCCAGATGATTACGTCACCGATCGCCGCAAAGATTTTGGCATCGAGAGGCCCGGCGCTGCGGTGAGCAGTCATTAGGTTCTGGCTGGCAGCGGAGACAGGCTCTCTATTATCCTACAATCTGCGACCAGCCCGCATCCACACTGGTCTATCATCCTGTCCAGTTCCGACTTGAGCGCAGTTAGGTCTTCGATTTTTCGCTCGACTTCCTTCCGGTGCTCCTTTGCAATCGCATCAATCGCCGCGCAGGACTGCGAACGATCGTCGGCCAGCTTGAGAAACTCCCTGATCTGATCGAGCGAGAAACCAAGCTCGCGCGCACGCCTGATGAAGCTGAGGCGGTTGAGGTGGCCCGGCTCATATGCACGGTAGTTGCCATCGGTACGCGAGGGTGCGGGCAGGAGACCGTTCTTCTCGTAGAACCGGATCGTCTCGACCTTGGTCCCCGTTCGTCTAGCCAATTGGCCGATCATCAGAATTCTGTCGTTCATCTCTTGACCCTATAGTTACTACAGGGTCTATCTACAATGTCACATCGGGAAAGTCGAGGTGACATCATGGCGGCAGCGAGCCCTTACAGACTGCGTGTAGAAGGCATGGACTGCGCCTCCTGCGCGTTGAAAATTGAAACGGTGATGCAACGCCTGCCGGGCGTTAGCGACATTCATGTCAGCTACGCCAACGAGACGCTCGCATTGCAACTGGATGAGGACCGTACGGCTCTCGGCACCATTGAGCAAAAGATCCGAGCGCTCGGCTACACACCAGTGATCGAGCAGACCGAGGCAAAGGCGAGCCCACCTCGGAAACGCAGCACGGAGGCGTGGTGGAAAGGCAGCAAGGGTCGGCTTGTGCTCCTTACCGGCGCGTTGTTCATCCTTGCCTTCGCCCTCGCGCGTGTCCTGCCCGAATCGGAGCAATGGCTATACTCGGGCGCTGCATTGATCAGCATCATCCCGTTCGCGAGGCGGGCGGTCGCCGGCGCGATGTCCGGCTCCCCCTTCACCATCGAGACGCTGATGACGGTCGCGGCACTCGGCGCGGTCGCCATCGGCGAGGCCGAAGAAGCTGCTGTCGTGATCTTTCTGTTCGCAGTGGGCGAATTGCTTGAAACCGTGGCGGCCGGCCGTGCGCGCGCTGGCATTGAAGCACTGATCGATCTCGTGCCTCGGGCCGCGTTCCGCGAGCGTGATGGTGTTGTTGAGAAGGTCGCCGCAGAAGATCTGGCCGTCGGTGATGTTGTCGTTGTTCGGCCTGGTGACCGTGTGCCGTCTGACGGCACGGTGATTGACGGCGTTTCTGAGGTCGATGAGGCCCCGGTGACAGGCGAATCCGTGCCCGTGCTGAAAGAAGCCGGCGCAAACGTCTATGCCGGCAGCATCAATGCAAATGGCGAGTTGCGGGTGTCGATCAGCCATGTCGCGGCCGACAACACCATCGCCCGTATCATCCACATGGTCGAGGAAGCCCAGGAATCAAAGGCCCCGACGGCGCGTATGATCGACCGTTTCAGCCGCTGGTACACGCCGGGCGCGATGGTCGTCGCGGCTCTGATCGTTGTCGTGCCGCCGCTCGCCTTCGGCGGTGACTGGATGACATGGGTGTATCGGGGTCTCGCGACGTTGCTGATTGCTTGTCCCTGCGCGCTCGTGATTTCCACACCGGCGGCTATTGCTTCGGGTCTTGCCGCCGGTGCGCGTCAGGGACTGTTGATCAAGGGCGGCGCGACGCTGGAAACACTTGGCAAGGTCGTAACCGTTGCCTTCGACAAGACGGGAACGCTGACGCGTGGCCACCCCCAGGTGACGGACATTGTGCCGATCAATGGTGATGAGAACTCCGTCCTTGCCATCGCGGCGGCCGTCGAGCGCAGCACCAGCCATCCTCTCGGGATTGCAATCGTGGAGGCGGCAAAGGTGCGGGGGCTCGAACTGCCCGCCACCTTCGGGGGCGGCGTTGCCACACCCGGCAAAGCGGTCACAGCGCGGTTGAAGGACGGCTTCGCTTCGGTCGGGTCTCCCCGTCACGCCGCCGAACAAACGGGCCTCGAAGAGAGCATCGTTGACACGATCACCGGGCTGGAGAGCCAGGGCAAGACGGTCGTCGTGCTCATCAAGGGCAAGACCATCGAGGGATTGATCGCCTTGCGCGACGAGCCGCGCGACGACGCTATCGAAGGTGTGAAGCGGCTGACAGATCGCGGCGTGCGCCCTCTGATGCTGACCGGCGACAACAAGCGCACGGCCGACGCCATTGCGGCTCATCTCGGCCTTGAGGCGAGCGCCGAACTTCTGCCCGACGCCAAGCTCGCCGAGATCGGCCGCCTCAGGGCTGATGGACCGATTGCCATGGTGGGAGACGGTATCAACGACGCTCCGGCGCTCGCTGCTGCCTCCGTTGGCGTTGCCATGGGTGCGGGCACCGACGTCGCGCTGGAAACCGCTGATGCCGCGCTGCTCAGAAACCGGGTGACGGGTATCGCTGATCTCATCGGATTGTCGCAGGCGACGCTCGGCAATATCTGGCAGAACATCGCAATAGCGCTTGGTCTGAAGGCTGTCTTCCTCGTGACGACTCTATTCGGCATTACCACGCTCTGGATGGCCATCCTCGCCGATACGGGCGCTACTGTCCTCGTTACGGCCAATGCGCTGCGCCTGCTGACCTGGCGCGGCACCCGCGACAAATGAGCTTGAACAGTGCGCACATGCAGGTCGCGGCTTCCACTTCTCGCCAAGAAAGCCGAGGTATAATTTATGAGTAATCAGTCCCAGGGCAGTGCCAATTCATCCGAGAAGAGCGAACAATGGGCGCTCGCATGGGTACTTGCGATTAATACTGCCCAGGCAGCCATTGTGGGAGGATTAGGTTGGTGGGCTCAGTCAACAGGATTGATGGGCTCTGCACTCGATAATCTTGGCGATGCCGGTGTCTACGCCATCAGCCTTTTCGTCGTAGGTCGCGGTTTGGCGGCGAAGGTTCGCGTTGCGCGGCTGTCGGGTATGCTCCTGATAGTATTCGCCGGTTTGCTTCTGTTTGAGGTTGGCCGACGCTTCTTCACTGGCTCCGATCCGATCGGGCCGGTCATGATCGCCGTGGCAATCGCGAGCGCGCTTACGAATATGATCTGCATGTGGTTCCTGAAATCACATCGGGAAAGTGGCGTGCATCTGCAAGCCTCATGGATATTCACGACAAACGATATGCTCGTGAACTCGGCGATCGCTGTTTCTGGTCTTGCAGTAATTCTTTTCAATTCGCCTTATCCGGATCTGATCATTGGCTTGGGTGTGGTTGTAGTCGTTGTCAGAAGCGGCTTCGAAATCCTTGAGAAGGCCGGCGAAGCTGGAAAAGGAGAAAAGGAACATGACTAGTTTGCGAGCCCTATCCGCCGCCTTCCTTGCCCTTGCAGTGTCGATCTCTCCTGCTGTGGGTCACGACTTCCAAGCTGGTTCGATCACCATCAATCACCCGTGGTCACGCGCGACTCCGCCGGTCACGCCGGTAGCCGGCGGCTATCTGACGCTGACAAACGATGGCGATATGGCCGATCGCCTGGTTTCAATCTCATCACCTCTGTCAGACCGGGTGGAAATCCATGAGTCGACCGTGAGCGATGGGGTTGCCAGCATGAGGCCTGTGCAAAATGGCATCGAAATTGGAGCTGGCGAGACCGTCGAGCTTCAACCTGGCGGTATGCACATCATGTTCTTGAAGCCATCGCGCCCTTTGAAGGATGGGGAGCGGTTTGCCGCGACTCTTGTGTTCGAGCAGGCCGCTGCGATCGACGTTGAGTTCGTTGTGCAGAACATGGGCGCTCGTCCGGAATCTGCGAACGAACATGACGGACACGGAGAGGCTGTCCAATGAGCGGCGTCAAACTTTTCCGCCTTGTTGCATGGGTTGCCGTCGCCGCTGTCGGCGGGCTTTTCATCGGCCTGTCCGTATCCAAGCCTTGGCAACAGCAAACCGTGGCGGTCGCGTCCTCGACAGGCACGGCAGCCATCGGCGGCCCGTTCCAGCTCACATCCCATCGAGGCGAAACGATCGACAATGCTGCGCTGGCCGGAAAGCCTTATCTCGCCTTCTTCGGCTTCACCCATTGTCCCGATGTGTGCCCGACGACGCTCTATGAACTGAGCGATCTCATGAACGAGCTCGGGCCGGTGGCCGACCAGTTCAACGTCCTGTTCTTCACCGTCGATCCCGAACGGGACACACAAGAATTGCTGGCTCAGTACATGACAGCCTTTGATAACCGCATCCTCGCACTGCGGGGAAATCGACAGGAAACGGACGCTGTGGTGAAGGCCTTTGCGGCCTATGCGCGAAAAGTGCCTCTGGAAGGGGGCGAATACACAATGGATCATACCGCCGGCGTTTACCTAATGGATGCCGAGAGCCAATTCGTCGGCACGCTCGACATGCACGAGCCGCGTGAGATTCGATTGCAGAAGCTCCGCCGCCTGGCGGGCGAGATTGGCTGATGGAGTTCTCCAGTATCGGAATAGCGACGGCTTTCGCCGCAGGTGTCGTATCCTTCCTGTCGCCCTGCGTCCTTCCGCTGGTGCCGGGCTATATCTCCTACGTCGCAGGCCGCACGATTAGCCCGGATGGCACTGCGGCCGATGCCGAATTCAAGGCGGCAAGCCGAACTCTCGGCCTCAGCCTCTGCTTCGTGCTCGGCTTTACGACCGTGTTCGTCCTCCTTGGGGCCAGCGCAACCGTGTTGAGCCGGCTCCTGCGCATGTATCTTTTCGAAGCGAACCTGATCGGAGGCGTAATCGTCGTCCTCTTCGGTCTGTTCACGACAGGCCTCGTACCAATGCCCTGGCTCAATCGTGAAGCGCGGTTCCATGCCAATCCGGGCAGCGGAAGCGCCGGCGCGGCTTATCTCCTCGGTCTCGCTTTCGCGTTCGGCTGGACTCCCTGCATCGGACCAGTGCTGGGCGCGATTCTGACCCTGTCCGCCGCCAACGCCACGGTCGCAAGCGGAACGACGCTGCTCGCCGTCTACTCGCTCGGCCTTGGCCTCCCTTTCATCTTGGCCGCTTTGTTCATGCGCGGGTTCATGGCGCGGATGATGTCGATGCGCCGTACTGGCCGGGTGCTCAAAATCGTCGCTGGTGGGGTGATGGTGGTGATGGGCATCGCCATGATCACCGGCCATCTAACCAGCTTTGCGATATGGCTGCTCCAGACTTTCCCGGCCCTCGGCCGGATCGGCTAAGCCGGAGTTTAAAGGACATTTGGACATGCTCAGGCTCGGCCTTCCCATCGCCCTTGGCGGATTTTTCCTTGATCAGGCGACGAAGTGGTGGGTCCTGAACCATGTTATGAACCCGCCTCAGGTCATCCCCGTCACCGGCTTCTTTAATCTCGTGCTCGGCTTCAATACCGGCGTGAGCTTCGGATTGTTCGGCCAGGCGCCGGCTTGGCTCCTGATGGCGTTCACGCTCGCTATAGTCGCTGGCCTCCTTGTCTGGATCCATCGAAGCGACAGCCGCCTGACGGCATCCGCCCTCGGGCTCGTGGTTGGGGGGGCGCTCGGCAATCTGCTCGACCGGCTGCGGCAGGGTGCGGTGGCGGATTTCCTGGATTTTTACATTGGCAGCTATCATTGGCCCGCCTTCAACCTTGCCGACGTGGCGATTGTCTGTGGGGTCGGGCTTTTGCTGGTGGAGAGCGTTCTGGCACGAGGCAAAACAAAGGCTGCATGAACAGAAGTCCTCGCCAGCTATCCGAAACTATCGCCGCAAAATTCCCGGAACCTGCAACGTAGCGGGATTTAGAAGTAGTGCGACATGGCAATGGCTCGGGCGGGCTTAGCCGCAGCAGGCAGACGCTCTCGTCTGCTGCGCGCGATGCCTCGGCTTGCAGATTGCGGGGCGCGGGCTGAGACGCACAATCGTCCGGTCTTTCTCGATCTCGATTCCGGCCCCGTCATAGACCTGCATCGGCTCACCGGGCCGGCTCACCTCCCATGTCAACCGCGCGTCCGTGTCAAGCTGGACCCTGCTGCCGACCTTTCCCAAGATTGACCGGAACTTGGCGACGGTCATCGGCATGCTGCCTTCGGTCGGGGGAATATCCTCGACCTGCAAGACCGTCTCCCGCCACGCATCGGGATTGCCGCCGCAATCGAGCGTGACGAAGGAACCGGCCTTGACCTCCGTGATGTGATAGCCGGCCTGCACCTGCTGCCCGTCGCCATAGGCGAGCACAAGAACCTTGTCGGCATGGCCCTCCAAAATATCGAGGATCGCCCCGAGCGAGGCAACATCAGGAAATTCTGTGATTAAGGGGCTGGCGTAAGCGTTCATGTCCGTGTATCCATGATTCAACTACTCTTGAGATGTTGAGGCATACATGAACGAAAAGCAAGCCCTCTCTGCCTTCGCGGCGCTCTCGCAGGAAACCCGGCTGCGCATCGTGCGCCTGCTGGTGACGGCCGGCCCGGAAGGGATGCCGGCCGGCGCGATCGGGGAAGCGATGGACGGCGCATCGTCGTCGCGCATGTCCTTCCACCTGAGCCACCTTGAACAAGCCGACCTCATCGAGTCGCGGCGCGACGGGCGCTCGATCATCTACAGCGCCTCCTATCCGGCGCTGTCCGGCCTGCTCGAATTTCTCATGCGCGATTGCTGCCAAGGCCACCCGGACGTGTGCAACCCGGCAGTCGCCGCGCTGTCCTGCTGCAAACCGACGAAAGGCGTCACCCATGCCTGAGCCTATGGCCAATCACTCCGATAGAATCTTCAACGTGCTGTTTCTTTGCACCGGAAATTCCGCCCGCTCGATCCTTGCCGAAAGCATCTTGAACAAGGATGGTGCGGGTCGCTTCCGGGCCTATTCGGCTGGAAGCCAGCCCAAAGGCGAAGTGAACCCGCTCGCCCTGAAGGTACTCGAAAGCTACGACTACCCGGCTGAAGGCTTCCGATCGAAAGGATGGGAAGAATTCTCCGGCCCCGACGCGCCGGTGATGGATTTCGTGTTCACCGTCTGCGACAACGCGGCCGGCGAAGCCTGTCCGGTCTGGCCGGGCCAGCCGATGACCGCGCATTGGGGTATCGAAGACCCCGCCACCGTCGAGGGCACCGAGATTCAGCGCATGGCGGCTTTTGTCACGGCGTTTCGCTACATGAAAACCCGGATTTCGGTCTTCGTGGCCTTGCCCGTCGCCAGCCTCGATAAATCGTCGCTCAATATGAAGCTCAACGAAATCGGTCAATCCGAAGGGGCAGCCTCGCCCCGCTCTGGCGCGGCGTGAGGCAATCCATGGATGTCATTGTCTACCACAATCCCGATTGCGGCACCTCGCGCAATACGCTCGGCCTGATCCGCAATTCCGGCGTCGAGCCGCATATCATCGAATATCTGAAAACCCCGCCCTCACGGGCGCTGCTCGCGCAACTCATCGAGCGCGCCAGCCTGACGGCCCGCTCGATCTTGCGGGAGAAAGGAACGCCCTATGCCGACCTCGGCCTTGGCGATCCAGAATTGAGCGATGACGCATTGCTCGACGCCATGATGGCGCACCCGATCCTCATCAATCGCCCCCTCGTCGTCACCCCCCAAGGGGTCAAGCTCTGCCGACCGTCCGAAGCCGTTCTTGATCTGCTGCCCCCACAACGGGGCGAGTTCGTCAAAGAGGATGGCGAGCGGATCATTGACGAACATGGACGGCGCGTTGCTTCCGCCTGACTTTCAGCCTGCGATTGGAGAATACTGATGGCTTCCCTCAAGCCAGCTTCCCGCCTTGGTTTCCTCGACCGCTATCTGACGGTGTGGATTTTCGCCGCGATGGCACTCGGCGTCGTGCTGGGCACGATATTCACCGGCTTGCCGGAAGCTCTCAACGCCATGTCGGTCGGCACCACCAACATACCGATCGCCATCGGCCTGATCCTGATGATGTATCCGCCGCTCGCCAAGGTGCGCTACGAAGAACTGCACCGGGTCTTTTCCGACAAGCGAGTGCTGATCCTTTCGCTGGTACAAAACTGGATCATCGGCCCGACGCTGATGTTCGCGCTGGCCGTGATCTTCCTGCGCGACCACCCGGAATACATGACAGGACTGATCCTGATCGGACTCGCCCGCTGCATCGCTATGGTGCTGGTCTGGAACCAACTCGCGCGCGGCGACAATCAATATGTCGCCGGTCTGGTTGCCTTCAACTCGATATTCCAGATTCTGTTCTTCTCCACCTATGCGTGGTTTTTCCTTTCCGTCTTGCCACCCCTCTTCGGCCTTGAGGGCAGCGTCATAGACGTGAGCTTCTGGACCATTACCGAAGCGGTGCTGATCTATCTCGGCATTCCCTTCCTCGCCGGGTTCCTGACGCGCCGCATCCTCATCGCTCGCAAAGGCGCGGGCTGGTATGAGCACGAATTTCTGCCGCGCATCAGCCCCATAACGCTAGCCGCGCTGCTGTTCACCATTGTCGCCATGTTCAGCCTCAAGGGCGCGGACGTGGTGTCGCTGCCTCTCGATGTCCTGCGCATAGCCATTCCCCTGGCGCTTTATTTCGTCATCCAGTTCCTCATCAGCTTCGCGATGGGCCGGCTGATCGAGGCGGATTATCCGCGCACCACGGCCATCGCCTTCACCGCTGCCGGCAATAATTTCGAGTTGGCCATCGCGGTCGCCATCGCGGCATTCGGTCTCGCATCGCCGGTGGCCTTCGCCGCCGTCATCGGCCCGCTCGTGGAAGTGCCCGCACTGATCCTGCTCGTTCATGTCGCGCTCAGGCTCGGCGCGAAGTGGTTTCCCGAGAAAGGGACGCCCGTTGCCGTTCCGGCCGAGGCCAAGCCATGACGGTTTCCGACCTTCCTAATGTGGTCCGCGCGGTGCTCGACAGCCCATCGGCTGAACGCCTACGAACGACGCCCTCTGCTCATCCGCCGCGCATTCTCCTGCTCTACGGCTCGTTGCGTGAACGCTCCTATAGCAAGCTGCTCACGCTCGAAGCCGAACGGCTCCTCAACCACTTCGGCGCGGAAACCCGTGTGTTCGATCCGCACGGCCTGCCGCTGCCTGATGGTGCGCCCGTTGATCATCCGAAGGTGCAGGAGCTTCGGAAACTTTCGGAATGGTCCGAAGGGCAGGTCTGGACCAGCCCCGAACGTCACGGTGCCATGAGCGGAGTCCTCAAGGCGCAAATCGACTGGATACCGCTCGCGGTTGGCGCAGTTCGCCCCACCCAGGGCCGCACATTGGCCGTGATGCAAGTCTCTGGCGGCTCGCAGAGTTTCAACGCCGTCAACCAACTTCGCGTCCTCGGCCGCTGGATGCGGATGATCACCATCCCCAACCAGTCCTCGGTCGCCAAGGCATATCAGGAGTTCGACGAAGCGGGTCGAATGAAGCCTTCATCCTATTACGACCGGGTGGTCGATGTGATGGAGGAACTGGTGAAGTTCACGCTTCTGACCCGCGACGTCGCTCCTTACCTCACCGACCGCTACAGCGAGCGCAAGGAAACCGCCCAAAAGCTGGAAGAGCGTATGGCGCTCAAGCGCGTCCGGTGACGACAAACCTGCCGGCTCAAACGGGCCTGTCTCCCGACGCGAGAAGGTGGCCCGTCATCTCCGCGCTCGGCATCGTACAGATATTTGCATGGGGCAGCTCCTATTACCTGCTCGCCGTTCTCGCCGCCCCGATCGCGGCCGATACGGGTTGGCCGCTTTCATGGATCGTCGGCGCTCTCTCCATTGGCCTGCTCGCGGCCGGCGTCGTTTCCCCGCGCGTGGGTGACGCCATTGGCCAGCACGGCGGGCGTCCCATCCTTGCTCTGGCTTGCCTGCTGTTCGCTGCCGGCCTCGTCATCCTTGCGGCTGCGCCGTCCCTATGGGTATTCGTCGCCGGATGGATCGTGCTCGGTATCGGCATGGGGGCCGGCCTTTATGATGCGGCATTTGCCACGCTCGGGGGCTATTATGGCCGTTCCGCGCGATCCGCCATCACTACACTGACCTTGTGGGGCGGCTTCGCAAGCACGGTCTGCTGGCCGCTCTCGGCCTTGTTTCTGGAGCATCTGGGATGGCGCGGGGCCTGCATGGCCTATGCCGGCATTCATCTCGCGATCTGCCTGCCGCTCGTGCTGCTGGTCCTTCCGAGCAACGGCAAGCCCAGGCCGATCGGTGGCAAAGACCAAGCTCCTGCGATCAAGCTGCGCGACCATGAGCGCCGGGCCTATCTGATCATGATGGCGATCGTGGTGCTGGCCGGATTGGGCGTCACCATCATATCGGTGCATCTGCTGACCCTGTTGCAGCAACGCGGGCTGTCGCTGGGCGAAGCTGTAGCCCTCGGCGCGCTGATAGGCCCGGCCCAAGTCGCCGGCCGAATTGGCGAAATGGCGAGCGGGGGGAGGCATCATCCCTTCTGGACACTCGCGGCCGCCTCCGTCCTGAGCGCGGCAGGGGTGACGATGCTCGCGGCAGGTTTTCTCATCATCGGCCTGTCGCTCATCCTCTACGGGGCCGGCAATGGCATCTTCTCGATCGCCAAGGGTGCGCTCCCGCTCGCCCTGTTCGGACCTTCCCGCTATGCGCCGATCATGGGGCGGCTTGCCCGGCCCAGTCTCGTCGCCCAAGCTGCCGGCCCAACCGTGGGTGCGATCCTGCTTTCGGTCGGGGGCACCGATCAAACTCTTGTGGCGCTGGCAGCTCTCGCCATCGCCAATCTCGCCCTCGTCGCGCTGTTATGGGGGCCGATCAAAGGAGAAGCGGGAAGCAACGATAAGTTTTGAGAAGCCGTCACGAAGATCCCTGATTTTTGTAGCAGGTCAGGCCAACGTTGAATTTTCAGGGGAATTTCTGTCGCAAATGTCGCGTGCGAAAGTCAAAATTGTGCGACTGATTTTTGCGACACGTCGCGGCCCGGAATCCGGGCCGCAATGGATTACCGCTCTTCCCGCTGCTGTGGTGCTGGACCGATTGTAGCGGGTTCCCCTTCGATGATGCGGATCGGCACGCCCAAAGCAGCCGAAAGGGATGCTTCGCTGCCACCGGCAAGCTCTGTTCCGGGGAGAACCGTAAGAACCACATATCCGGTGCGCTCATCGACATATCCGCCGTAGCCATCGGGAAGAACGCGCGTAATCATCTGGCGGTCATCCAACGCGGCGACCAGTTGATCGACGGTATGGGATGCGCCTGTCAGGACTTCGACACGCACCCGATCTTCGCCCAATTGGTACTGAAGCGTGCCCGCATCCCGGTCTCCCGTTAGCCTGACGACGACATGGAAATCGGGCTCGCGCTCGATGAAGATACCGGCGATACGGTCGCGGAAACGCTCCTGTAGGGCGGCCGAAAGCGGGCCGGTGTCCGGCTCCATCTCATGCGAGGGGATTTCAGGAACATAGTTCTCAGGCAACCCGGCCTGTCTGGCGGACGTGGGCGCCTCCGCGCCTGCCACGGATGCTGCCGCGACAAACACCGTTGCGCCAAAAGCCCCCGCCCATACCCTATTCATTTGTGGTTTTGCCGCGTGCTTCGAAGAGCGCGGCCTTGTCTTCCGCGGGGCTGATGAAACCGTCGCCATCGGTGTCGATCTGGTCGAAGACTTCATCGGTCATGTTCGGATTCCCGGCTTTCGCCTCTTCCCGGCTCAGCTTGCCGTCGCCATCCGTGTCGCCCGCGTCCCATTCGGCCTGCCATGCGGCTTCGTCAAAATCTGCGGGCGGTTCCGTCTGGGCGAAGGCAGGGACGGCGAGACCGATGGCGAACAGGCTGGCAATGGCAAGTCTCAAGGCTGTTCCTCCAAAGTCGAGTGAATATACAGCCATCACCTTAGGATAATTCGCGAAAATCCCAAAGACCGCGACAGTCGCGAAGGCCGCTTCCGGCGGATCCTTGTTACTGCTCAGCCAACCGGGAGCGGGAACTCGTGTCAACGACTAAGGCGGCCAAATTCAACTCTCTGATCCGTCACATCCTCCGACACCTCCTGCCGCAGCTTCGGTCCCTGTGCGAGGCGGCGACCGAGCGCGGTGATGAACGCCTCGTATCGCTCCGCTGATTTGGCCTTCGCGGCCTTTGCCGCCGGCTCAGGCAAGGCCGGTGTGGTGTTGACCCAGAAGCGGATGAAGACCGCCAGGCTTTCGACGGCGATGCCGACGTCTCGTTCAAGCCGGTCCATGCGGCGATCGAGTCGATCGAGGCGCTTGGCGATTATCGCCTCTCGGCGTTCGGCATCGTCGGGAGACAGGAATGAGGCGATGGCCGCCTCGCCGATCATCGACTGCGACCGGTCCCGCCGCGCGGCAAACTCGGTCAGGGCTTTTTCGACATCGGGGTCCAGATAGACGGTGAGTTTTTTCTTCTTCCGGAGATTGGCCATGGCGCTACAGCTCCATGCCGTCGTTCGGGTCCATGGCAACCTGCCGGGCAATGCCCTGCACCTGGCGGATCATGCGCCGATTTTGCATGGCCTCTTCCTCAACTTCATCGGGCGGCGCGATCTCGAATTCGTTCTCGAGGGGCTTTTTCTTCTCCACGGGCTTTACGCGGCTGAGTTCAGGCTGCAATCGGCGTTCGGATTCGGTCGGATCTTCGTCATTGGTTCTCTGGTCGCCGTGATCCGTGGCGCCTTCCGGTCGCGCCGGGATCGGAAGCTTGGTCCAGTCGTCGGGCCGCGTTTCTTCGGGACCTTTCAATTCAGGCGGTGACAGAACGCGCTCGCGAAACCGGGCGTCCTCGTAATAGCGCGCCTTCGTCGCCCGGATCGGGGGGATGCCCGCCACCATGACGATCTCCTCATGTGGGGGAAGCTGCATGATCTCGCCCGGCGTCAGCAACTGGCGCGCGGTTTCCGAGCGCGAGACCATAAGGTGCCCGAGCCAGGGCGACAGGCGATGGCCGGCATAGTTCTTCATCGCCTTCATCTCGGTGGCGGTGCCGAGCGCATCCGACACCCGTTTCGCCGTGCGCTCGTCGTTGGTGGCGAAGCTGACGCGGACATGGCAGTTGTCGAGGATCGAGTTGTTCGGCCCGTAGGCTTTCTCGATCTGGTTCAGCGACTGCGCGATCAGGAATGATTTCAGACCGTAGCCGGCCATGAAAGCCAGCGCGGTCTCGAAGAAATCGAGCCTGCCCAGCGCCGGAAACTCGTCCAGCATCAGAAGGAGCCGATGCCGCCCGGCGTTCGCCTGCAGGTCTTCGGTCAGGCGACGGCCGATCTGATTGAGCAGCAATCGCATCAGCGGCTTGGTGCGGTTGATGTCGGAGGGCGGCACGACGAGGTAAAGCGTGACCGGCTGATCGCCTCCCACAATATCGCTGATGCGCCAGTCGGAGCGGCGTGTGACTTCGGCCACGACCGGATCGCGATACAGGCCGAGAAACGACATCGCCGTCGACAACACGCCGCTGCGCTCGTTCTCGGACTTGTTGCGCAGCTCGCGCGCGGCGCTGGCAACGACCGGGTGCGGCCCCGCTTCGCCCAGATGCGCGGTCTTCATCATGGCGCGCAACGTGGAATCCACCGGGCGCTTCGGATCGGACAGGAATTTGGCCACACCTGCCAGGGTCTTGTCGGGTTCGGCGTAAAGCACATGCAGGATGGCGCCCACCAGCAGCGAATGGCTGGTCTTTTCCCAATGGTTGCGCTTGTCGAGACTGCCTTCCGGATCGACGAGGATGTCGGCGATGTTCTGGACGTCGCGCACCTCCCACTCGCCGCGGCGCACTTCCAGCAGCGGATTGTAGGCCGAGGATTTCGGGTTGGTCGGGTCGAAGAGCAGCACGCGGCCGTGCTGCGAGCGGAAGCCGGAGGTGAGCTGCCAGTTCTCACCCTTGATGTCGTGGACGATGGCCGACCCCGGCCAGGTCAGCAGCGACGGGACGACGAGGCCGACGCCTTTGCCCGAACGTGTCGGGGCAAAGCACAGGACATGCTCCGGCCCGTCATGGCGTAGATAGTCCTTCTCGTAACGGCCGAGAACAACACCATCGGGATCGAGCAGGCCCGCCGCCTTGATCTCTCCTTTCCCGGCCCATCGCGCCGAGCCATAGGTGGCGACGTTTTTCGCCTCGCGCGCCCGCCAGACCGACATGCCGATGGCGACGGCAATGGCGATGAAGCCGCCCGATGCCGCGATGATCCCGCCCTTGGCGAAGATCGGCGGCGCATAGGCTTCGTAGAAATACCACCACCAGAAGATCGCGGGCGGATAATAGATCGGCACGCCGAACATCACGAACCAGGGCGGCCCGAGTTGCGCCTGATAACCGAGGCTCGAGGCGACATACTGGGTCGCGCCCCAGGTGGTGGCGAGGATGATGAGGAAGACGATGGTGATCTGTCCCCAGAGGATCTTGGTCGCGGACATTGCGATGGTCCTTTCTGGTTGAGGCTAAAGGCCGAGGGAGCGCTTGCGCCCGAAGTCCCAATCTACGCCGCCATCATCGCGGGCTACGCCGGAGACGTGACGGCCGATCTGTTTTTCGAGAGAGGGCGACCAGGGCACGAGCTGGAAGCCGAGGCCGTCGTCGATCATGGCGAAGCGGCCGGAGGCGAGCGCGAAACGCTGGCGATAGGAGCCGGCGACATATTCGCCGCTGGCTGCGCGCTCGAAGGACATGCCGGTCTCGGTTGCGAGCTTCTCGCCGAGGTTGTCGAGTTCGCGTTGGCGCAAGGTGCTGAGCAGCCGGCGCGCGAAGACGACGCGACCGCCCTGCCGCTCGGCAAAGCCCTCGCCGATCAGATGTTCAGCGCGTTCGTCCAGAGCCTGACGGACCTCAGCGCCGAAACCGCTGTCCGACAGCGCGATCGGATCGCGGGCGATGGCCTGCCGGTCGAGCCAGGTCGCGCCCGAGGCGCCGACTTGCGCACCAAGATCGAGATCGGCGCGGACGGCGAGCGCGACGCGGCGCTGCCCCTGCGGGTCCTCCCAGGATCGCAACTCGACGATGGAACCGGGCGGACTGTCGCCGGCGGCGTCGAGATGCGGCAGCTTGATGTGATGGGTCCGCCCGTCGGTGCCGTCGACCACGGCATAAGCGGTGCCCTTCAACTCGTCGTCGAGGCCGCGCTCGACCAGGCGGCCGATGACGGGAACGTCAAGGCTTTCGCCGGCGAGGACATAGCTGGCCGAGCCGCGTTCGATGCCGCGTTCGGTCAGGGCACGGTGCATGCGCTTGATGATGTCGCCGCGCTCGCCCAGTTCACGCAGGACCGCTTCGGCTTCGGGCTTGATGAACCATTGCGAGAGGCCGATCTCTTCGGCAAGCCCGCGGATTTCAAGGGTTCGCAGCCGCCCCACCTTCAGAGTATGAAACTCGTCCGGCTGGCGGTCGGGAAGCGGGGCAAGGTCGATGATGCCGGACTTGCCGGCGTCGCGCACAAGCTGCCGGTCGAGCTGCGTCCAGCGTTCCGCCTCGACCTGCCGCTCCAGATTGCGGTGGATCTCCAGATCGGTGCGGGGCCCGAGTTCCTGCGTGACCAGATCCTGCGCACGGGCGCGCATGCCCTCCTTGAGGTAGTCGCGGGAAATCACCAGGTCCTGGCCATCGTCGGTGCGGCCGCGCAGGATGATATGGATATGGGGATTGTCGGTGTTCCAGTGATCGACGGCGACCCAATCGAGGCGCGTGCCGAGATCCTTCTCCATCTGCCCCATCAGCTCGCGGGCGTGATCCTTCAGATTGGCCATGTCCACCGCGTCTTCGGGCGAGACGATGAAGCGGAAATGATGCCTGTCGTCCTGGCACTTTTCCGCGAAAGCGCCGACATCCATGTCGTCCCTTTCCGGGCCGAACATCCGCGCCTTTTCCCCGTCGCGGGTCACGCCATCGCGGCGCAGATAATTAAGGTGTGCGCCGAGCGGAGCCGAGCGTGCCGTTTGGCGAACCACGCGGGTCTTGATGACGGCGATGCGCGAGCGTCCGGTGAGAAGCCGGTTGGCCTGGATGCTGGCGCGCTGACCGCGCCCGAAGCGTGAGCGGTTGCCCGAGGTGATCTTGCCGGAGCGCGAGACGCGTCCGCCGGCTTTCTGGGCGGCGGCGAGCGCCTGGGCGACAAAGGGCCTCGCCTGTTGCGCGCGGGTCGAGCGGATACGGCCCGGACGGATGCGGAACTCGTTGTCATCGGACATGGGGCGCCCCCGCACGGTGCAAATCATCAAGGAAAATCAGGAAGAGGAGCGCGCAGCGCACGGTGCGCGCCAGCGCCGCACGGTGCGGGACGCGCCGGAAACCTGAACAAAAACAACCGCCCGCCACAGCCGCACCGTGCGGCCTTTTATCTCGCCATCTTTCGGTCGTGGTGCCTGCCGCCACCCTCTGCGCCCTCCATGACACGCCAGCGCCCGATGGGATGCGAATTGCGGTGCCGCTGCTCATGGCCGGTCCCCACCGGCATCGCGGGCGACGAACAGCCCCTCCGACTGCAAGGCGGTGAGTGCGTCCGGTGCCGCCGGGACGAGCGAAGGGGCATCGTCCGGCGTGCGGTCGGGGGACGCGGGATCGGCAGCGGAAGCGCCGATTTCACGCGCGACGAAGAGCGCCGCCTCGCGCCAGTCGGGCGGCGGAGCGACCGTCGAGCCGCTGCCGGAAGGCCGCTCGCCGAGCAGGATCGGCGTCAAAGCAGCGACATAGGCGCGCGTCTCGGCAGGCAGCGGACGAGCCGTCGCGCGGTATTCATCGTAGCGACCGGGACCGGCATTGTAGGCCGCGAGCATCGCGGCAACATTGCCGTAGCGATCCCACATCTCGCGTAGGTAGGCGGTGCCCGCGAGGATGTTGTCGCGCGGCTCGAAGGGGTCGCGGCCGAGAGCATGGCGGATGCGCAGCTCCGCCCAAGTCGAGGGCATGACCTGCATCAGCCCCATCGCGCCGGCAGACGATATGGCGTGCATATTGCCCGCGCTTTCGACCTGCATCACGGCGATGATCCATGCCGCCGGGATGCCGAACCGCTGCGAAGCCTCTTCGATATGGGCGCCGTGCGGATGCACGGCGACGGCACGACCCATCACGGCGATCTGCGCCAGGCCGGGCAGCGGGGCAATGGCTGTGACGAACAGGCCGGAAAGAAGAAGGAGGAGGATGCGGCGGCGGGCGCCACATCTCCCCGAGGCGGGACGGATGCAGGACGTGACCATGATCACTCCTGCTCGTCGCGCTTCTTTTGGCGGGTCCAGTGCAAGCCCCAGTCGCGGCCGTCTTCGTCCGACTGGAACAGGCGGGCGCGGATCGGCTGCTGGAAAACTGGATCGTCGAGAAGCACGGAGACGAACGGTCCCGCGCGCTCGCCGGAATGTTTCCAGCCTGCGCCGACTTCCGGCCCATACTCATCGCCGAGATGGATGCGATAGGCAGGCGCCTTGTCGGCGTCCGCATTTTCCGACGGCGTAAAGGTCAGCTCGACGTCCAGCGAGAGCGTGCGGAGTCGCCCGGAATAGCCGGACGGGGTGCGGGTAAACTGGCCGATCTGTGCCATGGAAGGCTCCTTTCCTATGCGGTGGAGAAGACGCGGGACGGCTCAACGGCCCCGCTCTGGACGCGCTGTCACCGCATCGGCGCGCGCCAGACAAAGCGGCCCTCGCCGTCTTCGTCGGTGAAAAGCGGGATCGCGTGGCCGATCACCGCCGAGGCGGGGAACGGGCCGAAATAGCGGCCGTCGAGGCTGTCGCCGACGTCCGGGTTCATCAGGAACACTTCGCCCTCGGCGATGACGCGACAGCCCTGCCAGACCGGCAGGTCTCGGCCGAAGCTGTCGTGGTCGCGCGCCTCGCCGAGCGGAACGCCGTCGACGATAATGGCGCGGCCATCGCGGCACAGGCGCTGTCCGGGCAGGCCGAGAACGTGCTTCAGAAGCGGCACGTCGCGTGCGACGTAGCCGCGCTCGACCATAAACGAGGCGAAGGGTTCGGGTGGGATGACGGCGACCAGATCGGGCACCGCGATCCGGTCGTCGGGTGCGACAGTATAGAACCCGATCGGCACGCTGGCCGATGCGTTCCAGACCAGCCTTGGCGCAGTCGGAACGAATCCGGCAAAGGCGATCCCGAGCGTGGCAACCGTCGTCACCATGACATAGCGAAAGCGCGTCATGGGGCGATCTCCCGCCGCCAGAGCCATGCCTGATGACGCTCCGCGGTGTAGGGACGCGGCGCTTCGCCTGCGTTTATCCAGTGGGAGACGTGCCGCCAATGATCGGGATCGACTTGGGCCGGATCGACACCTATGGCCTCGATCCCGTCGACATGGCGAAGGACAGCCTCGACCTTCGGCCAGCCTTCGATCTTCAGCAGGATTTCGCCCCCTGGACGGACGAAGGGCAGCGTCTGATAGGACTGGCCCGGCGCAACCGCGCGCAGGATGTCGAGGCGCGAAATGATCGTGCCGTGGTCGTTCGCCGCCCAGCGGACGAACGCAAACACCGTGCCGGGATGGAAGAATACAACACGCCGGTTGCGATCGAGGATCTGCTCACCAGTCGCATGGCCGAATCTGATCCAGTATTCGGTCTTGCCTTCCACCCAGGTCAGTTCCGCGCGGGTCAGATCGCCGTCATGGGCGTCGATGCCGATCATGGGCGGTCTCCCCCTATGTCGGGAAACTCGCGCGCCAGCAGGTCGCGCAGCATGTCGGCGACGGTGATGCCGCGCTGGAAGGCCGCGATCTTGATGCGGCCGCGCAGCGCCGGCGTGATGTCCACGGTCAGCCGCGCCGAATAGGCGTCGGCGGTATCCGTGCGCTTTGGCGGCGCGTCGCCGGCCTTGATCCAGCTATCGGGATCGGCCGGGCGCGTAGCGAAGCAGCGCTTCTCGGTGCGCGCCGTCATGACGAAATTCCGTCATGGAATGGCAGCACGGTGGCGATGCGCGCCCGCGCGCACTCGGCCATGTCGGGGTCGATCTCGCAGCCGAGATAGCGCCGACCGGAAAGCCGGCAGGCTTCCCCGGCCGCGCCGGAACCGGCGAACCAGTCGCCGACCAGGCCGCCTTCGGGGCAGCTCGTGCGGATCAGGATCTCCAGGAGCGCCGACGGCTTTTCGGTCGGATGGATGGCGCGGCCGTGGCAGTTGCGCAGGTAGATGACCGAGCGCATGAGGCGCGGCCCGCCGTCATGGCTGACATAATGGCCGGCGTCGATCTGGCCGGTATGGGGCGGGCGCTGCTTGCGCCGCACCGTGCGGGCCGTCGCGTCGGGCGTGGTCTGGACGTCGTTGTAGATGTCACGCCAAGCGGTCTCGGCGGGATAGAACTGGACGGCCAGTTCATGCACCCGCTTGAAGCGGTCGGCATGAAAGCCGGTGCCGTTCTGCTTTTCCCAGACGATCTCCTGCGCGATCCGCAAGCCGGCGTCAGTGAAGCGGTCGGCGGTCGCCATGAAGCTGCGCAGCGAGCCGAAGACCCAGAGCGAGCCGGTCGGCCTGAGGGCGGCGCGCGCCAGCACGACCCAGCCCTCGACGCGCCGATCCCAGGCGAGCGAAGTGTCGCCATAGGGCGGATCGGCGATGATCATGTCGTAGGGTGCGTGCCAGGGCATTTCTTCGCGGCAGTCGCCGGTAAGGATCGTCATGCCGATACCCTCCCGATCCCCAGCAGGCCGATCTCGGCGGCCAGGGCGGCAATCTCGCGCGCGGCGGGTGATCGGCGCCCGATCTCGCGGACGAGCCGCCCGGTCTGCGCGGCGTCGGCGAAGACGACGCGCTGGCCGATGGCGCTGGTGAGCACGGGAGGATCGTGGTCCGCCAGCGTCTCGGCGGTCTCGCGGGCGATGACGGTGCGGGCACCGCAGCGGTTGAGCACGAAGCGGGCAACGAGCTGGGGCCGGTAGATGCGCGCCTCCGCCAGGAGGGCGAGCATCTCCGCCGAAGCCCAGCCGTCGAACGGCGATGGCTGCACCGGGATCAGCACGAGATCGGCGGCGAGCAGCGCGGAGCGCATGAGGCCGGCGACGCGCGGTGGCCCGTCGATGACGATGCGATCGACATCGCGGGCGAGTTCGGGCGCTTCGCGATGCAGCGTGTCGCGGGCCAGGCCAACGGTGCCGAAGGCGCGTGGCAGGCCCTCACGCGCGCGTTGTTGCGACCAGTCGAGGGCGGAGCCTTGCGGATCGGCGTCGATCAGGGTGACGCGCTTGCCACCCTGAGCCAGTTCACCGGCAAGATGCAGCGCCAGCGTCGTCTTGCCGACACCGCCCTTCTGGTTGAGGAGCGCGATGATCATTTGCACCCCCCCGGCAGATCGAGAGGCAGGCGGGGTCTTTCTGCAGATTCAGGAGCCTCGGTTGCGCCTCGATCAGATGCCGGTCGAGGCGATGCCGGGGCGTCGGATGCCCTCTTCTTAGCGGCTCTACCAAGGCTTCTGGCGGTGTCGCGGATGAGGTTTTCCACATCGCGCGCGCGCTCTTCAAAGTTAGACTCTTTGTTAGACTCTAAGTTAAGGGCGCGATTTCCTGAATGGGTTCCGGGTGTTAAGCCCGGTTTCGGTTCCTGATAGCACGAGCCTCCGGTTCCCGATAGCACGATAGTCCGGGTTCCCGATAGCACGAGGCCATCCACAGGTTTTCCACAGGGCGCGAGCGGCTCGAAGGCCAGCAGCATTCGCCCGCCGACCTCGGCCTCGAGAAACAGCGAATAGCCCGGCAGCGGCTGGCGCCGGATGATGTCGCGCAACTCGAAGGCGAAGCGCTTGAACGGCGACAGGCTGCCGGATTTCTGGTGAAGGTGACGGAAATCGAACCGCCAGCCATCGCGCTGGCGGCCGCCGTGCTTGCGCACCAGGCGGTAGAGCCAGCGGTCGAGGCCGCCGGTGAGATCGAAATAGGTCCGGTCGATGGTCAGCACGAGCGCATCGTCGAGGACGGCCTGGTAGAACCAGTCCGGCACGATCATCTCGATGCCATCGGGTCTGCCGCTATGGTCGGTGCGTTCCTGCCATTCGTTGATCCAGGAGAAGCGATGCCGGCGCCCTTCGACCGGCTGGCGGATCGAGGTGGAAATCGTGGTCGATTGCAGCCGGTCGAGCGCCGCCTTCAGGCGCTGATAGTCGCGCAAGCCGGTGCCGCGCCCGACATAGGTGAGAATCTCGTAGGGCGTGGCGGCCATCAGCCGGGAGGTGCGAAGGCCGCTGTCGCGGGCTTCGACGATCTGGCTCGCCGCCCAGATCAGAATATCGGCGTCCCAGATCGTGGCCATGCCGTGATCGGGAACAGCCTCGACCCGGATGGAGACATTGCCGGCGGCGAAGTCGATGGGCGCGATGCGCTTCGACTTGGCGAGGGAGAAGAAGGGATAGGCCATGAGATCCTGCGCGTCTCGTGGCGCGAAATCGCCGGGGAGCGCCCGGAACAGGTCGAGCTGCCCGCGCTCAGAAAGGGATCGGCGTCGCACCGTCATGAAGGGAACCGGCTGCGATCAGCGGGCGTAACGACCGGCCTGCGGGCCGGACGGAAACGCATGACGCTTGGCGGGCAGCACGGAGCCGCGCGGATCGGAGGTGGAGGTCACCGCGCCGCGCTCGGTCCAGGCCTCAAGATCGTCGATGGCATAGACCACACGGCCGCCAAGCTTGCGATAGGCTGGCCCGGTTCCGTAGGTGCGGTGCTTTTCGAGGGTCCGGGCCGAGAGGCTGAGAAAGGTCGCGGCCTCCTTGGTCCGTAGAAAACGCGGCGGCAGGACGACGGGTTCATGTGGCATGATCGGGCCTCCGTGGGGTTGCAAGCGGCCGCTGCGGATCAGCGGCGGGCAATGACCACGGTGGCGCAGGAAGAGCGGCGAGTTGCAGGGCGAAGTTGGGGGGTATCGAAATCGCCCACCATCAGGGCAAAGGATCGCGTTATCGTGGGCGGCGATGACGCAGGAGTTTCCGATAACCGCCGGCGACCATGGAACGGGCGTCGCGCAGGAGTGCCTTGATGGCATGACGGGCCGAGGACGCCTGCCATTCGTCCCGCTCAAGCCGGCCGGTGTTCAGAAGAACCCGCGCGATCTCCTGCTGCGTCGCGCCGGCCCGATGGCCATCGAAGGCCCGCAGCATCCGTCGGAGGCGCGCGCGTTGCTGGCGTGTCAGGCGCGTATCCGGCGGGATCGCGCGACCATGCAGGGCCGAAAGGAAGCGTTGAATGGCCTCGATCCGGTCGAAACCGGCGAGGCTGAGAGGGACGACGGCGACCGCGATCGCGTCCCCCATAATGGCGCCGTCGAAGATCTGGAGCTTCCGCCCATTGCCAAGCGGGACATGGAACTCCGCGCCAGCGTTCTCGACCGAGAAGTCGAGGCGCCAGTTCGGCGGAGCGCCGTCAGTGCTGTCGTCAAGTTCCGAAGGGGCTTCGGTCAGCACCACCACACTTGTGTCCTCCGCTGGGAGCCAGAAGACCGGCGCATCGGGTGGCGGGACCAGCGGATCGACAGGGAAATCGCAACCCCCAGCGCTGCCGGATCCGTTCGGTCAGCGGTTGGGGGTCTCCATGGTCGGCAATTGAGGCTTCAAAATCTGCGTCATAATCGTCATTGCGGCGCAGCCATTCCCAGGCCAGATCGGATGCCGTCAGTTCATCCAGATGGTCGTATTGCGCCGACGAACGCCAAGTCGATGCGTCAGGGGTCATCGCGGCCTCCCGGGTCTACTCAAACGAATTGAGAAGGGTCAGGATTCCCGCACGCGTTGAATTGAGGAAGTCAGGCGATGGTCAACAGGTGATGCGCGGCACGCATCACGCGTCAGGAATTGCGCTGGCTTTCGCGGACCAGTTCGCGGTAGCCGTGTTCGGTCATCCAATGCGCGCGAGCGAGATGAGTATCATGGATGGAGCGGCAGCGGTCGGGATCGCACTCTGGATCGAGGCCAAAGAGAACCTGCACAGCTTCGCGCCAATCGGCGCCATCACGCTCGGCATCGAGAAGGCGCATGTAGAGTTTCATATGCTCGCGATCATAAGACGTCAGCGTCTGGCTGGACGGTGGTGTGTCGAGATATGTCTGTGTCGCGCGGCCCATCATTCGCTCACGTTCGGGTAACGTATTTGTTAACCATCTTCGGCGGAAGATAGCCATTCCTTTTGACGAGAACCTGACATCACGCTGGCCGCTGTTTCACCGTTTGTCGGTGTTGACCGTATCGTGTTGCAGCAACACGCCCTCGCCCTTATCCGTCGACAAGAAAACGATCCCGGCCGCTTCGAGAGCGCGGCGCACCTGGTCGCGGGTGGACTCGAACACCTCGAGCCCGCTTTGGGATTCGAGGCGTTTGAGTGCGGTCAATGCGACCTGGGCCTTGTCGGCGAGCGTCTCCTGTGTCCATCCCAGTAACGCGCGCGCAGCCCGAGATTGGCGAGCGGTGATCATACATGATCACCTCCCACCGGGATACGCACGCACTCCAGAACTACGACTATAATAGTCGTTCTCGCTGTGAGCACCAGCCGAAATTCAGGTGCAATTATCAAGGATAGAGAGACGACGCTCCCGTCCATGCCCGTCTGATTCGGTCGCCGGACCTTGCCAGAAGCGGCGGGCGCGATCCGGTGAAGCAGGAGGGAAACCCGGCGGCTTGCGCCGCCGGGCCTCGGGTTCCCGATCAGAACGGAATGTCATCGTCGTCGATGAACTTGCCGTCGTCGTTCTGGGTCTGCTTCGCCCGGCTCAGGAAATCGACCGTCTCGGCGATGATCTCGCAGCCGTAGCGATCGACCCCGGCGGCATCGGTCCATTTCGTGTAGTGGATGCGGCCGCGAACCAGAACCTTCATGCCCTTGTCGCAATGCTGCTGGACCGTCTTGCCGAGGCCGTTGAAGCAGGTGATGCGGTGCCATTCGGTGTCCTGGACCCGATAGCCGTTCTCGTCGCGCAGGACGCGGCCTTCCGAATAGCGGGGGCGCGAGGTGGCCAGGGTGAAGTGGGTGATGCCGGTGCCGCCCTGGGTGGTGCGGGTTTCGGGGGCCTGGCCGATGTTGCCGGCGAGGATGACGATGTTCTGCATTGTAGGTCTCCGTTGCTCCTCGGAGGGACCGTCCCTCCGACGAGACCCGGCCAAGGCCGTCGGAAGACTCCTGCAACTGCCGCCCTTGCTGCAGCTTGCCCCCAAGGCCCCAGGTGGGGCGGGCAGCCGCGTTTGCGCGGCAACACGGCTGGGAGCCGCGGGGGTTGCTGGTGGAAGCCGAACGGACTTAGGGGATCAGTCAGGCGGAGGGATGGTGCTTTCGAAAGCAGATCGGGGACGCACAGCAGAACCATCGTCCTTGCTGGCGACAGCGACCAGGCAGGCCCCCATGCGAACCGAGACCACCGGCATGGCACTCCTTCAACCGTCTTTGCCGGTCACCGTCGTGTCCGCCGCCGGAAGGCCATGTCATCCGCGATGTGATCGGACAGGCTATCGGGTTCTCAGGTCCGGTATGGCGCCGCCCTGCTTCATCGGCCAAAGGCTCGGTCCCTCAGCATCGTGAAGGGACAAGGAAGGTGTTCGCGAAGGCCCCACGAAACGACGTGGACCGATGCAGCGGGGCATCGACCGCACGGGACCACGGTTCGCACCGCAGACCATTTCAAGCGCCGCGAGAAGCAGACCGGGTGCGATGGTGACATGCTGCGACGAACTGCTTTTCCGTCTTGGGCGAAACGACCGGGGCTCGGCGGCGCAAGCTGCCGGCCTTCCTCAGAAGTGGCTGATCGCGTCTGCCGTTTCAGCGCGAGAACACCGACTCGCCGAGGGCGTTCAGATTGACGATGGCCGAGATGCCGAGGACGAGACCGCCCATGCCGCCGAACAGGTTGAGAACCAGCCCCGAGTCGATGGCGTTCTTGGTGATGCCATAGACAAGGGCATAGCCGGCGATGACGGCGGGCACGGCGAAGAGAGCGAGCGCAATGAGCCGCAGGGCCGGGTTCTTCGCGAAGCCAAGAGTCACGATCACAAGCGCGATCGAGAGCACGGCGGCGCCGATGGCCATGAGGCCGGACATCACGACCCCGGCGCCCGCGCCCCAGGCATATTGCGCGGCCGTGATGGCTGCCATGACGGGCAAGGCATAGATCGCGAGATTCCAGGCGATCACGCAGGCCGCGATGGTGAGCGAGATGGCGAGCAGGATCAGCGTCATGGAAACCTCCAGAGAACGGTTGGGGATCACGACAGGCTGCCGGGAGATGCGCTCCGCCTGCGACTATGCTGCTTCGCCGGTTCTGCAAGGATGTTCCATCAAAGGCGCGGCCTTGCATCTTGTCAAGTATCGGCGGCCGAAAGCCGCCAGGCGGCGGCGCTTACGCGCCGCCGTCGAACTTCATGACCGGGATGCCGAGCTTGCGGGCCTTGTCGGCGAGATTCTCCTGAATCCCGGTGCCGGGGAAGACGAGGACGCCGACCGGCAGCACGTCCAGCATGGCATCGTTTCGCTTGAACGGCGCCGCCTTGGCGTGCTTGGTCCAGTCGGGCCGGAAGGCGACCTGGGGCACCTTGCGGTGATCTGCCCAACGGGAAGCGATCAGTTCGGCTCCCTTCGGCGACCCGCCGTGCAGCAGCACCATCTCGGGGTGCTTGGCATGGACCTGATCGAGCTTCGCCCAGATCAGGCGGTGATCGTTGAAGTCCGCGCCGCCAGTCACGGCAACCTTCGGGCCGGCGGGCAGCATCACCTCGGTCTCGGCCCGGCGCTTCGCGGCAAGGAAGTCGCGGCTGTCGATCATCGCGGCGGTCAGGTTGCGATGGTTGACCATCGAGCCGCTGCGCGGCCGCCAGGCACTGCCGGTGTGGTGCTCGAAAGCCTCGGCCGCGAGGTCGCGGAAGAGTTCCATGCTGGCGCGCCGTTCGATCAGGGTCTGCCCCTCGGCCGTGAGGCGTTCGAGTTCGACCGACTTGACCTCGCTGCCGTCCTGTTCCCGCTGAAGCCGGCGCTGCGCCTGCTCGTTGTCGTCGAGATCGCGCTCCACCCGGCCGGTGGCGCGGTGGAAGAGATTGACGGTCCCCCAGAGCAGCTCTTCGAGGTCGGGCTCTAAGCGGGTGTCGCCGAGCGTCGCGACGAGGGCGTCGAAGATGTCGGTGACGGCGGCGGCGACGGTGTTGCCCTCGGGCAGCGGCCTCGGATCGGGTTCGTCCTGGAACGGGCGCCAGCCGTAGAGCTGGAGTTCGGTGAGGGTGTGATCGGTCTGGGAGGAGGTGTGGACCGGCTCGTCGCCTGCGGAATAGGTTTCGTTCGTCATCGGGAGCGTCCTTCGTCTGGAGACCGCGCCCATCGCGGCCTTCGCAGGCGTCGAAGCGCACGGGCGGGACGGGTTGGCAGCCCTCGCCCGCTCCGCGAGGGCCTTGATGGCCGGGGGTGGGCTATTTTGACTTTCGCGATGCAAAGGCGGGGTTCGTCCCCGCCGGCGGAAAATAGTCCAAACCCGGCCATTGCCTGCCCGGCCCGTTTGTGCGCCGATCGCCCTCTCCGAAGGCCGTGGGCGCGGGACTCTCCGACGATGGATGCACCTGCCGATGGCGAAAGACTGAAACCGGCAGAGGATGACGCTGGGCCGCGCCTCCGGGACCGATCACGACCTCACCTCTCCATGAACCGGCGGACGTCTTCAGGATGAAGCTGATCCTTCAGACGCGCCCGGAGGGCATCGGCGCCGTGGCGTCGCAGATCATCGTTGAAATCGCCGTTGAGCGGCGTGAGCGACATCGCCTCGATCCCGAGGCTCTCTGCTCTGGCGGCCAGGCCGTCTCTTGCACCGTCCCCGGCCGGGTCGCGATCCCTGACGACATAGAGCCGGCGCAGCGACGGCGGGAACAGGATGGCAGCGAGGTGAGCGGCCGAAAGCGCCGCCAGCATCGGCATGCGGGGCAGAACCTGACGGGGCGACAGCACGGTCTCGATGCCCTCGCCGGCGGCGAGAACCTCAGCGGCGGTTCCGAAGCGGACAGCGTGCCCGAGAAGGACGCCCATCGCCCGCCGCGGTGTTTCGACAGCCGCCTTGCCGGAACCGTCCGGGGCGAGCCAGGTGCGATGCGCGCCGGTCTGCTGGCCCGCAAGATCGGTGACGGCGGCAACGAGTGCCGGCCGGATCTCGGTGGGTGAAGACTCGTCGGGTCTATAGTAGCACCTCGGATGGTAGCGCAGCGCGGTGGTGTCCGAGAGGGAGGTGATCGCCCGCCCGTTGAGGTAGATCGCCGCAAGGGTGCCGTGGATCGGCTGCGCCATGGCGAAGAGGCGGCGCGACGCTTCAGGCGAACCGGGCACGCTGCTGGATGTGCTGCCGGTCGGCGTCCTCGTCTTCTCCGGTTCAGGATGCGGGAGGGCAAGGAAACGGCGCGCTTCCTCGGCCACGTCCTTGAAGTCGACAAGGCCAAGCGCCTCGCGGATGACGTCGAGCAGATCGCCATGCTCCCCGGTGGCCATGTCGGTCCATTTCCCCGCCGCGCCCTTGCCGGAACCCGGGCCGGTCAGGCGCACGAACATCGAGCGGCCAGGAGTGTTCTGCACATCGCCGACCAGCCAATATCGCCCGGCGCGGTGGCCGGACGAGAGATAGTGGCGGCAGACCGCCTCGGCCTCTCGGCCGAGACGGGTCGCCAGTTCGAAGGCGTCGTGACGCGGCATCAGGCTGCCTCCCGTTCACCGATGCGCTCGACCGGCCAGCGGTCGAAGAGCTTGGCCAGCACGGCGGGTCCGCTGGCATCGACTGGCACGAACATGCGCAGCTTCCAGGAGATGATCTCGTGGAAGAGGCCGTATGCCGTGAGACGCTGGCGCATGGTGTCGGTGAAGCCGGAAAGCTCGATGCGGTTCACCCCCATGACGCGGACCCGGCGAAGCTGGAGGCCCTCGGAGAGATCGAGGATCGTCCGGCCTTCCATCAGCGCCGCGAAAGCATCCTTCGGCGTGACCTTCGCGATGCCGGTCGTGGTCGCGTTCGCGGCCCAGGCCGGGGAGACCTTGCGGCCGATGATGCGCTCGCCCGCGTCAGACTGGAGGCGATAGACGCGGGTGGACTCGTTCGGCAGCCGTTTCCAGATCGGCAGCAGCAAGCCCGTCACCATATACAGGGTGCTGTCTGCGAACTCCGGCACCTCCGCAAGTTCCGCATTCCAGGCCGCAGCGAATGCGTCCCGGTCGGCCTCGACCCAATGGGTCTCGCCCATCATCCTGATGGGGATATTGTGTGCTTCCATCGGCCGGATCAGCCTGACGCGGCGCTCGATCTCGCCATCGTCCAGCATGACGCTGGTGGTGGGGATTTGCACCGCCGCGCGGCCTGAGCGCCCGTTGATCAGGAGCTTCGCGCGCGGATCGTCGAGTTCCGCTAGGGCGGCATCGAGCATGACGGGCCGGTTGCGCTTGCGTTCGGTGATCGTCAGCAGGCTGGTCTCGGCCCCGGTGCGGGGATGGGTGTAGATCACCTGACGGTCGGTGACGGTGAAGCTCTCGGCGCGCAGCGTCTCCAGCCCAGCGTCATAGATGCCGGACGCGATGGCGCCCTCGATCCGCGCGGTCAGAAGCTGCTCGAAAGCGCTGAAGAGAACGCCCTGAAGCTCGACGGTCAGCGCCAGCAGCCGGTTCAAGAAAGTCGTGATGGCGGGCAGCTCGTCCTTGATGCCGTTCGCGTCCATCAGTTTCAACCCGGTGGCGGATTCGAAGCGTTCGAGCGAACATCCCTCGACCTTGCCGCGCACCAGCAGGAGATAGAGCTGGCGCAGCGCGTCGCGGGCGTAGGGACTTTCCAGATTGTCCTCGGGCCGGAACAGGCCCTGGCCGCCGGTCTGGCGCTGGCCGCGCGTGATCGCGCCCAAAGTGTCGAGGCGGCGGGCAATCGTGCTGAGGAAGCGCTTCTCGGCTTTCACATTGGTCGAGATCGGCCGGAACAGCGGCGGCTGCGCCTGATTGGTGCGATGCGTCCGGCCAAGGCCCTGGATGGCGGCGTCCGCCTTCCAGCCGGCTTCGAGCAGGTAATGGACGCGCAGCCGGGTGTTCTTCGCTGACAGTTCGGCGTGATAGCTGCGCCCGGTGCCGCCGGCATCGGAGAACACCAGCACCCGCTTCTGATCGTCCATGAAGGCTTGCGTCTCGGCCAGGTTGGCCGAACCGGCGCGACTTTCCACGACGAGCCGGTCGATGGTAACGCCGCCGCCGCGCTTGCGGACGATACGACGCGAGCGGCCCGTGACCTCCGCCACCGTGTCGGTGCCGAAATGCTGGATGATCTGGTCGAGCGCGCCGGGAACCGGCGGCAAGCTGGCGAGGTTGGCGATCATCTCGTCGCGCCGGGCCGCGGCCTCGCGGCTCTCGACCGGCTGGCCATCACGATAGACCGGGCGCGACGACAGGTTGCCCTCCGAATCCGTGAACGGCTCATAAAGCTGCACCGGGAAGGAATGAGCGAGGTAGTCTAGGACATACTCGCGCGGCGACAGGTCCATTTTCAGATCGCCCCATTCCTCGGTGGGGATCTCTGCCAGCCGCCGTTCCATCAGCGCCTCGCCGGTCGAGACGATCTGGATGACGGAAGAATGTCCCGCTTCCAGATCGGCCGTGATGGACCGGATCAGCGTCGGGGTTTTCATCGACGTCAACAGGTGCCCGAAGAACCTCTGCTTGGCGCTCTCAAAGGCCGAGCGGGCGGCGGACTTGGCCTGCCGGTTCAGCGTGCCGGACCCGCCCTCGCCGCCGGTGATGTTGGCGGCCTGCATCGCCGCATCGAGATTGTTATGGATGATGGCGAAGGCATCGGCATAGCTGTCGTAGATGCGGACCTGTTCAGGGGTCAGTTCGTGGTCGAGCAACTCGTATTCCACGCCTTTGAAGGACAGCGAGCGGGCGGTGTAGAGGCCAAGCGCCCGCAGGTCGCGCGCCAGCACCTCCATCGCCGCGACGCCGCCGGCCTCGATCGCCTCGACGAACTCCGCCCTGGTCGAGAATGGGAAATCCTCGCCGCCCCAGAGACCGAGCCGCTGCGCATAGGCGAGATTGTGGACGGTGGTGGCGCCGGTGGCCGAGACATAGACCACGCGGGCCTGCGGCAGGGCGTGCTGGAGGCGCAGCCCGGCACGGCCCTGCTGGCTGGCGGCGACATCGCCGCGTTCTCCCTTGCCTCCTGCGGCATTGGCCATTGCGTGCGCCTCGTCGAAAATCACCACTCCATCGAAGTCGGAACCCAACCATTCGACGATCTGCCTGACCCTGGAAATCCTTTCTCCGCGGTCGTCGGAGCGCAGCGTGGCATAGGTTAGAAATAGGATGCCTTCGTTCAGGGTGATCTTTGCGCCTTGCGGGAATCGCGACAGCGGCGTGACCAGCAGCCGCTCCATGCCAAGCGCCGACCAGTCGCGCTGCGCATCCTCCAGCAGCTTGTCGGACTTCGAGATCCAGACCGCCTTGCGCCGCCCCTGCATCCAGTTGTCGAGGATGATCGCTGCGGATTCCCGGCCCTTGCCGACGCCGGTGCCATCGCCGACCATGAACCCTTGGCGGAAGCGGACGGCGCCCTTGGCGTCCTCCGGCGTGGCAGCAAGATTGTCGAGCGTGTCGTCCACCGTCCAAGCCCCGGCGAGGAATCCCATATGGGCCTCGCCGGCATAGATCACCGTCTCCAACTGCGCCTCGGACAGCCTGCCGAGAATGTCTTTGGGCAGCACCGGACGATAGCTCGGCTTCGGCGGCGCGATGCTCGCCATCGAGGCCGACTGCACGAGCTGGGTCGGATGCGCCTGCGCCCCGGCGATGCGGATGGTCTGAAGACCGTATTCCTCGTAGATCGCGTCGGAGAGGCGGCCGCCCTCGGCCGGTTCCCAATCCACGATCTCGTAGGCGACCGGCACGGCCTCCGGTTCCGCAAGGGGCGCGTCGGGCGCGGATCGCGCGGCGCGGTTGACATAGCCGCGCACGGTGCGCGGCGCGGTCGGTCGTGCCACCGGCACGGCCAGGCCGGGATCGACGGGAAGCCTGGCCGGAAGTTGCTCCGCCAGCCAGCCCATCAGGGTGGCAACATCCGACGCCACACCGGGCGCTGCCGGGAACACCGCCGGGTCTTCGGCGGGCAGCTTGTCGATGACGGTCAGCCGCGTGTCGATGGTGGTGCCGTGCTTGGCATAGACCGATCCATCGATGACGGCCGAGAAGACCACGCGGCCGCGCTCCTGCAGCCGTTTCCAGTTAGCCGTCCAGGCCGGATTGTCGGGGGCGAAGCTCGCGCCGGTGATGGTGACGAGCCGCCCGCCGGGCGCAAGGCGCGCCAGCGTCGAGGCGACATGGCGGAAGGCGGCATCAGCCACGCGGCCCTCGACATGGGCCATGACCGAGAACGGCGGGTTCATCAGCACCACTGTCGGGATCAGGCCGGGATCGAGATGATCGTCGATCTGGGCGGCGTCGAAGCGGGTGATGGACAGGGCCGGAAAGAGGGAGGAAAGCAGGCCGGCGCGGACCTCGGCCAGTTCGTTGACGAGCAGCGCACCGCCGGCGATCTCGGCCAGGATGGCGAGGAGCCCGGTGCCGGCCGAGGGCTCCAGCACGCGGTCGGCGTGCGTGATCGCCGCCGCCGTCACCGCAGCGAAGCCGAGAGGGATCGGGGTGGAGAACTGCTGGAAGGTCTGCGCTTCCTCGGAACGCCGGGTGTGGGTCGGCAGGAGCCCGGCAATTTTCGTAAGCTGCGGCAGGATTGCCGACGGAGACCCGGCTTTGCGGAAAAGTGCATTGCCGTATTTGCGCAGGAAGAGGACGGTCGCCGCCTCGCAGGCATCATAGGCGGTCTTCCAGTCCCAAGCGCCGGCGGCATCGGACGTGCCGAAGGCGGCCTCCATGGCGCCGCGCAGCGTGGCGGCGTCGACACGCTGACCGCGTTCCAGATGCGGCAGCAGCAGACCGGCAGCGGTGAAAACGCAGGCCGCGGTCTCAGCGTCATGGTCGAACGGAAGCGGCGCGGTGGCGGATGCCGCCGCGGATGCGGAAATCATGTTCATCGGGGATTCCTCGGGAGAGCAAGTCAGGATCAAGCCGGGCAGCGCTCTCTCTCGACCGCACCGGCTCAAACCCCTTCCGGCCCATCTCTCGCTCTGAAGCCGTGGCGAAAGCAGGCATGAAACAAGCGCCCGACCGTCAGGCTGGGCGCTTGTGGGTTTCAGTCGATGGCCTGGAAAATCGCCGCCGCCTCCGCGTGATCGGCGGCATGCTCGTAGAGGCGACCATAGCCCTCGGCGAGTTCGTCGTCATCGTAGCGGAAGGAAAGATGCGAGAAGGCGAAGAGCGTGGCGATGATCCCGGCGGCATCGCTTGAGACCTCGCCCTCGAAGCCGTTGCCTTCGCAGAACAGGCGGCAACGGGGCTTTGAGGTCGGCGCGAGATAGAGCGGCTGGCCGGCGCGTTCGTAGAAATCCCAGAGCCCGCCGCCGTAATCGCCGGGGCTGAGTATCTCCATGAAGCGAAAGACGGTATGCTCGCCGATGATGAGCAGGCGCCGGCCAAAAAGGCGCGGCAGGAAGTCCATGCGGCGCTCGTCGGGGACGCGGATTGCGGATTGGGAAGCAAGTTCGGGCAAAGCCATGATCGGTCTCCGAGAGGGAAAGGGGCACCTGCCGGACGACCCTCTCTCAACCCGTCCGGGGGCACCTGTTCCCGGCCCTCCTTTCGCTCTGGGGGCTTGAAGTGGACCATTATCTGGACCATCTTGTGCAGAATAGCGGAGAACATCTGGAGTGATATGCGATGAGGGTTTCTGTCACCGAGGCGAAGGGGCAGCTCACCGAACTGGTGAAGCGGGCCGAAGCCGGCGACGAGGTGATCCTGACGCGGCGGGGCCACGAGGTCGCCCGCCTCGTGCCGGTTGCCGTGGTGGCGACCCCGAAAGGCCGGCGCGCGCTGATGGAGCGGGTCCGGGCCACGGCGCGGGGCAAGGCATTGCCCGGCGCGGCTGCCGCGCGCAGCCAGGATTTCCTCTACGGGGATGACGGGATGCCGGCATGATCGCCGTCGATACCTCGGCGCTGATGGCCATCGTGCTGGACGAGCCGCAGGCCGAGACCTGCATGGTGGCGATCGAGGCGGCAGACGGCCTGCTGATCTCGGCCGGAACAGTGGCCGAGGCGCTGATCGTCGCCGGGCGGCGCAATGTCGGTGAAGAGATCGCCGCCCTGGTCGAGGGCCTTGGGTTCGAGGTGGTCTCCGTCACTGAAGCCTCGGCACGCAGGATCGCCGAAGCCTATGCCCGCTGGGGCAAGGGCGTTCATCCCGCCGGACTCAACTACGGGGATTGCTTCGCCTATGAGGTCGCCAGCGAACGCGGCTGCCCGTTGCTCTTCGTCGGCGACGACTTCTCACGGACGGACCTGCTGTCGGTTCTGTGAGGCAGCGCAGAAGGGTTTCAGCCGAAGCGCTTTCCATCAACTGTGAAGCTGTATTCGTTGGCAACGATGGCCTCATCGACCGCCTCATCCGAAGTCAGGTAGTCGTATTCGCGCTCAAGCTGGCGATAAAGCCAACGGGCGAGATCGCGCAATGCCTCCATGACGGTCTCCTCGGCATCGGCGGTCATGTCCTGCCAGGTCGGGCTGTCGCGGGTGACCGAGATCGCCATGCAGTATTCGTGATAGTATCGCCCCCGATGGGTCGCCTCGGCGGTCAACTGGTAGAAGTTGCGGCGTTGCGCCTGGTGCAGGGCATCCGCGATGCGGTGCAGCTCCACATCCTTCGGCGCATAGGTACGGATTTCCGCCGCCGTGCCTTTGCGATAGGAATAGTGGCCTTCGAACGCGGCGCCATCGCCCTGCGACCAGAAGCCCGTAAACCAGATGCAAGGCTCTTGTCGCACGCCGCCGCCCATGAGGCGGACGGTGCGGCTCTTGATGCGGATGCCGAGGATGTCCGCGATCCGCCGGAAATCCTCATAGACGGCATCGTACCAATCGTAGTCGAAGCCGCCCTCGCGATACCAGGCGCGGGCATTGTCTTTCGCGGCTTCGGAAAGCTCGTCGAGCCGATAGACCGTGGTTTCGATGACGTCAGGCATTGGGGTCGCCCCCGTCCAGAACGGTGGAAAGCCAACCGTCGGTGTAGATCCAGTCCACCGTCTCGCCGGTGGCGAGGTCGAGGACATGCGCGCCGCCCCCGAACCCGTCGATTCTCGGACGTGAGCAGGTATTGGCGTATTGCATCCCCCATAGCCCGGTCAGGCCGAACGCGGCGGCACAGCGTTTGACGAACTGGATGACATGCTCGGGATCGCCGGTGCCGTCATCGCGCATCCAGAGCTGGGTGCCGCCATGTTCGGGCTGGATCGAAAGCATGAAGCCGTCCGAGGGCGGATCTTCGGCGGCGTTTTCGCGCGCCAGCGCGTTGTAGAGATCAAGCGCGCGGGCGGCGTTCTCGGGGCTGCCCACGTCGAGCAGGCAGGAGAAATGGGTGAAGTAGTCGGCCATGTCAGGCTCCTGAAACGAGAAGGCCCGGCGCGGGGCCGGGCCTAGTGGATGGAAAGGGGCGACAGGTCAGGCAGCTTGTGGCAGCCGCAGCAGATCGGCAGTCGTCTCGCGCCAGAAGGGATCGACCAGCCGCGCCTCGAGCAGGCTGGCGCGGTGGCGGAGATCACGAGCCGATACCGCATCGCCGCGCCCGGATGCCGTGAAGGCCATGCCCCGCAGACGGCTGGCCTCCGTGACGGTGCGGCGAGCCTCGGCGTCGGAGGCGACCGGATGCTGCCAGAGCACGATCCCGGCCCGGACCTCACCGGCAAGGACAAGGCCCAGTTCGTTGTCCTGAATGACCATGACGCGGGGGCGAAAGCGCAGCGCATCGCCCTGTCCAACGCGGAAATCACCGCGCGCAACGCGCTGGCTGGCGATGATCAACGCCTCTTCGGGGGATTGGCACTGGCCGATGACGAGCGTGCGCTCGAAGCCGCCGACGTCATCGCTTTCGTCATCGCTGGCGATACCGATGCAGGAGATGCGCAGCGGCAGCTTCTGGGCATGACGCAGCCGGGGCAGGATCTGTCGCGCGACAATTTCGCCGATCGAGGCGAAAGTGGTGTGGTGGGAAAGGCTCATGGGGAATGCTCCGCGACGGACGGCGGAAGCCCCTCTCCCGCCTCACAATCCGTCACGGCCAACCGGCCCGCACTCTTACTCTCCCGTCCCGACGGTGGATCGTCCCGCACCTCGCCGGGACGATCCGGCGATCAGCACCAGGGCTCACGCCGCCCGGCCCAGGTTCTCGCCAGCCCTTCATCGACGAGAATATCGCCGACATCGCGGCCTTCGACGCGTATCGCCGCCAGGGTCCGGCCATAGCGGTCGGTCCCCTGACGCAGGATTTCGACCCGCCGACCTTGCAGGATTTCCGCCAGCCTGATCTTCGCTTGCCGGGCAAGGTCGGTTTCATGGATGCAGCGGCCCTCCATTTCGGGAGCGTCGATGTTGAATATCCGAACAGCTTCGGACTGCTGTCCCATACCCAGCCGGATCGAGTCACCGTCCCAGACGCGGATTTCCGCCGGTTCGCAGGAAGCCGTGCAGAGCAGGACGGAGATGACGATATGGCTGAGCATGGCAAGAGGCTTTCATAAGGGGGAGGCTGACGCGACTGCTCAGACTTCTTCCTGAAGTCGGCCATTGACGCAATGCGGATCGACCTCCGCCTCGATCCGCTGCGTCCGCCCCATCCAAGGCGCCGGGTGGATTGCCCGCGCCCAATCGGCGAAGGACGGGATACGGCCCAGATCCTCGCGGACATGCTGCTCCCCGACCCATCGGGCCGGGATCACCCTGCCGGTGGACAGGGTGATCGTCGCCCCGAAAATGGTCTCGGCCATGAAGATGCCCTCGGCATGGTGGCGAAGCGCGCGATGACGAAAATCGGCCAGGATCTCCTTGCTGGCATCGAACCAGCTATGGATGGGCAAGTAATCCTCGACCGTGCCGCCCCATTTCTTCACCGACGAGAGCGCATGATGATAGGGATGTGCCATTTCCACCCCCTCAGAACTCGTGACTGTAGAATTCGGTGGCGGTGTAGCGCTCGTTGTAGTCGAGCGTGATGGTGCGCGCCGCCACATCGAAGCTGAACTCGCCATAGGCGCCATCATTGTTCTCCCAGCCGCCATGGGTTTCCGAGAGGAAGTCATAGGCGAGCTGTTCGATGGCCGCCTCAACGCCCATTGAGATTGCGGTCACCTTGTCGGTTCCCCATGCCACCGTGGCAATGGTGATCTCGCCCTGCGGCAGGTCCACGGTCCGGTCGTCCGATTGCGCGGTGATGTCCTCGATCTGGCCGCTGTCGCCAGAACCGTCGAAGGTGACGGTCACGAGAGTGATGCCTGCGGCGGCCAGCGCATCGAACAGCGCCGTCTTGTTGTCGGGACGGACCGCTTCAGCGCGACGGTTGCGCTCATCGCGCTCGGCGAAGAAGCGCGCGACGCTGGCGGCCATGTCGAATTCCGGCGTGGCTGGTTTGTCGGTATCGGTCATTGGATGATCCTCCAGGAGAGCGGGATGATATGGCCCGGCGGCGCTCTCCTCTCCTTCCGCCAGGCTCGCCCCGATCCCGGCCCAACTCTCCCTTTCCAGAGCCGAGGCGAGGCCTCGGCACCGCCGCTGGCGATGCGCAGCCTGCGCATGGCACAAGGCCCGGCTGCGCCTGACGCGGGCCGGGCCGTCGGGCGGAGGCGCTTTCGCGCCTCAGCCGAAGGGATCGAGTTCGAGCTTCACCATCTCTTCGTCGCCGTCGAACTCGTCGGCGGGCATGGCGCCGTTATCCTGACTCTGTGTTCTGTCTTACCGCTGTGACGTTCGCAGCACACGATCAACGTTGACGACATTCCCCTTCGCTTGAGGTGAGGCGATGCGATTTTCCCGCCGGGACGGGCTCGAGCCCGTCCCGGCGGGAAAATCGCGGCCGAGGAGAACAGGATGCCCCAGCTCTTCTTCACGGATCTTTCGACGCTGCGGCAGTCTGTTACGGTTGATGGCGTCGTCCACAGGCTGTCGGTGGATGAAGTCGCAGCCGCCGAGAAGCTGAACCTCGTGGACGGCATGCCGTTCATTCTTGGCGATGACGACAGCTACGATCACGACCTGAACCGGTTCTTTCGAGCTTGCCCCACGTTGGGGGTTCGTTCGCCCAACAGCTTGCGCGCCTATGGTTGGGATATCCTGATCTGGATGCGCTTTCTTGCCGAGCGCCGAGACAACAGAGCCCTCTGGGCGGCTGATCGGCACGATGTCGCAGCCTTCCATGCGGCGCGACGTCTGGCGCTTCCTCCGGCGCGCATCTCGGCCGCGAGCTGGAACCGGTCGGTAGCAGCGCTCGACAAGCTTTACCGATGGGCTCTTGAAGAGGGAATGATCGCCAAATCGCCTTTCACCTATCGGCAATCATGGCGACGGACGAACGGCGGCGGGGCCATAGCGGTCGCTGCCAATGTTGCCACCGAGCGCGGCGCACGGACACGCGATATCCGGTTCCTTTCCCTGGATCGGTATCTCCTGTTTCGCGAGATCGGCTTGCGTGGTCGTCTTCCAGACGGGAGCGAGGATCCCACCTGGCAGGGCCGCAACAGCGAGCGCAATGCGTTGTTCGCCGAATTGCTCGTCACGACGGGCCTGCGGCTCCAGGAAGCGGCAAGTCTGCTCTGGATCGAGTTCCCGAGGACGGAGCCGGTCGGTGCATTGAGGAGCCGATCTTTCCGACTGGCGCCGGCCATTGCCAAGGGTAGCAAGGGGCGCGAGATCCGCTTGCCCGAGCGCGTGCTGAAGCGTCTGCATGAATACGCGGCGTTGGAACGGACCAATGTCCTCATGCGCCTTTCGCAACCGCGCAATAGGTCAATCGAACATCCGATCCGTGTCGTCAGCCACGATCGGGGAAGGCTCCTTCTGGAAAAGGACACAGTTCGAGCCAGTGTCGACGTGCTGGCGCCGCGCGAACGCAGCCGCTTGGTATGGGCGGAAACATCCGAACCATTGTGTCTTTGGCTGGCGGAAGGGGCGCGGCCCATGCCCCCGGCCGCTTGGGAGGTGGTCTTCCGGAGGGCAAGCGTACGGTGCAGGCGGTTCGGGATCGACCTCGACGTCACTCCGCACATGATGCGCCACACCTTTGCGGTTCATATGCTGTCGCTGCTCGTGCGTGAACAGATCGGATGGGTACTCGACGAACGCCGATCCCATATCGGCGCGGCGTACCGCCGCTTGATTGGCGATCCTCTTCTGAAGTTGCAGCGTTTGCTGGGCCATAGCCGCATCGAAAGCACTCACATCTACCTGGATTGCATGGAAGAAAGCCAGGAAATGATCGACGCTGCGGTCGAGGCCTGGGAACTGCGCGTTAATGCTGGTGGACCCCTGTGATGAAACGCGGTCGTCGTGCCACCTTCCCAGTTGGAATCGAATTGTTCGACACTCAAGAGGAAAATCCGCAAAATCCGCTCGTCTTCGTCCTTCGGACGGAAGATGCCGGGAGGATCGACGTCAATCTGTCTTCCTGGCCGCTGACGGCGCTGACCCATGAGGTTGCGCCATTCCTGCAGGAGTATCTCCACCGGATGGGGCCGGCACCACTCTGGAAAACCGCAGGCACCTTTATCCGCCGTCTGCGGCGGTTCTGGCTGTTCCTGGAAGGGGCGTCGGTAAAACCTCGTCGTCTCGACGACTTAACTCCGGCGGTAATCAATGCCTATGAGGACTGGCTGGAGCAGAACGGCGGCGAGCGACCCAATCAGCGCAATGTGCTCGGTGCTCTGATCGGGGTGCTGCGCGTCGCCGCCGAGCTCAATCCTGAAAGGCTTCCGCCCGAAACACTGTTGCGCCTGAAATACATCGGTCACGGCGAGCACGGCGTCTCAAAGCCGCGCGATGCCTACAGTGGGAGGATTGCCTCGACGTTGCTGCAGGCAGCGATGCGCCAGATCATCGAGGCTCGCGACCGGATAGCGACGGGCGAGGCTCTGCCTCCCCCACTTCTGGATGTAGGCCGTGATCCAGAATTGCGCCGTCGCTATGACCTAGTGGTCGAACAGATTGTGACGGCGGGAGTAGTCGCCGGGGAAGGCGCGCTGTTCGACAATCTGCGCTACCACGCTCATAGATGCGGGCTCGAGCCGCCTCCGGTCGAGGAACTGCATGCCGGCTTCCATCTGACCCGGTACGATGTCGTCGGCTTCCTCGTCTGGCTGTCCTTGACGACCGGCATGGAGATCGAAGCGCTGCGTGGGCTTGAGGCTGACTGCTTGCGCAATCCCAACCGGGGTTATGTCGAGATCGAGTATCGAAAGCGGCGCGCGCATCATGCCCAGTGGAAGCGCTTGCGTGTCCGCGATGGCGGACGGGAGACGCCCGGAGCCGTCCTGCGGCTGGCGATCAAGCTGACGGAAAAGGCTCGGCAGCACACTGGATCGAGCAAGCTCTGGATCACCTGGAAGCCGGGGCGCCTGTCGTCGCCGAAAAAGCTGGGGACCTGCGTGGCCGCGTTTGTCGAGAAGTACGGAATCGTCGATGACGCCGGAAAATCGCTGGCGCTCAATCTCTCCAGGCTGCGCAAGACCCAGAAGGCTGACTGGTATAAGCGGACCGGAGGGCAGTTGGAGAACTTTGCCGTCGGCCACACGGTAGCGGTGGCGGCCAACCATTATGCCGACATCCCCGCCCTTCGGCATCTGCATGAGCAGACGATAGTCGAGGCACTGACCGACGCGATGGCGCCGGCTCTGCGACCTTGGATCGTTGTGCCCGCGGATGAAGCCCGGCTGCGAACCTCAGCCGACGCGACCGGGCTGCCGGTGCCGTCGGAAAAGATCGGCCCGCTCCTGGACGGAGAGCAGGATCTTTGGCTGGCGGCGTGCAGCAACTTCCGCGTCAGCCCTTTCGGTCGGGAAGGCGAAGCCTGTCCGACGCCGTTCTGGGGGTGCCTGGAATGCTCCAACGCGGTCATTACCGCACGGAAACTACCGGCGCTGATCGCGTTCCAGGCGTTCATGGACGAGCTGCGGGAGGCGTTGCCTTCTGGCGACTGGAACGAGAAATTCGATCGGCCATACCGCAGGATCACGGAGCAAATTCTGCCGATGTTCCCGTCCTCCGTCGTCGGAGGCGCACGGGTTGAGGCGGCAGAATCCTCGGCGCGGTTGCTCTATCTTCCGCCGGAGGCTTACGGCTCATGACCACTACCTCTCCTTTGAACGATGAGCGTGCCGTCTCACGCCTCAGGGTCGATGACGACATCGTTTTGGCTTCGATGCCTCTCAGGGATGGTACCGACCGAGCGGCGCTCTCGCGGTTCGGCGATGATGTCTGGGATATGGCGCCGGCGATGTTCAACATGGCCAGAAAGGCCTTTCGAACGGTCGACTTCGGCGTGATCCCCTGCGCGGCAGAGCGGTTGCTTGCGAAGGAATACATCTATGCCTGGATGAATGAACGGCGCGCCGACGGTGAGCCGCGGTTGCGGCCAGTCTCCGGCCATACTGCGCTTGCGACGCTGCGCCGGTTCCTGGACTTCGTGCGCTCGCGGATCGGCAAGCTCGATCTGGCAAACGTCGATCAGGATTTGATCGATGCATACGCGACCCATCACCGGGCGCGGCCGATCACGCCGGGGCGCGTGGGTGTGTGCCTCAGGCCCATCGTCCAGCTTCATCGCCTGGCGCCCTATCTGACGTGCGGTGGCATCACCTTCACCCCGTGGCGCGGCCGACCGGTCTATCGGGCAACCGGCCAGGGAACGCGCTGTTCGGAAAACCGGACCGCGCGCATCCCGGAGCCGGTCATCGGCGCAATGCTGCGATGGGCCTTGAAATATGTCGAGCACCTCTGCGACGACATCTTCACTGCCCGGGCTGAAGCCGATGCACTGAACAGCCGGTTCGCAGCACGCTCGCGCGCCCGCCACACGCGGCCCGCGGTAATGCTGGCCTCCTGGATCGACAAGCGTCGCGAGGAAGGAAGAGGCATTCCTGTCTGGGAAAGACCTCTTTCGATCGGGGGGCTGACCGGCAGATTGTCGCGGGGCGGCAGGTTTGATGGCGAGGTCATCAATCTGAAGCTCCTGACGATGCAATGCGGGCTGCATCTCACCACCGTCCACAAAGATCCGGCCCTGTTGTCGATGGTTCATGATGCTGTCGACGAGCTTGGGTTCGAGGTGGGCGGGATGGACACGCCGATCTCCCCGGATCCCGACACGGGGCGACCGTGGCGGGAGCGCTTCGATGCCATCAGCCTGGCGCGGGAAGAACGGCACCTGCAGACGGCCGCCTATATCGTGTGTTGCTATCTGACGGGCATGCGCGACGGTGAGGTGCAGTCGCTGCGATCCGGCTGCCTGAAACGGAATCTCGACCGGGACGGGCGAACAGAAAGGCTGGCGATCGAGGGCGTGACCTGGAAGGATCGCGGCGCTCGCGGCGAACAGGTCGAATGGATCACCATCGAGGCCGCCGTCCAGGCGATCCGGGTTGCCGAGCGTCTTTCGGAACGATTCCGCCGGAATGCGGGGACAGAGCGGCTATGGCTTGCCCTTGACGACCGCGAGACGAACAATGCCGAGACGCCGATACTCATCGCCAAGAAGATCAACCAATTCCGAGAACATCTCGATGAGCGATATGGCGCGGACGATAGTCCTGTGATCCCCCGAGTGGGAGAAGACGTCTGGCGCTTCAACACCCGTCAGTTCAGGCGAACGCTGGCCTGGTACATCGCGAACCGGCCCTTCGGGGTTGTCGCCGGCAAAATCCAGTACAAGCACGCCTCCGTGGCCATGTTCAACGGCTATGCCGGCTCGTCCGCATCCGGCTTCAGGCAGGAGGTCGAACAGGAACTGGCGCTCGGACAACTCGACGACATCATCGACTACTTCGAAAACCATCGACGCGGTCACGGTCCAGGCGGACCCGCCGGTAAGCGCGTCGGCGTGGAACTGGAGCGGGTCGGCCGCGAACTCGGCCCGCTTCCGGGGCAACTGGCCGATCGCAAGCGCCTGAAGGCGATGCTGGCGCATCTGGCGCGCACGCTGCATGTCGGATATCTGAACGACTGCTTCTTCGACCCATTGACGGCGCTCTGCCTGCGGGAGTCTGAGAAACCTTCAGCCTCGGTGCCGGTCCTGTCGCGATGCGCGCCCGACCGATGTCCCAACGCCTGCCTCGTCGAGCGACATCTCCCGCCATGGGAAGCCTCCATTGCACAGGCGGAGGATCTTCTCGCCGACAAGCGTCTCTCCCCGCTGCAACGCGAAGCGCTGCGCCTGGACAACGACAGAAAACGCAGGCTCATCGCGCCGTTGAAGGAACGCACATCATGAAGCCGGTCAGTGCAGCCACGGAACAGGCGCTTCGTGAGGCGATGGCGCGCCTCCTTTATGGGTGCCCCCGCGTGGCTGATGGCAGGCTGACGGTTGTGAATCTGGCCATCGAGGCAGGTGTCAGTCGCGCGACCGCGAACCGCGCTTCCGAGGTGCTGGAAGCCTTCCGCCATGCAGTTGCCGAGTCGAGAGCCCGGCGCAACGCGACGGATCGGCCGGCGGGGACGGCCCGGGCCGAACATGAGCGGCGCGCCGTCGAAACCGTGCTCGCCCAGCATCGTCAAGTCCGCGCGCTGTGCCAGCTTATGGAACGGCGGCGCGATAACCGCACCGCCGACGTCATACCGATCATCGGCAGGAAACGCCCTTGACGCCGATTGTGCTCACCCGGCGCAGCAGGAGAGTTTGGCGATGTCCTTGCCGAACGAAAGTGCTGCGAGCTTCAGCCCCTCGACCGTGGTGAGGTAAGGAAAGATCGTGTCCGCGAGGTCATCGACGGTGAGACCCTGGCGGATCGCGAGAGCCGCGGTCTGAATGCTGTCGGCACCTTCCGGCGCGAGGATGTGGGCGCCGAGCAAACGACCGCCAGCAGCATCGGCCACGAGCTTGATAAGCCCACGAGTGTCGCGGGCGGCGAGTGCGCGCGGCACCTGATCGAGACCGATCGTCGAAACGCGGATCTCATGCCCGGCCGCACGCGCCGCCGCCTCGGTGAGACCTACGCTTGCGACCTGCGGATCGGTGAAGACGATAGCGGGCATGGCGCTGTTATCGTAGCGCAGGCTGTCGCCATTGAGGGCGTTCTTGGCGGCGAGCTTGGCGCCATAGGCGGCCATGTAGACGAACTGGTCGCGGCCGGTGACGTCGCCGGCGGCATAGACGCCAGCCTTGGTCGTGCGCATGCGGTCGTCGACCACGATGCCGCCCTTCGCCGAGACGGTGATCCCGTGCTCGGCCAGCCCAAGGCCTTCGATGTTGGGCGTGCGGCCCGTGGTGATCAGCACCTGATCGGCGTCGATCTGGACATCGTGACCGTCACGCGTGACGGTCAGTGACGCTCGGCCCTCGGTTTTGCGGATCGCGCGGTAAGCGATGCCGGAGATAACGGTGATGCCTTCATCCTCGAAATACCCCGTGAGCGCCGCGCCGATCTCGGGCTCGGCCTCGGGGAGCAGTCGGGACCGGCAGACGAGGGTCACCTTGACGCCGGCACGGGCGAACATCTGGGCGAGCTCCGCGCCGATATAACCGCCGCCGATCACCAGCAGCGATCGCGGCAGTTCCTCGAGGTCGAGCGCCGTCGTACTGGTGAGATACGGTACGGTCTCGAGGCCAGGAATAGCAGGAACTGCCGGCCGCGCGCCGGTTGCGATAATGATCTTGCCAGCGGCAATACGCGCGCCGTCAACTTCGACACCGCCGTCGAGGAGGCGAGCCGGCCCGTCGCGATAGGCGATACCATTGTACGCGGGGAGCAGGTCCGCGTATTTGGCCTGGCGCAGCCCAGACACGAGCGTGTCCTTCTGACGAACGGTTCCGCGCCAGTCTGTCAGTTCGGCTTCAGCAGTAATGCCGGCAAAACGTGCCGCCACGCGAGCGTTATGAAGCGTCTCGGCCGCGCGGATCAGGGTCTTCGACGGCACGCAGCCGACATTGACGCAGGTGCCGCCGATGGTGCCACTGCCGATGAGCGCCACCTGTGCGCCCTGATCGGCGGCCGTGATCGAGGCCGAGAAGCCGGCCGAGCCGGCGCCGATGACGACGAGATCGTAAGCGCCTCCATTGCGACCGTTTGTGCGCAAGGGTCGGTTGGCGACCACCAGGCTCTTCGACGCCACATCGAGACCAGCGAGGCTCGGCCCGAACAGAGCACGGCCGGCTTCCAGTCCTTCCTCGATCGACAGCCGGAAACCTGGCTCGTCGGTGGAACGTTCGTCGCGCCAGGCGGAAAGATGCTCGTCCGAGCAGAAAAAAGCGGTCGTCGCGCAGAGCGAGCTCGCGGCGCAGCCGCCTTCATAACGGACGCTCTGCCACATGACGGCCGACTGTGGCTCGACGTCGGCGAGTGCCCGCCCTCGGTCCTGCGTGGTGATCCGGATCAGTGCGCCGCAATGGCCGCAGGGCGAGGCGATCGCGGTGTCGCGATCGGTCATGGCACCGATGCCCAGCGCGTCGACCGCGCACATTGCATTCAGCGTGCGTCCGTCCAGAGTGACCCGATGGCCGGTGTTATGATCGCTGAACGGATAGGCGCCGACGATCAGCTCGCCATCGAGAACGACGAGGTCGCGCCGGCGGAGCTCGTCGAGCAGTGGCCGGATGACCATCTCACTGAGTTTTGTACGCTCCGCAAGCGCGCTTATGGTCGGGGCACCCCCGTGGTCGGCGTAGAGTCGGAGCAACGCAACACGCACCCTGTCGGTGGCGGGATCGTAACCGCTCCAGCGATTGAGCACGTGGTCGGACCCGACCATCGCCTGCAGAGCGTTCTTGACCACAGGCGACGTGACCGCCGACCAATCCGGAAACGTTACGCCCGGTCGAACGGCAAAGCTCGCCAGTGTCGCGGGCTGAGAAACGGCCGGGTTGTCCCGGGAGGAGGTTGCACAGCAATCGTTCATGGCTTCACGCCTTCCTTGCGAATCTTCGTCTCATAGGCCGTGGCTCTTGCCCGGCGATGATGGGGCCCCCACGCGCCGAAGCCGAAGCCCGCGACGATCAGGGGAAGCACCACTGCACCCACACCTGTCAGCCACGTGCCAAGACCCGCCAGAGACAGGCCGACGGCGAGGAGCGGCGCCGCGCAGCAGATCGCGGCGAGGACGGCGCCAACGGCACCTGCGCGGATTACGGCGCGATCAGTCATCTAGCTGCCTTGCTGCGTCGGGTGGGCCGGATAACCAGCATTCATGCTGGCGGCTGCGATGGCATCGGTGCTCGTCTTAGCGTCGTCGAAGGTCACGGTCGCGGACTTCGCCTCGAAGGAGACGGTCACCTTCGCGACACCGGGGATTGCCGCCATCGTGGTCTTCACGATGTAGGGGCACGAGGCGCAGGTCATGTTGTCGACGGCAAACGTCACAGTGCGTTCGGCGGCGAAGGCGGCAGGCGCAGTCATCACCGACGCGATCAAAGTGAAAGCGCTCAAACTCTTCCTCATGGGGTAGTCTCCTCTTGGTGTCAGGCGGAAAGCAGCAGCGGCGCGACGTAGTCGAAGGCGAAAGCAGCGGCGACGAGTACGGTCGCGAACCAGAGCGCGATCTGAACGAGGCGGCTGGGGACGGCGCGCGTGCAGGCAGCCCCATCGGCACAGGCCTGTCGCGGCTTCCAGTAGACAAGGTAGAAGCCGTAGCCGAGCATGCCCGCCGTTGCGGCGACAAACAGTGGCTTGTAGGGCGCAAGCGCCGTCAGATTGCCGATCCAGGCGCCGCCGATGCCGAGGCTGAACAGGACGAGCGGAATGATGCAACAGGACGAGGCGGCGATGGCGCCGAGTATGCCGCCGACGGCGACCAGGCGCTGTCGCCCGGCCTCGCTTCGCTCTGGCGTCGTCAGGTTTGCCGCAGTCGGTGCAACGTCTGCTGGTCCGTGTCGGGATGCATTCATGTTCGACCTCGCTCTTCTTGTCGAAAACCTATCCAGGCGCTAATGTGCGGTCTGTAGCAACTACAGGGTCAAGGGGTATTTTTGGATGCGCGATCACGCTGGCGTGAAAGGCCTCAAGCGCGCCGAACTCGCACAGCGCACAGGGTGCAATCTGGAGACGGTCCGCTATTACGAGAAGGTCGGCCTCCTGCCGGAGCCGCCGCGCACGGCGAGCGGCTATCGCAGCTACGACAGCACCCACGAGCGACGGCTTCGCTTCGTCTTGCGGGCGCGCGAGCTCGGCTTCTCCCTCGATGAAGTCCGTGAACTGCTGCGCCTCGTCGACGAGCGCGACCAGCCCTGCGCCGAGGCAAGCGCCGTTGCCGCCGCGCATCTCGACGACGTGCGTGAAAAGATCGCCGACCTGAAACGCATGGAGCGAGTGCTGAAGGACGTGGTGGCCCAATGCACAGAAGGCAATCGGCGGGAATGTCCGCTGATCGAGACGCTGTTCCGGGAGCCGGCGAGCTCAGCGAAATGCCAGTGAGACAGCTTGACTGTTCAGATAAACGCCGTGGGTGCCGTCCCCGGCCTGGAACACGACGATCACGACCATCAGCGTGGTGGCGAGGCTGGCGGCGAAAGCGGTGGCATCTGCGTAGGACATGGGTTCCGGCTCCTGTCTTTGGAGGCGGGGGACCATCCCCCGCGCGACAGGCGCCCGAAGTGTCTGACCGGATCTGCAATCACCCTCGGGCGTTCGGATTCTTTCCGAATCCCCGAGGGCGGCACGCGCGCGTAAGCCGACCCCACCGGGGTTGAATGCAAAGAGACGGTCGGACCAAGGTTAGCGAATGGAAGCGGGGGATGGTGCTTTGCGTCGAGCCGGTGCCGGAAACCCGTCGCAGATGCTTTGCTGCGCCAGCCTCGTTGCCGGCGGATATTCAGGGTGTGTTTCAGGCCGGGGACGGAACCCGTTGCCCCCACAACACCAAGGAGTTGGCGCAATGGTGAAGCTCGAACTCGATCCATCGCTGCTTGTGCAGCGATACCCGATAGCCCCGTGTGCAAGGTTCGGCTTTCAGGGCCGGTCAGTCCCAGAACCCATCGGCGATTTCGCGGGCGATCATGGCGCGGGCCTTCATCATCACATCGTCGCCGGAGGTGTCGATATGACCGAAAAAGCGCGTCCGGGCGCCATGGGCCGTCCAGTCGGCATAGCGGCAGTATTCGCGGGCATCGAGCCGGAAGGCGCGCATGTCCTCGGCCCAATGCGGTTTCGGTTCCACGATGACGGTGACGCCGTTGCGGGTTTCCTCCCAGGGAAGCGAGCGCTCCGATGGCGGATTGCGGCGGTCATCGGCGAAGATTTCATCGACCGTCATCATGATGCGCCCCCATCTTCGGCCTTCTCGACAAAGCCGGCAGGATCGTCGGGATCCGGCGGCAGATAGGCGTCATAGGGGTTGCCGCTTGCGAGATGGCCGAACGGCGTGAAGACGTAATCACCCCCGTCGCGGCCGACCGCGCACAGGACATAGCGTGTCTCACGGGTCGCGGCGTCGAGGCATTCCATAAGGGCGAGATTGCCGTCATCGGCAGCACGAAGCAGAGTGTCGAAGTTCGTTCGAACGGGATCGGGAATGGCCATTGTGTTCTCCTGAAACGAAGAAGGCCCGCCGTCACGGGACAAGCGGGCCGGATGAACGGGATCGGCGATGGTCACGCGGCAGCTCGACCCTCGACGGCATCGGCGCCTGCCTCGTCGGCGGTGATCTCCTCGAGGCGCGCGCGGCTGTAGCCGTTCCTGGCTAGCCAGAGTTCGGCCGCCTCGTGGTTCTCCGCGAGGTGCAGCAATTCGACGTTCTCTCCGACATCCTGCACAACACGGACCTGACCGATCTTCGGGCGTTCGACAACCCGGAAGCTCAGATCGCTGTCGATGCCGTAGCTGCGCATGATGGTGATGAGGATGATGCCGCCTTCGCCGAAATCACCCTCATGCAGGGTGAAGGACGGCGGCGTCGTGTAGGTCGGGCGCTCGCGGCCCGGTTCCTTGCGCACGAGGCGACCGGCCCCGTTGCGGGATTTCCACGCGGCGAGCTTCTTGGTGAAACGTGCGGGCGGTTTCGGCTGGCCGTCGCTATAGGCCACGAGCGAGCCGAGAGGCGCAATGTCGAAAATGAGGGAAGCGGACATGATCTTGCTCCTGAAACGAAAGCGGCCCGGCGAGATGCCGGGCCTTCAGATGGAAGGGATGGAATGCGGGGCGGCGGAGGCCGCCCCGCTGCTGCGCGTCACTCGGCGGCGACGAGGGCCTCTGGATCGTCGGCGGCCTCGGCCGTGTCCTCATGGCCACCGGCGAGGAAGTCGGGCAGCGCCACGCTGTCCTCGTCCTGATCGGTCGCGCCATCCACGGCCTGCGCCTCGATGGCGGGGCGCAGCGGCTCCGGCAGCCAGCCGGTATCGGCCAGGAGCCGTTCGGCCTCCTTCGCCATATCGCCCTTCTTGAGATGCGCGATGAGATCGGCCGCGCGATCGCCGGCGCCCTCGCGCACCGCCTCGATGATGCGGGTCTTGGTCACGCGACCCAGGTAGTTCTCGACCGTGGGCCTCCAGCCCGCTTCGACGAGATCGAGGCCGGTGGCCTGTGCCAGCCGTTCGGCCTCGGCCATGCGGCGGTCGAGACCGTGCTGCGAGATGCCATTCCCCGAATAGGGGTTGGGCCGCTCGTAAAGCGCGTTGACCCCGAAACTGACGCAATGGGCGAGCAGCGCCAGGCGGCTGGCATCGTCGAGACCGTCGATCCAGTCCCAGAGCCGGTCGTCATCGCCAGCGGGGATGTCGCCCCGCCAGGCGTCCGCGCGCTCGTCGATCATCTTCGCGGCGGCGCTGTCAGCGAGCCCGGTCGCATCCGTGGGAAGATAGATGTGACGCACGGCGGCATAGAGGCTGGTTCCCGAGGTGGCGGTGCGCTCGAAAGTATCGAGAACCAGCTTGTGCAGCAGCGCCGTCATGGCGACGCGCGGATTCTCGGCAAGCGCATTGCGCAACGCCAGCGTCCGCCAGGCGGTCAGGTCGGTCACCAGCCGCTCGGGCAGCGGCTTGACGGCATCGTCCTCCTCTTCATCGCCGTCCGGGACCGGCTCGCCGCCGACGGTGATAACCGCGCGCTGCACCGCATCGGGATCGGACGGGTCGGCACCTTCGCCCGCATCCTCACCATCGACGCTCTCGGGTTATTCGTCCTCGGGGCGGACATAACCGGGACTGACGATCAACTCGCCATCGCGGTCGATGCTGACGAAAACACCGGCACGGGCGATGTCTTCCGGCGCGAAGGTGACGGGCCGGTTCTCGAAGCCTTCCAACTCGGCTTCGATCTCCCCGAGCCGCTGGTCGATCTCATCGGGCAGGTCGTCGGCTTCTGCATACTGCGCTTCGAGTTCGTCATACTCGTCGCGCAGCGCCTCGCGGGCGGTGCGCTCCTCGTCGGTCAGCTCCTGGGTCACACCGACCAGCCTGCGCAGGCCGTTGGCGTAGCCGTAGGGAAGTTCGACTGCCGCGTCGATCCACTTCCAGCCCTGTCCGGCGATCTCGTCGGCGACAGTGCGCAGCTTATCGTCAACCAGGCGGTCGAGCAGCGTGACGTCCTGCAACCAACCGCCGTTCTCGTCGGAGAAGAGATCGCGCAGCACCGGGCCGCCCGCCGCCTCATAGGCGTCGATGCCGATGAAGCGGGCGCGCTTGTCGGCAGCCGGAACCGTGGTCTCGGTCAGCAGGCTGCGGATGTGCCAGGGCTCTTTCTGCCACGACGTGCTGATCCGCTCCCAGACCTGCTGCTGGCGCTCGTGGTCGGGATTGACGGTGAAGGCTTCCAGCATCGCCAGCGTCATCTCATTCCGCGCATAGGCGTCGTGCAGCGCCGGCGCGACCGTCGCGAGACGAAGGCGCTGCATGATGTAGCGCGGCGTGGTCCGCCAGGCGTCGGCGATCTCCTCCTTCGACATGCCCATGTCGAACATCCGCTTGAACGCCTTGAACTGGTCGAGCGGATGCAGGGCGAGGCGCAGCAGGTTCTCGGCCAGCGAGTCGTCGACTGCCGAGGTCTTGGCATCGGCCTTCTTGACGATGCAGGGGACGAGGCCATCGGCCGGGAAGCGACCGGCTTCGACGAGGCGCGCGATGGACCTGTAGCGGCGGCCGCCGGCCGGGGTCTCGAAATCGCCGGTCTCAACGCCGTCCGCGTCGAGGATGGCGCGAACGTTGAGGCCCTGCACGAGATCCTCGCGCCGGTCGATGTCATGGGTAAGTTCGTCCAGACCCGCCTCGACGTCAGCCTCGCGAACATTGCTGTCCGACAGCCTGATCCGGTTGAACGGAATGTCGCGCGCCCGTGAAAAGACGATCATCGGGGCGACGGGCTTCTTCCTGGCAGCTTTGGCCATGGTGATTTCTCCGCGACGGGCGGCCGGGAGCCACTCTCTCGACCTCCAACCCGTCACGAAGCGAAGCGCCGCCCTCTTCCTCTGAAGAGTGCGACGCCAGGCCACAAAGCCGGCAACCGGAAATCAGGATTCCCGGCTTTCCGTATCTGTGGATGTGCGGGTGAATGCCGCACCGGCGCGGTAGAGGGCTCGTTCCGCCGCCTGGATGCTGCCGGTTTCCCACGCAGCCTCCGCCCAGACCGAGATCGGGAAATCCCCGGTGAAGAGCAGATCCCGCTCGATCCCCATGCCGAAGGGCAACCGGACCCCACGCAGCTCTTCCAGGCTCCACGAGCCGAGTTCGGGGTAGCCGATATCGGCCAGGCCGAACATGATGTCGCCGCCCTGATCCAGCTCGGTGGCGAGCCAGACGCCCGCGCCGAAGGGGTTGAAGAATTTCACGACGGGGATGTGATCCCCGCCGCGCTGGCATCCATTGGCCAGAAGCCGGTCACGCTGTGTTCCGGTCAGGAGGATCATGCCGCGACCCTCCCGTCGATTGCAGCCGGATCCGGTTCCCCGGCATCTTCGGCCGGCAGATGCGCCAGCAGCCAGTCGGCCGCCTTACTGGCCTGTGAGGCCGCGCGGACAATGGCGCGGTTATCCTCGCGCAGCACCTCCAGCCAGGAGCCGATGTAGTCGGCATGGCGCACGGTCGGCACGATGCCGAGCGAGGCGCAGCAGAAGGCCGCGTTCATCTCAGCCACCAGCTCCTCGAAGGCGTATTTCTTCGTGCCGAAACTGCCCGAAAAATCCCGCCCCAGGCGCGAGGCATGGCCTGTGGCGTGACCCATCTCGTGGAGCGCCGTCCTGTGCCAGTTGATCGGTTCGAAATAGGCGGCCGGTGGCGGCACCTGGACATAGTCGAGCGCCGGAACATAGAAGGCGCGATCCCCGCCGATGCGGAAATCGATACCAGTGGCACAGATCAGCGCCTCGACCCTCGGCTCGATCATGCCTGGCGGTGGTGGTGGTGCCTCGACAGCGATGTCCTCGGGCAAGCCTTCGCATTGCGCCGCGTTGAACACGGTGAAACGCTTCAGGAACGGGACGCGTCCCGGTTCTTCACCGGTCTCGCGGGCTCGGCGCTTCTCGTCTTCCGGGGTGAAGCGGTCGGCATAGACGACCGTCGTGCCGTGCTCGCCCTTACGGACATTGCCGCCGAGGGCTGCCGCCTGGCGATAGGTGAGCCAATGCTGGGTCGGATAGCCGTTCTGGACCACGGCACCCCAGAGGATCAGCACATTGATCCCGGAATACTGCCGCGAGGTCGCGGCGTTTCGCGGCATGGCAAGCGGCGCTTTCGCCGCAGTCCCCCAAGGCTGGACCCAGGGAAGCCGTCCTTCCTCCAGCTCGGCGATGATCTTGTCGGTGATGTCGTCATAGAGATTGCTGCGGGCGCCGCCTGGGCGAGCGCGGTCCTGTCTGGCCATCGGGATGATCTCCGCGACGGGCGCCGGAGGCCACTCCTCCAGCACTCAACCCGTCACGGAAAACCCGTCCGCACTCTCCCTCTCAGGGGGCGTTGCGGGGTCTCCCCGCTGAAGGGGGTGCGCCGGCAACGATAGTGCCGGCCAGGGGGAAGGCCTTCCCCCGTCAGGCCCACGGCAAGATGCGCGTTTATTCGCGGGAACAATAAAAAGAGCCCGCGCGAATGAAGAATCAGAAGCGAATAGCCGTCGCCGGTGTTGGCGTCTGCCGGTATGATGAGGTGAGTTTGGCGCTCAGGCTTGGAAAACTAATGACGCAGCATGACCAGCACATCGCCACGTGGCGGGATGCTTTTCGCGACGAGACAACGGGCATCCACAGAACCATTCAGGATCTGCTCTGGAACTACGCCGCCTTTCGCACGACGGTTCGGATCGTCCGTCTTGCAAATGAGAAGAGAGGCTCGAGACCCCCGCTTAACCAGATGATGTTCAATCTCGTTTCCGAGGGATACTGGTCAAGCCTGCTTCTCGGCACTCGCCGACTTCTCGATAAGGCCCCGATCAATGGCCCCAAGGGAGTTTACTCGATCCGATCTGTCGTCAACGACGTGAAAGCGAGCCAAAACTGGTTGACCAGGAGAATCTACGTCGAGAAAGTGCTTGACGCGCAATACGATCTCGATCGCCTGCATCAAGAACAACATGACCACCTCGTCGCCGCAAATGGGCGTCCGGTGTGGGGTGATCCAGAGCTCATGAAAAGTCAGGCCGCGCATCGGCATTTCGATGTTTTGAGCGGCGTGTCTCCATCAGGGCGTAACCCGAGCGATCTGATCTCAGCCACGGTATTGGAGAAGATCGAAACTCGGCTCGCCAGCCTTGATCGAATTGCCGAGCACGTTAACTCGCATGTTGCTCATGCCGGGAACAAGCAAAGTCGGCAGGACAGGGAGCTTGGTGATTTCGACATTCGCGATGCCGAAAAGACTCTCAGGCAGTTGAAGGAAATCGCGGATCTGGTCGGAGTGTGGTTCGCCAACGAAGGCGGTGCGGGCCTCGCCACATATCTCGGTGACCAATTCGAGGGCCTCGATCATGCGGTCGTAGACAGCGCCGACCTTGCCGACCTTTTAGAGCAATGGCGATTGATCGATAGAGAAATCGCAGAATGGTCGATCCGGCCAGAAGATTTGTGACCCCCGAGAGGCAGGCCGATTCGTTGGTTCGAACCGATACCGCCTTCTGTCAAAGCCACCGGCTTTACCGAAAATCCCGCGCCTTCACCCTGATACCGCCGGCCCCCGGCCCCTGCTGCCCGTCCGTCGCCACCTCGCGCTGCACGACAGTCGCCAGATCCCGCGACAGATCGACGATCCGATGGGCGACGAGATGCACGATCTCGCCCTCGCGCTGAACGCGGCCCCGCACGGCGATCATGCTCGATGAGAGAATGACCCGGCGATAGCGCTCGAAAATCTTCTGCCAGACGACGAGATTGGCGATGCCGGTCTCGTCCTCGAGCGTGATGAACATGACGCCATTGGCCGAACCGGGGCGTTGGCGCACCAGCACGATCCCGGCAGCCTCCAGCCAGCGCTGATCACGGGCCGCCATCGCCTCGGCGCAGGTGACGATCCGGCGCCTCGCCAGGTCCTCGCGCAGGAAGGAGACCGGATGGCGACGCAGCGACAGGCCGATATGCCCATAATCCTCGACCACCTCGCGGCCAGCAGGCATCGCTCTGAGCGCGATCGCCGGCTCGTCGAGTTCCGGAACGGTCCGTCCCTCGCGCTCCGAGGCGGCGGCGAAGAGCGGCAGTTCCTCGTCGCGCAGCCCCTTGATGGCCCATTGCGCCTCGCGCCGGGCCAGACCGAACGCCGGGCGGAATCCGTCGGCCGCCGCGATCTGATCGAGCGCCGCCACGGGTACACCCGCCCGCCGCCAGAGATCGTCGACCGAGGTGAACATCTCATCGCCCTGGGCCGCGACGATGGCGGCGGCATGGGCATTGGCGAGACCCTTGACCATCCGCAGCCCGAGGCGGACGGCGAATCGGCTTTCGTCTCCGGTCGGCTCCAGCGTGCAGTCCCAGCGGGAGGCATTGATGCAGACCGGGCGGACCTCCACTTCATGCTCGCGCGCGTCGCGCACAATCTGGGCCGGCGCATAAAAGCCCATGGGCTGGGCGTTGAGGAGCGCAGCGCAGAAGACATCCGGGTGCCAGCATTTGAGCCAGGCCGAGGCATAGGCGATCAGCGCAAAGCTCGCCGCATGGCTTTCCGGAAAACCATAGGAGCCGAAGCCTTCGAGCTGCTGGAAGGTCCGCTCCGCGAAGTCCTGCTCGTAGCCACGCTCGATCATCCCCGAGATCAGCCGGTCGCGGAACTTCGAGACCCCGCCGGTATGCTTGAAGGTCGCCATGCTCTTGCGCAGGAGATCGGCCTCGCCAGCGGTGAAGCCCGCGCATTCGATGGCAACGCGCATCGCCTGTTCCTGGAACAGCGGCACGCCGAGCGTCTTGCCCAGCACCTTCTCCAGCTCGGGCCGGGGATAGTCGACCTCTTCCAGACCCTCGCGCCGGCGCAGATAGGGATGAACCATATCGCCCTGGATCGGCCCCGGCCGCACGATCGCGACCTGCACCACCAGGTCGTAATAGGTCCGGGGCTTCAGGCGCGGCAGCATGGACATCTGCGCCCGGCTCTCGATCTGGAAGGTGCCGAGTGTGTCGGCCTTGCGGATCATCGCATAGGTGCGCGGATCCTCGGCCGGGATCGACGCCAGATCGAGGCGGATATCCTTGTGCTCGGCCAGCAGGTCCAGCCCCCGGCGCATGCAGCTCAGCATGCCGAGCGCCAGGACATCGACCTTCATGAAGCGCAGCGCGTCGATATCGTCCTTGTCCCATTCGATGATCTGGCGCCCCTCCATCGCCGCGGGCTCGATGGGGACGAGATCGTCGAGCCGGTCGTGGGTCAGCACGAAACCGCCCGGATGCTGCGACAGATGCCGCGGCGCGCCGCGAAGCTGGGCGGCCAGTTCGAGCGTCAGGCGCAATCGGCGATCTTGCGGGTTGAGATTGAGATCGCGGAGCTGCTGCTCGGTCACACCGGCCTCGGACCAGCCCCAGAGCTGGCCGGACAGCGTCTGGATCAGGTCTTCGGGAAGCCCCAGGGCCTTGCCGACGTCCCGCAGCGCGCCCTTGGAGCGGTAGCGGATGACGGTGGCGGTTAGCGCGGCGCGCTCGCGGCCGTAATGCTCATAGACCCACTGGATCACCTCCTCGCGCCGCTCATGCTCGAAATCCACGTCGATGTCCGGCGGCTCCCGGCGCTCCTCGGAGACGAAACGCTCGAAGAGGAGATCGTTGCGGCCGGGATCGATCGCGGTGATACCGAGCACATAGCAGACGGCCGAGTTCGCGGCCGATCCGCGCCCCTGGCAGAGGATGCCGCGCGACCGGGCGAAGCGGACAATGCTGTTCACCGTCAGGAAGTAGGGCGCGTAGTCGAGCTTGCCGATCAGGGCCAGCTCATGCTTCAGCGCCGCTGTCACCTCGTCGGGGACACCCTCGGGATAGCGGCTCGCCGCGCCCTCCCAGGTCAGCCGCTCCAGGGTCTCCTGCGGGGTCAGCGCCGGATCGTCGCGCTCTTCGGGATATTGATAGCGCAGCTCGTCGAGCGAGAAGCGGCAGCGATCCGCGATCTCACGCGTCCGGGCCAAAGCCTCGGGCCAGCGCGCGAAGAGCCGGTGCATTTCGGCAGGCGGCTTCAGATAGCGGTCGGCATGGCGATCGCGCCGGGTGCCGAGCGCATCGACGGTGAGATTGTGCCGGATCGCGGTGACGACATCCTGCAGGATGCGGCGTCCGGGCTCATGGAAGAGCACGTCATTGGTCACGACGGTGGGCACACCTAGGCCCGCAGCGAGCGTCGACAGCTCCCAGAGGCGCATCTGGTCATTGGGCCGCCGGCGCAGCGTCAGGCCGAGATAGGCGCGATCGCCAAAGGCATCGCGCAGGCGCCGCAGCCGCAGACCGCAGGTCTCGTCGGCGAGGTCCGGCGCCAGGACCACGATCAACCCCTCGCCATAGGCGACCAGATCGTCCCATTCGAGATGACAGCGCGCCTTGCCCGCCCTCCCCTTGCCCAGCGACAGCAATCGGCAAAGCCGTGAATAGGCCGCCCGGTCGGTCGGATAGACCAGCACCGACATGCCGCAGGCAAGATCGAGGCGGCAGCCGACGATCAGCCGCACCCCCGCCTCCTTCGCCGCCTCATGGGCGCGCACGATGCCGGCCAGCGTGTTGCGATCGGTCACGGCGAGCGCCTCGATCCCCATCGCGGCCGCCGCGGCGAACAGCTCCTCGGCCGAGGACGCGCCGCGCAGGAAGGAGAAATGCGACGTCACCTGCAATTCGGCGTAAGCGGGCGCGCTCATCCGAATATCCCGTGCAGGAACCAGCGATGCGAGCCGGTGGCCGCATCCTCGCCATCGCCGGAGCGGAAGATCCAGAAGCGTTCGCCGGCATCGTCCTCGACCCGGAAATAGTCCCGCACAGCGATGAGCTCGGCATCGCGTTTCCACCATTCCCCGAAGATGCGCTCGGGGCCGTCGGCCCGGCGAACACGGCGGCGCACGCCCTTCCAGGAGAACCAGTTCGGAGGATGGTCCGGCAGCAGCGCCATGGTCTCGATCGGCTCCGGCTGGGAGAGCAGCCGCGAGGGGCGCGGCCAATGGTCCGGCCAGCCTGCGCCCGTATCCTCGGCAAGCGCCGGCAGGCGGCGGACCGAGCGTTCGGGCACATCGCTCGCCACCGGGGCGAAGCGATAGACCGCCCGCGCGCCGACCCGGTTCGCCAGCGTGTCGATCAGGCCGGAGAGATCCGGCGCCCCCTCTTCGATCAGGCTGCTGGCCGCCTGTTTCAGGGCCAGCGGTTCGGCCAGGGTGGCGGTCAGCGACATGATCTCGACGCCGAAGCCTGGCGCGATCGTCTCGATCTTGTCGCAGAGAAGCCGGGTCAGGCGCGCGGGATTCCGCACCGGCATGGCCAGACCGATGCGCACCGTCTCGACCCGGTTGTCGACGCGGTAGCAGAGCAGGTCGAGACGGCGCGCGCCAAGACCCCGCCCTTCGAGCGCCTCGCAGAGCGCCATGACCAGCTTGCGAATATAGCGCGCGATGGTCTCGGCGGCGCCTATGGGTTCGGCGAAGACGCGGCGGACGGAGACCAGCTCCTCCAGTCGGATCGGCTCGATGGGTTCGGCGACCGCACCCAGGGCCTGATCGAGACGCCGGCAGAGCTCCGGGCCGAAGCGCCGGGTCAGGGGCGCACGGGGCTGCCCGATCAGGTCGCCGATGCGGACAAAGCCCAGGTCATTCAACCCCACCGCGATCGCGGGCGGCAGGCGCAGTGCTTGCAGCGGCAGCGGCGCGAGGACCGGGACGGTTTCGCCGGGAGGGGCGACAAACAGCGGATCGGCCGCGTAGCGCGCCAGCGCATGGGCCGCGCCCCAGCTATCGGCAATGGCGGCGCGGGCGGTGACGCCGGACATGACAAGCCGACCGGTCAGCACCTCCAGCATGGCCGCCTCACCGCCATGCAGATGGTCGGCGCCGGTCGCGTCGATGACGATCCCGTCCGGCGCGTCGGCGGCGACGATAGGTGAGAAGCGTTGCAGCACCCAGAGCGCGAGGCGTTCGAGGCTGTCCAGGTCGGCCCGCGGGTCGGCGGGCTCGATGTGGAGGCCGGGCACCATCGCCTGGGCCTTGGTGACAGGCATTCCGGCGCGCAGGCCGAGCGCCTGCGCGGCCGGATCGGCCGCCGTCACCACCCGGCGGTTCTTCTCCTTTCCGGCGATGACCAGCGGCGCCTCACCGGGCGGCGCTGCGTCGCCCGCCTTCCGCCGCAACCGGTCTGTCGGCCAGTTCGGCAGGAAGACAGAGATGACCCGAGCCATCGCACGCCTCCAGTTCGATATCGAGACATTCGCCCGCCCGCGCCCGGATCAACTCAACGAGCCAGCGCGGCCGTCCAACACCGGGAACCGGAAGGGGCGCGGACGGCAGCGCCGAGATCCGCCAGCGGGTCATCGCCGCCGTCGGCTGCCCGAAATCGCTCGCCTCCGCCTGCCGCCGCCAGCGGCGCAACGCGATGCAGATCGTCGCCGAACCTTTCGCGGCCAGATGCAGCCGCCGCGAGGCGGGCATCGGCAGGCGCGCGACGTCACCGACGACCGCCCCCAGCCCGCCATGCCGCAGCCCTTCCTCCATACAGGCGAGAGTCGCCTTGTCGTCCCCGGCTTCGACGAAGATCACCCGGCCGGGCGGCAATCCGGCCTGCTCCAGCCCCGGTGCGAAGAGATCCTGGAGCGCCACGCACCAGAGCACCTGGCCGGCGGTGCGGGCGGCGATCCCGGCGGTGAAACAGGCGGCAGCCGCGCCATCCACCGCCCCGTTGCCGCCTCCGGCGACTTCATGGAGGCATCCGAGCGCCAGTCCGCCACCGGGCAGCTTGCGATCCAGCGGCGCGATCCCGAAGGGCAGCACCTCGTGCGGACGCACGCCATCGCCTTCGAGCCGCGCGATGCGCGCCCGAAGTTCGGCAATGGCTGGGCTGTCGGCACGGCTGGGCATATGAGGATGGCGTCTCCGGGGCTTTGCACTGGTCGATTCTGTTGCTATGTTCTTTATTTGTTCTCTTGTGGGTCGAGAGTCAATCTCGGCCATCCCGGAAGTGATCGACGGCGCGCGATGCCCTATGGTGGCGTAAAGTATTCGCAAGGAGAGTAGTGGGGCGATGTGCAACCTGTATCGCATTACGACCAATCAGCAGGCGATCAGGGATTTCGTGGCCGCCACCCATGACAGCATCGGCAATCTCGAACCTTCGATCGACGTCTATCCCGACCGGCCGGCTCCGGTGGTGCGCAACACCGATGGCGGACGGGAACTGGCTTCGCTGACCTGGGGCATGCCGACGCCCATCGAATATCTGAAGTCCCGCGATGCACCGGACACCGGCGTCACCAATATCCGCAACACGGCCAGCCCCCATTGGCGCAAATGGCTCGGAGTTGAGCATCGCAGCGTGGTCCCGGCCACCGCCTTTTCCGAATATGGGCAAAAGCCCGATCCGGTCACGAAGCGCAAACCGCTGCACTGGTTCGCCCTCGATGAGACCCAGCCCCTGTTCTTCTTCGCGGGAATCTGGACGCCATGGCGCGGAACCCGCGGATCGAACCGGACCCCGCGTCCGGGCGATCATCAGCTGTTCGCCTTCCTGACGACCGAGGCCAATGGCGTGGTGAAACCGATCCATCCGAAGGCCATGCCCGTCATCCTGACGGGCCGTGACGAAGTCGAGACCTGGCTAACCGCCGACTGGAAGGAAGCGAAGGACCTGCAACGGCCGCTGCCCGACGAGCGGCTGGTGATCGCGGAGACGCCAGCGAGCGCAGCCGCCGATGGCATGTTGCCGGGCCTCTGACAATGATCCGGAGGACGAAAATGGGCCGGAAGGAAGAAGAACAGTTAGCGGCGACGCTCGCCAAGGCGATGGCGATGATCTGCGTCCGCAACAGCATGCTGGAGGACCTGCATGCGGGGCCGGTCCCGGTCACGAAGACCGGTGACTATTCCGATGTCTTCGTCATCGACGCCGACGGCAACCACATCCCCTGGGGAAGCGTGTCGCGGTTCGACGATGAGGAGATGCGCGACCTGATGCGGCAAGTGGTCAATCGCCTCTACACGTTCCAGACCTGTTTCGCAGAGCCCCAGTTTCAGGCGGTGATCGACAAGTGGCTCGGGGTGACGCGCACCTGGGACGAGCCGGTTCTCGACGAGCGCCTCGCGGGAAGGCCAGTATAGATTTCCTCGCTCCGGCAATCATTGCGCTCGAACGGCTGCTCATATGAGCCCTTCAAGCGTCCAGGCTGATAATCTGGGTCCAATAGCTGATCCGTTGAGCAGGCACGGCGTCCCGCTCTCTCAGCGATCTCAACATATCCAAGATCGGCTTGGTTCGCGAGGTAGGCAGCACGGGCCTCGGCATGGTTGGCATGCGATCAACGCAAATCGATCCGTGCGACCAGCGCCTCCTCCGCTTCAGTGAAGGCGAGCCTGTAGCGGTTCGCCGCATCCATCCGTTTGCTCATCTCAGCGTGATCCTATTGGCTTCGACGTGACGAAAAGCCTTCGACCGGCACGTGAGAAGTATCACCTGCATCCGCTTCGAAGCGTCCTGCAGGATGTCGGTCATCGTCTCCAAGCGGGCATCATCGGAATAGACGAGAGGGTCGTCGAGGATCAGAGAGATCGGCGCTCCATCCTCGAGCAGGAGGTCCGCAAACGCGAGCCGAGTCAATATCGCCAACTGCTCCTGCGTGCCTCGACTGAGATCACCACAGGATTCATCGATCCCCGCCCTCGTGAGGCCGGTCAGCCCGAGCTCCTCGTTGAATGACAGATCACATCCGGGAAGAAGCTGCTGGATGTATCGACTAGCCCGAGCCGTGACGGGTGCGAGGAATGTCCTCGACGCTTCATTCGCGGCATCCGACAGCGCCTCGCGGAGCACCTCAAGCATGTCGGCCTCATGCCGCAAACGATCGCAAGCGGCGATCGCGGCCTCCTCTTCCTCCCGCGTTTCGGCAAGGCGACCGGCAGGCCCGTTTGTCCCTTCCCTAACGATCGTGGATTCGAGCGACGCGATCCGGGCGGTCAGTTCAAGTCGTTCCTCGCCGGCCCGGCTGGCGGCACGATCGAGGTTCACAATGCGGCGTCGGATAGCGTCGGCGTCGAAAGACGTGGCGCTTTCGCGCGCCTTCTCGAGAGCTTCGAACTTCGCGGCACGCTCCCGCTGAGCCTCACCGCGCGCCGCTTCGAGCGTTTCCCGATCCCCGATCTCTAGGAGGTTCCGGAGATCTTCAGCCGCAGCCTCGGATTCGCGGATGGCTGCGGAATAATCGGCTTCGGCCGTTGCGAGCGTACTCTCCGCCTTCGACAGAGCCGTCCTCCCGTCTTCGCGCTTTCCGGATGCGGCAGCCTCGGCGAGCTTGGCGTCGACCACCGCCTTCTCCAGCGTGTCGACATTGTCGGTTGGGGCGACAACGTCGGCGATGTCGCCCAGCTCGGCCACGAAGGCGCGCAGGGCATCTGCCCCGGGCGCCAACCCGATTGTCGGATCTCCAGGACATGCCGAGGCGATCTGTGTCCGGAGCGCCTTCAACTCGCGCTTGGCAGCGGAGGCCCGTTCGTTCCGGGCCACGCCCTCCGCATGCGACTTGATGCCGAGCGACCGCAAGGCGGAAGCGAGTTCTTCCGTCGCCGCTGCAAGATCGGCCTCAATGGACTGACCCGAACCCTGCGGCGGGCGCACGACTAGGCTGCCCGCATCACCCAACTCGAACTTGGTGGTCTTGAGGACGTCAACGCTGGTGACGTCGGTCGTCAACCCGTCAATCCTCAAAGATGCGCCCGCCCCGAGTTCGACTTCTACCTTCACAGCGCCTGCTTCGAACCGGGCGCGTGCCTGGATGGCGGCAAGCTCGAGTTCGGTAATCTCCTCAAGGTCGTCACTATCGACGGCCCCGGCGGAGTCATCAACCAGCGCACGCTCACGCTCCTCTAGCTCGGCTAGAGCTTTTCGCGCATCGATCGCGCGACGAGCGCCCGCGGCATTAGCGAACCCGCGCAATCGCGCGCGTGCGGAGGACAGTGCCTCCTCGTGTTTCTCCCTTTCCGCGCGAGCCTCGTCGAGCGCGGCGCGGAGTGATTTTTCCTCCTCACCGGCACGAGCAGCCTCAGCCTTGGCTTCGTCCCGCAGACGAGCCTTCTCTTCGAGGTATGTGCCGGCGGATCCGACGCGAGCCTCGGCTGCGTCCAATCGCTCGATCCTCGACGAAGCCGTCTTCGCGACCTCGTCGGCGCGTCCGAATTGCGCCTCCGCCGCAGTCGACCGCAGAGAGGCGGTCTCCGCGACCTTCTGGTCCGCCTCGAGCTTTTTTCGCTGCTCCGCCGCCTCTGGGTCGACGAGATCACGCTCGATAATCCTAAGCCGTGACCTCGCCGCGTCCAACTCGGTGAGAGTGTTCTCGTATTCATGGAAGTTGGTCTCGGCCGCCTGGCGGGCAGCCGTCGCCGTGGACACGCGAGCCTCTGCCACCGCTAAGTCGCCGCGCGACTTGCCCGTCGCCGATGTGCGCAGCGCTGAATATGCCGCTTCGATGCTGGCCCGGATCGCGTCAAAGCGTCGACCACCCGTCACCGCGCCGACTTCCGCCTCGAGCACTCCCCGAACGGTATCGCGCACGATGCGGTTTGGACTCTCCACGGAGAGTGCCGTCGCCTGCTCGACCCAGAGCATGCCAAGGGGCCCGCGCGTTTCGGGATCGCTGCCCCGGTTGTTGCCCCGCTCGAATCCGAGCAGCTCCTGCAGCGCTTCTTCGGCCGCATCGCTCTCTCGTCGCCCGCTCGCGCCGGTAAGTCGCACGGAGGGAGACTTCATGAACTGCTTCTCGAGCCTCCAAGTCTGCCCGTTGAGGCCGAAGCCGACAGTGACACGGGGCGCCACGTCATCACCAGTCGGGACATAGGAACGGACGAGTTCGGTCTTGGCGGAGTAGCGGATGAAGAAGGCCGCACGCAGGGCCTCCAATAGGGTAGATTTGCCCGTCTCGTTCGGCTCGACTACGATGTTCAAACCGTCGGTGAAGCCGTCGATGCGTAGCGGTTCGCGGAACTTGCGGAAGTTCTCGACCTCCAGGGATTTGAGGATCATCGCGCAACCTCCGCATCGAATCGCATCGCCTCGACATAGAGACGCTCCAGCGCCGCGGCGGCGATCTGGGCATCGGAACCCGATCCGGTAGCCCTGGCCTGTAGGGTAGCAGTCGCCCCGGCGAGCGCACCTTGGACATCGATTTGGGCGACGTCCTCTGCCGTCGGACGCGCGGTCAGGCCATCCGCGTCGAGTTCCAAATGCCGCAGTTCGTGCGCCAGACAGTCCTGGACGGCCGACGTCATCGTGACGCGGTCGGCGAGACTCACCACACCGACGAGATGGAGCGAAAGGAGCACGTCCGACAAACGCGCCTCGCTGCGGAGCGCGGCGAGTTCACGGTCCAAGTCTTCCATGTTCTCCATACTCCAGCGGCGCGACATCCAGCGATATCGACCGGTCTCGATCCGCTGCAGCTCGGGCGTTTCGTTGGATCGCAGGCTCACGCCGATGCAGCCGCCCGGCTCATCGCGCCCGAACCGGTCAATTTCAGGGGTCCCGCTGTAAGCGGTCCGGTCGCCAACCGTCAAAAAGCCATGCCAGTCCCCGAGCGCGAGGTAGTCAAGGCCCGCGGACTTGGCGCGATCCGGCGGGATCAGATTGGAGCTCTCTCCGGTGGCGCCAAACTCTGTGATGGAGCCATGTGCGAGACCGATGCGGAGTGCCCCCGGCGGCGTCGTCATATCGACCATCGCCGCGGAAGGATCGGACACCGTCTTCCGGTGCTCCAGGGGCGCCGGCAGAAGCCAAGCACCCTGCTCCATCTCAATAGGCTCGGGAGTGTCCACGATCCGGACTGAGGCAGGCGCACGCCCGCGCAGCCTGCTCCAGAGTCCACCGGCTCGCGCATGATCGTGGTTGCCCGGCATCAGCCACCAGGTGACCGACGCCCGCTGCATACGTGACAGCATCTGCGTGACGATGCGGTCGCCGGGTTCGACGTTGTCGAACACATCACCGGCGACGACGATGTGCGTGGCACCGCTGGATATTGCCGCAGCACCGAGGCGATCGATGGCATCGAGGCGAGCCTCAGCCAACGCACTACGCACCTCCTGCGGAAAGCGCCCGAACGGCTTTCCGAGCTGCCAGTCAGCCGTATGGATGATCTTGAGCGTCGCCACGAATCAGTTCCTCGTTACAGTGCCACACATGGATCACGCACCCACTGCTACCGGAGCTTGCGCCTCCGTCGGGTCCGGGATTTCCTCATCGCGGAAGAAACGCCACATGGCACGGACGAGGCTCTTCAGCATCTCGCTCTCGTGGCCCTGTTCTTTAGCACGGAGAAGTGTCTGATAGACGATTTCCGGTATCTTCTGCGCATCGTTGCTCGGATGCACACCAAAGGGTTCGCAGGCAGCAGCAAGGCACGCCGTGTGTACTTCAGGCGTGAGATCCTCCTTGAGCTTGTGCTCCAATGTCTTTTCGAAATGCGCGTAACAATCGCTGATGAGGTCGCTAGTGGGCGCGGCGTCGATCTGATCGTTCGGCTTAGCGAGCTTGCTCAAAGCAAGATCGGTTGCCGGCGTTCGTTTAGCCTCGGGTAACTGCTGGTCGCAATCCCATAGCATGAAGGTTGGAATACCCAGCTCGCGAAAAATCACATAGGGACGATCGAGATTGGCTTTGCCTTCGGTTGACAGGATGGCGATGCCGGCCGCCTCGAAATTCACGCCGAGCATCCGCGCCGTCGCGGTGAGCGCCGCTTTATCGCTTCGGCCCTCAACCAGAATCACACCGGTGGCGAAAAAGCCTTCGGCCAATTCAGCACCGAGAATGTGCAACCGCGGCATCAAAGTCTGTGCACTGAAAGTGCCAGCGGGCTTATTCCAGCCGCGTTCGAGCTTCTGCGCAACGGTGCCGAGATCCAGCGCTTGCAGGCTGCATTGCTTGAATTCACTGTCGTCACAATGCGAGCGCCGGGTAAGCCTGATCTCGTCGGCCTTCCCCATCGAAATGAACATTGGCGAGTGCGAACCGAAGATAACCTGTGTGTGGCCCTGCGCGCCAGGGAGCGTACCGCTACTCAAGCCCCGCAGCACTTCCGCGAAGTGCCGCTGTTTGGTCGGATGCTGATACAGTTCGGGTTCTTCAATTGCGAGGATAAGCGTCGGTGCCTGCGCCATGACCGCAGCCGCAGCCGCAGCGGGCGCGTCATCACTGCCGTCAACGTCACTATCAGGGGGTGCCTCGTCGCCCTCCGGCACGGCAGTTCGCGCAAGATGCTGGAGAAGTGTAAAGATGAAGGCACGCTGGAGGCCGTGACCTTGCCTGTCCACCGGTCCACCGAAGCCTTCGTCCTTGAGAAACACATCCGCCATTGGCAACGGGACTGGCATCTCGCCGACCTCGCGCCAGGCCAACGAAACTTCAGCATCTTGATACAAACCCCGCAGGTCGGCGGTGAGGGTCCCAGCGAGCGCACCGAGTTCAGGCATATTTTCGGCGGATACCAAGGCCTGGTAGGCCTCGGTCAACTGCGCCTTGAACGCTTGAACGTCCGGCCGCTGAAGGATCTGACTGCGCACTAGCAGTTCGAGTAGTTTGCCGATGACGCTCGTCTTGCCGTCCGCCGCGTCCGCTGATGCGTCGCGAACCGCCGGAATGAACACGAAGCTCGTGTGCTGCTGGAGCTTGCCTCGGCTGTTGTTCTGGAATCCGAAAAACTGACCATCGTCGGGCAGCAGCACCAACTGATCGGGATGCTCAGCCTCCCAGGTTAGCATCGCCTGGTCGACCGCTGCCGCACTGCCAGCAGTGGGAAGGTCGGCGTAGAGTGGGTTATTCTCGCGCAGGGCATTATAAGCAGCGCGCTTGGGTGTGGCTGCGGAATGAGCCCGAACAGCGACGAAGTCGGGAATCTGTGGAACGACACCATGATAGCGTCCACTTGATGGACCTCCGTCAAAAATGCGGGTGACGACCAACCTACCATCCCGCACCCGATCCTCGAACGCTGCGGCTTCTTGCTCGCTAAGCTGGTGAAAGGTTAGTTCAATCTCGATCGGCTGCCCTTGATCGCGTCCAAAGAAATCGTCAGCGTCGCAGTTTTTCGTAGTCGAGTAGAACTTCTCGATAGCCTTCAAGATTGAAGACTTTCCTGCGCCATTGCCGCCGATCAATGCGGTGTGTGCGCCAAAAACGACTTCGACATCGCGAAGTGAACGGAAATTTCTGATGCGAGCACGCTCAAGCTGCATGGCATTTTCCCCCGAGTACACCAGTTGTCGAATCCGAGCGGCGGGAATGCAAGTGCGATGAACAGCTACTCCATCAAGTCGCGCCTACCTCGCACGGCAAAGCCTTGGTCACACTGGGCGCTGAAAAGCTGCTTCCAGGATCAGCGGATCATCGTCGAAACGACAGAGAAGGGGCGCACAGTGAGTTAGTTTGATCTCGCCAGGCGGTCGACGGCGTGGAACTAACGTCTACGGGTTGCACCACCATTCTTCGCCATCGGGCCAGGGTCTGGCCAGCCTTTCGGCAATCAGGATGTCACCGATGTCGCGACCACCGATTCTGATCGTCACGAGCGTCCGCGTGCCGGTGTTGTCCGGCTCTCCATATTCGACGGTCCAGTCGTGCGAGTTCAGCAGCTCGATCACCCGATCACTGGCTCGGTGTGCCAGCGCGATTTCGGCGTCGCCACCACAGATGTGGGTTTGCGGTTCCGGGGTGTCGTAGCCTTCCATGCGCAGCTTTTCCCCGTCGATCCAGATCGTGTCGCCATCAACGAGGCAATATTCGTCGGCGGTACGGGCCTGGCCGGGAACGCACTTCGCAATCTGCGGCCGAGGCTGAGCCTTGGCAGGTTCGGGCATGCCGCCGACCGCCCAGAATAGCGCGAAGGAAAGCACGAACATCTGCCAGTGGAATGTGGGCAATGGGGGAGGACGAATTTGCATGGGCGGATCTGATCTACTTCAATCTGACTGAAGGGGCGGATCGCTACGGTTGGAGGCCAGCCAAGCTTTCACCCACCGCCCTCGCCGAGCGAGGCAGCGATGTCGCTGATCGAGCGGAGCAGAACCAGGGGATCATCCCTGGAAGGCTCGAAGCCACGCCGCCTCCAGAACTTGGCCGCCTCCCCGTCGACGGCGTTGACCAGCAAGGCCCGCCCGCCGATCAGCGATGCGGCCTGAACGCAGCGCTGGAGAGCATGCTTCACAAGACCGGTCCCGATGCCCAGCCCTGCCCATCCGGTGTCGGTTGCGAGTTGGCCGAGCAGCATACAGGGGACCGGGTTGGGCGGCTGCCCCGTCCTGATCGAACGCGGCAGAACCGAAGGCACCACACCGGTAGGCGCGAGGCCGTAGAAGCCGACCACGCGCCCAGCCTCATGCACGACGAGGACGGCGGTGAAGCCCTTCTGCTGATTGGAGAGGGCGCGTGATTTCAGCCAGTGGTCAAGCGTGGGCTTGCCACAGGTGAACTCGGACACATCGTGTTCGGCAGAGAGCGGTTCAGGACCCGAAAGGTGCAAGAGCTTACCGCTTCGCCACGTAGCCGGGCTCCCATGGCGCGGGCCGCTTCAGAACGTCTACCATCTCCGGAACGGGAGCGGCCGGACGCGCCAGCACATCCATGAACTCGGCGAAGCCCTCCGGGCTCATCCGGATCAGGCCCTGCTCCATGACGACCTCCTCGGCCGCGCGCACAGCGGCGTCGCGCACGAAATCGGTGCGCGAGCGGCCGCGCAAGCTGGCGGCGCGATCGATCATTGCGACATCCGCCTCGGGCAAGCGCATCGAGATCGGGTATTCCTTGCGTTCGGCGGTCGTGGCCATGGCGAATCTCCTTGGTCGGCATATAGCGCCTTGTATCGCGAATTACAATACGATAAGGTTGCGCCTACAGTCAATGACCTCATGAGGAGAGGCGACGAGGCCAATGATGACCGGGCCAGCGAGGGATTCCGATAGGTTATTTTGCTACGCCATGGCTCGCCAGGACACGCTGAGCTACGCGATAGCACGCTCACCCGCGCCAATTGCCGCCGAATATTCGCCTTCAATTTCCGTTGCTTATGCTTCCCTCGGGGCGAATGCTGCAAGTTATGACCTTGCGAGCCCCAGGAAACCCGGCAAAGATGACAGGAGGAGAGCGCGAAGCGCTGCTCGAATCCTTGCTGCTGGACGTGCCGGAGCTGACGTTTACGCCACGCGGCAATCCCGACCCACGCCTTCTGCGACTGGTCGGCATCCTGGCGAGGCAGGCGGCGCAGGAGTGCTATGCAGAGGAAGTGATGATGTCACGGCAAAGGAGGAAGCGCTCCTCCTGATATGGATGGGAGCCAAGTTTTGAAAGTCGCGATCTACGCTCGCTATTCTTCCGACAATCAACGCGACGCTTCCATCGCCGACCAGTTCCGTATGTGCCGTCTCCATGCCGAGAAGCAGGGCTGGCACATCGTCGAGGAGTATTCGGACCACGCGATCTCCGGCGCCTCGCTGATCCGGCCGGGCATTCAGGCGCTCATGGCCGACGCAATGGGCGGCCGCTTTGACCTGATCCTCGCCGAGGCGATGGACCGCCTCTCCCGCGACCAGGAAGACATCGCGGGCATCTTCAAGCGCATGTCCTATGCCGACGTGAAGATGTTCACCCTGTCGGAAGGCGAGGTGACGCATCTGCATGTCGGCCTCAAGGGCACGATGAATGCGCTGTTCCTGAAGGATCTGGCCGACAAGACCCGCCGCGGGCAGCGCGGCCGCGTCGAGGCAGGCAAATCGGGTGGCGGCAATGCCTATGGCTACGATGTGGTCAAGAAGTTCGATGCGAACGGCGAGCCGATCCGCGGCGATCGCACCATCAACGAATTCCAGGCCGAAGTCGTGCGCCGCATCTTCCGCGACTATGCCGCCGGCAAATCGGCCAAGACCATCGCCTTCGCCCTGAACAAGGAAGGCATTCCCGCTCCGTCAGGCGGCGACTGGGGCTTCAGCACGATCAACGGCAACCCGAAACGGGGCAACGGCATCCTCAACAATGAGATGTATGTCGGCAAGATCGTCTGGAACCGACAGCGCTTCGTCAAAGATCCGAGCACCGGCAAGCGGCAGGCCCGCCCCAACCCGGAAGAGGAATGGGTCATCCAGGAGGCGCCGGAGCTGCGCATTCTCGACGACGACCTCTGGAGCGCGGTGAAGGCGCGACAGGAAAAGAACAAGATCGCACGGAAGGAAAACGGCGAGGCCGATCTCTCCCGGATCAATACCCGCCGCCGTCCCAAATACCTCTTCTCGGGACTGACCAAATGTTCCTGCTGTGGTGGCGGCTATTCCGCGATTTCGGCGACGCTGATCGGATGTGCGACAGCGCGCAACAAGGGGACCTGCAACAACCGGGTCAACATCCGCCGCGACGAGCTTGAATCGCGTGTACTCAATGCGCTGCGCACCAAGCTCGTCGATCCGGAGCTCTTCGCCCATTTCTGCGAGGTCTTCACGCAGGAGATGAACCGCCTGCGCATGGAAGGCCGTGCGGGTATCGCGTCGGCCGAGGCGGAACTGGCCAAGGTCAACCGAGAACTGGAAAAGATCCTCGACCTGTACCTGAGCGACGCCCTTTCGGTCGACATGGTGAAAGAACGCAGCAAGAAGCTCGAGGCCCGAAAGACCGAACTGGAACAGTTCCTGGCCGAAGCCGACGAGCCGCCACCGCTGCTGCACCCGAGCATGGCACTGCAATACCGCAAGCGGGTCCAACAGCTTTACGACGCTCTGCAGGACGAAGATGAGGGGAAGCGGATCGAGGCCGCCGACACGCTGCGCTCGCTCGTGGATCAGATCGTGCTGACCCCAGTCGACGGCAAGGTGGAGATCGACGTTCAGGGCGATCTCGCTGGAATCCTTACGATTTCCACGCAAAGCAAAAACCCCGCAGCGGGTGCTACGGGGTCGCAAGTAAAGATGGTTGCGGGGGCAGGATTTGAACCTGCGGCCTTCAGGTTATGAGCCTGACGAGCTACCGGGCTGCTCCACCCCGCG
>NZ_QGDB01000006.1 GCF_003149535.1 Falsochrobactrum shanghaiense | reverse complement strand
AGCAGCGATGCCGCCCTCGTTGTCGCGATATATAGACCCCAACATTCCAAACTGTCAACGACAAAAAATAGAAAAATTCAAACTTTCTTTCCACAGGGACAAGTTCGTAATTTTACTTCTTTTCAACCCTTTTGGCCAACCGATTCTAACCCTGTCGCCAGCCCATGCGCTCGGTCACAGCATCTGCCAGCCGACGCACACGCCGCCCCATCGCCTCTATGGTATCGGCGCGCGCTTCCGCCGCCATCAGGGAAAGGGCAATGCCAGCCACCGGGCGATCCGGCCGTTCGCAAATGGCAGCGCCGATGCAAAACATGCCTTCACGTAATTGACCATTATCGAGCGAATAACCCCTGACCTTGATCCCGGCTATTTCTTCAGCGAACGCTTCAGGAGAAGGGACACTCGCTGACGTCAAAAGCTGCGGCCAGTCCACAGGCAGATGCCGAGCCCGCTCCTGTTCCGGCATCGCCGCAAGCATTGCCTTGCCTGTCGCCGTGAAAACCGCGGGGACACGCATGCCCATGCGAAAGGTAATACCCAATGGCGCCGAGGAATTGCGACAGGAGAGATAAATCACGTCCGGCCCTTCCAGATGCGAAAGTGTCAATGTGTAAGCATCCAGTTCCGCCGCCTGCGCCACCACATCGTGAAAAGCGTCTACAATATCATTGTCCGCCAGAAATGCATTGGCCCAGCGCACCGACTGCGGCCCCATGGTAAAATTGCCGCCGGGGGTGAGTTGCAACAGCTTGAGATGAAGCAGGGTCTGGCAAAGCCCATGCAGGCTGCTTTTTGGCAGGCCAGTGTCCCGCACAAGATCCGAAAGCTTCAATCCGCCTTCAGCCTGTGCGATCCGATCCAGAATTTGTGCCGCGCGCATGACTGCGGGAACCAGCTTCAGGGAACCCTCATGAGCTGAAACCGTTCTGTTGACGTCATCCTGCATGATTAATTGACTCCGGCACTGATAGCTGATTAATTCAATATATGGAATTAAGTTCATTATATTGAACAATCCATGAATTTACAACGCCAGAATGGAAGATGGCCATGATTGCCTTAAAAGACGGATCGCTTCTTAGATCGCAATGCTATGTCGATGGACAATGGATTGGCTCGGATGATGGCCTGACCATTGATGTCACCAACCCCGCTGACGGCTCTCTGGTCGGGACAGTCCCTTCCCTTTCGCGCGAAAAGATCAAGGAAGTTATCGACGCTTCGGCCAAGGCACTTCCGGCATGGGCGGCAAAGCCTGCCAAGGAACGCGCGGCCATTTTGCGCAAATGGTTCGAGCTTATCGTCGCCAATGCCGATGACATTGCGCTCATCATGACGTCGGAGCAGGGAAAGCCGCTGGCAGAAGCACGCGGCGAAGTGCTCTATGCTGCCTCATTCATCGAATGGTTCGCCGAGGAAGCCAAGCGCGCCTATGGCGATGTTATTCCGGCCCCGCTGGCTGGCCAGCGCCTGACGGTCATTCACCAGCCGGTCGGCGTCACGGCGGCAATCACCCCGTGGAATTTTCCGGCAGCCATGATTACCCGCAAGGCGGCTCCCGCCCTTGCCGCTGGCTGCACCATGATCGTACGCCCTGCTGACCTCACCCCGCTAACGGCTCTGGCACTTGGCGTTCTGGCTGAGAAGGCAGGCATTCCGGCAGGCGTCTTGCAAATCGTCACCGGCAAGGCGCGCGAAATTGGCGCCGAACTGACCGAAAGCGAGACCGTACGCAAGCTCTCCTTCACCGGCTCCACCGAAGTGGGTCGTTTGCTGATGGCGCAATGCGCCCCCACCATCAAGCGCATATCGCTGGAACTGGGCGGCAACGCACCATTTATCGTCTTTGACGATGCAGATCTCGATGCAGCGGTCGAAGGCGCAATGATTTCAAAATACCGCAATGCGGGACAAACCTGCGTTTGCGCCAATCGTATCTATGTGCAGCGCGGCATTTACGACAAATTTGCCGAAAAACTCGCCGCCAAGGTCAAGGAACTCAAGATTGGCAACGGGATTGAACCGGGCGTGGTGATCGGCCCGATGATCGAAGAAAAAGCCATCACCAAGGTCAAGGCGCATATTGAAGATGCAGTATCCAAGGGCGCGAAACTCATCACCGGCGGTAAGGAATTGGGTGGGCTGTTCTTTGAACCCGGTGTTCTGACCGGCGTAACCTCCGATATGATCGTGGCCAGGGAAGAAACCTTCGGCCCGCTCGCGCCGCTTTTTGCCTTTGACACTGAAGAAGAAGTCATCGCCATGGCCAATGATACGATTTTCGGCTTGGCGGCTTATTTTTATACGGAGAATTTTAGCCGTGCCATCAGGGTCAGCGAAAAACTGGAATATGGCATGGTCGGGCACAATACCGGCCTCATCTCCAACGAGGTTGCGCCCTTCGGCGGCGTCAAGCAATCCGGGCTTGGCCGGGAAGGCTCCAAATACGGCATCGATGAATATCTCGAAACCAAATATGTCTGTAGCGCCTATAAGAATTGAATAGCGGGCAGAACGACGGGAAGAAGGCGGCATTGTTTGTGCCGCCTTTTTTATTTATAGACCTTGCGAACAATCTTCTGCTCTCCCATAAATCCGGAAAATCAATGCTGCGCCGCCTTTACGATTGGACGATTTCGCTTGCTGCCCGAAAATCCGCCGAATGGTGGCTTGCCATCATAGCTTTCGTGGAAAGTTCGGTTTTTCTCGTCCCTGCGGATGTCCTGTTCCTGCCTATGGCGCTCGCCCGGCCCGAGCGCGCCTGGCGCTATGCGTTCGTAGCCACCATTGCCTCGGTTCTGGGCGGCGTTGCGGGCTGGTATCTGGGCTATCATGCCTATGAGCAGGTCGCAAAGCCCGTGCTGGAACTTTATGGCAAGCTCGACACTTTCGAGCAGATGCGCGGCTCCACCAGTGCAGATATGATTCTGCTGATGCTGATTACATCCGGCCTTGCCCATCTGCCGCCGATCAAGGTGGTGACGATTCTGTCCGGTGCTGCTGGTGTCAATATATGGCTCTTTATCGCCTCCGCCATTGTCGCGCGCGGCGCGCGCTTCTTCTTCCTCGCCTGGCTTTTGCGCCGCTATGGCGAGCCGATTCGCGAATTCATCGAAAAGCGGCTGGGGCTGATCGCGGCGATCGTCGCGGCATTGCTGATCGGACTTTTTTTCGCTGTAAAATATCTGCACGCTTGAACCAATAAAGACTCAGCGCCGTTTCAGGAATTTCCCTATGGCATTTGCACTTAACAATCCGGTCGGTAAAATTCAGACCTGCATCGCAGCGATCATGACGCTGGGGCTGGCCGCAACCGTTGGCACTGCGCTCCTTTTCGAACATATTGGCGGCTTCATGCCCTGCAAGCTCTGCCTTGAAGAGCGCATACCTTACTATATCGGCATTCCCATAGCCCTTATTGCCTGGCTTTCTTCCGCTCTGAAATGGCCGCCGATTCTGACCCGCGGCCTGCTACTGCTCGCAGCGCTTGTGATGACATGCGGACTGGCGCTTGCCATATTCCATACCGGCGTTGAACTGAAATACTGGCCCGGCCCGGCTGATTGCAGCGCCGCAACCATGAAAATCACGCTGGATGCAGGCAATCTGCTCAGCGATCTCAACTCGACATTTCCACCCGCATGCGACACTGCGCCGGGACATTTTCTCGGCCTGTCATTTGCCGGCTGGAACGTTGTTGCCAGCCTGTTGTTTGCCGCTATCGGTTACTATGGAGCATTCGCGAAGAACAGGCGCTGAGGATTACGGCTCCAGTTCGACATCCCAGTAAAGGAAATCGAGCCAGCTTTTATGCAGATGATTGGGCGGAAACAAGCGGCCATTATTGTGCAATTCCTGCACGCTCGGCATGTCCGGTTTCCGGCGCGGCCACATATGCGCTTCGGCAGGCATCAATCCGCCTTTGCGCAAATTGCATGGCGAGCAGGCCGCGACCACATTTTCCCACGTCGTCTGACCGCCATGGCATCGCGGCGTGACGTGGTCGAAGGTCAGATCATGCGGTGAGCCGCAATATTGGCATTCAAACCGGTCCCGCAAAAAGACGTTGAAACGGGTAAAGGCGGGGTAGCGCGGCGGCTTTACATAATCCTTCAGGCAGATGACGCTTGGCAGGCGCATGGAAAATGACGGCGAGGAAACGATCTGATCATATTCCGCGACGATATTCACCCGCTCAAGAAAGACTGCCTTGATCGCGTCCTGCCAGGACCATAGCGACAAGGGATAATAGCTCAGCGGGCGGTAATCCGCATTGAGTACCAGAGCCGGCAACCCGTTAGGCGAAACGGGACTGCCTGAGACGTGCCCGGTTGTTTCGGACCCGGCCAGAATGGGACCCGTTGAGACGTGCACTGTCAAGGTCGCACCTCCTTCAGAACAATTCCACGGGAATTGTGAACAGTTTCCGTGGAATCGTACTTTTACGTGGAGCTGTCGCGCGTCCCCCATGGGCGCATCGACAAGACTCCAATCTCATGAAACGGCACTGCAATTGGCAGGAAAACCAGTCTTCCGCGAATCGAAGCGCCGCCATCAGTTGACTGAAATAATGTAAGCCCGACATGACAGGATTGTGAAGCGGAAACGCATTTGCGCGCGCAGCCAGCCATCTTTTTTTCAGAGAACCGGCGTAGCCTCCCGGCCCTTGATGGAAGCATAGTAAGCCCAGAAAAGCCGCGCCGCCACGCCGCGCCACGGCGCCCATTGCCGGGATAGCGCGCGCAGTGCAGGCGCGTCGGGCCGTATATCATAGGAAAAGGCATGACCGACAGCCGCCTGCAGGGCCACATCCCCCGCCGGAAAAATATCCGGGTGGCCTGCGGCGAAAAGCAGATAGACTTCCGCCGTCCACGGCCCGATGCCCTTGAGCAAGGTAAGCTGGCCGATAGCTTCCTCGGCGGGAAGATCGCAAAGGCCGTGCAGATCAAGCCGGTCATCGGCCAGCGCTTCGCTAAGCGCAAGAAGCGTGCGCTGTTTGGGACGCGACAGGCCCGCAATTCTCCAGCCCTCCTCCCCGCATGCGATAAAAGCCTCGGGCGTCAGCGGATCAACGATCTGCTTGAGTCGCGCCCAGATCGCACCGGCGCTGGCCGTGGAAAGCTGTTGGCCGACAATGATCGAGGCGAGGCTTTCAAAGCCGGGAGCGGAGCGGCGCAGCGGAACCGCATGGGCAATCGCGCGCACATGTACCAATCGCTTATCGGCTGCGATCAAGGCGTCAAGCCCTGCCCCAATATCCTCCAGACTGTCGATTCGTTGCATCATGCAGCCCTTTAATTCCGCGATGGAAGACCCTATCAATGGAATGAGACAACAATCAACCGGCGTTATGATGACCAAGCCCGTCTTTCGTTTTGCTCCCAGCCCCAATGGCCGCCTGCATCTGGGCCATGCCTATTCTGCTCTGCTCAATGCAAGAATGGCGGCAGAAGCCAGCGGGCGCTTTCTGCTGCGCATGGAAGACATCGATACCGCACGCTGCACGCCCGAACTCGAACAGGCAATCTATGACGATCTGCACTGGCTCGGCCTGTCATGGGAAGAACCGGTGCGTCGCCAGTCCGAGCACTTTGCCGAATATCGCAACGCGCTGACGCGGCTGGCGGACGAGGGCTTGGTCTATCCCGCATTTTTAAGCCGTGCGCAGGTGCATTCCCTGATCAACGACGCCCATGCCAAGGGCACACCCTGGCCGACCGATCCCGACGGCGCGCCGCTTTACCCGCCAAACGAGCGCAATCTTACCGAGCAGCAGCAGCTTGAGTTCATGGCGACCGGCGCGCCCTATGCATGGCGGCTCGATATGGAAAAAGCCCTTGCCGCAACGGGAGAGCCTTTGTTCTGGAATGAAAGCGGCGCGGGTCCGCAGGGCGAGACGGGACGCGTCGCAGCCAACCCCGCAGACTGGGGCGATGTCGTGATCGCGCGCAAGGATACGCCGACGAGCTATCATCTTTCGGTGGTGGTGGATGACGCTTTGCAGGGTGTGACCCATATCGTGCGCGGGCGCGATCTGTTTCATGCAACCTCGGTACACAGGCTGTTGCAGCGGCTGCTCGATCTTCCTGAACCGCTCTATCATCACCATGATCTGGTGCTTGCGGGAGACGGGTTCAAACTTTCCAAAAGCCGCAGGGACACATCCCTTGAAGGGCTGCGCGAACAGGGCTGGACACCGGACGACATTTACGCCCGGTTGAAGCTTTAAGGGCCATTTTCGCCCTGGCGTCATAAATGATGTGCCTGCACATTGATTGACGAGGCCCTTGCAAAGCGCTTCAAAAGAAAAGGAGCAACCAGCCTTGAGCTGGTCGAAATTCTGTTTCTCTGAAGGAGGCAAATCCATGAGCAAATATATCGACATCGAAGGCTTGCGCGTCGCGCCCGAACTCGTGGATTTTCTTGCACGCGAAGCAGCCCCCGGCACGGGTGTCGAACCGGACCACTTCTGGAAGGGCTTCGCCGCCATAATACGTGATCTTGCGCCCAAAAACCGCGCACTGCTTGCCAAGCGCGATGAGATGCAGGCGAAAATCGACGCATGGTACAAGGAAAATCGCGAGCGCGGCGACAATCAGGCCGACTATCAGCAATTTCTAAGAGAGATCGGCTATCTTCTGCCGGAAGGCGGCGCGCTCACCGTCTCCACCGCAAATGTCGATCCCGAAATAACCCATATTGCAGGGCCACAGCTCGTCGTTCCGGTCATGAATGCCCGTTATGCGCTAAACGCCGCCAATGCGCGCTGGGGTTCGCTCTATGATGCACTGTATGGCACCGATGCGATTTCCGAGGATGACGGCGCGGAAACAAGCCGGGGCTACAATCCCCGGCGCGGCGAGAAGGTCATCGCCTGGGCAAAGAATTTCCTCGACGAAAGCGCACCGCTTGCTTCCGGCAAATGGGCGGATGTCACCGGACTTCTGGTCAGGGACGCCAAGCTTGAAATCAGGCTGGCCGACGATACGACCACAAGCCTTGAGGATGCAGCGCAGTTCAAGGGCTATAATGGCGACGCCGCAGCGCCCACCAATATACTGCTCGCCAAAAACAATATGCATGTCGATATTGTCATTAACGCCAATCACCCCATCGGCACGAATGATCCGGCGCATATCGCCGATATGATTCTCGAATCGGCAATCAGCACGATTCAGGATTGCGAGGATTCGATTGCCGCCGTCGATGCGCAAGACAAGGTTGCAGCCTATCGCAACTGGCTTGGCCTGATGAAAGGCGATCTTGAGGAAACATTCGAGAAGAATGGCAAGCCGATGACCCGCCGCCTCAATGGCGACCGCAGCTATAAGGCTGCGGATGGCTCGGCGCTCACGCTCAAGGGCCGCTCGCTGATGCTGGTGCGCAATGTCGGCCACCTGATGACCAACCCCGCCATTCTCGATGCCCAAGGCAATGAAGTGCCGGAAGGCATCATGGATGCAGCCTTCACCAGCCTGATCGCCATGCACGACATCGGCCCCGATGGCCGCCGTCTGAACTCGCGCGAAGGCTCGGTCTATATCGTCAAGCCGAAGATGCACGGCCCGGAAGAAGTTGCCTTCGCCAACGAACTCTTCACCCGTACGGAGGAATTGCTCGGTCTTGCCCCCAATACGCTCAAAATGGGCATTATGGACGAAGAGCGCCGCACGACCGTCAATCTCAAGGAAGCGATCCGCGCCGCAAAGGAACGCGTCGTTTTCATCAATACCGGCTTCCTCGACCGTACCGGCGACGAAATCCATACGGCGATGGAAGCAGGTCCGATGATTCGCAAGGGCGACATGAAGCAGGCGGCATGGATCGGCGCTTATGAACAATGGAACGTCGACATCGGCCTCGAATGCGGCCTGTCGGGCCACGCGCAGATCGGCAAGGGCATGTGGGCCATGCCCGACCTGATGGTTGCAATGCTGGAGCAAAAGATCGCTCATCCAAAGGCAGGCGCCAATACGGCATGGGTGCCCTCCCCCACCGCCGCCACATTGCACGCCACGCATTATCACAAGGTGGATGTCGCAGCCCAGCAGAAGAAGCTCAAAAGTCGCCCGCGCGCCAGCCTCGATGATATTTTGTCAGTGCCGGTCGCAAGCCGTCCCAACTGGACGCCGGAAGACATCCAGCAGGAAATCGACAATAATGCCCAGGGCATTCTGGGCTATGTCGTGCGCTGGATCGATCAGGGTGTCGGCTGCTCCAAAGTGCTCGACATCAACAATATCGGCCTGATGGAAGACCGTGCGACGCTGCGTATTTCAGCCCAGCATATTGCCAACTGGCTCTATCACGGCATCGTTTCGCATGATCAGGTCATGGAGACCATGAAGCGCATGGCCGCCGTGGTGGACAGGCAGAACGAAGATGATCCGCTCTATCGTCCGATGGCTGCGGATTTCGAAAAATCCATCGCCTTTCAGGCCGCCTGCGATCTGGTGTTCAAGGGCCGCGAGCAGCCCAACGGCTATACCGAGCCGATCCTGCATCGCCGCAGGCTGGAACTGAAAGCTCAGGGATAGTTTTGGCATAATATGAAAGCGGCGGGATTTCCCGCCGCTTTCAATTTCATCAAAAATAGAACCACTCAGCGCCCGCGATTGTGCGTGCGCTCATAAAGTTCGCGAATGATGGAGCTTGCCGTCTTCTCGAACAAAAACGGCAGAACCGCATGAATGAGCGCGGCAAATGCCGCCGCGAATAATTTCGCCGAAAAGCGCGCAGCAAACATCATATGCTGAAAATAGCTTTCATCGACTGATTGCGGATGCGCCGTAAACAACCGCACGATGCGTGTCGTCATCATATCCTCCTCGAATGCAACTCTGTTCGACCGCCGGAACAGGCGTTTAAACAAAAACCCGAAGCAGCGATCTGACCCAATCAGATCGAAACCTGCCCTGAAAAATCATTCTAGCAATTCGATCCCGAACCTTATCTCAAATCAGACTTGATTTTGGCGCCAACTTGAGACAAACATCCCATTATCATGGCAAATATGGACGAAATTGACCGCAAAATCCTTGCCGAACTGCAAATTGACGGCACATTGTCAGTCGATTCGCTGTCAGAGCGCGTTCATCTCTCCCGCAATGCCTGCTGGCGGCGGGTCAAGCGCATGGAAGACGAAGGCATCATCAAGGGGCGGGTCGCGCTGATCGATGCCGAACTGGCTGGCTGCGGCCTGTCGGTTTTCATTCTGGTGCGCACATCCAGTCACGATCCCGAATGGCTCGCCCGTTTTCGGAGCGCCATCCGGCGGCATCCTGAAATCGTCGGCGTCTATCGCATGACCGGCGATCTCGATTATGTACTCAAAGCCCGGGTCTCGGATGTAAAAGCTTATGATCGCCTGTACCAGCGCCTGATCGCCAGCATATCCCTGTCCGATGTCTCCGCGTCTTTCGTAATGGAGGAAATCAAGGAAACCACGGCTGTGCCACTGGAAAACTGTTAAATATGCATGACGGCCACGCCGGAGATCCGCTATCGATGCAAAACAGCAAATAGGCAGTACCCCTTTATTACATTTTCGCGTATGAGCGTCGCCAGTTTGAACGCACGCAGGAAAGGCTCCCTCATGACCGCAGCATCCTCTTCCGCGCCAACGCTTGGCATCATCCGCCTCGAACACGCCAATGGACTTGAGCTTCCGGCCTATGAAACCAGCGGTTCCTCTGGCATGGACCTGCGGGCAGCGGTAGCCGAAGACCGGCAGATCGTCCTGTTGCCGGGCCGTCGCACGCTTGTACCGACCGGCCTTATCTTCGAGATTCCCCACGGCTATGAGGTTCAGATCCGCCCTCGCTCCGGCCTTGCTTTCAAGCATGGCATAACCTGCCTGAATACACCGGGAACGATTGATTCCGATTATCGCGGCGAGGTGAAGGTCCTTCTGATAAACTTGGGTGACGATGATTTCCGCATTGAGCGCGGAATGCGCATCGCGCAGGCAATCTTTGCTCCGGTGATCCAGCCGCAGGTCGAAGAGCGTGAGACAGCCAGTGAAACCGCGCGCGGAGCGGGTGGCTTCGGCTCAACCGGAACGGCCTGATAACTTCTGCTATCGCCGGCGCCATTGGCGCTGGCCGACCATTTTTCATAACCGATAATTTAAGGCCCAATTTCTAAGACTATCGGGTCCATGACAAATAATTAAGATGAATTCCATCGTGGGGCCGCATAAATAGCTCCTGTAAGATCAATTATTCAGGCCGAGCAAAGCCCGAAACATTGCGTTCCGGCGACCCGTTGTCCTGATTCTACACAGATCGATTGCGGCGCATCAACGAGCAGGGTTGCGCGCAAATTTTGACGATTAAGGGTTAGAAGGTGCTTAAATCTACCGATTCTTCCAAGGCGGAACAGCAGGCAGTATCGTCGCAGAAACGTTTGCGCCGCAAACAGCGCTCCTGGTGGTTTTGGGCGCTGGCCCTGGTGGTCGTTCTGTGTGCGGGCTGGTATTTTCTCAGCGCGCGTGAAGCGGGCGGTGAAAAGAACACTTATCTCACCGAAGCCGTCACGCATGGCAATATTGAAAACACCGTCACAGCCGTCGGCACGTTGAGCGCCCTGCGCAGCGTCAATGTCGGCGCGCAGGTTTCCGGCCAGCTCAAGAGCCTGCTGGTCGAGGTTGGCGATCAGGTCAGGCAGGGTCAGCTTCTGGCCGAGATCGACCCCTCCCCCTTCGAGAAGAAAATCGAAATAGCAAGCGCGCAGCTTGATAATCTCGAAGCGCAGCTTCTAAGCAAAAAGGCCCAGCTCACGCTCAAGGAAACCACTGCCGCGCGCCAGCATTCGCTTCTTGCGACCCGCAACACTTCAAAATCGACCACCGATCAGGCGGATGCGGAACTGGCCATGGCCAGTGCCGATGTAAAGGCGCTCGCAGCCCAAGTCCGCCAGCAGGAAGCCCAGCTTGCCAGCAATCGGGTGGATCTTGGCTATACAAAGATCAATAGCCCCATGGATGGCACCGTGGTCGACCAGAGCGCCAAAGAGGGTGAAACGCTCAATTCCGTGCAAACGGCCCCTACGGTCGTGACCGTGGCCGATCTGACCATGATGACGGTGGAAGCGCAGGTATCGGAAGCCGACATCAGCAACCTGAAGCCCGGAATGCCCGCCTATTTCACTCTTCTTGGCCAGCCCGACAAGCGCTTTACCGGTACGCTGCGCCAGATCAAGCCGACGCCGGAAACCACCAATAATGTGGTGCTTTACTATGCATTGTTCGACGTACCCAATCCCACTGGCGAGCTTATGATCAATATGAGCGCGCAGGTCTATTTCATCCTCGATCAGGCGGAAGACGTCCTGCTCATCCCTGTGTCGGCGCTCAGCGACAGCAGGAATGCCGATGGAAAAAAACAGACCACCGTGCAGGTCGTCGATAAGAATGGCGCGGTCACAAGAAGGCCCGTGGAAATCGGCGTGCGCAATCGCGTACAGGCCGAAGTCAAAAGCGGTCTTGAGGAAGGCGATCAGGTCGTCGTCACCAGCGCATCGAACACGGCTGGCGCAACTGGCGGCGGCAACCGCATGCGCAGAACCAGCCCGCGCCTGTTCTGATGGGGAAACCAGTGATCGATACGCCCCTCATCCAATTGGAAAATATCCGTAAGACCTACTTCAATGGCGATCTCGCCGTTGAAGTGCTGCACGGAATTTCGCTGGATATTCATGCGGGCGAATTTGTCGCCATCATGGGCGCATCCGGTTCAGGCAAATCGACGCTGATGAATATTCTGGGCTGTCTCGACAGTCCGACAGACGGACAATATCGGCTCGATGGCGCAGATATTTCCGCACTCGATGCCGATGAGCTTGCCGCATTACGCCGCCGCACCTTTGGTTTCGTGTTCCAGAGCTATAATCTGATCACAACCTCCACCGCGCAGGAAAATGTCGAAGTCCCGGCCATTTATGCCGGCATGCCCGCATCCGAGCGGCAGGAGCGCGCAGCTTCCCTGCTCACCTCACTTAAACTGGGCGATCGGCTCGATCACCGTCCCAATCAGCTTTCCGGCGGACAGCAGCAACGTGTATCGATCGCCCGCGCACTTATGAATGGCGGGCAGATCATCCTTGCCGACGAACCCACTGGCGCGCTTGATAGCCAGAGCGGCGAGGATGTGATGACGCTGCTGCGTTCCATGCATGAGCAGGGCCATACGATCATCGTTATCACGCATGCGCGTGAAGTGGCCGAGCGCGCCGACCGGGTGATCGAAATCCGCGATGGGCATATCCTTTCCGACACACGCAAGGAAAGCGCGCCCGCAACTGCTCCCTCGCACCGCTTCGAACCCAATTCGGACGGGAATGCCGCGCGCATCGCCGATATTTCGGAAGCCGTGAAAATGGCCATGCGTGCCTTGCGCGCGAATATTTTCCGCACGGTCCTCACACTGCTGGGCATCATTATCGGTGTGAGTTCGGTCGTCACCATGCTGGCCATCGGCACCGGGGCCCAGAATTCCATTCTCGACCGCATCAACGCGATGGGCACTGATCTGGTGCTTATCCGCCCCTCTATGCCCGGCTTTCGCGGTGCAGGCACGGTCGCAACACTGGTGCCCGAAGATGCGGATGCCATTCTGCAATTACCGAACGTGAAATCCGCCGTTCCGGAAGTAAGCGGCAGCGTCACGCTGCGGCGCGGAAATGTCGACTACCAGACCCAGGCCAATGGAACAGTCCCCGCTTTTTCGAGCGCCAAATCCTGGAAACTGGCAAGCGGCAATTTCATCACGCAGCATGATATGGAAACCTACGCGCCGGTCGCCGTCCTTGGAACAACCGTGGTCAAGACCCTGTTTTCCGATGGCAGCAATCCGATCGGTCAATATATCCTGATACAGAAAATTCCGTTTCAGGTAATCGGCACGCTCGAATCGAAAGGCGCGGGCTTTGGCGGATCGGATCAGGATGATATTGTCATCGTCCCGCTTTCCACCGGCAATCTCCGCCTGTTTGGCCAGAAATATGTCCGCACCATCACCGTGCAGGTCAGGGATTCCGACCTGATCAACACCACGCAGGAGCAGATTCAGGAACTTCTGGATGTACGGCACAAGCAGCGCGATACGATGATTACCAATATGTCGTCGATTCGCGACGATGCAACGGCCATGTCCAATACCATGACGCTGTTTCTGGGCTCTGTTGCCGCCATTTCGCTTCTTGTGGGCGGTATCGGCGTCATGAATATCATGCTCGTCAGCGTCACGGAACGCACGCGCGAAATCGGCGTTCGTATGGCAACGGGCGCCCGAAGGCGCGATATTCTGCTGCAATTCATTACCGAAGCCCTGACGGTTTCCGCCATAGGCGGCGCCATAGGCGTGGCGTTGGGGCTGGGTGCGGCGGCTTTGCTATCGGCAGCCGGAGTGACGGTCGGCTTCAGCGTTCGCCCGGTGATTCTGGCCTTTGCCTGTGCATTCGCAACCGGCCTGATCTTCGGCTTTCTGCCCGCCCGCAAGGCTTCGCGCCTGCTGCCCGCCGTTGCGCTGGCATCCGAATGAGTACGGATGCCTGTCTTGTTGTTTGACTGGATAAATTCTACTTGAACAGCAGCGGCAGAGTAATCGGCATACGCGCCTGCGCTATGGCGGCAGGCGGTGCGGGAACCGGAGAAGCGCGGCGTGCCGCCTCCAGCGCCAGCTGATCGACCGTTGCATCGCCCGACGAACCGGCAAGACGCGCAGAGAGCACATTTCCCGAAGGGTCGATAACGAAGGTCACGCGCACCAGACCCTTGGCGTTTCTCGACCTGCGTTGCAGGAAGCGGACATTGCGCGCCATATGCGACTGCAATTTGGACGTCCATTTGGCAGAACTGACCCCCGGAGCGGCAGAGTTCTGTCCCCGACGATTGGCAACCACCTTCGCCCCGGCATCGGCATCGATGCGCGGCGCGCTTGCCTTCTGCACCTGTTTCGCTTTCGCGACAGGCTTGGGCTTTTCCTGAACGCGCTTGACGGGCTTATTCTGTTCCGGTTTCGGCTTTTCGACTTTTGCCGTCTCGACCTTCGGCTCTTCAGGCTTCACTTCCGGCTTGGTTGCAGGCACCGGCACCGCCACATCGGGCACAGGCACTTCCACGACATCAGGAATAACTTCTTCCGGCTCCTCGACAGGCTCCTGTACGGGTTCGGGTTCCACTACAGGTTCTGGTTCAGGCACGGGCTCGGGTTCTGGTTCTGGTTCCGTGGCCGGTTCTGGCTCCTGCACCTCTGGAACCTCCTCCGGCTCGGTCGTTGCTTCTTCCTGCGCAACCTCCGAAACCTGTTCTTCGATGGGAGCCATCGGCTCAAGCGCCAGTTCCACCACCATGGCTGCGACCTCGCCACCATCGGGCTGATCCTCTTCCTGCACCAGATGCAACCCATAAGCACCCGCCGCATGCACGCTCAGCACAATGATACCCGCGCAAATCCAGCGCCCGGCATCACGCCAGAACGGATAATGATGGCTATCCGGCGACGCGATCTTTATTGGCGGATGATCGGGCGGAAGATTGTTCATTGCACGGCTCCCTGCGCCTCGGGAGTAGTCGTGGCATCCTCAGGTACGGTCGCGCCGACGGTCTCAAGGCCAACCAGCGCAATCTTCAGATAGCCCGCTTCACGCAGCAGGTTCATGACACGCATCAATTCGCCATAGCCGACGGTTTTATCGGCGCGCAGGAAAATACGTGCTTCCTTGTTACGCTCGGACAGTCCGTCAAGTGCTGCGCCAAGCCCTTCGCGCGCGACCGTATCATTGCCGACGCTGACGCTCAGGTCCTCCTTGAGCGTAACATAGATCGGCTTGTCGGGGCGCGGGGCCGGTGCTGCCGTCGAAGCAGGCAAGTCCACATTCACATCCACAGTAGCCAATGGTGCAGCCACCATGAAAATGATCAGAAGCACCAGCATGACGTCGATGAAAGGCGTCACGTTGATCTCATGATTCAGATCGAGATCGTCACCGTCACCTTCACGAATTCTGCCAGCCATGATCTTTACTCCGCCGCATGCAATGTGTTTTCACGCACATCCGCCGCCCTGAAATCGAGCTCACGGCTAACCAGCCGCTCGACCCCTGCCGAAGCATCGCCGAGAAGCTGGCGATAGCCGGAAATCGAACGGGCGAACACGTTGTAAATAACCACGGCAGGAATGGCCGCCACCAGCCCGATTGCCGTTGCCAGCAATGCTTCCGCGATACCCGGGGCAACGACGGCCAGATTGGTGGTCTGCGCCTGGCTGATGCCGATAAAGGAGTTCATGATCCCCCATACCGTCCCGAAAAGACCGACGAAGGGCGCCGTCGAACCGATGGTTGCCAGAATGCCGGTTCCTTTCGACAAGCGCCGCACGGCCTTGGCCTCGATACGCACCAGACGCGAAGTCACGCGTTCCTTGATCCCCTCTCCACCAGCGCGCGGCAAGGCAGCGGACGAAAGGCGGACCTCATCTTCCGCAGCACGCACCAGAATGGCGGCAGGGCCTTTTTCATTGTCCAGAACCCGCACCGCATCGGACAATGTCGCCGAATGACCGATGGTCTTGAGTGCCTTGGCCACGCGGCGGCGCGCACCGGCAAGTTCCAGTGATTTTGCGATCCATATCGTCCAGGTCAGAAGCGAGGCCAGAGCAAGGCCGATCATGACGGCCTTGACCACCCAGTCCGCAGCCATGAACATGCCCCATGGCGAAAGGTCATGCGGCAGGATCAGTGCGTTTGGCGCTGCATCGGAAGTTTCGGGCTGCAAAGCCGGTTCCGGCGGCTGTACTGGCTGGGCCAATGAAGGAGCGGCAGGCGCAGGCTCCGCAGGTGTCGACGGCGAAACAGGCTCCTGTACGGGCGGACTGACGATTGCCGGGCTGGTCGTCGCGGGGCTGGTTGCTTCCTGCGCAAGCGAGGTATCTGCAAATGCGAACAGCCCCAGCCCGATTATCATGGCCATGCAGCCCTTCAGCCAGAAACCAGTCATATTAATCGCCTTTTGATTTTCAATATCCAGGAGCGCCGCCATGTCGGCCATTGCGCGTTTATCGGGCCTGTTCTTAACGCTCATTAACATGATTTTGCAAGTCATGTTTTCAATTCAATGGCTTCCTTTTGCCATATATAGTGAAATGGCAGGCCCTGCGCGAGAAATCCCTATTGCATAAACGCTTCAAATCAGCCCTGATATGGCTATCCGATGAATATCATGGCTCATCGGGCGCACCTAACCATGGATGCACGGCGGGAGGACACGCGATGATGCTCAAAGACATCCAGATTCTCGAAAATGCGGCACGTACCGCCATGGCCGGTAATGACGATCCGCTCCCCCCACCCTCCGTCCAGCGAATATTCAAGCCAATTCACCTTGGTCTGGCCACTGCTGTCCTTTTAGGTTCCGCCTATCTTCTGTTCGGCTGACCTCTTGGCCTTGTCCGTCTGCGACTTTACATGCAACCATTGCACCTGAGGTACGTTATCGGGCTGATCATCATTTAATGACACCTACGATCAACAGGAGACCGGACATGGCGAGAGAGACAACGAAGATCAACAAAGTCGAAGAAGCGATTTCGGAAACGACCACTGAGGATCTTCAGGCTCAGGTCGAACAACTCAAGGAAGATATTGCAGCTATTGCCGAAACATTGGCCAGTCTCGGTTCCCAGACGGTGCGCGACGCCCGACGCGCTGCGAAACATACCTATAGAAGCGCCTATATGCAGGGTGAAGACGTCATCGACGATCTGAAGACGAAGGCCGAAGACGTCGAAGCCCAGCTATGCGCGACCGTCCGCGAAAAACCGATCACATCGCTGGCGACAGCTCTGGGTATCGGTTATCTGCTTGCACTTCTCACCCGCCGCTGATGTGAACCATGCTGAAATCTCTTGCACCCCTGCTGACTGCGCTGGCTGGTGAGGAGTTGAAGCTCGTCACCGCACGGGCCAGACGTACAGCCATATTCGCAGCGGCGATTTCCGTTTTCGGCCTTATCGCTCTGGTCTTTCTTTGCGTCGCGGCCTTTCTTGCGCTGGCGGAGGATTATGGCGGACCTGTTGCCGCTCTCATTCTTGCCGCACTCTCTCTCATTATCGCCCTGCTCGTCCTCGCCGTTTTGAAAATTCAGGCGGCAGCCGAAGAAAAAAGGCGCAAGCAGAGGATCGAGGCGGACAAATCGGCGCTGGTGGCAACGGCAGCAATTGCAACCGTGCCATCCATTCTCAAGCGTCCGATATTGGCTGCGGCCCTGCCGCTTGCAGGGATCGTCCTCGTCAGCCTGCTTTCCGGCAAGAAAAAGCGGTAGCGAGACACGAGGAATATTTTAAAGCGGATCCGGCGATTCCGCCCCATTGCGATCCGCTTTATCGGTCAGTTCGTCACTATCGGCTGCTTCCTGCTTTTCAGCGAGCGATGCAAGCCGGACCGTTACCCGCGTGCCGGTTCCGCCATCTGCCTCGTCATAGATTGGCTTGCCGCCGAACTGCATGCATAATTGCTCCACGACCAGCATGCCAAGACCGTTCTGCTCACCCGTTTTTTCCGCCTCCGCCGCCTGCCATCCCACGCCATTGTCTTCAACAATCAGCGCTGGCACATGGCTATCTTCATCCAGCTTGAAACGAACCAGAACCCGGCCATCCTTGCGTCCGCGAAAGGCGTGCTTGATCGAATTGGTAATCAGTTCCCCGACAATAATGCCGATGGTCGTCACATCCCTTGCCTTGAGATCAAGCGGCGCAAACTCCGTCTCGAAACTGATCTTGCGATCTTCGCCGACAGCATTGCGTATATCGTCGATGACCGTCTGGAGGAATTCGTCGACGCGCGTTGATTCCATATCTTCCCCCAGCCGCAGCCGGCGATGGGCGGTGGAAACCGTCTGCACGCGATCGCGCGCGGCAGAAAGGGCCGCCCGCGCTTCTTCATTGCGGGTCTGGCGCAATTGCAGCCCGAGCAATGACGACACCGTTGCAAGCGAATTGCCGATCCGGTGATTGGAATCCTGAAGCAGGAGTTCCACGCGCTCCCGTTCTCTTTCGGCGATCCGGCGCTCCTGCTCCAGTTCAGCCGTGCGCTCCTGCACGCGGTGTTCCAGAAGTTCCTTTTCCGATAATAGCGCCGATTGCCCGTCAACCAGCGCGCGCATGTAGCGTTGAATGCGGGTGAACAGCAACAGTCCCAGCATGGCTGCGGAAGCCAGTGCCACGATGGAAGTGGCCGCCATCCAGTAGCGCATCCGGCTGATATAGGCGTTACGCTTGAAAAGCTCCTGTTCCTCGATGCTCGTGAATTGCGAAACCGTGCTGGAAAGCTGGTCGATGAGAATTTTTCCCTCATCGCCGCGCACTTTTTCAATCGCATCATCAACCCTGCCTTCTCTGGCCAGATTGATGGTCTGTTGCACATCCTCATGCTCCCGATCGACCAGCGCGCGGATTTGCTGCACGCGCGCACTCTGCAGCGCATTGCCCTGCGTCAGAGAATCGAGTTCGGAAAGCGTCTGGTCAACGGAAAGGATCGAGCGCTGGTAAAGATCGAGATAGCTGTCGTCCAGCGTTAGCAGATAGCCGCGTCGGCTCATCTCGATATTATATGCAAGCTGGGCAACCTTTTCGACCTGCTGGCGCAGATCGAAGTTTCTGGCAATATCACCCACTTGCCTGTTGACGCTCATCGAAAGAAACAGCGTCAGCACGGCTGAAAGCAAGACCAGCCCCAGCGAGACGAGGACTGCGATCGGGCGTATAGACGGCTTGAGAAGGTAGCGCGAAAAGGTTGATGGCAAGGTTCAGTCCATAATAAGCGTTATCTTACTTAAGCATAATTTATGACAACCTGTCCAAGCAATCGGCCTGTGCGCATGGAGGCATTTTTACGCAAAACTTCTCAGCGTGGCCCGCGAAGAATCTGCATCGGGTCCATAATCCGTCGCATCCCCCTGAATTTGCAATATTTCCTGAAGTCGCACCCGCGCACGGCTGACCCGGCTTTTTATCGTCCCGACAGCACATCCGCAAATTTCAGCGGCTTCCTCATAGGCAAAGCCCGAAGCGCCGATAAGAATGATGGCTTCGCGCTGGTCGTCGGGCAATTGTTCAAGTGCTGCTTTGAAATCCTGAAGGTCCAGCGCGCCATATTGCGACGGGTGCACGGCAAGCTGCTCGCTGAACACGCCATCCGTATCCTGCACCTCGCGACCGCGCTTGCGCATCTGGGTGTAGAATTCATTGCGCAGAATGGTGAACAGCCAGGCCTTCATATTGGTCCCCATCTCGAAGGACTCCTGCTTGGCCCATGCTTTCATGATCGTATCCTGCACGAGATCGTCGGCACGGTCATGCTGGCCGATCAGCGATATGGCAAAAGCGCGCAAGCTCGGCAAGGATGCCAGAAGCTCACGCTTGAACTGCGGCGTCTCCTTAACCGACGGAACGGGTTCGTTGTCCACGCACACCCTCCTGTTCAGCCTGATCGAGCTTTTCCAGAAGATCGAGAAAGCGATCCGGAATAATCTCGTCCTGTATCGAAGCATAAAGCGCCTTGAGTTTCAAACCGACTTCGCAGTTCGGACCCAATATGTCCTTCTGGACGCGCCGAGACGCCGATAATCCGGCGCTATTCGCATGAAGGTTTTTCTTTTCAGTCATTTTTGATCATTCTAGGCCCGTGCCTTGACGTGTTGTAACCCAAACCATGGCTACTAATGCGCCTGCTCTCAAAAAGTTCCAGAATTATTTCAATCCAACGGAACTTTTATACGATGCAGACGTTAACGATCCATAATGCCGCACCGTCAGGCATCTTTCGTGTGGTCGTATGACTGTTGCATGATTGATGCAAAAGATAAAGAATCGCGGCTATGAGGAGTTTCAGAGCATGACGTTATCGACGCGTATAGCGCCGCACCTTCCCTATCTGCGCCGTTTTTCCCGGGCCCTCACAGGCTCCCAGGTTTCTGGAGATGCCTATGTGGCTGCGACGCTGGAAGCCTTGATTGCCGATACGGGCATCTTCCCTGAAGCATCATCGGACCGGGTCGCCCTCTATCAGCTTTTCTGCGACCTTTACAAAACGGCTTCTATTCGTATGCCCGAAACGGCACCCGAATTCGGGTGGGAAAAACATGCCGCGCGCAATCTCTCGAATATGCCGCCGCTTTCACGCCAGGCGTTTCTGCTGGTAGCCGTCGAAGGCTTCAACGATCACGATACAGCCGAAATCCTCAAAATGAGCGAGGGCGATTTCAATCACCTGCTCTCATCCGCTTCGGCGGAGATTTCCAAACAGGTTGCAACGCGCCTCATGATTATCGAGGACGAGCCGCTGATCGCCATGGATATAGAGCAGATGGTCGAGGGGCTGGGTCACGAAGTCGTCGGCATCGCCCGCACGAAAGACGAGGCGCTGGCGCTTTACCAGCAGGAAAAGCCGCGCATGGTGCTTGCGGATATTCAACTTGCGGATGGCAGCTCTGGCATCGATGCCGTCAATGAGATTTTACAGGATGATACGATTCCCGTCATTTTCATTACGGCCTTCCCCGAGCGTCTTCTGACAGGCGAACGGCCGGAGCCGACATTCCTTGTCACCAAGCCGTTCAACCCCGATATGGTCAAGGCGCTTATCAGTCAGGCATTATTCTTTGAAGAATCGGCAAAAGTCGCCGCCTGAACAGCACCCGCTCCGCTCGACTGCCCCTGTGAGGCCAAATCCTGACAGGGGCACAGCCACAGCCAAAGCTTGCATTCGTTCAAGGGAACAAGCATTTGATTGTCCGGATTTCAAACTTGCCGATTACCGGGAACCAAAGCCTGTTATCCCGCGTTATTCCTTCCATCAATATAGAGGAGAACGGACATGCTTTATTATGCTCTCGTATTTCTTGTTGTGGCACTCGTTGCAGGCGCTCTCGGATTTGGCGGTATAGCCGGCGCATCGGCGGGTATCGCACAAATTCTATTCTTCGTATTTCTGGCGCTGCTGGTCATATCCCTCATCGCCTCGGCCATCCGAAAAGCGTGATACACCGTCCCCTCTCGGCCATGCCGCAGGGTGTTTATGCAACAATGCATGAGCCAATGCGGCATGGGACTGCATCGGGCGACAGTCGCGAGAAACGACTATTTTCCGAAGACCACGCAATGATCGTGCGGCCAGTCGGCTTAGCGCGATCATTTTCAATTGCTGCTTGCGAGCGCCTGAACATCATGAAAGCCCATATCTGCAAAATATCTGCCGAAGAGTGCCGTAAGAAGCTCATGGCGCACGATTTCCGCCATCCTTCCTGCCGCGTTCAGTCGGCATTGGGGGATTGCCCCCCATGACTGCATCGCACCCGCCCTATCGGCAAACGGATCCGGATGCCGCACGCCTGCGCGCATTGCTTGGTGCCATACGCAACAGCAATGTATGCGTTCTCTATCAGAGCCTTGATCTGCGCTATATGTGGGGTGAGAACCTGCCATCTTACTGGCAGGAGAAATGGAAGGTCGGCGGCCAGGATTGCGACTTCATCTTCTCCGCCTCCATGTCACGTCTCAACAATGCAAAGCAAGCAGCCCTTGAAAGCGGGACCGCCCAGAACGTCGAACTGGCGATCAATGATGGCGACACGCTCAGGTGGATCGAATTTCACATTGATTGCGACCGTGACGCTGACGGAAATATTCATGGTCTTGTCACCACCGCATTTGAAATCAGCGAGCTCAAGCGACGCGAACAGGTCTTGAAGACTTTGCTGCGCGAAGTCAGCCATCGCTCAAAAAATCTTCTCGCCATCGTACAGAGCATGGCCAGTCAGACGGCACGATTTACCGATTCCATCGATGATTTCCTGCTCAAATTCCGTGGGCGTATCCAGTCGCTTTCCTACTCGCAGGATCTGGTGACCGATTCAAACTGGAATGGGGCGCTGTTTCTGGATCTGTTTCACTCCCAGATCGAGAAATATATCGACATCAATGATGAGCGCCTCGTCATCTCCGGCGACAACCCCTATCTCTTTCCGGGCGCGGCCCTGCATCTCGGACTCGCGCTGCACGAACTCATCGTCAACGCCACATCGTTCGGCGGTCTGTCGATACCCTATGGCCGCGTGCTCATCACCGCCGAGATCCGGCGTGATGACGATGGCAGCGAGCAGTTTTTCTTCCGCTGGGAAGAAACCAATCCAACCATGCCTGAAGTCTACAAGCATGATCCGCGTTTCGGCAGCGCCGTCCTGCAGCGCATCGTGCCTTCGGCAGTAGGCGGCAAGGCGGAATACCGCGTCGATGAGACGGGCGCGATCTATTCGCTGACGATCCCTTCCGAACAATTCGATTCCTGAGCGGATATTTCCGGCATTCCCGAGAAGACCTCAAAAAGAGAAGTCGCCATGGCTCGACGCCATGGCGACTCTGAAGATACGAAACGCCTGCTGCATCACGGATGATCGTCAAGCGATCTTTAGACACATGAAATGCGTCTGTTCCAACTCCACATCAAACCGGTCCAATCAATCCGATTTTTCAGTTTGATATAGCGGCCGTTGCGCGGCATTCTCGTCGTCTGCTTCATACGGGGAGTCTGGAGCAGACTCTGAAGACCGCTTGCGGGGCGGGGGATGCGGTCTTCATGTCCATAAAACGCAAATCCAATGCCTTGGTTCCGTCAGGATTTGATTTTTTTGCAATAAAGTTCAAGGCGATGGTGCACGATCTCATAACCCAGCGATCGCGCGATCTCCTCCTGCAATTTTTCGATCTTGCTGGAATGAAACTCCACGACCTCACCCGAATCCATATCGATGATATGGTCGTGATGGGTGCCGGTGGCCTGCTCGAAACGCGACGGACCGCCATCGAAAGCGTGACGGTGGATGGCCCCGCGCTCTTCGAGAAGCTTCATGGTACGATAAACGGTCGATAGCGAAATGCTGCTGTCGATCTCGACCGCGCGGCGGAAAATCTCCAGCGCGTCGGGATGATCGTCAGTATCGCTCAATATGCCCAGAATGATGCGTCGGGGCCGCGTGATGCGTACGCCCGCCTGCCTCAGTTCCTGCTCATAATCGGGTTTTGGCTGCAATTGTCTCATGGTACGATTATGCACCCACCGCTCGCCAGTTGCAAATTTTTGCAACTGGAAAAGCACTGTCTCCCCAATCCTTTTTATAAAGTCCGATGAACTTTATAAGATCCCATAAACGGGCTCACATTCATCTTATTCCGGCATGCCGGCCCACTCCGGGCGATTGACGCCACACAAGATGATTGGCTGCGGGGGAAAGGATTTGAAAAGGAGCTTGAAAGAGTGAATCAGGACAGAACCACTCTTTCTGCTTTGCTCGGGTAATATTCCAACAGCTTGCGCCGCCTATGAACGCCCCTGCCCATTGCTTCATTTCAATGTGCGTGAGGGCCTGTATATACAGTATTTTCAATTTATTCTGAAAATACGGAACGTTCTCTAAGTAATTGAATATAAGGTTATGGCCAGCATACCGAAAGCAACCGCCAGCCACCATTTTTCTATATTTCTGAATGTTGCAGTTTGCCGTGTTTTGCTCATGAGTTCCTCCCTCTCATTTGCGACAATGAGATGAAATACTAACTTCTGTAAAATAGCAAGCGCAGAGATACTTGCTCAGTCGGCGGCAGGAACCGGACAGGACATATCGCCCTCAGGGCATTTCAGATAGGCATCGAGTTGTTTGCTGCGCTCTGACGTCAGTTGCGCCTGACAATTTGCAATCAGCATGGGCTGAATGCTTCCGCCACCGCTTGAGGAAGAAGAGAATGCACACTCCGCGTCCCGGAATTTCATCCAGGCGCGCTGGGCCGCAACAAGAAGCTTTTTTGTGTCCGGATCGTCCGCCAGGCGCTTTTGAATTTCCCTGTAGCTGGCGTTGAGCTTTTTATCGGCAGCTGCAAATTCTTCGTTGGCGCATTGGTTCAAGGTAACTTGGTCCTGCGCATTCTCACATGGGCTCGCCGCAAGACCCGGCGTTGCAAGAAGCACCATACTCAATCCTATAAAAGCAATTCCTCTCATGCCACCCTCCGTTCAATCAGCGATCAAGGACAGTCAAACCTACGTTGCCGCCGCAGACAAGAAGAAAGCTGCCAGGAGCGCCATTAGGAAGGCATACGGATAAGATAGCAATTCATTAAGAGGAAAGCTGAATTGGCAGGACCGTGAAAGAATCATCGCTGACCACACCAAATGTCGCAAGGGATCGCCCCATGCGAGCCACTGGCGACGTGTCAGCCCTGATGTTCATCTGGAGTAGCCAGCCGCACCGAAATTAGTCCATAAACAGTGAACGATTGGCGGCGGCGCATTGCATAATGCAGTCCTACGCCTGTTTGCCTTATCGCACCTTGATTATCTTTGATGCGATAACCCATCCGGCGACCGGCGTGATAATGGCACTGATAACCACAGCCCAAATCATAGGGTAAACCGGATTTCGGGATAATTCTGGTACTGTCAGGATTACGATGAACCCGATACCAATCAGAACGATGAACGCAATCGAACCTATTATCGATGCCAATTGAAACCGTGTGCCCATAATCCCCTTCCAGCAATCAGACGCTCACCATCGACATTTGCTCAGCCTTGTAAAAACGGCTCAAGCAAATTGCGTGTCGATGACGCTATGATTAAGTGCCCAAAAAATTAATGCATTGATTAGGGTCAATGATACCGGAGGAAATCAAGAAAGCCCATAGAGCAATGGATTATTGGTACGCCCAAGGGGAATCGAACCCCTGTTTGCGCCGTGAGAGGGCGCCGTCCTGACCGCTAGACGATGGGCGCTTGCAACATACTGGCCTGAGCCATGCCAAAAGCAGAGCGTCGATATAAGCGGCATTTGTCAAAAGCGCAATGCCGGGCGCAAATTAAATATGCAGCCTATATCGAGCGGCGGAACGTCTTATTCGACATTGCCGAGTTTGATGCGTCCGATGATGCGCGATTCCCGGTGATCATAAACGAGGATTTCCGTGCCTCCGTCCGGCAGCAATGTTTCAAGCGAAAGCTGGTCGCCCGACAGGCTTTGCGATAAAAGACGCGTGCCGGGCGCAAGTTCGATCTGCGACTCGACCAGCTTCACCGGTTCCGGCAGCGCAGGAACCGCCGCAGCCTGTCCCGGAATGTCTGAACGGGCTTCTTCGACCGCCGCTGCATCAGGCGCACGATTGATCTTGTAGACAACGGCGACAAGCACAGCCATAAGACCGATCAGCATGACGCCGATGGAGACTGCAAGCAACCGGATCATCTTGCGGCGGACCTTTTCCATCGCGGGATCGAGCGGAGCCTCCGGCACTTCATCCGGATAATAGCCCTGCTGATAGTCCTGATATGCCGAATCCTGCTGATTCTGGTATCGGGGATAATGGGGATCCTGCATCAAAAAACTCCGGTTCATGCGCCGCGTTGCGCGTGATAGCGAAGGGAAGACACGATTGAAAGAGCTAATTACCGACACCGATGCCGCAGGCAAGCGTCTGGACCAGTGGCTGGCCGCAGCATTGGGGCCGGAACTCTCGCGCAGCCGCGTTCAGTCCCTGATTGCTGAAGGTCATGTGACCCTCGATGGCGCACCGGCCCGTGAAGCCAAGCAAAAGCTGCGCGAAGGCATGAGAATTGCCGTTGTGCTGCCTGAACCTGAGCCTGCCGAGCCGCAAGGCGAGAACATACCCCTCGACATTCTTTACGAGGATGATGATCTCATCGTGATCAACAAGCCCGCAGGACTTGTGGTTCATCCCGGCAATGGAAACTGGACTGGAACGCTGGTCAATGCCCTCATACATCATTGTGGCGATAGCTTGTCGGGAATCGGCGGAATAAGGCGTCCCGGCATTGTTCATCGCCTCGACAAGGACACCAGCGGCGTTCTGGTCGTCGCCAAGAATGACCGTGCGCACCGTCACCTGAGCGAACAATTCGCCGATCATGGCCGCACCGGCAATCTGGAGCGCGCTTATCTGGCGCTTGTCTGGGGGATGACCGAACGCCCGCAGGGCACGATCGATGCCCCTCTGGGACGCTCGCATCGCGATCGCACCAAGCAGGCCGTCGTGCATGAAGAACGCGACGATGCGCGCCATGCCATTACCCATTATACGACGCTGGAGAAATTCGGACCGCGCGACGACGCCACAGCCCTCGCCTCTCTGGTCGAATGCCGCCTTGAAACAGGCCGCACCCATCAGATTCGTGTCCATATGGCCCATATCGGCCATCCGCTTGTCGGCGACATGGATTATGGCAGCGCTTACAAGACAAAGGCCAACAAGTTGCCCGCGCCGCTACAAGAGGCAGTGCGCGGATTTCATCGCCAGGCGCTGCATGCCTGGCTGTTGGCTTTTACGCATCCGGCGACGGATGAAGTCATGCGCTTTGAGGCGGCAATACCCGAAGATATGGAGCATCTGCTGGAAAATTTTCGCAACTACTCTATATAAGACTGTAAATAATAGCGGCTCCGAAACCGCATGGGATCGTCTAAATATTGCATCGGATTGATAGTCGATCCCCCGTTTTCAGCAAAATCTGCGGCTCACGCCGCGTTCACATTATAGTGACGGTTTGTTTCATGAGTTAAAGCATCGTGTTTTCGCCAAAATGATGCTTATATATGGATATTCGCGCCTGAAGTGCAGGAGGCAGTCGGCGCGACGGGTTCGCCAGATGGGAACCTGATCTTTAGAAGGAGGGTGCTTTATGGCCCAGATGAATCTCCCAAGCGTTACGACAGGTGACGGTGGACTCACACGTTATCTGGAAGAAATCCGCCGCTTTCCCATGCTTCAGCCGCAGGAAGAATATATGCTGGCGAAGCGTTATCACGAACATAGCGATCCCAAGGCCGCGCATAAGCTGGTGACGAGCCATCTTCGCCTCGTCGCAAAGATTGCCATGGGTTATCGCGGTTACGGCCTGCCGATCGGCGAGGTGATTTCCGAAGGCAATGTCGGCCTGATGCAAGCCGTCAAGCGTTTTGAGCCGGAACGCGGCTTCCGTCTTGCCACCTATGCCATGTGGTGGATCAAGGCTTCGATTCAGGAATATATCCTGCGTTCATGGAGCCTTGTGAAGATGGGTACGACCGCAAACCAAAAGCGGCTGTTCTTCAATCTGCGCAAGATGAAAAGCAAGATTCAGGCGCTGGATGACGGCGACCTCAATCCTGATCAGGTCAAGCAGATTGCGACCAAGCTTCAGGTCAGCGAGGATGAAGTCGTCTCCATGAACCGCCGCCTTTCGGGCGATGCCTCTCTCAACGCGCCCTTGCGTGCGAGTGAAGGCGAATCCGGTGAGTGGCAGGACTGGCTCGTTGACGATAGCGACAGTCAGGAACAGACGCTCATCGAGCAGGACGAGCTGGAAAACCGCCGCTCCATGCTGGAACAGGCAATGGATACGCTCAATGATCGCGAACGGCGCATTTTCCGGGCGCGGCGCCTGTCCGAAGATCCGATAACGCTGGAAGACCTTTCCGGCGAATTCGGCATCAGCCGCGAGCGTGTGCGCCAGATCGAAGTGCGGGCTTTCGAGAAGGTCCAGGCCGCCGTTCAGGCTGCGGCGCTCAAGCAGCAAAAGGCACTCACGCCTATTGAGGCTCACGCCTGATCTGCAACAATCTGCTGTTCTTAAAAAAGGCCGCTACGCGCGGCCTTTTTGTCGGATATGCGATAAAAACAAAGATTTGAAGTTGTTCCGAGGATTCTGTCTCTGTCTAAACAGGAACCGCTCTATCTATTTGTTTTCACGCATTATCCGGACGCAAAACTGTTTCACACTTTTGCTGGAAATGCTCTGGGTCGCGATCTTTCAGATTCGCTCCCTACGCTTTAAGTTGTTGTTTTAACGCATGTCCTTATCCCGAAACCGGTTCCCACTTTCGGGCGACATGCTTTAGCTTGCACCCAGAACGTCATTAAAGACTTTCTCGCCCGGAATGCCCTTTTCAAGACTGATCAAGGCGCGGCGGCCATTGCGGTAGGAAACCGGAATATCGATCCATTGCAGGCGCCGCATCAAGGAAAGATTGGTGTCCTGTGCCGTGCGCGCATCATTGAGCCAGATGATAAAGAAATTATCCGCAATCTTGGAAGGCACGGCAATAAGCGGATTGCCCGCCGCCTGTTCCGTGTCCTTGAATGTAATGCGCTGCACATTATCGATCACGCCGCCCGGAAAACCTTCCGGCACGGTAAAGACCATTTCAATCAGGTGGCTGGCGGGAATGGACTGGTCCGAATTCTTGCGAATCGTCAGTTTCAGCTCGAGCTTGCTGTCGGGCATAGTGATATTGCCGCGAATCGCAGGCTCGGTCGGTTCACCCTCATTGGGGCTTTCCTCGATCACCGACCAGACGACATTACCCCGTTCGACCGAGCCGCTTTCCGTGCCGCCGCGTTCTTCATAAAGAAGCGCCTGCTGCCCGACGGCTATCGCCTGTCCGGCTTGCGACTGGTTTTCGCTGTTTGTCTGTCCCGCGTTTGGCGTCGACGCCGTCGTCGACGTGCCCTCGCCTATTTGGGCGGCACCATCGGCCGGCCCTTCATCGACCTCGCTGCCATCCGGCATAAGACGCTGCGTCAGCTTCTGCTCCGCATCGGGTGCCTGCGGCGTTTCCTCTGTGCCCGTTGCCGGTTCCGAAGCTGGCGTTTCTGCGCCAGTCTGCGTCTCCGCACCGCTCTCAGGCGCATCGCTGCGCCCGATGCTCGACGCAAATTCCTGCAATTCATCCTTGTTGGCCCAGACGCCATAGCCGATGCCACCAAGCAGCAGGACGCCTACAAGCGCGGCGATCAGCCCCTTGTAAGAGCGTTTTTCATCCGAAACATCGGAATCGGCATATTCGGCACGGTGCGAAAACCCGTTCTCCGCCCTGCCTTCATGCTCACGTTCCACCGCCCATTCGTCATCCTGACGGGCAGAAGCCGAAGGCGTGCCGTTTTCCCGCACATCATTCTTATCCGGTGATGCGACGGGCGGCTCGGCTGCGGCTTCTTCATTCCGGCTGCGGGAATAGGACTGCGAAATATGGCTCGTCTCTTGCAGAAAATCTTCGAGCGGATCATCCACAGGCTCTTCGACCACCGGGGGCGGCGGTGCATAAGAGGCTTCGACCTCTTCAATGGCATCTTCGAGAAGTTTGCGCTGCCGCATGGCGACTGCCTGCGAGGCATTTGCCGTTACAAGCTTTTGCTCGATCGTCGCCCGCGCCTTCGCATAGACGCGCTGGCGCAGTTCAGGCGATTTATCAGCCTGCGCGTCGATCGTCTTTTTCAGAACTGCTACAAAATCTGCCATGCCGCCTTACCCAGTTTCCGCGAGTACGAGATGCAATAAATGCCTCAATAATCACAATAATCAAGGGAAAGCAAAGCCCGAGGCCATGATTAAGTGAAGCCTTTCAGACAGATCGACAAAATGAGACGGCCCCATATACGGCTGGCGGGCCTTGCCAGCCGTATATTTTAAACTGCATCAATCCTGGAACGGATCGGTTACAAGAATAGTATCGTCGCGCTCCGGACTGGTCGAAAGCATGGCCACCGGCGCACCGATCAGTTCTTCGATATGACGGACATATTTGACGGCCTGCGCCGGCAGATCGTTCCACGAACGCGCGCCTGCGGTCGTTTCAGACCAGCCGGGAAGCGTTTCATAGATCGGCTTGACGCGTGCCTGTGCGCCCATGGAAGACGGCAGATAGTCGATGCGCTTGCCGTCGAGTTCATAGGCTACGCAAATCTTGATCTCGTCCAGCCCGTCGAGAACGTCAAGCTTGGTCAGTGCAATGCCGGTAATCCCGGAGGTGCGAACGGTCTGACGCACGATCACGGCATCAAACCAGCCGCAGCGACGCTTGCGGCCCGTTACCACGCCGAACTCATGGCCCTTGGTGCCGAGGAATTCGCCGATCTCGTCATCAAGCTCGGTCGGGAACGGACCCTCGCCCACGCGGGTGGTATAGGCTTTGGTGATGCCGAGCACATAGCCGATGGCCGTCGGGCCAAGACCGGAACCCGCAGCAGCCTGACCGGCAACCGTATTCGATGAGGTGACGAACGGATAGGTGCCGTGGTCATTGTCGAGCAACGCGCCTTGCGCGCCTTCAAACAGGATACGGTCGCCCGCCTTGCGGCGTTCGTCGAGAACCCGCCAGACCTGATCGATATAGGGCAGAATCTGGTCGGCAACCGAAGTCAGCTCTTCGAGAATCGTTTCAACCGCGATTTCCTCAAGACCCATGCCGCGCCGCAGCAGATTGTGATGGGTCAGCAGGCGCTCGACTTTCGGCGCAAGAGTGTCGGGTTCCGTCAGGTCGATCACGCGAATGGCGCGGCGACCCACCTTGTCTTCGTAAGCCGGGCCGATGCCGCGCTTGGTCGTGCCGATCTTGAGACCGCTCGTGGAGCCTTCGCGCATGGCATCGAGTTCGCGATGCAGAGAGAGAATCAATGGCGCATTTTCGGCGACGCGCAGCACATCGGGCGTGATCTCGACGCCTTGTCCGCGCAGTTTCTCGATTTCCGCCACGAAATGATGCGGATCGACGACGACACCATTGCCGATCACGCTCAGCTTTCCACGCACGAGGCCGGAAGGCAGCAGCGAAAGCTTGTAGCTGACACCATCGATGACAAGCGTATGACCCGCATTATGGCCGCCCTGATAGCGCACGATCACATCCGCGCGCTCGGACAGCCAGTCCACGATCTTTCCCTTGCCTTCGTCGCCCCATTGCGACCCGACGACAACCACATTCGCCATTGAGAAAACTCCTCGGTCCGGCATTCCGCCGCTTTAACTAACCAAAGGATCGCAAGCAGCCCGTCATCAGGAAGCGGGGTGCTGATCCCTCGTCTCTATACAGATTGAATCCTGCTTGTGCGACTCTTTCATGCGCTAAACATGCAATTAACCCGAAAAATTTCATCCCGCGCGCACCATATAGAGCGCATCCTCTGAATAGGTTCTGAGCTTTTCTGCCAGTTCCGGCAGATCGCGCGCAATGAAGCCTTTTTTCTCCCAGAACCCCTGCGAGCCGTTGACGGCAACCAGCGCCATGGTGGCAAAACCGTCATGTTCGGCCTGAGCGGCGATCAGATCGATCCCGCGCGAAGCTTGCCCGCCCGAGCGCGCCTGCGGCAAAAGCGCAATGTCGTGGATATAATAGGTGCTAGCATCCTGCGGCAATGCGCCAAGAACACAATTGAGCGCTGGCACCGTATCGAGCATCCAGGGATGGCTTATTGCATAGCCGATGATTTCATCATCCTGCGCCAGAACGAAACAACCGCCCGGATAAAGCGTGAAGCGGTCCCGGAAGACCGCCTCATCCTCAAAGAAATCGGAATGAACAATATTGGCAATGATCGTTACAGGCGCGATGTCCTGCTTGCGCATATGTCGCCATTGCGGCTGTCCGGTTTCTTCTGCCATAGTGTTCAGGCTTCCTCGATATTGAACTCCAGCGGCCGTGCTGCCCGGATGGCTTCCTGCGCCGTCAGCTCATCGAGGGCCGCTTGCGGGACCTTCTCATCGACATAGAGCATGGCAATCGCATCGCCGCCCGGATGGTTACGTCCCAGAGCGAAATTGGCGATATTGATATTATGCTTGCCGCAGATGGTGCCAAGCAGGCCGATCATGCCCGGAATGTCGACATTGGTCACATAGAGCATGTTCGGGCCGACTTCTGCGTCCAGATTGATGCCCTTGATCTGGATGAAACGCGCCTTGCCGTCCGAAAAACAGGTGCCGGCAACGGCCCGCTCGCGTTTCGTCGTCTTGACCGAAAGCTTGATATAGCCGTCGAAAATGCCCGACTTGTCGCGCTTGACTTCAGAGACGATAATACCGCGCTCTTTCACCATGATCGGCGCGGAAACCATGTTCACATCGGCGACTTGTGGGCGGATAAGCCCCGCCAATGCAGCACTGACCAGCGCGCGCGTATTCATGCCAGCCGTCGAACCGTCGAACAGCACTTCCACTTCCTGAATAGGCTCGTCCGTCACCTGCCCGACAAAGGCGCCGAGCACTTCGGCAAGCTTCACGAATGGCTTGAGGCGCGGCGCTTCCTCCGCCGTGATCGAAGGCATGTTGATCGCATTGGTGACCGCGCCCTTCACCAGATAATCCGACATTTGTTCGGCCACCTGAAGCGCAACATTTTCCTGTGCTTCGGAAGTCGATGCGCCAAGATGCGGCGTGCAAACGACATTGGGCAGCGCAAAAAGCTCGTTCTCGGTTGCAGGCTCCGTTTCAAACACGTCGATACCGGCACCCGCGACATGACCCGATTTAAGCGCCTCGACCAGATCCTTTTCGACGATCAGGCCGCCACGCGCGCAATTGATGATGCGAACGCCTTTTTTGGTCCTGGCAAGAGCTTGCGCATTGATAATGCCGCGCGTCTTGTCGGTCAGCGGCGTATGCAGCGTAATGAAGTCGGCACGAGCCAGAAGCTCATCCAGTTCGACCTTCTCCACGCCCAATTCCTGCGCGCGGCCTTCCGAAAGGAAAGGATCGAAAGCGACCACATGCATTTTCAGCCCGATGGCGCGCGTCGCCACCACTGCGCCAATATTGCCGCAGCCGATAATGCCGAGCGTCTTGCCGGTGATCTCGACGCCCATGAAGCGGTTCTTTTCCCACTTGCCGTTGCGCGTGGAAATATCCGCCTCCGGAAGCTGGCGTGCAACGGCAAACATCAGCGCAATCGCGTGTTCGGCAGTGGTGATCGAATTGCCGAACGGCGTATTCATGACGATGATACCGCGGCGCGAAGCCGCCGGAATATCGACATTATCGACGCCGATACCGGCGCGGCCTACAACCTTGAGGTTCTTTGCAGCCGCAATCAGCTTTTCAGTGACTTTTGTAGCAGAGCGAATAGCCAGACCGTCATATTGGCCAATGACTTCAAGCAGCTTTTCCTTGTCCTTGCCAAGATCGGGAAGATAATCGACTTCAACGCCGCGATCCTTGAAAATCTGAACGGCGGTCGGCGACAATTTGTCGGATACGAGAACGCGAGGTGCCATAATGGCCTCCATCAAATAGATATCTCAATAAGGAGAATGCAGACCGTGATCGCCCCAACGCAATCACGGCTTCATGCATAAATGCCGGATCAGGCAGCGGCCTTGAGTGTGGCTTTCTGCGTCACAAAAGCCCAGTCGAGCCATGCGGTCAACGCTTCCAGATCGGATGCTTCAACCGTTGCCCCGGCCCAGATGCGCAGGCCCGACGGCGCGTCGCGATATGCGCCGATGTCATAGGCCACACCTTCCTTGTCGAGAACCGACACGATGCCCTTGGCGAAAGCCGCCTGCTGATCGGGAGCAAGCGCTGCCACTTCCGGATCGACGATGGTCAGGCAGACCGACGTGTTGGAACGCGTTTTCGGATCCACCGCCAGATTGGCGATCCACGGCGTCTTTTCGATAAAGGTATCGAGGACTGCAAAATTTGCATCCGCACGCGCAACCAGTGCATCAAGGCCACCCAGCGAACGGGCCCAGCTTAGTGCATCGAGATAGTCTTCGACGCAAAGCATGGACGGCGTATTGATGGTTTCACCGGTGAAAATGCCTTCTATGAGCTTGCCGCCCTTGGTCATGCGGAAGATTTTCGGCAGCGGCCAGGCGGGCTTGTAGCTTTCCAGACGCTCGACAGCACGCGGGCTGAGGATCAGGATGCCATGGGCGCCTTCGCCGCCCAGCACCTTCTGCCAGGAGAAGGTGACGACATCGAGCTTGGCGAAATCGAGCCGTTGCGCGAAAGCTGCCGAAGTGGCGTCGCAGATCGTCAGGCCCTCACGGACCGCCGGAATGAAATCGGCATTGGGAACCCGCACGCCCGATGTGGTGCCGTTCCAGGTGAAGACGACATCGCGGTCGAAATCGACTTTGGCGAAATCGACGATCTCGCCATAGGGCGCCTCGAAAGTGCGCACATCTTCAAGCTTGAGCTGCTTGACCACATCCGTGACCCAGCCTGCGCCAAAGCTTTCCCAGGCGACCATATCCACGCCGCGTTCGCCCAAAAGCGACCACAGCGCCATTTCGACAGCGCCCGTATCCGATGCCGGTACGATGCCGATGCGGTAATCAGCCGGAACGCCGAGAATTTCGCGGGTAAGGTCGATGGCTTCCTTGAGCTTGTTCTTGCCGATTTTCGCGCGATGCGAACGGCCAAGCGGTGCGTCGGCAAGCGCTTCAAGCGACCAGCCGGGACGTTTTGCACAGGGACCAGATGAAAAATTAGGGTTAGCCGGGCGAACTGCCGGCTTCGCAATCGTCGTCATGATGTTTCCTATCCTCTCAGATAGCACGCGCCTCGTTGGGGAGGCGTGGCCCGCTGATGAAAATACCGGAAACCACAATTTTAACAATAGCGCTTTTCAGGATTATTTTGCCAAAACCCGCCCGGACGAACCGGGCGGGGTAGTATCTTTATTGCGTTACAGTGCTGGTCTCGGGCTGGTCATCTTCCTTGCGGGCAAAATAGCTTGCGACAAGCGCCCCGGAAATATTGTGCCAGACGCTGAAAACAGCACTCGGCACCGCTGCCAAAGGCGAAAAATGCGCTTGAGCCAGCGCGGCGCCCAGACCGCTATTCTGCATTCCGACTTCAATGCTGATTGCCTTGCGTTTGGCAAGCGACAGCCCCGCGAAACGGGCCGCGAAATAGCCGAGCAGCAATCCGAAGCCGTTATGCAGCACGACGACCGCGAAAATCAGCAGGCCGGATTGTGCGATAGCCGCCTTGTTGACTGCGACCACGGCCGCAACGATCAACACGATACCGATGACGGATACCAGCGGCAGCATCGGCACGGCGGCTTTCACCAGCCCCGGCGCCAGCTTCTGCAATATGACACCGAGGGCCAGCGGCACCAGAATGACCTTCACAATGCTCAGGAACATGCTCATGGCATCGACCGGCAGATACTGGCTGGCAAACATCCACACCAGAAATGGCGTTACGATCGGCGCAAGCAGGGTGGTCACGCTGGTGCAGGCAACGCTGAGCGCCACATCGCCCTTGCTCAGATATGTCATGACATTGCTGGCCGTACCGCCGGGGCAGCAACCCACAAGGATCACGCCTGCCGCAACTTCCGGCGACATCGGGATGACCCGCGTGAGCAGCACCGCCAGCAGCGGCATGATGAGGAATTGCGCGAAAACGCCAATGGCGACGTCGAACGGGCGTCTGGCCACTTCGGCGAAATCCTTGGTGGAGATCGTAAGCCCCATGCCGAACATGATGATGCCGAGCAACACCACGATCCACGGCGCGAAAATACTGAACGTCGACGGCAGTACAAAGCCAAGCACGGCGAAAATGATGACCCAGACGGCAAATGTGCGTCCGACAAAATCTGAAAAAGCGGCAATTGCTTTCATTTCTTTTCCTTTCAGCCTGCGGAGGAAACCGCCTTCAAAATTCCAAGGCAGTGCAGGTCTCAGGGCGCTTCTATGCCAGTCTGAAACTTTTCAAAACATAAAAGGCATGTTTTTGCTGATAAATGTCGCAATTATAGCTCAAAATGAGCCATAAAATACAAAGAGCCGCAAAATCGGGCTGTCCGGTTTGAATTTGCAGGCAGGTTTAACGGTCGAACATATAGCGCAGGCCGATACGAATATCGTGAATACCCATGCCCTTGTCATGGCCGTCGCCCAACGCGGAATTACCTTCGAACATCTTGCCGCCATTGACATGACGATAGCGATAGCCCGCATCGAGCTTGAGATTATGCGTCAGATCGACCGATGCGCCAGCCATCAGGGCATAGGTGAAACGCCAGTTTGCAGCCCCTTCCAGCGTCCCGGCATTATGATGCAGGTCAGCCCATTTGATATGCGTGCCGCCAAGACCCGCACCGATATAGGGGGTGAAACCGGCAAAATTACCAAGATCCACATAAGCATTGGCCAGAACCGACAGCGCGGAAAGATGTCCGCTCCCCTCCATGCCGCAACCGGTATCGCCGCCGCAACTTGCTTCAAATCGGGCGCGCGTCATGTAATCGAGCGTGAAATCGGTGCGGAAATAATCCGCCACCTGATAACCGGCACCGCCGCCAATCAGGAAGGAGCCTTTCAGATCGCCATAGAACCTGTCATTGAATCCTGACGCGCCGGCCCCGCTATTATCCGTGCTGTAATCGGCTTTTTTGAACTTGCTCCACGAATAGCCAAGATCGCCGCGCAGATACCAGCCGCCAACACTCGGTGAAGCAATGACAATTTCAGGCACCGCCTCGGCAAGGTCTTCCGCCAGCCCGCCCGGCACGGCTACAAGCGGCAGAAACAACGCCGCAAGCCCGGCATAAAAAATTTTCACAAAAGCGTTCATATCTGCCTATCGAATCGTCATTCGCGCCGCAAACGCGTATTCGAGGGCAATTTACGAGTGAAAAGTTAAGTAGCGATTAACCTTGTTTCTTTACGATTCTTCCATGCATTGAAAATCTATCTCTCGGCGCAGACCGCCCCCACCTATGAAAATGGCGCGGACATGCCGCGCCATTGGTTCCGTCCCGATCAAAATCCACTCAGGCCGCCGTGTTCTCCGAAGAGATCGCGCCGACAATATCATTCACCACCTTCTCGATCAGGCTGCGGTCATCCCCTTCAGCCATGACACGAATGAGCGGTTCGGTTCCCGATGGGCGGATGACCAGACGGCCCTGCACGCCCAGACGTTCGCGCGCTTCGTCGATGGCGCTTTTCACCTGCTTGCTTTCAAGCGACCGCCCGCCCGTGGTGCGGACATTTTTGAGCAGTTGCGGCACCGGCTCGAATTTGTGGCAAAGCTCGCTCAAGGGCTTGTTTTCTTCCTGCGCGACCGCAAGAATCTGCAAGGCCGAGATCAGGCCGTCGCCGGTCGTTGCAAAATCCGACAGGACGATATGGCCCGACTGTTCCCCGCCGACATTGAAACCATGCTGGCGCATATGCTCGACGACATAGCGGTCGCCCACTTTCGTCCGGGCGAGCGTCAGATTGCGCTCATTCAGGAAACGCTCCAGTCCGAGATTGGACATGATCGTGGCGACAATGCCGCCGCCCTGAAGCCGATCCGTATTGGCCCATGATTCAGCGATCACCGCCATAAGCTGATCGCCATCGATCACCGTTCCGGTTTCATCGACCAGAAGCACGCGATCTGCATCGCCATCCAGTGCGATACCGACATCGGCGCGCACCTCATGCACCTTTTTCATCAGACCAATCGGGTGCGTGGAGCCGCAATCCTCATTGATATTGAGGCCATTTGGCTCATCATTGATGGTGATGACTTCTGCGCCCATTTCCCATAGCGCTGCGGGCGCAACCTTGTAGCCCGCGCCATTGGCGCAATCGACCACGACGCGCAGGCCTTCGAGTGAAATATTGCGCGGCAAGGTGCGCTTGGCAAATTCAATATAGCGATAAATATCGCCATCGACGCGCTTGGCCTTGCCCACATTGCCATGGCTGGCCAGATGCTGTGAAAGGTCGCTATCGATGAGGCTTTCGATCTGAAGCTCGATTTCGTCCGAAAGCTTGTAGCCGTCCGGGCCAAAAAGCTTGATGCCATTGTCATAGAAGGGATTATGCGATGCGGAAATCATAACCCCTATATCCGCGCGCAAGGAGCGGCACAGCATGGCGACGGCAGGGGTCGGAATCGGGCCAAGCAGAAAGACATCCATGCCCGCCGCAGTAAAGCCTGCCACCAGCGCGTTTTCCAGCATATAGCCCGAACGCCGCGTATCCTTGCCGATCACCACGCGGGAAGCCTGCCCATTGCCACGAAAAATATGGCCGACCGCCATGCCGACCTTCATGGCGATTTCCGGCGTCATTGGAAAACTGTTTGCCTGACCGCGAATACCGTCGGTTCCGAAATATTTCCGTGTCATAATCTTAGCCTTGCGTTGAGCCATAGGGCTATCTGCCACTTTAAAAACGAGACAGCAATAGCTGGCCGGAGTCCGATCCCGGCGGGTATTATCTGCGTTATTAGCGCATAAACCCTCTGCGTTGCAATTTCGCTTTTCCAACGACCTAAACGGATTTCGCATCTGAACGTTGCGAGCAATTCATCACAACAGGATGCGCTGAAATCCTTAACCAAGTGTTTTCAGCCTATGTGCCTGTTTTTATTTGATTATAAAGTTTCAAGGAATGAAAAAGCCGGGCGATTGCCCGGCTTTTGATGTCGGTTACAGGCGCAATTACTGGGGCTGTGGATTGGGTTCCATGCCTGGCTCACCGCCCGGTTCATCGCCTTTGCGTTTGCGCGGAGTACCCGCCTTGGGCACACCCGAACCGCGCGATGGCGTATCGCCGCCCTCGCGCGAAGGCTTGTTGCCTGCAAGCAGTTCCTTGATCTCATCGCCGCTCAGCGTTTCATATTCGAGCAGACCTTCCGCCAGCGCGATCCAGTCGTCTTTCTTGGTGGTCAGGATACGCGTCGCTTCGGCATAGGCTTCATCGATCAGGCGACGCACTTCGCCATCGATGATCTGCGCGGTTTCTTCCGAAACATTCTGCGTTCTGGCGACCGAATGGCCGAGGAAGACTTCTTCCTGATTTTCACCATAGGCCACACGACCGAGCTTGTCCGAATAACCCCATTGGGTCACCATGGCGCGTGCCAGCTTGGTTGCCTGCTGAATATCGGACGAAGCGCCGGAAGTGATGTTTTCCTTGCCGAATTTCAGTTCTTCGGCGACGCGACCGCCCATCATGATGGCGAGGCGCGAAACCATCCACGTATAGGTCGCCGAATAGCGATCGCCTTCAGGCAGCTGCATCACCATGCCCAACGCACGGCCACGCGGAATAATGGTCGCCTTGTGCACCGGATCAGCCTGCGGAACATTCAGCGCCACGATGGCATGACCTGCTTCATGATAGGCCGTATTGGCCTTTTCCTCGGGCGTCATGGCCGAACGCCGTTCGGCGCCCATCATGATCTTGTCCTTGGCGTCTTCGAATTCCTGCATGGTCACGACACGCTTGTTGCGACGAGCGGCCATGAGGGCTGCCTCATTGACGAGGTTGGCAAGATCCGCACCCGAAAAGCCCGGCGTTCCGCGCGCCACGACCTTGAGGTCGACATTGGGTGCAAGCGGCACGTTGCGCACATGCACTTTGAGAATCTGCTCGCGACCGACAATATCCGGGTTCGGCACCACCACCTGACGGTCGAAGCGGCCTGGACGCAGCAATGCCGGATCGAGAACGTCGGGGCGGTTGGTCGCAGCGATCAGGATGATCGATTCATTGGCTTCAAAACCGTCCATTTCGACGAGCAACTGGTTGAGCGTCTGCTCGCGCTCGTCATTGCCGCCGCCGAGACCCGCGCCACGATGGCGTCCGACCGCGTCGATTTCGTCGATGAAGATGATGCAGGGCGCGTTTTTCTTGGCTTGCTCGAACATATCGCGCACGCGGCTTGCGCCGACACCGACGAACATTTCCACGAAATCCGAACCGGAAATGGTGAAGAACGGAACATTGGCTTCGCCTGCGACCGAACGCGCCAGCAGCGTCTTACCGGTTCCGGGAGGGCCGACGAGCAGGACACCGCGCGGAATCTTGCCGCCAAGGCGCTGGAATTTCTGCGGATCGCGCAGGAATTCGACGATTTCCTCCAGATCCTGCTTGGCTTCCTCGACGCCCGCGACATCCTGGAAAGTCACGCGGCCATGGGCCTCCGTCAGCAGCTTGGCTTTCGATTTTCCGAACCCCATCGCGCCGCGCGAACCACCCTGCATCTGGCGCATGAAGAAAATCCATACACCCAGAATGAGGATCATCGGCAGCCATGACAGCAGAATGCCCAGCAATGAGCTCGATCCGTCGCTTTCAGGACGTGCGGTGATCGCCACATCCTTTTCCTCCAGCCGGGCGACAAGCCCGGTATCGCCCGGAGAATAGGTCTGGAAGGCGGAGCCATTATCGGCAAAGGTTCCGTTGATCCGTTCTCCCATGATCGTAACCGACTTCACGCGGCCATTGGACACGTCATCAATAAACTGGGAATAGGAGATTTCACGAGAATTCGCGCGCTGGCCAGGGCTCTGGAACAGGTTGAACAACGCGATCAGCAGAAGGGCAATGATCGCCCACAGGGCGAAGTTGCGATAGTTCGGATTCATAACGGGTCCAATCGATACCACTCTCACCCCGCGAGCGCGGGACGATATTTCGTTCTAACATAGGATCGAAGCACGGCCTTGCCAAGGCGCACAGCCCTCCTAACCAGCGATTCTTGTCAGTCTGGTTTACAAAAATTAGGACATTTACGGCCAAGGCAGCTTTCCACCGCGCCAGCCAGCCCGAAATCATAGCCCGGCAACACATGATCAAAGAGCGCGAAATGCCTTTCGACATGGATTCCTTCACAGGTTTTGGCCGGCAGATTCGGCGCAGCGAGCGCAAGCAGATGCACAATCCTGCCTTCGCGATAAAGTGCCGGAAGAACCATCAGGGCTTCGCGCTGGCCAGCATCGAAAACCAGTCCCCGGGCCTCGGTGAAATCCGCCAGTTCCTGCCTGCCGGGAGCGCCCACATCGAATGCAGGCCCGCCACGATTGGTCAGATGAAAGCGCCCGTCCCAGACAATTTCCTTGCCCCGTTCAAGGCGCATGGCTGGCAGATTACGCCTTTCACGGCGGAAGCGATGCGGCGAGCCGTTCTTACCCCGCTCGATCAATGCACCGAACACCGTCAACCGCCCGCTTTCTTCCTGCCCGCAAAGAACTCTTTCAATGCGCGAGCGCTCGGCATCTCCGGGGAGAAAGCGCCGTCCCCCGGCAAGGGAAGCAAGCAGTCCCGAGAGCAACCGGCGCGGGTTTTCCGCAAGAGCTGCATAAATATCGGCATCGAGCAAAATGGAGCCGCAGGGATCAAACGCGAGGCATCCCGGATGAGCGAGTGCTGCGACCAGAACGGCATTATCCCGCTTGCGCGCAGCCCCTGCCAGCGCGATCTGCTCCAGAATCCGAACGGCATCGGCTTCGGCAGCACTCGTCAGCCGGATGCGGGGTCTTTCATAATCTGCGTTCACATTGCTTGGATCATCGACCCAGGCCACGCCCCTGGCGATCAGATCTTTGCGCAGGCGCTGGCGCGGCACGCCAAGAAGGGGACGAATCAGCTCGACCGAATTTTCCAGCCGGGAGCGCGCGGCCATCGCCGCCAATCCCCGCGCCTCCACATGGCTGCTGCGTTCCTTGCGCATCAGGAATGTTTCGATCTGGTCATCCTGCGTATGCCCGGTCGCGATATAATCCGCCCCCGCTTCCTGCGCCGCCTGCACCAGAAGCCGATAACGTGCAGAGCGTGCGGCGGCGGCAAGGCCGCTGGCAGGCTTGGGTTCATTCCACGCAAGGATACGATGCTCGATATTATGCGCCCGGCAGAGCGCGCCGACATCTTCGGCTTCCTGCCGCGATTCTTCGCGCAACCGGTGATCGATGGTCACGGCACGCAGGCGCGGCGGATTGTCCAGCGTGGCAAGATAATCTTTCAGCAGGAACAGCAGCGCCAGCGAATCGCTGCCGCCGGAAACCGCAGCAACGATCCCCCGCGCGCGCTCAAGCTCGAAAGGCGCAAAAATATCGTTCGGGGAAAGCCCCACTGACGTCTCCGCTATCAGCACTTGATCCGGCTGCGCTCATCCGCAACACGCTTGAGAATGGCAGGTGCCGCCTCGGGGTAACGCTCAGGGATCTGCTTGAAGGTCGCGCAGGCAACGTCACGATTATCCATTCTCTCCAGCGTCAGGCCCAGCTTGAACATGTTTTCAGGCGCTCGTCTGGAATCGGGATAATCGCGCTGCGTATCGATGAAGACCGTTGCGGCTTCTGGGAAGCGGCCCTGCCCGAAAAGCGATTCTCCAAGCCAGTAGCGCGCCTCTGCCGTCGTGGGATCGGCGGGATAGCGTTTGACATGCTCGCGAAAACCGGTTTCCGCCGCCTTGTAATCGCCGGACATCAAATATTGATAAGCCGCCTGGTATAGCGAATTGGGATTATCGTCATTGGGCAGCGACGCCAATGTGTCGCTGCCTTCCGCAGACGGCCCCGCCCCCTGCCCCGAAGATTGCGGAGCGGCATCGAGTGTCTCGCCGATTACATTGCCATTGGTATCGAAGCGGATGGAACCGAGGGTTTGCGGCGGCTGGCCGCGCACGGGGGCATCCTGTGAAGCTTCCGAACCAATAGCCATGGAATCGGCGCTGCCTGCATTTTGCGCCGGGGCATGATCGCGGCCAGACGAGGCATCTTGCGATGCCTCGTTGGTTGCAGGGGAAGCCGCGCTGGCATCGGCATGTCTGCTGCTGCTGCCGGCATCCGAACGCTTGTTCTTTTCCAGCTCCTGAAAGCGGAATTCATTGTCTTCCTGCGTCTTGCGCAACTGATCCTGCAACTGCAAGATCTGGAAGTTCAATTCTTCCACCTTGCCCGAAAGCTGGCGAAGCTGTTCCTGAAGCTCACCGACGCGCGGATCACCTGCCTGCGCCAGCTGCATATTTTCGTTTCGCGTGGCGCTCGCGCGCTTGTTGCCCCAGCCTGACAACAGGCCATCGGCAAAAGCCGTCTGAACCGGCTTCGCAACCGGCCCGGCCTCGCCGACAGGTGCTGCGGCGAAAGCCGGCGCACTCGCCAAAAGCGGCAGCATGGCGAGCGCCAGTGTCACTTTCCTCATTGAATTCCTCATTCCTTTTGCCCCATTTTTCCTTCGCAATTAACAGGCCATGATGGATAGCTATCGAATACCGCACCTGAACCATCTCTGAACAGGCCAATTGCGCGGCTCTTGTGAGCTTTCAGAAAAAATCTCAAAAAGCAAACATGAAAAGCAAAGCTGTTTTCTCTATGACACAGCCGACTTCGGCCAAAATTTGTCCAAACCGCAAAACTCTGCCCCTCAAATGCAAAAAGCGGCCCTAAGGCCGCTTTTCGTAACATCGATGCATCACCGCATCTATCAGCTGCCGGCACCATTAAGAACGGTAACGGCGCGGCGATTCTGCGACCAGCAGGAATCGCTGTCGCAAACGGCGACCGGGCGTTCATTGCCATAAGAGACGGTGCGCATGCGGCTGGTCGGCACGCCGCGGGCTGCGAGGAAATCGCGCGCTGCGGCTGCACGGCGCTGACCCAGAGCGAGGTTGTACTCGCGGGTGCCGCGCTCGTCGGCATGGCCTTCAACGGTGATCGAATATTGCGGATAACGCTGCAGCCATTGCGCCTGCTTGCTCAATATCTGCTGCGCATCGGCGCGGATCAGCGACGAGTCGAGATCAAACAGGATGCGGTCGCCGACATTCACGGTGAAATCCTGCGCGGAGCCGGGCGTCGCGGCACCGGCAAGGCCAAGATCACCGGCATTGTTCGGGAGGTTCTTCTTGGACGCGCAGCCAGCAACGGCGAGCGACATGAAAATGGCAATAGCGATAGGGCTACGTGCGATCGACTGGAAACGGCGCATGGGCCGGAGCTCCTTAAGATTTGATGTTCCTGCGTAACCAACCAATAATCATATCGAGGTTAAAACAGGCTCAAGAAGTATGGTTAACGTTTTCTTGCGGCCAGATGCGTGCCGGTTTCTTTCCGGCAGCAATAGTATGCGTAGCCCTGATGGTTAAATGCGGCAGAAACACGGCCTCAAAGATACAATTGCGGCGGATATTCGAAAATAAAGGCGCGGAATGCTGTTTCCGCGCCTTCTTTATTCCCATCTGCCTGCCTGCTATTCGAGAAGCGGCGACCAGGCCGGGTCCGATGCGAAGTTCGGCGTCTGGATCTGGCGTTCGTTGCGCCCGGTCAGATCGATCGTGAAAAGCTTCGGCCCGCCAGCCCCCGCTGCCTTGCGGAAGAACATCAGCACCCGGCCATTGGGCGCCCATGTCGGGCCTTCATTGTGGAAGCCCGAAGTCAGCAGGCGTTCGCCCGAACCGTCCGTCTTCATGACGCCGATGGAGAACTGCCCCTGCGACTGCTTGGTGAAGGCGATCAGATCGCCGCGCGGCGACCATACCGGCGTATTATAGCTGCCGTCGCCAAACGAGATCCGGCGCGGGTTGGAGCCGTCCGCACCCATGACATAAAGCTGTGGCCGACCACCGCGATCCGACGAGAACACGATTTGCGAACCATCGGGCGAATAAGACGCGCTGGTATCGATGGCCTGACTGCTTGTCAGCCGTGTCGTGGTCCGGTTGCGCAGGTCCATCGTATAAATATTGGCGCTGCCGTCGTCCTGAAGCAGGCTCATGGCGACCTTCTGCCCATCCGGCGAGAAGCGCGGCGCAATCGTCATTCCGGGGAAATTGCCGACAAGCTCGCGCTGGCCCGTTTCAAGCTGAAGCAGGTAAACACGCGGCTGGCCACCCGCAAAGGACATATAGGTCACTTCCTGACGGCTCGGGGAGAAACGCGGCGTCAGCGCCATATCGCGGCCGTCCGACAGATAGCGCACATTGGCGCCGTCCTGATCCATGATGGCCAGACGCTTCACGCGCTTTTGCGCAGGGCCGGATTCATCGACGAAGACGACGCGCGTATCGAAATAGCCTTTTTCGCCGGTCAGACGTTCATAGATGGCATCGGCGATGATATGGGCGACACGCCGCCAATTGTCCGGCGTGGTAAAAAACTGCTGGCCGATCATCTGCTGGCCGCCAAACGTGTCCCACAGACGGAACTCCGCCTTGAGCCTGCCGTCGGGCTGCTGCGTGATCCGCCCCGTGACAAGCGCCTGCGCATTGATGACCTTCCAGTCCTCGAAACGCGGTGAAGCGTCGGGGTTGGAAATCTTTTCAATGAAAGCACCCTTGTCGATGGGGGCGAAAAGGCCGGAGCGTTCAAGATCGGCACCGATCACCGATGTGATGTTTGCTCCAAGCTGGTCTGCCGAAAGGAAATCGGTGATTGCGATCGGCAACGGCTCGACCACACCCTGATTGATGTTGATTTCCACCACGGCGCGCGCAGGCATGGTCGCTGCAAGGCTTGCAGCGATCAAGCAGCTTAGGGCCGAAAGAACCGTCCTGATCTTCATGTTCATAATGCCGATTTTCATCTCTTCATGGACCTCTTTGTCCTTAGCCTCATCAGGCATTCGTTGAAAATGACCAGCAAGGCTGATCAAAACATATTGCTTGGGTCGAAGTTGACGATCACTTCCGACCATGAATCATATTTGTCGCGCGGCAGATTGTAAGGCGCGCAGCGCAGCACCGCGCGCTTGGCGCTTTCCGCAGCCGCTCTCTCCACCCCGGAATCACCACCACCCGACGTCACCTGTGGCGCCCCCTGAATTTCGCCCGCTTCCGTCAGCCGCATCTTGACCGTCACGACCAGCCCCGGCGCATCCGCCACACCGGCGGGAACGTTCCAGCATTTCGAGATCGCGCCGCGCAGTGCGTCCATCTCGCTCTGGCTGAGCGTGGAGCCGCCCGTCGTCCTTCTGCCGCCGAGCGATGCCTGATCCGTAGAGCGTTTCGCACCGCCGCCCGATGCCTTCTCCCTGTTCAAAAGAGCGGCCACCTCATCGGCGATCGCATCATTCTTGGACTGACTGGTCTGTGAAGCACTTGCCGTTTTTTTCTGCTCTTCCGCAGGCTTGCGGTCCGGCGTCTTGGCGGTCTGTGCCTGCGGCGGCTTGGGCTTTGCCTGCGGCGCGGGCACATTATCGGGAAGCTTGGGCATGTCCGGCTCGGGCGCTTCGGCCTGTTTTTCAATGGCTTGCGCCACCGGATCGGGCGTTACTTCCTGTTTGGGTTCAGGCTTTGCCTGCACTTCCGTCGCTGGCACCGGTTCGGGTTTTTGCGCAGGCGCCGGGTCGGGTTCAGGTTCCGGCACTGGTTCCGGCTTTTTCACCGGCTCCGGTTGCGCCTTCGGCTCTTCCGCAGCTTCCACAGGCTTAGGCTTGTTTTCCGGGCGCGGCGGCGCTTTGGTGTCGATCTGCTGATCGCCGACATTTTCCGCATCGGCAACCGGCTCCGGCCTTGTCGTCGGCTTTGGCGCGGCCTTCTCGCTTATCGGCGCGGTCTTTTCGCCCTGCTGGATCTGCGTGATCGATTCAATCGGCACAATATCGACCGGGAACGATTCCGAATCCTGCACGTCGAACGCTTTCGGTGCAGAAAACGAGAATAGTCCCAGCGCAATGGCGACGGTATGCAACGCTACGGAAGATGTCAGGCCAGCCTTCATGATGGCGTCAGCTATCCTGCTCCTGGAGGGTCACAAGGCCGATATTCTTGAAACCGGCTGCGGAAATACGTGCCATGACCTTCATGACGGTGCCATAATCGGCGGCCTTGTCGCCGCGCACGAAAATTCGTTCTTCATAGCCGGTCTTGGCGATGGCCTGAAGCTTCGGCACCACTTCATCGACGGGAACTTCCGTTTCCTGAAGATAGACCTTGCCTTCATTATTGACCGAAATCGTGATCGGCTGCGTATCGGCATTCATGGCCTGGGCTTGCGTATCGGGCAGGTCTATCGGTACGCCGACCGTCAGAAGCGGCGCGGAAACCATGAAAATGATGAGCAGCACCAGCATCACGTCCACGAATGGCGTAACGTTGATCTCACTCATCAATGCCTTCCTGCGACCGCGTCTGCGACGTCCGCCTGACATTCCCTGATTTCCTGCCGACATGCCCATTGCAACATTCCTGAAGGCTTGAATTACGTGCTAAAAAGCGCCCGCTCAATTACGCGGCGTCAGCTTCTCATCAATTTGGCGCGACAGTATGGCAGAGAACTCGTCTGCAAAACCTTCGAGCCGCCCCGTGATCTTGCCCGCGTCGCCTGACAGCTTGTTATAGGCGATAACTGCCGGAATTGCGGCAAGAAGGCCGATCGCCGTTGCAAGCAGAGCTTCCGCGATACCCGGAGCCACCACGGCCAGATTGGTGTTCTTGGAAGCCGCAATCGCCTGAAACGCGGTCATGATGCCCACGACCGTGCCAAAAAGGCCGATAAAGGGCGCAGCCGAGCCGATTGTCGCCAGAAAGCCAAGGCGCGATTCCAGCCTGTCGCTTTCACGCGCAAGCGCCACATCCATGGCCTTGTCGATGCGCATTTGCAGCGCAATCGGCGAACGCGCGCCTTTTTCAAAAGATTTCTTCCATTCGCGCATCGCGGCCATGAAAAGCGAAGCCATGCCTGTCGTGCGCCGCTCATTCAGATTGCGGTAAAGCTCTTCCAGCGATTGCCCCGACCAGAAAATCTGCTCGAAGCGGTCCAGCGCCCGCTTCGCACGCCCATAGGCAATCGTCTTGTCCACGATGATAGCCCAGGTCCACACCGAAGCGACGAGCAGGCCGAGCATGACCAGCTTCACCACCCAGTTCGCCTGCATGAACAGGCCCCAGAGGGTAACATCGGCGGCGGGAGCCGCTAAGGCAACATTTTCCATCAATCCACCGTTCTGGAGCCTCTCCCGGACCGCCGGGCAACTCCTGCCTTCTATTTTGAATCCAAACGCCCGGCCTCTTGACCGGGCGGCTTCGCAAATCTTTTACAAAGCGCCCGAAACCGAACGCCGCGCAGCTTCAATTGAGGGATTTGCATATCCGCAGAATATGCCTCTATCCCGTGCCGTAACCGCCAATGCCGGATTTCAGATTAAATCCCCATGGCTTGTTACGGTTAATTTTGGTGAAAGGAAGGCGCTGCGCCTCTAGCCCGCCTCTCAACCGATTCCGTCAGTATGATTCATGGAATATTATGGTTAAAGATGCGTTAGCATTTGCTCAGGAAAAGCAAAATTGCCCCCGCAACATTGCGGATCGCGAAAAATCTGGAAGGATCAGGCGCTGCGGCCTTGGATGAAGGCCGCGCGCCATTCATCGGGAATACGGCGCGGATGGCCTTGCTTTGTAATCATCACCGCCTCAACCTTCGCCTCACAAAGCAAACGCTCCTGACAGCTGATCTTCTGCGCCATGATGACCCGCGCGCCGCGAATTTCATCGACCCGCGTTTCAATCAGGATCAGGTCATCCATTCTGGCTGGCGATCTGTAATCGATCTCCATGCGGCGCACGACCCAGACCATTTCCTCGCCATGCACGCCATCGGCAAGTTCTATATGGTGCACGCCCTGAAGCCGCAGAAAATCCGTGCGTCCGCGCTCGAAAAATTCAAGATAGCGGCCATGATAGACAAAGCCCGAAAAATCCGTATCGGCATAATAAATGCGCGCCAGCAGCCGGTGGCCGCCGTCCTTCAACTCGCCGGAAACAGATTCGCTTAGTGCCTGATCTTTCTTGTCAGTCATTCTTCTTCCATGAAGAGGCCGAACTGCGACTGCCGGGTGATTTCGGCAGGCGCTGCAAGCCCCATATGCTGCCATGCTATTGTGGTGAGCACGCGCCCGCGTGGCGTGCGCTGCAAAAAGCCCTGCTGGATAAGATAAGGCTCAATAATATCCTCAATCGCGTCGCGCGGTTCCGACAGCCCTGCGGCAATCGTTTCGATGCCGACAGGCCCGCCGCCGAAATTGCGCGCGATCATATCGAGATAGCGCCGGTCGAGCTGATCAAATCCGCGATGATCGACCTCCAGCCGCGACAAAGCCTCATCGGCGATCTTGCGGTCGATGACATCGGCTCCCGCGACCAGCGCAAAATCGCGCACGCGGCGCAACAGGCGTCCTGCAATACGCGGCGTCCCGCGTGAGCGGCGCGCGACTTCCAGCGCACCATCCTCCGAAATGCCCATCTGCATGATGCGCGCGCCGCGCCGCACGATATATTCGAGTTCTTCGACCGTATAGAAATTGAGCCGCACCGGAATGCCGAAACGGTCGCGCAAGGGCGTGGTCAGAAGGCCAAGCCGCGTGGTTGCGGCAACCAGCGTGAATTTGGCGAGATCGATCTTCACCGAGCGCGCCGCCGGTCCCTCGCCGATGATGAGATCGAGTTGAAAATCCTCCATCGCCGGATAGAGAATTTCCTCGACCGCCGGGCTGAGCCGATGAATCTCGTCGATGAACAGCACGTCGCGCTCTTCGAGATTGGTGAGCAGCGCCGCAAGATCCCCCGCCTTGGCGATGACGGGGCCGGAGGTGGAACGGAAATTGACGCCGAGTTCCTTGGCCATGATCTGCGCCAGCGTCGTCTTGCCAAGGCCGGGCGGGCCGACAAACAGCACATGATCAAGCGCTTCCCTACGCACCTTCGCCGCCTCGATGAAGACCTTGAGATTGGCGCGCGCCGCCGCCTGCCCGACAAAATCGTCCAGCGTTTGCGGACGCAATGTCGTGTCGGCGTCTTCTCCACGCTTGTCGGCATCTATGAGAGGATTACGGTCGCTCATGGCGTTTTCCTCGCATGGAGCTGGCTTTCAGGCAAGCGTCTCACCGCGACAATTCCTTCAATCCCAGCCGAATGAGCTTTGCCGAATCGGCCCCCTCACCCGCATCCCTCATGGCCGCTGCCACTGCATTGGCGGCCTGGTCGCGCGAATAGCCAAGATTGGCCAATGCCGAAACTGCATCCGCCACCGGCGCGGGGGCCGCACCTGCGCCAAGCTCCTGTTTAAGCCCGATCGTGCCGCTGGCCTCGCCCGCAAAGGCTGGCGCCTTGTTTTTCAACTCGGTGACAAGACGCTCCGCCACCCGCTTGCCGACGCCGGGAGCGCGCGAAAGCATGGCCATATCGCGCAATGCAATCGCATTGGCAAGTTCGGAAGGAGACAGGGTTCCAAGTACGGCAAGCGCAACCTTGGCTCCCACCCCCTGCACATTCTGCAGCAGGCGGAACCATTCGCGTTCAAGCTGGGAGGCAAAACCGTAAAGGCGGATCGCATCCTCACGCACATAGGTTTCGATGAACAGGATCGCGGCCTCGCCCACGCCGCCCAGATTGCCCAGCGTGCGCGCCGAACAAAAAGCGACATAGCCGACGCCATGTATGTCGATAATGACATGATCCTCTGCGATCTCGTCGATCACGCCCTTGAGTTTACCGATCATTTCGCCCCCTCACCCCGCCAACAAGGCCTGCATGCGCCGCGCGCTCACAATGCTCTGCCGATGATGGGCATGGCAGATGGCGATGGCCAGCGCATCGGCGGCATCGCTTGTGTCGAACGTAGCACGCGGCATCAATACCTTCACCATCATATGAATCTGCTGCTTTTCGCCATGGCCAACGCCGATCACCGCTTTCTTGACCGCATTGGGCGCATATTCGGCAACCGCAAGCCCCGCCTGCGCCGGTGCCAGCAGCGCAATGCCGCGCGCCTGCCCCAGCTTCAAGGTCGCAGTCGCATCCTTATTGACGAATGTGTGTTCGACGGCTGCCTCATGCGGCATGTGATCATGCAGCACTTGCGCAAGTCCCTCATGCAACTGGCAGAGCCGCGAGGCGAGGTCCATCCCGGCATTCGAGGTGACGGTGCCCGACGCGATGAAATGCAGCGAATTACCCAGCGATTCGACAATACCCCAGCCGGTGCGGCGCAGGCCCGGATCAATACCAATGATGCGAATCGTTTCTTTCATGAGCGAACCCTATCCCAGACGGATTCACTTGACACCAAAAAAGTGAACAAAAGAGAAACATAAGCATCGCAATCCCCAACCGTGGGGACGATATGCCTATGACGCTCCGAAGGCGGTGCGCAGCAACACGATCTGCTCGGAAACAGGATTGCCGGCGGATTGATCACGCAGCGAAACGATTTCGCCATAGACGCTGCGATCCATATGGCGCACGCGCGCCTGCAAATTGAGCGAACGCCCGATCAGTTCGATAAAGCCGGAAGGCAGCTCGTTCCATCCGGCTGCATCCACGCCCGCGGAAGGCGTATCGAGCCGGATCTTGGCCTTTTCAGCGGCGATCTGCTGCTGGCTCATTTCACCATTACGGGCTGCACGCTGCAACAGGAGCCAGGAGGCGACCTGCATGAGACGTGTGGTCAGGCGCATTGATTCGGCGGCATAGAGCGTGGCGGCGACCCGTGGGAGATTGCGCGCATTGTCGCGCCCCTCACCGTCGAGATAGCTTGCAGCCTCCTCGACCATGTCCATGCCTTCACTGTAAATCGGCTTGAAGGAGTCCGAGAACACCATATGCTCGGCGAGCCTGACCATATTGCCCGGCATTTGTCCCTGTTCGCTAATCACTGCCCTGCCACCTTGCATGACCGCTCCGCGCGGCCAATTCACTGCCCGAATCCACACGATGCGGTTCCGGAATATTCATCGAGCCTCTGTTCGACCACGCAGAGCGGCGAGACGAAATAGCCCCACGAGATGAGTCCACCACAAACTGCACCTTCATGCACGGTCGCGCAAGTTTATGTTTAACGTTCGGTTAATATTTCACGGCTGTTTAGACGTTCAGGCAAAAAAAAGAGCCGCAAGGGCGGCTCTCAGGAGTTTAACAGGGAGGCGTCAAACAGAGTGGCTAAACCACTCGGTAAGAATCCAGCCAAACTGGATGTAAACCATTTAAAGCGATTAGGATTAATAAAGGGTTAATCCGCTCACAGTTGCGGCAGCACCTGATTGGAAACCTTTGCGACCGCAGGCTTGGCGGTTGCGGCAACCGTCGCCGGTGCAGGCTTTGCGGCAGGCTTCCTGCCCCAGCCGATGCTCGGCAGCCATTCAAGATAATAGGCCAGGGCAAACTGCATCACGATACCCGTCGCCATAAGCAGCGTATCGTAAGGCAAACCGCCGGGATTGATGAGTTTCATCACCTGCGCCACCATGGCCAGCAAGGTGCCGGCAATGAAGACCGGCAGGGAATGCTTGCCCATAATGGCCAGCGGATTATGCGGCGAGGTACGCGCAATGCTGTTGAGGGTCGGCACGACAGCAATCAGATAGGCCATCGCCAGCACATGCAGCAGGCGCGGCGCAGACAGGAATGTCTTGTCGAAGCCGGTAAGAACGGCGGGCATGCCCATCGACGCATCGATCCCCCAGAGCGGAATGCGCACCCAGGCAAGCGACAGCACCAGATAGGCGACCGCGAGCGTAATCAGTGCCGGATGCGAAAACAGCTTGCCGCCACGGCGCACATGCATTGTGCCGGCAATACCGATGGCAAACAGGAACTGCCATGAGAAGGGATTGAGGAACCATACGCCCTGCGTCGGATAGTTGATCGGCGCAAAGCGATAAAGCCCCGACAGCAGCCAGATCGCGCCCGATACAGCCAGCATCAGGGACAGGTTGATACGCGCCAGCACAAGCATCAGCGGCGTCATCACAAGCACGACCGCATACATGGACAGGATGTTATTATAGCCAAGCTGATGGCCGAGTGTGACCAGCCCCAGCAGGGCCTCCGCCGGCTGCTCGACCAGCGGCCCGATATTGATCTGCGCAAGCAGCTCGCCATGTTTGAGGAAAATGGCCGCAGCCGCAAAAATGCCGATCGTGGCCAGCGTCGTCATGATATGGGCTGTGTAGAGAACACCGGCGCGCCGCCACATCTTCAACGTCAGCAGCAGACGGTTGCCCGGCGCGAATTTGCTGCCATAGGCCAGCGCCACGGCCATGCCGGAAATCAGCACGAAAGCCTCGGCCGAGTCCGAAAAGCCCAGATTCTTATGCGTGAAATGCTCGTAAATCGTTCCGGGAACGTGATTGATGAAAATGGTCAGCAAGGCCAATGCACGGAAAACATCGATGCGTGTATCCCGCCCCTGCGGTGCCATTCTTGCCATTTCAATCGTCATTTCGCCTGCCTGCTGTTCGTTTTATCCGCCGCCCTGACGGCAGCCTTCATTGTCGCCTGTATAGCTGTTAAATCAGGCTGAACGCGGTTGGTTCCGATCAACTTTCGTTCCATGCTAAAACATAATGCCAGTATCGGGCGCTCTTCCGCTCCCTGGGTGCAAAAGGACTGTTAAATGCCGGTCACTTACTTTATGCCCGAATTCCATCAATATCTTTCGCTAGGTCAGCCCCATGAACGCGTCCTCCGCCACAAATCAAATCGACCGTTGCCGTATCCTGCTGGTGGCCCCGCCGCTTGCCGATGCCGACGCGCTGGCTGCCCTTCTGACAGCGGCCCTTTCAGGGGGCGATGTCACAAGCGTGATCCTCGATTCCGGCGATCTTGATGAGGCAAGCTTTCAGGCATCCCTGCAAAAGGCCGTTCCCGTCATTCAGAAAGCAGATGCCGCCGCCATCATTCTCAACGATACGCGCATTGCAGGACGTGTCGGCGCGGATGGCGTCCACATCGAAGGCAACGCCGCCACGCTTGCGGAAATTATTGAAAAGCATACGCCTAAAATGATCGTCGGAACCGGCAATCTGCGTGATCGTCACGGCGCGTTGGAAATCGGTGAACTCCAGCCCGATTATGTTTTCTTCGGCAAGATCGGTGCCGACACCAAACCCGACGCCCATCCGCGCAATCTCGCACTGGCGCAATGGTGGTCGGAAATGATTGAAATCCCCAGCATCGCACAAGCGGGCAATTCGCTGCAAAGCGTCATCGTCGCAGCCGCTACCGGCGCAGATTTCGTGGCGCTTGGCCGTGCCGTCTTCGAAGCCGACGATCCCGCCAAGGCGGTCGCGGAAGCCAACCGGCTGCTCGATGAACACGCGCCTCGTTTTGAAAACTGAACAAACAAGGTCGTCTTGCCCTCATGAAGAGCAGATTTCTTCTTACCGCCGCCCTGATTTTCATGCCATCCCTTCCGCTCGCACTGGCTGCTGGTGAAGCGGCCGCAACGCATGAAAACGCGGATAGCAAGGGCGACAAACCGGCGGAAAAACCCGTCATGCTGCCCCAGCCCGCCACGACCGGCCCGATGCCAGCCATCGATCCCAGCCGTTTTGGCGACAAGCCTGCCGATGAGGCTTTCGGCGCCTATCAGCGCGGCCTTTATCTGACGGCCTTCAATCTGGCCATGCCGCAGGCCGAAAAGGGCGACCCGGCATCGCAGACCCTGGTTGCCGAAATATATGCGCGCGGTCTCGGCGTTCCCGCCGATCAGGAAAAAGCCGCGCAATGGTATGCAAAAGCAGCAGAGCAGGGCGTCACCGAAGCGCAGTTTCGCTACGCAGCGCTTTTGCTTCAGGGCAGATATGTCAGGAAAGATGCGGCCAAAGCCGAAGAGCTGATGAAGAAGGCCGCAGAAGGCGGCAATGCCATGGCGCAGTTCAATTACGGCCAGATTCTGCTGATGAAAAGCACTGGAAAGGAACGGCTCGATGCCGCATTCCCATGGTTTGAGAAAGCCGCCGAAGCAAAGCTGCCAGATGCGGAATACGCGCTGAGCCAGCTTTATGCCAATGGCTCCGTTAAAATTCCGCGCGATGACAAAAAAGCCCGCGAATATCTGATTGAAGCCGCGCAAAAGGGCTTTGACACGGCCCAGTACGATCTTGGGCGCTGGCTGGTCGAGGGTCGCGGCGGTGAACGCGATTATGAGCAGGGCTTTCGCTGGATGACCCTTGCAGCGCAGCGCGGCACGGTCATCGCCCAGGCATGGCTCGCCCGGCTCTATCGCGACGGTATCGGCACCGAGGGCGACACGGTCAAGGCTGCTGCATGGTATATTCTTGCCCAAAGGGCTGGCTATCGCGCGCCCGATCTGGATGACATGATGGACGGGCTTGCCGAAGAGCAGCTCAAACAGGCCCTTGAAACCACCAGTAATCTGCGCATGCGCTAGATTTGGATGGTTTTTTTATCCATAGAACGCACTCATTGCCTGCATAGGCTTGCGTAAAAGGCCGTTTTGTGGTCTTGGAAACCCAATTATCATGGTCCGAGTTAAGGTGAACGCAATCGCCATGCGCAAGCGGAGATTGCCTTTCCCTCATGATGCACCGGACCGTGAACGGTTTTACATTAATTCCCGGATCAAGCTTATGAAAATCAATGGTAACGAAATCCGTCCCGGCAATGTCATCGAGCACGATGGCAGCCTCTGGGTCGCGGTCAAGACCAATGCGGTCAAGCCCGGCAAGGGCGGCGCCTACAATCAGGTCGAACTCAAGAACCTCATCAACGGCACCAAGCTCAACGAGCGTTTCCGTGCTGCTGAAACCGTCGAGCGCGTTCGTCTGGAACAGAAGGACTTCTCGTTCCTCTACGAACAGGGCGAAGCGCTGATTTTCATGGATACCGAATCCTACGAGCAACTCGAACTCGCCAAGGATTTTGTCGGCGACCGTTCCGCCTTCCTTCAGGACGGCATGATGGTGACGGTCGAGCTTTACGAAGAAAAGCCGATCGGCATTCGCCTGCCCGATCAGGTGACGCTGGCAATCACGGAAGCCGATCCGGTCGTCAAGGGCCAGACCGCAGCTTCCTCCTACAAGCCGGCTGTTCTTGAAAACGGCATCCGCATCCTCGTCCCCCCCTTCATCGAATCGGGCGAGCGGGTGATCGTCGACACCAATGAGCTGACCTACGTCAGCCGCGCCTGATCCGGCCTCCCGCCCACTTGCGAGGCGGCATATATTTCCCTTTGCGGCGCTGCGAAATGGCGCCGCCGTCCAACGCCGTCTTGTCGGCTTTGCGACAGTTCTTTCTCAGATTGCTCAGTTTTGAAGGACGATCACAATGGCTCGTTCAGCCCTCCTCAATGTCATGGTTCAGGCCGCCATCAAGGCCGGGCGCAGCCTTGCGCGCGATTTCGGCGAGGTCCAGAATCTTCAGGTTTCTCTCAAAGGCCCCGGTGACTATGTCAGCCAGGCGGACCGCCGCGCCGAAAAAATCGTCTATACCGAACTGAGCCGCGCTCGCCCGGATTTCGGCTTCCTGATGGAAGAATCGGGCGAGGTCGAATCGAAGGACGGACAGCATCGCTGGCTGGTCGATCCTCTCGATGGCACCACCAATTTCCTGCATGGCATCCCCCTCTTCGCCGTCTCCATCGCCCTTGAGCGCCAGGGGCAGATCGTTGCAGGCGTCATCTATAATCCGGCCATGGACGAACTTTACACCGCAGAACGCGGCGGCGGCGCATTTCTCAATGATCGCCGCCTGCGTGTTGCCGCGCGCAGCAAGCTCGTTGATTCGGTGATCGGCACCGGCATTCCGCATCTGGGGCGCGGGCATCACGGCCATTATCTCGTGGAACTGCGCAATGTCATGGCTGAAACCGCCGGCATCCGGCGCATGGGTGCGGTCGCGCTCGATCTTGCCTATGTCGCAGGCGGACGCCTCGACGGCTTCTGGGAAGACGGCATGCACCCCTGGGATATGGGCGCGGGCATGCTGATGATTCGCGAGGCAGGCGGTTTTGTGTCCGACAAGAATGGCGGTCAGGACATCTTCACCACCAAAAGCATCGTTGCCGGCAATGAAGCCATTCACGGCGCGCTTCTCAAGACGCTCAAAAAGCCGATCTGAAACAAGAGCCGGGCGATAAGGCTCTCGCCCGGCCCGCACCCCGCCGCAGCGACACAGAATTTTCTTATTTGAAATGATTCCGCTTCCGGAAAGAATGCGATAGGCTCCCCCGCGACAGGTTATTCCTCTGCATATCCATGGAGCGAAACGCATGAGCGATGAAAGACTTTCAGGAGGGCATCCGAGGCGGGAACGACTGGATGGAAGCGGCCATTACGACCCCTACCGCCTGACAAGTCCGCGGATCGTCATTCTGGCCATGGTCATCTTTCTCATTATCGTGGCCTTTCTGGCTGCGGTCCTGATGCGGCAGATACACACCTTCTTCATCACCAATCCGGGCCTCAACGGGCTGATATTATGCGTTTTGCTCGCGGGCATCCTGCTCACTTTCGGGCAGGTCCTGCGGCTCATGCCGGAAATCCGCTGGGTCAACTCGTTCCGCCACGGTGATGCGGATGCGTCCTCACGCCCCCCGGTTCTGCTGGCGCCCATGCGCGCGCTTCTGGGACGGAGGCAATCCATGGCGCTGTCGCCTGCATCCATGCGATCGATCCTCGATTCCATCGCCACCCGCCTTGATGAAAGCCGTGACATCTCGCGCTATCTGATCGGCCTGCTGGTGTTTCTCGGACTGCTCGGCACTTTCTGGGGCCTGCTGGAAACAGTCGGCTCCATCGGCAGCACCATTCAATCGCTCGACGCAGGGACAGGCAACATCAGCGACGTCCTCGATTCGCTCAAAGCCGGACTGCAAGCCCCGCTTTCGGGCATGGGCACAGCATTTTCATCCTCCCTGTTCGGCCTTTCCGGCTCGCTCATTCTGGGTTTTCTCGATCTGCAATCAGGCCGCGCGCAGAACCGCTTCTATACCGAGCTTGAAAACTGGCTCTCATCGGTTACGGACCTTGGTTCGGATCTTGCTTCCGATACCGGCAGTTCGGATGACATCCGCTTCCTCGCCGACAAGTTACAAAACCTGCATGGCGCAGATGCTTCCAGCCAACGCACGACAGCCGCGCTCGCAAATCTCGCCGAAGGTATTCAGGGCCTCGTGAAAAGCATGCGCAACGAGCAGCAGATCATGCGGGACTGGGTCGAGAAGCAGGCGGAGGAACAAAGGGCAATCCGGCAAACGCTTGAGCGGCTCTCCGATGCTCTGGATGAACGCTCGCGCAACAACCCCCGCGCGGAGTAGTTGCCATGGCTCTAGCCCGTAACCGCCGCACGCAGCGCCATATCGATTACTGGCCCGGCTTTGTCGATGCGCTGACCACCCTGCTGCTTGCCGTCATGTTCCTGCTGACGGTTTTCGTACTGGCTCAATTTCTGCTCAGCCGCGATGTCGACACCAAGGACAGCGCGCTGGCGCGGCTCAACAGCCAGATACAGGAGCTGACCCAGCTTCTCTCGCTTGAGCGCGGCAACAGCCAGGATCTGCAGGACACGATCATCAATCTGCAAGCTTCGCTCTTCAGCGCTGAAAGCGAGCGCTCGCGGCTGCAATCGCTGTTGAATGAGGGCAGCGGCGCAGGTGCGGCTGCGGAAAGGCGGGCGGGCGAGCTTTCGCAAAACCTCGACGCGGAAAGACAGGTCAGCGCACAGGCGCTCTCACAGGTCGAATTGCTCAACCAGCAGATTTCCGCGTTGCGCCGCCAGATCGCGGCACTGGAGGATGCCCTCGATGCATCGGAATCGCGTGATCGCGAATCCAATGCCAAGATTGCCGATCTGGGGCGTCGGCTCAATGTGGCTCTGGCGCAGCGCGTTCAGGAACTCAACCGCTATCGTTCCGATTTCTTCGGTCGGTTGAGAGCGATCCTCTCCGACAAGGAAAACATCCGCATCGTCGGGGATAGATTCGTCTTCCAGTCGGAAGTGCTCTTCCCGACAGGCTCTTCCGAGTTAAACCCTGCGGGGCTTGAGGAAATGAAAAAACTGGCCGATGCGGTCGTCACGCTCAACCAGGAGATTCCCGAAGACATCAACTGGGTGCTGCGCGTCGACGGCCATACCGACAATGTGCCGCTTTCAGGCTCCGGGCGCTTCCGCGACAACTGGGAACTGTCTTCGGCACGCGCAACCGCCGTGGTCAAATATCTGATCGCAAACGGCGTACCAGCCAATCGCCTCGTTGCCGCGGGCTTTGGCGAGTATCAGCCCCTCGACGCATCCGATACGCCCGACGCCCGCGCCAGGAACCGCCGCATCGAACTCAAGCTGACCGAAAGATAAGCGCCGGTCCGATCCAGTCGGGTCGAAGCCTGCTCTATAAAGAATCCGTTCTGGGAGAAAAAGCCTCCGCGCCAGCTTCAAACTGGAGCTTGGCGAGGCGGGCATAGATACCGCCTTTTGCGACAAGACTCTGATGCGTGCCTTCTTCCACGATGCGACCATGATCGAGCACGAGAATGCGATCCGCTTTCAGCACGGTCGCCAGCCGGTGCGCGACCACCAGCGTCGTGCGCTCGGCCATCAGGCCGTCCAGCGCCTTCTGCACCAGCATTTCGCTTTCCGCATCAAGCGCCGAGGTCGCCTCATCGAGAAGCAGGACCGGCGCATCACGAAGGATCGCGCGGGCAATGGCGATTCGCTGGCGCTGGCCGCCTGAAAGCGTTACTCCCTGCTCGCCCACCTGTGTATCGTAGCCTTGCGCAAGCTTCACGATAAAATCATGCGCCAGCGCCGCCTTTGCGGCAGCTTCGATTTCTGCATCGCTCGCCCCCGGTTTGCCGAATGCGATATTTTCGCGGATGCTCATTGCGAAAATCGCCACCTCCTGCGGCACCATGGAGATGCGCGCGCGCACTGCACAGGGATCAGCATCCGGCAAAGCCACCCCATCCATCAGCACCCGGCCCGACTGCGGATCATAATAACGCATGACAAGCGCAATCAGCGTACTTTTGCCCGCTCCCGACGGACCAACGATGGCAAGCGTCTCTCCCGGTTTTACAACAAAGCTCACGCCGTTGAGCGAAGGGGCATCCGGCCGCGTCGGATAAGAGAAATAGACCTCGTCGAAAGTGATTTCGCCGCGCGGCGGAACCGGCAGGGCGAGCGGATGTCCGGGCGCAGAAATCCCCGGCTTTTCATCGAGAATTTCAGCAAGACGTTCCGCCGCGCCAGCAGCCTGCGCAAGCTCGGCGCCTACATCGGACAGCGCGCCGAAGGCGCCTGCGACAAAAACCGCGTAAAGCACGAACTGCCCCAGCGTACCGGTGGTGATCGCGCCGGAAAGCACGTCGCGCGAACCAAACCAGAGGACGGCGACAATACTGGCGAAAATGAGAAATATCGCAAAAGCCGTCAAAAGCGCCCGCGCCTTGATGGAAGAACGTGCCGCCTGATAGGCCTTTTCGACAGCGCTCGCGAAATGGCTCACCACCATGTTTTCATTGGTAAAGGCTTGCAGGGTGCGCATCGCGCCGATCTGCTCGCTGGCATAGGCATTGGCCTCCGCCAGCATATCCTGCGTCGTACGCGAACGGCGGCGCACCGTGCGGCCGAAAGCAATCAGCGGCGCGATGATCAGCGGTATGGCGGCAATCACCAGCGCCGACAGTTTCGGGCTCGTCACCACCATCATGATCAGCGCGCCGATACCAAGAATGATGTTGCGCAAGGCGGTCGAGGTGGTCGCCCCCACCGTGGATTTGATCTGCGTGGTGTCAACGGCAATGCGGGAGACGATCTCGCCCGATTGCGTGCGATCGAAGAACTCCGGCGACAGGCTGGTCACATGGGAGAAGACCGCATTGCGCAAATCTGCCACCACCCGTTCGCCCAGCGAAATGACGAAGAAATAGCGCATGCCGGAAGCCAGCCCCAGCAACAGCGCCAGAAACACCAGCGCACCGAAATAATGATTGATATAGCTGGCATTGGTTCCGGAAAAACCGTGATCGATCACACCGCGCATGGCCATCGGCACGGCGAGCGCGGTGACGGCGGCGAAAACGAGTGAGAACAGCGCGCCTGCGACGAGCAGTTTATAACGCGCGAGGAAGGGTATCATTCGCTTCAGCGGCTTCAGGGAGCGGCGCTTGCGATCCTGCTCTGCGACAATATCGGGATTCATGCGAATTTGATTGCCTCCGCTCGCCATTCTTGAGTTTGTGCCCTTGTTATTGGCGTGTGCCTGATGTATAGGCACGCCAACCCTTTTGGAAGCCGTTACCAGCCAGTAACGCGTCTTCATATCTGCCATAGGGCGGAAGTGCTACAGGTTCGAACATAGAAACTGCGCTTTTCGCTCCCAGATTTTCAGGATTGAGAAGATGAAAGCCAATATCCATCCCGACTACCACACCATCAAGGTCGTGATGACCGATGGCACCGAGTACTTGACCCGTTCGACCTGGGGCAAGGAAGGCGACACGATGAACCTCGACATCGATCCGACCACGCATCCGGCCTGGACCGGCGGTTCGCAGACCCTCGTCGATCGCGGCGGCCGCGTTTCGAAGTTCAAGAACCGCTTCGGCAATCTCGGCATCTGATAACAGATGCAGCAGATCAAAGACCCCGCTTCGGCGGGGTTTTTTATTGCCCATAACCATCCGATATAAAAAAACTCCCGGACAAGCCGGGAGTTTTTGTTTCAGGCCGACGCTTGAGATCAGGCGCTGAGCTTTTCCATGATTTCATCGCTGACTTCGAAATTGGTGTAGACGTTCTGCACGTCGTCATCATCCTCGAGCACGTTCAGCAGCTTGAGCACGGAGCGCGCCTTTTCCTCGTCAAGCTCGGTATTGGTCTGCGGCCTCCAGACTGTCTTGATCGATTCCGCCTCGCCAAGTGCCGCTTCAAGCGACTTGGATACCTCGCCAATATCCTCGAAGGCGCAGAAGACGACATGCTCTTCCTCGCCCGACTGCACGTCTTCCGCCCCCGCTTCAATCGCCGCTTCCATCACCTTGTCGGCATCGCCGACTTCGGCCTTGTAGATGATTTCACCGACACGATCGAACATGAAGGAAACCGAGCCGGTTTCACCGAGCGAACCGCCAGCCTTGGTGAAGGCTGCGCGCACATTGGAAGCGGTACGGTTGCGATTATCCGTCAGCGCTTCGACGATGACGGAAACGCCACCCGGGCCACGGCCCTCATAACGCACTTCATCATAGTTTTCGCCGTCATTTCCCGCAGCTTTCTTGATGGCGCGCTCGATATTGTCCTTGGGCATGGACTGCGCCTTGGCGTTCTGGATAGCCAGACGCAGGCGCGGGTTCATGGCCGGGTCAGGCAGACCCTGCTTGGCGGCAACGGTAATTTCGCGCCCCAGCTTGGAAAACATTTTCGACCGCACAGCATCCTGACGCCCTTTGCGGTGCATGATATTCTTAAACTGTGAATGGCCAGCCATTAGCACCCCTGTTCCGTTCGTTTGAAATACACGGGAGAAGCTTCACCAATTGGGGCAGGCCACGGTTCGGGCCGCCATGCTCTCCGTGCAGATGGCCGCTTTATAGGGAATTGAGCCTCATTCGTCCAGTAAAAGCATGGGCGTCCAGCAAAAGCGTGGGCATCCAGCAAAAGCATGGGCTTGCAATTTCTCTGTCGATAATAATGACGGCACTCGACCTCAGCCGGTTAAATAGATTATCTATAAAACATGAACCAGACCACAAACCAGCATGGCAGCGAGACCATTGCCGCCCGCATCAGCCGCATCCTTGCCGACCGCATCATCGCGGGCGAGATCGAGCCTGGCGCAAAGCTGCGGCAGGATCACATCGCAGCCGAGTTCGAAACCAGCCATGTCCCCGTACGCGAAGCCTTCCGCCGCTTGGAAGCGCAAGGACTTGCGGTTTCCGAACCGCGGCGCGGGGTCCGCGTCGCCTCCTTCGACATCGGCGAAATCCGCGAAGTGGCGGAAATGCGCGCCGCGCTGGAGGTGCTGGCCCTGCGCCATGCCGCAGCCCATATAACCCGCGCCACGCTGGACGCCGCAGAACAGGCGACGCTCGAAGGCGACAAGTCGCGCGATGTCAGAAGCTGGGAAGAAGCCAATCGCCGCTTTCATCGCCTGATTCTCGAACCCTGCGGCATGCCGCGCCTGCTCGCGGCCATTGATGATCTGCATGCGGCCAGCGCCCGCTTTCTCTTCGCCACCTGGCGCTCGGAATGGGAAACGCACACCGATCATGACCATCGCGCCATTCTGGATGCCCTGCGCCGCAATGACATCGATCAGGCAGCCGCTATCCTTGCTCGCCATGTGCAATGGATCGGCCATCGCCCCATCCGGACGGCATCGGGCAAGACCCGTGATTCGTTTGCAATCGTCGGCTGACTTTCATTTCCTCCCCCGGTTTCCCGCCCTTCCCGCCTCGCAAAACCCGGCATTTGCGGGCTGTAGAATTTCTTGCTTGCAAAATACGCTGCTTCTCTGGAAGTTATATAGATCGAATCGCCATTTTATCTATAATTTGAGGATCCTATGACCAGCATCACCCAGGCGCACCCGTCCTTCAGCCCGCTCAACCTCGAATCCCGTTCGCCCGCGCTTCGCCTTGCGGCGGTTGTTTTGGGCACATTGATCCTTGCGCTCACCTCGCAGGTCGAAGTTCCGATGATTCCCGTTCCCATCACGCTGCAAACCCTTATCGTGCCGCTGATCGGTGCGCTTTATGGCTGGCGGCTGGGTACGGCGACCGTTCTGGCATGGCTTGGTCAAGCCATGATCGGCCTGCCGGTGCTTGCCGGCGGCGCTGGCGGCATTCATCATTTCGCAGGCGCTACCGGCGGCTATCTGGCCGCCTTCCCGATCATCGCGGCCATGACCGGCTATCTGGCCGAGCGCGGCTGGAATGGCCAGCGCGTGAGCCTTGCCTTCGTCTCCTTCCTCGCTGCCAATCTGCTTTGCCTGACGCTTGGCGCCTTGTGGCTGTCGAGCCTGATCGGCATCGAAAAGGCTGTCGCTTTCGGCGTAACGCCGTTCCTCGTGGGCGCGCTGATCAAATCCGCCCTTGGCGCAGCCATTCTCAAGGCTGCGGCCCGCAAATAAACTCAGCCAGAAAGAAGAAAGCCGCCCTTTTGCCAAGGGCGGCTTTTTCAATTCTGTCCGGCGCAATGAAGTTATTGTTGCGTTCGCCTGCGCCGCGCCAGCATGTTGAGTGCTTCGACCAGCGCGGAAAAGCCCATCGCAGCGTAAATATATCCCTTGGGGACATGGAAGCCGAAACCGTCGGCAATCAGCGTCATGCCGATCATCAGCAGGAAGGCCAGCGCCAGCATGACGATCGTCGGATTGGCGGCGATGAAGCGCGAAAGCGGATCTGCGGCCAGCGGCATGACCGTCACGGCGGCGACCACCGCAATGACCATGATGGCGATTTCATCGGTCATGCCGACTGCGGTGATGATCGAATCAACCGAGAAGACAAGATCGAGCAGCAATATCTGGACGATCGCCGCGCCTGCGGTCAGTTGCGCGGCTTTGCTGCCGATATTCTCCTTGCCGTCATTGGGGTCGACCGTGTGGTGAATCTCCTTGGTCGCTTTCCAGACCAGGAAAAGTCCACCCGCAATCAGGATAATATCGCGCCAGGAAAACCCATGTCCGAAAGCTGAAAAGACCGGCTCTCTCAATTGCACGATAATGGAAATGGTAAACAGCAGCCCCAGACGCAGGATAAGGGCCGCGCCGATACCGATCCGGCGCGCACGCGATTGCTGCTCTGCGGGAAGCTTGTTGGTGAGGATCGATATGAAGATCAGATTGTCGATGCCAAGCACGATTTCCATCGTAACCAGCGTGATGAGCGCGGCCCAACCGGCCGGGCTTGAGAGAAAGGCCAGATGCTCGGCAAGAAACTCCATAAAAACTCCTCGGTTAACGGTCCCCTCTGGCCGCCCGATGCAGACAGAAAGCGTTATGAGGAAATAAGTCGATTGAGCGCGGCTTCAATTGCTGGATAAAAAAATTATCGCCAGAAATCGGGAATTGTTTCTTGGAGCCGCGGTCCGATGCGCAAAGGCGCAATTTTTTCGGCAAGCCCGGTCCGGTCGGAAATCTCTATGCCCACGCCGCACAGGGTCGCTTCGCCATTTGCCGCCTCAAACCGCCTTTTGGGCACCTTGGAGAGAAAACGATTGAGCGGCTCCTCCTTGTCCATGCCAAGCGAGGAATCGTAATCCCCGCACATGCCCGCATCCGACATATAGGCCGTGCCGCCATGCAGGACCTGATAATCCGCCGTCGGCACATGGGTATGCGTGCCGATGACCGCGCTGGCGCGCCCATCGACGAAATGCGCAAAACATTGCTTCTCGCTGGTCGCCTCGGCGTGGAAATCAAAGAAGACGGCATCCGCCTGCTCACCCAGCGGGCAGGCTTCGAGAATCCGTTCCGCCGCCATGAAAGGATCATCCAGATCGGGATGCATGAAAACCCGCCCCATCACATTGGAAACGAGCACGCGCGCGCCGTTGCGCGCGATATAAAGCCCCTCGCCCTTGCCTGCCGTCCCTTTGGGAAAATTGGCGGGCCGCAGGAACCGCTCTTCGCGCTTGGAAAAATCCAGCGCCTCGCGCTGGTCCCAGACATGATTGCCCGTCGTCACGACATCCGCGCCCGCGCGGATCGTGTCATGAAAGATTTCTTCGGTGATCCCGAAGCCGCCAGCGGCATTTTCGCCGTTGACGACCACGAAGTCCAGTTTCAGGTCGGAAACCAGCCCCGGAAGCTTCTGATACACCACCGAGCGCCCCGAGCGCCCCACCATATCGCCAAGAAAAAGTAATCTCATGCCGGGTCTTTATCAGTCTTGATGGAAAATGCGCAAGCCGCTCTCGGTCAGTATCCGGTGAAGAGCTATATCATGCGGCTCATTGGGCACATAGGCCACTTCCTGACAATCAAACGCCATGCCGATCAATAGCGGCTGGAGTCCTTGTGCCGAAAACCGCGCCAGCGCCCGGTCATAATGGCCCGCGCCATAGCCAAGCCTGTGGCCGCGCTCATCGAAACCGGCCAGCGGCATCAACATGATCGCCGGCTCCGCCAAAGGCGCATCCTCATCCGGCCCCATCGTGCCGAAGCCGGTGGGGACCAGATCCGCATCGGGCAAGAATTCGCGAAAGGCAATTGTTTCCCTGTCGATGACCACGGGCAGGCAAAGCCTTGCGCCCTGAGTACGCCAGTTCGATAAAAGCGGTCGCGGATCGATTTCGGAGCGGATCGGCCAATAACCGGCAACCATCGCACCGCGGGGAAGGGTAATCACCGTTTCCGCCTGCCCGGCTGCGCGCAGCGATGCCTCATAGCGATAACGTGGATCAAGCGCATCGCGGCGCGCGAGAACTTCGCGTCTGAGCGCCTGCTTGTCATCATTGCGGTTTTCCCCCGCTTGCGTCATCGCAACTCCTCCCATGCTTCATGACGTTCATAAAGCATGTCGGGAACAAGGGAAACATCCAGATGAAAGAGAGTGGCGACCACGACGACCGATGGAAGAGATTGATCCCGGGAACCTACAAAGTAGGTGGGCGCCATATGCGAAAGCCCACGGGCCTTCACAGGGACAGCTCCCTTAGAGATCAATAAGGCCCCGGGGATGCTATTACTCCTGTCGGGAAGCGCAGTACGCCAAGACCTATATAGTCCTTGTCACACCCTGGCGCCAGTGGTTTGCAATGCTTGACCGGGAAAAGTTTCGTCCGGATTCTGCGCGTCGCGTCAGGAATTGCCGGAAGCAGGCAGGATGCGGCCAGCGGCCTGTTCGATACGTGTCGCCATGTCCGAAAGCATGTCGGTCAGCAGGGCATCGTTCCTGTCGGCGCTGGCAAGGGCTTCATCGCGTGAACGCCGCAGGGTCTCCGCCTCGTTCTCCAGCCCCTTGATCCGCTGCTGCAATTCAGCAAGCTCATCGACCACCATGATGCCTGCCATGACCGTCAGGCGCAGGTCGCCGATCTCCCCGAAGGAGGTTTTGAGATGCGAGACATATTGATCGAAACGAGCGGCAAGCCCGGCAAGATGTTCTTCCTGCCCTTCGTCACAAGCCATCCGATAGGCTTTGCCGTCAATGGTAACGGTTACGGTTGCCATGGCCTCTCCTATCGATCCAGAACGGCGCGGATTGTTTCCATTGCCGTCACCAGTCGGCGCGATACTTCGCGATTTGCAGCTTCCAGCCGTTCAGCGCGTGCTTCGGACTGATCCAGTTCCTGCGCCAGCCGGCTGCGGTCCGCATTCATGCGCTGCACCTCTTCCTCGGCCTCGGCAAAATCGCCTTCCTTGTCCAGCCGCAGGTCAACCGCCTCTTCAAGCGCATTGAGTGCCTTTTCCAGCCGTTCCAGAACGTGCCTGAGGGTCGTTTCAGGTGCCATCCATATCCTTTCTATGGTTTCACAGGCTTTCAGGTCCATCGCACCGGCCCCGCACCCCCGACATCGAATCGCGTCTGCCAGACGGCTTTGTTCAAAATAGTGTAATAATCAGCTCCGTGATAAGCAACAAATGAGGGAGCCAAGTCAGGACTCATGCACTGTTATCCGCTCAAAAAGGGCTTTTCGGCGACGAAAGCCCCCCTTCCTTCTCTTTATTGCGGCATTCTCGCGGCGTTTGCTGCGCAAAACTCATCGATTTATTGACTCCTCTTGTGCAGGTGCTATGTGTCCCCATGCCTTTTTTCAAAGCATGATCACAAGGTTTGAACGCCTTGTTCAGACCCCATGTCCGAACAAGGCATCGCCGCAACCCCGTTAAACCCTCTATGGAAAGACGGCCGAGACCATGACCAATTCCGACAAACAGAACCAGATGGCCAATGCAATCCGCTTCCTCTCTATGGATGCGGTTGAAAAGGCGAATTCCGGCCATCCCGGCCTGCCGATGGGCGCAGCCGACATTGCGACCACGCTTTATACCCGCTTTCTTTCGCACGATCCGCAGAACCCGCATTGGCCCGATCGCGACCGTTTCGTGCTTTCCGCCGGTCATGGCTCGATGCTGCTTTATTCGCTTCTGTATCTTTCGGGCTACGAAGATATTTCCATCGATGAGATCAGGAACTTCCGTCAGCTTGGCGCGCGCACCGCAGGCCATCCTGAATATGGCCACGCCGCAGGCATTGAAACCACCACAGGCCCGCTTGGCCAGGGTATCGCCAATGCTGTCGGCATGGCGCTTTCGGAACGCATTCTCAATGCGCAGTTCGGCGACAGTCTCGTCGATCACTATACCTATGCACTTGTCGGCGACGGCTGCCTCATGGAAGGCATCAGCCAGGAAGCCATAGCGCTTGCCGGTCATCTCAAGCTCAACAAGCTCATCGTCTTCTGGGACGATAACAATATCTCCATCGACGGCCCCGTCACGCTTTCCGACAATACCGACCAGCCTGCCCGTTTCGCCGCCTCCGGCTGGAACACCATGGCCGTTGACGGCCACGATCAGGAAGCCATCGCAAAGGCCATCGAACTGGCCCGGGTTTCCGACCGCCCGACGCTGATCGCCTGCAAGACGACCATCGGTTTTGGCTCGCCCAACAAGGCTGGCACCAACAAGGTTCACGGCTCGCCGCTGGGCGCGGAAGAAATCGCTGCGACCCGCAAGGCGCTTGACTGGACCGCCGAACCCTTCACCGTTCCGGCGGAAATCCTCGATGCCTGGCGCGTGGCCGGTCTCAATGCCGCCAAGAAGCGCCAGGAATGGGAAAAGCGCCTTGCTGCTGCCGATTCTGAAACCCGCGCCGAATTCGAGCGCCGCATGCGCGGCGATCTGCCCATCGGTTTCGATGAGGCGATCAACGAATACAAGAAGAAGCTTTCCGCCGACAAGCCGAAGGTCGCCACCCGCAAATCCTCGGAAATGGCGCTGGAAGTCATCAATGGCGTTGTGCCGGAAACACTCGGCGGCTCTGCCGACCTGACCGGTTCCAACAACACCAAGACCAGCCAGACCAAACCCGTCACGCCGGAAAACTATGGTGGCCGTTATATCCATTACGGCATCCGCGAGCACGGCATGGCTGCTGCGATGAATGGAATCACGCTGCATGGCGGCCTGATTCCCTATTCCGGCACCTTCCTGACCTTCTCCGATTATGCCCGCCCAGCCATGCGCCTTTCCTCGCTGATGGGCATCCGTGTCGTCTATGTCATGACGCATGATTCCATCGGACTTGGCGAAGACGGCCCGACCCACCAGCCGGTGGAACATCTGGCGGCATTGCGCGCGATCCCCAACCATAATGTCTTCCGCCCGGCAGACGCCGTGGAAGCGGCCGAATGCTGGCAACTGGCGCTCAAGTCGAAGAAAACCCCCTCGACGCTGGCTCTCACGCGCCAGAACCTGCCGACCGTTCGCACCGAGCACCGTGAAGAGAACCTCTGCGCTCATGGCGCCTATGAACTCGCCGCCGCAAGCAGCGACGCCAAGGTCACGATCTTCGCATCCGGCTCGGAAGTGGAAATCGCCCTGAAAGCGCGCGATCTGCTCGAAGCCAAGGGCATTGCGACCCGCGTGGTTTCCGTCCCCTGCTTTGAGCTTTTTGAAGAGCAGAGCGACGCATACAAGCAGGCAACGCTTGGCAATGCGCCGGTCAAGATCGCCATTGAAGCGGCGATTTCACTGGGCTGGGAGCGCTTTATCGGCGAAAACGGCGTCTTTATCGGCATGAAGGGCTTTGGCGCTTCCGGAGAGATCAGCGATCTCTACAAGCATTTCGGCATCACGGCGGAACATGCCGCCGAGGCTGCGGAAAAGAAGCTCAACGCCGCCGCATGATTTTTGGAACGCCGGTGTCGCAAAACGCCGGCGTTTGTCTTTCCAGTCCGGATTACCCAACCGCACCATATGCAGAACCCCGTCGGGAGATTTAGAGAAAATGGCAGTTCGCGTCGCAATCAACGGTTTTGGCCGCATTGGCCGCAATGTTCTCCGCGCCATCGTGGAATCGGGCCGCACCGATATTCAGGTCGTTGCGATCAACGATCTCGGCCCGGTCGAAACCAATGCGCATCTTCTGCGCTATGACAGCGTCCATGGCCGTTTCCCCCATGAAGTAAAGGTCGCTGGCGACACCATCGACGTCGGCTATGGCCCGATCAAGGTCCATGCCGTCCGCAACCCGGCTGAACTGCCGTGGAAGGAAGAAGGCGTCGACATCGCTCTTGAGTGCACCGGCATCTTCACCGCCCGCGACAAGGCGGCCCTGCATCTGGAAGCAGGCGCCAAGCGCGTGCTCGTTTCGGCTCCCGGCGATGGCGCCGACCTGACCGTCGTTTACGGCGTCAATCACGACAAGCTGACCAAGGACCACATCGTCGTCTCCAACGCTTCGTGCACCACCAACTGCCTTGCCCCGGTGGCCATGATCCTCAACGAGGCTTTCGGCATCGAAAAAGGCTTCATGACGACGATCCACGCCTATACGGGCGACCAGCCGACCCTCGACACCATGCACAAGGATCTTTACCGCGCGCGTGCTGCCGCCATGTCGATGATCCCCACCTCGACGGGTGCCGCCAAGGCTGTCGGCCTCGTTCTGCCGGAACTCAAGGGCAAGCTTGACGGCACGTCGATCCGCGTTCCCACCCCGAATGTTTCGGTCATCGACTTCAAGTTCATCGCCAAAAAGAACGTGACCGTCGATGAAGTGAACGCTGCTCTCGTTGCAGCCTCCGAAGGCCCACTCAAGGGCATTCTGGCCTTCACCAAGGACCCGCTCGTCTCCATCGACCTCAACCACAATCCGGCATCGTCCACCTTCGCGCTCGACCAGACCAAGGTCATCGAGGGCAATCTGGTGCGCGTGATGTCGTGGTACGACAATGAATGGGGCTTCTCCAACCGCATGAGCGACACCGCTGTCGCCATGGGCAAGCTGATCTGATTATCAGCGCCCCTCTCCCACGAGGGGCGCTTTTCTCTTTTATGACATTTCGAGGATAGGCTGATGGGTTTTCGCACGCTGGATGATGCCGACGTCAAATCAAAACGCGTTCTGGTCCGCGTTGATCTCAACGTGCCGATGGCCGGCGGAGAAGTCACCGATCTGACCCGCATCGAACGCATCGTGCCGACCATTGAGGAACTGGCAAAAAAGGGCGCGAAGGTCATTCTCCTTGCGCATTTTGGTCGCCCCAAGGGCGTTGCATCGGATGAAAATTCGCTCAAGCAGGTCGTCAAGCCGCTCGCAAAAGTGCTCGGTCACGCGGTTCACTTCGCGGCCGACTGCATTGGCGACAAGGCCAAAGCCGCAATCGATGCGCTCAAGGATGGCGACATTCTGCTTCTCGAAAACACCCGTTTCCACAAGGGTGAGGAAAAGAACGACCCGGAATTCGTGCAGGCCCTCGCCGCCAATGGCGATCTTTACGTCAATGACGCCTTTTCCGCCGCCCATCGTGCCCATGCATCGACGGAAGGACTTGCTCATGTCCTGCCAGCCTATGCCGGTCGCGCCATGCAGGCGGAGCTTGAAGCGCTGGAAAAGGGCCTCGGCGACCCGGCTCGCCCCGTTGTTGCGATTGTCGGCGGTGCCAAGGTTTCAACCAAGCTCGACCTGCTTTCCAACCTGATCGAAAAGGTCGATGCGCTGGTTATCGGCGGCGGCATGGCCAATACATTTCTCGCAGCCCAGGGCCGCGATGTCGGCAAATCGCTTTGCGAACACGATCTCGCGCAGACCGCACGCGACATCATGGCCAAGGCGGAAAAGACGAAATGCGCCATCATCCTGCCGGTTGACGCGGTGGTGGGCTGGCATTTTGCCGCCGACACACCCAACCAGACCTATGGTGTCGATGCGATCCCCGCTGACGGCATGATTCTCGATGCGGGCAGCCTGTCCACGGACCTGATCGCCTCCGCCGTAGACGACGCGGCAACGCTCATCTGGAATGGCCCGCTCGGCGCATTTGAACTGCGTCCCTTCGATACGGCAACCGTCAAGACGGCCCGGCATGTTGCCGAACGCACCAAAGCGGGCAAGCTGGTTTCGGTCGGCGGCGGTGGTGACACGGTCGCAGCCCTCAACCATGCGGGCGTGGCTGATGACTTCACCTATATTTCAACCGCTGGCGGCGCTTTCCTCGAATGGATGGAAGGCAAGCCGCTTCCCGGTGTGAATGTATTGAAGAAATAGATCGATAAGCCCGGTTCAGCCGGGCTTATTCCTTTGGCGTCAGCCGCAGCAAGCGCCCCGGATTGTCATCCTCGATCAGCCAGATCGCGCCGTCGGAAGCAACCGCGACATCGCGGATGCGGTTTTCCATGGCGAAGCGCTCGACCTCATCGGGCTGACCGTCGCTGTTTATGACAACCCGCACCAAGGCCATGGATGAAAGAGCGCCGATCAGCGCCGACCCGTCCCAGTCCGCAAACATCTTGCCTTCATAGAAAACCAGTCCTGCCGGAGCGATCACCGGCGTCCAGAACAGGGGCGGAGCCTCGAATTCCGGTCGGGTGCTGTGGCGCGGTATCGGCCTGCCGCTGTAATTGTCGCCATTGGAGACAACGGGCCAGCCATAATTGAGACCCGGCTTGATGAGATTGAACTCATCTCCGCCGCGCGGTCCCATTTCGTGTTCCCATAATTTCCCGTCCGCCGCGAAAGCAAGCCCATAGGGATTGCGATGCCCGGTCGACCAGGTGAGCGCTCTGATACCGCCTTCATTCGCATAAGGATTATCCGCCGGTACGGAGCCATCGGGGTTCATCCGCAAGATCTTGCCCATCGGCGCGTTGTCATCCTGCGCGCTTGCAGGCTCCATCCGGTCCCCGACGCTCAGAAACAGATGCTTGCCATCCGGCGTGAAGGTGATGATGCCACCCGGTTGCCCGCCGCGCGCGACCGTTGCCTGTTCCCAAATCGCGGTTCTGTCCTCAAGCACCGCCTTGCCGCCATCCTCGTTGAGCACGGCGCGCACGAGGATCACATAGCTGCCGCCCTTCGCTGGTGCGTTGAATGTAAAATAAACTGCCCTGCTCGTCTTGAAATCCGGTGCGGGCGCAATATCAAGCAATCCGTTCTGCCCCGTGGCGGCAACCTCGGGAACACCGGCTACCTCGGTCTTTTGGCCTTCCTGGGTCACGATGAAAATCCTGCCGCCTTTTTCCGTAAGAAGCAGCCGGCCATCAGGCAGAAACGCAATCGCCCAGGGCGTATCGAATTCAGCAATGGAAGTGACGTTGAAGGGTGCTTCGGCCTTGGCAACCCGTTCACCGGCATTGATGCTTTCCGCGCGGACAAAATGCGGCGCAAGAATGAGCATGGATGCTCCCAGAAGCATCGAAAGGCTTGTAAGGACCCGGCGCATTTCTCCTCCTGTGTCTGCTATCCACCAAATGGGGATCGGCGACATTAATGTCAAAAGCGTGACGCGGCCTGCCCTTCAACATTATTTATCAAGGCGGGTGCGGCCCGGTTCTTTCTGCTGCCGTCCTTAAACCGGTCTATCGGAAAGATGAAAGCCGACGATCAGCGCCATGATGAAAAGGGCGAGAACCGCGATTTTCCAGAAATCACTGCGCCGCCGCAGCCCGGGAAGCCCCAATGGCTTGATAATGTGCAGTCCCATCAGCATAAGAAGCAGCACGGGCAATATCTTTGTCACGGCACACCTTTTATCATTTCAACTCTCTTGTGCCGCAGCCATGCCAAAGCTGCAAGCCGCCACAGCGCCCGCCCCGCTTTAATCGCGTATCAATCTTAAGTTCGATGGACGCGGGCTTGCTGCTTTGCTTAACTGGCACCAGCGAGGATGAGAAGCCATGGAGGAGGTCCGCCAGCGGATTATGTGCTTCTCACTCAGGATCACGCTTGCTATTCTTCGAAAAGAGCGAGGCGTGTTGTGCGGAGGAGCAATATGACTTCAAAATATGCCGAAATATACGGAGCATGGCAGAGCAACCCGGAAGTCTTCTGGGCGGACGCCGCCAAGGCAATCGACTGGTTCACGCCCTATGAGCAGGTCTTTGCGGGCGATCAGGGCGTTTATGGCCGCTGGTTTGTCGGGGGACAATGCAATACCTGCTATAATGCACTCGACCGCCATGTGGCCAACGGGCGGGGAGACCAGAACGCGCTGATCCATGAAAGTCCCGTCACCAACCGGGTGCGCAAGATCAGCTATCGCGAATTGCTCGCAGAGGTCGAGGCGCTTGCCGCCGTCATGATTGACCATGGCGTTAAAAAAGGCGATCGCATCATCATCTATATGCCCATGGTGCCGGAAGCTGCCGCCGCCATGCTGGCATGCGCGCGCATCGGCGCGGTGCATTCCGTGGTCTTTGGCGGTTTCGCCGCCACAGAACTGGCAACCCGCATCGACGATGCGCAGCCGGTCATGATCATCGCCGCTTCCTGCGGCATCGAGCCGTCGCGCGTGGTGCCCTATCAGGACATGCTCGACAAGGCCATTGATCAGGCGCGCCACAAGGTTGCGCATTGCATCATCCTGCAACGCCCCGAACATGCGCATAATCCGCTCGAGGGTCGCGACATCGATTACCGGGCCGCAGTGGACGCTGCGCGCGGTCGCCACATTCCCTGCACGCCGGTCGAGGCCACCGACCCGCTCTATGTGCTTTATACATCCGGAACCACGGGCGAACCCAAAGGCGTGGTGCGCGACAATGGTGGCCATATGGTCGCGCTGGCCTGGTCGATGAAGCACGTCTTTGACGTCAGCCCCGGGCAGGTCTTCTGGACCGCATCCGATGTCGGCTGGGTCGTCGGCCATTCCTATATTGTCTATGCCCCGCTGATTGCGGGGGCCACCAGCATTCTCTTCGAGGGCAAACCCATCGGTACGCCCGACGCAGGCACGTACTGGCGCATCGCCGCCGAGCATGGCGTCGAAGTGATGTTCACCGCCCCCACGGCCCTGCGCGCCATCAAGAAAGAGGACGCGGACGGAAAATTCGTTCGTCACTACGATCTGTCGAAACTCCGCGCACTCTTTCTGGCCGGAGAGCGCGCCGACCCCGATACGATCAACTGGGCGGAAAACCTGCTGAAATGTCCGGTCATCGATCATTGGTGGCAGACGGAAAGCGGCTGGCCGATGGTGGCAAACCCGCTGGGTCTGGGGCTGCTCAAGACCAGATATGGCTCCCCTACGGTCTGTCTGCCGGGCTATGATATTCGCGTGCTTGACGATGAAGGCCATGAAGTCGAACGCGGCCAGCTTGGCAATATTCTCGTCAAGCTGCCGCTGCCGCCCGGATGCCTGCCGACGCTGTGGAATGCCGATGACCGCTTCCGCAAAGCCTATCTCTCCGAATTCCCCGGCTACTATAAAACAGCCGATGCCGGCTATATGGATCAGGATGGCTATCTCTACATCATGGGCCGCACCGACGACATCATCAACGTTGCCGGGCATCGCCTGTCGACGGGCGCGATGGAGGAAGTGCTCTCCTCGCACCCCGATGTCGCCGAATGCGCGGTGCTGGGCATTGCCGACCCGCTCAAGGGACAGGTTCCTTGCGGCCTCATCGTGCTCAAATCCAATATCGACCGTGACCCGCATGAGGTCGAGGCGGAATGCGCGGCCATGATTCGCGACAAGATCGGACCCGTTGCCGCTTTCCGGCTGGCCCTCACCGTCAATCGCCTGCCCAAGACGCGTTCCGGCAAGATATTGCGCTCGACGATCCAGAAAATCGCCGATGGCGAACAATGGAAAATGCCTGCAACCATAGACGACCCGGCGATTTTAGAGGAGATAAGCGCGATCCTGCGCGAAAGGCATATCGGCCATGCCTTCGCCTGACTATTGACCGCCCGCCTGCACAAGTTCACTCTTCCCCCAAACGGAGTGATTTCATGCGGCTGGAAGGCAAGGTAGCAATCGTCACGGGAGCAGCGCGCGGCATCGGCTATGCGATAGCGAAGCGTTTTCTGATGGACGGCGCAAGCGTCGTCCTGTCGGACGTAAATAGCGCGGCAGCGTCCCGCGCGGCCAGGGAGCTTGAACAATATGGCAATATCGAGCCTGTTGCCGCCGATGTCGGCGACAAGCTGGATATTCACAACATGCTGACCTATACCGCCACCAGCATGGGCAGGCTCGATATTTTCGTCAACAATGCCGCAATCACGCATCAGGCGGCTTTCCTTGATCTCAAGGAAGCGGATTTCGACCGCGTCCTGCGCGTCAATCTCAAAGGGGCATTCCTGTGCGGGCAGGCAGCCGCCAGACGCATGGTCGCACAGGTGGAGGCGGGTGCGGATGCAGGCACCATCATCAATATATCCTCGCTGAACGCATTGACCGCCCTGCCGGGCCATCTGGCATACGCCGTTTCCAAGGGCGGCCTGAACCAGCTTACCCGCGCAATGGCGGCGGCGCTGACCCAATGGGGCATTCGCGTAAATGGTATCGGCCCCGGTCCCGTCGAGACGGATATGCTTTCCGCACTTGATCCCGGCAACGAAAATACCGGCCCCGCAACATCGCCTGCACCAACAGGCGGCATCGGCCAGCCCGATGAGATAGCCGCAATCGCATCCTTCCTCGCCTCACCCGATGCAAGTTACGTGACCGGCCAGACGATTTATGCGGATGGCGGGCGGCAGGCATCCGGTTATATCGTTCCACCCTCCTGACAGAAGGTTGTCAGGAGGACTATGCGATAGTGCGTTTCCACGAATGAGGGAGATTTGCCATGACTATCGCGATTGCACCGCTGATTGCCATATTGAAGGCCTATAAACGCAGGCAGGATGCACGCCGCCGCTTCGTGCGCACCCAGCGCACCCTCGATGGCCTGCCGATGGAGCTGCGCAAGGATATGGGATGGCCCGACCGCTATCTTAAACAGTGCCGCAGAGGAGAGTGACAGGACAATGCGTCGCGCCGATCGCCTGTTTCAGATAGTTCAGCACCTGCGCGGTGGCAGGCTCGTCACCGCGCACCAGCTTGCCGAACGGCTGGAAGTCTCCGAACGCACGATTTACCGCGATATAGCCGATCTGCAATCGACGGGAGTACCCATCGACGGTGAAGCGGGCGTCGGCTATTTATTGCGTCAGGGTTTCGAGCTGCCGCCGCTGATGTTCACCCGCGATGAGATCGTCGCACTGGTTGCCGGGGCGCGTCTGGTCCGCGCCTGGGGCGGTGCTTCCATGGCGCGGGGCGCGGAAGAAGCTCTGGTCAAGATTGAAGCGGTCTTGCCCAGACAGGAGCGTATGCGGATCACCGGAACGCAGATTCACTCCCCCTCCACCAGCATCAGCGAGGGTGAACGCCACATTATCGATACCGTTGAACGCGCCGTCGACCGGAGCAATGTCCTCAATATCCGCTATCGCGATCTGGAGGCAAAAGAAAGCGAGCGCGATATTCGCCCTTTGGGCTTGTGGTTCTGGGGCAAGGTATGGACGGTGATCGGCTGGTGCGAATTGCGCGATGCATTTCGTACGTTCCGCACCGACCGCATCCTTGAAGCCAATAATGCCGGTCGCAATTTTCACTCCGAGCGCGGCAAAACGCTCAAGGACTTCTACCGGCAGATGGAATCGAGCGAATATAACGCGTTCAAAGATTAGAGCATTTCCAGCAAAAGTGTGAAACGGTTTTACGTTTGGATAATGCGATAAAGCAAAACTTGAAGCGTAAGAAACGAATCTGAAAGATCGCGACACGCCAACCCATCCTCCCAACAAAAAGCCCGGCGAAACCGGGCTTTTTTCAATTCACGGCCAGACGATTATTCCTCGTCTTCGTCATCTTTCGAACCCTGAAGGGACGAAAGCTTGGCGAAAACCTTGTCCGCGTCCAGCTCTTCCTCTTCCGCTGGCGTCTCATCGCGATAGTCGAGATTCTCGGTCGCGGATGCAGGCAGCAGCGTGCTGTCATCTGCGGTAGCCGGGCGATTGCGCGCCGCACGATCCACTTCCAGATCCAGATCGATCTGCGAGCAAAGGCCCAGCGTCACCGGGTCCATCGCGGTAAGATTGGCTGAATTCCAGTGCGTGCGATTGCGAATCTGTTCAATGGTCGACTTGGTCGTGCCGATCAGGCGCGAAATCTGGGCATCCTTGAGTTCGGGATGGTTGCGCACCAGCCACAGAATCGCGTTCGGACGATCCTGACGCTTGGACAGGGGCGTATAGCGCGGTCCCTTGCGCTTGGCCTCCGGCACCCGCACCTTGGGTTCGGCAAGTTTCAGGCGGTGATTGGGATCCTTCTCGCCCTTGACGATCTCCTCGCGCGAAAGCTGGCCGGTAATGACCGGATCAAGTCCCTTGATGCCCTGCGAAGCCTCACCGTCCGCGATAGCCTTTACTTCGAGCGGGTGCAATTTGCAGAATGCTGCGATCTGGTCAAAAGACAGCGCCGTATTATCGACAAGCCAGACGGCCGTTGCTTTCGGCATAAGAAGCTGGGTGGCCATTAGATATAATCCTCTTGTTCGTCCGCTCCGGGGGCGCGGGCCGTGGGCAAAAACCACAATTTCCGGGAAATCACGGCTTATATATATTTTTTTTCCATCCAGAGCAAGAAAGCGCTGCGATTACCCGCTCATTGTTGAAAAACCGCCGCGCCGTCAGGCGACATCCAGCACGATCTTGCCGATATGCTTGCTGCTTTCCATGCGTTCATGCGCGCGCCATGCATCCTTGAACGGAAAAATCATATCCATTACCGGGGCGACCTGCCGTTCCGCCAGAAGCGGCCAGACCTTCGCCTCCAACTGGTGCGCGATGCCTGCCTTGAATTCGACAGAACGCGGTCGCAGCGTGGAGCCGGTATGGGTCAGTCGCCTGGTCATCAATATTCCGACATTGACCGTCGCCTTGGCACCGTTCAGAAACGCGATCTGCACGATACGGCCATCCTCCGCCGCAGCCTTGTAATTGCGATCGACATAATCGCCGCCCACCATGTCTAAAATGACATCCGCGCCCTTGCCGCCGGTCGCTTCCTTTACGGCAGCGACAAAATCCTCCTCGCGATAATTTACCGCCTTTTCCGCGCCAAGCTTCAGGCAGGCCTCGCATTTTTCCGGCGAACCCGCCGTCGCAATGACATGGGCGCCAAAAGCCTTGCCAAGCTGGATCGCCGTGGTTCCAATGCCCGACGAGCCGCCATGCACCAGCAGCGTTTCCCCGCTCTTCAAGCCTCCGCGCTCGAACACATTATGCCAGACCGTAAAGAAGGTTTCAGGTATGGCCGCAGCCTCGATATAGCCATAACCTTTGGGAAGCGGCAGCGCATTGGTCTCATGCACGACCGCATATTCGGCATAGCCGCCGCCAGCAAGCAGCGCCATCACCTGATCGCCGATCCTGTAGCGTTCAACCTCGTCTCCCAGCGCCACTATATCGCCGGCGATTTCCAGCCCCGGTATATCAGATGCGCCCGGCGGCGGCGCATAATTGCCCTGCCGCTGCACCACATCCGGCCGGTTCACGCCGGCCGCACGCACCCGCACCAGAATTTCCCTGCCGCTGGGCACAGGCACGGAGCGATGCGTCGGCCGCAGCATATGTGCACCGCCCGGTTCAGCAATTTCGATCGCTATCATCTGGGAAGGCAATTCGGCCATCATCGTCAAACTCCTGTCGGTTCCGCCTGACCGTCATCGCGTGACGGTCTCGCATTATACCCGCCTGAAAGGGCTTCAGCGGGAATGAGGGAAATCTTCATCGATTTTCGCAAATATATATGCGAAGATTCAAGGTGTTAAATCTTTTATCGGCGCCTGGCTGCTTTAGGCGCGCGCATTGGCTTTGGAGGAGGCTCATGAGCGGTTTAGATGACGATGACATAATGAAGCCACGCCGCAGCTTGATCCTGAGCGAAGAAGAATTGTCTTTGCTCTCTCTTGCCGAGATCGATCAGCATATCGCCGTCCTTCAATCCGAGATCGAGCGGCTGAAGGTGGAAAAGCTGAAAAAAGGCGACAGTCGGGCAGCAGCAGAGGCTCTTTTTCGTTAAGATAATTCCACTGACGCTGCATCTATAATTCCGGGAAGTTTCACTTGCGCATTTACATTCAGGTTCTCGCCCTCCTTTGCGGAACTGCTTTTCTTCTGATCGCTTCGGGCCTGCATGGGCTTCTGCTGCCGTTACGCGGCGGCATCGAAGGTTTTTCCGTGGCGTCGCTGGGCCTGCTCGGCACGACCTGGGCAGGCGGTTTCGTCGCCGGATGCGTTTTCGCACCCCGCCTCGTGCGCCGGGTCGGCCATGTGCGCGCCTTTGGCTGCTTTGCCGCCTCAGCCGCCATCATCGCATTGCTGTCGGGCATCTATATCGATGCGACGGCCTGGATCGTCCTGCGTGCCTTCACCGGCTTTTCCATGGCGGGCGCATTCATGGTCATCGAAAGCTGGCTCAATGAGCGCGCCACCAACGAATCGCGCGGCAGGATTTTCGGCCTCTATATGATGGTCAATTACGGAGCGACGATGAGCGGGCAGATGCTCGTTGCCACCGGAGACATCCATACAGACCATCTGTTCATGATCACCGGCATTTTCTTCTGTCTTGCCCTCATTCCCACCGCTATTTCCACCGCAGTCAGCCCCAGGCCGCTTACGGAAGTGCAGCTTGATCTCAAAGCGCTCTATCGCAATTCGCCCGCAGCCTTCGTCGGCTGCATATTGATCGGCATAGCCAATGGCGCATGGGGAACGCTTGGCGCAGTCTTCGGCGCGCAATCGGGCATCTCAACCGTCGAAATCGCCCTGATGGTCAGCGTCACCATTGCCGCAGGGGCGCTCATGCAAATCCCCGTCGGGCGCATTTCCGATCTGGTCGATCGCCGTTTCGTGCTTGCAGGCGTGGCCTCGCTCGCAGCCCTTGTCGGGCTTCTCGCCTTCATCATCGGGCCTTCCGATGGAACGGTCATCATCATGATGACCGGCTGCTATGGCGCACTGGCCTACGCGCTTTATCCGGTCGCCGTCGCCCATGCAAATGACCACGCCTCTTCGGAAAGCTTCGTGAAAGTATCGAGCGGCCTGCTGCTACTATACGGTTTTGGAACCATGCTCGGCCCCCTGCTCGGCGCGGCCTTCATGGGTATTTTCTGGCCATCCGCACTTTTTGCGATAACGGCCCTCGCCCATATATCGATCGCCGGCTATGCCTTGTTCCGCTATCGCCAGCGCGCGGCCCCCTCGAAAGAGGAAAAAGACAATTTCAAAAGCATGCCGGCAAGCCGCAGCGCAACGCCCGAAGTCATGAAGCTGGACCCAAGGGCGGAGCCGGATAACTAAAGCATGTCGCCCGAAAGTGGGAACCGGTTTCGGGATAACGACATGCGTTAAAACAACAACTTAAAGCGCATCCCGAAAAGTGGGAACCGGTTTTCGGAAAAGATGCGCGTTAAAACAACAAAAGCGTAAGGAGCGGATCTGAAAGATCGCGACACGCTTTAAGTGCGGATGAGTGTGACGGTTCCCTTTGAACAGGGGAATTCCAGAATAGTGCTGAAATCAATTATTTGGCGGCCGTGTCCCAGCCGCCAATGAAATATCTTCGCTTACAAGAGCAAAGGTCCAGAAGGTTGAAGCATTGCTGCCTGCTTGCGGACCCGCAAAAGTCTGATGTCAGGCTTTGTTTTTAATGGCGAGTGACTTGGGATTTCAATTTTTCAATCTGCTCCTTGAGAGCCAGCTTCCTGCGTTTGAGAGATGCAACATGAAGGTTATCCATTGCCGGTGACGCAATAGCTTCGGAGATTTCCTGTTCCAGCGCGCCGTGCTTTTTTTCGAGCGTGGCAAGATGGGACTCGATAGCCATCATCATTTCTCCTTTGATTGATTTCCCATCGGATGAACCGATGCAGCGCAACCACAACGCCTCATCCGCTTTGCAGCCGCCATGACATGGAAGGCGTGGCGACCACCATTCATGACAGAACCATGACAGTTTGGCACGAGTTTGGTGGAAAGTCGAATTTGATGTGGTAGCATTTTCCAAACTCGAAAAATGTGATAAGGGCTTCGCCAGCAGGCGTTCAAACGCCATAGCCAGCCATTTGGCGGCGGGGCCTGTAACATCATTTTGAACCAATGGGGCAAGCCGCATGTCCGATCAGGAACAGGCCGAAATCAGATTGGCCGTAGCACGTCTGAAACAGGAACATGCGGATTTCGATGCAGCCATCAACGCCATGATGGCGACCGGCTGCGATCAATTGCGAATCCAGCGGATGAAGAAGAAAAAACTGGCCGTCAAGGACAAGCTTCAGGAAATGGAAGATCTGGTGATACCCGACATCATCGCCTGAACTGCCGACCACATTTTCTCGCAGCCGGGCCTTGCCCGGCTTTGTTTTTCATTCACAACGCCATAAGGGAAATCAATGAGCGCCAATGCAGATGTCGCCATTATCATGGGCAGCCAGTCCGACTGGGAAACCATGCGCCATGCAGCGGAAACACTGGATGCGCTGCAAATTACCTATGATGCGCGCATCGTTTCAGCGCATCGCACCCCCGATCGCCTTGTCGATTTTGCCAAGGGAGCCAAGGCTGAAGGCTTCAGCGTGGTGATTGCCGGTGCAGGCGGCGCGGCCCATCTCCCCGGCATGACGGCGGCAATGACGCCACTGCCGGTTTTCGGCGTGCCGGTGCAATCGAAGGCCTTGTCAGGACAGGATTCGCTTTTGTCCATCGTGCAGATGCCAGCCGGAATTCCGGTCGGAACATTGGCGATTGGTCGCGCTGGCGCCGTCAACGCCGCTCTGCTTGCCGCAGCCGTTCTCGCCCTTCATGACGAGGCCCTCGCCGACCGGCTGGACGAGTGGCGCAAAGCCCAAACCGAAAGCGTGGCGGAACGCCCATCCGATGAGGTCTGATATGGATAAGAACGCGCTGCAACCCGGCTCCACCATTGGCATAATCGGCGGCGGCCAGCTGGGCCGCATGCTCGCCATGGCCGCAGCACGCCTTGGCTATAAAACCGTGATTCTGGAACCGCAAACGGATTGCCCTGCGGCACAGACGGCAAATAGCCAGATCATCGCCGCCTATGACGACGCGGAAGCCTTGGCAAAACTGGCGTCGGCTTGTGATGTCATCACCTATGAATTCGAAAACGTGCCGGTCCATGCTGCCGACAGCCTGGCACAGACGGCGCTCGTCCTGCCGCCGCCCGCAGCCCTTGAAATCTCGCAGGACCGCTTTACCGAAAAACAGTTTCTCAATGAAAGCGGCATCGAGACCGCGCCATGGCGTCTGGTCGACGATGAGGAATCCCTCATTGCAGCCCTTGGAGCGCTCGGCGGGCGCGGCATCCTCAAGACCCGCCGCCTCGGCTATGACGGCAAGGGACAGGTCCGCCTCGACTCTCTCGATGAGGCGCAGGCAAGAAGCGCGCTTGAAGCCATAAACCACGCCCCTGCCATTCTTGAGGGCCTTGTCGCGTTCGAGCGTGAAGTCTCCGTCATTGCCGCGCGCGACCGCATCGGCAATGTGGCGATTTTCGACATTGCCGAAAACGTGCATCGGGACGGAATTCTCGCAACTTCGACGGTTCCCGCCACAATCTCCGCGCAGACCGCGCAAGCGGCCCGCAGCGCCGCAGAGAAACTCCTGCATGCGCTCGATTATGTCGGCGTGCTCGGCCTCGAATTCTTCGTGCTTGAAGACGGAACCCTGCTTGCCAATGAATTTGCACCGCGCGTGCATAATTCCGGCCACTGGACGGAAGCGGCCTGCGCCATCTCGCAGTTCGAGCAGCATATACGTGCGGTCGCCGGCCTGCCTTTGGGCAATACGAACCGTCATTCTGACTGCATCATGCAGAATCTCATCGGCGACGATGTAAAGAGCGTGCCGGCGATTCTGTCCGAACCCGATGCCGTCCTCCAGCTTTACGGTAAAAAGGAAGCACGACCGGGCCGCAAGATGGGTCATGTGACCCGGATCAGACCGCGCAGCCCGCATCAAGCGTGATGAATCCGCATATTTTGCGAAAAGCTTGCGCTTGGGGCAAGTTTTTCAGCGCCCGCGCCTGTGAATCTGTCATGCGGGAGTTGACATAAGGCCGGATTCTTGTGTATTTCGGCCAACCCTTCAGGCACATATCCGTGTCTGTAACCAATTGGCGCTTCGGGCGCCTGTTTTTATGACGCCCGGCGGCATGCTTGTCGATGGGCCAACCAGACCGGTGATTGACATGAAGATCAAGAACTCGCTCAAGGCGCTCAAGGCCCGTCATCGCGACTGCCAGCTCGTCCGCCGCAAGGGCCGCGTTTACCTCATCAACAAGACTGCCCCGCGCTTCAAGGCTCGTCAGGGCTGATCTTATTTCGCATTTTGCATTTGACGTTTCGCTACGCATGATCGACATTATGCGTATGCGGAACGTTTTTGCATATTTGCATCCGATAGCGCTTGCCGCCATTATGGGAACAGGCCTGTCTCTCGACATGCCTGCACATGCAGAAACCAGGCCGCCCCCCGCACCGGCGTCCTCTGCGCTCATAGCGCCTCTCCTCCCCGTGCAGATTGGCCCTGACAGCGAGCAAAAGCCCGCCCGGACGGCTCCTGCGGCACCCCAAGCGCAGACACAGGAAGATCGCCTCGACAAGCTCTTTGCCGATCTTCGCCGCGCAAGCAACGAAGCCAAGGCGCGTCGCATCACGATCCAGATCAATCGTATATGGTCACAATCGGGCAGCGCCACCGTTGATCTGCTGGTGCAATGGGCCAATGCCGCCATGCTTGAACGCCGTTACGCCTCGGCGCTCGATTTCCTCAACGAAGCCATAGCACTTGACCCGGACTATGCCGAGGCATGGAACCGGCGCGCGACCGTGCATTTTCTGCGCAATGATTACGCCCATGCCATGCATGACATTTATCGTACGCTGGAGCTTGAACCCCGCCACTATGGCGCGCTGAGCGGCATGGCCGCGATCCTGCGCGCGCGCGGCCTCAAGGAACAGGCCATGAAAGCCTATGAGAAGGCGCTGACCATCAACCCGATGATGCGCGACGCACAAAAAAACTATATCGACCTCACCGAAGAACTGACCGACACCCGCACCTGATCCTTGCGTGATTTGCAAACCAAAACGCGCCCCGAAGAGGCGCGTTTTTACTTAGAGCATGTTGCCCGCAAGGGGAACCGGTCAGATGGCCGATTGGCCATCCGCCCCGATATAGGCGATGCGCAGCATGTTGGTTGCGCCGGGCGTGCCGAACGGCACCCCTGCCGTAATGATGATACGGTCGCCCGCTTTTGCGAATTTTTCCTTGTAGGCGATCTGGCAGGCATGATCGACCATGCCTTCCAGTTCTTCAGCATCATGGGTCACCACGCAATGCAGACCCCATACGAGGGAAAGCCTGCGTGCGGTATCGACCACCGGAGACAGCGCGATGATCGGCGTGCTTGGACGCTCGCGCGCAGCCCGCAGCCCAGTCGTGCCGGAAGCGGTGTAGGTGACGATCGCCGACAGCCGCAGCGTTTCGGCAATCTGCCGCGCAGCCAGCGAAATCGCATCCGCGCCCGTCGGCTCCGGAATGGCGCGCTGTGCGTCGATGATGCTCGAATAGGTCGGCTCCCGCTCCACCTTCTCGGCAATACGGTTCATGGTGGCAACCGCTTCCACCGGATATTGACCGGAAGCGGATTCGGCGGAAAGCATGACCGCATCCGCCCCTTCGAAGACGGCGGTTGCCACGTCCGACACTTCTGCGCGCGTCGGCACCGGCGCGGTAATCATCGATTCGAGCATCTGCGTTGCAACCACCACCGGCTTGCCGGCACGGCGCGCCTTGCGGGTGATCTGCTTCTGGATGCCCGGAACGCTTTCAAGCGGCATCTCGACACCGAGATCTCCGCGCGCAACCATGATTGCGTCCGAAAGCTCGATGATCTCGTCAAGCCTTGTCACCGCCTGCGGCTTTTCGATTTTCGACATCAGTCCGACCTTGCCGCGCGAGATTTTGCGCACTTCGGCCAGATCTTCGGGGCGCTGGATGAAGGATAGCGCCACCCAGTCGATTTCTTCCTTCAGCACGGCTTCAAGGTCACGATGATCCTTCTCGGTCAGCGCACCGACGCCCAGCGTCGTGTCCGGCAGGCTCACACCCTTGCGGTCGGAAATCCGGGTGCCCGAAATCACCTTGCAGCGGATCGACTTGCCGTCGCAGGCTTCTGCGACCAGATGCAGCCTGCCATCATCGATCAGCAGGCGATGTCCCGGCTGCACGGCTTCGAGAATTTCAGGATGCGGCAGGAAAACGCGATTTTCGTCGCCCGGTGCATCATTGTCGTCCAGCGTGAAGGTCTGGCCGGGAACGAGTTCGACCTTGCCATCCCTGAATTTGCCAACGCGCAGCTTTGGGCCTTGCAGGTCGGCAAGAATACCAATGGGGCGGCCAAGCTTCTTTTCCACGCTGCGGATACGTTTGACGAGCGTGCGCATCAGATCATGATCCGCATGGCTCATATTGATGCGGAAGACATCGGCCCCGGCTTCAAAGAGCTCGGCGATGATAGCTTCTTCGCCTGACGCCGGACCCAGCGTTGCGAGAATCTTGACCTTGCGGTTGCGCTTCATTGACTGTTCGTTCCTGTAACTGTGGGGTTGTCCAACGGCGCTTCATCGGTGAGCTGCACCATCCAGCTCGATTGCTCGCCGGTGTCATACTCCTGAAAGCCGTTGCGTTGAAAGCCGCGTGCAAAGCAATCCTGCACGCCTGTGATGCGGAATTCCTTTTCCGCTACGCACATATTGACCTTGCCTTCCCAGCGTCCGCCGCTTTGGGAATCTTCGGCATAGAGATAATAATAGCGGGAGGTGAGTGGGCCTTCGATCAGCGTCTTGCAGGTCGAGCCGTCGATGTGCCACCAGCCTTCGGTCACCCAGCCAGCCTTCGCCCGGTAGCCGATAGCGACGCCGACGAGGTTTTGCGTGGAGTTGCATACCCTGAAATCGGCCCGCGCTTCCGTGGATGTCATGCCCATTGCAGCTACCAGCGCACTGGCAAACAAACCAAGAAACAGTGGAAGTCGCATTCGCCGAACTCCTTCAGCCCGCAATCGCTTGTGTCTCACCAGGGAAATCCTCTTTCGGTCGCTCTCTTTTCGGCAGTTTCGCCTTTGATGTCAACGCAATCCCACCGAGAAGCGGGACGTAGATACAAGAATGATCGTTGCAATCGGGGTTTTCTCATGACAGATCTGGCCTCTGCACGTTCTTTGGCCGCATAAAGCGTGTCGCGATCTTTCAGATTCGCTCCTTGCGCTTTCAGTTGTTGTTTTAACGCGCATCTTTTCCGAAAACCGTTTCACACTTTTCGGGATGCGCTTTAAGTTGTTGTTTTAATGCATGTCGTCATCCCGAAACCGGTTCCCACTTTCGGGCGTCATGCTTTAGTCTCGAAATAACCGGGGTAAATCACTTCATGCCATTCTCGCCTGCCCACCTGATCGATGGTGATTTCAGCGTCGGCCTGCTGCTGACGGCAGATCATGCGCGGCGTGACGTCCCTTCCGAATATGGCTCGCTGGGTCTGGCGCAAAGCCAGTTCGACCGCCATATCGCCTATGACATCGGCGTGGAAGAACTGACGCGGCAACTGGCTCTGCGCCTGAATGCCCCGGCGGTCATGGGCGGGTTTTCCCGCCTCCTGATCGACCCCAATCGGGGCGAGGACGATCCCACCCTCATCATGCAATTGTCGGACGGGGCGGTGATTTCCGGCAATTATCCTTTATCCGCGCATGAACGCGAAACCCGCCTGAAGCATTTTTACCGCCCCTATCATGATGCGGTCGCCCGCCAGAGCGCCCGGGTGGCTTCCACGAGCGGCAAGGCCCCTTTCATCGTCTCCATCCATTCGTTTACGCCGCACTGGAAAGGCCGGGCCCGCCCGTGGCATATCGGCCTGTTGTGGGATAGCGATCCGCGCGCCGTAACGCCGCTTCTTTCCATGCTGCGGGAAAATCCTGATCTCATCGTCGGCGATAACGAGCCTTATGATGGCGCCCTGCGCAATGATGCGATGTATCGCCATGCAACCGCCAATGGCTACGCCCATGTGCTGATCGAAGTGCGCCAGGATCTCATCGCGGAAAAAAGCGGGGCCGGACAATGGGCGGAACGCCTCGCGCCCATGCTCGAATCCATCAATGCACAACCGGAGATTCATGAAATCCGCCATTTCGGCTCGCGCACAGGCCCTGTCATCTGAACAGCTTTACCCGCTATCCACAGGGTGTTGGCATCAAAAACCCTAAATTTTGCCTGCGACCCGCAGGACAAATCTTTCCTCCTTTCGACCGCCCTCTTATTCCTCTAACTGGATGCATCCGCGCATTCATCATCGACTTGTATTGGAGAAACCCGTGAGCGACGATATTACCAGCGAAGCCCAGACCATTGCCGTTGGCCAGTTACGTGCCTTCATCGAACGCATCGAGCGTCTCGAAGAGGAAAAGAAGACCATCGGCGACGACATCAAGGAAGTTTACGCGGAATTGAAGGGTTCAGGATTTGACAGCAAGGTCGTAAGGACCATTATTCGTTTGCGTAAGAAAGAAGATCATGAGCGTCAGGAAGAGGAAGCCATGCTCCAGCTTTATATGGACGCACTTGGCATGAGCTGATTTCAAGGGCCTTTCTCTTCGCAGAATCACAACCCTGCGAATCCATGAGGATTTGCATTCCAGGGAAGGAATTGAATCCATGGAATCAAGAAAGCTCGGACAGACCGGACTTGAGGTCTCGCCGCTGTGTTTTGGCGGCAATGTATTCGGATGGACGGTCGATGAAGCGACATCTTTTTCGCTGCTCGACCGTTTCGTCGATGCAGGGCTGAATTTCATCGACACAGCCGACGCCTATTCCTCCTGGGCGCCCGGCAATATCGGCGGCGAATCCGAAACCATCATCGGCAACTGGCTCAAATCCCGCGGCCTGCGCCATAAGGTCGTCATCGCCACCAAGGTCGGCTCGGAAATGGGGCCGGGAGAAAAGGGCCTGTCTCCGGCCTATATCCGCAAGGCCGTCGATGCCTCCCTCAAACGGTTGCAAACCGACTATATCGATCTCTACCAGTCCCATTGGGACGACCCCGAAACCCCTTTCGAGGATGTGCTCGGCACCTATAAGGAACTGATCGAAGCAGGCAAGGTGCGCGCCATCGGTTGTTCCAACCTGACGCCGGAACGCCTGTCGGAAGCGCTCGATACCGCAAAAAAGCATAACCTGCCGCGCTATGAAAGCTTGCAGCCGCTTTATAATCTCTATGATCGCGCCGATTTTGAAAACGGGCTTGAGGCCATCTGCCGCGATAACGGCTTGGGCGTCATTCCCTATTATTCGCTCGCCGCCGGGTTCCTTACCGGCAAATACCGCTCAAAGGACGATCTTGGCCAGAGTGCGCGCGGCAGTTCGGTGGAAAAATATCTCACCGATCGCGGCTTGCGCATTCTCGCGGCACTTGATGAAGTGGCGCAGGCCAATAATGCCACGCCCGCCCAGATCGCCATTGCATGGCTGATCGCCCATCCGGCGATCACGGCGCCGATTGCCAGCGCGACCAGTTCCGCCCAGCTTGGCGAATTGATCGACGCCGCCCGGCTGAAGCTCGATGACGACGCCATCGCGCGTCTCAACCAAGCCAGCAACTGACAATGGATGGAAGGGTAAACCTTACCCTTCCAGTTCCTCGCGCAGCATTTCCAGCTCCAGCCATTCTTCTTCCATGGCCGAATGCTCAGCGCGCTTCTTTTCCAGAAGATCAGCGGTCTTCGCAAACAGGGCCGGGTCCTTGGTGTAAAGCTGCGGATCGGCAAGCTTGCCTTCAAGCATAGCGATTTCCTTGCCCAGCACGTCCATTTTGCCCGGCAGTGTTTCAAGCGCGAATTTCTGCTTGTAGGAAAGCTTGCGCTTCTCCTCGCGCTTTGGCTGTGCAGCCTCTGCGCCTTTGTCATCGCTGCGTGAAGCCGTCTTCACATTGCGCCGCGCCAAAGCCTGTTCCTTGCGCTGCGCCATCATATCGGCATAGCCGCCCGCATATTCGAGCCAGTTACCATCCCCTTCCGGGGCAATGACCGAAGTGACGGTGCGGTCAAGAAAATCGCGGTCATGGCTGACCAGAATGACCGTGCCGGGAAAGCCCGCGACCAGTTCCTGCAACAGATCGAGCGTTTCCATATCGAGATCATTGGTCGGTTCGTCGAGAATCAGCAGATTGGCAGGCCGCGCCAGCACGCGGGCAAGCATCAGCCGTGCTCTTTCGCCGCCCGAAAGTTCGCGGATCGGTGTCCGTATCTGTTCGGGCTGGAACAGAAAGTCCTTCATATAGGAAACGACATGACGCTGTTCGCCATTGACGATGAGGCTTTCGCCACGACCATCGGTCAGATAATGCGCCAGAGTGTCATCAAGATTGAGGCTCTCGCGCTTCTGGTCGAGTTCGGCCATTTCCAGATTGACGCCAAGCCGCAACGTGCCGGAATCGGGTTCCAGCTTTCCGGTGAGAAGCGACAGAAGTGTCGTTTTTCCCGCCCCGTTCGGCCCCACCAGACCGATACGGTCGCCGCGCTGGATGCGGGTCGAAAAGTCCTTGACCAGAACCCGCTCGCCATAGGCCTTGTTAAGCCCCTTGGCTTCGATCACCAGCTTGCCCGATTCCTTTGAATCGCTTGCGGCAAGCACGGCATTGCCCTGCGCCTTGCGATGATTGCGAAACTCGGCGCGCATCGTGTGCAACTCGCCCAGTCGGCGCATATTGCGCTTGCGGCGCGCGGTCACGCCATAGCGCAGCCAATGTTCCTCGCGCGCGATCTGACGACCCAGCTTGTGCAGATCGCGTTCCTCTTCTTCGAGAACCTTGTCACGCCATTCCTCGAAATGCGCAAAGCCCTGCTCCAGACGGCGCGTAATGCCACGGTCGAGCCATACCGTCGAACGGCTGACATTTTCGAGAAAACGGCGGTCGTGGGAAATCAGCACGATTGCCGAACGTATCTGCCGCAACTCGTCTTCCAGCCATTCGATGGTGTTGAGATCGAGATGGTTGGTCGGCTCGTCCAGCAGCAGCACATCGGGCTGCGGCGCGATCACCCTTGCAAGTGCTGCGCGGCGCGCCTCCCCGCCTGAGAGATGGTCCGGCTTTTCTTCCCCCGTCAGCCCCAGATGTTCGAGCAGATAGGTCACGCGATGCGGATCATCCGCCGGACCAAGCCCCGCTTCGACATAGGCGCGCACATTGGCAAATCCATCCAGATCGGGCGCCTGCGGCAAATAGCGGATCGTCGCGCCGGGATGTTTGAACACTTCACCCGAAGTCGGCTCCACCATGTCGGCGGCAATCTTGAGCAGGGTGGACTTGCCCGAGCCGTTGCGGCCGACCAGCGCGATCCGATCACCTTCGCTGACGGAAAGCGCGGCCTCTTCCAGAAGCGGTGTGCCGCCAAAGGTGAGTTTTACCTGATCGAGACGAAGAAGGGGAGGTGCCATGGTTCTCTTTGAAAAATGCCGTTGAAATTTGCGCCCTGCTTGTCGGGGACAAAAGCCGTTCTGTCAAATGGAACCGCTCAAAAAGGAAAAGGCCGGGTTGCCCCGGCCTTCCTTGAACCTTGCTGCATCCGGCAGCCTGCAACTGCTGATCAGTTACATGGAGCTTCGTAGATACGGCCATAATTGTCGCGATAACGGCAATATTGCACGCCGTTGCGCGTCTGTGCAGCACCCACCAGCGTACCGGCAGCACCGCCAATGGCAGCACCGGCCAACGCACCGCGGCCGCTACCCGTGATAGCGCCGCCAGCCAGCGCGCCAAGAGCCGCACCGCCGACACCATAACCAGCGGTACGCTTTTCCGAGGTCGTGCATGCAGCCATCGAGAACGCAAACACGCCGACAATTGCAATCATGGAAAGACGTGACTTCATGAAACAATCTCCTTCAAGAATTGACACAATCACCGACTTTGCGTCCCCAATTTCGGCGTAAAGCAGATGATACCCGCTTGAATCATTTACAATACATTTTGCTTGCAAGCGTCAAGCCTTTTCAGATTTTAAGGTTAGCGCCCCTCGGCGGACGCCGCCAACTCGAAGTTAGCGACAAGTATTGCAAGACCAGAACGCATGGTAACGCCAAGAGTTCCATAGGCTATATTGGAAACCGTCCATGAAGAGCCGAAAGGAAGGGTCACATTATCTAACGGCCATTGCGCGTTCGTGATTGAAAGCCCTTCAACAGTACTGAAGTTGACAACGCTGAAAATTGTTTCCTGCCCGAAATCAAACTGATGGCTTCCGGCCACAAGGGGCCACGCCTCCTCCGTTCCGCTTGTGAGCATGATATTGCGGCCTCTGGCCGCCTGCGCGCTCGCCATCGTCAGATGCAGCAATGTGTGATCGACGCGCGATCCGCCAAAGGCTCCGCAAAGAACGACTTTCGTTGCTCCGCGCTCGAAAGCCTCATCCAGCGCCAGTTCCCCATCGGTCTTGTCCTTGGCGCGCGGAAAGGTCTTTTTCGGTATATGGGCGTATTGCCTGTGCAGGTCTTCCGATGTCGAGTCGAAATCGCCCAGCCACAGTTCCGGCTCGACGCCAAGCATTTGCGCATGACGCATGCCGCTGTCGGCAGCAAAAACCCGCGCATCGGAAATCTGGCGCTTCAGGCGGTCGGTGACGACGAGATCGCCGCCCAGCAAAATGACGAATGTGCTCATAAGCTGCTCATAACACGACCAAATCGCAGCCGGAAGCCCGGTTTTGCCCACGCGCGCCCTCCCTTGCCCTTCGGGTACGAAAGCACTATTGTCATATTTGCTCTAACGGGGTGCCATTCGCAATCGCAATGGCTGAGAGGCCGCACTCCGGCCAACCCGCTGAACCTGATCCGGTTTGCACCGGCGGAGGGATTAGATGCTGCCCGATACAATGATAGCGGCGCTCGATCCTCTCGAACTTGAAAAGGAAAGTGCCCCTATGCGGCTTTTATCTTTGCTCGCCTTTTCGGCGGCTGTCATTCTCGCTCCTGCGGCGCAGGCAAAAGACACGCTTACGATCTATACCTATGACAGTTTCGTCGCCGACTGGGGCCCCGGCCCCAAAATCAAGGAAAATTTCGAGAAGGAATGCGATTGCGAGCTGCAATGGGTCGCTTCCGCCGATGGCGTCGCCCTTCTCAATCGCCTCAAGCTCGAAGGCGGCAATACCAAGGCCGACATCGTGCTGGGGCTGGACACCAATCTGACGAGCGAGGCGCGCGCGACCGGCTATTTCGCGCCCAGCCTCATCGACCAGTCCAATATCAGCATTCCCGGCGATTTCAGGGATGATATTTTCGTGCCCTATGATTACGGTTATTTCGCCGTGGTCTATGATTCCGAAAAGCTTGCCCGTCCGCCGCAAAGCCTCAAGGAACTGGTGGAAGGCGACCCTTCGCAGAAGATCGTCATACAAGACCCGCGCACATCGACGCCGGGGCTTGGAATCCTGCTCTGGATGAAAGCGGTCTATGGCGATCAGGCGGGGCAGGCCTGGGAAAAGCTTCAAAAGCGCATTCTCACCGTCACGCCGGGCTGGTCCGAAGCCTATGGGCTTTTCACCAAGGGCGAAGCGCCGATGGTGCTTTCCTATACCACTTCCCCCGCCTATCACATGATCGCGGAAGATACGCAGCGCTATAAGGCGCTGGCCTATCCGGAAGGCAATTATCTCCAGATAGAACTGGCAGCCCAGACGACGACAGGCGCAAAAAACCCGCTGGCACAGAAATTCCTTGCCTTCATGACCGGGCCGGGTTTTCAGGATGTAATCCCTGAAACAAACTGGATGTATCCGGCGGGCAAGACGTCAAATCCGCTTCCCGCTGCTTTCGACCAATTGGCAAAACCTGAAAAAACACTGCTCCTGCCGCCTGATGAGGTTGCGAAAAACCGCAGGGCATGGATCGATGAATGGCTTGCTGCCACGAGCAAATGAGCCATTCACACGCACAAAACCGCTTCAACCATGCACCCGCGATGAAGCCCGTCGCGGGAATGCTGGCATTGCTGTTTCTTGCAGTGCTCACCGGCGGCGCGCTTCTTGCGCTTGCTCTGGAAGCGAGTGGTTTTGGAGCGCAAATCCATATCGATGCCTATCTGCTGCGGGTCGCGCGCTTCACGGTCTTGCAGGCCATCGCATCGAGCCTGCTATCGGTTCTGTTTGCAGTTCCCGTCGCCCGCGCGCTCTATTCGCAGCCACGATTTCCCGGTCGCGCTTTCATCCTGCGCCTTTTTGCCCTGCCTCTGGCCCTGCCTGCGCTCGTTGCGGTTTTGGGCGTCACCAGCATTTACGGGCGCAACGGTTTTATCGCCCAGATTTCGCAATTGACCTCCTATCCGTTGCAGCCCGACATTTACGGCATTACGGGCATTCTCATCGCCCATGTCTTCTTCAATATGCCGCTGGCCGTGCGGCTCATTCTTGCGTCCTACGAAACGATTCCCGCCGATTACTTCAAGCTTGCCGCCCAATTGGGCATGGATAATCGCGCACGCTTGCGCCTCATCGAATGGCCGGTCATCCGCCGCAACCTGCCGGGAATGACGGGCCTCATCTTCATGCTCTGCATTACGAGCTTTACCACGGTTCTGACGCTGGGCGGCGGCCCGCGCGCCACGACGCTGGAAGTAGCAATCTACCAGAGCCTGCATTTCGATTTCGACCCCGCCCGCGCCGTGACCCTCACCTTCGCGCAACTGGCGCTGACCCTGCTGGTTCTGCTCGCTTTACGCCTGACCGGCAAGCCTTCGGAAGAAGGCTTCACCCTTGCGACCAGCGCGCGCCGCTATGGCAAGCCATCGGCGTCCGAGCGCCTTTTCAATATCGTCGTCATCACGATCGGATTTCTTTATGTGGCGCTGCCCATTGCCGGGGTCGTCATCTCCGGCCTTGCCTCCGATCTGGCCCGGCTCCTGGGTGAGCGCGCCGTCTGGCACGCTATCGGCACCAGCATCGTTCTGGGCTTTTCGGCAGCGCTTTTGGCGCTTCTCCTGTCGCTTGCGCTTGTCATGGCGCGTGCCGCAACGAAAAACGCCAGACTGGCAAACTTCTTCGATACCGGCTCAAGCCTCATTCTGGTCATTCCACCGATTGTCATCGGCGCGGGCTGGTTCGTGCTGTTACGCCATTTCACGGACCCTTTCGCCATGGCCGCTCTCATGGTCATAACCGTGAATGCCGCCATGGCCATGCCCTTTGCGGTAAGGCTGCTGCGCCCCGCCTGGGATACGGCGGCAGCACGCCATGACCGGCTCTGCGCCCAGCTTGGCATTCATGGGATCAACCGGCTGAAAATCATCGACTGGCCATCCATCCGCAGGCCATCCGGCATGGCCTTTGCCTTTGCCATGGCGCTTTCCTTGGGCGATCTGGGCACAATCGCCCTTTTCGGCAGTGACGCGCTGCAAACCCTGCCCTATTTGCTGTTGCAGCGCATGGGCAGCTACCGCACATATGACGCGGCTGGCCTTGCGCTCATTCTTGGCCTGCTCTGCCTTGGCCTGATGATGATTGCCGATCGTGCCGCCAGCCAGAAGAATAGGCCCTCATGACCACCTCCCCTGCCGCCGAAATCCATCTTGAAGACGTGCAGTTCAGCTATGGCGAAACGGCAATGCATTTTGATGCGCATGTGCCGGGCGGAACCATTGCCGCAATCGTCGGGCCGAGCGGATCGGGAAAATCCACCCTGCTCAATCTCATCGCCGGGTTCGAAGAGCCGCAGGCCGGTCGCATTCTCATTGCAAACCGGGATATTACCGCGCTTCCTCCCGCCCGCCGCCCCGTTTCCATGGTGTTTCAGGAAAACAATCTTTTCGCACATCTCGATGTCGAACAAAATGTCGGCCTTGGCCGCGCGCCAAACCTCAGGCTGAGCGCGCAGGATCATAAGGCTGTCGCCAATGCGCTTGCCCGCGTCGGGCTGCAAGGCAAGGAAAAACGCAAGCCCGAAGCGCTTTCGGGCGGCGAGCGTCAGCGCGTCGCCATTGCCCGTGCACTGGTGCGCGAAAGGCCCGTATTGCTTCTTGATGAAGCTTTCGCTTCACTTGGCCCGGCTCTGCGCCATCAGATGCTCGATCTCGTCAAACAGTTGCAAAGCGAGACCGGCATGAGCGTTTTGATGGTGACGCATACACCTGAAGACGCGCTTTATCTCGATACGCAACTGCTGTTTCTCGACAATGGCAGCATCCGCGCTCAGGGTCCGGCGCGCGAATTGCTCTCGCCGTCTGGACCGGAAGCGCTCAGACGCTATATCGGGGAGCAGGTTTTAAATCTGAAATAGAGTTACAATGACGGACATATTTTGTTCGCAATCACCTTTAACAACCGCCTTCGGCAATGATCTGCCGCTTGTACCCGTTCGCATCTGTAGCTAGATTTGCGGCAGATCGACCCGGTACACTTCATTTGCGAGGATAAAATACTGTTCCGTCAAAAGACCCCCATGCGGGCCTCCCTGCGTCTTCCAGACCTTCTGCCAGTTCGGACGCAGCGCAATTGGCGGAAACCGGCCCTCGGGCTTGGCTTGCTGGCGGTGTCGCTGATCTCCGGTTGCCAGTCGCTCAATTCAAGCAGCGATCTGGGACTTCAACCGTCCTCCAACCCGGTAACGGTCGAAAACGTCACGCGCAACGACCGCCTGGCGCAGATCGGCGCACGGCAACATCCGCGCATCCTTGCGACCTATGGCGGCGAATACAAGGATCCCAAACTCGAACGCATGGTGGCCAAGATCGTCGGCAAGCTGACGACCGTTTCCGACAAGCCCGATCAGACCTATCGAATCACGATCCTTGATTCGCCCAATATCAATGCCTTCGCCCTGCCCGGCGGCTTTCTCTATATAACGCGCGGCCTTCTCGCGCTTGCCAATGATTCGTCGGAAGTGGCGGCAGTCATCGCCCATGAGATGGGCCATGTCGTTGCCAATCACGGCATTCTGCGTCAGGAAAAGGAGACGGAAACGGCGATTGCCGGGCGCGTCGCCAGCGAGGTTCTGCATAACGAGGCCGCAAGCCGCGAGGCGACCATCCGCGGTAAATTGCGTCTGGCGCAATTCTCACGCAATCAGGAACTGCAAGCCGACGTACTGGGCATCAAGATGATCGGCGAAGCGGGATATGATCCCTTTGCTTCGGCTCGTTTCCTGCAATCCATGGAAGCCTATAACAGCTTTCGCTCGGTTTCGGGCGCAACCGATGCCAGCCTCGATTTCCTGGCGAGCCATCCGGCAACACCGCAGCGCATCGAACTGGCATTGCGCCATGCCCGCCGTGTCGGCGCACCCGGCGTCGGTTCCGCCGACCGCGATTCCTTCCTCGACGGCATAGACGGCATTCTCTATGGCGATTCGCCCACCGAAGGCTACGTCCGCGATCAGGCCTTCATTCATCCCAAGCTTGGCATAACCTTCCGCGTGCCCGCTGGCTTCAGCATCGACAATTCGGCCAATGCCGTCATGGCGAGCGGCCCCGGCGAAGTCGCAATCCGCTTTGACGGCGCAGCTTTGCCTGCCGGTTCCAACCTCACCGATTATATTCGCTCCGGCTGGGTAAAGGGGCTTGAAGAAGGCTCTATTCGCACGCTGACGATCAACGGCCTGCCTGCCGCTTCCGCGCGCGCCAGTGCCGACCGCTGGCAGTTCGATATTGTGGTGATCAGCCTGAACGACAAGGTCTATCGCTTCCTGATCGCAGCCCCTCGGGGAAGCAGTGCCTTGGCGCCCGCCACGCAGACCGCGACGCAATCGTTCCGCGAGCTTTCTGAAGCTGAGCGCACCGCGATCAAGCCATTGCGCATCCGCGTCGTCACGGTGAAGCCGGGCGACACGATGGCAAGCCTTGCCGCGCGCATGCAGGGCGCCACACGCAAGCTCGACCTTTTCCGTCTGCTCAACGCCATGTCGGCGGGAGCGTCCGTCTCGGTCGGCGACCGCGTCAAGCTGATCAGTGAATAATGAGCGTGGGGGCTGAAATGGCGGTCTGCATCGAAGCCTTGCTCATCGGCGGGATTGCCCCGCTCGGAGCGCGACAGGCGCCAAGCGGCATCGACAAAAAGCCGGTAAGCGGCCGCCTCAAGGTGTTGCGCGAAGGACTTGACGGCGATGCGCAGGGCGATCGCAGGGTCCATGGCGGACCGGAAAAAGCGTTGCATCACTACCCGCGTGAGCATTATGCCGACTGGCGCGCGGATATTGGCGATAATCCGCGCCTTGATGCAGCAGGCGCTTTTGGCGAAAATCTCTCCACCAGCGGATTGACCGAGCATAATGTAGCGATAGGCGACCGCTTCCGGCTGGGCGGCGCCATTATCGAAGTTTCCCAAGGTCGCCAGCCCTGCTGGAAACTCAATGCCCGTTTCGATCTGCCCGACATGGCGATCCGGGTCCAGAAGACCGGGCGCACCGGCTGGTATTACCGCGTTGTCGAGGAAGGCGAAGTCGAGGCAGGCGACACGATGGTCCTCATCGAGCGGCTATCGCCCGAATGGACGCTGCATCGCCTCTGGCATCTGCTTTATGTCGATATGCTCAATTATGACGAGCTTGCCCTGATGGCCCGGCTTCCGCATCTCGCGGATGGCTGGAAACGATATGCCGTGCGCCGCCTCGAAAACCGCAAAGTCGAAGACTGGTCGTCCCGCCTTCAAGGCGACAAACAGGAACGGCTGTAAAGCATGTCGTTATCCCGAAACCGGTTCCCACTTTCGGGCGACATGCTTTAGGCCTGATAGGCAGCCTGTTCATGCTGATCGAGCAAGGCGAGCTTGAGCTTCTCCATGGCCCGGCTTTCGATCTGCCTGACACGCTCCTTTGAAATACCGAGCTTCTGCCCTAAAGCCTCCAATGTCACGCCATCATCATCGAGGCGGCGCTCGCGAATGATGTGCAGTTCACGCTCATTGAGGGAATCAAGGGCAACGTGAAGCCAGCTTACGCGCCGCTCCATGTCGATCACGCTTTCCACGACCTCGTCCTGCAAGGGACGGTCATCGACAAGAAAATCCATCCGGCGCGAAACACCCGATTCATCGTTGTTCATCGAAGCGGACAGCGAACTGTCGGGACCGGAAAGCCTGCTGTCCATGAATTCGACATCGCTCTGCGAAACGCCCAATTGCTCGGATATTTCCCGATAGATCTGCGCCTTGCTCATCGTTTCGTCTTCCTGCGCCAGCTTGGAGCGCAATCGGCGCAGATTGAAAAACAGCGACTTCTGTACTGAACTCGTGCCGCCGCGCACAATGGACCAGTTGCGCAATATGTAATCCTGCATGGATGCACGAATCCACCAGGAGGCATAAGTAGAAAAGCGCACGCCGCGCTCCGGATCAAACCGTGCCGCCGCCTCCAGAAGCCCGACATAGCCTTCCTGGATAAGATCGCTCATCGGCAGCTTGAATTTGCGAAAACGCCCGGCCATCGAAATAACCAGCCGCATATGCGACGCGGTGATGCGATGAAGCGCTTCCTGATCTTCATATTCCTTCCAGCGGATGGCAAGGGCGTGCTCTTCTTCACGCTCCAGATAAGGCGCGGACATCGCATTGCGGATCATGGACTGGGAGGATGCGGCGGGGGCCGGAAATTTAGGGGAAACCGAGGCTAGGCGGGCTGGCGAAACGGTGGAGGAACTGCTCGTAGACGACGGCTTCATCTGGCTCTCCTGTTCTGGCGCTCTATTCCATTGCCCGGTTCTGGTGTTGCCAGTCTCCCAACGCCCACAAATGACCATCGCATTTGCCGGTTATCGTTGCAGACCGGCCCTAAAGCGCCCTGAAATACGTTGAACGCCCCAAAACAAAGCCGCGTTCGAAATGGCCTGTATTCGAACTGGTAGAAAGTAGAACGCGGGAAGAACCGTCCGGTTCCATCATGCCGCTTAAATTCTCCTTCGTTGAAAAGCGCCATGACAAGACTGTCCGCGCCCATATGCTGGAAGCCGCATCAACAAAAAGCCCGGCCTCTTTGCAGAGCCGGGCTTTTGCGGGAAATGTTCGGAAGAACTTGATCTTCTTATGCTGCTTCGACTTCGCTGCCTTCAACATCACCTTCGGCATCGGCTTCCGCATCAGCCTTGCCGCGCTTGGGTCCCTTGGCAAGATTGGCTTCGATGAGACGAACCGCTTCGGTTTCCGACAGCTTGTTTACGGCTGCGATTTCGCGCGCCATGCGGTCAAGCGCTGCTTCATAAAGCTGGCGCTCTGAATAGGACTGCTCCGGCTGGTTTTCAGCACGATGCAGGTCACGCACAACTTCCGAAATCGAGATAAGATCGCCGGAATTGATCTTGGCATCATATTCCTGCGCGCGGCGCGACCACATGGTGCGCTTGACGCGGGCGCGGCCCTGCACGACCTTGAGCGCGCGCTCGACATAATCCGTCTCCGACAGCTTACGCATGCCGATGCTCACGGCCTTCGCGACAGGCACCTTCAGGCGCATCTTGTCTTTTTCAAAATCGATTACAAAAAGCTCAAGCTTATGGCCGGCAACTTCCTGCTCTTCAATGGCGACGATCTGGCCAACGCCGTGGGCAGGATAAACAATGGATTCACCGGTCTTGAAACCCTGACGGGCGGAGGATTTCTTCTGCTGGGATGACATACGCTTCAATACTCCCTGTTGTGCCCGGCGCAATTCGCCGGTTGACACATGATACCAACCGCGCATCTTGCAGGATGTGCGGGAGTCGTGTTCGGATTTGAACTGAAAGCGTTTCCGGAAAGCGCAAGCTTGTTGACCGGGAGTTACAGGTGAGGAACGGACGCGAAAATCGCACTCGACCGTTCCGGTGCCATAAAGCCCAGTATAAAGAAGCAGCCTTTCAGAGATTAACGCATTTGCGCCACGAATTGACGTCCAGTCACCGAAATTATTAACGCAAGCTAACACAATTTCGCGAAAGAATCAACAAATTGCCAATTATGTCGTATTTGGCGATTTCACGGCTCTGCCGCGCAGGCCTGTCATCGCCCGCCGCGTCGATCCATGGCAAATATATCGAGGGCGTTCTAATCGCCTGTGCCCGGCTCCGCCGAGAAGAACTGTTCGAATTTGCCCGGCACGCCGTCCATTTCCTTGGCTTCCGGCATCTCGTCCTTCTTGGCGGTGATGTTCGGCCATTTCACGGCATATTCGGCGTTCAGCTCCAGCCACTTGTCGAGACCGGGTTCCGTATCGGGGCTGATGGCTTCAGCGGGGCACTCCGGCTCGCAGACGCCGCAATCGATGCACTCGTCCGGATTGATGACGAGCATGTTCTCGCCTTCATAGAAGCAGTCCACCGGACAGACTTCGACGCAGTCCGTATATTTGCATCGGATGCAATTATCGGTCACGACATAAGTCATTGTCCAACTCCTGTTGCCATTCTTGCACGGAAGACATGGCTTTTCTATCCCAAGCTGGTTGCCTCAGTTTCACGATCAGGCAAAGGAAATGATCGAACCGCCGCAGCGGCAAAAACGTTATCGCGAGGCCAGCTCATATTCTTGCAACAACCACGGGTGAGGTAACGATTTTATCAGCCCGTGACAAGGGTCCAATCGCCGCAATCTGAATATCTTGCAGCAGTTTGAAACAGCATTTCCCTGTAGCGCCTGCATTCGGAAAAGACTTTTATTCTAAGGGCTTATGACGCAACTTCTGTTACAGCGGCAATCAGCCCTGCGGCATCGCGTCCAGCTGAAAAAGCGACATCCGCCAGCCAGCCCTCTCCAAAATCACTACGCTCCCCGCAAGCGATCCGTGTCGCGGCGCTCTTTTTTGGTGGGTCGGCCCGCTCCGCTTTCGCGCTGCGGTATAGCCGCATTCGCAATGCCGGGCCGCTCCTCGGGCGGTGGAGACATATCCTCGTAAAGAAGCTGAGCTTCCGGTGCCGGGCCGCGCCGCTCACCCGTTCCCAATATCTTATAGACGAGGATGCGGCGTTCCAGCGCGATGGTCAGCACATCGCCGATCTTCACCTGATGCGACGCCTGATCGATCTTGTCGCGATTGACGCGGACTTTACCGCCAGCGGCGAGTTTCGCCGCCAGCGATCTGGATTTGACCACGCGTGCAAAGAACAGCCACTTGTCGATACGCTGCCTTGCAATCGCTTCGCCCGCCATCTTACTTCTTCATCTGCTCCTTGAGAGCAAGCAATTTGGCAAATGGCGAATCGGGATCGATGCGGGCGGGACGTTCCTGCTCGAAGCGTTTATTGCCCTGCTGAGCCGCATTCTCCCGCTTCGGCTGGCGTTCACGCCCACCGCCATCGCGCGGCTTGCCCTTGAAGCCGTCCCGCTTGCCATGGCCCTGCCCCTGATTCTCACCGTCCGGGCGCTTGTTTCTGTCAAAACGCTTGCCGCCGCGGCGCTGCTCTTCGCCTTCCGGCTTTCCGGCTTCACTGCCAGCCCTTCCCTGCTGATCGCGATTTTGGCGCTGCCGGTTCTGACCCTGCCGGTTCTGACCCTGATTACGACCATCAAAACGACCCTGACGCCAGAGAAGTACAGGCTTGGGCTTTTCGGCAGCCGCCTCTTCCCCGGTCTCGGAAGCTGGCTTGTCCTCTGCAAGCGTTTGAGCAGCAGGCGCGGCTTCAACAGGCTTTTCTTCGGCAGGTTTTTCCTGAACCACCGGTGCAGGCACCGGTTCGGCTGGCGGAACGGCGGGCTTATCGTCTTGGGCAGATGCCGGTGTGCTCTCACCTGCCGCTTTGAAGACGGTTTCCTTGGCCGCAGCCTCCGCCGCAAAGGCATCGAGTTCTGCAAGCTTGGCCGTTACTTCTTCCGCAGCCGCCTCTTCATGGCGATAGCCAAGGCTCTTGAGGATTTCTTCCATGTCTTCGGAAGTCGCGCCGAGGATAGACATCATGGCAGGCGTTACGATGAAACGTCCGCCAATATATGCGCCTTCCGGGCGCGCGCCCGATCCCGGACGCCAGGCAAGCGCTGGACGAAGGAGGTCCGCAAGCCGTTCCAGAATATCGATGCGCACGGCGCGGCGACCAAGCACGCGATAGCCTGCCAGACGATAGAACATCGGATCGAATGCGGGATCGATCACCGCCGATGTACGGCCAGCGGCCAGAACATTGACGACATCGCCATAGCCGGGACGCTCGCGCCCGTCATTCTTCAAGGCCCAGAGCAGCGTAATCATGCCTGCCGGTGCGGGCTTGAGCAGCATCGGCATGAAAATGTGATAGGCGCCGAAGCGCACGCCAAGACGGCGCAGGGCCGCGCGCGAATCCTGATCAAGTCCGCGCACTTCCTCCGCCACGTCGCGGCGCTGGAGAATGCCGAGATTTTCCACGATCTGGAATGCGAGGCCGCGCGTCATCCCCGTCAGGGCATCGGCAGCGGCAAGATCGGTGAGCGGTTTGAGGACCGTTTCGATATGATGCGCCACGAAGCGGTCGATACGGGCGGCAACCTTGTCGCGTGCCGGTCCCGTCAGCTGTTCATCGGCCAGAATGACCGCGCGCGGCTTGAGCACGTCCTCGCCCGCGACCAGTGCTGCGACGGTTGCGCCAACCCAGCGCAGCACGCCATCCGAACCCAGCGCAAAGTCGCTGTTGGGCGCGGCGGCGAACCGTTCGGCCCGGCGTTCGAATTCGGCGGCAAGCGCCTTTTGTGCGGCCCCTTTTACTGCTTTCGCGTCCGGCCCTTCGGCCTGAACATCGGCAGTGAAACGGAACCCTTCCAGTTGCCCGACATTATGACCTTCGACAATCACATCTCCGGTCGGGCTGATTTCTGCTTCAAGCATGGCATTCTCTCTCAGGCGCCTCATAAGCACGCTTGTCCTGCGGTCTACAAAGCGTTTCGTCAACCTTTCATGCAGCGCGTCGGACAGTCTGTCCTCTATTTCGCGCGTCTTTTCCTGCCAGTGTGTCGGATCGGCAAGCCATCCGGGCCTGTGCGACACAAAAGTCCAGGTTCGAATTTGCGCCACGCGATGCGAGAGAGCATCAATTTCTCCCTCGGTACTATCGGCGAGACGTACCTGTTTGCTCATATAATCTTCATCAACGCTCCCCCGGCGCACCAGATCCTGGTAGATGGTTGCAATAATATCAGCGTGCTGCGCTGGCGCAATCTTGCGATAGTCGGGAAGCGCACAGGCATCCCATAAAAGTGCGATCCGCTCCGGCGTGGTCGCCAGCCGGGTGATGTTTTCATCCCGCGACAGATATTCGAGCGCCTGCTGGTCGACGGCGGGCAAGGCCCTGGCAAGCCCTTCGACGGGACTGGGTGTTTCCAGCGAGCGGCGCAAGGCATCAAACGACGAAAAATCAAAACGTGCCGTGCGCCATTGCAAGACTTTTACCGGATCGAATGCATGCCCCTCGACCCGTTCCACCAGTTCAATGTCGAACGGATCGACCTGCCCGGTCACGCCAAACGTGCCGTCGCGCATATGGCGTCCGGCCCGGCCCGCGATCTGGCCGACTTCGGCAGGCGTCAGATCGCGAAACTGATAACCGTCGAATTTGCGGTTCTGCGCGAAGGCGACATGATCGACATCGAGATTGAGGCCCATACCGATTGCGTCGGTGGCAACCAGAAAATCCACATCCCCGGATTGATAAAGCTCGACCTGCGCATTGCGGGTGCGCGGCGACAATGCACCCATGACCACCGCCGCACCGCCGCGCTGGCGGCGGATCAGTTCGGCGATGGCATAGACCTCATCGGCTGAGAATGCCACGATTGCCGAACGATTGGGCAGGCGCGTGATCTTCTTCGACCCCGCATAGGTCAGTTGCGACAGGCGCGGCCGCGTTACGACATTGATGCCGCGCAGCAGCTTTTCGAGAATGCCGCGCATGGTTGCAGCGCCCAGCAGCAGGGTTTCCTGCCGCCCGCGCAAATGCAGGATGCGATCAGTGAAAATATGCCCGCGTTCCAGATCGCCCGCCAGTTGCACTTCATCGATGGCGACAAAAGCAACGTCGGTACGGCGCGGCATCGCTTCCACCGTGCAAACCGAAAAACGCGCGCCGGGCGGGGCGATCTTCTCCTCGCCGGTGATCAGCGCGACATTGGCGCTCCCGACTTTTTCGGCGACGCGATTATAGACCTCGCGCGCCAGAAGCCGCAGCGGCAGGCCGATCATGCCGCTTTCATGCGACAGCATGCGCTCGATAGCCAGATGCGTCTTGCCGGTATTGGTTGGACCTAACACCGCCGTAACGTCACGACCGCTTAAAATCAGCGGTAAATCCTGGGCAGAGAGTTGGTTCATGCCAATAATAAAATTCCCCGAGCAAAGGCGATATACGAAACCACGCGAATAGCACTCTATGGCTTCGCCCGGAAGCGCTCTTGTTAAGTTTCAGCCAGTGTTTTAGCCGTCGTTGCGGATTTTAACAAACCCGCATTTTAAGAAATGGAACGAGTCTGGAACGAATCAGCGACGAATCGCTGACTCCGGTCTCTTCGCCTTTTGTTCACGCCCCATATATAGTGTTCATACAGAGGCCCGCCACCATATGGTGAATCAGGCCCGTTAAGGATTAATCCGGTCGCGGAACAAAATGCCGGGCCTGTTAACCTTTGCCCGATGCGGCTTACGACGAAAGGACGAGAGGCATGCAAAGCGAGTGAATATCAATAAATCCCGATAGTTGTTTAATGCTCGTGCCGCAAGAAAACACTCCCCGTCATTAACCTTCAGGCCAAAGCCGGAACGAATCAGCGACGAATCGCTGATTGAGAACATTTCCCTGTTTGTTCCCACAATATCTGGTAGGTGATGGCCGCAACACCCCTATATAATTGCCGCCTATCGCCTTCAAAAGAACCAGAAATCCGGATCTTGTTAAGGTTTGCAGCGCTTTCGGCAAAGCCTGAATAAAAAAGCGGCCCGAAGGCCGCCTTGCTCAGTCGCTCAATTTCAAGGCTCAATCGCGTTCAACACACATGGCGACACCCATGCCGCCGCCGATGCAAAGCGTGGCAAGACCGCGCTTGGCATTGCGCCGCTTCATTTCAAAAAGAAGCGTGGTCAGCACGCGCGCACCGGATGCGCCGATCGGATGCCCGATGGCGATTGCACCGCCATTCACATTGACGATTTCCGGGTTCAGCCCAAGATCGCGAACCACCGCGCAGGATTGCGCCGCAAAGGCTTCATTGGCCTCGATAAGATCAAGATCGTTCACGCTCCAGCCTGCTTTTTCCAGCGCTTTCCTTGTCGCAGGAATAGGGCCGGTTCCCATGATCGACGGATCGACACCCGCCGTCGCCCATGAAACGATGCGCGCCATCGGCGCGATGCCGCGCTTTGACGCCTCTGCGCTATCCATCAGAACAAGAGCGGCAGCACCGTCATTGATGCCCGACGCATTACCTGCCGTAACGGTCCCTTCCTTATCAAAAGCAGGCTTGAGCTTTGCAAGCGCCTCAATCGTGGTTCCGTGACGGATATATTCATCTGCTGAAACCACTGTTTCCCCCTTGCGGGTCTTTACGGTGAAGGGCACGATTTCCTCATCAAACCGCCCAGCCTTTTGCGCGGCCTCGGCCTTTTGCTGTGAAGCAAGCGCAAACTCATCCTGCGCGTCACGGCTCAATTTCCACTGCCCGGCGATATTTTCAGCCGTCACGCCCATATGATAGCCATGGAAAGCATCGGTCAGGCCATCCTTCAGCATAGTGTCGACCAGCTTGAAATCGCCCATCTTCACGCCGCCGCGCAAATGCGCGCAATGCGGCGCCATCGACATGGATTCCTGTCCGCCAGCCACCACGATCTTCGCATCGCCGGCAAGAATCTGCTGCATGCCGAGCGCCACAGCGCGCAAGCCGGAACCGCATAACTGGTTGATGGAAAAAGCCGTCGCTTCCTTGGAACAGCCTGCCGCCATCGCCGCCTGACGGGCCGGGTTCTGCCCCTCGCCCGCCGTCAACACCTGCCCAAGAATGACTTCATCGACATCAGCGGCTGCAACGCCCGCCCGCTCCAGCGCCGCACTGATCGCTAGCGCACCCAGTTCATGGGCGGGAACATTGGCGAACGCTCCGTTGAACGTGCCGACCGCCGTGCGAGCGGCGCTGGCAATGACGATTGTCTTCGGACCAGTAGAAGCGGTCATTCTTTCCTCCTTGAAGAACCATTGCCAGAGAGAAAGACTAAAAAGCGCCTTATGGCAAGTTCTGCGTTTGGATTTCAGGCATCGTCCGCCAATAATAAAAGCCGTTTCCGGCGAACCGGAAACGGCTTTTAAAGATAGAAATCTGATTTCCGCAAATTGCGGGATCAGACTTATTCCTTCGGTTCGAGAACCTGACGGCCGCGATACATACCGCTCTTCAGATCGATATGATGCGGACGGCGAAGTTCGCCCGAATTCTTGTCTTCAACATAGGTCGGTGCCTTCAACGCATCGGCCGAACGGCGCATGCCGCGACGCGACGGAGAAGTTTTTCGTTTTGGTACAGCCATGGATTCAGCTCCACTGATCGGTCAATAAAGGTCCGGCACGGCCCCGGCGGAGCCTGTCACAGCGGACAAAATTCCGGAAAGTCAGGTGCCTATACACGCTCTCGCGGCATTTGACCAGCGGGAGTCTGATCTTTTTTTAGCTTACAGCCCTATCTGACGCAAGTAACATAGGGTCCGGCCCTTGCCGCACGGCCCGAAACGATCCGCGCGGTACGCTGCATGGCGCGGGTCGGCTTGGTCGGGTTGCGCATTGCCGGATTGGGCAGGGTGACGGCCAGAAGCGCCGATTGCTGCGCAGTCAGTTTTGCCGCCGGTCTTTTGAAATAATGCTGCGCTGCGGCTTCGATCCCGTAAATGCCCGGCCCCCATTCGGCAATATTGAGATAGATTTCCATAATGCGCCGCTTGGAAAGGATCGTATCGGTAGCGATCGCGAGAGGGAACTCCAATCCCTTGCGGATATAGGAACGCCCATTCCACAAAAAGAGGTTCTTGACCACCTGCATCGTGATCGTCGATGCGCCACGGCTTGGCGCGCCATCGCCCGCATCTTCGAGGACGAGACTGAGCTGATGCCAGTCGACGCCATCATGGCTGCAAAACTGCCCGTCCTCCGACATCATGACCGTATTGACCAGCACGGGGGCTATATCCTCGATATTCACCCATTGCCGATCCACGTCCTGCAACAGCACCTTATCCACGACCATCAGTGTCGAAACGGGACGGACGGACGGCACGGAGTAGAGAAACAGCAGCGCGAAAGGCAGCAATGCCAGCACCAGAAGAAGCCAGAACGCGATCACGATCCTTCGGCCCCAGCGCGGCGGCTCGGCGAGATAGCTGCGTCCGCCTCTGTTCTTGATGATGATTTTCGCCACGATCCCTGCCCGTTGCCTGCGCCTTTATGGTATTCCTTAACAGGTTTGAACTCGATTCCATAATCTTGCGCGTGACACAAGCCGCAAACGCTCGGCTCACATGCATTCCGAAAAGTTGGGACCCATTTTAGATTCCAAATGGACGCAGGATGACCGCCATATGAAAAAGCCTGTGCTCATCTGCATGACCAGTTGACCGCGCAACCGCTTTCGTCCATCCCCTTTTATATGGAAAACCTGTCTGACGATTTTGTTCACTCTCTCAACCGCCGCGCGCTCGAAGTGGAAACGATGCTGGCCGGCATGCTCGACATGCGCCTGCGCACCGGCGAGATTGCACGACCGCAGCGCCTGCTTGCGGCCATGCGTCACGGCGTGTTGAACGGCGGCAAGAGGCTGCGCCCTTTTCTGGTGATCGAAAGTGCCGCCATGTTCGGCAAGACCGGCGAGCCGGTTTTGCGTGTTGCGGCGGCGCTCGAATGTATTCATTGCTATTCGCTGGTTCACGACGATCTGCCCGCCATGGACAATGACGATATGCGCCGCGGCCAGCCCACCGTGCATCGGGCTTTCGACGAAGCCGCAGCCATTCTGGCAGGCGATGGCCTGCTCACCTATGCATTCGACATTATCGCATCCGACGGAACAGACCTTGCGCCGCATGTCCGCGTGCAGCTTGTCGCAGCCCTTGCCCGCGCCGCAGGTATTGGCGGCATGGTCGGAGGTCAGGCGTTCGATCTGATGGCCGAAACCGACAAGCCGGACGAAGCGGGCATCATCACGCTGCAAGCCATGAAAACCGGCGCGCTGATCCGCTTTGCCTGCGAGGCAGGCGCAATCATTGCCAATGCGCCGCGCGAAGATCGCGAGCGCATGGCCGAATTCGGCTCGGCAATCGGTCTCGCCTTCCAGCTTGCCGATGATCTTCTCGATGTGACGGCGGATGCATCCGCCATGGGCAAGGCCACCGGCAAGGATGCGCAAGCAGGCAAGGCCACTCTGGTCGCGCTGCATGGCATCGACTGGACGCGCAAGCAACTGGCGGGGCTCGTCAAGCAGGCCGAAAGCCTGCTTGAGCCATTCGGAGAAGACGCCGCCACCCTCAAACAGGCTGCGCGTTTTATCGCCGAGCGGCAAAGCTGATCAGGAAGCGATTTTACGACCTGCTCCAAAGCGGTTTTCGATATATTCGGAAACCATCTGCTGGAAATCCTCGGCAATCGCCGGGCCGCGCAGGGTCGTCACCTTCTTGCCGTCGACAAAGACCGGCGCGGAGGGCGTTTCGCCCGTACCGGGCAAAGAAATGCCAATATCGGCATGTTTTGATTCGCCCGGCCCGTTGACGATGCATCCCATGACCGCCACCGAAAGCGCTTCGACGCCCGGATATTTCTCGCGCCAGACCGGCATGTTGCGGCGAATATCGTCCTGAATCGTCTGCGCCAATTCCTGAAACACCGTCGATGTGGTGCGCCCGCAGCCCGGACAGGCCGCAACAATCGGGATGAACTGGCGAAAGCCCATCGTCTGCAACAATTCCTGCGACACCTGAACCTCGCGGGTGCGGTCGCCGCCCGGCTCCGGCGTCAGCGAAATACGGATCGTATCGCCAATGCCCTGTTGTAAAAGAATGCCCATGGAAGCTGAAGAAGCAACAATTCCCTTGGTGCCCATACCCGCTTCGGTCAGGCCCAGATGCAGTGCATGGTCGCAACGCTGCGCCAGCATCGTATAGACGGCGATCAGATCCTGCACCTGGCTGACCTTGGCTGACAGGATGATCTTATCGCGCGCAAGGCCAATCTCCTCAGCCAGATTGGCGGAAATCAGCGCCGATTGCACAATCGCCTCACGCATGACTTCCTGCGCGCTCAAAGGCGCGCCTTCCGCCTGATTGCGATCCATCAATGTGGTCAGCAATTCCTGATCGAGCGAGCCCCAGTTGACGCCGATACGCACCGGCTTGTCATGGCGGATCGCCATTTCGACAATATCGGCGAACTGCTTGTCTTTCTTGTCCTTGAAGCCGACATTGCCCGGATTGATGCGATATTTCGCAAGCGCTTGCGCGCATCCGGGATGATCGGCCAGCAATTTGTGACCGATATAATGAAAATCACCCACCAGCGGCACATCCATGCCGAGCCGTTCGAGCCTGTCGCGGATTTTCGGCACGGCGGCAGCGGATTCATCGCGGTCCACCGTGATACGCACGATCTCGGACCCTGCCTGATAAAGCGCTGCCACCTGGGCGACCGTCGAATCCACGTCCGCCGTATCGGTGTTGGTCATGGACTGGACGACGACAGGCGCGCCGCCGCCGACCATGATGCCGCCAACATCGACGCCAACGGACTGGCGGCGGGGGAAAGGCTGCGAAAAATAATTGGGGGTCTCGAAAGACATATCGCTCTGTTCTTTGTCTTGCACAATTCCGCACGAAAACCGCTTTGCGCTTCCCCGGAACTGCTTCTGATCGGGCCTGCATTCAGGTGACGCGGCTTGGCGCATTTGTCAATGTCCGTCCGCCTGTGGTTTCCTCTATATAATCTCTTGCCGTCGCGCTGTCGCCCTCTCATTATGTCCCGATTGGCAAACAGGATATAAGTCGATGAGCGCATCCCCGGACCGCAAGACTGCAATCATTACCGGTTCCAATTCGGGCATCGGCCTTGCCATCGCCCATGCGATTGCCACGGCAGGGCACAATGTCGTGATCAATTCGTTCACCGACCGGGAAGAGGACCACGCACTGGCGCAGACAATCGCCAGAAAACATGGCGTTAACGTGATCTATATTCAGGCCGACATGGCAAAGGCGGACCAATGCCGCGCGCTCATCGACAAGAGCGTCGCAGCGCTCGGCAGCGCCGACATCCTCGTCAACAATGCCGGTATCCAGCATGTGGCCCCGATTGAAGACTTCCCGCCCGAACAGTGGGACCGCATCATCGCAATCAACCTGACTTCGGCCTTTCATACGATTGCCGCAGCGATCCCACATATGAAAAAAGCAGGCTGGGGTCGCATCATCAATATTGCTTCCGCCCATGGCCTCGTGGCTTCGCCCTATAAATCGGCCTATGTGGCAGCCAAGCACGGCATTGTCGGGCTGACCAGAACCACCGCACTTGAACTTGCGCAGCACCAGATCACAGCCAACGCCATCTGCCCCGGCTATGTGCTGACCCCCTTGGTCGAGGCGCAGATTCCCGATCAGATGAAAGCCTATAATATGGATCGCGAAACGGTCATCCATGATGTGATGCTGGAAAAACAGCCCACAAAGCAATTCGTTACCGCAGGCCAGATCGGCGCGCTCGCCGCTTTCCTGATCACCGATGCGGCAGCACAGATCAATGGCGCAGCCCTGCCGGTCGATGGCGGCTGGACCGCGGAATAATTAATGTTTCTGATCGGCGTAGCGCGCAAGACCTGAAAACGACAGGACAACCAGCAGCAGCACGGGCATGGCGACGAACACCACGCCAAAGCCGCTATGGCGCGCCACAAAGCCGATCAGCGAAGGCGCGACCAGCATGCCCGAATAGCCAAGCGTCGTGGCGATGGACAGGCTGACGCCCGGATTGACGCCCGGCAGGTTCCCCGCCATGGAAAAGGCGATGGGTACCATATTGGAAATCCCGATGCCGCAAATGGCAAAGCCCACGATCACCGCATAGGGATGGCTGGAAAGCCCGGCAGTCAGCAAGCCTGCCATCGCAATCAATGTGCAGACCCGCAATGTCTTCACTGCGCCAAAACGGTCGCGCACCAGATCGCCGGCAAAGCGCATGATCGCCATGGTGAAGGAAAAGGCCGCAAAGCCAAACCCCGCCACCACGACCGACGCACCCAACTCGTCGCGCAGATAATAGGCGCCCCAATCAAGGATTGCCCCTTCCGGGATCATGGAAAACAGCGCCATGACGCCAATCAGCCACGGCAACGGATTGCGCGGCAATCGCAATTTCTGCTTTTGCCCGGACTGATGAACCGGCTGGTCCGAAATGACTTTCGGCCATGCGATGGCAAGCAGGATTGCGGCCACGACCATCGTGATGACAGCGTGGGTCGTCGCGCCGACACGCGCGATCAGAAGACCGCCCGTCGCCGAGCCGATCAAGCCGCCAAGGCTCCAGAAGGCATGGCAGGATGACATGATGGCGCGGCGCATGGATTTTTCCACCGCGACCGCATTGGTATTCATCGCCACATCCATGGCCGCGATCGTGCCGCCAAAATAAAGCATGGCCGCAATGGCCGCAGGCACATTGGGAACCAAGGCGATGATGAACAAGGCAGGCACGAGCGCAAGTGCCGCAATGCGTGCGACGATGCTCGAACCGTGATGCGCCGACAGAGCGCCCGCAATGGGCATGCAGGCCAGCGAGCCGACACCGAAAACGAAAATCATCAATCCCATCGCCGCGCTGTCGAAACCGAGCCGTGCAGCGAATTCAGGGATTTTCGGAGCCCAGCCGCCGAAAATATAGCCGTTCATCAGGAACAGCAGCGCGACGGCGACGCGTTCTCTGGTGATAAGCGGCAGGGATTTTCCCACCGCATTTTCCCGTCCGGCAAGCTGTTCCATCATAGCTCTCGTCAATTCTAGTGGTCTGATTCCAACATTTGCATCCCTCGGCTCAAGCGCTGAGCAAATGTTGGGATCAAAAAGACCACTAGCAAGTATATGTATCTAGTGGATTTTTCAAATTTGACGTTTGAAACAGCATATGTTTCAGCCGGGATTCAAACGTCAAATTCAATCCACTAGTGCGGGTCACTCCGCATAAACAATCAACAGGTCTTTGGCGTCGATCTGCTCGCCGGGCCGCACCAGCACTTCGGCAATTGCGCCATCACGCTCGGCACGCAGCGCCGTCTCCATCTTCATGGCCTCGATGGAAAGCAGCACATCCCCCGCCTTGACACTCTGCCCCACGGCGACCGCGACGGTCGAAACCACGCCCGGCATCGGCGCGCCAACCTGCCGGTCATTGCCCAGTTCCGCCTTGCGTTTCACACCACCCGAAGCGCCCTTGGCGCGGTTGGGCACCTTGACGCGGCGCGGCTGTCCGTTGAGCTCGAAGAACACCGTCACCATGCCCTTCTCATCCGTCTCGCTGATCGCCTGATTGACGATCACCAGCGTCTTGCCACGTTCGAGATCGACAAAAACCTCTTCTTCCGGCTTGAGACCGTAGAAATAGACCGGCGTTGGCAAAACGCTGGTCGGCCCATAATTTTCATGCGCTGCCGCATAGTCGGTGAAGACCTTGGGATACATCAGTGCGGATGCAAATTCCTGATCGGTGATTTCGCGCTCGACACTTTCCTCAACCGACTTGCGCTCGGCTTCCAGATCAGCCGGTTTAAGCAGCGAACCGGGGCGTTCGGTGAACGGCTTTTCACCCTTCAGCACCTTCTTCTGAAGCGCCTGCGGCCATCCGGCTGGCGGCTGGCCCAGATCACCGCGCATCATTGAAACCACCGAATCGGGGAAAGCAATATCCTTGTCGGGATCTTCGACATCGGCCACAGTCAGGTCCTGGCTCACCATCATCAGCGCCATATCACCCACCACCTTGGAAGACGGCGTGACCTTGACAATATCGCCGAACATGCGGTTCACATCGGCATAGGCCTGCGCCACTTCATGCCAGCGCGTTTCAAGCCCCAGCGAACGAGCCTGTTCTTTCAGGTTCGTAAACTGACCGCCCGGCATTTCATGTAAGTAAACCTCCGAAGCCGGGCCCTTGAGATCACTTTCAAAGGCCGCATATTGGTTGCGCACCGCTTCCCAGTAGAAGGAAATGCGGCGGATCGATTCCGTATCCAACCCCGGATCGCGCTCGGATCCGTGCAGTGCCTCGACAATCGAACCGAGGCACGGCTGCGACGTGTTGCCCGAAAATGCATCCATAGCCGCATCGACCGCATCGACACCTGCATCAACCGCCGCCAGCACGGTGGCAGCAGAAATGCCGGACGTATCATGGGTGTGGAAATGGATCGGCAGATCGGTTTCCTCGCGCAATGCCTTGAACAGAACGCGGGCTGCGGCAGGCTTCAAAAGCCCCGCCATATCCTTGACCGCAATGATATGCGCACCGGCCTTTTCGACTTGCTTGGCCAGATCGACATAATATTTAAGATCATATTTGGCGCGTTCCGGATTGAGAATATCACCCGTATAGCAGATGGCTGCTTCACAGAGCTTGTTCTCTTCAAGCACCGCATCCATCGATACGCGCATATTCTCGACCCAGTTGAGACTGTCGAACACGCGAAACAGGTCCATGCCGCCTCTGGCTGCTTCACGGACGAAATATTTCACCACATTGTCGGGATAGCTCTTGTAGCCGACGCCATTGGCGCCGCGCAAAAGCATCTGCAACAAGATATTGGGCGCGCCCTCACGCACCTTGGCCAGACGCTCCCACGGATCTTCCGTGAGAAAGCGCATGGAAACATCGAAGGTAGCGCCGCCCCAGCATTCGAGCGAAAACAGATTGGGCAGCGCCTGCGCATAAGCATTGGCGATGCGCGCAATATCATAGGTGCGAACGCGCGTCGCCAGCAGCGACTGATGACCGTCGCGCATGGTCGTATCCGTCACCAGAACGCGCTTTTCATTGCGCATCCACTCGGCAAACTTTTGCGGACCAAGCCTGTCGAGCAACTGCTTGCTGCCGTCCGCAGGCGGATGATCGCCAAACCACGGTACGATTGGCCGGGCTGCATCGCGCGATGGCTCGGCGCGGCCCTTGGTTTCGGGATGCCCGTTCACCGTCACATCGGCAATATAGGTCAGAAGCTTGGTCGCACGGTCCTGCCGCTTCATCTGCGTGAAAAGTTCAGGCGTCGTGTCGATGAAGCGCGTCGTATAATCATTCGACAGGAATTTCGGATGATTGATGATCGCTTCAACAAAAGTCAGATTGGTGGCAACCCCGCGAATGCGGAACTCGCGCAGCGCGCGGTCCATGCGCCGGATGGCTTCCAGCGGGCTTGCGCCCGATGCGGTGACCTTCACCAGCAGCGGATCGTAATAACGGGTGATGACCGCGCCCGAATAGGCCGTGCCACCATCCAGACGGATGCCGAAACCCGATGCCGAACGATAGGCCTGGATGCGGCCATAATCGGGAATGAAGTTCTGTTCCGGGTCTTCAGTGGTGATACGGCATTGCAGCGCATGGCCGTTGAGGCGGATTTCCTCCTGCGGCGGCACTCCCGATTCCGGCGTGCCAATCACCGCACCGTCGAGAATATGAATCTGCGCCTTGACGATGTCGATCCCCGTCACTTCTTCCGTGATGGTATGTTCCACCTGAATGCGCGGATTGACCTCGATGAAATAAAACGCGCCGGTGTCGACATCCATCAGGAATTCGACCGTGCCCGCACCGACATAATCGGTCGCATGGGCAATTTTGAGCGCATATCCGGCAAGTTCCTGCCGCTGCGCGTCATCGAGATAGGGCGCTGGCGCGCGCTCCACCACCTTCTGATTGCGGCGCTGGATGGAGCAGTCGCGCTCATAAAGATGCACCGCATTGCCATGCGTATCGCCCAGAACCTGCACTTCCACATGGCGCGCGCGCTCGACCAGCTTTTCGAGATAAACTTCATCCTTGCCGAAAGCCGCCTTGGCTTCGCGCTTGGCTTCCGTCACGCCGCGTTCAAGGTCCTCTTCCGCACGGATGACACGCATACCGCGCCCGCCGCCGCCCCAGCTTGCCTTGAGCATCAGCGGATAGCCGATCCCGGCGGCGAGCTTCTTCACCTCGTCCATATCGTCAGGCAAGGGTTCGGTCGCAGGCACCACCGGCACGCCGACCTCGATGGCCAGATTGCGCGCGGCCACCTTGTTGCCGAGCCGTCGCATGGTTTCCGGCTTCGGGCCGATGAAGATGATGCCGTTTTGCGCGCAGGCTTCGGCAAATTCCGGGCTTTCCGCCAGAAGCCCATAGCCCGGATGGATTGCATCCGCGCCCGAAAGCTTGGCAACGCGGATCACTTCATCAATGGAAAGATAGCTTTCAATCGGCCCCAGATCACGCGCGAGATGCGGCCCGCGCCCGACCTGATAGCTTTCATCCGCCTTGAAACGATGCAGTGAGAGCTTGTCTTCTTCCGCCCATATCGCCACCGTTTTAAGGCCCAGCTCATTGGCCGCGCGGAACACGCGAATGGCGATTTCGGAACGGTTGGCGACCAGAATTTTTCTGATAGGCAAGACAGAACTCCCAAACTGCAACGATGATTTTGCATTTGCTTACCCTGCAATGGGATCGAGTGCAACGAACTATGCAAAAGGCGTGCAAAAACAAAATGCCCGGCTAAAAGCCGGGCATCATGAAGAATTCAGTGCTTGTTACGCTCTGACTTCAGACAAATTATTTCTGAACGTAATTATACCTGCCATCGTCGCCCTTGCGCCATTCGAACATGACATAGGGCGAAAGGCTTGGATCGCCATTCGTGTCATAGGAAAGATCCCCGAGCACGGTCTTGAACGGTCCCTTGCCTTTCAGCGCTTCCGCCACTTCCTGCGGATCATTGCTGCCTGCGGCATTGGCTGCATCGACGAGCGACTGCACACCGGCATAGGCATAGAACGTATAGGCTTCCGGCTCAAAGCCCTTGTCACGGAATGCCTTGATCAGTTCAGCATTGGCCGCATCTTCGCGCGGGTCGGGGCCAAAGGTGTTCATGACGCCCGCCACCGCATCGCCCGCGATGGAAGCCAGTTCGTTCGATACGATACCGTCGCCGGAAATGAACTGCGCATCAAGATTCTGGTCGGCCATCTGGCGAATGATCAGACCGGCTTCGCCATGCATGCCACCCCAGTAAACGACCGTGATGCCCGCAGCCTTCATCTTGGAGATCAGCGCGGAAAAGTCCTTGTCGCCCTGATTGACGCCTTCATAAAGCGCCTCTTCCTTGCCATTGGCGTTCAGCGACTTTTTCGTCTCGTCGGCAAGGCCTTGTCCATAAGGGGTCTTGTCATGCAGGATGGCGACCTTGCCGTCCGCATAATGATCGGCGATATATTTACCCGCGACAATGCCCTGCTGGTCATCGCGGCGGCAGGTGCGGAATGTATTCCACAGACCGCGTTCGGTAAAAGTCGGATTGGTGGTTCCCGGAGCAATCATCAATACGCCGTTTTCGGAATAAATATCCGAAGTGGGTATGCTCACGCCGGAATTGAAATGGCCGATCACGAACTGAACGCCATCGCCTACGAACTTGTTGGCAACCGAGATGCCCTGGCGTGGATCGGCGGCGTCATCACCGTACACGATCGAGATTTTCTCGCCGTTCATCCCGCCATTGGCGTTGACTTCCGCAACAGCTGCCTCCACGCCGCGCTTGACCTGTTCACCGAACGCAGCCTGACCGCCGGTCAGCGGCGCTCCGACACCAAGAAGCACATCGGCAAAGGACGCGCCTCCCATGGCCACGAGTGCCGAAAAGCAAACGCCGCAGAACAAAGATTTCTTCATTTCAATCAACTCCCATTCAATACGAGTCCCGCATCAAATCCCGATATTCAGGCTTGTCCGCGAAACGAAATGCTTATTGCATGCCATGCAAACAACTTCGCCATGACAGATAGAGTGACACCGGGAGAAGATTGTCCATCCCAAGAAATAGCCGACTTCAAATTCTTTATTCATGACATCATGCAATTACAGAAATTATAAAATAAAAATGCCCGGCTGAAAGCCGGGCATTCTCTATCAGTACGAAATAATACTGACAAATATTACTGCTGAACGTAATTATATTTTCCGTCAGCATCTTTTTCCCACTTGTACAAGACGTAGCCGGGAAGCTTCGGATCACCATTCTCGTCATAGGCGAGATCGCCAAGCGTGGTCTTGAACGGGCCTTTCTCCTTCATCGCTTTTGCCACTTCCTGCGGATCATTGCTGCCGGCAGCCTTGGCCGCTTCTGCAAGTGACTGGACGGCTGCGTAGGAATAAAGCGTGTAGGCTTCAGGCTCGAACCCGGCATCGCGGAATTTCTTCACGAGTGCCTCATTGTCCGGGTTGTTGCGCGGATCAGGACCAAACGTATTGAGCGTTCCCTCAACCGCATCGCCTGCAATCGATGCCAGTTCGTTGGAAACAATGCCGTCACCGGAAATAAACTGCGCCTTCAGCCCCTGATCGGCCAGCTGCCGCATGATAAGACCGGCTTCGGCGTGCAATCCACCCCAGTAGAGAACACCAATATCCTGCTGTTTGAGCTTGGCGATCAGAGCAGAGAAATCCTTCTCGCCCACATTCACGCCTTCATAGACGGTTTCCTTGATGCCCAGTTCGTTCAGTTTTTTCTTGGTTTCGTCGGCAAGGCCCTGGCCATAAGGCGTCTTGTCGTGGATTACCGCGATCTTGGCATCCTTGAAATGATCGGCAATGTACTGACCGGCAACGACGCCCTGCTGGTCGTCACGACCGCAGGTGCGGAATGTATTCCACAGACCCTGTTCCGTATAAACCGGATTGGTGCAGCCCGGCGAGATTTGCAGAATGCCGTTTTCTGCATAAACGGTCGAAACCGGGATGCAGACACCGGAATTGAAGTGGCCAATGACAAACTGGACGCCATCGGCGGCAAATTTGTTGGCGACGGAAATACCCTGCTTCGGATCGGACACGTCGTCACCGAGCGTAATGACGATTTTTTCGCCGTTGAGGCCGCCGGCATCATTGATTTCCTTGATTGCAGCTTCTGCGCCCCGCTGAATCTGCGCCCCGTAAACAGCATTGGGACCGGTCAGCGGTGCGCCGATTCCGAGCAGGACATCGGCCCAGGCCGACCCTGTAAACGCGATGACTGCCGCAAGCGCTACGCCTGAGAAAAGCGACTTCTTCATTCCTTGAACTCCCGTTTTAGTTACCCCGAAGCGATGTTTCTGCATCGCCTTATGCCGTGCTGAATACCCAGCAACATCTACGTTGAACCTTGTTTTCAACGTGATTCTTTTAAAACTCCGCCATTTCGAGCACCCGGTTTATGAAGCTTTCCGGAGCCGCTCTTTCTTTTGTTTTATGCATTCCCCGGTCAAAATCGTTTGTTTTTGGTGGAATGCTCAAAATGACGGAGCCTGATTTATTTAGCCCTCCAGTTCAGCGGAGAAGCTTTCTCGTAAAGCCAGCTATATTGGCGCACCATCTGTTTGGTCCTTGTATACCGGAAACCAACCGACCCGATGATGATCAGCACGATCACATCGACCAGATAGTAATGGAGCGACAAAAGCGTGCCTTCAAAGAGCGCATAGTGGATGAACCGGACGGCGGCGCCCAGCGGAATGAGATAAAGCAGCAAGACGCCATAGGGGCGCCATGTCTGCGCACAGGCGCGGCCTGTCATCCATGCTGCCCAGCCGCCCAGAAGACAGGTAATGAGAAAAAACAGCCAGAACGACGGTTCTTCGTAAAGAATTCCCTGCATGATTTCTCCCTCGAGCATTGCCAGCAAAAGTGTGAAACGGTTTTGCGTCAGGACAATGCGTCAATCAAATAAATAGAGCAGTTCCAAGGCTTGTGTCAAAACCGGAACCGCTCTAATGCCTTCCGCCTTCGAGATAGGCCGCGCGGACCTCCGGATCGGCCAGCAATTCGCGGCCAGAGCCGCTCATGGTAATCGATCCATTGACCATCACATAGCCGCGATCCGCCAGCTTGAGCGCGCCGAAAGCATTCTGTTCGACCAAAAATACCGTCAGCCCCTTTGTCTGGTTCAGCTCCTTGATCGCCTCGAAAATCTGCTTGACGATCAGCGGCGCAAGCCCCAGAGACGGCTCGTCCAGCAGCAGCAGGCGCGGACGCGCCATCAGCGCGCGCGCGATTGCCAGCATCTGCTGTTCACCGCCCGAAAGTGTGCCGCCGCGCTGGTTGATACGTTCCTTCAGACGCGGAAACAGGTCGAACATCAGCGCCACATCTTCTTCGAAATGCGCCTGATTATCGAGGCTCGCACCCATTTGCAAGTTTTCAAGAACGGTCATCCGCGGAAAAATGCGCCGACCTTCCGGCGACTGCGCAATGCGCAGCTTGGCGATTTCATGCGGCGGAAGCTGCGTAATATCGTGGCCTTCAAACAGGATACGGCCTGATCGTGCGCGCGGCGACCCGAAAATCGTCATCATCAGCGTCGATTTGCCCGCCCCGTTCGCGCCAATCAGCGTGACGATCTCTCCCTGCTCCACGGACATATCGATACCCTTGAGGGCACGGATATTGCCATAATAGGTTTCGACCTTTTCGACGGCCAGAAGAGGTTGCTTTTTCTGCATGGTTTCAGCCTGCATCACTTGTCTCCCTTCCTGGGCCCGGAAGCCCTTGCGGGAGATGTCTTGTGGCTCGTGGGAACGTCACCGGATTCCACCCGTGCGGAAAATTCCGTTGCCTCGCCTTTCGCCAGTTTTCCTGCCTGCCCGACCCAGTCCTCGCGGGCGATGCGCCCGTCAAAGGCCAGATAGGATTCGGCCTGAACTATATCGGCTTCGCTCCACGCTGCGATCTGATCGAAATGATAGATGCCATGCGCATTGAGCTTGCGTTCATTGACAGGCCCGATGCCCTTGATAAGCGTGAGATTATCAGGCTTGCCATCGCGCGCGCCAGAAAGCCCCCCGGAAAGACGGGCGGCTTCTTCAGCCTCCACTTCCTCGATGGCCTCATCGGCAAGCTGCGCCGTCACCGCTTCGATTGGATCGACCGCACCGGGCTTGTCCGCATCCTCGATGAGTTCCACGACCTCCTCGTCATCAACGCCGAGATAAGCGGCGATGACGCGCGGATCATTCTTGACGTTTTCGGGCGAGCCGTCGGAAATCTTGGTGCCATATTCGAGCACGATGACATGGTCGGAAATCTCCATCACCACCGACATGTCATGCTCGATCAGCAGGATCGACGTGCCCGTCTCATTGCGAATATCAAGCAGCAGCTTGTTAAGCTGCGCCGATTCGCGCGGGTTCAGACCCGCTGCCGGCTCGTCGAGGCAGAGGATTTCCGGTTCGGTGCACATTGCGCGGGCAATTTCCAGCCGGCGCTGATCACCATAGGGCAGATCACCCGCCGGATCATCGGCGCGGGCAATCAGGTTGATCTTTTCGAGCCAGTGCCGCGCCTTCTCGATGGCGTCCTGCGCAGCCGTCTTGTAACTGGGCAGGCCGAACAATCCCAATATGGTGAAGCCGGAAGCCCGCATCAGCGTATTATGCTGTGCGACAAGAAGGTTTTCCAGAACGGTAAGGCCGGAAAAAAGCCGGATATTCTGGAATGTACGCGCCACTTTCGCCTGTTTGGTAATTTTGAAGTCGGGCAGGCGCTCAAGAAGAAACTCCTCGCCCGTACTGCTGTGCATGGACAGCATGCCACCGGTCGGCTTGTAGAAGCCGGTGATGCAGTTGAAGACCGTGGTCTTGCCTGCACCATTCGGCCCGATGATCGCTGTGATCTCGCCGCGCTTCACTTCGAAGCTCAGATCATTGATCGCAATGAGGCCCCCAAAGCGCATCGACAGGTGTTCAACTGTGAGAATGGTGTCTTTCGAACCATTGCCAGCCATATTCCCGGCCATATTGATTGTCTCCGCCATCAGCCGTGCCCCTCTTTGGTAAAGGCACCTGACACCAATTTTTTCTCGTGGAGAAATGCACTCGGTTCCCGGTTTGAGACGAAGCCGCGCGGCTTCCAGACCATGACGATCACCATGGCCAGACCGAAAATCAGCATGCGATAGAGTTCAGGCGTGAAGTTGGCTCCGAAAACAACTTTCAGGAAGCTCATCTCACGCAGGATTTCCGTACCGCCGATCATGAGAACCGCAGCGATCGCGATACCGACGAGCGACCCCATGCCTCCGAGAACCACGATGGCCAGAATGACCGCGGATTCAAGGAAGATAAAGGATTCAGGGCTGACGAACCCCTGGCGCGCCGCAAAGAACGACCCGGCAAAGCCGCCGAACATCGCGCCCGTCGCAAAGGCGGTCAGCTTGGTTGTCGTCGTATTGATGCCGAGCGAGCGGCAGGCGATCTCATCTTCACGCAAGGCTTCCCATGCGCGCCCCACCGGCATGCGGCGCATGCGGATGGTGACCCATGCCGTCAGCAGAGCAAGCAGCAGAATGATATAATAGAGGAAGAATTTGTAATGCGCCGCCGAAAACGACAGGCCGAAATAGGCGGCAAAGCCGTCTTTGCTGGCATTGAACGGCAGGCCGAAGAACGTCGCCTTTGCGATGCCCGAAATACCGAACGTGCCTCTTGTCAGGTCGGTCCAGTTGATCAGCACAAGGCGGATGATTTCACCGAATGCCAGCGTCACGATGGCCAGATAGTCACCGCGCAGGCGCAGGACGGGGAAACCGAGAATGACGCCCCATGTCGCCGCCAGAAGCCCTGCAATCGGCAACAGAACCCAGAAGGAAAGGCCGAAATAGCTCGACAGGATAGCGTAGGAATAAGCGCCCACCGCATAAAATGCCACATAGCCAAGATCAAGAAGGCCAGCGAGGCCGACCACGATATTGAGGCCCCATGCAAGCATCACATAGATGAGGATCTGGACGCCGAAATTATCCACCCATTTGAGCGATCCCTGCCAGCCGAGCGTGGTGACGATGAAGATCGGATAGGCGAAAAGGAACAACACTCCGATTTGTGAAAAATGCCGGACAAAAAAGGAGCGGTCTTCCGGCGCCACCGCCGCGCGGCTGCTTTTTTCCAGCTTGCGCGCATCGAGCCAAGGGTTGACGAAAGCGATAAAGACAAACCGCCCGACCGCCGACAGCGCAACGAGAACCGCAAGTGCGCCCCAGCGCTGGTCCAGCACCAGTGCGTTGTTGATGTTCTGATCGGTCTTGAAGCCGACGATGAGAATGAACAGCCCCAGTGCCAGCAGGCCGGCGATGATGCCTTCGCGAATGGCCCGGCCAAAAAGGGAATCCGGGCGTGAACCTGTTTGTACGGCCATGATTACACCTTTTCGACTTCAGGACGGCCAAGAATGCCGGACGGCATGAAGATAAGCACGATGGCAAGGATCGAGAACGCGGCAACATCCTTGTAGTCGATCGAGAAATAAGCTGACCACAATGCCTCGATGAGACCGATCAGCAGACCGCCGACAACCGCGCCCGGAAGCGAGCCGATGCCACCCAGAACCGCAGCCGTGAACGCCTTGACGCCGGGAATGAAACCGTCCGCAAAGGAAATCACGCCATAAAAGCTCAGATAAAGCGTCCCGGCCACCGCGGCGAGCATCGCGCCCATGACGAAGGTGAGCGAGATCACCCGGTCGACATTGATGCCGAGCAGCGCCGCCATCTTGCGATCCTGCTCGCAGGCGCGCTGCGCACGACCCAGCGACGTGCGATTGACGATATACCAGAAGATCGTCAGCAGCACCGCCGTCACCACGATGACCACGATCTGCTTGAGCGAAATCGTGACATTGGTGCCAAACAGGTTATAAGTGCCGCTGAGCAGATTTGGCACCGGCTTGTTGCGCGGCCCCTGCGTCACCTGAACGAAGTTCGACAATGCGATGGACATGCCGATTGCCGTAATCAGCGGCGCAAGCCGGAACGAGCCGCGCAAGGGCCTGTAGGCCGCGCGCTCGATGACCCAGCTCCAAAGCCCCGTCAGAAGCATGGCGACAACCATCATCACAAGCAGCATCAGCGCCAGTGGAAGCGCGCCGATGAAAGTGGTGATTATCAGGAAAACAATAAGCGCCATGAAGGCGCCGAGCATGAAAACGTCACCATGCGCGAAGTTGATCATGCCGATAATGCCGTAGACCATCGTATAGCCGATGGCGATCAGCCCATAGATCGATCCGAGCGCAAGCCCGTTGATCACCTGCTGGAGGAAATATTCCATAGAGAAGCCACCCATTTACTCTGCCGGAATTTTATTGCCGCATCATTATTTCGTGCGGCTTCATTTTATTTCCGGTTATTTACACCTAACGGCTGTATGGAGGATTGCAACCCTTTTTGTCTTCGACAAAAGACTAAGTTCCCATCCTCTCCCCGAAACTAGTTATGTCCCCTATAAAGCGCCCTGTATACGTTTTTTTCTCCTGCCAGCGGTGGCTTATTCCATTTTTTTCCCGCTGGCTAAATCGCAAAAAATTGGGCACAGATCGCAATTCCTGTCAACCGTACCGGTTTATGCAACGCTAAACCCATGCGCGAACGGATCGCGATCATCGATAAAGATCGTATTATAGCCGGTCATCCGCGCCCATCCCGCTATGGAAGGAACGATTCCGGGGCGTCCAGCCACTTCCACCGCCTTTTCCACACGGCCGTGAAACAGCGAACCAATGATTGATTCGTGCACGAAATCGTCCCCGGGCTTGAGCTTTCCCCTGGCCGCAAGCTGCGCCATACGCGCTGAAGTGCCGGTGCCGCAGGGCGAACGATCAATGGCTTTGTCGCCGTAGAAAACAGCGTTGCGCGCATCCGCCTCCGGGTGATTCGGCTTTCCTGTCCACAGAATATGGGTCAGCCGGTTGATATCTTTCAGTTCCGGATGCTGGAATTGATAGGCTTCGTTGAGGCGCTGCCGCAGCACCGGACTCCATGCGATCAGCTGCAACGCGGAATAATCTTTCATATCCGTGTAATTTTCTTGCGGCTCGACGATTGCATAAAAATTTCCGCCATAGGCGACATCCACCTTTAACGGCCCAAGATCGGGGCATTCCACCTCGAAATCCTGCCCATAGAGGAATGCCGGCACATTGGTCAGCCGCACGCGCTCGACATATTGGCCATCCTGCTCATATTCGATCGCGACCAGCCCCGCAGGCGTGTCGAGATTGAGCTTGCCCGGTACTTTCGGCGTCACCAGTCCCTGCTCGATCGCCATCGTCACGGTGCCGATGGTTCCGTGGCCGCACATGGGCAGGCAGCCCGATGTCTCGATGAAAAGCACGCCCACATCGCAATCGGGCCGCGTTGGCGGATAAAGGATCGAGCCGGACATCATGTCGTGACCGCGCGGCTCAAACATCAGTCCGGTGCGAATCCAGTCATATTCCGCCAGAAAATGCGCACGCTTCTCCATCATGGTCGAACCTTGCAGGTTCGGGCCGCCGCCCGCCACCAGACGCACGGGATTGCCGCATGTATGTCCGTCGATGCAGAAGAAGGAATGTCTTGCCATGAGGGTCAGTTCCGAAAACGTTGAGGCGCGAAGGGTGAAAGATCGATTGCCGGCCTGTCATCGGCAATCAGATCGCAAATGAGGCGTGCGGTCGCTGCCGACTGGGTCAGACCGAGATGGCCATGGCCAAAACCGTAATAAACATTTTTTGCCGCCGCAGCGCGCCCGATCACGGGAAGCGAATCGGGCATTGAGGGACGATAGCCCATCCATTGCCGCCCGTTTTCCGTCTTCAGACCCGGAAGGAACCTGGCTGCCTTTTTGAGCATGGCTTCGGATCGCGCAAAATTTGGCGCCAGCCTGAGACCGCCGAATTCGACCGCGCCACCCACGCGCAGGCCCGTTGCCATGGGGGTGATGACAAAGCCATGGCCGGGAAAGGTCAGTTGCCGCTTCACATCGAAACTGCCCACCGGCAAAGTGGTGTTGTAGCCGCGCTCGGTATCCAGCGGAACCGTATCGCCAAATGCCTGCGCCAGACTGCGCGACCATGCGCCAGCCATGATGACGAGATGCGGGGCGGCTATTTCGGTGCCGTCCTCAAGCCGCAATATAGCGCCTGCATCCGTGGGTCGGGCATGTACGACCTTGCCTTGCCTCAATCGCGCACCCAGACCTTCCGCATAGGCCCAGATGGCCTGTCCGAACAGTTTGGGATCGCTCACATTCTTCCAGCCCGGCACGAAGGTTCCCGCAACAAAGCGCGGGCTCAATCCCGGCTGCAATTGCGCAAGCCGGGCTCCGCGCACATGTTCATAGGCAATCCCGGCCTTCTCACGCACATCCCAGCCGGGCTGGGATGCGGCAAGTTCAGCCTCGCTTTCATAAAGCTCCAGATTGCCGTCTTCACGCAGCCTGTCGCGCAGTGCGGCGCGATCGATCAGCGACAGCATCTCGCTTTCGGCAAGACGCATGATCGCCGCCTGTGCTGCGGCTGTTTTCGCCTGCACGCTGGCGCTGCTTGCCCGCCAGAAGCGGTAAAGCCATGGAACCATCCTGGGAAAATAGGATGGACGGATTGTAAACGGCCCGAGCGGATCCAGCAGCCAGCCGGGCACCTTGCCCATCACGCCCTTGGAGGCCAGCGGCAGAATATCCGAGAAAGCCAGCGCCGCCGCATTCCCGCTGCTCGTTTCCTCGCAAATGCCGCTTCGGTCTATCACCAGAACCTTGCGGCCCGCCTCCGCCAGCAAGGCCGCAGTAGCAACCCCGACAATGCCTGCCCCTATGATTACGACATCGTGAGGGCTTGCCAAATCCGATTTCATCTATGCGGCTCCCCGCCGAATCCACATCGTTGATAGTCTGAACGGCATTTCATGGCTTATCGAGGGGATTGTCCAGTGTTTTCCCGAGATGAACCTGTGCGCATAACTATCCATCCCGCCGATTCTCGCAGCGGTCCGCGCTTGAAATAAGGTGATAAAGCATTCCGGAATCAAAAAAGCGGGCCGAAGCCCGCTTTGAAGAAAGAAAAAGACAATCGCAATCAGGCAGGCAGAACCGTTCCCTGCAACGTCATGAGCTGATGCAGGAAAATTTCGGCCTTGGTGCGATGCTCGACAGACGAAGCATCATTGAGAAGCTCGCGCGCATGATCGATGCGCCGCTGAATATCTGCCGGATCGATGTCATCGATATGTGTCGCTGATTCGGCCAGAACCGTGCAGCCCTGCGGTGTAATGTCGGCGAAACCGCCAAAAACCACGTAGGAATCCGGCTTGCCATCGGCCAGCTTCACCGTAACAATGCCCGGCATGATCGTCGTCATCAACGGCGAATGCCCGGCCAGAGCCGTCAGATAGCCCTCGCTGCCCGGGATAACGACTTCCGTCACCTGCGCTGAAAGCAGGAGCCGCTCAGGCGATACGAGTTCGAATTGGAAAGCTTGAGCCATGGTTCTCACTTAATTCTTCAGAGCGTGATCCCGAAATATGGACAGCAATTTTCGAAAAAGATCGTGCTCAAACAAAATGAACAGGCATTTCCGGCGGACATGAAAGCCCGCCGGAAATTCAATTCATCAAGCCGCTTCCGCAGCCAGCTTCTTGGCCTTTTCGACCGCTTCGTCGATGCTGCCGACCATATAGAAGGCAGCTTCCGGAAGATGATCGTATTCGCCGGCGCAAAGACCCTTGAAGCCCTTGATCGTGTCGGCCAGATCGACCAGCTTGCCCGGCGCACCGGTAAAGACTTCGGCCACGAAGAACGGCTGCGAGAGGAAGCGTTCGATCTTGCGCGCGCGCGCAACCGTGAGCTTGTCCTCTTCGGAAAGTTCATCCATGCCCAGGATCGCGATGATGTCCTGCAGCGACTTGTAGCGCTGAAGGATCGACTGAACCTGACGGGCCACTTCGTAATGCTCTTCACCGACAACCTTCGGATCGAGCATGCGCGAGGTGGAGTCGAGCGGATCGACAGCCGGATAGATGCCCTTTTCCGCGATCGAACGTGAAAGAACGGTCGTTGCGTCAAGGTGAGCAAACGAGGTTGCCGGTGCAGGGTCGGTCAAGTCGTCGGCAGGAACGTAAATGGCCTGAACCGAGGTAATCGAACCCTTGGTCGTCGTGGTGATGCGCTCCTGCATCGCGCCCATGTCGGTCGCGAGCGTCGGCTGATAACCAACTGCCGAAGGAATACGGCCGAGAAGAGCCGACACTTCGGAACCCGCCTGCGTGAAGCGGAAGATGTTGTCCACGAAGAACAGAACGTCCTGGCCCTGGTCACGGAAGTTTTCAGCAACCGTCAGACCCGACAGGGCAACACGGGCACGAGCACCCGGGGGTTCGTTCATCTGGCCGTAAACGAGGGCCGCTTTCGAGCCTTCGCCACCGCCGAGCTTGTTGACGCCCGATTCGATCATTTCGTGATAAAGGTCGTTACCTTCGCGGGTACGTTCACCCACACCAGCAAAGACCGAATAACCACCATGCGCCTTGGCGACGTTGTTGATCAGTTCCATGATCAGAACGGTCTTGCCGACGCCCGCGCCGCCGAACAGGCCGATCTTGCCGCCCTTGGCGTAAGGAGCGAGAAGGTCGACGACCTTGATGCCCGTAACGAGGATTTCGGCGTCCGTGGACTGCTCGGTATATTCCGGAGCATCCTGGTGGATGGCGCGCAGGGTCTTGGTCTTGATCGGACCCGCTTCGTCAACCGGCTCGCCGATGACGTTCATGATGCGGCCGAGCGTTTCCTCACCGACCGGAACCATGATCGGGCTGCCCGTATCACGCGCTTCCTGACCGCGCACGAGACCTTCGGTCGCGTCCATGGCGATGGTGCGGACCGTGTCTTCACCAAGGTGCTGCGCAACTTCGAGAACCAGACGATTGCCCTGATTATCGACCTCAAGCGCGTTGAGGATCAGCGGAAGCTGGCCCTCGGGGAACTTGACGTCGACAACCGCGCCAATGACCTGTGTGACATGGCCAACAGCACCGGTTGCAGCCGCTGCCTTGGGAGCGGCAGCCTTTGCTGCGGTTTTTGGAGCCGCCGGCTTTCTGGCGGGCGCCTTCGCCGCAGGCTTTTCTTCGGCCGCGGCGGTAGTTTTCGGGGTCGCTGCTTTTGCCATCGATCCTTACCTTCCGTTAGCATGATCCCGAAAAGTTGCAGACTTTTCGGACAAGATCACGCGGTAAAACCAAACTCTAGAGCGCTTCTGCGCCCGAAATGATTTCGATCAGTTCCTTGGTGATCTGCGCCTGACGCTGGCGGTTATAAGTGATCGACAGAGCGTTGATCATATCACCCGCATTGCGCGTTGCATTGTCCATCGCGCTCATCTTCGCGCCCATTTCCCCGGCGACATTTTCCAGCAAGGCGCGGAAAATCTGCACGGAAATATTACGCGGAATCAAAGTGCTCAGGATTTCTGCAGGATCCGGCTCATATTCGTAGATCGCCTCGCCCGCAGCTTGCGCACCGGCATCGCCATCGGCACTTGCCGGAATGAGCTGCTGCGCGGTCGGAACCTGGCTGATCACCGACTTGAATTCGGAATAGAACAAGGTGCAGACATCGAAGGCACCTTCTTCAAACAGCTTGATCACCTTCTGGCCGATCTGATCAGCATGAACGAAGGCAAGCTGCTTGACTTCGCGCAAGTTGACATGATCGATCAGCAGTTCGGCGAATTCGCGACGCAGAATATCCGCGCCCTTCTTGCCGACCGTGATGATCTTGACCGTCTTGCCTTCGGCAATCAGCTTACGCGCATGATCGCGCGCAAGACGTGCGATCTGCGAGTTGAAACCGCCGCAAAGGCCGCGCTCCGCGGTGCAGACGACTAGCAGATGCACGTCGTCCTTGCCCGTACCGGCCATCAGGGCCGGCGCATCTTCACCGGAAACGTTCTGGGCGATATTTGCCAGAACGGCGCTCATGCGCTGCGAATAGGGCCGTGCGGCCTCCGCAGCTTCCTGAGCACGGCGCAGCTTCGCCGCGGCGACCATCTGCATCGCCTTGGTGATCTTCTGCGTCGCCTTGACCGAGGCGATACGGTTTCTCAGATCCTTTAGTGAAGGCATCCGTTCATCCCGTCACAAAATTCAGGCAAAGGACTTGGCAAAAGCGTCAACCGCTGCCTTGAGCCTTGCCTTGATGTCGTCGGTAAGGGCTTTCTCATCGCGAATGCTCTCAAGCACGTCCTTGTGCTCGGTGCGCAGCGAAGCGAGAAGTCCCTGTTCGAACTTGCCGACCTGATTGACGGCGAGCTTGTCGAGATAGCCGTTGACGCCGGCATAGATCACGGCAACCTGTTCTTCCGTCTTGAGCGGCGAGAACTGCGGCTGCTTGAGAAGCTCCGTCAGGCGGGCACCGCGATTGAGCAGGCGCTGCGTGGAAGCATCCAGATCCGAACCGAACTGGGCGAAGGCCGCCATTTCACGATACTGTGCGAGCTCACCCTTGATCGAACCGGCAACCTGCTTCATCGCCTTGACCTGCGCGGCGGAACCAACGCGGGAAACCGACAGACCAACGTTCACGGCAGGACGAATGCCCTGATAGAACAGGTTGGTTTCAAGGAAGATCTGGCCGTCGGTGATCGAAATCACGTTGGTCGGAATAAAGGCCGACACGTCATTGCCCTGCGTTTCAATGACCGGAAGGGCGGTCAGCGAACCGGCGCCGTTTTCGTCGTTGAGCTTGGCAGCGCGTTCGAGCAGGCGCGAATGGAGATAGAAAACGTCGCCCGGATAAGCTTCACGGCCCGGAGGACGACGAAGCAGCAGCGACATCTGGCGGTAGGCGACAGCCTGCTTGGACAGATCGTCATAGCCGATCAGCGCATGCTGGCCATTGTCGCGGAAATATTCGCCCATGGCGCAGCCCGCAAACGGAGCCAGATACTGCATCGGAGCCGGATCGGAAGCGGTAGCCGCGATCACGATCGAATATTCGAGCGCGCCGCGCTCTTCGAGAACCTTCACGAACTGCGCAACGGTCGAACGCTTCTGGCCGACAGCGACATAGACGCAGTAAAGCTTGTCCTGGTCGGGGCCATTATCGTGGATCGGCTTCTGGTTGAGGAAGCTGTCGAGAATGATTGCGGTCTTGCCGGTCTGGCGGTCGCCGATAACCAGCTCGCGCTGGCCGCGGCCAACCGGGATCAGGGCGTCGATGGCCTTGAGGCCGGTCGACATCGGCTCATGAACCGACTTGCGCGGAATGATGCCGGGAGCCTTGACGTCGACGCGGCGACGTTCCTTGGCCTTGATCGGGCCCTTGCCGTCGATGGGATTGCCGAGAGCGTCGACAACACGGCCCAGCAGTTCCGGACCGACCGGAACGTCGACGATCGCGCCGGTACGCTTGACGACGTCGCCTTCCTTGATGTCGCGGTCGGCACCGAAGATAACGACACCGACATTATCGCTTTCAAGGTTCAGCGCCATGCCGCGAACGCCACCGGGGAATTCGACCATTTCACCGGCCTGAACATTGTCCAGACCATAGACGCGGGCGATACCGTCGCCGACGGACAGAACCTGCCCGACCTCGGAGACCTCAGCCTCCGTGCCGAAGTTCTTGATTTGCTCTTTCAGGATAGCGGAAATTTCCGCGGCGCGGATGTCCATCAGCCGACCTCTTTCAGTGCAAGCTTGAGAGAAGAAAGTTTTGTGCGAAGGGACGTGTCGATCTGACGCGAACCCATCTTGACGATAAGACCGCCGAGGATCGACGGATCGACGGTGACGTTGATCGCCACGTCCTTGCCGGCAACACCCTTCAGCGTTGCCTTCAATTCATTCTGCTGTGCAGCAGTCAATTCATGCGCGGAAACGACATCCGCGGAAATCTCGCCGCGATGCTCGGCTGCGATCTGGCGGAAAGCGGCAATGATGCCCGGCAGCGCAAACAGGCGCCGGTTATGCGCGATCACACGCAGGAAATTGCCGACGAGGCCCGTTATGCCCGCCTTGTCGGCTACCGCGCCGATCGCCTGCAACTGGTCTTCTGAAGAAAAGACCGGACTGGAGATCAAACGCTTGAGGTCTTCGCTTCCGCTCAGAAGCGCCTCGAAACGGTCAAGATCTTTTTCCACAGCTGCCACGGAATTCGCTTCGAGAGCAAGCTCGAATAGCGATCCGGCGTAACGCTGGGCGACACCTGAAATGAGCGAAGACGTTTCTGCCACGAACAACCTGCTCTCTGCGTTGAAATCATCTTTCTGGAGCCTATCGGGACACAGGAATCCAACCAGATGATTTTATTGAATCTTTCCGGAGAACTATTGACGCGCGGGCGCGCCAACACCGAAATGTGAATGCCGTCTAGCATAGACGAACGGGACTCGCAACACGCGAATCCCGCACTTTTGTGTAAGCTATGGTGCATTTTCTGGTTAAACAAAACGACTGCCTGCCTCCCGCATGGGATGGACACTCCTTTAGCGACCGGAAAATCAGGCCACAAAGCCGAAAGCATAGAGCAATGGGCCGGCCATGAGCATGAATTCGATGATGGCCGCAAATATGTTGTAAAAACTTGCGCCCCGATCAGACATCATTGAAATAAAACGGCCAAAAAGCGCGAACCCCCAGCCTGCCCCCAGCACCACCCACAGGAATGGCTGCGCGAAAACAAGGCAGCCAAGCCCCGTGCCAAGATAGAAACCCGCCATGGTGGCGCGGATCGACGCATAAGCCTCGGCCCGTCCGTGGGCGGGCTGCAGCCTGAGCAATTTCATCGACAGCCCCGGCGCAAAGAACATGACCGCGCCCAGAAAGGCCGTGATCGCCGCCGAACTCCAGGCGAGCCACTCGCCCGTACTTGCAGGAAGATAAAGATCCATTTGTTTTACCTCGTGGTTCCTGCCAGCTTTATCAAAGAAAACTCTGCGGATCGACGTCAATCTGCACACGCAGCGAGCCGCGTTCTTTCGGCGCGGCAGCAAGCAAGGCCCTGATAAAGCCTTGAATATCAGCGCGTTTCGTGCCGTGCACCAGAATGCGGAACCGATAGCGCCCACGCACCAGCGCCAGCGGTGCTTCGGCAGGCCCCAGCACCGAAATCTCCGGCGACGCGGGGGCTGCGCGGCGCAGGGCGCGCGCATGATTTTCCGCGTCAGCCCGGTTGTCGGCAGAAATTATAAGTGCTGCGAGCCGCCCGAACGGCGGCAGGTGGCTTCGTTCCCGCTCCTCGATTTCGCGCGCGTAAAAAGCCTCCGAATCGCCGCTGACAATCGCCCGCATGACCGGATGATCAGGCTGGTAGGTTTGAATGAGACCAAGGCTCTTGCGACCCGTACGCCCCGCGCGACCCGTCACCTGATTGAGAAGCTGGAACGTGCGCTCAGCCGCACGCGGATCGCCATTGGCAAGACCCAGATCGGCATCCACCACGCCCACCAGCGTCATATTCGGAAAATTATGCCCCTTGGCGACGAGCTGCGTGCCGATGACAATATCCGCCTCACCCTTTGCAATCGCGTCGAGTTCCAGCCGCAGACGTTTTACCCCGCCCGCCATATCAGACGAAAGAACGATGATTCGCGCCTCGTTGAACGTTGCCGCGACCTCCTCGGCAATCCGCTCCACGCCCGGACCGCAGGCGACCAGATGATCGAGCGTCCCGCATTCGGGGCAGGCTTCCGGCACCGGCTCGTGATAGCCGCATTGATGGCACATCAACTGCCCGCGAAAACGATGCTCGACCAGCCAGCTTGAACATTGCGGGCACTGGAAGCGATGGCCGCAGACACGGCACAAGGTCAGCGGCGCATAGCCGCGCCGGTTGAGAAACAGCAGCGCCTGTTCGCCGCGTTCGACTGTTTTGCCGACCTCTTCAGTGAGCGCAGGGGATAAAAACCGTCCCGGTGGTGGCGGCGAGCGACGCATATCGATGGTTTTCAGATCGGGCAACGCGGCTTGCGCATAACGACCATACAACTTGATTCGCCTGTAGCGGCCCTGATCGGCATTGACCTGGCTTTCAATAGACGGCGTGGCCGACGCAAGCACCACCGGAAAAGCTCCAATGTGGCCACGAACGACGCTCATGTCGCGCGCATTGTAAAAGACACGGTCTTCCTGCTTGTAGGCGGGATCATGCTCCTCATCGACCACGATCAGCCCCAGTTCCCTGAACGGCAGAAACAGCGCCGAACGCGCACCCGCCACCACCCGCACCGTGCCTTCCGCCACCTGCCGCCAGACGCGCTCGCGCGTCCTTGGCGCGAGATCGGAATGCCATTCGGCAGGCTTTGCGCCGAAACGATCATGGAATCGGTCGAGAAACTGCTGGGTGAGCGCTATTTCGGGCAAGAGAATCAGCACCTGCCTGCCCTGATCAAGTGCCTTGGCGACGGCTTCGAAATAGACCTCCGTCTTGCCCGATCCGGTCACGCCGTCAAGCAGCGAGACCGAAAAACCACCCGCTTCAACGGCTTCCGAGAGCATTTCCGCCGCCGCCTGCTGGTCTTCCGACAATGTCGCGCGCGCATAATCCGTATCGGGCCGCGCCACCACGGCGGGCGGCGGCAGCAACACTTCCTGAAACAGCCCTTGCGCTTTAAGCCCATCGACCACCGTCAGCGAGACGCCTGCGGCATGGGCAAGTCCGGAGCGCGTCCAGGCAAGGCCGCTGCGGGCAAGCTCCAGCACGCGGGCGCGCGCATCCGTCATGCGTTCCGGCTCGCCGCCATGATAGCGAAGTCCCGGCACATGCGGTTCGGGATCGAAAGCCGCAGGCGCGCGCAGCACCATGCGCGCCACCATTCCGGGTGGCGAAAGCGTATAGTCCGCCGCCCATCGCATGAAGCGCAACATCTCTTCATTGACCGGCGGGCAATCAAAAACCTCCGCGATCGCACGCAGCTTTTTCGCATCGACCGCATCTGTTTCCCCCGCGCAGACGATTCCGGCAACCTCGCGCGGACCTAAAGGCACGCGCACGATGGAACCGGGCTGGACCTGCATCCCTTCCGGCACCATATAGGAATAGGGTCGTTCAGCAGGCATGGGGACGAGCACCGGCACCACTCTGGGAGAGTGTTGCGCGAACAGACCTGAAATATCGTGCGAATCTTTCGACATGTCTGCGTGACCTTGGCGCGGCTTTGCGCTAAAGAAAAGCCACCTTCCGGGATTTAAATGGATTTAACTCCCTCACACCCGCGCTCATTATGGAGGAACGCTGTTATGAAGTTTTTCGTCGACACTGCGGACGTCAAGGAAATCCGCGAACTCAACGATCTTGGACTGGTTGATGGCGTCACCACCAACCCCTCTCTTATCGCAAAATCAGGCCGTGACATTCTCGAAGTCACCAAGGAAATCTGCGGCATCGTCGATGGCCCGGTTTCAGCCGAAGTCACTGCAACCGATTTTGACGGCATGATCAAGGAAGCAGCCGTGCTTTCCAAGCTGGCCGACAATATCTGCATCAAGGTTCCGCTCACTCTCGATGGCCTCAAGGCCTGCAAGAAATTGAGCTCCGAAGGCCTCAAGACCAATGTCACGCTCTGCTTTTCGGCCAATCAGGCGCTTCTCGCAGCCAAGGCCGGCGCGACCTACATCTCGCCCTTCATCGGCCGCGTCGATGATATGGGCATCAACGGCATGGAACTGATCGCCGAAATCCGCACGATCTACGACAATTACGATTTCCGCACGGAAATTCTTGCCGCATCCATCCGCACGGTCAACCACGTCAAGGAAGCAGCGCTAATCGGCGCCGACGTCGCGACCGTGCCGCCTGCAACGCTCAAGGCGCTGGTCAAGCATCCGCTGACCGACAAGGGCCTCGAAGCCTTCCTCGCCGACTGGGCGAAGACCGGCCAGAAAATCGCCTGACCACAGGCGCTATCCGCATAAAGCAAAACGGCGGGTCATTGGCCCGCCGTTTTCTTGTTCAGAGCTTTGAAAGCTGCATGGCAAGCGCCAGATAAACCTGCTCCGCCAGTTCTTCGGCGGCGCGCTTGCGCGCATCGCGCTCGGCGCGCAGATTGGCGAATTCCTGACGCGGACGATCAAAGGAAGCGGTCGCCGTGCGCGTGCCTTTCGCCAATGGCTTGCCGTCACGATCAAACAGCACGAAATTCGACGTCGCCTTGACCATGCCCGCTGAAGGCCGCCCGGTGCGGTCGGTCCTGTCGCCAATATCGACGCTGACTGCCGAAAGCGTCGACTGGCTCAATCCCAGTCGCAGCCTGTAGACCGGGTTGGCCGGTTCACCCGCGCCGCCGCCCAGCAGGAAGATCAGCCTGTTGCGCACCTGCTGGCCGAAGACGTCGCCCGCAGGATCGATTGCGACCGACGCAAGCTTGGCTCGCATATCCGGCGCGACACTGCCGCCAATCGTGCTGCCCGCACTGCCCGACGAATAAAGCGGCTGCACCGTGCAGCCTGCCATGAGCACAGTCGCAGCAAGTGCGGCGAAGACGACGCGAAAGCGCCTGAATGTGAAAGCGAGGCGATCAGGCAACGACATTGATGATCCTTTGCGGCACCACGATGATCTTTTTCGGCGTGCCCCCATTGAGCGCGGCCTTGACGAAGTCAAGTTCGAGCACCGCCTGCTGGATGCTAGCTTGATCAGCGTCGCGGGCGATTGTCAAATCCCCCCGCTTCTTTCCGTTGATCTGGACCGGCAAAATTATCTCGTTTTCCACGATCATCGCCGGATCGAATGTCGGCCACGGAGCGCGCGCCACCAGCGTTTGCTCGCCCGCAACCGTGCCGCCCAGCTCGCCCACGCATTGTTCGGCCAGATGCGGCATCATCGGCGCAAGCATCACAAGAAGCATTTCGGTCGCTTCGCGCAGCGCGGCTTTCAGTTCATCATCGGCCTTGCCGGATGCCGCCTGCTGCAATGGTGCGGCAAGCGCATTCACCAATTCGTAAAGCCGCGCGACGGCACGGTTGAAAGCGAGCTTTTCAATGTCGTCGCCAACCGCCTTGACCGCCTTATGCGCCGCCTTGGAGACGGCAAGCGCCTCGCCCTGCGTTCCCGCTGCCGGCAGAACATCCTTGAGCGCGGGAGCGGATTCCGAAATCAGCCGCCAGACGCGCTGGACAAAACGATGCGCGCCTTCCGCACCGGCTTCCGTCCAGATCACGTCACGCTCCGGCGGGGAATCGGAGAGCATGAACCAGCGCGCCGTATCCGCACCGTAGGAAGCGATGATGTCGTCGGGATCGACCACATTCTTCTTCGATTTCGACATTTTCTCGATGGAGCCGATTTCCACCGGCGCGCCGGTCGAAATCAGCGTGGCATGGCGCTTGCCATCCACCTCTTCGAGACGAATATCGGCTGGCGCCACCCACTGGCCGTCGGCCTTGTAGGTTTCATGCACCACCATGCCCTGCGTAAACAGGCCCTTGAACGGCTCGTCGATGCCGACATGACCGGCCACTTTCATGGCGCGGGTGAAAAAGCGCGAATAAAGCAGATGCAGGATCGCGTGCTCGACCCCGCCAATATACTGATCGACCGGAAGCCAGTGATCCGCCACCGCACGATCCGTCGGCTCGTTCTCCCACGGCGCGGTGAAGCGCGTATAGTACCACGACGAATCGACGAACGTGTCCATCGTATCGGTTTCGCGACGCGCATCGCCGCCGCATTTCGGGCATTTCACATGCCGCCACGTCGCATGGCGATCGAGCGGATTGCCCGGACGGTCGAATTCCACATCATCGGGCAGCTTGACCGGCAGATCGGCGCGCGGCACCGGATTGACGCCGCAGCTTTCGCAATGGATCATCGGGATCGGGCAGCCCCAGTAGCGCTGGCGCGAAATACCCCAGTCGCGCAGACGGAACTGCACCTTGCGCGCCGCTTGCGGACGACCATGAAGATCGGTCTTTTCCAGACGGCTGGCGGCTTCCTCAAAAGCCGCTTCCGGCGTCATGCCGTCAAGGAAGCGCGAATTAATCATCACGCCGTCATCGGTATAGGCCGTTTCGCCAATGCTGAAACTCGCCGCATCCTCGCCCTTGGGCAATACGACGGGCGTAACCTTGAGACCGTATTTATTGGCAAAGTCCAGATCGCGCTGATCGTGGCCGGGGCAGCCGAAAACCGCACCCGTGCCATATTCCATCAGCACGAAATTGGCGACATAGAGCGGCAGTTCCCAGTTCTCGTCAAAGGGATGCTTCACCTTGACGCCGGTATCGATGCCCTTCTTTTCGGCGGTTTCGAGCGCCGCAAGCGAAGTGCCTGCATGGTGGCATTCATCGATGAAACCAGCCAGCACCTCATTGCTCTGCGCCAGCTTCTTCGCCAGCGGATGATCGGCGGCGACCGCCACGAAGGATGCACCGAACAGCGTATCCGGGCGGGTCGTATAGACCTCGACTTCCGAAAAACCTTCCGGTGCGGTCTTCTCATCCAGCGCGAAGCGGACCTGCAGGCCTTCCGACTTGCCGATCCAGTTTTTCTGCATGAGGCGAACCTTGTCCGGCCACTGGTCGAGCGTGTCGAGACCGGCCAGCAATTCCTCGCTGAAATCGGTGATCCTGAAGAACCACTGCGTCAGTTCGCGCTGCTCCACCAGCGCCCCCGACCGCCAGCCGCGCCCGTCCACCACCTGTTCATTGGCAAGCACGGTATTGTCGACCGGGTCCCAGTTGACCTTGGAGGTCTTGCGCGTCACCAGCCCCTTTTCATAAAGATCGATGAACAGCATCTGCTGGCGGTGATAATATTCCACATCGCAGGTCGCAAATTCGCGCGTCCAGTCGAGCGACAGGCCCATGGATTTAAGCTGGCGCTTCATCGTGGCGATGTTCTGATAGGTCCATTCCTTGGGATGAACCTTGTTCTGCATTGCGGCGTTTTCCGCAGGCATTCCGAACGCGTCCCAACCCATCGGGTGCAGGACATTGAAACCTTTGGCGCGCTTGTAGCGGGCGACAACATCGCCCATCGCATAATTGCGCACATGGCCCATATGAATGCGCCCCGACGGATAGGGAAACATTTCGAGCACATAATATTTCTCGCGCGGATCGCTATTGTCCGTCTCGAAAGTCCGGTTTTCTTCCCAGACTTTTTGCCAATGAGCTTCCGCCACGCGCGGATTATAACGTTCGGCTGCCATGTGCGTGTTTACTCGTATGAAGATGATACATAGAAAGAGTCGTTATTTAACGGCGACCTTCACCACGTATTGGCGAAAGCGTCAAGTTTTTGCGCACGAAAAGCCTGAAAGCGAGAGTTCCATGTCTGATATTGTAGCGAACCTGAATATGGTCAAAGGCCAGATCGCCGCTGCCGAAAAGGAAGCGCGTCGCGATAAAGATTCAGTAACGCTCGTTGCCGTATCCAAAACCTTCGATGCCGGGGAAATCAGCCCCGTGCTTGATGCGGGTCAGCGCGTCTTTGGCGAAAACCGCGTGCAGGAAGCACAAGGCAAATGGCCGCAATTGCGCAAAACCTATTCCGGCATCGAGCTGCATCTCATCGGCCCGCTGCAATCCAACAAATCTGCGGATGCGGTGGCACTGTTTGATGTGATCGAAACGGTGGATCGCGAAAAGATCGCCGCAGCACTTGCCAAGGAAATACGAAAACAGGGCAAAAGCCCGAAACTCTATGTGCAGGTCAATACCGGCCTTGAGCCGCAAAAAGCAGGTATCGAACCCAAAGACGCTGCCGCCTTTGTCGAGCGCTGCCGCAGCCATCACGGCCTTGCGATAGAAGGGCTGATGTGCATCCCGCCCGCAGAGGAAAATCCGGGGCCGCATTTTGCGCTTCTGGAAAAACTGGCCCGCGAGGCAGGCGTCGAAAAGCTCTCCATGGGCATGTCGGGCGATTATGAAACGGCCATCGGCTTTGGCGCAACTTCCGTGCGCGTCGGCTCGGCGATTTTCGGCGGGCGTGATTATTCCCCGCCTGCCTGATCGCATGCACCTCAATGCAGCACGATCTCGCCCGTCACATTCTTCCAGTCTGACGGTCCCAGCAGGCGGCAATGGGCATAGCTGACCGAATGGAGCGGGCCGTCGATTTTCTTTTGCCAGAACTCGATGAAGCGATAAAGCGCCGGAAAATCCGGCGCAAGATCATATTCCTGCCAGACAAACAACTGGAGCAGGTGCGGATGATCCGGCATATGGTAGAACAGTTTTGCTGTCGTCAGCCCGTAACCGGCAAGCTGCAATTCGAATGCCGATTTTGAATTAAAAGCGGACGTCGTCATGGCGATTTCCCCTTTTTATAAAGAGCCTGTTAACTGCTTCATTATGACAGATAATCGCTGAAATTAGTTTTTAAATAGTAAAAACAATATGTTAGCACCAATCAAACCGGAGTGCTGCCATTCTGTTGATTTTTTGTGCTGCGTCACTGTGGACCATAGGCGATCCCATTGTCTAATTTACCTTATCGAATATGAACTGTAGATGAGTCTGGCGACGGCCATGCCCTGATGCATGCTGTCGATTACGGCGCGAGGATCGCCGGACGTTAGGAGGATTTTATGTCGGACAAGCTTTACCCCGTACTGCCGGAGGCAAAGAAGAACACGTTCATCGACAATGCGACCTATCTGGAATGGTACGAGGAGAGCGTGACCGACCCTGATGGCTTCTGGGCCAAGCACGGACGGCGTATTGACTGGTTCAAGCCCTTCACCAAGGTCAAGAACACCAGCTTCGACGGCGACGTTTCGATCAAATGGTATGAGGATGGCGTCACCAACGTCTCCTATAACTGCATCGACCGCCATCTCAAGAGCCGCGGCGACAAGGTTGCCATCATCTGGGAAGGCGACAATCCCTATATCGACAACAAGATCACCTATCGCGAGCTTTATGAAAACGTCTGCCGCATGGCGAATGTGCTCAAGAAGCATGGCGTCAAGAAGGGCGATCGCGTCACCATCTATCTGCCGATGATCCCGGAAGCCGCTTACGCAATGCTCGCCTGCGCCCGCATCGGCGCGGTGCATTCGGTCGTCTTTGCCGGGTTTTCACCCGAAGCGCTGGCAGGCCGTATCGTCGATTGTGAATCCACCTTCGTCATCACCGCCGATGAAGGCGTGCGCGGCGGCAAGCCGGTCCCCCTGAAAGAAAACACCGACACCGCCATCGACATTGCCGCCAAGCAATATGTCATGGTCAACAAGGTGCTGGTCGTGCGCCGCACCGGCGGCAAGGTAAGCTGGGGTCCGGGCCGCGATCTCTGGTATCATCAGGAAGTTGCCAGCGTCGAGCCGCATTGCGAACCCGAACCCATGAATGCGGAAGATCCGCTCTTCATCCTTTACACGTCCGGCTCCACCGGCAAGCCGAAGGGCGTTCTGCACACCACCGGCGGCTATCTCGTCTATGCCTCGATGACCCATCAATATGTCTTCGACTATCATGACGGCGACATTTACTGGTGCACGGCGGATGTGGGCTGGGTGACGGGTCATTCCTATATCGTCTATGGCCCGCTGGCCAATGGCGCGACCACGCTGATGTTCGAAGGCGTGCCCAACTTCCCCGATCAGGGCCGTTTCTGGGAAGTGGTCGACAAGCATCATGTCAACATCTTCTATACCGCTCCGACCGCGCTGCGTTCGCTGATGGGTGCCGGCGACGAATTCGTCACCCGCTCCTCGCGCTCGTCCCTGCGGCTTCTGGGCTCCGTCGGCGAGCCGATCAACCCGGAAGCGTGGGAATGGTATTACAACGTCGTGGGCGACCAGAGGTCCCCCATCGTCGATACGTGGTGGCAAACCGAGAATGGCGGCATTCTCATTACGCCCCTGCCCGGCGCAACCGATCTCAAGCCCGGCTCGGCAACCCGTCCCTTCTTTGGCGTCAAGCCGGTTCTGGTGGACAATGAAGGGGAAGTGCTCGAAGGCGTGGCCGATGGCAATCTGTGCATTTCCGATAGCTGGCCCGGCCAGATGCGCACTGTTTATGGCGACCACAAGCGCTTCATCGAAACCTACTTCTCCACCTATAAGGGCATGTATTTTTCCGGTGACGGCTGCCGCCGTGACGAGGACGGCTATTACTGGATCACCGGCCGCGTCGATGACGTGCTCAATATTTCCGGCCACCGCATGGGCACGGCGGAAATCGAATCGGCACTCGTCTCGCACCATTCCGTCTCGGAAGCAGCCGTGGTCGGCTATCCGCATCCGATCAAGGGACAGGGCATTTATTGCTATGTCACGCTGATGACCGGCGCCGAAGATCAGGACCCCGACGAATTGCGCAAGGAGCTGGTAGGCCATGTGCGCAAGGAAATCGGCCCTATCGCCACGCCGGACAAGATCCAGTTCGCGCCGGGCCTGCCCAAGACCCGTTCAGGCAAGATCATGCGCCGTATCCTGCGCAAGATCGCCGAGGATGAATTCGGCGCGCTGGGCGACACCTCGACGCTTGCCGATCCGGGCGTGGTGGACGATCTGATCGAAAACCGGCAGAACAAGAAATAATGCCATCATAAAACCAAAAGGCCGGGAAATTCCCGGCCTTTTGTTTAAACCTAAAAATCGATAGTCCGCCCCTTGATCTCCCAATCGCCATAACGCGCGGGGTCCTTGCCGCCACGTCCGCCAATTTCGCGCGGTGCCTGAGATGCCTTTTCGGCGGCGCGGCGTTCTTCCGCTTCCTTCAGCGCCCGCTGCGCTGCTGGCGGCAGATCGTCAAAGGCGCGCGGCGCTGCATCTTCGCGAATTTCTGTTGCGTCGTTTTTCTCGTTCATCCGCCTGTATTCCATTATTGAAGCCCGGCTATTATTGAAGGAAAGCCTTTTCATACCCATCATATAGGCAGAAAGAGTTCCGGTGCAAAACCTGTTTGGAGACCGCGACATATGAATATGATGAAAACGGCCATGCTGATCGCGCTCATGACGGTCATGTTCATGAGCATCGGCTATCTGCTGGGCGGTGGCGGCGGCATGATGATCGCGCTCGTCGTCGCGGTCGCGATGAACCTGTTTGGCTACTGGAATTCAGACAAGATGGTGCTGCGCATGTATAATGCGCAGGAAGTGGATGAACGCAGCGCCCCCGATTATTACCGCATGGTCAGCGGCCTTGCCGCCAATGCAGGCTTGCCCATGCCAAAGGTCTATATCATCCATGAGGACCAGCCGAACGCTTTTGCCACCGGCCGCAACCCGGAAAATGCAGCCGTTGCCGCGACAACCGGCCTTCTCCAGCGCCTGACGCCGGAAGAAGTCGCAGGCGTCATGGCGCATGAACTGGCCCATGTGCAAAACCGCGATACACTGACCATGACGATTACCGCTACCCTTGCCGGTGCGATCTCGATGCTTGGCAATTTCGCCTTTTTCCTTGGCGGAAACCGCGAAAACGGCAATGGCATCATCGGCGTGATCGGCACGATCCTTGCCATGATCGTTGCGCCTTTTGCCGCCATGATCGTGCAGATGGCGGTAAGCCGCACGCGTGAATATGCCGCCGACCGGCGTGGCGCTGAAATCTGCGGCAATCCGCTCTGGCTTTCATCCGCTCTGGGCAAGATCGCCCGCAGCGCAAAAGCCATTCCCAACGAGGAAGCCGAACACAATCCCGCAACGGCGCATATGTTCATCATCAACCCATTGAGCGGACGTGGTGCCGACAATCTGTTCTCGACCCATCCCGACACCGATAACCGCATTGCAGCCCTTGAACAGATGGCTTCCGAACTGGGTATTCGCTCCGCCGCGATGTCCGCACCAACTCCCCCTTCCCAAAGCAGCGGTCCATGGGGTAATGCAGGCGGTAGCAATAATGGCGGTTCCGGTTTCCGGGGCCCATGGTCCTGATCCCAAGAAAACCAAGAAGAGCAACATTGAGTGAAGCAAAGCCCGCGCAAAGGCGCCGAAACGACAAATCGTTAGCCACCAGCCGCCCCGGTCTGGCAGCGCGTTTATGTGCTGCGCGCCTGCTTGGCGCGGTGATTGAGAAAAACACTTCGCTCGACGGGCTGACCGACAACAGCCACGGCCATCCGCAATATCTGGCGCTGGAGCCGCGCGACCGCGCGCTGGTTCGCGCCATTCTTGGTTCGGCGCTGCGCAATCGCGGCGCCATCGAGCGCGCCATAAACAAACGTCTCGACCGGCCTTTGCCGGAAAATGCGGTGGCGCTCAAACATCTGCTTCATGTCGCCGTCGCCCAGATTTTCTATCTCGACCTGCCCGATCATTCTGCCGTCGATCTGGCCGTGGAAGCCGCCAATGCCGACCCGCGCAATCGCAAATATGCGGGCCTCGTCAACGCTCTTTTGCGCAGGCTCTCACGCAACAAGGAACGCGCGCTCGCCCATCATTTGCAGCCGGAACTCAACGTTCCCGACTGGTTTGCAACAAGCATCGTGCAAGCCTATGGCACTGAAAAGGCAGCGGCAATCTTTGCCATGCACGCCTATGAACCGCCCATCGATCTCACCGTAAAAGGCGACCCGCAAATATGGGCGGAAAAGCTTGGTGGTACGGCCCTCCCCAATGGCTCGGTGCGGCTTGAGACCGTGGACGGCGCGCTCACCGAACTCCCCGGCTTTGCCGAGGGCGAATGGTGGGTGCAGGATGTTGCAGCCAGCCTGCCTGCGCGGCTGATGGGCCATATTGACGGCAAGCGCGTTGCCGATCTTTGCGCAGCCCCCGGCGGCAAGACGGCGCAACTTGCGGCTCAGGGCGCGAAGGTAACGGCGCTCGATCTTTCTGAAAACCGGCTCAAACGCCTGCGCTCCAATCTCGAACGGCTGGGCTTTGACGCGGAAACCATTGCAACAAATCTCCTCGATTTTAAGCCGGACGAGCTTTTTGATGCCGTGCTGCTCGATGCGCCCTGCTCATCCACCGGCACCGTCCGCCGCCATCCCGATGTGCCATGGACCAAGACGCAAGCTGACATCGACAAGCTGGCTCAGCTTCAGGCAAAATTGCTGGCCCATGCAGCCGCTCTGGTAAAGCCGGGCGGCACAATCGTCTTTTCCAATTGCTCGCTGCACCCGCAGGAAGGCGAGCTGGTGGCGCGGGAAGCCGCGCAAAACCCGCTGCTGGAACCCTCTCCGATCACGCCCGATGACTGTCCGGGTCTGGATGGCCTGATTACGGAAGAAGGCTTTTTGCGCTCCACCCCGGCAGACCTTCCCGCCGGGCACTTTGATGGCAATCCGCGCATGGCCGGCATGGACGGCTTCTTCGCCGCACGGTTCAAACGGCGTTCGTAAACTGGAAAAATCGCTGAAATTGCCAAATCGGACGCGCGCGCCCGGTATGGTTAACACTCGATTCACCATTCTATAGAATTGTATAAAGGCACGAATCCGCAAGGTCGTGCCCTGCAAGGGAATCGGCCCTTCCATCTGGCCGCAGGACAATGAAAAACGATACGGAGAACGAACAGGTGGCAGTGGCGCTGAGCGAAACCCCGCATCTTTGGGGACTGGCACTCGCACAGGCTTGGCGCAGTTTCAGCCGTCGCCTGCGCATGGGGCCGCTTTATCGCTGGCGCTTCACCGGCTTCACGCCCGAGCGCATTCTCATTGCCCCGCCTGACCTTCGCGTCGCCGATCCGCAGCTTGCGCAGGAATTCTATCACGGTCGTTTCGCCCTTGCCGGTCGTCTGGTCGAAACCGGCGGATTATCGCCTTTCGCCGTCGAGCCGCCGACGCCGGAATGGGAAGCGGCGCTGCATGGCTTTGGCTGGCTGCGCCACCTCAAAAGCGCCAATAGCGAACTTGCGACCGCCAATGCGCGTGCGCTTATCGATGACTGGATGCGCCTTTATGGCAAACGCATCGGCGGGCTGGCCTGGTCGCCGCAGGTCACGGCACAGCGCATCATCGCGTGGTTGCAACATTCCAATCTCATCCTGTCGGGTGCGGAACTGCCCGCCTATCGCAAATTCATGCGCTCTCTTGCCATGCAGGTGCGCTATCTGCGCACCGCAGCCTCCGCCATGGATGACGGCGAAGAGCGCCTGCGCGCCCGCATAGCCCTTGCCTTTGCAGCCCTTGCCCTGCCCGTCTCACCGCCGACCGCACGCGCGGCGCGGCGCAATCTCGAATATGAGCTTAAACGCCAGATCCTGCCCGATGGCGGTCATATCTCCCGCAATCCGGCAACCATATTGGAGCTTCTGGCCGATCTGCTGCCCTTGCGCCAGACCTATGCCAACGGCACCGAAGCACCACCCAAAGCGCTTATCGAAGCGGTTGAACGCATGTTGCCCGCCCTGCGCTTTTTCCGCCATCAGGATGGCAGCCTCGCGCTTTTCAACGGCGTCGGACCGACCATGCCCGAGCGCATCATCTCGGTCCTGCGCCATGATGAAACGGCGGGTTCCCCGCTGACCCATGCGCCCTATTCCGGCTATGAACGGCTCTCGATGGGCTCGACCACCGTGATCGCTGATACCGGCCTGCATCCGCCTGTCACCGCCTCGCGCGATGCCCATGCGGGTTGCCTTGCCTTTGAAATGTCATCGGGTCGCCAGCGCTATATCGTCAATTCCGGCATCGACCGCTACGGCCCATCGGAATTTCGTCCGCTGGGGCGCTCGACCGCCGCCCATTCGACCGTCACCATCAACGACACTTCCTCCTGCCGGTTCAGCCAGAATGCCGGGCTTTCCAGCATGATCGGCACGCCGATCATCGCCGGGCCGACCAGAGTGCAGCGCGACCGAGTGGAAGACTTGGGACGGCAGGGTTTCGTCGCCAGCCATGACGGCTATGTGCGGCTTTTCGGGATTTTCCATGAGCGCCGCATGGTCCTGTCGCATAATGGCAGCGTCATTCAGGGCGCGGACCGCTTTTATCGCGGCGACGCAAAAGCGCTCAAAGCCAATGGGCGCGATAATATTGCCGTGCGTTTTCATATCCACCCATCGGTCGATATTTCCTTCGACGAAAATGGCCTGATCGTGCTGAGCGCCGATCATGACGATACATGGGCCTTTTCCTGTTTCGAGGTTGCGCCGCAACTCGAAGACAGCATTTTCTTCGCCGGTTTTCGCGGTCCCGTGACGTCAAAACAGATCGTCCTGTCCTTCCCGGCATCCGAACTTCCGGAAGTGAACTGGCAATTCAGCCGCATCGCCATCGGCAGCTATGCGTGAGGTGTTGCAGTTTAAGGTAGGATTCCTGCCTTTCCTGTGCTAACCCGCCTGCGTCCACCCTTCCTGAATGCAAAACGCTTCAGCAACGAAGAGACCATTTTCCATGGCTGTCAGCTCAAAACATATTCCCGCTCCCGATTTGCATCGGGTGCGCCGCGCCCTCCTTTCCGTGTCCGACAAGACCGGCCTGATCGATTTCGCCAAGGCGCTTCACAAGCATGGCGTCGAAATCCTCTCGACCGGCGGCACCGCCAAGGCGATTGCCGCTGAAGGCATCCCGGTAAAGGACGTTTCCGAAGTCACCGGCTTTCCGGAAATCATGGACGGGCGCGTAAAGACGCTGCATCCGGCGGTCCATGGCGGTCTTCTCGCCGTGCGCAATGACCCCGAACACATCGCGGCGATGGAAGAACATGGGATCGGCGGCATCGATCTGGCCGTCATCAACCTCTATCCGTTCGAGGAAGTGCGCTTTCAGGGCGGTGATTACGACACCACCGTCGAAAATATCGACATTGGTGGCCCGGCCATGATCCGCGCGTCCGCCAAAAACCATGCCTATGTGGCCACCGTGGTCGACCCCGCTGATTATGCCAATGTGATCGCGGAAATGGAAAAGCAGGATGGCTCGCTGCCGCTTTCCTTCCGCAAACAGCTTGCCGCCAAGGCTTTTTCGCGCACCGCCGCGTATGATGCAGCGATCTCCAACTGGTTTGCGCAAGCCATCGAAGAAGAAACGCCGGTCTGGTGCTCGGTGGCAGGCAAGCTGCATTCGGTCATGCGCTATGGCGAGAACCCGCATCAGAATGCAGGCTTCTACCTGACAGGCGAACAGCGCCCCGGCGTCGCCACCGCGACCCAGCTTCAGGGCAAGCAGCTTTCCTATAACAATATCAATGATACCGATGCCGCTTTCGAGCTTGTCGCCGAATTCGATCCGGCCCGCACCGCAGCGGTTGCCATCATCAAGCACGCCAATCCGTGCGGGGTTGCGGAAGCCACCACCATCAGGCAAGCCTATCTCAAGGCGCTGGCCTGCGATCCGGTTTCCGCTTTCGGCGGCATTGTCGCACTCAACAAGACGCTCGATGAGGAAGCAGCCGAAGAAATCGTCAAGATTTTCACCGAAGTCATCATCGCACCCGACGCGACCGAAGGCGCAAAAGCCATCGTTGCCGCCAAGAAGAACCTGCGCCTGCTCGTGACCGGCGGTCTGCCGGACCCGCGCGCCAAAGGCATTGCGGCAAAGACGGTTGCCGGTGGCCTGCTGGTCCAGTCGCGCGACAATGGCGTCGTTGACGATCTCGATCTCAAGGTCGTGACCAAGCGCACCCCAAGCGAAGCCGAACTCAACGACATGAAATTCGCCTTCCGCATCGCCAAGCATGTCAAATCCAACGCCATTGTCTATGTGAAAGACGGCGCAACGGTGGGTATCGGCGCAGGCCAGATGAGCCGCGTTGATTCGGCGCGTATCGCCGCGCGCAAGGCGGAAGATGCGGCTCAGGCGGCGGGCCTCTCAGAGCCTTTGACCAAGGGCTGCGTGGTGGCCTCCGACGCCTTCTTCCCCTTTGCCGATGGCCTGCTTTCAGCGGTCGAGGCTGGCGCCACCGCCGTCATCCAGCCCGGCGGCTCCATGCGCGATGATGAAGTGATCGCCGCAGCCGACGAACATGGCATTGCCATGGTCATGACCGGCATGCGCCATTTCCGGCATTAAGCCTCAATCAAAGCTCTAACACATTTGAAAAGCCCCGGAATCCATCATTCCGGGGCTTTTTCTTGGTCCCCGCGTTTCGTATGGTTTCGCCTGCATTCGTTTGGAGGAGCACCGCCCATGACCCGCTATATCGGTTCCATCGATCAGGGAACCACAAGTTCGCGCTTCATCATTTTTGACCGCAACGGCGATATTGTCGCCATGGACCAGCGCGAGCATGAGCAGATCTATCCCAAGGCGGGCTGGGTGGAGCATGATGCAACGGAAATCTGGCGCAATACGCAGCATGTCATCGATGGCGCACTGAAAAAGGCCGGATTGCGCGCCTCTGACATTGCTGCCGTGGGCATCACCAACCAGCGCGAAACCACGCTTTTGTGGGATAGGAAAACCGGCGCACCGCTTCACCATGCACTGGTGTGGATGGATACACGCACTGACGAACTGGTCGCCCATTTCGTGAAGGATGGCGGTGCTGACCGTTTGCGCGAAAAAACCGGCCTGCCGATCTCGACCTATTTTTCCGGCCTTAAACTGCGCTGGCTGCTCGATCATATTCCCGGCGCGCGTGAAAAAGCGCAGGCAGGCGATGCGCTTTTCGGCACGATCGATTCATGGCTTGTCTGGAAGCTGACCGGCGGCCCGAATGGCGGCATTCATATTACCGATGTGACCAACGCCTCGCGCACGCAGTTGATGGACCTCGCCACATTGCAATGGGACGAGGAAATTCTGCGCTTGTTTGAAATCCCATCGGCCTGCCTGCCTCAAATCCGCTCCTCCAGCGAGGTCTATGGCGAGATCACCCTGTCTGCGCTTGAAGGCGTCAAGCTTGCAGGCATCCTCGGCGACCAGCAGGCAGCGCTTTTCGGTCAGGCCTGTCTCAAGCCGGGCGAAGCCAAGAATACCTATGGCACCGGCTGCTTCATGCTGATGAACACCGGCGAAAAACTGGTGCCTTCCAATTACGGCCTGCTGACGACCGTCGCTTACCGGCTGGGCGACGAAAAGCCCGCCTATGCGCTGGAAGGCTCCATCGCCATTACCGGCGCTCTCGTGCAATGGCTGCGCGATAATCTCGGCGTCATCAAGAATAGCAGCGACATCGAAACCCTCGCCCGCACGGTTGATGACAATGGCGACGTCTATTTCGTGCCAGCCTTTTCCGGCCTTTATGCGCCGCATTGGGATGATTCCGCACGCGGGATCATTGCGGGCCTTACCCGTTTCGCCAATAAGGGGCATATCGCCCGCGCAGCCCTTGAAGCAAGCTGTTATCAGGTGCGCGAAGTGCTCGAAGCCATGGTCAAGGATTCAGGCGTCGAGATCACCGAACTGCGCGCCGATGGCGGCATGACGGTCAACCAGCTTCTCATGCAATTCCAGTCCGATATTCTCGATGTGCCGGTGGTGCGGCCCAAAATCATCGAAACCACAGCGCTCGGCGCTGCCTATGCCGCGGGGCTTGCCGTCAGCTACTGGAAAAGCACCAACGACATTATCGAAAACTGGCAGGTAGGCCAGCGCTGGCATCCCAAAATGAGCGAGAAGGAACGCAGCCGCCTTTTCCATTCATGGGAGAAGGCCGTGCAGCGTTCGCTCAACTGGATTGAATAATCAGCGATCGCTCAAATATTGTTGGCCGGATAAGGCGTTGTCTTTGCCAGGATGAAACCGACGGCGAAAAACGCAATCAGAACCGACATGCCCAGCGCCGCTGAACCGCTGAGCGTGGTGACGCTTGCCACCAGAAACGGCCCCATAAAGCTGGTGGCTCGTCCTGCCAGCGCGTAAATACCAAAATAGCGCCCCGATTCCTGCGGCTCGATACTGCGCGCGAACCATGACCGCGACGATGCCTGCACCGGCCCGAAAGCGGCTCCGATCATCAATCCGTAAAACAGAAAAACATGTTCGGCAGGCGTTGCAAAAAGCCCGTCGGCCTCGGTAGCGTCAAACGAAATCAGCCCGAATAAAGTATATTCGTGCCCCGTCGATACGATGCCGAGGGATGCCAGAAGCAGGAGCAGGACTGAAGCCAGCACGACGACCTTCGAGCCAAGCCTCGTATCAAGCCTACTTGCCGCAAGGCAGCTGAAGACCGCCATTACATTGAGGATCATCCCGAAAAGCCCGATTTCCGTGATCGACCAGCCAAACAATATCGCCGCATAGCCTGCCCCAAGGGCAAGCAGGGCATTGACGCCATCCTGATAAATCATCCGGGCGATGAGAAAGCGCATGATGCCGGGGCGCTGGCGCAGCTCGGCAATTGTTATTTTCAGTTCCGAAAGCCCGGCCTGCATGGCTTTTGCAAGCGGCTCTCCCTTCGCCGCATCAGGGGTAAACAGGAACATCGGCAGGATGAAGATGAAATACCATGCCGCCGCCAATGGCCCGGCAATGCGCGCATCCTCGCCCCTGGCCGGATCAAGCCCGAATAGCGGCTCGATACCGATGATCGTCCTTCCTGTTTCCGGCGAGGCCGAAAGAAAAAGTACGATGAAGATCAGCACGATCATGCCGCCAAGATAGCCAAGCCCCCATGCAATATTGGAAACCCGCCCAATATCTTCCCGTGCGATCAGCCGCGGCATCATGGAATCGTTGAAGACGATGGAAAATTCCGCTGCCACCATCGCAATGGCAAAGACCAGCAGAACCCAGAAGAGACTTGCGCCCGGCTCGGCGAACCACAGCAATGACAGGGAGATGATTTTCAGGGCGGCGAAAAACGCAATCCACGGCTTGCGCGCGCCTGTCCGGTCGGCGACCGCCCCCAACAGGGGGGAAAGGATGGCGACCAGCAAACCCGCCGCCGCCACCCCATAGCCCCATGCGGCCTGTCCCGCTTCGGGCGTCTGCGCCATGCGCGAAATAAAGTAGGGGCCGAATATGAAGGTCGTCACCACCGTAAAAAACGGCTGCGCGGCCCAGTCGAAAAATATCCATCCCCATATTCCGCGCCGCGAGGCGGGCACCATGAAGCCGCCCGCTTCCCGCGTCAAAGGGCCAGATCCGACATCAACCCGGCGGCAACCGCAAGCCGGGAAACCGTGGGCGCCCCGCCTTCCGTCAGGGCCAGCATCCGGCCCCGCACCTGTTCAATGCGCGCGCTGTTGGCTGCAAGCCATGAAGATGCCGGATCCTTGTCCTTGCCAAAGCGCTTCAATGCCGTAACCGTCATGCTGCGCGCGGCATGCATGATGGTATCGCTTGCGCGCGCAAGGGCCAGCCCGTCATAATAATCCGTGACCGGTATGATGCGCACCGCTTCCTCGATCCGGCCAATCCGGAATGCTTCGGTCACGCCGAAATAGGTTTTGGCGGCAGCCACCAGATCAGCTTTTGCAAGCTGGGCAATCAGGGCAATATCCGGCATGATGGTGGCAAATTGCAGATGCGCCAGACGTACCGCCAGCGCTTCCGGCGCGCCCTTTTCGATGAAAGCCGCCTTGTCTTCCTGTATCCTTGCGGAAAGATATTCTGGCATGAACTCGATCAGATGCGGCTCCAGTTCCGCATGGGCTGTTGCGATAGTCTTCACCAGTTTGCCCAGCGGCACATCGCTCTTCTCGTTGCGCAGGCCCCATGCCGTCGTCGCTTGCAGCATTTCGCCGACAAGCTCATAGAACTGGTTCTGCACCACGCCCGCCACCTTGTTGTCGAGCGCATCGATGGCGTCGTAGATCGCATTGACCGCGAAACCGTCGCGCACCGCCACATAGGCATGGACAATATCGGCCGCCGCCTTGCCTGTTATATCCGCAAGATTGCTGACAAAGGTGATGCCGCCGCGATTGACCACGTCATTGGCCAGTTGCGTGGCGATGATTTCCCGCCTCAGGCGATGGTTTGAAATCTCCTGCCCATAGGCTTTCACCATCTGCTGCGGGAAATAATCGAGCAGAAGCGAATGGAAATAAGGCTCGTCGGGCAATGCACTTGCAACGAGATCGTCGCAAAGTGAGAGCTTGGCATAGGCCAGCAGCACGGCAAGTTCGGGCCGTGTCAGCGGCTGGCCGGATTTCTGGCGTTCGACGAGCAAAGCGTCCGAAGGCAGGTTCTCGACCTTGCGGTCAAGCAGCTTGCGGCTTTCCAGCTCGGTCATGAAACGGGCCTGATAGGGCAGGCCCCCAAGGCCCTGCCGCTCCATCAGCGAAAGGGCCAGCGGTTGCAGATAATTGTTGCGCAGCACCAGTTGCGCCACATCATCGGTCATGCTGACCAGCAGCTTGTCGCGCGCCGAGCGCTTGAGCGAACCGGAGCGCATGGCGGCGGCGAGCGCGATCTTGATGTTGACTTCGACGTCGGAACAGTTGACGCCAGCCGAATTGTCGATGGCGTCGGTATTGCCCCGCCCACCCTTGCTTTCAATACCGCCTGCCAGCGCATATTCGATGCGCCCGCGCTGCGTCATGCCCAGATTGGCGCCCTCGCCGATCACCCGCGCCCGCACATCCGAGCCGGTGATGCGGATGGCGTCATTGGCGCGATCGCCCACCTGTGCATCCGTTTCGGCGGATGAGCGGATATAGGTGCCGATGCCGCCGAACCAGAGCAGATCGACCGGCGCTTTGAGGATCGCGACCATGATTTCCTGCGGCGTGGCCGTGGTCTTGCCCATCCCGATGGCAGCAGCCGCTTCTGCCGAAAGCGTGATCGTCTTCTGGCTTCGGCTGAAAACACCGCCGCCCGCCGAGATTTTCGCGCGATCATAATCCTGCCAGCTCGAACGCGGCAGATTGAACAGCCGCTGGCGTTCTTCAAAACCCGTCGCGGCCACCGGATCGGGATCGATGAAGATGTCGCGGTGATCGAAAGCGGCAATGAGCCGCGTCTGCTGCGAGAGCAGCATGCCATTGCCGAACACATCGCCCGACATATCCCCCACACCCGCCACCGTGAAAGGCTGCGATTGAATATCAATATCCAATTCGCGGAAATGACGCTTCACCGCTTCCCATGCCCCGCGCGCAGTGATGCCCATGCCCTTATGGTCATAACCTGCCGAGCCGCCCGACGCGAAAGCATCATCCAGCCAGAAATCATGCGCCTGACTGATCGCATTGGCGGTATCGGAGAAGGTCGCCGTGCCCTTGTCGGCTGCGACCACGAAATAGGGATCGTCATCATCGTGCCGCACCACGTCGATGGGCGGCGCGACATGCGCATCCCTGATATTGTCCGTGACCGACAAAAGCGTCGTGATGAACACCTTGTAGGCATTGCGCCCGGCCTCGAAAACCGCATTGCGGTCGCCGCCCGCAGGCAGGCGCTTGGGATAAAAGCCGCCTTTTGCGCCAACCGGCACGATGACGGCGTTTTTCACCTGCTGCGCCTTGACCAGACCCAGCACTTCCGTGCGGTAATCCTGCGCCCGGTCCGACCAGCGCAAGCCACCGCGCGCCACTGCGCCAAAACGCAGATGAACGCCTTCCACTTCCGGCCCATAGACGAAGATTTCGCGATAGGGGCGCGGTTCCGGAAGACCTTCGATCACACGCGGATCGAGCTTGAAGGCGAAGGTCACAGGCGGCTTTCCCTCGCCATCCTCCTGCCAGGCATTGGTGCGCAGCGTCGCCTCGACCAGATTGCGCAAGCGGCGCAATATCTGGTCGTCATCAATGCTTGGAACGCCAAGAAGTGCTGTCTCGATGGCCTCCACCAGCTTTTTTTCAGCCTTGTCGCGGCGCTTGGATGCGGGATTGAAGCGCAGGTCGAAGAGCGCAAAAAGATCGGTTGCAATCTCCGGATAGCGATTGAGGGCAGCGGCAATGAAGCTCTGCGGATAGGCAATCCCCGCCTGTTGCAGATAACGCCCATAGGCGCGCAGGATCATGATCTGCCGCGCGCTCAGGCGGGCTGTCTGCACCAGCGCATTATAACCGTCATTGTCCGCCTGCCCGCTCCACACGGTGCGGAACACCTCCTCCAGCATCTCGCCTTCATCCGAGAGATCGACCGCAGACCCAAAGGCATTGACCAGTTGCATATCGTGGAAAAATACCGGAATGCCCGGACCGCCTGCATCGGGCAGTTCGATGGTCTGCTCGCTGATGACGCGAAAACCCATATTTTCCAGAAGCGGCACGCGCTGCGAAAGCACCACCGGCGCGCCATGGTGATAAAGCTTGAGCGAAACCCCGTCCGGCCCATCGGTGCGATAGCGATAAAAATCGACGAAAAGCGGCGCTTGCGGGCTGAGCCCTTCAATGCGCGCGGCATCTTCCAATGCATCGGCAGGCGTGAAGATTTCGCGATAAGAGGGCGGAAATGCCGAAGCCAGCGCAATTGTCGAGGCATTTTCCGTCGCAGCACTTTCGGCCACGGTATCTTCCCATGTGCGGATAATATCGCGCACCTTGTTTTCCAGCGTTTCGCGATCCACATGCGGCATGGAATGCTTCATGCGGCGAACCACAAACTGCACGCGTGTCAGCCCATTGGGCAAAAACACCGGGTGAAATTCGAAACTCTCGCCTTCATAGACTTCGACAAGATAGCGCCCGATCTTCTCGCGCGCGATTGAATCATAGCGATCACGCGAAATATAGATCAGGATGGACGCAAAGCGTCCGAAACGATCATGGCGCGGAATGACGCGCACGCGCGGGCGCTCGCCAAGCGCAAGGATCAGTTCGGCATTGGCGGTCAGGCTTTCCGTATCGATCTGGAACAGCTCGTCGCGCGGATATTCCTCCAGAACGCTGACCAGCGCCTTGCCGGAATGGTCCTCGCGGTTAAAGCCCAGCGTCTTGATGACCGCATCGGCCTTTGAACGGATGAAAGGAATATTGGTGATGGAACTGGTATAGGCAACCGAGGTGAACAGGCCCACCAGCCGCAATTCCCCCACCGCTTCGCCCTTGTCGCCGAAGATTTTAATGCCGATATAATCCAGATGGGCGCGCCGATGCACCAGCGAAAGCGTATTCGCCTTGGTAATGATCAGCGGTTCCGCACTGTCGAGAAATTCGGCGGTCTCCGGCGGCGCGGCCTGATCCTCATCGTCCTTGCGCAGAACACGCACAGCCTGATCGGCCAGAATGCCCAAAGGCTCTCCGAGCGTCGCGAGAACACGCTTCTTGCCTTCGCGCGCAAAGGCCAGTTCACGCATTCCCAGAAAAACGAAATTATCGTCGCGCAGCCATTGCAGGAAGGCAATGGCCTCCGGCATGACCGCATCTCTGGTCAGTGCATAGGTGCGCTTGTAATCGGCAATGGCCGCCTCGATGCGTTGCAGCATCGGCTTCCAGTCACCCACGGCAAGGCCGACCTGTCCGATAATGCGCTCAAGGGAAGCGGCCAGCTCGCGCTGCGCCTCCTCGTTCATGGCCGAGAGATGAAACTGTATCAGGCTGACGCGCTCGACATCCTTGGCCGCAGCGAGCTGCGAAGCTTCGCCATGAATGACGAGCTGGTTCTTTTCGTGCGAAATATCGAGAACCGGATGCACGAGCATGAATATCTGCCCGGCATGCATGGCCAGTTCGCCCATGACGGAATCAACCAGAAACGGCTTGTTGCCATTGACGATCGTAACGACGCTGATGGGGCGGCCTTGCCGCTCTATATCATTCTCGATGCTGATGACGGTGCTGCCCCGCCGCCAGCGCTCCAGTGCGGCATAGGCGGTGGAGGCCGATTTTTCGAGGGCCTTGGCGCTATATGCAGCGAGATCTTCCGGTGGCGCCCATTCAAACAGAAGCTGCGAGAAAGCAGCCGGAACCTTGGGCTTCCCGCCCTTCTTTTCCTCCCTGCCTGCCTTGGAACCTTTTGCTTTGCTCGGTCGGTCCTGCTTTGCAGTCAACTCGGATACTCCTGTTATGTGGCAATTGGGTTAGACTAGAGCATTTCCAGCAAAAGTGTGAAACGGTTTTGCGTCCGGAAACGGCGGAGATTTTTCACGGGCTCACATATTTGTCAGATCTCGATGAGATGGTCGTCAAGTTCGTTGGGCGTATCCGGCCCTGCGGGGAAATGCTGCGACAACAACCCGCCCGCCTGCTCTATCGCCTGTAAAAAGCCCTCTGCAATGGCAGAGCGCGATGCATGATGGGTCAGCATGGCCACAATGGCGTTCCAGTCCTCCTGCCTGACACGGGCATGAATACCTGCATCCGCTATCACTTCGGCATATTGTTCGGCCAGCGAGACAAACAGCAAAATCCCCGTACGCTGCTCGGTGATATGCACATTCCGCGCCAGAAACTGCTGCACACCATTCAGATGCGCGCGCTTGTAGCGGATATGCCGCGGCACCAGCCGCATGCGCATCGACGGCACCAGCCACAGCAGCCCTATCGCAGAAATGAAAGCGGCAAGAATGGCAAGACCGAACATCGGCAAGGATATGTCGAACCAGTACCAATGCGCCAGACAGGCAGCAATCACCGCGGCAATGAGAATGCCGCAGGTCGCGATAAAACCCGCCGCAAAAAAATAATCATCGCTGGAGCGCGCCAGAACCGCGTAAATTTCGCCTCTCGTGCCAGCCTCGGCCCTGCGGATCGCTTCCGCAATGCGGGTATGATCGTCAGCACTTATGAAATTGCCCTGTTGCATGCCTCTCACCAGCTTCCCGACGCGCCGCCGCCGCCCGACGAACCGCCGCCGCCGGAAAAGCCGCCTCCACCCGACGACCACCCGCCACCACCGCCCATACCACCACCACCAAGGCCACCGCCCCAACGTCCGCCGCCACGCGAATTGCGCGCCCCATTAGTGCCGACACGCATGCCCAGCCATTCATATTGGCCGGGGCCGATCTTGCGCCCGAAGATCGGTGCGAGCACCGCCATGCCGAAACCGCCAAAGAAGATGAGGAACCAGAATGTGATGAAGACGACCGCGATCCAGTCCACATCATCCGGCTGGCTCTGCGCATTGCGTTTGGCGCGCGCTTCAAGTTCGGCCCCATCGCCCGAAAGCACCGACAAGATTCCATCGACGCCCTGCACGATGCCGCCGCTATAATCACCATTGCGAAATGCCGGGATGATGGTGCCATTGACGATGACGCTCGACAGCGCGTCGGTCATGGTGCCTTCCAGCCCATAGCCGACCTCGATGCGCACTCTGCGCTCATTGGGCGCCACCACCAGCAATATGCCGTTATCTTCCTGCTTCTGCCCCAGCGCCCAGGCCCGGAAAAGCCGGTTGGAAAAGCTCTCAATGTCCTCGCCATTGAGGCTTGGCACCGTGACGACCACCACCTGATCGGAGGACTTCGCCTCGAAATCGGCCAGTTTTTGCGTGAGTTGCGCCCGCTGCGCCGGATCGATGATACCCGCATCGTCAACGACGCGACCGCTCAGCACCGGAACGGGCTTTTGTGTCTCCTGCGCCGTTGCTCCCGTGATTACGAGAAACAATGCAGCCAGAAGGACAGCGAGGAAACCGGCAGGGTTCCCCCGTCGTCTCAGGCCATGTAAGGCGTCACGCAACACAAGCACAGCAGCCACCGCAAGCCCGATCAGTTGTTGAAATTCACCTGTGGCGCGCTCTGGCTGGCTGCATCCGCCGTGAATGTCTGCATCGGTTCGGCATCACGGAACCAGAACGTCTTCCAGAGCATGGTCGGCATGGTTCTGAGCGAGGTATTATAGACACGCACGGCTTCGATATAATCACGGCGCGCCACCGCAATGCGGTTTTCAGTTCCCTCAAGCTGGGATTGCAGCGCGAGAAAGTTCTGGTTGGCCTTGAGATCCGGATAGCGTTCGACAACCACCATAAGGCGGGAGAGAGCACCGGTCAGATTGGCCTGATTATCCTGAAACTGCTTGAAAAGCTCGGGATTATTCAGCGTTTCCGGCGTGATCTGCACCTGTGTCGCCTTGGCGCGCGCATCGATGACCGCCTGAAGGGTTTCGCGTTCATGCGCGGCATAGCCCTTTACGGTTTCGACCAGATTGGGCACCAGATCGGCACGGCGCTGGTACTGGTTCTGCACCTCGCTCCAGGCGGCCTTTGCCTTCTCCTCATTGGTCGGAATCGTATTGAAACCACAGGCGGAAAGCAGCGGAACCAGAATGAAAAGACCAAGGGCAATGAAAATACGGCGGAAGGAAAGAGAAGTCGTAATCGTCGCAGCCGACATGAGGCTCTCCTGAAAAAGCGCGGTTCGCAGCGCCCGCATCTAGGCAATCGAAGAAATGCGAGCCGTCAAATCAACAAGATAGAGAAAAATCACCAGCCGTCCAGCCGTTTGACGCATGGACAGAAAACCATATGAAAAAAGCGGCGGATTGCTCCGCCGCTTTTTAAAAAAATGCAGTTTTTCGCAACGATTATTCGCTTGCGGCTTCTTCAGCTGGTGCTGCTTCTGCTTCAGCCGCTGCGGCAGCAGCTTCAGCAGCCTTGGCTGCGGCTTCTTCTTCGGCCTGCTTGGCGAGAGCGATACGCTCCTGAGCCTTCTTGCCCGGAACGGCCTTGTTCGGGTTGTTGCGCTCTGCACGCTTGGCAACGCCAGCCTGATCGAGGAAACGCAGGACGCGGTCGGTCGGCTGTGCGCCCTGTGCGATCCAATGCTGAACGCGGTCGGCGTCGAGCTTCACGCGCTCGGCATCCTTGGCGAGCATCGGGTTCCATGCGCCGAGCGTTTCAATGAAACGGCCGTCGCGCGGTGCGCGAACGTCGGCAACGACGATGTGGTAGTAAGGGCGCTTCTTGGAGCCAGCGCGTGCGAGGCGGATTTTAAGGGCCATGGTTCAATCTCCTGATGTCTATTATGCGCCGGTCTTGGCCGGAACATGAAGGTGGTTAAAATTAATTTCCGCCGTGATTTGCAGCGGTATGCTCGTGATGCCTGATGACTTCCTTCACGATGAAGTTGAGGAATTTCTCGGCAAAATCGGGGTCGAGATTGGCAGATTGCGCCAGCGTCCGCAGACGCTCAACCTGCCGCTTCTCGCGGTTGGGATCGGCGGGGGCCAATCCACGTTCAGCCTTGAGAATGCCCACCGCCTTGGTGCAGCGGAAGCGTTCGGCCAGCATATGAATGAGCGCTGCATCGATATTGTCGATGGATGCGCGCAATGCCAGAAGTTCGGCGGGTATGGTGTTCTGCTCGTCGCTCATGACACTCACTTTTTCTTCGGCAATCCGGGCAAGCCGCCACCAAGGCCGGGAAGTTTCGGCCCGCCCAGCCCCGGCAGTCCGCCACCGGGAAGCCCCGGCATTCCGCCGCCCTTGGTGAGCCCTGCTGCTTCCGCCTGCTTGGCCAGCGCCTCAAGCTGCTTGGGGTCCATCTTGGAGAGATCGGGCATGCCGCCCATTCCCCCCATGCCGCCGCCCAGACCACCAAGACCCATCTTGCTGGCAAGGCCGCCCATCATCTGCTTCATCATTCCGCCCTTGCCCTTGCCCATGGCTTTCATCATGTCGGCCATCTGGCGGTGCATCTTGAGCAGCTTGTTGATGTCGGCGGCACTCGTGCCCGACCCCTTGGCGATGCGCTGCTTGCGGCTGTGCTTGAGCAGGTCGGGATTGGCGCGTTCGGCCTTGGTCATCGAACCGATGATCGCAAGCTGGCGGTCGAAAACCTTGTCGTCGAGACCGGCGGCGGCAGCCTGATCCTTCATCTTGCCCATGCCCGGCATCATACCCATGATGCCGCCCATGCCGCCCAGTTTCTTCATCTGGTTGAGCTGGTCGGCAAGATCGTTGAGATCGAACTTGCCCGACTGCATCTTCTTGGCCATCGCTGCGGCTTTTTCCGCATCGATGTTTTCAGCAGCCTTTTCAACGAGCGAAACGATGTCGCCCATGCCCAGGATCCGGTCGGCGATGCGCTTGGGATAGAACTCCTCCAGCGCATCCATTTTTTCGCCGGTGGCGATCAGCTTGATCGGCTTGCCGGTGACGGCGCGCATCGAAAGCGCTGCACCGCCGCGGCCATCGCCATCCATGCGGGTCAGCACGATACCGGTAATGCCGACGCGCTCGTCGAAATTGCGCGCCAGATTGACAGCGTCCTGACCGGTGAGACTGTCGGCAACGAGCAGGATTTCATGGGGATCGGCGACCTGGCGGATGTCGGCCATTTCCACCATCAGCGGCTCGTCGATATGCGTGCGGCCAGCGGTATCGAGGATCACCACGTCATGACCGCCAAGCTTTGCGGCCTGAACGGCGCGCCCGGCGATTTCCACCGGCGACTGACCGGCGATGATTGGCAATGTATCGACTGTGGTCTGAATGCCGAGTTGGCGAAGCTGTTCCTGTGCTGCCGGGCGGCGCGTATCGAGCGAGGCCATCAGCACTTTCTTGCGCTGGCGCTCGCTCAACCGCTTGGCGATCTTGCCGGTGGTGGTTGTCTTACCCGAACCCTGCAAGCCGACCATCATGATGACGACCGGCGCGGGCGCGTTCAGGTCGATGGCGACGCCTTCGGTGCCCAGCATCTCGACAAGCTCGTCATGAACGATCTTGACGACCATCTGGCCGGGCTTGATGCTCTTGAGAACTTCCGCGCCGACGGCCTTCTCGCGAACCCTGTCGGTGAAGGAACGAACCACTTCCAGCGACACATCGGCCTCGATCAGCGCGCGCCGCACTTCACGCAGCGCCGCCGTCACGTCGCTTTCGGAAAGAGCGCCGCGTCCGGTCAGGCCGTTCAGAATGGAGCCAAGGCGCTCCTGAAGTGATTCAAACATCGAATTTCCCTTTTATCCGCGAGGAGGCATAAGGCTTCATCAGGGATAGATCGTCCCGCCTGCCTGCCAGTTCAAGAAGCGCCAAAGAGGTAACGCACCCGAGGGCGCATCGCGCTGTCGGATGTGGACCTCCGGGATCGCTTTATACCATAATGGGTCCCGGTCGGCGGCTCGCGTTCTGTAGATCGCGGATAGATTGGGGGAGCATTTATGGCTTTATGGCATCGCTGTCAAGCAAAAGCACCGCTAATGGCGCTCCCTGCCGCCAATCTGGCATGACATTTGCCATAAAGAATGGCAAATTCGCGCCGAGATCGAATCAACTCCAAAGGAGAAACGAATGGCATTCGTTGCCAAGGGTCGGTCATTGACCGCAGCAGCAGTTCTAGCAATCGGCATGATCGCCGGAACCGGCAGTGCCATCGCAGCACAATGCGGCAATGACGGCGCAGGATATAATGCCTGGCTGCAATCGACAATCAAGGAAGCGCAGGCCCGCGGCATCGGTCCGTCAGCGATCCAGGCTCTCTCCGGCACCAATTATGCCCGCGCTACGATCAACGCCGACCGCAACCAGAAAAGCTTCAAGCTGTCCTATGAGGAATTCAAGCGGGTCCGCGGCACCGACACCATCATCAAGCGTGGCCGCTCCATCAAGCAGCAGAATGCCGCCCTCCTCGCCAATATTGAAAAGCGTTATGGCGTTCCTGCCGGTCCGCTGATCGCCATCTGGGGCATGGAAACCGCCTTTGGCTCCTATCTGGGCAAACAGCATACGCTTTCGGCGGTCGCGACACTTGCCTATGATTGCCGCCGCAGCGCCTTCTTCACCGAGCAGCTTTATGCCGCGCTCCAGCTCATTGACCGTCAGGATCTTGCGCCCAATGCGATCGGCGCCATGCATGGCGAAATCGGCCAGACCCAGTTCCTGCCCGTCAATGTGCTCAGATATGGCGTGGACGGCGATGGCAGCGGCCACATAGACATGGTCGGCTCCAAGGCCGATGCACTTTATTCCACCGCCAATTTCCTCGTCGGCCATGGCTGGCAGCGCGGTGCGGGCTACCAGCCGGGCGAGCCCAATTTTGTCGCGATCCAGGGCTGGAACGCCGCAAGCGTCTACCAGCGCGCCATTGCCGAAATGGGCAAGGCCATCGACGGCAAATAACATCGTCGGTAATAATGAAAACGCCCGGAAGTTCCGGGCGTTTGCATATCCAGCGATGATAGAGCATTTCCAGCAAAAGTGTGAAGCAGTTTTGCGTCCGGATAATGCGTGAAAACAAATAGATAGAGCGGTTCCAACGATTCCGTTTAAACAGGAACCGCTCTAGATGCCGTTATCCATTAATCCGGGCGTTTGAAATCGCCCGTTTGCTGATCCATGACCCACAACTCTCCGGTCGAAATATCGAACCAGGCGCCGTGCAAGGTGAGTCTGCCCTTCTTCTCCAGAATATCGACGCAGGGGAAGGTGCGCAGGTTTTTCAGGGAATAGCGGATCGAGATGCGTTCCAGCGCCGTCTGCCGCTCTGTCTGCGTCATCAGCCCGTTGCTGCCGACCGCCGCTGCCGCAGGTGCTATCAGGCTCATCCATTTGCCGATGAAGTCGCCCGGTGAAAGCGGCTCGCTTTTGGTATCGAGCGCCGCCTTGATGCCGCCGCAGCGCCCATGGCCCATGACCACGATATTCTTGACCTTGAGGCTTTGGACCGCAAATTCCAATGCTGCGGAAGCTGCGTGAAATTCACCATCCGGCTCATAAGGGGGGATGAGATTTGCAACATTGCGCAAAACAAAAATCTCGCCCGGCGCCGTGTTGAAAATCGTTTCAGGCGCCGCGCGTGAGTCGCAGCACGCAATCACCAGCGTTTGCGGTGATTGCCCCTTATCGGCCAATTCCCGATAACGCGCCGTTTCATGCGAAAAATGCTCGCTCATGAAGGTGCGATAACCGGCAAGCAATGTCTCTGGAAGATCTACCATGCCTGTCCATTATCCTGATCGAAAATCGAGAGCAACGAAAAAGCGCGTAACACGCAATTTTTACGCTTGCGCCCCAAGGCTCCCCCCTACGCCCACCCCCTACGCCCGCCCCCTATGCCCGAAGGCCTTTTGTCGGATGAACCAGCCGCCGCATCTGCACCATGGCCATCGGCGAGGACAGGCTGGCCGCATCGGCCTCCAGCATGAGTTCGTCCGCTCCGCGCTTTGCCGCGCGCGCCATGATCTCGAAAACCGCAGCCGTCGTGCTTTGCAGCATCTTCTCGTCGGAAAATCCCGCCAGTTTTCGCGCCAGAAGCAGCGCCGCCGTAAGATCGCCCAGCCCGTTGGTCGGCCCTTGCACGCAGCGGTGCTCAGCCATCAGGGCAAGCGTGGGTGTGAGCAGAATATTGCCGGTGCTTCCCCCCATCAGTGGAAAGGCCGACGTCACCAGCGTAGTGGCAGGCCCTATTTCCAGAGCCGCCTCCATCAGCGCCTTGTTATCTTCAAGCGCCACCCCCGTAAGCCATGCAAGCTCGAAACGATTGGGCGTCGCAATATCGGCGAGAGGCAGCAGGTCATCGCGAATGCCGGTAGCCGTTGCCTCGGGCACGTAAAGCCCCTTCAGATCGCCGATCACCGGATCGCACAGATAAAGGGCCTTGGGATTGCGCGCCTTGACGGCGCGGACCAGCCCGGCAATGGCCTGTACCTGTTCGGAATGCCCAAGATAACCGGTCAATACCGCTCCGACCTCACCCAGCCATGGCGCGCGTTCAAGATCCTGCATCAGACCTGCAAATTCCTGCGGCGGCGGCACGATACGCCCCGCCGGTCCGTGTCCCGGATGCCAGGGCAACACCACGGTCGGCACGGCCCAAACGGGAAAGCCGAGTGATTCCAGCGCGAAGACCGCCGCGCGATTGCCGACGGAGCCGCGCACGACATGGCTTGAGATGACGATAACGCTTGTTGCGTCCGAAGATGCAGGAAATGCCATGACGATTCAGCCTTGCAGGAGATAGGTGACGAGCCAGACGATGATCGCCAATGTGATGAAAAGGCCCAGCACGCGCCCGATGCGGGTGGCCCAGACCTCGACAGGATCGGCCGTGTCGGCATCATGCGCCGAAAGATGGCTGGCGGTGCGGGAAAAGCCGCGCTGCACCATGGTTTCCATGGCACTCGATTCGCGCTCCATCCGCTCCAGTATGCGGCGAGACTCTTCCTGGTCTTGCGTCCGCGCCCCCGGTCTTTTGCCGCTTTCGTCTTTTGCTGCCTGCCGCCGCTCGGCCATGATATGCCTGTCTGTCGATATTGGTGCATGATCCGGGCAGGACCTGACCAGCCTGCCCGGATCATTTCTCCAACATCACGCCCGGCGCGCCCTTGTGCAAGCAGAATCGTCATGCCGTCACACAAGCTTCATTTTTCTCCCGCGCAGCAAAGCGAGGACGCGCAAGCAAACAAATCGTCTGGGGTTACTTCATCGTCGGAATAACAAACTCCGCGCCGTCTTTCACGCCAGACGGCCAGCGCGAGGTGACGGTCTTGGTCTTGGTATAGAAGCGGAATGCATCCGGGCCATGCTGGTTGAGATCGCCGAAGCCGGAAGCCTTCCAGCCGCCGAAGGTGTAATAGGCAATCGGAACCGGGATCGGCACATTGATGCCGACCATGCCGACCTGCACGCGGCTTGCGAAATCACGCGCCGCATCGCCGTCACGGGTGAAGATGGCGACACCATTGCCATATTCATGATCATTGGGCAGAGCGAGCGCTTCTTCGTAATTCTTGGCGCGCACGATGGAAAGAACCGGGCCGAAAATCTCTTCCTTATAGATGCGCATATCCGGCGTTACATGGTCGAACAGGCAGCCGCCCATATAGAAACCGTCTTCATAGCCCTGCATCTTAAAGCCACGACCATCGACGACGAGCTTCGCGCCTTCCTCGACGCCAAGATCGACATAATTGCGCACGCGCTCAAGCGCTTCCCGCGTGACCAGCGGACCGTAATCGGCGGAATTGTCGGTCGAGGTGCCGATTTTCAGCGCCTCGACGCGCGGAACCAGCTTTTCCATCAGGCGGTTAGCAGTATCTTCGCCAACCGGCACCGCGACCGAAATCGCCATGCAGCGCTCGCCCGCCGAACCATAGCCCGCACCGATCAGCGCATCGACGGTCTGGTCCATATCCGCATCCGGCATAATGAGAAGATGGTTCTTCGCACCGCCAAAGCACTGCACGCGCTTGCCGTTCGAGCAGCCGCGGCCATAGATATATTTCGCAATCGGCGTGGAGCCGACAAAGCCGATAGCCTGCACATCGGGATCGTCGAGCAGCGCATCAACCGATTCCTTGTCGCCATTGACCACGTTGAAAATACCTGCCGGAAGACCCGCTTCCATGAACAGTTCGGCAAAGCGCATCGGCACGCCCGGATCGCGTTCGGAAGGCTTGAGGATGAAGGCATTACCGCAGGCAATCGCAGGGCCAGCCTTCCAGAGCGGGATCATGGCCGGGAAATTGAACGGCGTGATGCCGGCGACGACACCAAGCGGCTGGCGCATGGAATAGGTATCGATACCCGTTCCGGCATTATCGGTGAACTCACCCTTGAGCATATGCGGCGCACCAAGGCTGACTTCGACCACTTCAAGGCCGCGCTGAATATCGCCCTTCGCATCGGCAATGGTCTTGCCATGCTCACGCGCCAGCAATTCGGCAAGGCTGTCATATTCGGCCTCGACCAGTTCGATGAACTTGCGCAGGATACGCACGCGGCGCTGCGGATTGGTGGCGCCCCATGCCGGCTGTGCCGCCTTGGCATTTTCCACTGCCGCGCGCACCTCTTCCTTGGTTGCAAGCGCCACCTTGGCCTGCACCGAGCCGTCGAGCGGCTGGAAGACATCGGCCGTGCGGCCGCTCTTGCCTGCGACATGCTTGCCGCCGATAAAATGTCCGATATTACGCATGGATAGACCTCCCTGAAAGTCATAAAAGGGCAAAAGACCCTGTTCGTGCTTCATCATCGCTCTGCAAATTATTGATTGCAAGGCACTGAAAAGCGTATCCGTTGTGCGTTTTTTATAGTAATCGTCAAAACATGAACTGGGATGATATACGCATATTTCTTGCCGTCGCGCGTTCAGGCCAGATTCTGGGCGCTGCAAAAAGGCTCGGCCTCAATCATACGACCGTTGCCCGCCGCCTGACGGCGCTCGAAACCGCGCTTTCAACAACCCTTTTAACCCGTCGCACCAATGGCTCAACACTGACACAGGCGGGCGAGGAATTCCTGCTTGCCGCCGAACGCATGGAAGCAGAGATGCTTTCCGCCCGCGCGCAGGTCGGCAATGCCGATATTGCGGTTTCCGGCACAGTGCGAATTGGCGCACCCGACGGGTTCGGCGTCACATTTCTGGCACCGCGGCTGGCGCGGCTCACCCGGCAATATCCCGATCTGACGGTCCAGCTCGTGCCCGTGCCGCGTTCCTTTTCGCTCTCGCGCCGCGAGGCGGATATAGCGATCACGGTCGAGCGCCCCGAACAGGGCCGGCTGGTTGCGCGCAGGCTGGTGGATTATACGCTCGGCCTCTTTGCCCATCGCAGCTATCTCGAAGAATATGGAATACCCCAAAGCGTGGAAGATCTGAGCGCCCATCGCCTCATCGGCTATGTGGAGGATCTGGTCATCAATGCCTCGCTGGCCTATGCCTCCGAAATCAGCCGCGACTGGAAACCCGATTTTGAAGTGTCCAGCGCCCTGGGCCAGGTCGAGGCCGTGCGCGCCGGGGCCGGTATCGGCATTCTTCATTCCTTCATTGCACGCGCCGATCCCGATCTGGTGCCGGTGCTCGCAGATCGGGTCATCCGCCGCGCCTATTGGCTGACCTATCATGAATCCGCACGCACATTGCGCCGCGTAACAGCCGTCTCCGCCCTGATTTCAGAACTGGTCGAGAACGAAAAATCGCTGTTTGCCTGATCTATCGTTTCAGCAGCCCATAGGCCACCATCGCGCCGATAATCGTCACCGAGGGGACGAACAGCGCATCCAGTCCCATCAGCGCATGGCAGGCACCACCGAGAACCGCGCCCACCATCAGCGCGAACCACACGGAAAGATGCTGCACCCAGCGCCATTTGGGCGTCTCGCCGCGCAGCGAACAGGCAAGGTCGGCGGCAGCATTGAACAGCGTGCCGGTCACATAGGTAACACCCAGACGCGCCGCCCCGATCGGCTGCACCGCCGCATTTTGCGCACCCATGGCGGCGGCAAGAAGCAGGATGGGCTGTATGACGAGCGCGCCCTCGCGGCGCAGCACAGTGAGGATAATGAGCATCGCAACGACGCTTCCCATGACGATCAGGCTGCCCCGCTTGCCATAGGCGCGCACGGTCAGCGTGCCTATGAAGGCACCTGCGAAAAACAGGATGATCAACGCAGCCGGAAACCAGATGATGACGCGCCCCAATATGCCCGGCTGCCCCGCAAGGCCGATGCCGAGTTGCGTGGTGTTGCCGCTCATGAAGGAAGCGAAAAAACCGCCCAGTTGCAGGAAGGCGATCGCGTCGACAAAACCAGCCGATGCGGTCAGCACCAGACCGAGCGCCAGTTTGGAATTGGGTGTCATGGCTCTTTTCAAAAAAGCGACCCGGCAAACTTCCGCCGGGCCTGCTAAAGCATGTCGCCCGAAAGCGGGAACCGGTTTCGGGATAACGACATGCGTAAAAACAAAAACTTAAAGCGTAGGGAGCGAATCTGAAAGATCGCGACACGCTTTAAGTATGACGTAAACCGCTCAGACGCGTTTGATGATGCGCAGGATGAGCAGCAATATGGCGGCACCGATAAAGGCGTTGATGATCGCGGCGATAATGCCGCCGCCAATGGCAAAGCCAAGACGCGGCAACAGCCAGCCTGCGAAAAATGCACCGATCACGCCGACGATGATATTGCCGATCAGGCCGAAACCGCCGCCCTGCACGACTTTTCCTGCAAGCCAGCCGGCAACCAGGCCCACAAAAAGGAATACAAGAAGACTTCCAATATCCATGTTTATTCAGTCCCTCTCAAAATGCGGCATCGAAAGATTGCGCCGCCATCCTGCGTGAGTTGACATGAAGTTGCCCGGCCAGACAAGAGGGGGTAATAAAATTATGGCGCAAGATGGCGGAATGCGGCGACGACCTCCTCATAGACCTTGCGTTTGAAGGGCACGATCAGCTCCGGCAATTGCGCCATCGGCTTCCATTCCCACATGTCGAATTCGGCTGTATGCCCGCCGGGCGGAGGATTGATTGCGACCTCGCTTTCATCGCCCTCGAAGCGATAGGCGAACCATTTCTGCGTCTGGCCGCGATATTTGCCCTTGAGCGCCCTCCCGACCAGATGCGGCGGCAGGTCATAATTGATCCAGTCCGACGCCTCCTCAAGCAGGGAAACGGATTTCATTCCGGTTTCCTCGTAAAGCTCGCGCAGGGCCGCTTCCACCGGTTCCTCGCCCTTGTCGATACCGCCCTGCGGCATCTGCCAGAGCTGGGTCGATCCGTCGAGTTCATCCCCCGGAATGATGATCCGCCGCCCGGCCCAGACCAGCCCCGCGCCATTGAGCACCATCAGCCCCACACAGCGGCGATAGGGCAGGCTTTCCGGGTCGACGGCCTCTTTATGCTTCGACATTTTTTGCTCCATGATTGCTGTCGATCATCCTGGACGCAAAAGCGCGGAAGCGATTGGCTCCCGCGCTTTTGCATGTCACTCGTTCTACAAGGCGATCAGTTCAGAACGCCCTTCTTGGGATCGGGCGGGAAGGCGGCATTGGCCACTTCGCCGCGCAGGAGCTTCAGCGCTTCATTAAGCTGAATGTCATCCTTCGGCTCGGCGGGAACATAAGCGGCGGAACCCGATCCCTCGTCATCCTCGTCATTGCCCTTGATATGGCCCTTGAGTTCGGATTCACCCCGCACCACGTCCTCGCCGCGCAATTCTGGCGGCAATGGCTGTTCGATCTTGATGTCGGGCGTAATGCCCTTGCCCTGAATCGACGTGCCCGACGGCGTATAATAAAGCGCCGTGGTCAGGCGCAGCGAGCCGTTTTCGCCCATCGGGATGATCGTCTGCACCGATCCCTTGCCAAACGACTGCGTGCCCAGCACCGTCGCGCGGCGATGATCCTGCAACGCGCCCGCGACGATTTCGGACGCACTGGCCGAACCGCCATTGACCAGCACGATCACCGGCTTGCCATCGGCAAGATCACCCTTGCGCGCATCGAAGCGCGTCACATCCTGCGGATCGCGACCGCGGGTGGAGACGATTTCGCCCTTGTCGAGGAAGGCGTCGGACACGGCCACCGCCTGATCGAGCAGGCCGCCCGGATTGAGGCGCAGGTCGAGCACATAGCCCTTGAGCTTGTCAGCAGGCACCTTGTCCTGAACGTCCTTGATGGCCTTCTTGAGATCGTCCGCCGTCTGCTCGGTAAAGGAGATCACGCGCAGATAGCCGACATCGTTCTCGACGCGGTAACGCACCGCCTTGACCTTGATAATGGCGCGATTGATGGAAAGCACGATCGGCTTATCCGCGCCCTGGCGGATAATCGTCAGTTCGATCGGCGAGCCGACTTCACCGCGCATCTTGTCAACCGCATCGGTCAGGCTGAGGCCACGCACTTCCTGCCCGTCGATCTTGGTAATGAGATCACCTGCCAGAACGCCCGCTTTGGAAGCAGGCGTGTCGTCGATGGGCGCAATGACCTTGACAAGATCGTTATCCATCGTGACTTCAATGCCAAGTCCGCCGAACTCGCCCTTGGTCTGCACGCGCATATCCTGCGCGGCTTCCGGGTTGAGATAGGAGGAATGCGGATCGAGAGAGGTCAACATGCCGTTGATCGCGCTTTCGACCAGCTTCTTGTCGTCGGGCGGCGTCACATATTGCGCGCGCACCCGCTCGAAAATATCACCGAAGAGAGCCAGTTCCTTATAGACGTCTGCGTCCTTGCCCGCAGCGAATGCGGAAGTTGCTGGCGTACCCTGGACCATCACCATAGCTGACGCCCCCAGCAGGGCTCCGGCGAAAAGCAGCGACAGTTTACGTATCATTTTGTGCCTTTCCAGAAAGCCGTTTCGTCCACCATGGGGCCGGATCAACGGGTTTTCCATCCTTTCGAAACTCAATGTAGAGCAATGGCGAACCGTTGCCCACCTCTATCGGCGCAACACTTGCAAGAAGTTTTTCTCCCATTGCGCCGACAGGCTCACCCGCCAATACGAACTGGCCTTGCGCCACATCGATTCGGCCCATGCCAGCCATTACGACATGATACCCGTCGCCAGCATCCAGGATCAAGAGTTGCCCATAAGATCTGAATGCGCCTGCATAGAGTACAACGCCATCGGAAGGTGACGTAATCGTGGCAATGGGCAAGGTTTCGACCACCTCGCCCATCATATGACCACCTACGCCATCATTTTCGCCAAATTGACGAATTGTCTTGCCCGCCGCAGGCAGCGCAAGCCGCCCGCGCAACGATGCGAAATCGATCTGCGCATGCAGGCGGTTTTCTTCCGGCGCGCTTTCCCCTGCTCTTTCGCGCGCTTTCGCCAGCCGTTCCGCCTCCGCTTTTCTCGCGGCTTCCGCAGCATCACGCACGCTCGCCATCTGCTCGTCGAGCGTATCGATCAGCTCCTTGAGGCTGCCCGCCTTCGCGGCCAGTTCCTCGGAACGCTGGCGCTGGGCTGCGATCTCCTGCTCCGATTGCGCCTGCAATTTCTTCTTCTCTTCCAGCAGGAGCGACTGGCGCTTCTGCTCCTGCGCCTGCGCGCTGCGCGTCTCGCTCAGCTTCTGCTGCTCCTGCGTGATCGACGCCGTGACGCGCTGCATATCCTGCAAATCACCGGTCAGTTCTTCGACCTGCCCGCGCATTTCCGGCACAACCGCGCCAAGCAGAACCGCGCTGCGCACTGAAGCCAGCGCATCATCGGGACGCACCAGAATGGCAGGCGGCGGGTTCAGCCCCATGCGCTGCAAAGCCGCCAGCACCTCCGCCAGAATGGCGCGGCGCGCGCGCAATGAAATGCGGATGCCCTCTTCCTGCTCATGCAGAGAAACGAGCCTGTCGGCAATATCGGCAATATCCTGCTGTAATTTCTTGTCGGTCTTGGCCGACTGGATCAATGCCGCCGTAATGGTCGCCTGATCCTTTTTGAGCGCCGCCACCTCATCCTCAAGCTGCTTGAGCCTGTCGCCGGTGACCGACATTTCGCTGTTGAGCTTTTCATATTCCTGCGCTGCCTGCTCGCGCTGCGCCTGCAATCCGTCTTCGGTCAGCCCCGTCCCCATCGCCGCAAAAAGACCGGCCACGACAAAGCCCGCCCGCAACATGGCAGGCAATAAGGGCTTTATGTGAAGGCGAACAGAATTCATGACGCGCTATATCAATGATGAAGGGCCAAAACTAGCGGCATATCATTAAGGATTTGTTAGCCATGATCGATCACGAGCGATGATAGGGATGCCCGCTTAGAATGGTCGCCGCGCGATAAAGCTGTTCGGCAATCAGAATACGTGCAATCTGATGCGGCCACGTCAATGCGCCCAGTGCAAGAACGAGATCGGCGCGCGCACGTAACTTGGGATCATGTCCGTCCGGACCGCCGATGGCAACGATCAACTGTCGTTTGCCCTCATCACGCATATGGCCGATACGTTGAGCAAAATCTTCCGAGCCAAGTGCCTTGCCGCGCTCATCGAGCAGGATCAGCGCAGCACCATTATCCAATGCTTCGTAGATGCGCTGCGCTTCTTCGCTTTTGCGCAAATCCGCCGTCTGGCCCCGGCTTTCCGGAATTTCGCTCACCCCGGCAAATTCCAGTCCCAGCGGCGGGCCCGCCTTGGAAAACCGATCAAAATAACGCTCGACCAGTTCCCGTTCGGGGCCGGCTTTCATCCGGCCCACGGCAAAAACGCTCACACGCATGGCACCCTCAATATGGCAGGTCGATCAGTGGACGGTTCCCGTCGCCCGATCATCATCATGCCCATCGTCCAGCCAGATTTTTTCCAGATTGTAAAAATCCCGGACTTCCGGATGGAAAATATGAACGATGATGTCGCCCGTATCGATGAGAACCCAATCGCCCGACTCAAGCCCTTCGACCCGAAGGTTCTTGCAGCCCATTTCGCGCAGCGCCTCCAGAAGATGCTCTGCGACCGAGCTGACATGACGATGCGAGCGTCCCGACGCGACGATCATATAATCGCCGATCGAAGATCGTCCGCGAATGTCGATGGGGATGATGGATTCCGCCTTGGAATTTTCGAGACTGGCCAAGGCCGCGTCGAAGGTCTGGGACACGAAAGCCATTTCGTTCATCCCGACCGTTGAAGGCGCGTGGTGAGCCTTCTTCTCAAGTGCTGTTCTCAGTGTATTTCCTTTCCGACCAGAACAACGCAGTGCGGCAATCATAAGCACCGCACACCCTAAAATAGGCCCAATCCCGGGTTGTTTTCAAGGGTTGCGGACAATTATGGCCGTTCACTTTTTCAGTTTTCCCTTACGCAATGCGCTGGAAGACAGCGAGGAACGCGGGCCATGGATGAAAGTCCACGCTGGCGGCGTCCGTCTTGCCAGCACCGGCGCATAGCGCTCATCAAGGCGGCTGTCGGAGAATGTCTGCGCCATGCGCGACGAAAGACCGGCGAGCGTCGATCCGGGACGGTCGATGACCGCAATCGGAAAATTCCGTGCAATCTCGCGCCAGCGCTGCCAGTGATGGAATGTGGCAAGATTGTCCGCGCCCATCACCCAGACGAAATGCACCCCCGGATTGGCTTGGCGGATCAGCGCCAGCGTATCCGCCGTATAGCGCACATGAAACGCCGCCTCCAGCGCCGTCACCTTGATGCGCGGATCGCCTGCTACCGCCTCACTCTGTTTGAGCCTTTCCGCGAGCGGGGCAAGCTCGCGCTGATCCTTTAGCGGATTGCCCGGCGTTACCATCCACCAGAGCTGGTCGAGCTTGAGCCGCCGCAGCGCGATTTCCGCCACCAGCGCATGCCCGCCATGCGGCGGATTGAACGACCCGCCAAACAGCCCCACCGTCATGCCTTTCTCGACATGCGGCATGCGCAGATAATGCGCATCAACGCCCGGATAGCTCGCCTTTAATGCTGGAAGCCCGAAGCCGAAACGCATCAGCTACGAACTTGTCCGTTACCACGAACACGATATTTGAACGAGGTCAGCTGTTCGACGCCGACCGGCCCGCGCGCATGCATCTTGCCGGTCGCAATGCCGATTTCCGCCCCCATGCCGAACTCGCCGCCATCGGCAAATTGCGTCGAGGCATTGTGCAGCAGAATGGCCGAGTCGATCTCATTGAAGAAACGGCCGACTGCCTGCGCATCCTCCGCGACGATGGCCTCCGTATGATGGGACGAATAGCGGTTGATATGCGCAATTGCACCGCCGATCCCATCGACCAGCGCCACCGAAATGATCGCATCGAGATATTCGCTCGCCCAGTCCTCATCCGTTGCAGGAATGGCGGCGGGATAAAGCACCCGCACCTCTTCGCTGCCGCGTATCTCACAGCCCTTTGCCGCCAGATCTTCGAGGACCGGTACAAGATGGGTCGAAGCCGCAGCACGATCAACCAGCAGGGTTTCGGTCGCACCGCAAATGCCGGTGCGCCGCATCTTGGCATTGACGGCGATCTGCCGCGCCATGTCGGGTTCGGCAGAACCATCGATATAAAGATGGCAGATGCCTTCCAGATGCGCAAAGACCGGCACCCGCGCTTCCGACTGCACGCGCGCAACAAGGCTCTTGCCGCCGCGCGGCACAATCACATCGATAGCGCCATTCAAACCTTTAAGCATTTCACCGACCGCCGCGCGGTCCGTCACCCGCACGATCTGGATGGCGTCAGCCGGCAGACCACCCGCTTCCAGCCCTGCGACCAGCGCCTTGTGAATGGCAGCCGACGAATGCGCCGAATCCGAACCGCCGCGCAAAATCACGGCATTGCCCGCCTTGAGGCACAAAGCGCCCGCATCTGCCGTCACATTGGGGCGGCTTTCATAGATCACGCCGATGACACCAAGCGGCGTGCGCACGCGCTCGATATGCAATCCGTTGGGACGATCCCATTCGGCAATCACCTCGCCGACCGGATCGGGCAGCGCGGCAATGGCGCGAATGCCTTCGGCAATGGCTCCAATGCGGCTTTCGTCGAGCGTCAGCCGGTCGATAAAAGAAGCCGCCATTCCGCTTTGCGCTGCATTGGCAAGATCGATCCTGTTGGCATCGAGGATGGCATCGCTGTTTGCGATAATCGCATCGGCGGCAGCGTGGAGCGCCCTGTTTTTCTGTTCCGTGCTGGCAATGGCAAGGGGCGCGCTGGCAGCTTTCGCCTTGCGGCCAACCTCGGCCATGATCTGCGCAATATCGTTAGCCATATCCGGTTTCGTCAGCATTCCCGTTCCCTCAAGCCTCCTCGACCTCGATGGATGCGGCTGCACCGCGAACCACCAGATCATTGCGATGGATCATTGCCGCGCGCGCATCATAACCAAGAATGGCGCTGATCTCATCGCTTTTATGCCCGGCGATTTTACGCGCATCCTCTGCATCATAGGCGATCAGCCCGCGCGCGATCTCACGCCCGTCCTCATTGAGCACAGCCACCGTATCACCGCGCTCGAAACGCCCTTCAATCTCCCGGACGCCAGCAGGCAAAAGCGACTTGCCCGATTTCAGCGCCTTCGCGGCACCGGCATCGACCCTTAGCCGTCCCGCCGGTTCCAGATTGCCGGAAATCCATGTTTTCCACGCATTGACCGGCGCATTTGACGGCTCGAACAAGGTCGCCCGCTCGCCACGGTCGATTGCCGAAAGCGGCGCCATGCGGGTTCCCGACGTGATGATCATCGCGGTTCCGGCGGCATTGGCGATTTTGCCCGCATCAAGCTTTGTTTTCATGCCGCCGCGCGAAAGTTCGGACGCAGCCGCCCCCGCCATCGCTTCGATCTGCGGCGTGATGGCCTCGACCAGCGGCAGAAACTGCGCATCGGGGTTCTTGTGCGGCGGCGCGGTGTAAAGCCCGTCAATATCCGAAAGCAGGATCAGAAGATCAGCCCCCATCATGGTCGCAACACGCGCCGCCAGCCGGTCATTGTCGCCATAGCGGATTTCCGTGGTCGCGACCGTATCATTCTCATTGATGACCGGCACCGCCTTGAGCTTCAGAAGCGTATCGATGGTGGCGCGGGCATTGAGATAGCGGCGACGCTCCTCCGTATCGGAAAGCGTAACGAGAATCTGGCCTGATTTGATGCCATGACCGCCCAGCACATCGGCATAGGCCTTGGCCAGCGCGATCTGGCCAGCCGCCGCAGCCGCCTGGCTTTCCTCAAGCTTCAATGCCTTTTTCGGCAGACCAAGCACGGTGCGGCCAAGCGCGATGGCGCCCGAAGACACGACCAGAACCTCGACGCCCGCATTGTGCAATACGGCAATGTCATGGCCAAGGCTTTCAAGCCATTCGCGTTTCAGCCCGCTGGCGCGGTCGACAAGCAGCGCCGAGCCGATCTTGACGACGATGCGGCGATAATCCTTCAATTGCTTCAGCATAGTCCCGTTCCCTCGCCGCATGCCGAAATTCAATCGTCAGCAGACTGCGCCTCTGTTTGCGCGCCCGCTTCCTGCGCACGGCTCTCATCGATAATGGACGCCAATTGCCGCAGCGCATCGTTGAGCCCCTCATGGCTGACCGCCGAAAGCAGCAGCGGCTCGCGCCCGCACGCTTTCTTCAGCGCCTTGGCCTTTGCCTTGCGTGCGTCCGGGTCGAGCGTATCGATCTGCGACAGGGCCACGATTTCCCGCTTGTCCGCAAGCCCGTGCTCATAGGCTTCAAGCTCCCCGCGAATGACATTATAGGCTTTCGCCACATCTTCTTCCTGTGCTGACACCAGATGCAGGAGAACCCGCGTGCGTTCGACATGGCCAAGAAAGCGATCGCCAAGGCCCACGCCTTCGCTCGCGCCCTCGATCAGCCCTGGAATATCGGCGATGACGAATTCACGCCCGTCAACCCGCGCAACGCCCAGATTGGGATGCAGCGTGGTGAAAGGATAGTCCGCAATTTTTGGCTTCGCCGCCGTAACGCTTGCAAGAAAGGTCGATTTGCCTGCATTGGGCAGTCCCACCAATCCGGCATCGGCAATGAGTTTCAGCCGCAGCCAGATTGTGCGATCGATCCCCTCCAGCCCCGGATTGGCGCGGCGCGGCGCGCGATTGGTCGATGTGGTGAAATGCAGATTGCCGAAACCGCCATTGCCGCCCTTGGCCAGACGATAGCGCTGGCCGACCTCGGTAATATCGCAGATCAGCGTCTCATTATCTTCCTCGAAAATCTGCGTGCCCACCGGCACCTTCAGCACGACGTCGTCGCCCTTGCCGCCCGTCAGGTTGCGCCCCATGCCGTGCATCCCGGTCTTGGCGCGAAAATGCTGCTGATAGCGATAGTCAATGAGCGTATTGAGCCCATCGACCGCTTCCACCCAGACATCGCCGCCGCGTCCGCCATCGCCGCCATCGGGTCCGCCAAATTCAAGAAACTTCTCGCGACGGAACGAAACAGCCCCCGCTCCGCCCGCGCCGGAGCGGATATAGACCTTGGCCTGATCGAGAAATTTCATTGATCTCTACCTCTTGCGGCATACCCGCATTCCAAAACTATTCTGGCATCGCGCCTGAACAAGCGCGCTGCCGATTGCAATTACAGCAAAACCCGCGCCCTGCAAACCATCGCAGGGCCGGGAATGTGCCAAGGAGAGGCGAAACCCCGCAAAATGCGCGGGGCGCGCGCGCTCCGCGCCGCCGCCTTCTCCTTATGCCTGCCAGCTTCTCAGGCCGATCCATGTGCTGCGGTCAAGCACATAGCGCTCGACAGCGACATTTCCGGAGGCAAGCGAATCTCCCATGCCCATGGCGCTGAACTGGAAGCCGCATTTGTGGATCACGCGCCGCGAACCGCTATTGGTGACGCGGCACGATATATGCAGCCGTTCGATGGCGGTTGCGCGGAATGCCAGATCGATCAGCGCATGGGCAGCCTCGGTGGCAAACCCATTGCCCCAATAGGGTTCGCCCAGCCAGTAGCCGATCTCCAGGCCTTCACCATGCTTATGCGCATGGATGCCGCAACAACCCATAAAAATGCCGGTTTCCGCTTGCGTGATCGCGTAGATGCAGTTGCCCATCTCGCCTTTTTGGGTGCGTTCGACAAAGTCGAGCGCATTATCGCGCGTGTAGGGATGCGGCATACGGGCAAGCATGTCGGCAACGCGGATATTATTGGCGAGATGAGAAATCGCATCCACGTCTTCTTCATGGGGCGGGCGCAGGACCAGCCTTTCCGTGACGAGAACGGGGCAATCCAGTTCGTAAGCGAGCCTCGGCGATAATTCCGAAGCCGAAGCGTCCTCATGCCTGCTACAGCTTTCGTAACAGTCTTCTTCCAATGTTTCGACAACCATTTTTCGTTCCTCCAGATGCAAAAAGGGAAGATGGTAGTCCCATCTTCCCTTCGATCTTTTGGCTTGGCTGCCATATGCACCGGGTCCAATGGGACGCCGGTGCTTATAAGAGTGCCCGGCTTACTCTGCTGCTTCCGCGATCGGGTCGACCGACACATAGGTGCGGCCATTGGCTTTCGCGCGGAAAGACACCGAACCCTGCGTAAGCGCAAACAAGGTGTGATCCTTGCCCATGCCCACATTGGCGCCCGGATGCCATTTCGTGCCGCGTTGGCGCACGATGATGTTGCCGGCGAGCACTGCTTCACCGCCAAACTTCTTCACGCCAAGGCGTTTGGATTCTGAATCGCGACCGTTGCGCGAGGAACCGCCAGCTTTTTTGTGTGCCATTGGTGTTCTCCTTTAATCTCTCTGTTTACTCAGCCGACTCGGCCTTGGCTGCGGCCTTCTTGGGCGCTGCCTTCTTCGGCTTTGCGGCTGCGCCTTCAGCGGCGGCTTCTGCCTTCGGAGCTTTCTTTTCGGCGGCCTTCTTGGAAGGCTTCGCACCGTCGGTGAGAATCTCCGAGATGCGGATCGTCGTCAGTTCCTGACGATGGCCACGGGTACGCTTGGAGTTCTGACGGCGACGCTTCTTGAAAGCGATGACCTTGCGGGCGCGGCCCTGCTCGACGACTTCGGCGGTCACAAGCGCGCCTTCGACAAGCGGAGCGCCAACGGTCGTGCCGACCATCAGGACTTCTGCAAATTCTACGACATCACCGGCTTCGCCAGCGACTTTTTCGACCTTGATGAGATCGTTTGCGGCAACGCGATACTGCTTGCCACCGGTTTTAATGACTGCGAACATTTGTTTTCCTTTCGGTTGTTCGGTCCAGCTCTCATTTCTGCGACTTTCGCGTCGTAGTCATGGGCCGTCTTTTTATCAGTCGGGTGAATTTTGAAGCTTTTCAGCCCCTTGATCAAAGCCTCCAGCGATGGATTCTCCAATCAAAACAATAAGCGCGGCTGATGCCACGCATAAAGTTGGGTGCTTATAGATGCAGGGCAGCGAAAAAGTCAAGGTTTTTTGTCTTTAAACGCAAATTAGGTCTTGTCTAAATGCGTTTGTCTGGTTATTGAGCCGCTGCACGCTCGGCATTCGCTTTTTGATGCTCGTTACTGTGCGATTCTTCATGGATCGTTTTACAGTGCTGCAAAACGCGGAGAGGTGGCTGAGTGGTTGAAAGTACCGCACTCGAAATGCGGCGTGGGGGTAACTCCACCGTGGGTTCGAATCCCACCCTCTCCGCCATTTTTCTTATCCCCTTGAACACAATCCGCATCAGGGCAGCCAATCCGCATCAGGGCAGCATTGAGCCGGTTTCGATAAAGCGCTGGTGCCAGGATAAAGCTTCGTTCAACAGGCCGGGCGTTTGCAATCCATAAGAGCCAGCAAGGGCGCGCGTGAAATAGTCTTGCAGCGCGGGCCGGTAGGTGGGGTGCGAGCAATTATCGATAATCACCCGCGCACGCTGCTTGGGAGAAAGCCCGCGCAAATCCGCAAGCCCCTGTTCGGTCACCAGCACCTGAACATCCTGATTGATGTGGTCCACATGGCTTGCCTGCGGCACGATCGCCGAAATCTTGCCGCCCTTGGCGGTCGATGGCGTCATGAAGATGGAAATATAGGCATTGCGCGCGAAATCGCCCGAACCGCCAATACCATTCTGAATGCGCGATCCCATGATATGGGTCGAATTCACATTGCCGTAAATATCGGCTTCAATCAGGCCATTCATCGCAAGACAGCCCAGGCGGCGGATCAGTTCGGGATGATTGCTGATCTCCTGCGGGCGAAGCACCATACGGTCGCGATAGCGCGCCATATCACTATTAAGCCGGCTGGCAGCTTCCGGGCTCAGCGAAAAGGCCGTCGCCGAGGCCATGCGGAGCTTGCCCGCATCCAGCAGGTCGAGCATCCCATCCTGAATGACTTCGGTAAAGGCCGTCATATTGTCAAACGGGCTGTCGATCAGGCCCATCAGCACGGCATTGGCGATATTGCCGACACCGGACTGGATCGGCAGCAGCGAAGCTGGCAAGCGCCCCCTGGCCACCTCGTGACGGAAGAATTCCAGCAGATGCCCGGCAATCGCCTGCGCCGCGTCATTGGGCGGCGAGAATGGCAGATTGCGATCGGGCGCATCGGTTTCAACGATGGCGACGATCTTGTCGGGGTCGCAGCGAAAGGCTGTCTCGCCGATCCTGTCGTCCGGTCGCAGCAAGGGAATGGGCACACGATGCGGCGGCAGCGCTGTGCCATAATAAAGGTCGTGCATGCCTTCGAGTGCAGTGCTTTGCCAGCTATTGACTTCGAGGATGATCCTGTCCGCGCGCTCAAGCCAGGTCTTGTTATTGCCGACCGAGGACGAAGGAACCAGCGAGCCATCGGGCCGGATGCCTGAAATCTCGACGATAGCGGTATCGAGCGGCCCCAGAAAACCCTGCCAGGCCATTGGCGCGACCTGCGAAAGATGCATGTCGAAATATTCCATTTCGCCACGATTGATTTTTTCCCGGGCAATGGGATCGGAATTATAAGGCAGCCGGAATTCGATACCATCGGCCTTGGCAAGCGCCCCATCCAGTTCCGGCCCGGTGGAGGCGCCCGTCCATACCCGCAGATGGAAGGGCTTGCCGGCTGCATGTTCCGCTTCGATTCTGGCGGCAAGCGCAAGCGGCACGGCCTTCGGATAGCCCGACCCGGTAAAGCCGCTCATTCCAACCGTTGAACCATTGCTGATCAACGACGCCGCATCTTCTGCGGTCATGATGCGTGAACGCAGGGTTTCATTGGCTATTCGAGACATCTTGCCTCCACTTCTGTTGGAATGCTCGGGACATGATCAATGCATATCGTTGAGTAAGCCCCGGTTTTTGGGGTGTCAATGACTACCAACGACTACCAACGGTTAGTAAAGCAGGCGATCAAGGCGCGCACGCATATCGATTATGGTTTCTTCCAGCGCCCGAATGAAAATCGAGGCGAAAGGCCCGCGCTTGGCCGGTTCCGGCTGCCAGATATGGACATGATAGGCAATCTTGTGGGCAAGCGGTCGCACGCACAGGCCATCGCCGTGAAAGGCCAGCGCGGTCAGCGGATTGACGATAGATACGCCCAATCCGGAGCGAACAAGCGAGCCGATGGAAGGCGCTGTCGTCGTTTCGATGAGCAGCCGCCGCGAAATATTGGCGCGCGAAAAAAATGCATCTACCTGCCTGCGATAGGAATCCTCTTCCGAATAATAAATGAAGTCCTGACCTGCCAAATCCTGCGGGTGCAGCACATCGCGCTGCGCCAGATGGTGCGAGACGGGCATCACGCAGACCAGATCACCGGCATAAAGCGCGATGGTGGATGAGGCGGTTCGGTCGAACTTGCCTTCCACGATACCCAGATCGAAAAACTTGCTGACCAGATCGCGGGTCAGGGCAGCCTCTTCCAATGAATGTATCTTAATGGATGTTCCGGGCAGTTGCGCCAGAAACAACCGCAGCGCCTGCGGGATCAGCGCATGGGCGAATGCGGGCAGGCAGGCGATGGAGAGCCGCTTCAACCGGTCTTCGCGAATGGCCTGCGCGGTGCGGAAAATCTCGTCGAGACTTACGAATGAGCGCTGCACGACAATATTGAGGGCAATCGCCTGCTGGCTTGGCTCCAGTTTGCGGTTTTGACGATAAAAGAGCTGAAAGCCGACTATCTCCTCGATGTTTTTCAATTCGCGACTGATCGTCGGCTGCGACGAGAACAACTGCTGCGCGGTAGCCGTAATATTCAGCGTCTGCATGAGAGACTGAAAAATTTCCAACTGCCTGTGTGTCAGCCGCATCAAGCCTGTCCTCTTCCGTGCATTCACCCCGCTCCAGCCACAAGTTAACATATCAAAAATGAATGATATGGGCCAAATATTGAATTTGACGAATATAAAACCCTTGCTAGCATATGAGGACATCAAAAAGGCGGACCAACCGCCTGCACGGGGAAAAAATGGGGCTTCAGCTGTTATCAGGCCGGCAGGCATTGATGGACATATGGTTTTGCGGGGCGGCGACAGCCCGGGGCGAACGGTTTGCCCGTCGCGAATGGTTTGACTGTTCCCGGATGCATATTCATAAGCGCCTTTCTGCTTCGCCATTCAGAGAAGGGAATCAGCGCATTGGTTGATTGCGGCATTTTTGATTCTGCGTCGGCCCGGGGACGGCCATTCGTAAAACTCCATGGTCTGGGCAATGATTTTGTGGTTGTCGACGGACGCCATCAGCCACTCTCCCCATCCCCCCGCACAGTCATGCAGGTATGTGACCGCCATATTGGAATTGGCGGCGATCAGCTGCTGGTGATCGAGCAGCCCGCATCGCCCCAATCCACGATCCGTCTGCGGATTTACAATATCGACGGCGTCGAGGCGCAATCCTGTTTCAACGCAGTGCGTTGCGTGGCCTGGCTGTTGATGGAAGAAAAGGCCGCAGACACCATTATCGTCGAGACACTGGGCGGCTTGATCGAAGCCACGCGTGCGGGAGATCGTCGCGTGAGCCTGCGGATCGATGATATTCGCTATGAGTGGCAGTCGATCCCCCTTGCCGGTCCGCTTTCGCAAGCGGGCGCAGCCCTTGAGAACGGACCGCTTCGCAATCCGTTTGCCGTCAATCCGGGCAATCCCCATCTGGTCTATTTCGTTCCCGATCTGGGCGCGCTCGATGCCGCGGCTCTGGCCGACCCGATACAAAAAAGCCGGTATCTGCCGCAACAGGCCAATATCGACATTGCCGAAATCCTCTCGGACGGACATATTCGGCTTGTCGTTTATGAACGGCCGGGCATTCTCACCCAGGCTTGCGGCAGCGGCGCCTGCGCGACAGTCTTGGCAGCGCATCGAAAAGGTCTTATGCAGGGCATGCAGGCGAAGGTGGATATGCCGGGGGGCAGTCTTGATATACGCATCATCGGGGAAAATTCGGTCTTGCTGACGGGGGATGTCGCCATTTCATTTTATGGGATCAGCGCATGGGAGTTGGCTTGATCATGTCCGACAAAGCATTCATTACGGTCAAGGACGTTTCGAAGACGTATCCCGCCACCCGCAATGGCAAGGCGCATCGCGCACTCATAGATGTGTCTTTTTCTGTCGAGAAGGGCGAGGTTCTGGTCATTATCGGCCCGTCCGGCTCCGGCAAGAGCACCCTGCTGCGCACGCTCAACGCACTGGAGGCGACCGATTGCGGGCTGATTGAAGTCAACCGCATGGAGATTTCAAATCCAAAGACGAATCTGAATGCCGCCCGGTCGGAAATCGGCATGGTTTTTCAGCATTTCAACCTGTTCCAGCACAAGACCGCACTGGAAAATGTGGTTCTGCCGCAAACCGTGGTGCTCAGGCGCACCCGCGAAGATGCCACCCGGCGCGCACGCGACATGCTGGCCAAAGTCGGGATCGCTGACCGGGAGGGTCACTATCCGAGCCAGCTTTCTGGCGGGCAGCAGCAGCGCGTCGCCATTGCAAGGGCGCTGGCGATGAACCCGAAAGTCATGCTGTTCGACGAGGCAACCTCCGCCCTTGACCCTGAAATGGTCGGCGGCATTCTCGAACTCATGAAGAATCTCGCCCGCGAAGGCATGACGATGGTCGTCGTCACCCATGAAATGGGCTTTGCGCGTGAAGTGGCGGACCGGGTCATTTTCATGGATGAGGGCCAGATCGTGGAAGTGGGAACGCCGGTCGAGCTATTTTCCAGTCCGAAGCAGCAACGCACCAGGAGCTTCCTGGAGCAAATCCTGTAAACCGATCTATCCAGAGGGAGAACTGAAATGGGTATCTTCAAAAAGTTTTTCGTATCCATCGCCGCCATGGCGGGGCTGACAGCCGCTGTATCTGCCGCCCAGGCCGACGAAATGGACGATATTCTCAAGCGCGGCGAAATGCGCGTCGCCGTGCAGACGCAGGGCGCGCCTGTGAGCTTCATCAACAAGGACGGCAAGCAGACCGGCCTTGCCGTGGAACTCGCGCGCATGATGGGCGAAGACCTCGGCGTCACGGTGGTCTTTCAGGATTACGACTGGAAGGGCCTGATTCCGGCGCTGCTCGCGGGCAAGGTCGATATGATCGCCGCCGACATGACCCCGACACCGCAGCGTGCCGCACAGCTTCTGTTCTCAACCCCGATGTTCTATGAAGAGACCGTTGCAGCCGCCCTCAAGGATTCGCCCTATACGAAATGGGAAGATCTCAATCAGGCCGGCCTCAACATCGGCTCGACGCAGGCCAGCTCCTATAGCGATGCGATCAAGAAATTCCTGCCCGAAGCAACGCTGAAGGAATATACCGGCGGCACCGCTGCCGTTTCGCAGGCCCTTTCCACAGGCCGTCTCGACGGCCTTGTGTCAGACCTTGGCAACGTCTCCAACTTCCTCAATGATTTCGACAATCTCAAGCTGCTGGATGGCATCATCGTCAAGAACCCGCTTTCCTTCGCGGTCCGTCCCGATGCCTTCCATCTGAAGATGTGGCTCGACAATTACGTGGAACTGATCACTTCCGACAAGCGCCTGGAGAAACTGGTCAATTACTGGTGGAACACCACCGATTGGGAAAAAGACCACAAATAATCACCTCATGGCCCTGCCCCGGACGAAGCCCGCCTTCATCCGGGGCAGGACATTTCCGGCAAACGAGCCTTCAACATTGACGCAGGCGAACCTGCGTCATGCGGAATACAAGGTTTATTGATGTCGTCTTTCATACTGGATTATTATAATTATCGCATTGTCGCACAATATTATGACGCCTTCATCCGGGGGCTTGGCAATACGATATGGGCGGCATCGATAAGTCTGGTCCTGTCTCTGATACTGGGCACGATTCTGGCCATTTTGCTGTTCAGCAAGTGGGCCGTCCTGCGCCAGTTGATCCATGGCTATATAACCTTCATCCGCGGGACACCGCTTCTGGTGCAGATTTATCTCGTCTATTTCGGCTTGCCGGTGCTGTTTCCGTTTACCCTCAAATGGCCGGAAATGAGTCTGGGCATTGCAGCGCTTGTGCTCAACTGCGCGCCCTATATGTGCGAGATCATCCGCACGGGAATCGAAAGCGTCGCGCGCGGTCAGGTCGAGGCTGCCAAGGCTGTCGGCATGAGCTACGGCCAGAGATTGCGTCACATCGTTCTGCCGCAGGCTTTCGCCAATGTGATACCGCCGGTGATCGGCCAGACCGCCGTTCTCATCAAGGATACCTCGCTTTTGTCGCTCATTACGGTCTTCGAACTGACGAGCGCGGGTATTCTCCTCAACAGCGAGCGCGTGCGCCCCAATGAAGGCTTTCTGACGATCGCGGTCGCTTACCTTGCCATATATCTGCTGGTGCTGTTGCTCTCCCACGCCGTTAAACAAAAACTGGCCGGACCGGCATGGAACGTGAAGGGCTGACAGGATGGAATATTACTGGAACCTCACCATCTCGATCCTGCCTTTTCTCTGGCAGGGTTTTAAGGAAACCTTCGTCGTCTCGCTGGTCGCCATTCTCGCTGGCTCGCTGATCGGTGCGCTCGTCGGTATAGTCCGCAGCTACAGGGTGCCGCTCCTGTCGCAACTGTTCGCGCTCTATGTACACTGCTTGCGTGGAACGCCATTTCTGGTTCAGCTCTATGTATTCTATTTCGTCCTGCCCAATACCGGACTGGAATGGCTCAACTGGAGTTCGCAAACCGCCGCATTCGTCGCCCTCTCGCTCTACACGTCAAGCTATGTTGCCGAAATCGTGCGCGGTGCTATCGATGCGGTCCCCAAAGGTCAATGGGAGGCAGCAACCTCGGTCGGCATGAACCAGATGCAGCGCCTGTGGCATATTATTCTGCCGCAGGCCCTCAAGCTGACCATAGCCCCCATGAGCAGCGTATATGTCATCATCATCAAGAGCACGGCGATTTTGTCCGTCGTGGGCATCGCCGAACTGACCCGTCAGGGCGAAGTGACGATATTGCGTTACCCGCGTGATATTCTCTTCATCTATGGCCTGATTGCCGTGGTCTATTTTATTTATTGCTATCCGGTTCTGCGCTTTTCCAAATGGGCTGAAAACCGTATCAACAACACGCCCCGCCTCTCACTCGATTGATTGAAACCGTCCGGGCGCCAATCCACATCTGCATGATTTTTTGATCATGCAGATAGGGTCATTGCGGCAGAGGGTTTCGTCCAGTGCATTTGGGCAAACGCATTAAATACAACAAAGGAAGCCGACTCACTGAGCTGCTTCCACTTGGCTTCGATCCCATAGGATGGTGATTGGGCCGCACGCTCCTGATAATTTCGTTTGAGGAGGCCCCATTCCAGCCCCTTACTGGCGGCCATATATACTTTCGCAACCAGTATTTTTGATGCCTCCAAACTGCCCCTTGAATGCAAAAAAGCCCCTATCCGAAGAAAGGGGCTTTTTCGTAATCGATTAATTTAACGATCTTATTTTGGTTGCGGGGGCAGGATTTGAACCTGCGGCCTTCAGGTTATGAGCCTGACGAGCTACCGGGCTGCTCCACCCCGCGTCAAGGTGTTTTACTGTTGTCCGGCCTGGATAGTTTACTGCGTTTTTTTGCGCTGATGGGTTCTGTTTGTATGATTTGAGAAGATGCTTTTTTTTGTGTGCTTGGCAGACCTGGCAGCGACCTACTCTCCCGCGTCTTGAGACGAAGTACCATTGGCGCTGGAGCGTTTCACGGCCGAGTTCGGAATGGGATCGGGTGCAGCCGCTCCGCCATAACCACCAGGTCGGCGAAGAACACAAATATGAGAAGCTGGATTAGGAGAATAAGGCAGTAGGTGAGTATGTTTACTCACTGCTTTACTCGCTTTCCCGTCTTTCATGCACTGATAAGCAATAAGCACACGACTGTGTGCCGGCGCTTGTGCGCCGCCCCGTCCGGAGCGAAGCGGCGAAGCCGCGACAGCGTGAGGACAGAAGTTAAAGCTGTCATTCATCGAACTTCGTTCGATGGATACAGATAATGAGAATGATCAAGTCGATCGAGCTATTAGTACCGGTAAGCTGCATGCGTTGCCGCACTTCCACACCCGGCCTATCAACGTGG
>NZ_QGDB01000047.1 GCF_003149535.1 Falsochrobactrum shanghaiense | reverse complement strand
AGCCGAAGGTACGACCGTCTATGCCGACAAAGGCTACGACAGTGCGGAAAACCGGCAACATCTGGAAGAACATCAGTTGCAGGACGGCATTATGCGCAAAGCCTGCCGCAACCGTCCGCTGTCGGAAGTGCAAACCAAACGCAACCGATATTTGTCGAAGACCCGTTATGTGGTCGAACAAAGCTTCGGTACGCTGCACCGTAAATTCCGCTATGCCCGGGCAGCCTATTTCGGACTGATTAAAGTGAGTGCGCAAAGCCATCTGAAGGCGATGTGTTTGAACCTGTTGAAAGCCGCCAACAGGCTAAGTGCGCCCGCTGCCGCCTAAAAGGCAGCCCGGATGCCTGATTATCGGGTATCCAGGGAAGATTAAGGGGGTATTTGGGTAGAATTAGGAGGTATTTGGGGCGAAAACAGCCGAAAACCTGTGTTGGGGTTTCGGCTGTCAGCGAAAAGGTGAAGAGAGGTACTTTGCAAAGGTCTCAACCTGAATATGTCAACCAAATCAGC
>NZ_QGDB01000046.1 GCF_003149535.1 Falsochrobactrum shanghaiense | reverse complement strand
CTGAACCTGCGCGGCCTTCAACTCTCCATACTCCGCCTCCACGAAGCGCGCTTGACGCAGCCGGAGCAAGACGTTGGGGCTGTCAATCGCCTGAGGGGTTTCCTCGCGCGGGATGCCGACAAGGACCATATTTAAGATCCCCCCGCCTCGCGTTTGAACGGTCAACAGGACGCCGCCGACGTGAAGTTCCCGCGCCTCGTCAATGACTGCCGGAATGTCGGCGGCCTGGACGATGCAGGGCAACTCTACCTCGGTTGGGTCGATCACCAAATGGTCCGCGATCATCGACCCGTCCTCTACGGGGTGCTCCATAAGTTGAGCGGTTTCAAAGACGGACGTGCTAAGGGGGCGCAAAGCCGCCAACACCTGAGCCATGTCCTCAGATCGGTAGATGGCCACCACGTCGGCAGCCTGAGAGGCCCGTTCTGCGTTGGTCGTCAATGCGAAACCCCATCGTCCGTGTCTTGAACCGCTCGGCGCGTCTCGCTTTGTAGCGACGTGGCAAAGGCCGA
>NZ_QGDB01000045.1 GCF_003149535.1 Falsochrobactrum shanghaiense | reverse complement strand
CGAAAGCGACTATTCGCCAGTTGGGCTATCCAAGCAAGAATGCTTTGAAGGGCTGGTACCTGGAATATGAGCACCATTCTGATCTGCGTTTAGGATTTGCGCCCCGAGCCCCGAAGTTCACACAGGCGCAGAAGGAAGTGGCTGTCGAGCACTACCGCACGCATGGTCGTTGTGTTTCTGCAACGATGCGCGCCTTGGGCTATCCCGGTCGTGCAACGTTGACAGCATGGGTTCGTGAGGCGTTTCCCGAAACTAGCAAAGCTGTCACTGGAAGAACTGGACGTCCACGATATCCTGATGCATTGAAGAAGGCGGGCGTTGTCGGACTTTATACTCGGCAAGAAAGTGCGCAGACTTTGGCGGAAAAACTCGGCGTATGCAGACCGACACTGTATAACTGGAAAAACCAGTTACTTGGTCCGAAGGCTCCCGCAATCATGAAACGCAAGAACAACTCACCGCCAGTGCCTGAGCGAAAAGAATTAGAGCTTCAGCTCGAAACACTGCAGCAC
>NZ_QGDB01000005.1 GCF_003149535.1 Falsochrobactrum shanghaiense | reverse complement strand
CATGATCTGAAAAACATACTCGAAGGTGGCTCAATTCTCGGTGAAAAAACCGGCTCAGTTCCGCGTGAAAACCAACAAGCATGTCGTTCAAAGTGGTGGCGGAAGGGGTGGAAACCAAGGAGCAACTTGATTTCCTGGCGGCTCAGGGCTGTGACCTTGTCCAAGGATACTATTTCGCACCCGCTCTGCCGAAAAACGAACTGGAAGCGCTGTTGGAGCGGGCGGAAAAGGGGGCCGGTTAATGTGCTCGACATGACTATCGCCGAACGACCCCAGGCCGAGAAGCCTAGCATATCGGGCAGCTCGGAACGCTCCCATGATTGCCGGTCAAGCGGGCAGTTCGCTTGTGCATGGTGCGGTGCAGGTGGAGAGGGCATATCTCCAGGCCCTGCGAGTGGGTTCAGGGCGGCGCGATAGCCCTCTGATCGGGTTCAGCGCCGATGCGCTGGCGGCATCCAATCGGCGCACGGTTGGTCAGGTGTCCAGAGGGCTGGAACGCCCTTTGCTCGATGGGTGCAGGGAGAGCCGAAGTCTCCCGCGCGTGGTCAACCGGCGCAACGGTTGGATGGCAGAATGAGGCTCGATGCTGAGGTTCCGCCACGGCTCGGGGGATGCAACGGGGGTGGCCTGTTGCCACTCGGCCAAGGTGAAGTTGAGCGGATTCTTCCAGCCATTTTCCTTGTAGCCGTCCGGCAGTTGCCAGCCGTGCTCAAGGAACAGGTCTTTCGATAGGCTATTCAGCCGGTTCTTGAAGTGCGTTTCGACTTTCTCCAACACGTTCGGAAAATATCCCAGTGCCCATTATGCTGGTCGGAAAAAATTCTCGGAGCCGGTTCCAGGAGGAAGGCAACGGGATTGAATCGTGTGCATTTTTGGTTATATTGAGTACACCGACATGAAAGGAGCGTTGCAATGTCTCGAACGACCACGATGACGGTCCGCATCAGTGGCACGCTCAGCGATTTCGTTGCCGCCAATGTCAGCGAGAACGGATCTTATGAAAACATCAGCGAATATATCCGAGATCTGATCCGCCGCGATAAGGAGCGGGTAGAGATGGAAGCATTTGATCGGCTGAAGGGTGAACTGACACTTGCTTTCGCCGCACCCGAGGCGTCCTACAAGCCGCTCACTGCGCGCGAAGTGATCGCGCGGAACCGGGCCTGATGGCTGCTGTCCGTGTTCAGGAGGCAGCCTCTCACCGTCTCGACGAGATCTACCGCTACACGCAGGAAAGATGGGGTACCGATCAAGCAGATCGGTACATTACCGGATTGTTCGATGCTTTCGGCAAGATCGAAACTCACAGTGTCATGTCGAAGCCCGTCCCTGCGGAGTTCGACGTAGAGGGATATTTCTTCCGATACGAACGGCATTTCGTCTATTGGCGCCGTCTCTCGAACGGAGATATCGGCATCGTTACAATCCTCCACCAGCGCATGCACCAGATGGATCGGTTCCGCGAGGATTTTGGCTTGTAACCCCGGCTGCCACCGGTCGGCCGAGAGAGTTCATCAACGGGTTCTCACTCTTTCGCCATCCGAGGCCCGCCACAATTTCTTCAGACTGGAGAAGGTTGGATATCAGGCCCTTCCTCTCCGCCATCATATATCACCTGCCCGACACAGCCTGCTACGAGAGATAAAGTTCGTCTCGATTTCAATTGGTATCGGTTTTTCACCGCAGTCCGGAATGCTCAGTTCAATCTGCGCGGTTCGTCACTGATTGCTTCCTGATTGGATGCAATCATTTTCCATCTGGCCCGATGATTATAGCAATGATCGTCACTATCTTCATGAGACAAAGCGCGATCGCATTTTCATGAGAAAATTGCCGCATAGGCTATGGCACAAATAAGGATGGAGCTTCATGAATATTGACCTGACCGAAAAATCCGCAATCGTGACCGGCTCGACCGGCGGCATAGGGTTAGCCATCGCTGCCGGGCTTGCGCGCGCGGGAGCCAGAGTCGTCATCGTCGGGCGCAACCAGAAAGGCGTGGATGCGGCACTGCACAAGCTCACGGATATGGCTACGAAAGGTACTGTCACGGGCGTGGTCGCCGACCTTGGCACCGCCGAAGGCTGCGCAGCGCTGATTGCCGCCGAAGCTGAAACGGATATTCTGGTCAACAATCTCGGTATTTATGGCAGCAAGGAATTCTTCGACATCAGCGATGACGACTGGGAAGAAATCTTTCAGGTCAATATTCTCAGCGGCGTTCGCCTCGCCCGCCATTATGCGCAGGGCATGCGCGAGCGCAACTGGGGTCGTATTCAGTTTATTTCCAGCGAATCCGCACTCAATATTCCCACCGAGATGGTCCATTACGGGGTGAGCAAGGCAGCGCTGCAAGGTGTTGCACGAGGGCTGGCCAAGGTGCTGGCAGGCAGCGGCGTGACCGTGAACAGCATCCTGCCTGGACCGACACGCACCGACGGCGCAATCGACATGATGCAAAAGCTGGCCGATGAACGCGGCGTTAGCGTCATCGAGATGGAGAAGCTGTTCCTGCAGGAGAACCGACCCACCAATCTGCTCGGCCGTTTTGCAGATGCCGATGAAGTTGCGGCCATGAGCGTCTATATTGCATCCCCTCAGGCCAGCGCTACCACCGGCGCGGCGTTGCGGGTCGATGGCGGCACTGTCGAGAGTATCGCCTGAAGCATCTCAAGCCATTGTGTGAAACGCATCCGTAAGGAAATCAGTTCACCGAACGGATAATGTCATCATCAGGAGTATCGCGCAGGCTATGGATGGCGGTGCGCGATGCAGCTTTAGCATAGATTCGCTCAGGGCTTATCCCCGAGATTCAGCCCGGCCCTGCGATGTTGGGCGAGATAGCGGCGATCATCGATCGATGAGAGAATAACCGACATCACAATGCCGATTCCGGCACCCAGCAGGGTGTCGAAAACGCGCTCGGGAACCATTTCCGGGCCGACTGCCGGGGCGGCTGCGAGATATGTCATCAGCAGCGCCATCGGAGTCACGAAAACCTGCCCCAAGGCATAATTGACCCCGATCACCATCTCTGTCACGAGTTGGAGCACCGCCAGAATGAGTATTATCGTCCAGACCGATGGACTGTAAGTCAGCAGTATCCAGGCCAGAAGAGACCCGACGACGGTTCCGGCCATACGCTGCACTGCCCGGTTCATGGAAACGTGAAGATGCGTCCCCTGCATGACTGCAAGCGCGCCCATGGCCGCCCAGGCGGGATGATTTGCACCGCATGCATAGCTTGCAAAAACGGCGATCGCGGCACCGATAACGCTGCGTGCCGCGACCACCAGCCTGCGGTCCAGCGGTTGATCCGGGGGTGGTGGAAATGGACGTTGCGGAGATGGCACATGCCGGAATGCCTCACTGGCGGCGCAAATGGCCCATGCCAGAACCGAAACGGCTGCGGTGGCCGCGGTTCGCTCGATGAGTTGTTCAAGCGAAAGATCGGTCGACATGGACGCCGCCGCCGCGAAGACAAAGATCAGCGGTCCCGGCGCACCGAACTTTCCGGTCGTGCTGACAAAAAGAAAGACGCCGCAGGACAGTGCGAGAAGCGCAAGCTGGACAACCATCGGTGCGCCCAGCCAGGCCGCGACGGACATGGCAAAAACAGCAAATACCTGCCACGCCCCGCAGTAAAAGAGGATGCGGTGGCGTGCGCGTGACGGCGAAAAACGTCCGAAAAGCGCAACCAGCGCGCCAAGCGAGGCAAAACCGATCAGGTGCGACCAGGGCGAAAGATAAAACAGCGGCAGGGCAATGGCCACGGTGATTGCAGCCTGCAATCCGGCCAGCACTGCATTGCGCATGGATGGTTGTGCAGTCAGCTCCATGCTGCCTTTGAGTTGATAGGGGTGCAGCAGATGACGTAGCGCATCACGGCGACGCAGAGCGTGTTCCTGATGCGGTTGCTGCGGAAGCTTCGGCTCGTTAGCGCTCATTGTCTCTCTCTTTTTCAGCAGCAGCCTCAAGATCAGCCATGCGCTGATTGATTGTTTCAAATTGTGTGAGCATCAAAGCGATCTCATTGTCGGAAAGCCCGTCCAGAATAGCCGCCTCGGCCCGGCCCAGTTCCAACCGGATTTCGCTTACCCGCCTCTCGCCTTTTGCCGTCAGATGGATCAGCCGGGCGCGGCCGTCGGTTTCAATCCTGCGCCGTTCGATCAATCCTTCATGAGCCAGAATATCCAGCACACGGACCAGACTGGACCCGTCCACACCAACAAGCGCCGCTAGTTCCTTTTGCGTGATACCGCCGCCGGTCTCTTTCAAATGCACCAGTGGAACCCAGGTGGCATCGGTAAGCCCGGCGGTTGCCAGACGCGCCTCGATCGACCTGCGCCAACGTCGCGCAAGCAGGGAGAATGTAATTCCAAAACGGAAACGAAGAGGGAGTTGATTATCCATGCCGACTTATACAGCAAATATAGTTTGATTTTCAAATCAAATTATATTGCAGGCCGGCATCCACGAAGATGTGAGCGGGCGAGGGGATCGCTTTCAAGCACTTCCCTTCGGGTGGGAACGGGGCCGATGCCTCCGTTCAAGCAGGCATCACTTCCGCATTACAGTTGGGCAGGATCGGCTCTCAGAGCCTCAAGCTCTGCGATACGCGCGGCGCTGTCTTTTTCTAGCGCGCGGGTCATTTCACGAATTATTGTTTCAGAGAGTACGAAGAGTGCTGCCGAAGAATCCCATGTCGAAGGGACCGCCGTTCGTCCGGCCAGAACGTGATAGGCGACACGGGCGATCGGTGAAAGCCATTGATCGGTGATCAGAATGACCCCGACATTGCGACGCCTCGCCTTTTCGGCGAGCTTTAGGAGACTGTCCTGATAACGGCGAATATCAAAGACGACGAGTACGTCGCGCCTGCCCATATCAAGCAGCCGGTCGCCCCATGCGCTTTCCTGTCCCGCCAGATGAAACACATGCGGACGGATGATCGACATATGCGCCGCCATATATTGCGCGACGGGATCGGTAAAACGCCCGCCGACGAGATAGACATTTCCCCTGGAATTGCACAGTGCGGCCACGACCTGCTGAAGCTGCTTTCTGCCCAGATGCCGGAAGCTTTCGCGAATATTATCCAGTGTATGCTCGACAGCCGGATAGATCATGTCCGAATCCTTGTCGGGCTGCTCGTTGCGATGATGCGGCGACTGAAGCTGTGCCGCCAGTTCATCCTGCAAACAGGCCTGAAAATCAGGATAGCTTTGAAAACCCAGCCGGTTCACGAAACGCAGGATCGTTGGTGAACTCACGCCCGCCTGCGCGGAAAATTCGGCGACGGTTTTCAACCCGAGCATCGGATAATTGGCGATCAGCATCTGGGCGGCGCTGCGCTCACCGGGCGGCATGGTGTCTATGCGTTCATTGATCAGTTCCGCAACGCTGGCGCGCACTAATGCAGCATTTTCCATTCAACTCGGTCTTTCAGAGTGCAGGCTAAATTATGTTTGACAAATCATCATAGTGCGTATCAAATAATCCACAATAGCGCATAAATTGAAAAAACGTAACATAAGTTACAGCGCGGGGAACGAGCGAATGGTGGACGAGCGAGTTGATCGCGCGGATATTGAGGATTCGCCTTTAGAGGGAGCTTCGCAGCCGGTCATTGTCATCAATGAAGCGGGGAAAAGCGCCTATCTCTTCATTTGCGAACATGCCTCTAATTTCATTCCGGAGAGCTTTGATCGTCTCGGCCTGGACGCGGATGCGCTGATGGCCCACGTCGCCTGGGACCCCGGTGCGGTCGAAGTCGCCCGGCTTTTAAGCGCGGCACTGGATGCAACGCTGATTGAAGCCGGTTTTTCCCGCCTGCTGATCGACTGCAATCGTCGGCTGAGCGCTCCCGATCTTATCCCCGAAATTAGCGAAACGACCATCATTCCCGGAAACCAGAACCTCGATCCGGATGCGCGCATGGCGCGTATTGATTTATCGCATGGGCCGTTTCACGCTCGTATCGAGAGCGCGATCGATGCCCGCACGAGCCGCAATCAGCCATCGTGGATCGCCACCATACATTCTTTCACGCCTGTTTATCACGGCGTGCCGCGCCCCTGGCAGATCGGCATCATTCATGATGAGGATGATCGTATTGCCAGACCGCTGATTGCAGCCCTCAAACGCGACGGCGCACTTAATGTCGGGATCAACCAGCCTTATTCACCCGACGACCGGGTCTATTACACACTGGAGCGCCATGCGCGGGCGCGCCATGCGCCTTGCGTGATGATCGAAATCCGCAATGACCAGATTGGGGATGCGCACATGCAGAAAAGCTGGGCAACCCGTCTTGCCGCCATCTTCACGGATATTGCCGACACGCTGGTATCGCAAGATCACTTCACGGATGAGAAAAGCTGAAGGAGCGCAACCGTGCCGAAGCCGATCAGATTGTTCGTCAAATATGTCGATGCCCTGAACTATTATGTCGGGCGTTTTGCGATGTATCTGTTTTTCGCGCTTGCCGCCTGCCTGCTTTACTCGACATTCTCGCGCGTGGTCTTTGGCGTCCCCATAAACTGGACGCTGGAAATGTCGCAGTTCATTCTTTCCGCCTATTATCTTCTGGGCGGCGCTTATGCCATGCAGCAGGGCGCTCATGTGCGCATGGATCTGTTTTTTGATCGTCTTACGCCGCGCAGCAAGGCATTCACCGATATGATCACGATTTTATTCATCATCTTCTATCTGGGGGTGATGGTCGCGGGCGGCATTTCCTCCACCAATTACGCCATTGTCTATAATCAGAAGAATTACACCGCCTGGGCGCCGGTTCTCTGGCCGATCAAGCTCATCATGACGACCGGCATTCTCCTGCTGCTGCTTCAGTCGATCTCCAACTTCTTCAAGGATTGGGCGAGCTGGCGCGGCAAGCCGATTCATACGATTGCGGGTCCCGCCATTGAGGAAGGCCATCACGTATGAGCTCCGAATTCATCACGCTTTTCATGTTCGCCACCATGATGGTGCTGCTGATGACCGGGCAGCGCGTATTCGGTGTCATTGGCTTCGTAGGGACATTGGCTGCCCTTTTGCTGTGGGGCAAAGGCTCATTTGAGATGCCCTATAACGCCACGTTTGCGGTGCTCAACTGGTATCCGCTCATTACCGTGCCGTTTTTCGTTTTCATGGGCTATATGCTGTCGGAATCGGGCATTGCGAGCAATCTCTATCGCATGTTTCACGTCTGGTTCGGCGGCATTCGTGGCGGGCTGGCGCTCGGTACGATCGGGCTGATGGTGCTTATTTCCTGCATGAACGGTTTGAGTGTCGCGGGCATGGCGATCGGCGCAACCGTTGCGCTGCCCGAACTGCTCAAGCGCGGCTACAACAAGGTGATGGTCACAGGTGTCATTCAGGCAGGCAGTTCGCTTGGCATTCTCATTCCGCCCAGCGTCGTGCTGGTGCTTTATGCGATGATCGCCCGACAGCCGGTCCTGCAGCTTTGGCTTGCAGGCATCGGACCCGGCATTCTGATGGCGGCGCTATTTGCGATCTACATCTATATCCGCTGCCGCATCCAGCCGGAGCTCGGTCCGACCCTGCCAAGGGAGGAGCTGGAGAAGATCACCTGGGGAGAGCGTTTCTCCCTGCTGCGTGCCGGACTGCTGCCCTTGCTGATCTTCGGCATCATGATGGGCCTGTTTCTTACCGGTGTCACCAGCCTTGTGGAGAGTTCTGCGGTGGGCGCGCTGCTGGCGACCTTCGCGGCACTTTTTACAAGACGATTGACGAAGGACGTATGGGAAACAACGACGCGCAATACGCTGACCGTCAGTTGCATGTTCCTCTGGATCATTCTGGCGGCACTGTGTTTCTCGTCGGTTTATGATGGGCTGGGGGCGGTCAAGGCTATCGAAAAAGTGCTGCTTGGCACGTTCGATCTTTCACCATGGACGATTCTGGTCCTGATGCTGCTGTCCTTCATCGTGCTGGGCATGTTCCTCGACGACACGGCCATGCTGGTGATCGTCGCGCCGCTTTATATCCCGCTCGTCAAAAGCCTCGGCTTCAACGCGATCTGGTTCGGCATTCTCTACACGATCACCTGCCAGATTGCGTATATAACACCGCCTTTTGGCTATAATCTTTTCATGATGCGGGCATTGGCGCCAAAAGACGTCACGCTGATCGATATTTATCGATCCATCGTGCCGTTCTTCTTCCTCATGGTGCTGACCATTATCATCCTGATGATCTTTCCGCAGATCGCTATGTGGCTGCCCAATTGGTATAGTGCAAGATGATGGAGGGTAAATCTAAAGCATGTCGCCCGAAAGTGGGAACCGGTTTCGGGATAACGACACGCCTTAAAGACTGGTCAAAAGAGCCATGAAAGGCCGGGCCATTTCACCGCAAGGGTGCAGATAAAGGGAACTTCAAACAAACGGGAGAATGAGCATGAGCGAGAACACGAAGCTTAACAAACGCGAATTTCTCAGAAAAGCCGGGCTGACCGGCGTCGGCGCGCTTGGCGCGACCACGCTCGCAGCGCCCTATGTGCGGGCGCAAAGCCAGATCAAATGGCGGCTCCAGACCTATGCCGGTCCGGCGCTGGCCGAGCATGTCATCAAGCCGTCCATTGATGCCTTCAACAAGGCTGCCAATGGCGAAATGGTCATAGAACTCTATACCGCCGACCAGCTTGTCCCGCAGGGCGAACTGTTTCGCGCGGTTCAGGCGGGCACAATCGATGCCGCGCAAAGCGATGACGACTCCATGGCCTCGCCCGTTGATGTCGCGGTCTTCGGCGCCTATTTCCCCTTTGCATCGCGTTACAGCCTCGATGTGCCGGCGCTGTTCAACTGGTATGGTCTCAACGAAATCTGGGAAGAGGCTTATAGCGAAATCCCCGGCGTTACCTGGCTGAGTGCGGGCGCGTGGGATCCGTGCAATTTCGTCACCACCAAACCGATCCGCAGCGTCGCGGATCTGCAAGGTCTGCGCGTCTTCACCTTCCCGACGGGCGGTCGTTTCCTGACCCGGTTTGGCGTGGTTCCAGTGACCTTGCCGTGGGAAGACATCGAAGTCGCCATTCAGACCGGCGAAATCGATGGCGTCTCCTGGTGCGGTGCGACCGAGGTTTATACGGTCGGCTGGGCCGACATCAACAAATACTATCTCACCAATAATATTAACGGTGCATGGGCCGGTTCCTATTTTGCCAATACCGAAAAATGGGAGGCCGTTCCGGACCATCTCAAGCAGCTTTTCAAGCTTGCGATGGATTCCTCGCATTATTATCGCCAGCACTGGTACTGGTGGGGTGAAGCGCATTACCGCACCACAGGCGGCAAGCTGGAACTGACGACGATCCCGGAATCGGAATGGAAGCAGGTTGAAGACGCTGCTCAGGAGTTCTGGGACGAGATCGCCCAGCAAAGTGAACGCAATGCCAAAGTGGTGGCAATCCTGAAAAAATATCAGGAAACCATGCGGAATGCCGGTGCGCCTTACCGCTATGCCTGACGAAACAGAACGTGTTCGTGGCGTTGGCACGAAGCGTTCGAAGGCGCCGCACACAAGTGCGGCGCCCCTCATTTCATCCCGTGAGGAGCGAGGCATTAAATGGCCGGGCAATTGACTTTCGATGAACTGAAACAGGCAGCGGCAAATGATGAGATCGATACGGTGCTTGCATGTTTCGTGGATATGCAGGGGCGTCTGATCGGCAAACGTTTCTATGCAGGGTTCTTCGTGGAATCGGGCTACGAGGAAACACATGGTTGCAGCTATCTGCTGACCGACGATATTGATATGGAACCGGTGGTCGGCTACGAGGCGGCAAGCTGGGACAAGGGATATGGCGATTTTGTCATCAAGCCCGACCTCACGACACTGCGTCGCGCGCCATGGCTGGAAAAGACCGCCATCGTGCTATGCGATGTGCTCGATCACCATGATCATGGAGACCTCGCGCATTCACCGCGCGCAATTCTCAAGAAGCAGCTTGCCCGCCTGACCGAGCGGGGCTATCGCGCCTATTTCGCCTCGGAACTGGAATTCTACCTTTTCGACGAGACGTATAAAAGCGCCCGCGCCAAGCATTGGCACGACATGGAAACGTCCTCGCCCTACATTCAGGATTATGTGATCCACCTCACCACTAAAGAAGAACAGGTCTTGCGCGCCATGCGCAATCATCTGGCCGCAGCAGGTATTCCGGTGGAAAATTCCAAGGGTGAGTGGGGCCCCGGCCAGCAGGAACTCAATGTTCGCTATGCCGAAGCGCTGGAAATGGCCGACCGCCATGTCATCATGAAAAACGCCATGAAGGAAATTGCTGACGCGCAGGGTAAATGCATCACCTTCATGGCCAAGTATGATTACCATAAAGCCGGAAGCTCCAGCCATGTGCATAATTCGCTCTGGAGCGCTGACGGCAAGGAATCGCTCTTCTTCGATCCCGATGCGCCCTATACCATGACGCCGCTGATGCGCTCATGGGTGGCGGGGCAGCTCAAATATGCAGCCGATTATACCTATTTCCTCGCGCCTTATATCAATTCTTACAAGCGCTTTCAGGCTGGAACTTTCGCTCCCACCAAAATCATGTGGAGCCAGGACAATCGCACCGCGGGCTTTCGGCTTTGCGGCGAAGGCAGTAAGGCGATCCGTATTGAATGCCGTATCGGCGGCGCGGACCTCAATCCCTATCTGGCTTTTGCTGTTCTCATTGCAGCGGGCCTTCAGGGAATTGATGAGAAGCTTGAGCTGGAAGAGCCCTTCGTGGGGGATGCTTACAGCGCGGTTCAACTCAAGGAAATCCCCTATACGCTGCGCGAAGCAGCACTTGCGCTCAAAAGCTCGGCCTTTCTCAAGGAGGCGCTGGGCGAAAATGTGGTCAATCATTACGTCCATACCGCTCATTGGGAGCAGATCGAATATGACCGCCGCGTCACCGATTGGGAGTTGCATCGCGGTTTTGAGCGCTATTGAGGCAAGCTGATTTCATGCAAAGGAACTATCGATGAGCGCAACGGCAAGGATCATCTCTCCCATTGATGGCTCGATCTATGCGGAGCGTCCATTCTTGAGTGAAGCTGGGATCGACGCTGCGGTTTCGGCTGGACGCAGGGCGCAGGCCGACTGGGCCGGACTGTCGGTTGCAGAGCGTGGCCGCTATTGCCGGGCCGCGCTCGAAGCGCTGGCTGCGATGCAGGATGAAATAATTCCTGAAATCGCATGGCAAATGGGTCGGCCCACCCGCTATGGCGGCGAAAATGGCGGCATGCAGGAACGCGGCCAATATATGATCGACATCGCGCAAGAGGCCTTGAAACCCTATATTCCACAGGAGAAAGAAGGTTTCCGGCGCTACGTCAGGCATGTGCCCCTTGGGGTCGTCATGGTGATCGCACCGTGGAATTATCCCTATCTAACGGCGGTCAACACCATTATTCCGGCGTTGATGGCCGGTAACAGCGTGATCCTCAAACACGCGACACAGACGCTTCTGACCGGTGAGCGATTTGCGCAGGCCTTTGAAAAGGCGGGACTGCCCAAAGGCGTGTTCCAGAATATCGTGCTCGACCACGCTTCGACCGAGAAACTGCTTGCTTCAGGGCAGATTGATCATGTGAACTTCACCGGTTCGGTGAATGGCGGACGCGCCATCGAGAAAGCGGCAGCCGGAACCTTCATGACGCTGGGGCTGGAACTGGGCGGCAAGGATCCCGCCTATGTGCTGCCCGACGCCAATCTCGACAATACGATCGCCAATCTTGTGGATGGGGCATTTTTCAATTCCGGCCAATGCTGTTGCGGCATCGAACGCATTTATGTGCATGAAGCTGTCTTCGACAGGTTTGTCGATGGCTTTGTCGAACTGACAAAACAATATGTCGTGGGCAATCCGCTGGATCAGGCCACGACCCTCGGCCCGATGGCGCAGGCGCGTTTTGCCGATCTCATTCGCGAACAGAAAGCGGAAGCACTGCGCAAGGGTGCAAAAGCCCATCTGAATATGCGTGTGGATGCAGATCGGGAAGGATCACCCTATATCGCGCCGGAGGTGTTGAGCGATGTCGATCACCAGATGAGCGTAATGCGCGAGGAAAGCTTCGGTCCCATCGTGGGCATTATGAAAGTGCGCAGCGATGAAGATGCTCTGGCGCTTATGAATGACAGCATTTACGGCCTTACCGCCTCGCTCTGGAGCGTAGATATTGACCGCGTCGCAGCGCTTGGCGATCGCATCGAAACGGGCACCGTCTTCATGAATCGATGCGATTATCTCGACCCCGCATTGGTATGGACCGGGGTTAAGGATACGGGCAAGGGCGGAGCCCTTTCAGCGCTTGGCTATGCCAATCTCACGCGCCCGAAATCCTTCCATCTGCGTGAACAAATCTGATTCCCTTTTCCAGAAAGCTGATGAAATGACCTCATTGACCGCAAAATGGAACTTCCCGACCACCGTGCTGTTCGGGCCGGGCCGTATCCGGGAATTGCCGGATGTGCTGAAAGCTGCGGCTATCAAGCGCCCGCTTTTTGTAACCGATCCCGGACTGGCAAGGCTCCCGGTCGTTGCTTCGACATTGGCAATCCTCGATCAGGCGGACATCGATTATGCGGTTTTTTCCGATGTGAAGCCCAATCCGGTCGAAAGCAATCTTTATGCGGGCGTCAAGGTCTTCAATGAAGGCAGGCATGACGGGGTGATTGCGTTTGGCGGCGGTTCGGCACTCGATCTGGGCAAGCTGATCGCATTTCAATCCGGCCAGACCCGCCCTGTTTGGGATTTTGAAGATATTGGCGACTGGTGGACCCGGGCGGACAGCAGCAAAATTGCGCCCATCATCGCTGTGCCGACAACGGCAGGCACCGGCTCGGAAGTGGGGCGCGCAGGCGTATTGACCAATGAGGCGACCCATACGAAAAAAGTGATCTTCCACCCAAAGATGCTTCCCGTGACGGTCATTGCCGATCCGGAACTTTCAACCGGCATGCCGCCATTCATAACTGCTGGAACGGGCATGGATGCGCTGGCTCATTGTCTTGAAGCCTATTGCGCGCCCGGCTTTCACCCGATGGCGGACGGCATAGCACTTGAGGGCATTCGCCTCGTTTTCGAAAACCTGCCCAAAGCCTATGCCGACGGATCCGATATTCAGGCGCGTGCCAATATGATGGCCGCAGCGGCAATGGGAGCAACCGCCTTTCAGAAAGGGCTTGGGGCAATCCATTCGCTCTCTCATCCCATCGGCGCTCTTTATGACACGCATCATGGCATGACCAATGCCGTTTTCATGCCCTATGTGCTCCATCACAATCGGGCGGCCATTGAAAAGCGCATCGAACGGCTTGCCGGTTACATTGGCATAGAGGGTGGGTTCGACGGTTTCATGGATGCGGTCATGAAGCTACGCCGGGATCTGGGTGTGCCCAATGATTTGCCAGCGTTCGTCAAGGGGCTCGCAATGGACGACGAGCGCAAGAACCTTATCGCAGAAATGGCGATCGTGGATCCGACCGCTGGAGGCAACCCGGTCCGGCTCACCAAACAGGACGCGCTGGATTTGCTTGATGCGGCGCTGGGCAAGTCCGCATAGTTTGAGCCTGGATATTATTTTGGGGCGATCGAGCAGCACCCGCTGAGCAGGCGCGGTGCCTTCTCGTCGTCATCAAGGATGAGCGTGGCATTTAATCCCAATTGACGATCAGACATGCCGTCTGAGCAAAGGGCTGGCTGGATGATGGCGGTAAGCCGTTCCGAATCATCCGCAGCCACCACACCGCGCAGGCGGTCTTTTTCAAAACCGCGCCCCATAATGCTGCGTAATTCCAGCACCCGATCATTTTTGCCGGGTTCGGCCAGAACGATTTTTCCCGGCTGGTAACGCATGGACCAGAATGGCTCGGTGCCATAACAGGAAAGGTGCGCAGGCAACTGATTTTCCTTCCAGCTTTCTGCGCTGCGCTGCATAAATCTCCTTGCAACCCAACCCGAAATCTCGCCCTGGTTGATTTGCGCCCATTCGCCGTCGGCGCTTGACGCGACGACTTCGATGTCTTTTGCATCGGGGTCAAGACGGCCTGCAAGTTCCGCCGTACTGCTGGGCTGCGTGCGGATATTCAACTTGTCATTGGCCGCAACGCCAACCACCGAAAACAATTCGGGCAGTGGCGTATCATCTGCTAGCGCAGGCATCGGCAAAAGTGCAAGCAATGCAATCAGCCAGACGGGACGGGGCATGACTGTATCTCCGATAGGGGACCGCTCCAGATTTGTTTTGCCGCATTCTCCTGCGCAGGCCTATCACATTTTTGCTGGAAAGGCTTTATTTCGTACCGTACATGCGATCACCCGCATCACCCAGCCCCGGCAGAATATAGCCCTGTTCATTGAGGCCGTCATCAATGGATGCGGTAAAGATTTCGACGTCGGGATGCGCCTTGGTGAAGCGTTCAATACCTTCCGGCGTGGCGAGCAGGCACAGGAAGCGGATATTGGTTCCGCCGCGTTCCTTGAGCTTGTCAATCGCCGCAATCGCGGAATTGGCGGTGGCAAGCATCGGGTCGACCACGATGATGAGGCGATTGACGATGTCTTCGGGCGCCTTGAAATAATATTCGATGGGCTGCAACGTGTCGTGATCGCGGTAAAGCCCGATATGGGCGACACGGGCGGCCGGCACCAGATCGAGCATGCCTTCCAGAAGGCCGTTGCCCGCACGCAGGATCGAGGCGAAAACCAGCTTCTTGCCTTCCAGAATGGGCGCTTCCATCGGCATCATGGGCGTTTCGATCTGCATGGTCGTGAGTTCGAGGTCGCGGGTCACTTCATAGCAGAGCAGCAGCGATATTTCCTTCAGCAGCCGCCGGAAGCTTGCGGTGGAAGTCTCGCGCTTGCGCATGATGGTGAGCTTGTGCTGGACAAGCGGATGGCTGACGACTGTAACGCCCATATTGTTTCCACTTCTGTTATCTCTTTAACCTTAGCGATCAATTGCGCCGGAGAAAACGCGCGGCACAGGCACACGCACAGTTTTATCTCTCTTTGGCCATTTTTATCCGGCTGTGCAAGCCAAACCGCATCCTGTAGCGCGCTATTCCCCACCGGCCTTAAACCTTTGTTTTTCGTCTGCCACTATGAAAAAAACCGGGCTCTCTTTTCTGTGACAAGCTATAGCATCACAAAAGGGTATCGGCAGATGGTCTGCGCTTGTATCGTTTGGTACAAGCTTTATATGCATCAATGAACGCAAGCGAAGATCGGCTTCGTTTTGCGAATGAACCGGCAGGATGGATTATGAGCCAGCACAACGGCAATGCGGACCGCGTGGGAGCACAGGGCGGCATGGAGCATTCATTCGGCTTCAAGTCGGTCGAGGAAGATGCCAAGCAGGGGCTGGTCAACGAGGTTTTCCATAAGGTCGCCAAGCGCTACGATGTGATGAACGATCTCATGTCCGGCGGACTGCATCGGGTCTGGAAGGATGCGATGATCAGCTGGCTTGCCCCGTCCCGGCGTCCCGGCTGGACGTCGCTTGATGTCGCCGGGGGAACCGGCGATGTGGCCTTTCGCATCGTCGAAGCATCCGGCCGTCAGGCGCATGTGACCATTCTGGATATTAACGGCTCCATGCTTGGTGTGGGGCGCGAGCGCGCCATCAAGAAGGGCCTTGCGGATAATCTCGAATTCGTTGAAGCAAATGCCGAGGAACTGCCTTTCGAGGATAATAGTTTCGACGCCTATACGATTGCTTTTGGCATTCGCAATGTTCCCCATATCGACAAGGCGCTTTCGGAAGCCTGGCGGGTCTTAAAGCCGGGCGGACGCTTTCTCTGCCTGGAATTTTCCGAAGTGGATCTGCCTCTTCTGGACAGGGTCTATGACCAGTGGTCGTTTCAGGCCATTCCACGTATTGGCAAGATGATTACCGGCGACGCGGATTCCTATAGCTATCTGGTCGAATCGATCCGTAAATTCCCCAAACAGGAGGATTTTGCCGCCATGATCAGAACGGCCGGATTTGAACGTGTAAGCTGGCGCAATTTCACGGGAGGGATTGCCGCCCTGCATTCAGGCTGGAAGCTTTGATCGTGCCTCTGTTGATCTGGAATGGAGGCTGCGCGCCCCGATATGAGTAATTTTCTCGCCGCGTTCCGGCTGATGCGCGCCGGATGGATCATGACGCGCGAGGGCGTTATCAGCTCTCTTCCGGCGGACGATATTTCCGGGCTGCCCGCTTTTGCCTACAAGATCGCACGGCTTCTGGCGCGTAAACGTACGCAAGGGGTGGCGCGTTCCGAGCGTATTTCCCGCGCCATGAACAAGCTTGGGCCTTCCTATGTGAAGCTTGGCCAGTTTCTGGCGACCCGCCCGGATATTGTCGGGCGCGATGTTGCCGCCGATCTCGCATTGTTGCAGGATCGTCTCGACTTTTTCCCGCAAGATGAAGCTGTGCAGGCGATAGAAGGCTCGCTGGGCCGCAAGATCGACGATCTTTATGTCCGTTTCGAGCCGCCGATTGCCGCAGCTTCCATGGCGCAGGTTCATCCGGCGCAGGTCATGCAGGGCGGGGAAGCGCAGAAGGTGGCCGTCAAGGTCATCCGCCCCGGCGTGCGCCAGCGCTTTGCGCGCGATCTGGAAAGCTTCTTCATGGTGGCGCGGATGCAGGAGCGCCACATTCCCTTCACCCGCCGCCTGCGCCCGGTGCAGGTTGTCGAGATGCTTGCGCAGACCACGCGTATCGAAATGGATTTGCGGCTTGAAGCTGCGGCCCTTTCGGAGATTGCCGAAAACATCAAGGATGATGAAGGGTTTCGCGTTCCCACTGTCGATTGGGAGCGGACGGGCCGGGACGTGCTTACGCTGGAATGGATCGACGGCATCAAAATGTCGGACACCGAAGCGTTGCGCGCGGCAGGCTTCGACCTCAGGAAACTGGCGGAAACGCTGATTCAGTCCTTCTTGCGCCATACGCTGCGCGACGGTTTTTTCCATGCCGATATGCATCCGGGCAATTTGTTCGTTGATCCGAATGGCATCATCGTCGCAGTCGATTTCGGCATTACCGGACGGCTGAACAAGGAACGGCGGCGTTTTCTGGCCGAAATCCTCTATGGTTTCATTACACGCAATTATCGGCGTGTGGCGGAAGTGCATTTCGAGGCCGGTTATGTGCCGCACACGCATGATGTGGCAAGCTTTGCGCAGGCAATCCGCGCCATCGGCGAGCCGATCCATGGCCAGTCGGCGGAAACCATTTCCATGGCCAAGCTCCTGACGCTGCTTTTCGAGGTGACGGAGCTTTTCGATATGGAAACGCGGCCCGAATTGCTCATGCTCCAGAAAACCATGGTCGTGGTGGAGGGCGTATCGCGTACGCTCGATCCCCATTTCAATATGTGGAAAGCGGCCGAGCCTGTGGTTGGCGACTGGATTGCCAGGAATCTGGGGCCGCAGGGCATGCTCGCAGATGCGAGGGACAGTGCTTATTCGCTGCTTCACTTCACCCGCAAGACGCCGGAATTGATCCAGCGCGTCGAGCGCGTTTCGGTGGCAATGGATGATATGGCGCAAAACGGTCTGCGCTTTGATGCCGAGACTGCCGAGGCCATCGGGAAGGCCGAAGCGCGCCATTCTCGCTGGGGACGCATCGCGCAAGTCGTGATTGCAATCTCGCTCGCCGCGATAGCGATAAAGCTTTATATCTGGCTTTAAATAGGTTGGGCGGTGACAAATCGCATTAAACGTGATTTCAATGATTGCGTCATAACCATATGAGTGCAATCAAATGGCCAGTATTACGATCCGTAATCTCGATGATGCCGCCAAGGAAAGGCTGCGCATAAGGGCAGCTCAAAATGGGCGTTCCATGGAAGAGGAAGCGCGGCTTCTTCTGGCGGGCATGGGCGAAACCATCGAGGCTGAACCGCTTGCAAGCGGTGTCGGGGCATCGCTGGCGGGCAAGCGGATACTTCTTATCATCGGCGGCGGGGTTGCCGCCTATAAGGTGTCCGATCTCATCCGCCGCCTGCGTGAACGCGGTGCGCATGTGCGGCCATTGATGACGCAAGCCGCGCAGCAATTCGTTACGCCGCTGACCATAGGCGCGGTTTCGGCGGCGCATGTTTTCACCGATCTGTTCTCGCGCGAGGATGAGCAGGATGTGGGCCATATCCGGCTTGCGCGCGATGCGGATATGATTGTGGTTGCGCCTGCGACTGCCGATCTCATGGCCAAAATGGCCAATGGGCTTGCGGGCGATCTTGCCAGCGCGGTTCTGCTTGCGCGAAAGGTTCCGGTGCTGATCGCGCCTGCGATGAATCCGGCCATGTGGGAGAATTGCGCGACCAACCGCAATCGCGGGGTGCTTTTGAAGGATGGTGTCCATTTCATCGGTCCTGAAAAGGGCGAAATGGCGGAGAGTGGTGAAGCGGGCACAGGTCGCATGAGCGAGCCGCTGGCGATTGTTGCGGCAATTGAAAGCCTGCTTGCACCGCAGGCAAAGCCGCTTGCGGGAAAAACCATTGTCATGACGTCTGGTCCGACGCATGAGCCGATCGATCCGGTGCGTTATATCGCCAACCGCTCATCGGGAAAGCAGGGACATGCCATTGCGGCGGCGCTGGCGCGGCTTGGCGCGAGGGTGCATCTGGTGTCCGGCCCGGTCCATATTCCCGATCCTGAAGGCGTCGATGTCATTCCTGTGGAAACGGCGCGCGAAATGAACGAGGCGGTGCAAGCGCTTTTGCCTGCCGATGCTGCCGTGATGGTGGCAGCAGTTGCCGATTGGCGCACGGCCAGTTCGGCCGATCAGAAGATCAAGAAGCAGCCCGGCGAAACGGCGCCGACTTTGAGCATGGTGGAAAATCCCGATATTCTGGCAGGCGTCGGCCATAGTCCGCAAAGACCCGCTCTTGTGGTGGGGTTTGCCGCTGAAACGCAGGATGTGGCTGCCAATGCGCAGCGCAAGCTCGACAAGAAGGGCGCGGACTGGATCGTCGCCAATGATGTTTCGGGCGATGTCATGGGCGGCGACCGCAATCATGTGCGCATTCTAAGCCGTTCCGGCATTGAGGAATGGCCGGAAATGAGCAAGAGCCAAGTGGCTGAAAAGCTTGCGGAAAAAATTGCGGAGACGTTGCTTTCCAGTCATTGACGGCACTGGGCTGGAAAGGTTTCCGGATCGCCAAACTGGCCCGCAAAAAGTCGGAATAGGCCGAGACCTCTCATTAGGACACAATGCATCGTCGCATCTGTTCAGGGAACGCAGATGCCGGTGCTTGTGGGAGGTTCCAATGCGTCTGATGCGCCTTGTTTTCGTGCCTGTATTGTTTTTCCTGCTGCAATGCAGCGCAATGGCAGACGGACCGCAGTCGCCTGCGGAAATTTACGGCCCGCTGTTTGAAGCGGTTGAAATGCAGCGAATATTTCCAGATTCCAAAAGCTTTACCGACATGCTGCCCAAAGAGGCCCCGGATGAAATAGTCGCGCTTTATAAGAACGAATCCAAACAGCCCGGCTTTACTCTTCATGACTTCGTCCTGCGGCATTTCTACAGGGACAAGCGAGGCTTATCGCCTGCCAGCAGTTTAAAGGTTGCAAGTGTTGCCATCCCGGATGTCAATGGGCCGGGCCAGGTATATGAGCGTAGGGCAGGTGCAAGCGTCTGCAGACATATAGATGCTTTGTGGAATGTCCTGCGCCGCGAGCCGGACGATCCGGACATTGAAGGTTCTCTCCTGCCCTTGCATTATCCCTATGTGGTGCCCGGGGGCCGCTTTGGCGAGATTTATTACTGGGACAGTTATTTTACCATGCAGGGCCTTCTGGCGAGCGGACGCGCCGATCTCGCACAGAATCTGTTGCGCAATCTCGCCGATCTTGCGCTGCGTTACGGGCATGTGCCTAATGGCAACAGATCATATTATCTGGGCCGCTCACAGCCGCCTTTTCTGGCTGCCATGGTCGAATTACTCGTGCGCATAAAGGGGAAGAATCTATATCGCGATTATCTGCCGGCCTTAGAACGCGAATATGCCTATTGGATGAGCGGGGCAGATGGTTTGCAGCCCGGAATGCGGTCTGGCAGGGTCGTGGCAATGGATGATGGAAGCCTGCTCAATCGTTATTGGGACGATAAGAACCTTCCGCGAGATGAATCCTATTTCGAGGATGTGATGACGGCGCGCCATGCGAAGCGCGCGCCGGAAGAAGTATATCGCGATTTACGGGCGGGCGCGGAAAGCGGATGGGATTTTTCATCCCGCTGGCTCAAGGACCCGGCTGATTTGTCGTCAATCCGGACGACCGCTGTGGTGCCGATCGACTTGAATAGCTTGCTCTATCAATTGGAATATACGCTGGCGACAGCCTATAATTATACGCATGACAATGCCAGGGCAGCCGCGTTTCGGACGCTCGCCGAAACACGAAAGAACGCCATCAATAACTATCTTTGGGATAAAAAACGGGCCTATTTCGTCGATTATCTGCTCGATGAGGGCCGCCAATCACAGCAATTGTCGGCAGCAACCGTTTATCCGCTTTATTTCAATCTTGCGACCCGCCAGCAGGCGCTTCAGGTCGCTGAAGCCGTAAAGCGGGACTTAATAAAGCCCTATGGTGTCGCGACTACGACAGTTTCTACGCAACAGCAATGGGATTCTCCCGTCGCATGGGCACCCTTGCAATGGCTGGCCGCTGGCGGTCTTGAACATTATGGTCAAGCTGCGCTGGCAAGGGAAATTGCGGAAAACTGGTCAAGGGGTGCCATCGATTATTATCGCAAAACCGGCAAGCTCATTGAAAAATACAATGCATTCGAAGCGGGCACAATTCTTGGGCGCGGAGAATACAAGACGCAGGATGGCTTTGGCTGGACCAATGGAGTCTTGCGTGCCTTTCTGGCGCAATACCCGGCTATTACCGGTGATGAACCCGACTGTAGAAACATGTCCGCGCCGCAGCCGGTTTCAATACCGTGAAATTACAGGTTGCCGCGGACCTGATAATCCTTGACAGCGGCAAAGTGGATCGCCTTCCAGCGCTCGGCTTCGTAATTGAGCGAGAAGCCATTCTGCGCCAGGAAGACCGGGTCCTTATCGAGATCATGGGCAATATCGGCACGGTGTGCTGCGATAAAGCGCTCCACCTCCGCCGGATCGTCCGCAGAAATCCAGCGGCAGATGGAGAAACGCGACATTTCAAAGCCGACCGGCAGCGAATATTCGATCTTCAGGCGCTCGGTCAGCACGTCAATCTGAAGCGCGCCGACAACGCCGACGATTGCCGGGGAGCCATCGTCGGGCAGGAAGAGCTGAACGACACCTTCTTCGGCCATTTGCTGGAGCGCTTCACGCAGCTTCTTGGCCTTCATTGCATCGTCAAGGCGCACGCGGCGCAGGATTTCCGGCGCAAAGTTGGGCACACCGCGGAACAGAATATCCTCGCCTTCCGTCAATGTATCGCCAATGCGCAATGTTCCGTGGTTGGGTATGCCGACCACATCGCCTGCGAAAGCCTCATCGGCGATCTGGCGCGAGCGGGCAAAGAAGAATTGCGGCGCAGACAGGCTGATCGGCTTGCCGGTGCGCACCAACTTCGCCTTCATGCCGCGTGACAATTTGCCGGAACAAACCCGCAGGAAGGCGATGCGGTCGCGATGGTTGGGGTCCATATTGGCTTGAATCTTGAAGACGAAGCCGGTCATCTTGTCTTCCGTGGCGCCGACCATTCGCGTATCGGCCTGCTGGTCACGCGGGGAGGGGCCGAAATCGCAAAAGGCTTCGATCAGGTCACGGACACCGTAATTCTTCAGCGCCGAGCCGAAGTAAACGGGCGTCAGATGTCCCTCACGGAAAGATTCCAGATCGAAGGGGCGGCAGACGCCCCGCGCCAGTTCAACGCTTTCGATCCATGCCTGACGTTCGTTTTCGGGAAGAAGCTTTGCGGCCTCTTCCGGCCCGCTCACAGGAACGGGCTGTTCCTGCGCATCTTTCTGGCGGATCGTTGCGTTATGAAGATCATAGGTTCCGGCAAAGCTTTTTCCCGATCCGATGGGCCAGGTGACAGGCGCGGTATCGAGAGCGAGCTTTTCCTCGATCTCATCGAGGATTTCGAGCGGATCGCGCGCTTCACGGTCCATCTTGTTGATGAAAGTGACGATGGGTATGTCGCGCATGCGGCAGACTTCGAAAAGCTTCAGCGTGCGGGGTTCGATACCCTTGGCGGCATCGATGACCATGACGGCGCTGTCAACCGCAGTCAGGGTGCGGTAGGTGTCATCGGCAAAGTCTTCATGGCCCGGTGTGTCGAGCAGGTTGAAGATGCAGTCCTTATATTCGAACGTCATCACCGATGTGACGACGGAAATGCCACGGTCGCGCTCAATATTCATCCAGTCGGAGCGGGTCTGAATACGATCCTTCTTGGCCTTGACCTCACCGGCAAGCTGGATGGCGCCGCCAAAAAGCAGCAGCTTTTCGGTCAATGTGGTCTTGCCGGCGTCCGGGTGAGCGATGATCGCGAAAGTGCGGCGCCTGGAAACGGGATGGTCTTGAGCGGGCATGAAAGAAACTCGTGATGGCAAAGGGACGCGCTGCGCAAAAGCGCGTCGCGAAGATGTTGCGCTGCATCTAGCAGCCCTTGGCCAAAAGGTCGAGTTTAAATGATAAGGCGGCGCGGTCGGCACCGCCTCAATCAATAGGCTCTTGCAAGCCTGTTGCCATTAAAGGCGCTTGACGCCGAGGCCAAAGGCAATCGCGGACCAGCCCTGAAAAATCAGGTCAACCGCGAGGAACAGGCCCAGAATGAACAGGCTGTCGACCGGCCATCTCATGGCGATCACCAGACCGGCCAGCGCGGTGATGACGCCCGTTGCAACGATCCAGCCCCAACCGGCAGCGGGTCTGGACTTGAAGCCCATCCAGATGCGAAACAGGCCGGAGCCAAGAAGGGCCGCAGCCAGTAACAGTGTCAGCACGCCTGCCGCCAGCAGCGGATTTGCGATTGTTACAATAGCAGCAACGGCATAAAGCAAGCCGCTCAGCAGCCAGAAGAAAAAGCTGCTCCATGTCTTGACGCTGAAGGCATGAATAATCTCGAAGACGCCCGCAATCAGCATCAGCAGGCCGACATAGTAGACCGAGACGACGGTTGCGAGAACGAGATTGCCCAATGCGATGCCGCCAAGAATGAGAAGCATCACCCCAAGGGCAACAAACCAGCCCCATTTTTTTGAAAGATCGAAGGGCAGGGCAGGACGGTCAGATTGGTTGTGCGCGGATGCCATGGAAGTCCCTCAAAGCTAGTTTAGGTTTGTCCAATATAAAGTAGATTGCTTATTTGGCCAGCCTTGCAAAAGAGAGCCGGCATGGGGACAATAATCCCTGTTGGAGAACGGGCCGGCCTATTATATCTCTTTGCTATAATGAGAGATTTTCAACTAAAGTCAGTGTTATGATTGAGCAGTTTCTTTATTACTGGCCGCATATCCTGGCTGTCCTGTCGATCGTGCTGGGCGCGCTCGCCGCTATCCATGCGACGATGACCAAGGATGAGGTGCGCACCGCTCTTGGCTGGGTCGGGGTGATCGTGCTTTCGCCTATCGTCGGCGCCATTGTCTATGCGATCGCAGGCGTCAATCGCATAAGGCGCAGCACATTGAGCCAGCAGCGCGCCAATACCGGCATTATCGCGCTTTATCATCTGTCGCATTTCGATACGACCAACGATCTGGTGCGCGCCGCGTTCGGCCAGCAGTTTGGCGCGATGAAAATATTGGGGGATTCAGTCAGTCGCTACGACTTCACGAGTGGAAACAGCGTGAAGATGCTCACGAGCGGCGACGATGCCTATGCCGCCATGATTGCCGCAATCAGTCAGGCTGAGCGCAGCATCGTGCTGGAAACCTATATTTTTGATCATGATGGTGTGGGTGAGCAATTTGTCGAGGCCCTGAGCGCCGCTGTTGCGCGCGGCGTGGAAGTCCGGGTGCTGGTGGATGCCGTGGGTGCGCGCTACTCCATCCCAAGCATCGTGAAATTGCTCAGGCAGAAACAGATCCCGGTGGATGTCTTCAATGGCAATATCATTATGGGATTGCGTTTGCCCTATGCGAACCTGCGCACGCACCGCAAGATTCTGATTGTCGATGGCAAAACGGCTTTTACCGGCGGCATGAATATTCGTGCGGGTTTTACGCGGCAGTTTGCCGGCCATGGGGAGGCAATCGACACACATTTCATGCTGGAAGGACCAGCGGTTGCCGATCTCTTCCATCTCGCTTCCGAAGACTGGCGTTTTACCACGGGTGAGCTGCTGACAGGGGAGGCGTGGTCCATCGCAGCGCCGACGGCTCCTCCGGGAACCGGAACGCTGGTGCGCGTCGTCGGCTCGGGGCCGGACAAGAATGTCGAAACCAATCACCGCATGCTGACGGGCGCCTTTTCGGTGGCGCAGCAGCACATCCTCATCATGTCTCCCTATTTTTTGCCGGACCGGGAACTCATAAGCGCGCTGGTGACGGCAGCGCGGCGCGGTGTGTCGGTGGATATTGTCGTGCCCGGCGTCAACAATCTCAAGCTGGTTGACCGCGCCATGCGGGCGCAGTTCGACCAGCTTTTAAAGGATGGCTGCCGCATCTGGCGCGCGGAGGGGGCATTCAACCATTCCAAACTTATAACGATCGACGGGGCCTGGTGCTATGTCGGCTCGTCCAATCTGGACCCGCGCTCCCTGCGGCTCAATTTTGAGGTCGATCTTGAAATTCTCGATCATGAGATTGCCCGCGATGTCGAGGAGCGCATCGGCCGTGCAATTGAAATCAGCCGTGAAATCCATCTGGGGCGGCTCAAGAACCGGCCATTTTTGGAGCGGCTGATCGACCGGATCATCTGGCTTGGGTCGCCTTATCTCTGATCGTCAGCATAAAACTGGCCTAAAGCGTGTCGCGATCTTTCAGATTCGCTCCTCACGCTTTAAGTTTTTGTTTTAACGCATGTCGTTATCCCGAAACCGGTTCCCACTTTCGGGCGACATGCTTTAAAGATCGACGCCGGTGGAATTGCTGTTGAGCAGGGAAGGATTGAATTCTTCGAGAAGGCGGGCTGCCGTTTTCAGATCGAGATGGGCCTTGATCGGAAGATGGTCGGACGCCAGACGCGCCAGCGGCGTGTTGTGAACCTCTATCCCCGTGACCAGATTGTGCGGCATGCCCAGAACACGATCAAGCGCCAGCACGGGGAAGCGCGAAGGGAAGCTGGGCACCGCCGTTGCGGTATGATTGAAAACCGGCAGGAGGGATGCCAGTGATGAATATCTGCCCACGCGCCATTCATTGAGATCGCCAACCAGCAGCGTCGGCAGGGTGTCGGACTGCTGCAATACGGAAAGAATGCTTTCGGCCTGTTGCTCCCGCGAGCGCTTGAGCAGCCCCAGATGTGCGGCAATGATGCGCAAAGGGCCGGATGGAAACTGAAGATCGGCCACCAGCGCGCCGCGTGGCTCGATGCCGGGCAGGGCAAGCTGGCGGACATTGCGCACGACGCCCTCGCGAAACAGCAGCACATTGCCATGCCAGCCATGTCCATAGGGTGTCGTTGCGGTGATGGGGACCGGCACCAGACCATGACGGCGTTCCAGCAGGCCGAGGTCGAGCAAGCCGGACCTTTGACCGAAGCGTTTGTCCGCTTCCTGCAAGGCAATAACGTCCGCGTCGATTTCACTGATGACGTCGGCGGTGCGCTGCGGGTCGAAGCGCTTATCGACGCCGACGCATTTGTGGACGTTATAGGAAGCGATAACGATGTCGCCTTCCATCACATTGGCATGGGGTGGCCGGAAGCCCGGCCGGTTGCGGATAGCCGTCAGGATTCTCCTGGAAATTGGACTTATGTCTTTTTTCTTCTGCAACCGTTGCCTGCCTCATATGATCGTCGAATGATCTGCTGAATATAATCAATGCGCGCTATCTTTTGAATAGTGGCATGTGGAAGATCATCAATAAAGGATTTCCACGCCGTTTGTTTCAAGCATGGCATAGATTGCGCTGGGCGGTGGCTGGTCCGTGACAATAAGATCAATGCCTGAGATCGGCATAATGGAAAACTGGTCGCTGCGTTGCAATGCGGTATGACTTGCGAGGACGACGAATTTCCGTGACTGGCGGCGCACCACCTGCGCCATTTGCAAGTGATGATCGGTAGGCCCCAGCAGTCCGCGCGTGATGTCGAACCCGCTGGCTCCCATGAAAGCTATATCGAAGACGCGGCGGGAAACAATCTCCATAGCTTCGAAACCATAGGAGGCGCGCGCCTGCTGGTCGAACTGCCCGCCGCAAAGCGTAAGATCCGTCTGCCCGCCCATCGCCAGCACGATCATGATGTCGACCATCACCGAGGTCGCCACGATGGGAGGGTGGTGTCGGGCTTCCCAGGCGGTGGCGAGGGCGGTTGAACCGCCGGAGAAAAACACCGACATTCCGGGTCGCAGCAAGCCGTGGGCCAGCCGGGCGATGTGCTCTTTCGCTTCGCGCTCGGCCCCGACACGCAGATCGATATGCGGCATGCCCTTTGCAGTGAGAGCCCGCGCACCGCCATGAACGCGCATTGCCTGGCCTCTCTCTTCGAGAGCAGCAAGGTCACGGCGGATGGTTTCTTCCGAGACGGAAAAAACTTCCGCCAGCTGCACGCATGATGCACCGCCAAATCTGATGAGATGATCGCGGATGCGGTCCTGCCGTTCGGCTGGGCGCATGGGTCTGGTTACCATTGTCTGGCCTGTCATGATTGGGTTCGGTCGCGATCTAGCAGGGCTATCTCACAATATTACGACAAAGCGCGCACGAAACGGTCATCAAACGGGCAATTTCAGCATGAAGCCGTCAAAGCGGACAATTCTCGTGTCATTGAGCGCCGCTAGTTTGTGCTCATTTCGGACATAGGAGAAATGGACATGGTTGAGATTTCCAGGCGCAGTTTTCTGACCGCCTCGGCTGCTGTCGCCGCATCGAGTGCCTTCGGTGTTTCGTCAGCTTTTTCCGCTGATGCAAAGATTGAAATTTCGAGCATCTGGGGGCCGGACAAGCCGTTTCAGAAAGTTGTCGATGCATTCAATGCCCTCAAGACCGGCGTGACCGTCACCAATCGCTTTGATGGCGATTACGAAACCGCTACCACCAAGGCGCTGGCTGCAACCGCTGCCGGCAAGCCGCCCGCAATTATGGTTACGGGCTGGAAATTCGGCTATTTCGCCCGCCGTACGCTGGGTGCGCGCGATCTCAATGAAATCGATGCGGCAAAGGCACAGGCCATCATGGCAAATTTCGTGCCTTCGCTCATGCCGCTGGTCACGATCGACAATGCCGTCATCGGTCTGCCATGGGCCATGTCCACGCCGATCACCTTCATCAACAGCGCTTTGTGGGAAGAGGCCGGGCTTGATCCGAACCTGCCAGATTATCCCGATACGGACTGGCTTTACAACGCCGCCCGCACGCTCGATGAAAAGCTCAAGGGCAAGCATCCCACCTACCGCTCGGCGCTGGCGCTTTCCAACAATGAATGGACGAGCCAGTCCTTCATCCAGAATGCGGGCGGCTACATAATCGATCCTGAAGGCAATCTCGCACTGAACAGCGAGGAAGCCGCGAAGGGCATGGAGCTTTATTGCCAGCCGGCTCATGACGGATTGTGGACGCCGGTCGGTGGCAAGGAGCAGGATGCGGCATTCGAAGCAGGCGCCCTGGCTATCTGCACGACCAGCTCCACGCGCGCCGTCAGCTTCCCCTATGGCAGCGCCAAGGCGATCACCGCCCGTTTCCCCGGTATTCCCGGACAGGATCGCAATATGAACAGCGGCGGCAATTTCCTCGCGGTCTATGCGCGCAACGATGAGCAGGCCAAGGCTTCGCTGGCATTTCTCGAGTTCTGCGCTTCGCCGGAAGGCCAGAAGATCTGGTCGGAAGTCGGCTACCTCAACACTTCCGTTCATGATATTCCGCTTATCAATGATTTCATGAAACCGGCAGCAGGCCAGTTGCAGGACGGCCTGACCGCCGAAACCATCTGGCCGGGCAAGCGCGGCCTTGAAGGGCAGAATATCTGGCGCAAGTGGGTCTCGCGCATGCTGACCAAGGAAACCGACATCAAGTCGGGCCTGAAATCCGCGCATGACGAACTTGCATCGGTCCTCGCGGACGCCTGAGGACAAATGCGCCGATCATTATTTGCGAAACTGGCCCCATGGTTGTTTGTGGGGCCAGCCGTTCTTTCCGTCGTCATATTCCTCTACGGCCCGATCGTCGCGTCATTCGCGCTTTCGGTAGTGGACTGGAATCTCCTGTCGACAGATGTGCGTTTCGTCGGTCTGGATAATTACAGAGATATTCTTTCCGATGCCGATTTCCGGCTATCGGCATGGAACACGCTGCTTTACTGCATCATTCTCGTTCCGGCCCAGATCATATTGCCGCTGGTTCTGGCGGTTATGATCCATGCCGTGCGCGGTTCCCGGCTCGAACGGTTTTATCGCGGCGCATTGTTCCTTCCAACCATTCTTGCCTATTCGGTGGCCGGGGTGGCCTGGTCATGGCTGCTCAATCCCGTCAATGGACTGTTTAACGAGGTGCTTGCCTGGTTCGGCATGCCCACCTCGCTCTGGCATATGGACCCGGACCTGGCGCTGCTGTGCGTTTGTCTGGTCACTTTCTGGAAAAGCTTTGGCCTGAACATGCTGCTATGGATTGCGGCGCTGGCCAATGTGCCATCATCGCTGCGCGAGGCCTCGCGGCTCGACGGCGCCGGGGCATGGCGGCGCTTCTTCACCATCGAGCTGCCACTGATTACCCCGACAGCCTTCTTTATTTCCGTCACCACGATTTTCTCCGTGCTCGATGATATTGTCGGCGTCGTCGATGTGCTCACACATGGCGGTCCTGCGGGCCGAAGTTCCAACCTGCTTTATTTCCTGTGGCAGCAGGGACTGCAATTCTTCCAGTTTGGGCGGGCCAGCGCGGTGGCCATGGTCATTATCGTCGTCGTGCTGGCGATAACATGGGCTCAGTTCCGGTTTGGCGAAAAGCGGGTTCATTACCAATGAGCAAGCAATCCTTCAGCATCGCCCTGCAGCGCGGTACTCTTCATTTTCTGCTTATCGCGCTGTCGCTGATCACGCTGTTTCCACTGCTGTGGATGCTGACATCGGCATTTACGCCTAATGATTTGATCGTGCAGAAGGCCCTGCGGCTGTGGCCGGAAGAATTCACGTTTTCAAACTTCCAGAGCGCGGCGGAGCGTTATCCGATCTGGTGGTGGCTGTTCAATTCGGTGCTTACCTCGACTGCAATCACATTGGGCAAGCTCGTTATCAGCCTGCCCGCCGGTTACGCATTCGCGCGGATGGAGTTTCGCGGCAAGCAGTTCTTCTTTTGGGTCGTGATCGCGACAATGTCATTTCCGACCGTTCTGGCAATCATTCCTACCTATATCGGGGTCGTGAAGATTCAGGCGTTCGATACTTATTCGGCCATGATCATCCCATCTATTCCCTATATCGGCTTCTATGTCTTCTATTTCAGGCAATCGTTTCTTTCCCTGCCGGGCGAAATGTTTGAAGCAGCACGCATCGACGGTTGCGGCATGTGGAAACAGTTCACGGATATTGCCATTCCAAATGTGCTGCCTGCCATAGCGGCCCTTTCGGTAATCTCCTTCATGGGAGCGTGGAATATCTATCTGTGGGGGCAACTTGTTCTTGAAGACACCGGACGCAAGACATTGACGACGGGCATTGCCATGTTCGCCGATATAGATGGCGCCCAAACGCCGTGGGGACCGCTTATGGCGACGAGCCTTCTTTCCATATTGCCGGTTCTGGCGATGTTCCTGCTGGCGCAGCGATATATCGTGGAAGCGTTTTCTGCCGGTACAGTGGAGAAGTAAATGTCGCGCATTCTTGTCGTCGCTCATCTCAATCATGATCGTATCTGGCAGATCGACCGCCCGCTTGTGGCAGGGGCGCGCATTCCATGGGGAGAGCGGGCCATCCGTCTGGGTGGCGGCGGCTTTTTTACGGGATCGCAATTGCTGGCGCTGGGACATGACGTTGCGCTGGTCGGTTCGCTGGGCGACGATGAATTGGGCCAATCCGCATGGAAACAACTGGCTGAACGCGGCTTCGACCTGACGCATGTCATGTGGCGTGACAGCAAAACCCAGCTAACCGAGATACTGCTTGAGCCTACGGGTGAACGCACGATTCTGACGCCGCGTAATGCGCCTGCGAGGCCGTTCACGCTGCGCGGGGAGGTTCACGCGCAAGCGGCCTATATCAATTGCTTCAATCCCGATGCGGCAATTCATGCGGCGTTCGACGCCATTCCGTTGGTCGCTTCACAATTTCCTCTATCCGACTCAGCAGTATTTCGGCCAGCCGATCTCATGATCGGGTCCAGAGGAGATTTGGCAGGGCTGGATATGCAAACATTGTGGAACAGAAGCCGCACGCTGTGCGGGCCAAGATTGAGGCATCTTGTCATAACGGATGGTCCCAATCCGATTACTGTTTTCGACGGGCAGCAGATTCATCCGGTGCAGCCTGCAAAACGCGTCGCAGTCAGAAGCACGATTGGGGCGGGGGATCATTTTTCGGCCAATCTGATTTCGGCAATTCTGCGCGGACTGACGATGAGCGAGGCGGCAGGAACTGCAAGTGACGCCACCGCCCGATGGCTTGATGAGCGCGACAGAAAGCCGGTCGAAGAAGCTTTGGAAACCCCGTGATTTCGCTTTTGAAACGATCAGAAAATATGCCCGCGCAGCAGCCGCGGGCAGGAATGGAGAAAACATGGCCGGTATCGTTCTGAAGGACATCAGAAAGATCTATGCGGGCGGGGTCGAGGCGGTGAAAGGCGTTTCCCTCGATATTCGCGCTGGCGAGTTCATCGTGCTTGTCGGCCCGTCCGGCTGCGGTAAATCCACGCTTCTGCGCATGATTGCCGGGCTGGAGGATATTTCGTCGGGCGAGGTGCGTATCGGGGAGCGGTTGGTCAACGAGGTCGAACCGGCGGACCGGGATATAGCCATGGTTTTCCAGAATTATGCGCTCTATCCGCATATGAGCGTTTACAACAATATGGCGTATGGGCTGAGAAACCGTAAAACGCCAAAAGCCGAAATCGAACAGCGTGTTGCCGAGGCAGCGCGGATGCTTGAAATCGAACCCTTCCTTGACCGCAAACCGAAGGCGCTTTCCGGCGGCCAGCGTCAGCGCGTGGCCATGGGGCGCGCGATTGTGCGCAAGCCGTCGGTCTTTCTTTTCGATGAGCCTCTCTCCAATCTCGACGCCAAATTGCGCGTGACCATGCGCGGGGAAATCAAGCGGCTGCAAAGGCGGCTGGGCACGACTTCCCTTTATGTGACGCATGACCAGCTTGAAGCCATGACATTGGCGACGCGACTGGTCGTTCTCAACAAGGGGAGCATTGAGCAGATCGGGACGCCGCTGGAGGTCTATCATGCGCCAGCATCCGCTTTTGTCGCAGCCTTCATAGGGTCGCCGGCAATGAACCTGCTTTCAGGCCACGTGGACGGCAACCGGCTGCATCTTGGCGAGATGATGCTCAAGCTGCCCGGAGCGCTGCCGCCAGCAGGGCCGGTTACGGTGGGCATGCGCGCAGAAGATATAGAACTGGCCGGGGATGAGGCCGATGCAATGGATTTTCATCTCGATCACGTCGAGGAACTGGGCGCACAACGGCTCGTGCACGGAATGGTGGGAGAGCTGCGACTTACCGTTGCCTTTGCGCCGCATGTTCCAATCAGTGAGCGCATGTATCTGGCAATCAATCCCGACAAGCTGCATTTCTTCTGCGCCGATACGGGACAACGCTTGCCGGTCAACAGCATGAAGACACAAGCGGAGGTTTCTACCAGAGCGGTCCCTGTCTGAATAGAATTGCTGGAATGCCCCGGCGTGGCCTGGCGGGCCACGCATATAAGATCGATTCAAGCCGCATCGGCTGATCGTTCCTATCTTATCGTATTTTATGGAAACCTAAGTCTTGGTAGTGACTTAGAAGGGAAATGGTGCCCAGAAGAGGACTCGAACCTCCACGCCCTTGCGAGCGCCAGCACCTGAAGCTGGTGCGTCTACCAATTCCGCCATCTGGGCGACGAGGACCCATCTAAGGGGTCCGCCGGTCTCTGTCAATCGTCATTTCGTGTTTCGCCAGCTTTTTTATCAGTTCACAGACCGAAAGAAAAACGAGGCGCAGCAAAGCCGGGTGCGGCGACGCCAAACGGTGTCCGCACCCGAAAAAATCAGGCTGAAAGGACTTCCTTGGAGGCGATGGTCGAATCAGCGTTGAGCTTGTAGATGACCGGAACGCCGGTATTGAGTTCCTGCTTGAGAATCTCTTCAGGCGTCAGGCCGTCAAGCGCCATGATGAGAGCGCGAAGCGAGTTGCCATGGGCTGCGACAAGCACCGTCTCGCCACGCAGCACATGCGGCTGTATCGTATGGAGATAATAGGGCCACACGCGCGCGCCGGTGTCTTTGAGGCTTTCGCCGCCCGGTGGAGGCACATCGTAGGAGCGGCGCCAGATATGGACTTGTTCCTCGCCCCATTTCGCGCGGGCATCATCCTTGTTGAGACCCGAAAGATCACCATAATCGCGCTCATTGAGCGCCTGATCGCGGATGGTTTCAAGGCCGGACTGGCCCAGTTGCTCAAGAATATGCTCGCATGTCACCTGAGCCCGCGAAAGCACGGAGGTAAAGGCGATGTCGAATGTGAGGCCAGCGGCCTTGAGGCGCTGCCCGGCAGCTTTCGCTTCCGCATGGCCCTGTTCGGTGAGGCCCGGATCACGCCAGCCGGTAAAGAGGTTCTTCAGGTTCCATTCGCTTTGGCCGTGACGGACCAGGACGAGGGTACGGGACATGCTCAATGCTCCATAGTGGTGAGAATCAGTCGTTAAGCCCGAGAACATCGAGCATGGAATAAAGACCGGGTTTCCTTCCATGGGCCCAAAGGGCCGCTTTTACCGCGCCGCGCGCGAAGATGGTGCGGTCTTCGGCATTGTGTGAAAGGGTGATGCGCTCGCCGGGGCCGGCGAGAATGACGGAATGATCGCCGACGACCGAGCCACCGCGCAATGTTGCAAAGCCGATCGTCGCTTCTTCGCGCGGGCCGGTATAGCCGTCGCGCACGCGCACGCTTTTGTCAGCCAGGCTGATTGCGCGGCCTTTTGCTGCCGCTTCGCCCAGCAGGAGTGCAGTGCCTGAAGGTGCATCGACCTTGTGCCTGTGATGCATCTCAAGAATCTCGATGTCGAAATCTTCCGGATCGAGTGCTTGCGCTGCCTTTTGCACCAGAACGGACAAAAGATTGACGCCAAGGCTCATATTGCCCGATTTGACGATTGTAGCATGGCGGGCGGCGGCGCGGATTTTCTCGTCGTCTTGAGGGGAGCAGCCCGTGGTGCCGATCACATGCACGATGCGCGCCTGCGCCGCCAATGCGGCGTAGCCGACCGAGGCTGCGGGGCTGGTGAAATCAAGCACGCCTTGCGCCTTTGCGAAAACGGGCAGGGGATCGTCGGTGATGGAAATGCCGAGATTGCCAAGACCGGCAATTTCGCCCGCATCCTTGCCCAGATAAGGAGAATCCGGGCGTTCTATGGCGCCTGCAAGCGCAACACCCGCCATCCCATGAATGGTGCGGATGAGGGCCTGTCCCATGCGGCCGCTGGCACCGACAACCACCAGTCCCATTTCGGTTTCATTGGCCATTGGTGTTTTCCTTTGTGCCTGTCTTTTCAAGAAGGATTTCGCCATTGCCACTTTGCAACTGATAAAAGCGGGCATAGACGCCATTGGGAATGCCGATGAGATCGTCGTGACGGCCTTCTTCGACCACATGGCCCGCTTCCATGACGACGATGTGATCGGCATTGACGACCGTGGAAAGCCGGTGGGCAATCACGATGGTCGTGCGGTCCTGCATGATCTCGTCCAGCGCAAGCTGAACACGCTTTTCCGATTCATTATCGAGGGCGGAGGTCGCCTCGTCGAGCAGCAGAACGGGCGCATTGCGCACGATGGCGCGGGCGATGGAAAGGCGCTGGCGCTGCCCGCCAGAAAGCGTGACGCCGTTTTCGCCCACCGGCGTGTCATAGCCGCCAGCCTGTTGCACGATGAACTCATGCGCATGGGCCAGTTTTGCCGCTTCGATGATTTCGGCATCGGTGGCGTCCGGACGCCCATAGCGGATATTGTCGGCGATGGTGCCTTCAAACAGATAGGGTTGTTGCGAAACATAAGCGATGGAATGGCGCAGCGATTGTTTCGTGACCTTTGAAATATCCTGTCCGTCAAAAAGGATGTCACCCTTTTCGGTATCGTAGAAGCGCTGCATAAGGCTGATGAGCGTTGATTTTCCCGCCCCCGATGCGCCGACCACGGCTGTCGTTTTTCCGGCTTTCGCAATAAAGCTGACGCCGTGCAGCACCGGGGCACCTTCACTATAGGAGAAGTGGACGTCATTGAATTGAATCTCGCCGGGGCCGGGCTTGAGATTCACCGCATCGGGAACATCCTCCTGCTGAGGTTCGATGTCGAGCACTTCATAGATCATGCGCGCATTGACCAGCGCGCGTTCAAGGCCGACCTGCAGGCGCGCAAGACGGCGCGCCGGATCATAGGCCAGAAGCAGCGCGGTGATGAAGGCGAACATCGCGCCGGGCGGCTCCTGATTGAGGATCGCGCGATAACCGCTATAAGCCAGCACACCGGCTATGGCGAAGCCTGCAAGAATTTCTGCGATGGGGGTGGTGCGCTCCGAAACGCGGGCGATCTTGTTGCTACGCCCCTCGGCCTGCACGATCAGCGTATCGATCCTGGAACGCAATTGATCTTCCATCGTGAATGCCTTGACGATGGCGATGCCCTGCACCGATTCCTGCATGGCGCCGAGCAGATGGGAATTGAGATGCACCAGATCGCGGGTGACGGAGCGGATGCGACGCGAAATATAGGCAACGGCCAGAATGAGCGGCGGGCCGATCAGGAAGATGACTGCGGACATGACCGGATCGGTATAGAACATCATGCCGACCAGCCCGACCAGCGCAACCAGATCGCGGGCGATCGAAGAAATCGTCATATTGAGAAGATCGCGAATGCCGTTGACATTCTGGTTGATCTGCGCGGCCAGATGGCCGGAGCGGGTATCGTTATAAAAATCGAGGCCCAGCTTCATGAGGTGGTCGAAGATGCGCTTCTGGTAGCGCGCGACCAGATTATTGCCGATCTTGGCCAGTTCGACCGCCTGAACATAGCTGGAAAGCCCACGCAGGATGAAGATGCCGAGAATTGCGCCGCAAATGACCCAGATGAGACCGATCTTCTGCTCGTAGAAGATCTTGTCGATCATGGGTTTCATCAGATAGGCCAGCGCACCGTTGGAAGCCCCCACGATGAGCGAGGCCGCGATGGCCACGAAATAGCTCTTCTTATAATCGCGGACGTTCTCCGACATCATGCGGCGAATGACGCGCGTGGCTTCGCCCGGATCGATTTTTTTGTTTTTCTTCCTGAATAGACTCACGGGCAAATGCGCTTTTTATCTGGCAGCTGGGGCTGTGAAGGATTTCATTACAGCGCTTCTATAACCCTATCTCATCCGATACGCCAGCGACGGCCATCCGTTGAAACCTCAAAGCGTGAGGGCGTGCGTGCGAAAGCGGAAAGGCCGCTCAATGCAGCCAGTTGATGGGTGATCACATGGATGGGGATGTCGCGCATGATAAGGCCATGGGGGGCTTTGTCTTCGAATGCTGCGCGGAAAGAACCCGATTTGAGGGCGGACAATATGCGCTGGGGAATGCCGCCGGAGAGATAGACGCCGCCAAGGGCCATGAAAACCAGCGCCAGATCGCCAGCGACCCGACCCAGATAGGTGACGAAGAGGTCGAGCGTTTCAACCGCTTGCGCATTGCTGCCTTCAAGGCCTGCATCGGTGATGGCGGCAGGCGTATCGAGAGTGGGGACCACCTTATCGGCAGTGCAGATGGCGAGATAGAGATTGCGCAAGCCGCGTCCGCAAAGAATCTGTTCGGCCGATACACGTCCTTCGATGTGTTCGATATGGGGGAAGACCTGATAATCGCGCGCGCTGCGCGGGCCGATGTCGATATGACCGCCTTCACCGGGAACGGGAACCCATGCCTTGTGGGTGCGCAGCAGACCAGCTACGCCAAGTCCTGTGCCGGGGCCAAGCACGACGCGGGTTGCGATGATTTCTTCGCTTTTGCCGCCAATCTGCTCCAGATATTCGTTGTCGATCGAGACGACCGCAAGCGCCTGCGCTTCAAAATCGTTCAGAACCGTGACGTCCTTGAAGCCAAGCTTTGCGATCATATCACGCGGACGAACGATCCAGTTGCAATTGGTGAGGTCGATTTCATCGCTGTCCACGGGGCCTGCGACCGCAAGGATCGCAGAGCGCGGCATGATGGAAGTATGGTCGAGAACGACGCTCTGGATCGCTTCATCGATCGTGGCGTAGTCTGAAGTCTGGACGACGGGGAATTCCTTGGGTTCGGCATAGGAATCGACAAGAAGGGCGAAGCGCGCGTTGGTTCCGCCAATATCGCCGACGAGAACGGGAAATTTGAAACTTTGTTCAGCGTCTATCGTGGCTTGCATTCTGTTTCCTATTGCTTCGTCTGTGTTGCCGAGACTGCATGGGCAGTCTTGTTGTTGCCTACCGATCCAGCGCCTTGATCAATCTTTCCGCTGTTGCGCGATTGAGCGCCATGGGAATGTCGTAGACGCTGCCCAGCCGGGTCAGGGCCTTGACGTCCACGTCATGGGGAAGCGGCGAAAGCGGATCGATGAAGAAAATCAATGCCTGTATCATTCCTTCCGCAATCATTGCGCCGATCTGCTGATCGCCGCCAAGCGGGCCGCTCTTAACCCGATGGACATTCAACGATTTGCATGCCTGCTGGATAAGCCCGCCTGTCGTTCCCGTTGCCACGATGTCAAAACGCGACAAGGCCTCTTCGTGCAGTTGCGCAAAAGCGACCATGTCATCTTTTTTCAAATCATGAGCGATCAGGGCGACGCGAAGTCGTTTTTCCATGGGTTGATAACCTTGTCAATTTGTTCCGGCGCCCGGATTGTTCATAAATGGGTTCGGATAATACAGGATAGTTTATCGCGCGCTGTATGTCACTTCCGCGACGGAATCGGGAGAGGGATCATGCAGCACGGCGGCACAGGATTTCGGCAGATCGGAAACCATGACGGTCTTTGGCTTTTCCGACGGCTTCTTGGATGGCTTTGCCGGTTTCCATGGTTCGTCCGTAAACCACCATGCCAGTGATTGATCGCAACCGTCGCCGGGCGGCACCGCCGCTTGCGGCTTGCAATTAGCAGAACCCGGCTGGCAGGAAAGGCGGATATGAAAATGGTAGTGGTGTCCCCAATAGGGTCTAACCTTGCCCAGCCAGTTCCTATTGCCCTTTACGGTCTCACAGAGCTGTTTTTTAATGCCGGGATGCACGAAAATACGCTCGACTTCCGGGTAGCTGGCTGCGTGTTTTAGCAGGGCGGTGCGGCTTGGCGTCCATTTTTTGGGATCGACATAAAGTGAATCCTTCGCCAGCATCGATATGGCCGATACATTTTCACGCTCTTCACTGCTCAAGCGCTTTTTGGGCATGGGTGTCAGCCATATGTCGGCATCAAGCCCCACCTGGTGGGAGGCATGGCCTGTCAGCATCGGTCCGCCGCGCGGCTGCGATATGTCGCCGATCAGCAGGCCGGGCCAGCCATCCTTTGCCGCATCGCGTGAGAGGCGCTCCAGCAGCGCGATCGTGTGCGGGTGGCCCCAGCGGCGATTGCGCGAAAGGCGCATGACCTGCCAGTTCGGCCCATCTTCGGCGATGGCGACAGCCCCGGCGATGCAGCCCTTTGAGTAAAAGCCTATCGAATGCGGTTTTTGGGCCAGAGCGGGAAGCTCTTGTGCGCCAAAGGCCTGTTTTGCAGGCATGTCTTGCGCGCTGGTCGATATAATGCTGCCGCATAGCGCGCTTATTGCGACCGCTGCCGCGAGCGCGAAACCATGCCGGAGGCTGAACCGATATATCGTAACCATGGGCAATGTTCCGGAATAATAATTTTGCGAATCATTCGCATGCAATGTCCCGATTATGGTTTAAAGCATCGCAAACGGCAATTCGCAGGCGATCAGCGCCAGTTTTTATCGCGCCACATGGCGGACAGGGCCGCGCGATAATCGGGATAGATGAATTCATAGCCCAGATCTTTGATCCGCCGGTTGGAAACGCGCTTGTTTTCGCCATAAAAGGAACGCGCCATCGGAGTCATGTCCGCGCTTTCAAAGGCGACTTCTTCGGGCGGGGTAATTCCCATTATTTCAGCGGCACAGGCAATCACGTCCTGGGGCGGCGCAGGCTCATTGTCGGTAATATTGAAAATGCCATCGGCGGTCGTGCCTGCAAGAAGGCGCAGCGCCCCGGCGATGTCGTCTGCGTGGATGCGGTTGAAAACCTGCCCTTGCTTGATGATGCGGCGCGCCGTGCCCTGTTCCAGCTTGAGGAATGCATTGCGGCCGGGGCCATATATGCCCGACAGGCGCAATATGGAGAGCGGGACGCCATGACGCTGACTGAGGACAGTCCATGCTGCTTCGGCGTGGACGCGCTCCAGAGAGCGGCGCGAAACTGGCTTGCAAGGCGCGGTTTCATCGACCCATCCGCCCTGATGATCGCCATAGACGCCAACGGTTGAAAGATAGCCGAGCCAGCGAATTATATTGTCGGGACGGCGCATCGCTTCTTCCACAAGGGGCAAAGACGGATCGCCGCTTTCACCGGGTGCAATGGAAATGACGACATGGGTGGAGCGGGCAAGCTGATCGACAAGCTCGGGATCGCTGGTTTCCCGGTCAAAGCGCCAGGGATGGATGCCTGATTGCTGCAATGGGGCGAAACGCTCTTCATGGCGGGTGGTGCCATCGATGCGCTCTGCATCGCCAGCCATAAGCCGCGCGAAAGCTGCGGCGGAATAGCCGGCTCCCAGCAGAAAAATGCGCATATCAGATTTCCTCCATGGTCCACTCCGCCTGCACCGTAGCATCCTGCTCCGAGGGAGCCAGTTCTTTCTGCAATGCGGCGATATGGTCGGGGGCGGCAAGCTGGCGAAACGCCCAGATTGCCGCGCCGCGCACTTGAGGCGCCTCGTCGCGCAGCAGCGCCTCGACTTGCGGGAGCAGGGACAGGTCCTGCGAGTTTCCAGCGGCAATCAGCACATTGCGCAGGAAACGATCACGCCCGATGCGCTTGACCGGGGAGCCGGAGAAAAATGTGCGAAAGGCAGAATCATCAAGTTGCAGGAAATCGGCAAGGCGCGGGGCATTGAGGTCATCGCGCGCCTTGAGCTTCATCTCATGGGTGGCCTGCGCGAATTTATTCCATGGACACACAGCAAGACAGTCGTCGCAACCATAGATGCGATTGCCGATGGGTTTGCGAAATTCAAGCGGGATCGGCCCTTTGTTTTCAATGGTCAGGTAAGAAATGCAGCGGCGCGCATCGATGCGATAGGGGGCGGGAAAGGCTTTCGTCGGGCAGGCGTCCAGACATGCGCGGCACGATCCGCAATGATCGCGATCCGCCTCGTCGGGGGGGATTTCCGCCGTGGTGAAAATTGACCCGAGAAACAGCCAGGAACCATGTTCGCGGCTGACCAGATTGGTGTGCTTGCCCTGCCAGCCAAGACCTGCGGCCTGCGCGAGCGGTTTTTCCATGACGGGTGCGGTATCGACGAAGACCTTCACGTCCTGTCCGGCGCGGGCGGCGAAGCGGCTCGCCACATGCTTGAGCTTGCCTTTTACGATGTCGTGATAGTCGCGATTGCGCGCATAAACGGAAATGGCACCGCGGTCCTTGCGCTCCAGAAGGGCAAGCGGGTCGGTTTCGGGGCCATAATTCATGGCGAGCATCATGATGGAGCGGACTTCCGGCCAAAGCACGCTTGGATTGGCGCGCCGTTCTTCAGTCTCTTCCATCCACGCCATATCGGCGTGGCAGCCTTCGGCGATATATTGCCGGAGGCGCTGCGGAGCCTGCGGAATCTTGTCGGGCGTGGTGAAGGCGACCGCATCAAATCCGACGGCTTTCGCTTCTTCAGTCAGGAAGCGCTTGAGCCGGGCCTGCCTGGTTTCAGAAGTCGAGATCGCCATAATGGGCTACCGGGGCTAGTCCGCGCACACGGTCGGAAAGCAGGGGGCGGAAGGCAGGGCGCGACTTCATGCGCGTATACCAGTCGCGCGCGGCCCTGGTTTCGCTCCATTCGATCTCACCGAGATAATCGAGGACGGAAAGGGAAGCCGCTGCCGCCATATCGGCATAGCTGGGCAGGTTGCCGCCCAGCCAGTCGCGGGTTGCGGCGAGCCAGTCGATATATTTCATATGCTGGCGGATATTGGTGCGGGCGGCGCGAATGGCGGTCGAATCCGGCGCGCTGCCGCCGAATTCTGCCGACATCTGCAATTTGAAAACCCGCTCGCGGGCGATATGCCGCGTCACTTCATTTTCAAACTTGACCAGAAACCAGTCGACCAGACGGCGCACCTCTGCGCGCTCCATCGGGCTTTCAGGCAACAGGCGGCGGTTGCGCTTGAGCGCGCCGCGGGTCTCATCGAGATATTCCGCGATGACCGTCGCCCCGACAACCGGCAGGTCGCGCTCTGCGAGCAATACGGGCAGGGTGGCTGCGGGATTGAGCGCGAGAAACTCCTTGCGGCGCGACCATGGGCGTTCCTCGATCAGCTCCGCTTCCACGTCATATTCGCCGAGAATAAGCCGCACATAGCGCGAACCCGAGGACATGGGATGATGAAAAAGCGTAAGCATGATCGACGCGGTACTTTCGACTGACAGGCTTTAATTGATATGCGCGGAGGACGGCTTCTGGCGTTAACGCCGACAGCAGGCTATTTCTGCTGTCGGGCGATTCGCGACATCTCAACGCAATGTTTAGTCTATAAGGGCTATACCTGCGAGAGACAAGCAATCGCTGGGCGCGCTGTTTTCGCATTTCAACACCACGCGGCGGTCAGGTCAATTCGTTCTCATCATATCCATCTCTCCAAGGTATAGACTACATGGATATTTTTAATCTTCTGGAAGCTGCTTTTCTTGGCCTTGTCGAAGGTCTCACCGAATTCATTCCGGTTTCATCTACAGGCCATTTGCTGCTTATCGGACATTTTCTGGGCTTTGAATCGACGGGCAAGACTTTCGAGGTGCTGATCCAGCTTGGGGCCATTCTCGCGATTCTGACCGTCTATTCGACGAAGCTGATTACGCTTCTTGTCGATTTTCCGCGTGATGCGCGCACACGCCGGTTCGTTGCCGGCGTCCTGATTGCGTTTTTGCCAGCAGCCGTCATTGGCGCCATGGCGCACGGTTTCATCAAAAGCGTGCTTTTCGAGACCCCGATACTGGTGTGCATCATGCTCATTCTCGGGGGCTTCATTCTCCTGTGGGTGGACCAGCTCGATCTCAAGCCGCGCTATCGCGACGTGATGGATTACCCGCTGCCGATCTGCCTTGCCATTGGTTTCGTGCAATGTCTGGCCATGATTCCGGGGGTCTCGCGTTCCGGCGCCACGATCGTGGGCGCTTTGCTGATGGGGGCTGACAAGCGTTCCGCCGCCGAGTTCTCATTCTTTCTTGCCATGCCGACCATGGCGGGCGCATTCGCCTATGATCTGTATAAAAATCATGGCGTGCTTTCCTACAATGATGGCGCGCTCATCGCAGTTGGCTTCATCATGGCATTTGTTTCAGGCGTGTTCGTCGTGCGCTACCTGCTCGATTACGTCTCGCGCCATGGTTTCAGGCTTTTTGCCTGGTGGCGGCTGATTGTCGGGGCGCTGGGGCTGGCAGCATTGCTCGTCTGGGGCTGAAAGCAAAGGATAGATAAGATAAAATAAAAGGGGCTTTGCGCCCCTTTTATCATGCCAGTTTTTTATCATGCCAGTTTGGGCTTCGTATATTGCCCGGCGACGCGATAGCGCCAGAGATAGGTGGGAAGGATGGCATCGGTGGTTTTGGGCGTAATTCCCATGCCCTGCAATGTGCGCTGCTGCGCAGTGGCTTCCTCCGAGACTACATTGTCGAATTTAAGCAGCGTCACCTGATCATTGGTGAGCATCGGCTTTGGCAGAAGGCCGAGGATGGATGCCTGAATGCGCGCAACCCACCATGGCAAGGAAACAAAGCTGCGCTTGCGGTCGATGACGCGCAGCATATCGCGCATCAATTGGCGGAAGTCCTCCACATCGGGCCCGCCCAGCTCATAGGTGGTCCCGGCTTTCAGTTCGCCATCCACGGATTTGGCTGCGGCTTCGGCGACATCGCCCACATAGACCGGCTGCAACCGGGTCTTGCCGCCGCCGATGAGGGGCAGGAACGGCGAGAAACGCGCCATATTTGCAAAACGATTGAAGAAGCGGTCTTCAGCGCCAAAGATAATCGAAGGGCGCAGGATGACGGCATCCGGCAGCACGGAGCGTACGGCCTTTTCGCCTTCGGCCTTTGTGCGTGCATAGGCGGAGGGGGAATTTGCGTCCGCTGCGAGCGAGGAAAGGTGGGTCATGGGAACACCGGCGGCCTTCGCGGCTTCGGCGATATTCCTTGCGCCCAGCACCTGCACGCTGTTGAAGCGCTGCTTGCCGCTTTCAGCAAGGATGCCCACCAGATTGATGACGTGATCTGCTCCCATGACGGCGCGATCGACGGAGCCGCGATGGCGGACATTGGCCTGCACGAGCTGAATCTGGCCCACATCGCCCAGAGGTTGCATGTAATAGGCGATTTCCGGTTTGCGCACGGCGACGCGCACACGATAGCCGCGTTTGGTGAGGCTGGCTACGGCCGCGCGCCCGACAAAGCCAGAGCCGCCGAAAACAGTGACCAGTTTCGGTCTGTTGTGAACTTCGTTCGGTTCGGTCTGCATTCTTAACTCCTGCGTCAAAGCCCGATTGCGCGCCCGGCGGTCCTGACGACCATGCGGCGACGCGATTTATGAGGCTGATTTACTGCCTTTTTACCGCAAGGCAAAGGGGACTTGTTGTCACGATGATGATAGCTGCTGCTTTTCCAGCGATAAACGTGCAATAGCTATTTGAGTTTTGGCTGCTTACTGGTAAATCGCGCGTATGAGCACACCACTTGACCATATTCGTAACTTTTCGATCGTTGCCCATATCGACCACGGCAAATCGACGCTGGCCGACCGCCTCATTCAGATGACGGGCGGGCTGGAGTCGCGCGAGATGAAGGATCAGATCCTCGACTCGATGGATATTGAGCGTGAGCGCGGCATCACCATCAAGGCGCAGACCGTTCGTCTCAATTACAAGGCGAAGAATGGCGAGACCTACATCCTCAACCTCATCGACACGCCCGGCCACGTCGACTTCGCCTATGAAGTCTCACGTTCGCTGGCGGCTTGCGAGGGTTCGCTGCTGGTTGTCGACGCCTCGCAGGGCGTGGAAGCGCAGACGCTGGCCAATGTCTATCAGGCCATCGACAACAACCACGAAATCGTGGTCGTGCTGAACAAGATCGATCTGCCCGCCGCAGAGCCCGAACGCGTCAAGAGCCAGGTCGAGGAAGTGATCGGCATCGATGCGTCCGACGCGGTGGAAATTTCCGCCAAGACGGGACTGGGCATTGACGATGTTCTGGAAGCAATCGTTCATAAGCTGCCTGCGCCGAAGGAAGGCGATCGTTCCGCACCGCTCAAGGCCATGCTGGTGGATAGCTGGTACGATTCCTATCTTGGCGTCATCGTGCTGGTGCGCGTCATCGACGGCGTGCTCAAAAAAGGCCAGACCATCCGCATGATGGGGACGGGCGCGAAATATCCGGTCGAACGCACCGGCGTCTTCACGCCCAAAATGGTGCAGGTGGACGACCTCGGCCCGGGTGAGCTGGGTTTCATCACTGCTTCGATCAAGGAAGTGGCGGATACGCGCGTCGGCGATACGATCACCGAAGAACGCCGCCCCACCACAAACATGCTGCCGGGCTTCAAGCCAGCGCAGCCGGTGGTGTTCTGCGGCCTGTTCCCGGTCGATGCAGCAGATTTTGAAGATCTGCGCGCGGCAATGGGCAAGCTGCGCCTCAATGACGCTTCGTTCTCTTATGAAATGGAAACTTCGGCAGCACTGGGCTTTGGTTTTCGTTGCGGCTTTCTCGGCCTGCTCCATCTTGAAATCATTCAGGAACGTCTGGAGCGCGAGTTCAATCTCGATCTCATTACGACCGCGCCTTCGGTGGTCTATCGTCTCAAGATGACGGACGGCACTGAAAAAGAACTGCATAACCCTGCCGATATGCCGGACGTGGTGAAGATCGCGGCCATCGAAGAGCCGTGGATCAAGGCGACCATCATGACGCCGGACGATTATCTGGGCGCGATCATGAAGCTTTGTCAGGAGCGGCGCGGGGTTCAGGTGGACCTCTCCTATGTCGGCCCGCGCGCGATGATTACATATGATCTTCCGCTCAATGAAGTGGTGTTCGACTTCTATGATCGCCTGAAGTCGATTTCCAAGGGTTACGCCTCGTTCGACTACAATCTTTCGGAATATCGCGAGGGCGATCTGGTCAAGATGTCGATCCTCGTCAATGAAGAGCCGGTGGATGCGCTTTCGATGCTGGTGCACCGCTCGGCTGCCGAAAAGCGCGGTCGCGTGCTTTGCGAAAAGCTGAAGGAGCTTATTCCCCAGCATATGTTCAAAATCCCGATTCAGGCGGCAATCGGTGGGCGTATCGTGGCGCGTGAGACGATTTCGGCCTTGCGCAAGGACGTGACGGCCAAGTGTTATGGCGGCGACGTGTCGCGCAAGCGCAAGCTTCTGGAAAAGCAGAAGGAAGGCAAGAAGCGCATGCGCCAGTTCGGCCGGGTGGAAATCCCGCAGGAAGCCTTCATTCAGGCGCTCAAGATGGGGGATGATTGATCATCCGCATAAACGATCAAGGGACGCTTCGGCGTCCCTTTCTATCTTATTACTCCTCATCCACCACGCGCAGACGTAGCTGGCTTGCGGAAGAGCCCGCTTGTCTGGCCTGTGGATTGGTTGCTTCGTCAGTAGGGGTGGGGCCAAATTCCAGCGCTTCGATTTTTGCGCCGCGCCGCGTTACCTTGTTTGAAGACACCAGAATGTCGTCAATATCCTTGTTGGCCTGCGCAAAATGGGTCTGGAGCTTGCGCACGCGCTCATCAAGACGCCCGACATCTTCCATCAGCCGTATGACCTCGCCCTGAATGACATGCGCCTGTTCGCGCATGCGCGCATCTTTCAGGATCGCCTGAATGACCTGAATGGACAGCATCAGCAGAGAGGGCGAGACGATGACGATGCGGGCGCGATGCGCGCGCTGTATCAGCGCTTCGAAATGTTCGTGAATATCGGCAAAGATCGATTCTGACGGGACGAAGAGAAAGGCGGTGTCCTGCGTTTCTCCCGCTATCAGATATTTGTCGGAAACGTCCTTGATATGCACTTCCATGTCGCGGCGAAACTGCGCAATGGCGGTCTTCTTGGTTTCCGGTGCTTCCGTTTCACGCATGGAATTCCATGCTTCGAGCGGGAATTTCGCATCGATCACCAGCGAGGGGGCATCATTGGGCATGCGCACGAGGCAGTCGGGGCGGGTGCCATTGGTCAGCGTTGCCTGAAATTCGTAGGCACCCTGCGGCAAGCCGTCGGCGATGATCGCCTCCATGCGCGATTGGCCGAAAGCGCCGCGCGTCTGCTTGTTGGCGAGAATCGCCTGCAACTGCACCACCTGTCCCGCCAGTGACTGGATATTGTTTTGCGCCGTGTCGATGACCGCGAGACGCTCCTGCAATTTGGCGAGATTTTCGTGGGTGGATTTGGTCTGCTCGGTCATGGTCTGGCCGATGCGGTGCGTCATCCCGTCGAGCCTTTCGCGAATCGACTGGTTGAGTTCTGCCTGCCTTGAGCCGAACACCTCGGCCATTGTATGCATACGGCCTTGCATCTCGGCTTGCGCTTTCAGGATTTCCGCCATGCGGTATTCCGCATCGCGGGCGCGATCTTCGGCCTGTGCTTCCGCCACCGCGTGCAGCCGTGCGGAGCGGGACGCTGTAATCAGGAACAGGGCAAGGCAGGCGACCACCACGATGATTGCGCCCAGCAGAACATCCCCCAGCGAGAATGTCGTGGCGCCAAGCTGCAAAAGCGGTTCGTTCATGAGTATCTGTTTTTCCATTTCGCAAGCTTAACTGATTCGTGACATAATGATGAGATCAAAACGGGAACATTTTATAAAGGACAATTGACGATTTATGCGCAAGCGATTACGTGAAGCGCATGTCAGTAAAACCGCTTGTCATTCTTCCTGATCCCGTTCTGCGTCAGCTATCCAAACCTGTTGAACGCTTTGACGATCAATTGCGCAAATTTGCCGGCGATATGTTCGACACAATGTATGATGCGCCGGGCATCGGCCTTGCCGCCATTCAGGTGGGCGAGCCGATCCGCATGCTGGTGATTGATCTTGCCAAGGAGGATGAGGAAAAGGCGCCGCATACCTTCATCAATCCCGAGATTGTCGCCTCGTCGGATGAAGGTCGTATCTATGAGGAAGGCTGTCTGTCGATCCCCGATTATTATGCGGAAGTCGAACGGCCTGCGAGTGTGAAGATCAATTATTTCGATCTGGACGGCAAGCCGCAATCGATGGAGGCGGACGGGCTGATGGCGACCTGCCTGCAGCATGAGATCGATCATCTCAACGGCGTGCTTTTCATCGATCATATTTCCAGGCTCAAGCGCGATATGGTCATCAAGAAATTCAAGAAGCTTGCCAGCCAGCGGGCATCGAAGAAGGTTTTGTGATGCGCATCGTCTTTATGGGAACGCCAGAGTTTTCCGTGCCGATCCTCACGGCAATCATCGGACACGGCTACGAGGTGGCGGCGGTTTATACGCAGCCGCCGCGTCCGGCGGGCCGACGCGGACTGGAACTGACAAAATCACCCGTGCATGAGAAGGCGGAGGAATTCGGTATTCCGGTTTTTACGCCAAAAAGCCTCAAGGGTGCGGAAGAACAAGACGTTTTCGCCAGTCTCGAAGCTGATGTGGCGATCGTTGTGGCTTACGGCTTGCTGCTGCCCAAAGCCGTTCTCGATGCACCGCGGCTTGGCTGTTATAATGGCCATGCCTCGCTTCTGCCGCGCTGGCGCGGGGCCGCTCCCATTCAGCGCGCGATCATGGCGGGCGATGCCGAGACCGGCATGATGATCATGAAGATGGACGAAGGGCTGGATACCGGCCCGGTCGCCATGGCAGAGAAAATCGCAATTACGCCGGATATGACGGCGGGCGAATTGCATGACCGGCTGAGCATGACGGGCGCGGATCTCATGGTGCGTGCGCTGGGCGCTCTGGAGCGCGAAAGCCTCACGCTCCAGCCGCAGGCGGAAGAAGGCGTGGCCTATGCCGCCAAGATCGACAAGGCGGAGGCTCGCATAGACTGGTCGAAACCGGCCAAGGACGTGCACAACGCCATTCGCGGCCTGTCGCCTTTTCCGGGGGCATGGTGCGAGATGGAAATCAATGGCAGCGTCGAGCGGGTGAAATTGCTGCGTTCCACCCTTGGAGAAGGGTCGGGCCAGCCGGGTGCGGTTCTGGATGACAGGTTGACCATCGCCTGCGGCGAAGGTTCCGTGCGGCTGGTAACGCTGCAACGTTCAGGCGGCAAGCCGATGGCTGCATCGGATTTCCTGCGTGGCGCGCAGGTTACAAGGGTTTTATAGGCGGTGCCGCGCTATAAGCTCACGATCGAGTATGATGGCACACCTTATGCGGGCTGGCAGCGGCAAGCCAACAGCCATAGTGTGCAAGGGGCGATCGAGCAGGCTTTCAAGAAATTTTGCGGTGAAGAGCTGACATTGGGCGCTGCCGGGCGCACCGATGCGGGTGTTCATGCTCTGGCGCAGACAGCCCATGTCGATCTGGAAAAGGACTGGGGCGCGGGCAAGATACGCGATGCGGTGAATGCGCATCTCGTCATGGCGAATGAGCGCATCAGCATACTCAATGTCGAAAAGACCACGGACGCATTCGATGCCCGCTTTTCGGCGCGTGCCCGGCATTATCTTTACCGTATTCATAACCGCCGCGCGCCGCTGGCCATCGATTATCAGCGGGCGTGGTGGGTGCAGAAGCGACTTGACCACGAAGCGATGCATGAAGCGGCGCAACGGCTTTTGGGCGAGCATGATTTCACGACGTTTCGCGCAACCCAATGTCAGGCGAAAAGCCCGATAAAGTCGCTGGACCGGCTCGATGTGACCCGGGACGGGGAAATGATCGAGATGCGGGTTTCGGCGCGTTCCTTCCTGCACAATCAGGTGCGCTCCTTTGCGGGCAGTCTGATGGAGGTGGGTGTGGGGCGCTGGACGGCAGACGACTTGCAGGCCGCGCTGGAAGCCCGGGACCGCAAGGCATGCGGACAGGTCGCGCCGCCTTACGGTCTTTACCTAACCGGTGTCGATTACGCCTTTCCTTATTGATAGGCTTCAAGGCCGATGCCGAGCAGTTGCTGCAACAGCACGGTGATGAATAGCGATCCGAAGAAGACGGAGGCAAAAAACGGCGCGACATAGGCATGCGGGCGCTGGAGGACGACCCATGTCAGCCGGTAGCTGAGGACGACCGAAACACCGAACATGAGAAAGGCGAGGAGCGTTGCCACATCGAACTGCCCCGGAAAAAACAGTTGCAGCAGGGTGATCGGTGCGAAAATCCACGCCAGCAGCGCGCTGCCCCAATTGGTCGCAATGACATAGACGGCATAGCGCTTGGCAATTCCGATATGGCGGGCGACGGCGCCGATGATGACGAGCGGCAGAAGCCAGGCGGCAATATCGACAAAACCGGCACGCACGACAATTGCCAGCCGCAAGGCGGCATCTTCGCGCCCGGCGGTCAGATCGGCGGCATAGGCGACCCACGTTCCCAATAGCGGCGGCAGGGCGACAATGATGGCGGTGAAGGATGTCCAGAAGTCTTCAGCGGAAATATCGAGATAGTTCAGCCCTTCCTTACGGCCAAGCATCATTTTCCAGACGCCCGTGAAATATCTGAAAATATCATCCAGACTGGGCATGGTCCTCTCTACCTGTCCGTGAGGGTGCCGGATGAAGCGACCCCGAAGAAATCAGTTATAAAACGTTCGTAAATTTGCGTAAGACCCTCAAGGTCTGCAATTGCGACGCGCTCGTCCACCATATGCATGGTCTGGCCCACAAGGCCAAATTCAACGACCGGGCAGTAATCCTTGATGAAGCGCGCATCGGACGTGCCGCCCGAGGTGGAAAGCTTCGGGCGCTTGCCGGTAACGGCCTCGATCGATGCGCTCAGTGTTCTGATGAGTTTTTCATCGCGGGTGAGGAAGACATGGCTGGGCTGTTCGCGCCATTCCAGATCATAATGGATCGGGGTTTCACGGCCCGGTCGCAGGCGGCTGTCGCGCGCGGCTTTTTGCAGGCGTGAATTGATCTCGGCCTGCAGGCTCTCCACCGTCCATGTGTCGTTGAAGCGAATGTTGAAGGTGGCGGTCGCCTTGGCGGGAATGACATTGGTCGCCTTGTTGCCGACATCGATCGAGGTGACTTCCAGATTGCTCGCCTGAAAATCCTCGGTGCCTTCGTCGAAAGCCGGATAAAGAAGGCTGTCGACCAGAGCCACCATGCCGCGCACGGGGTTTTCGGCCAGATGCGGATAGGCTGCGTGGCCCTGTATACCATGTACCGTGATGGTGCCGGAAAGAGAGCCGCGCCGCCCGATTTTCATCATATCGCCAAGCATATCCGGGTTGGTCGGCTCGCCGACCAGTGAGGCATCCCAGCTTTCCCCGCGGGCGCTGGCCCATTCGAGCAGCTTTATCGTGCCGTTGACGGCCGGGCCTTCTTCATCGCCGGTAATAAGAAAAGAAACACTGCCATTGAGTGTTTCGTGCTTCTCAAGATAGCGCGCCATCGCCGCAACGAAACAGGCGATGCCGCCCTTCATGTCGACCGCGCCGCGCCCATAGATGACGCCCTCTTCGATTGCGGCGGCAAAGGGCGGATGTTTCCAGTCTTTTTCATCGCCGGGCGGCACGACGTCGGTATGGCCGGCAAACATCAGATGCGGGCCGTTTCCTGATCGGCGGGCATAGAGATTTTCGATGTCCGGGGTGTCGGTGTCGCTGAAAAGCGGTCGCTCGACGGTAAAGCCCATGGGCTGCAACATGGTTTCCAGCACCGACAAGGCCTCGCCTTCGGCGGGCGTGACGGAGGGGCAACGAATGAGGGCGGCAAGGTTTTCAACGGGATCGGCAGGCAGGCGCATGATGTCGAGACTTCATCCTGAGAATCGGGTTGCATGAGACTAGATCGGGAAGCGTCAGGATGAAACAATATTCCTTCGCAATGCAAATGTGGCTGCAAGCGGCGAGGGGCAAGGATTTGCTCTGAATGAGCGAATTTCCTTGACCTGAGGAGCCATGTCATCGTTAGTTAAAAAACAGTTGATAAGAGATCCGGGAAAACGGGTCCATTGACGGGAAATCGTCCCATCGGGACGCTTGAAATGGGAATAGGCGATGCGTTTACTGGTCTGTGCCGCAGCAGGCATGACGGCGTTGTTCGGAGCCATGCTCGTTCCGGCTAAAGCTGCGCAATGGAGCGAGGCGGGCGCGCTGACGAGCATTCCATACGGGCATCTGGATTATTGCAAGCGCAATCCGCGTGATTGCCGCGCGCACCGCGCCCAGCCGCCGATGAAGCTGACGCAGGCGCGCATGCAGGTGCTGCAAAGCGTCAATGCTTCCGTCAACCGGCGTGTCCGCCCGGTTTCAGATGTGGACAATTACGGCAAGCGCGATCACTGGGCTATTCCGGCTGGCGGAAAAGGCGATTGCGAGGATTATGTGCTGATGAAGCGCGCGCAACTGATTGCGCGCGGCATGAGCGCTTCGCAGCTTCTGATTACGATGGTGCAGGGGCGCGAACCGCATGTCGTATTGACCGTGCGTACAGATCAGGGCGATCTCATCCTCGATAATCTGCGTGAGGAAATATTGCCGGTCGGAAAAACCTCCTATCGCTATATCAAGATGCAGTCGCCAAGCCATGCCGGCCAATGGGTCGCCATCACCGGACGCTCAATGATCGTCGCCAGAAACTGAGACCGGGCAGATCGATTTCGGCCATGTCTTTTCAGCTCTCGTCTCTGGACCGGAGCGTGAGCGGCACTTTTTTCCTGTTTTTTCTATAGATTCCGACAGCAAGACGACGATTGTGCTTGCGCTGTGAACCCGCAGCCATGCCGGCAGCGAGATGGAAATGGTGCATTAATGGTGTCGACGGGGCTTTATTGTTCGCTATATTGATACAATAAATCTGCACAGACTGTTTGCTAATAGTGAACATGACAGACATACATCAGTTTTGTGAATTAAAGTTCATAGACTAATATATTGTTTTTATTTATTTATTTTTTATATAATGATAAGTCCTGATAAAATCGGGTGCACAAACATGTGATCGACGAAACTTTTTCGTGACTGGAAATTTCGCTCATTGTCACCCATTTGAAGTGCATGGGAACGACGCATCGAACGTCGCTCCACACTTCAAGGAGATAGAAAATGAAAAAGTTTGTTCTTGCCGCCGCTGCCGTTGCCCTGAGTGCCGGTGCCGCTTTCGCCGAAAATCCTTATGTTGGCGAACCTGACAATCTTTATGCAAACGACCGTACTGCGGTGATCTCGCAGGGCGTTGATTATACTGCGCCTGCTTCGATCGATACTGGTTATACCGATGGATCGGCCAATCGTTTTGGTGATGCTTCGCCTTCCAGCTACCAAAACTAAGAATGGCCTGAACGATCGGCTCTTCCGCTCACATCCCAGATTGGAAGAGCCGGCATTCAGGTAAAATCGTCGGGACGTTCTCCCGAAGTTTTCCTCACCTCTGAAAAGCCCCAAGGCTTTTGAACGTAATCTCCCCGGAGGATGGCGGCTTGCTGTCCCGGGACCCCGGAGATCAGCCCAGCTGCCATCCAAAGGGGATGTAGAAAGGAATATACAATGAAGAAGTTTGTTCTTGCTGCCGCAGCCGTTGCCCTGAGTGCCGGTGCCGCTTTTGCTGAAAATCCATATGTTGGCGAACCTGACAATCTTTATGCAAACGACCGCACTCCGGTTGCGTCGCAGGGCGTCGATTATACCGCGCCTGCTTCGATCAGCCAGGAAAGCTACAGCGATGGCTCCGCTCATCGTTTCGGCGATGCTTCGCCATCGAGCTACCAGAAATAATTTCTGTAGAACGGCTAAAAACAAAAGGCGAAGCTTTCGGGCTTCGCCTTTTTTATTCGTGTAATAATGATTTCGCGTCAGTCGCGCAGCAATTCGTTGATCGAAGTCTTGGAACGGGTTTTTTCGTCGACGCGCTTGACGATCACGGCGCAATAAAGGCTCGGGCCGGGTTCGCCATTCGGCAAGGGCTTGCCGGGCATGGTGCCTGCGACCACGACTGAATAGGCGGGCACTTCACCATAAAAGATTTCACCGGTCGAACGGTCGACGATCCTGGTCGACTTGCCGATGAAGACGCCCATGCCGAGCACCGCGCCTTCCCGAACGATGCAGCCTTCGACGACTTCCGAACGTGCGCCGATGAAGCAATTATCTTCGATGATCGTCGGACCGGCCTGCATCGGCTCCAGAACGCCGCCGATGCCGACGCCGCCGGAAAGGTGCACATTCTTGCCGATTTGCGCGCATGAGCCGACGGTGGCCCAGGTATCGACCATGGTGCCTTCATCGACATAAGCGCCGAGATTGACGAAGGACGGCATCAGGATGGCATTGGGAGCGATATAGGCCGAATGGCGCACGACGCAGTTGGGGACGGCGCGGAAGCCAGCTTTTTCGAACTCATTGGCGGTCCAGCCATCGAATTTCGACGGCACCTTGTCCCACCACGAGGACTGGCCGGGGCCGCCCTTGATGACTTCCATGGGGTTCAGGCGGAAGGAGAGCAGGACGGCTTTTTTGAGCCATTGGTTGACGTGCCAGTTGCCGTCCGACTGTTTTTCTGCAACACGGGCCTCACCGCGATCAAGCAAAAGCAGCGATTGCTCCACAGCATCGCGGATTTCGCCGCGGGTGGCTGTGTTGATGCCATCGCGCTCGTCAAAGGCCTTGTCGATGGTCTTTTCAAGAGAGGCGAAGTCTGGCCGGGTCATATAACAGTCTCCATGAAATGGCGGGTAAAAGCTGCCGCCTTGCCGGGGCAGCGGTCAGGGAAGTGATTAAGCGAAGGCACTGTGAGGGTCAATGCGGATGCTGCCTCGATGCATGGATGAATTCGATGCAGATTAAGATTATAACGCCCCAATTCGTGCTAAAGCAAAGATGGATGACGATCAGAGCGCGTTTCGATTGAATCAGAATGGCGCTCCAACCTTTTGTTTTAAGGAGCAGAATAGAGCATGAATCCGATGGAGAAGTCTGGCTGGACGCCTTTCCCGCATTCCGAGGAAGCTGTCAAACAGGCCAAAACTGTGCCGCAGACGCCCCAGACGGAGGCTCCCGCCTATCGTCTTGCCTTTATCGATGACGACTTCATGACGCGACGCGATTTGCGCGCGGTGCGTTTGCAGCTTGAGCTGCTCAAGCCGGAATTGATCCTTGCCGATCGCGGCATTCGTTCGACCGTGGTGATGTTTGGCGGCGCGCGCATTCCCGAACCGGGCGGCGAAGCCTGGGCTGCGAAGAATGAAGTGCAGAAAAAGAATCTCGAAGCCAATGCACGCTATTATGAAGAAGCGCGCCGGTTTGCCCGCATCTGCTCGGAATATTCCGCTACCACCTATTATCGCGAATTCATCATCGTGACGGGCGGCGGTCCGGGCGTGATGGAGGCGGGCAATCGCGGTGCTGCCGATGTCGGCGCGCCCACTATCGGCCTCAATATCGTATTGCCGCATGAACAGGCACCCAATGAATATGTCACGCCGGATTTGTGCTTTAATTTTCACTATTTCGCTTTGCGCAAGATGCATTTTCTCATGCGCGCCAAGGCTCTGTGCGTCTTTCCGGGCGGGTTTGGCACGATGGACGAGCTTTTTGAAGCCATGACGCTCATCCAGACGGATCGCATGGAACGCATGCCGCTGATCCTGTTTGGTAAGGAGTTCTGGAGCAAGGCTATCAATATTGAATTCCTTGCAGAACAAGGCACGATTTCGCCAACCGATATTGAGCTTCTGACCTTCGTCGAGACAGCCGAAGAGGCGTGGGCGGAGATCAAGCGCTTCTATAAGCTTTAAAGCATGTCGCCCGAAAGTGGGAACCGGTTTCGGGATAACGACACGCTTTAGAAAGCCGCAGGCAGATAGCCGATAAGGCGGTGCGCCGCCTTATCGATGCGTTTTTCAAGGCCGGTAAATTGTCTATCTTGCTGCAATAATTTTTTCCAGAAAATGGGTAAGACTATCCGTCACGTAATCCACCTGATCGGTGAATTCCGGATCGCTTTCCCATATTTCGGAAAAAGTTGGCTCAAAATTGTTCGGCACGACCAATACGGTCTTCATGCCCAGCGTCTTGGGGACAACCAGATTGCGTGCCAGATCCTCGAACATGGCGGCCCTGGTTGCGTCAACGCCGAATGCGTTGAGGAAGCGGTCATAGGTGGCACGCTCGGGCTTGGGGGTGAGGCCGGCTGCGACAATATCGAAAATATCGTCGAAATTATCGAGAATGCCCAATTGGCGCGCGGCGCGTTCAGCGTGGCCCCGGTCGCCATTGGTGAAGATGAATCTACGGCCCGGCAACGCCCTGATCGCTTCGCCCAGTGCCGGATCAGGCTTCAGCCATGTGTAATCGATGTCATGGACTTTTTGCAGAAAATCGTCGGGATCGATCTTATAGCACTCCATCAGGCCCTTCAATGTCGTGCCATATTCAAGATAGAATTGCTTCTGCACCTTGCGCGCTTCCTCGCGCGGCAGCTTGAGCAAGGTCTCCACATAATTGGTCATACGCACATCGATCTGCGAAAACAGATCGGTAGCGTGTGGGTAAAGCGTATTGTCGAGATCGAACACCCAGTCGGTGACATGGGTAAAGGCCGGTGCATCAGGTTTTTCAGTCATAAGCCCTTATGCCATAAAGGAGGGAAGAAGGCGAGGCAGGAAAAAGCCGCCCGGAGGCGGCGATAGTTACGATAAGCGTAATTTTATATCTTACGGCACAATTAGTGTGCCGGCACCATGTTCGGTGAAAAGTTCAAGCAAGACGGAATGCGGGGTCTTGCCATTGAGGATGACAACACCCTCGACGCCGCGCCGGATCGCATCGATGCAGGTTTCGACTTTCGGGATCATGCCGCCGGAAATCGTGCCATCCCTGATAAGCGCCTGCGCATCGGCGACGGACAGTTCCTTGATGAGGTTTTTATCCTTGTCGAGCACACCCGGTACGTCGGTGAGGAAGAGAAGGCGGGTTGCGGCCAGCGCCCCTGCAATCGCGCCTGCAAAAGTATCGGCATTGATATTATAGGTATGTCCGTCGCGGCCCGGCGCGACCGGCGCAATCACGGGGATCATTTCTGAACGCGCCAGCAGGTCGAGCAATGTGCGGTCCACTTCGGCAGGTTCACCGACAAAGCCCAGATCCAGCACTTTCTCGATGCTGGAATCGGGATCAATAATGGTCTTGTGGGCCTTGCGGGCAAAGACCAGATTGCCGTCCTTGCCGCACAGGCCGATGGCCCATTCGCCTTCCGCGTTGATGAGGGCGACGATCTCTTTGTTGATGGAGCCAGCCAGAACCATTTCCACCACTTCGACCGTCTTCTCGTCGGTAACGCGCAGACCGCCTTCGAAGCGTGATTCGATACCGAGCTTGGTCAGCATGGCCTGAATCTGCGGCCCGCCGCCATGAACGACGATCGGGTTGATACCTGATTGCTTGAGCAGCGCGATGTCGCGCGCAAAAGCCTTGCCCAGTTCGGGGTTGCCCATGGCATGGCCGCCATATTTCACGACGACATTCTTGTTCTCGTAGCGCTGCATGTAGGGCAGGGCCGCAGAGAGAAGGCGGGCTTGCATTTCGGGGTTATCAAGATTGGTCATCGCAGGCTCCATGGCTGGCGACAGGGCATAGGGCAGGGTTCATCAGAGCAGCTCGCGCGTTGCGAAACTGTATTTGCAGGGTAACTATTCTTTGGCGACAAGTGCAATGGCTGCCCGCAATTCGTCAAGGCCCTCAAGCTTTTCCGAAGAGGTTGCAATAAGCTGGGGGAAGGCTGCGGGGCGTTTTGCGATCAGCTTTTTTGTATCTTCCATCAAGCGCGGAACGCCCGCAGCCTTGATCTTGTCGATCTTGGTGAGCACGATCTGATAGGAAACCGCCGCCTTGTCGAGAAGGTCCAGAACCTCGGCATCGTTCTTCTTGATGCCGTGGCGGGAATCAATCAGCACGTAAACGCGCTTGAGTGTGGTGCGGCCGCGCAGATAATCAAAAACCAGCCGCGTCCACGCATCGACCTGGGCTTTTGGGGCTTCGGCGAAACCATAACCGGGCATATCGACAAGGGCCAGCGGTGGCAGATCGCCCTTCTCCCCCGAATAGCCATCGGGGACGAAATAATTGAGTTCCTGCGTACGACCGGGCGTGTTGGATGTGCGGGCAAGGCCCTTTTTGCCGACGAGCGCGTTGATCAGCGAGGATTTGCCCACATTGGAGCGACCGGCAAAGGCGATCTCCACCGGGCCTTCGGGCGGCAGGAATTTCATCGAGGGCACGCCGCGGATGAAAATCCACGATTTTGCAAAAAGCAGCCGTCCCTCTTCGATCAAAGCGGCATGTGCTGCCTGTTTTTCGTCCTGCTCGCTCAATGTGCTGTTCCTGTCGGTATCGGTCTTGTCGCTGCAATGACGCATCAATGTTAAGCGGGGCATTGTCAACCGCGTGCACTGAAAGTTCTAAAAAAAACCTGCCGAAGTAGCAACTTGGGCAGGGTCTTTTTGTTTATTTTTTGGCTTCTTTGGGTTTTCGTCTGAACAGATCCCTCAGATTGTCCCAAAGTTCGATCTTGACCCCCTGACGCTTCATGATGAAGCCTTGCTGGAGGATCGAGAGCGTATTGTTCCATGCCCAGTAGATCACCAGACCAGCCGGGAACGAAGCCAGCATGAAGGTGAAGATGATGGGCATCCAGGTGAAGATCATCGCCTGCGTCGGGTCCGGCGGGGTCGGGTTCATGCGCATTTGCAGGAACATGGTGATACCCATGATGAGCGGCCAGACGCCAATCATCAGGAATGCCGGAACGGCAAAGGGAAGCAGGCCGAACAGGTTGAAGATCGAGGTCGGATCGGGTGCTGCAAGGTCATGAATCCAGCCAAAGAAAGGCGCGTGGCGCATTTCGATGGTGACATAGAGGACCTTGTAGAGCGCGAAGAAGACCGGAATCTGCACCAGAACGGGCCAGCAGCCTGCAAGCGGATTGATCTTTTCCTGCTTGTACAGCTCCATCATGGCCTGCTGCTGCTTCATCTTGTCATCGGCATATTTCTCGCGGATTTCCGTCATCTTGGGCTGCACAAGCTTCATACGCGCCATGGACTTGTAGGACTTGTTGGCGAGCGGGAAGAAGAGGCCCTTGAGCAGGACGGTGACGACCAGAATGGCCACGCCGAAATTGCCGGAGAATTTGTAGATCCAGTCGATGAGGTAGAACATCGGCTTGGTGATGAAGTAGAACCAGCCCCAGTCGATCAGCAGTTCAAAATTCTTGATACCAAGCTTCTCTTCGTAGTTCTTGATGTCGGATACGACTTTCGCGCCCGCAAAGACGTGATTTTGCAGGGACTGGTCCTGTCCGGGGGCGACCGTAATGGGGGCGCTGAGGAAATCCGACTGATAGCGCGGACGTTCATTGGTAAAATGTGAGAACCGGGCGGTGAATTGCTCATTTTGTGGTGGAATAAGCGTTGCTGCCCAATATTTATCGGTGATGCCGAGCCAGCCGCCCGTCACGTCCTTGAAGGAAATATCCTTGTCGTCCTCAACCTTGGAATATTTGATTTCCTGCAAGCCGTCCTGACCCATGACGCCAATCAGGCCTTCATGCAGAACATAGGTGGCGCTGGCATGTTCGGGCTGGTTGAAGCGCGTCACGCGGCCATAAGAAGCAAGCGAAACCGGCACGTCTGCATTATTGGTGATCGTATCATCGACCGTGAACATATAAGCGTCATCGACCGCAATAATGCGCTTGAACGTAATGCCGCGATCATTGGTGAAGGTCAGTGTAACCGGGGTCGAGGGGGTGAGCCTGTCATTGCCTTCGACCGTCCAGACGGTATTGGGACCAGGAACTTCTCCGGTGGTATCGTTGCCGGTAAAGCCGAGTTCAACGAAATAGCCCTGCCTAAGCGACGAGGGTGCGAGAAGTTCAATATTCGGCGAACTATCATCGACGGTTTCGTGATATTTCTTGAGGTAAAGATCATCGAAGCGCGCGCCGGTCAGATTGATCGAGCCGCGCAGCGATGGCGTGTCGATCTGAATTCGCTGCGACTGTGCGGCTGCCGCTTCGCGTGTAAGCGTGCCGCCGGCAGGGACGCTATCGCTCTGCCCCGGAATGGAGCCGGATGCGGCGGGCAATTGCGGCGTGTCGCCTTGCGTGCCGGTTTGTGCGGCTGTCGACTGGCTCTGCTGTTCCTCGATGCGTGCCTGCTCGCGCTGGGCTTCGGTTTTCGGACCCAGATAGAATACTTGCCACAGCGTCAATATGAGGATGGACAGGGCAATGGTGATGAAGAAGTTGCGATTATTTTCCATTGACGGGTCCTGATTCCGGTCTTTCCGTTTGGCGTTTCCTTTCGCCCCGCCGCTTGTCTTTCCCGCTGATGCGTCGGGAAATCTCTTCGGCGAGTTGCGTAAAGGGCGCAGTGAGTGCCTGTTCGCGCGCCACGATCACATAGTCGGTCGATGACGCCATGTCACGCCCTGCGTGGCAGCGAACCGCTTCTTTCAATCTGCGGCGGATACGATTTCGTATCACTGCATTGCCATTTTTTTTAGTGACGGTGAAGCCCACGCGTGGCTTTTCGCCAATTTTGGCCAGTTGCGATTCTTCTTCGGGCCGTTGCCGGACCTCCAGAAGAAACAGCGGGCCGCGTCGTTTTTCACCATTCCTTACAGCCAAAAACTCCGCTCTCTTGCGAAGGCGGAGTATTTGTTTTTTCTGCATCACTTTTTGCTCACCGCGCATGACGCGCGGGAAAATCAAGCGGAAAGCCGCTTGCGGCCGCGTGCACGACGAGCGGCAAGAACCTTGCGACCGCCGGTGGTTGCCATGCGTGCACGGAAACCGTGGCGACGCTTGCGAACGATTTTGGATGGCTGATATGTGCGCTTCATTTATTTAATACCGCGGTGTGCGGTCCTTCTTGGTTCTGTCTATTGAACAGGAGCTGGTCCGTCATGCAATTTGCAGATTGCGGACAGATACCCATCCGCCGCCGCAATAAACGAACGTGGTGCGGCTTATAGGTGGAGGTCCGGGAAGAGTCAATGCCGCTGATATGGGTGAATATGAGGCAGCGGCCATTGCAAAAGCAGGCGGAGCCTTTCATAAGAATGCGCATTGTTTGCGCAGCGATTTATCCACGCTGCATTTTGAGAGGAGTTCACAATGAGCATTCGCCGTATAGAAGTCGGTCCGCGCATGAGCCAGGCGGTAATCCATGGCAATACTGTCTATCTCGCCGGACAGGTCGGAAAGGCTGGCGTCAGCGTGGCCGAGCAGACCAAGGCCGCACTGGCAGAAGTCGAGCGCCTGCTTGTGGCTTCGGGTTCCGACAAGTCCAGGATCTTGCAGGCCACGATCTGGCTCGCCGATATGAATGACTTTGCCGAAATGAACGCCGTCTGGGATGCATGGGTCGATCCTGCCAACACGCCTGCGCGCGCTACAGGCGAAGCCAAGCTCGCAACGCCGGACTACAAGGTCGAAGTCATCGTCATCGCTGCAATCGACTGATCGGCGGCAGGCTGATTTTGCGTGAAACCCCGGCCTGTGCGCCGGGGTTTTTTATTGACGGATGCGCTGGGAATAGCCTTCCCGCCCACCTGCCTGCGCCCGGGCGTCGATGGAAGCGCGTTCACGCAGCTCTTCAAGCGTGCCACCATTTTCCAGCCAGCCATGATCATAGAGATAGCCGGGCAGATAGCCGGAAAGCAGAACGCGGTAATCGAAGGGGAATGAAGGGTCGAGCAGGCGGGCCATATGAAAAATGATCGTCGTGCAATTGGCCGTCAGCGTATTGTAGAATTTGGGTTTAGCCGCCAGTTGGTTGCCCATTGCGACATAAGAAAGAAAGAGTTCTTTTGCCTGCTGTGGCGGCAGTTTTATCGGGTAGCGATAGACATCTTCCTTGCGCACATTGGTGCGCAGATAAATGATGTCGCTTTCTTCGGCAGCAATCATTGCCAGTTCGAATTCGCGGAAAAAACCGCCAATGGAGGAATAGACCTCATGGTGTTCCTTGCGGATTTCTCCCGAAAAAACAACATGGCGTCCATCCTCGAAGCCGAAGGATAAAAGCGTATGGGCGATGGCAGGTCCGGCCCAGTAGGAAAGAAATGTATCGACCGTGGTGATTTTGCTCAGATCATAGGTCTCTTCTTTCCAGTCTGGCGTGTAGTCATCGACGGTTTGCCAGTCGAAATCGCGCACATTGAAAAGTGTCACCATATCGCCATCGACGGTGCCCTGAACGGTACGGGCCACTTCCGGCGCCCAGATGCGACCGAGCGAAGGGCGGATCGTCGACCACCAGCCGATGATCACACAGACCAGCAACAGAAAAAGGAATCTCTTTCGTCCGCAGCGCTTGTTTCGTTCGCCAAGAATCACCCATCCGGCTATTGCCAGCCAAACAACGATGACCGAACCGCGCACAGCTTCGCCAAAAGGCAGTTGGAACCACATCGCGAAACTGGCCCAAAGGGCAAATATTATAACGAATAATATGAAGAGGAATTTCCCCAAGAAACGAACAGATTTCGATTTCAAAATAGAAGACATAGACATTCCGTATTTACCGGTGGCCGCTTCATATGCGGGAAATGCGGTGATACTGACATGATTTGCCGTGCAATAATATGCCTGCTGGGCGATATGCAGAGCTAAAGCGTGTCGCGATCTTTCAGATTCGCTCCTCACGCTTTCAGTTGTTGTTTTAACGCATGTCGTTATCCCGAAACCGGTTCCCACTTTCGGGCGACATGCTTTAAAGGCGCTGAATTAAAGTTTCTTGAAGTTTTGCCCGCAGAAATATTAACGGGAGGTTTGCCGAGCAGTCTTTCGGGCGTTCAAAAGCAGACGCAGAAGTCGCCAGGCGAGCAGCGCTGCGACGATAGCGGCGTAGATGACCGGCTCTGCGGGCCAGCTTTTCACAGACAGAAGGAAATGGACTGCGCCACCCGCGATCGCGATATAGACCAGCTTGTGCAACCGGTTCCAGCGGCGTCCGAGCTTGCGGATGGAGTAATTGTTCGAGGTCAGGGCGAGCGGTATCAGTAAAGCGAAACTTGCCATGCCGATGGTAATGAAGGGGCGGCGGGTAATATCGGCAAGGATGGCGGGGATATTGAGCGCCTGATCCAGCACCATATAGGCTGAAAAATGCATGAGTGCATAGTAGAAGGCCAGCAGGCCGAGTGCGCGGCGATAGCGCAGCAGGCTGATGCCGGTCAGATCACGAATGGGCGTGACCAGCAAGGTCAGGATCAGAAAGCGCAGAGCCCACAGGCCCAATATATGTTCGAAGCTTTTTACCGGGTCGGCGCCCAGCCCGCCGGTCGCACCCTGATAAAATGCCCAGCAGGCCGGTACGAAGCCGAGCGCATAAAGTGCCCAGACTTTCCACGCCCATGGGCGGGCTTGTTTGCGCTGCGTAGCGACTGTTGCGGTCATGTCAATAATTGACCCTCAAATCCATGCCGGCATAGAGCGAAGCGACTTCATCGGCATAACCGTTGAAGGGAAGGGTGGGGCGGCGGCCGGAACTGAAGAAACTATCCTCGCCGATGCGCCGCTCCGTGGCCTGGCTCCAGCGCGGATGATCTACTTCCGGGTTCACATTGGCGTAAAAGCCATATTCATTTGCTGCCTGCCGCTGCCATGAGGTGGGCGGCTGCTTTTCGACAAAGCTTATTTTCGTAATCGATTTGATGCCCTTGAAGCCATATTTCCACGGGACGACCAGCCGGATGGGGGCGCCATTGGCATTGAGCAAGGTTTCACCATAAAGCCCGACGGAGAGGATGGTGAGCGGATGCATGGCTTCATCAAGGCGCAGCCCCTCGACATAGGGCCAGTCGAGCACCTGAAAAAGCCCCCTTTGCCCCGGCATCTCTTCCGGGCAGACAATGCCGGTAAATGCAACATATTTTGCCGAGCCGAGCGGCTCGACCTGCGCAAGCAGGCTGGCCAGGGGAAAGCCGATCCATGGTATCACCATGGACCATGCCTCCACGCAGCGCATGCGATAGATGCGCTCCTCCAAAGGCATACGGGCAATGAGGTCGGCAATGTCGAATTCCCTGGGTTCTTTCACCAGCCCGTCGATCGTCAGCCGCCATGGCAGGGGTTTGAAATCGCCGGAATTGGCGGAAGGGTCGCCCTTGTCGGTGCCGAATTCATAGAAATTATTATAAGTCGTCACCGCTTTTTGCGGGGTTAGCTCTTCATCGGTCTTGTAAGGTGAAGGAGCCGCTTTGAGCGGTTCTGCAAACGCACGGGACGAAATGCCTGTGCCGATGAGTGCGCCAAGCCCAAGCATGAATTCACGCCGCCTGAGATAAATATTCTTCGGTGTCACGGCGCTATAGGCAAGATTCGACGATGAGAGCCGATCTGGTTTGAAACGCATCATGGCCATTCTCGCTTGTTAAGATCATCTGCCGGATTTTAGCATATTCCATGGGAAGACGTCGAAAGCATGGAATATCCGTGTTTTGCGTCCTGTTCACGGCTTGTTGATGATGTGTCAATTATCACACATTTGTAACATGATTTAATTTTTCGTGTTTTCGTCATAATTTGGCTAAACCTCGCCGATTAATAGCGGCAATCGTAAAGCTGGCAGGGGCTGAAAAATGCCCGGGTGGAGCTGCCTTCAAACCCTTCGTTAACATCTCACTGGCAGTGTTGAACTTATGGTAAAGAAGACCTTTATAGCGGCCATCGCGATGGCGCTTGCAGCAACCACAAGCCCGGTTCTTGCGGAAGGGCAACTCATGGCTAATGCCGGGGCGGGCAGGTCCGCAGGCGCGGGCCTGAAAAATGAAACCGGTGCTCCCAAACTGGGAGAGGGCGTAACGATGCGCGACAAGACAATGGAAACAGAGCCGACGGCGGCGCAGAATTTTTCACGCAGCAAGCGATTTATCTATCGCTTCTATACGCCGGAAAATGCGTCCAACGAGTTGGTAATTCTGCTGCACGGTTCTGGCGGCAATGAAACCAGTCTGGTGCCGCTTGCTTCCAAAGTCTGGCCGCGCGCCACGCTGCTGGGTATTCGCGGGCGCGTCATGCAGGATGGCGGCACGCGTTGGTACAAGCGCATTACGCCGGTTAAATTCGATCAGAAGGATGTCAGGCTCGAAGCCAATGCTTTTGTAACCTCCCTGACGAGGCTGGCCGAAGAAAAAGATCTCGACCTTTCGCATGCGATTTTCGTGGGCTATTCCAACGGTGCCAATCTTCTGGCAGCGGCGATGCTTCTGCATCCTGATCTGGTGAAGCGGGCCGTGCTGATGCGTTCCATGCCGGTGCTGGACAACACGCCGACCGCCAATCTGGGCAAGACCCGTGTGCTGACGCTTACCGGGGAGGAAGACAAGCTCTATTCGCCCTTCGCTCCGGCCTTGTCGGCAGTGCTGCGCTCCAGCGGCGCGAAAGTCGATGCACGCACGATTCAGGCTGACCATATGGTGGGCGACAACGATGTTGCAGCCATCGGCGAATGGGTCGCGTCCCTTGGCCCGGACGGTGCGCCCGCCGTTTCGATGAAAGCAGAATGAAAACCAGCAGCGGAGCGGGTCAAGGGAGCAGCCTTGCTCTCCCTTAACTCGTAATATCCACGACGCCGCAATCGCCCGCCTCCGAGCCGAAAACAAGCCGGCTGCCCTGATCGTCCCAGCCCATGCTGGAAATGGCACCCTTGCCCGGACGGCGCAGCAGCACTTCCTTCTGATCGGCAAAGCGCACCAGAAGGATCATGCCGTCATTATAACCAATGGCGGCAATATCATCGGAAGGATGGCAGGCCACCGCAGTGACCATGCTGTCGCCGCGCAGGCCCAGTTCCAGCGGAGCCTTGCCCATCGGGCCATCCTTGCCCGAAAATGGCCAGACGATTGCCGCTGGCGCGCCGGAAGTTGCAAGCCATTTGGCCTTGGCGCTCCATGACCAGTCTTTCACCTTGGCCGGATAGCCGGTCATGCGCATATGGCGGTTGTCTTCCAGACGCCAGCCATGCAGGGCATTTTCCTGCATCGAAGTGATGAGAAAGCGGCCATCGGGTGAGAAAATGACGCCGATATGGGCACCTTTCCATTCAAGCTCGACGGGTTTGGCCTGGGTGCCGGTCCAGATCAGCGTCGCGCCGTTATAGCGTGCGATGGCAAGGCGCTGGCCTTTCGGTGCAAAAGCAATGCCTTCCACGCTGCGTTCCTGTGCGAATTCCCGCACCGTGCCGTCGGATGAACGAACCCATGCGCTGCGCCCGGCGGCAAAACCAACGCTTCCCCCCGGACCGCTTGCAACCGCAGTCATCCATTTGCGCGGAATATTCGCCAGTTCCGTTACCGTGCCATCAGCAGCGGTGCGGCAAATCCGGCCGTCTTCGCCGCCGGTCACAAGCGCTGTGCCATCGACTGTCAGCGTCGCGCTCAAAAGCCCGTCATGGGCCGTCGAGGACTGGTGGCCGTTGTCAAGCCGATGAATGGAGCCATCGGCCTGCGCAAAAAATGGCAGGCCATTGATAAAACGCGCATAAATACAATGACCGTCGAGGTCGAGCGGGGCAATGGTCGGCATTGTTATCCAGTTTATTTTGCTTGGCAGTTTTCAAAACCGGCCCGGAGGGCTGCGGCGTCGAGTTCACGCCCGATGAAGACAAGGCGGCTTTCGCGCTTTTCTTCCGGTTTCCACGCACGCTGATGGTCGCCTTCGATAATCATATGCACGCCCTGCACCACGTAGCGGTCGGGATCGTCCTTGAAGGCGATGATGCCCTTCAGGCGCAGAATATTCGGACCCTCGGTCTGCGTGATATTCTGAATCCATGGGAAGAACCTGGCCGGGTCGATTTCGCCCGCGCGCAAGGAGATGGATGTCACCGTCACGTCGTGAATCGGCGAGGCATGATCGTGGTAATGGTGATGTCCATGGTCGTGGTCGCAATCGGGCCCGCAGACATGGTCATGGTCGTGATGATGATCATGCGCATGATGATCGTGGTGGTGATCGTGATCATGATCGCAATCGGGGCCGCAAACATGATCAGGGTGGTCATGATCGAGGAAATGCGGATCATTTTCCAGTGCGCGCGAAAGATCGAAAGCACCGCGATCCAGAACGCGATCAAGCGGGATTGCAGCACGTTCGGTGCGATGGATGATGGCGTGAGGATTGATGGCGCGAACGGTTGCCTCGATGGCCGCGAGTTCTTCCGGGGTGACGAGGTCGACCTTGTTGATCAGCACGACATCGGCGAAGGCGATCTGGTCTTCGGCCTCGCGGCTGTCCTTGAGGCGGAGCGGCAGATGCTTGGCATCGACGAGAGCCACAACCGCGTCGAGGCCGGTCTTGGCGCGCACATCGTCATCCATGAAAAAGGTCTGCGCCACGGGTACGGGATCGGCAAGGCCGGTGGTTTCCACGACGATGGCGTCGAAGCGGCCCGGGCGGCGCATCAGCCCTTCAACGACGCGAATAAGATCTCCGCGAACGGTGCAACAGATGCAGCCATTGTTCATTTCGTAGATTTCTTCGTCCGATTCGACAATCAGGTCGTTGTCGATGCCGATCTCACCGAACTCGTTGACGATGACGGCATAACGCTTGCCGTGGTTTTCGGTCAGGATACGGTTGAGAAGGGTCGTTTTCCCGGCACCGAGATAGCCGGTCAGAACGGTTACGGGAATGCGGCCAGTTTCTGTGGTCGCTGTCGCTTCGGTTTGGGCTTCAGCCTGGCTCATGGTGCAATGCCTCTTGAAGTTTCTATCCCGGAAATGCCAGGGCGCAAGCATGGCATTCGGACTTGTAAGCAGTTTCATTGCTGACGGAATCAGCGAAGCTGCCCTATCTGTTTATTCCATGCATTATCCTATCGCAAAACCGTTTGACCATTTTGCTGGAAATGCCCTTGATCAAGCATTGCATATAAGGGAAGGCAGGGGGGAATGCTATATGCAATGCTATAATATTACATCGATGCGTTCACGGTCTTGCGAGGGTTTCTGACGAGAAGCGCGCGGGATCGAAGCGGTCGACGTCATCAAGAAGGTCCATGAAGCCTGCGACCGCATGGGCCAGCAATTTTTCACCGGCCTGCGCGGTGGCGGCAGCGGCATTGCCAGCGACGCCCTGATTGTTGAGATCATGCATCTTCCAGCCGAAGGCATGCGGACCGTAAGCGCGCAGATATTTGAATTGCCTTGCAAAGTCTGCTTGCGCATTGGAGAAGTCAGCCGCCTTCGACATGTCGACCAGATCGGGCCGCAAAGCCAGCATCACGGAGGTTTCGATAAAGCCGCCATGAATGTCGAGCGCTTTTTCTTCCGGAGCGATCAATCCATCCGGCACCCCGAAGCGCGTCCAGCTTGTCGCGACCGCCAGCATGTTGAGGCGCGTGCGCAATTCGGTTGCGACGATGGTCATAAGCGGGGCATTGCCGCCATGGGCATTGAGCATGACGAGCTTGCGGATACCGCCTGCATGCAGGTTTTCACCGATCCCGATCCACTGGTTGACGGCTTCGGAGAATGCGAGGCTGCGCGTACCTTCGCTATCCATATGCTCGATGGAATAGCCGACCGGCTGGGTGGGAAGAAAGTTGACGTTGAGATTGTCGGGCAAAGCGTCACTGACGCGCGCCACGATGCCTTCGGCAATGATCGTGTCGGTTTCGAAGGGCAGGTGCGGACCATGCTGCTCGTGGGCACCAAGGGGAAGGACCACAATCATGTCGTGGTTCTGATCGTGCGGATGGGGCATGTTTTCCTCCAAGCGGGCAATTTTGGGTAAGCCTGAGACCAGTCCTCACGCCAATTCAATCAAATTTGCAGGCCCTGACCCTAACATCATTAGCTGCGACAGCAACCAGTCCCTGCGGTTTCATAAGTCCGTCAGTATTTTAACCTATCATCTGCTATATTGCTCGAACGGGAATGGCGAGGTGGTAATGAGCAAGGATAATAAGACAGTTGTACTCTATCGGCTGCAATCCGTTTCGCGACTAACACGAACTGTATTAGCGACACGGTTGCTGGAACTGGGCCTTTATGCCGGACAGGATGCGGTAATGCTGCAGCTTGCGGCGGAGGACGGCCTTCCGCCCGGTGTTCTGGCGCAGCGCCTTGGCGTGCGTCCGCCCACCATAACCAAGACCATAGCGCGGCTGCAAAGTCAGGGCTTTGTCGTCAAGCGGGCCTCGGAAACGGATCAGCGTCAGTCGCATGTCCATCTGACGCAAATGGGGATCGAAGCGATCAGGATCATCGAGAAATCCATCCGCCGGACGGAAAAGGACATGCTGAAGGGGCTTGATAAAAAAGAGCGCAAGGCTTTCCTGAAAATGCTCGAACGCATGGAAGGCAACCTGATAGCGCGCGGGGCTGCTTCACGCATTGTCGAGGAGTTCGACAGGGACGCTGCAGAGGATGACGAAGCGGAATAACGCCTGATCGCATGAACGCGCTGAAAAAACTTTCAATTCATTGATTGCAATGGCATAACCATCTGCGAGGCTGGAGGGTATCGAGGCGCGTCAGTTCGCTGCCATTCCGAACCTGCCGTGCATGAATATCGAGGGAGGCGAATTGGCTCAGAAAATCAAGCTTTCGACGATCGCGGATGCGCTTGGTGTTTCGACAGCCACCGTTTCGCTGGCACTGCGCGACAGTCCTCTCGTTGCCGACCAGACCCGCGAAAAGATCAAGGAACACGCCCGCACGATCGGTTATATCTATAATCGCAGGGCGGCGAGCCTGCGCACATCGCGCTCCGGCATTGTCGGCGTCGTCGTGCACGACATCATGAACCCGTTTTTTGCTGAAATTCTCAAATCGATCGAGACGGAGCTGGACCGCTCGCGCCAGACTTTCATTCTTTCCAACCATTATGACCAGCTTGAAAAGCAGCGCACCTTCATGGATACGCTTTTGCAGCTTGGGGCTGATGGCGTCATCATGTCGCCAGCCATCGGCACTCCGCTCGAAGATATTCAGCTTGCACAGGATAATGGCCTGCCGATGGTGCTGATCGCGCGCCGCGTCAAGGGCGTGAATGCGCCGGTCTTCCGCGGGGATGACGCCTATGGAATAGGGCTTGCCACCAATCATCTGATCTCGCTTGGCCATACGCGGATCGCCATGATCGGCGGCACCGATCAGACCTCCACCGGGCGCGACCGTTATCGCGGTTATGTTCAGGCGATGGACAAGGCCGGGCTTGAGGTCAAGCCGGAATGGCGTATTCCCGGCCCGCGCACCAAGCAGGGCGGATTTGAAGTGGCTCCACAGTTTCTGGCCCTCAAGGACAAGCCGACGGCTGCCGTTTGCTGGAACGACCTGACGGCAATCGGCCTGATGAACGGTATCGCGCGCGCCGGTCTGGTGCCGGGCGAGGATATTTCTGTTACCGGCTATGACGATCTTGAAGAGGCGGCGATTGCGACGCCAGCATTGACCACGGTCTGGAACGGGCAGCGGGAAGTCGGACGGCGTGCGGCTCGCGCCCTTCTCGACCAGTTGAACGGTGTCGAAGTTTCTCCGGCACAGGAGCTGATCAGGCCCGAACTGCATATCCGGCAATCGACGTCAAAACCCAAATTCTGATTACCCACCGATGAAGCCAGGTTTCGGCCCGTTCTTCGAAACCTGGTGCAATGAGGACAACTGCCATGACACAACGCGATGCTACCATTCTGGTGCTTGGTCGTTTCAATGATTATGCCCTGCAGCGGCTTTCGCGCGAATTCAGGGTCAGGACCATAGAGCGCGGCGATGCTGCTCTGGTCGAAGCGGGCTGGGCGGCGGATGTAAAGGGCATCGCCAGCATGTGGGAAGTCAATGCCGGTCTGATCGATGCACTCCCCAATCTGGAAATCGTGGGCAATTTCGGTGTGGGCTATGATGCGGTCGATGTGAAACATGCAAGCGCAAATAATATCATGATCACCAATACGCCGGACGTGCTGACCGAGGAGGTCGCCGATACCGCGATCGGATTGCTGATCGATACGGTGCGCGAATTATCGCAGTCTCAGCTTTATCTGCGTGAAGGGCGATGGGCAAAAGAAGGGGCTTATCCGCTTTCAAAACTGTCGCTGCGTGACCGCAAAGTCGGCATTTTCGGTCTTGGCCGCATCGGCAAGGCAGTCGCACGCCGCATTGAAGCCTTCGGCCTGCCGATTGCCTATCACAATCGCCGCAAGGTTGCAGATGTCAGCTATGAATATTATCCGAGCCTGCCTGAGCTCGCGGCAGCAGTCGACACACTTATTCTGGTGGCGCCGGGCGGTGCAGAAACAGCAAATGCGGTCAATGCGCAAGTGCTCAAGGCGCTCGGCCCGGATGGTGTTCTCATCAATGTCGGCCGTGGCACGCTGGTGGATGAGACGGCGCTGGCCGAAGCCCTTGAGAACGGCACCATAGCGGCTGCGGGCCTCGACGTTTTTGCCGATGAGCCGCATGTCTCGCAGGCATTGCTGGACGCGCCCAATACGGTCCTGCTGCCACATATCGCATCGGCCTCGCATAAAACGCGTCAGGCCATGGCCGATCTCGTCATCGACAACCTGATTTCCTGGTTCGACACGGGCAAGGCGCTGACGCCGGTGCCGGAAACGGCTCACGTCACATCGAAGTAGGGGGCGCCAGTCAGGCCGTGCGCGTGGCCTTGTGCGCGCGTACCGCCTCGCCAAAGGCCTTGAAAATCATCCGTGAGGGCGCATCCGTGCGGACCCAATATTCCGGATGCCATTGCACGCCGACGACGAAGCCTTTGGCATTCCTGACGGAAACGGCCTCAATCGTGCCGTCTTCGGCGGTGGCCTCGACCGCAAGGCCGGGGGCCAGACGGTCAATGGCCTGACGATGGACGGAGTTCACATCAATGGTGGCGGACTGGAGTATTTCAGCCAGACAGGAGCCGGGTGCAATCGTGATCTTGTGCTGGAGGCCGAAGCGCTCGTCCTGGCTTTCGGATTGCGGCGCACGATGATCCTGCCGTCCTTCCAGTTCCTGAATTTCGGTAGCGAGCGTGCCCCCCAAAGCGACGTTGAGTTCCTGAATGCCGCGGCAGATGGCCAGAACCGGCACGCCCCTATCAACAGCCGCGCGGATCAGAGGTATCGACGTTGCATCACGCGCATCGTCGTAAGGTTCAAAGGCTGCATCAGGCGTCACACCGTAAAGCGCCGGATTGACGTTTGATTTCGATCCTGTGACGAGAAGGCCGTCAACGCCGCCCAGAATCGTTTCCGGGTCCATTTTGCCCCCCATGCCGGGCACCAGCAGCGGTATGACTTGCGCCACGTCGAGGGCAGCGGCCAGATATTGTTCGGGTGCTGCATGCCAGATGTAGTTTTCAAACGGTTTCACATCGGTGGAAACAGCGATAAGGGGGCGAGATTTGTTCGACATTGACGCCTTCGATCCGTTGGATGATGGCTGTTTTATCGCATCGGCTCGAAAATCGGAATCGATTTTACGTATCATCCCGGTAGTATGGCAAATCTGAAAAAATAATAGCGGGGTTGCGAGCGCGCTTTGCTTTCAAAGCCGCCCTATCCCTTATCGACAGTATCTGTGTATTGTCGCAATCTTGAATTGTTTGCGGACGCCAGATTGTGATTCTGTCCGGTAAAGCTGTATGAGGGTCGCAGCCGGGAGGTTTCATGACGGATGATCAGCTCTTCTCTGTCGCTGGCAAGGTCATTGCGGTGACGGGGGGATCTTCGGGATTGGGGTTACATATGGTGCGCGTGCTGGCAAGCCAGGGCGCGCATGTCGTCTCCATTTCGCGCAGCAATGAAAGTGACAGCCTTTGTCCATCGGGCGGGGAGGTGATGGAGATCATTGCCGATGTCACCAAAGCCGAAGAAATAGTGCAGGCCTTCGACGAGGCAGAACAGCGTATGGGGCCGATCACTGCGCTATTCAATAATGCCGGCGTCGCTCATATGGCGCGGGCTTTGGAAACGACGCCGGATATGTTCGCGCATATTTTCAGCGTGAATGTCGCGGGCGCTTTCTTCACCGCGCAGGAAGTCGCGCGGCGCATGATCAAGCGGGGGCAGGCGGGAACGATCGTAAACACCACCAGCATTCTTGCCGATCGCCCGCAAAAGGGAACTGCAGCCTATGCCATGTCCAAGGCGTGCATCGCGCAGATGACGAAGGCGCTGGCCCTTGAATGGGCGGGGCATAATATTCGTGTGAATGCGATCGCACCGGGCTGGTTTCCGACCCGAATCAATGAAATCCAGCTTGGCGGGCCGGCTGGCGGATATATCAAGGGATCCAATCCGATGCGGCGGCTCGGCGAAATGCAGGATCTGGACGGCGCCATACTCATGCTCGCTTCCGATGCGAGCCGCTATATGACGGGAACGGTCATCACGATCGATGGCGGCCACCGCCTGTGAATGGATACTCTGCCGGTTCTACGGAAGCGGATGATCTTTCGACTGTCTTGTGGCTGCGTTTTTTGCCGCCAAATGCACAACCCTATGTTGCAATATTTTATAACGGCAAATCAGCATAGTATCCATCACTGACGGTCTTGCGGCTTTATGTCGATAATTTCCTTTGGGCGATCCGGTAATTATAAACTCTTGAAATTGAGTTCGATATATCTTGCGATGATCAATATAACAGCTTGTGGTTTAATCTTGCGAAAGGTATTTTTAAATCATTAGTGGCATTATCCCCCATAGAGAGGGGTACAAGTACCGATATGTGGCGAGGCCTTAAACCAGAGATGCCCGCAGATGTGCGGCTATCATTCTTGCGTGCGCTTTACGGCAATCGCACCACATTATGGTTTGGCTTGCTGGCACATGTCGTCGCTTGCGTCGTCATCTATGCAAAGACAGCCGATGCGCGTTTTCTGGTCTTCGCCGCAGGCTTCATCGCTCTTGCGCTGGGCCGTTTTTATGACATGTACCGCTTCGACCAGGTAAAATACGGGTCGCTGTCGCATGCGCAACTGGACAGATGGGAAATACGCTATCTTATCGGTGCCTCCGGCGTCTGCGCCGCGCTCGGACTGCTGTGTTTTTTCTCAATCTATGTGCTGCGCGATTCCTTCGCCGAACTTGTAAGCCTGACCATTCTGCTCGCATCGGTCGTTTCGATTGTCGGTCGCAATTATGCGTCGGCCAAAGCGGTTGTGCTGATGTCATGCTGCACATTTATCCCCGTGCTGGCAGGGCTTCTTCTGGCTGGAACGCCGTTTCACATCGTTATCGGCCTGCTGATCGTTCCCTATTTCCTGTCGAATATCCAGATGGCCAATGGCCTGCGGGATTTTCTGTTTGCGGCGGTGATGGGTGAGCGGCGGCTCTCGGTGGTCGCGGGCCGGTTCGATGCGGCGCTCAACAATATGCCGCAGGGCCTGCTGATGTTCGACGCCGAACAGCGCATCGCTGTCGTCAACAACAAGGTAAGGACGCTGCTGAATGCAGATGAGAATACGCGACTAAGAGGTCGCAGGCTGGAAGTCCTGCTGCGCTATTGTGTCAGGAACGGCGTGTTTCCGCATAATGATCTCAATAATATCCGTGCGCGAATGCAGGATCTGCTGAACGGAGACAAGGCGCGCGATATTTTTCAGCTCGGTGATGACCGCTATATCGAATGTATCGGCAACCGGACTGCCGAGTCGGGCGCGGTTGTGATGTTCGAAGACGTGACTCAGCGGGTCGAGGCAGAGGCCCGTATCCAGCATATGGCGCGCTTCGACGGTTTGACGGGGCTGCCAAATCGAAATTATTTCGAAACCATGGTTCGCTCGATCCGAATCCATCAGCAATCGGAGACGCTGGCGGCCCTGATCGTCATCGACATCAATCATTTCAAGCACGTCAATGATACGCTGGGCCATAATGTCGGCGATGCCCTGTTGCAGACTTTCGCCAAGCGTTTGAATTCGCTCGATCCGCGACGCTATATTGTTTCTCGTTTCGGAGGCGACGAGTTTGTCGCTTTTGCCTTCAACCTGCATAGCATCGATGAAGTAGAGCCGATGCTTGAACAGATCATTTCTGTCGCCACCGGGGCTTATGAGGTCAATGGCGACCAGGTTCATATCGACATCAGCGCCGGTGTCGCAGTCGAGACCATTGATAAATGCGATATTGGCGCCATGCATATGAATGCGGATCTGGCGCTTTATGAAGCCAAGAGCGTTGAAGGAACCCAGTGGGCGATCTTTGCAAGCGCGATGGAAACGAAATATCGCAGCCGCCAAAGACTGAAATCCGATTTGCGAAAGGCTATCGATGATGGGGAAATCAAGGTCGTTTACCAGCCGATCGTGAGCGCGCAATCGCTTCGGGTCATCGCATATGAAGCGCTGGCGCGATGGGAGCATTCCGAGCTTGGCTGGATTTCACCGGCTGAGTTCATTCCGCTGGCCGAAGAAATGGGAGTCATCTCCCAGATCACCCGCTTCGTACTGGAACGGGCATGCAAGGATTGTAACTCATGGGGTGACCGGATCGGCGTTTCCGTCAATCTTTCCGCAATCGATCTGAAAAACAGCGATATTGTGCACGACATCGCCAATGCGCTTCAGAAATCGGGATTGCAGCCACGGCGGCTCGAAGTGGAAGTGACCGAAAGCGCCATCATCTCCGACCATTACCAGACGTCGCTCGTGCTGGAACGGCTCAAGAGCGCGGGAATCAACATTGCGCTGGATGATTTCGGTACGGGTTATTCCAGCCTGAGCTATCTCAACAGCCTGCCTTTGACCAAAATCAAGATAGACCGTTCCTTCGTGCAGGACATTACCAGAGATCGTCGATCACTCATGCTGCTGCGCGGCGTTACGCAGCTCTCGCATGAACTGGGGCTGGGCGTTACTGTGGAAGGGGTGGAGACAGAAGAACAGCTGGCTCTTATCCGGGTCGCGGCAGGGGCCGATCTGGTGCAGGGGTTCCTGTTGGGCAAACCCATGCCGGTGGAGCAGATTGGCTCTCCCGCCGCCCGTGCTCATGCCCATCCATAGCCATATAATATCGGGCCAATATTCAACAAATGCCGCTTTCCGGGAGGAAAGGAATCAGTGTCAGCTTTCGGCGCGCTGAATTTTCGGTGCTGGATTACCTGTGCCTGAGGATGATCTTCACCTCATTTTAGCAGGCGACAATTTATCTGTGCAAAGTGCCAACAGTTTCCGGCGCGTTTTTTGGCAGAATTATACAGCTAAAACATAAAGTTAAATAAAGCTTCCTGCGTTTGCGGCATGTGGGGGCAGGCCGCAGGGCCGGTAAGCCGGTAAATTGCAAACTTATATCTTTACACACCCATAAAGGCCCTTATTCTGCGCGCTGATTTGACCGGTGCGGATATTGATTGAATGAATGATGAAGTTGTCTCGGATGAGAGGCCGCCATTATCCAATTTTGCGCGACAGCTGTTGCAGTTTCTGGATCGGGTGGAATATCGCCGCGTCGTGCATATGGAGGATCTCGAAGCGATCGGCCAGTTGCGCTATCGTTCCTATCGGACCCGCAATGTCATGCATGAAGCGGAAGTGCCGCTCATTATTGATGATATTGACCGTGACAGTCATGCATTCGTCTATGGCATCTATATAGACGGGCAATTGGTGAGCACGCTGCGCATCCATTACATCACGCCCGATCATCGGCGGGGAACGAGCCATGCGCTGTTTCCCGATATTCTTGATCCATTGCTCAATAGCGGCATGAGCTTCATTGATCCAACGCGCTTTGCCGCCGATCCTGAACTTCTGCGCGAATATCCGGCCACGCCATATATAACGTTGCGCATTGCGGCCATGGCGTCGGAATATTTCGAGGCGGATCAATGTCTTGCTTCAGTCAAACCCGAACATATGGCGTTCTATAAGCGTATTTTCGGCACGAATGTCATTGCGGAAGCGCGTGAGCATGAAGGTTACGGCATCCGGGTCGGCCTGGGGGCGGCACCAATTCGCAATATTCGCGATGCGGTGGCGATTCGCTTCCCCTTCTTCAAATCGCAGCCTCATGAGCGGCGAGCAATGTTTGGTGGTATCGACAAGGGTGCGGCCCCGCTGACGATCCTGCCCACGGCAAAATATACAGGACTTGGCGTTTAGAGCACGAAAGCGGGAGCCTGATCGGGATTGGGGGGCTGCGACAAAGAGCCGGACAGTAATGGCCGGACTGGAGCGCTTGCGCATTGAAGGTTGAAGATCTTTTGTCTAAGAATATGGAAAAGATCTGAATGGGTGGAACTAAAATGGCAGAACATCACACTACGGCTCCGGCTGAACTTGGCGCTTCCATGGATTATGCCGAGCACGAAAAAACCTATGCCGGTTTCAGCATAGTGATCAAATGGTCCACGATAGCGCTTGCTGCGCTTATGATTGCCATGGCGTTCGGCTTTTTTGTAGGCGGGTTTTTCTCCGCCACTATTGTCTTCATTCTTGTCTGCGTTGCTGCCTGGTTCGTTCTTTAAGGGCCTGGTCAGAAATACTCCGTAAGATTTGATGGAATGCCTTGGTATGGGTGCGGGTGTTGCCGCATCATGCCGGGGCTTTGTGCGTGACATTTATATGAAATTTTAATCGGGTCTCTTGGGGGAGATCCTGAATTGTACCCGCCCGCATGGGTGGAGCAAGCCACGAAAGGGAAACCAGTTGGCCCAGACTATATTCATTCCTAAAGAGAGTGATCCCAGCGAGACCCGCGTTGCGGCATCAGCAGAGACGGTGAAGAAATTCATCGCTCTGGGTTTTGATGTCGTGGTGGAAAAAAGCGCTGGTGAAAAATCGCGCATCATCGATGCCGAGTTTTCAGCAGCCGGAGCGCGTATAGGCACGGCAGCCGATGCCAAATCGGCCGACATCGTGCTGAAAGTTCGCCGCCCCACCGATGCGGAACTCAAAAACTACAAATCCGGTTCGGCACTATTCGCCATGCTTGATCCCCACGGGCATGACGGTGCCGTAGCGGCTCTCGCCAAGGCGGGAATATCGGCCTTCACCATGGAATTCATGCCGCGAATCACGCGCGCGCAGGTGATGGATGTTTTATCGTCGCAGGCCAATCTCGCCGGTTATCAGGCCGTTATCGATGCTGCGGAAGAATATGATCGCGCGCTGCCGATGATGATGACGGCGGCAGGCACCGTGCCAGCAGCAAGGGTCTTTGTCATGGGAGCCGGCGTTGCCGGGCTTCAGGCAATCGCGACAGCGCGCCGCCTTGGCGCGGTCGTGACTGCAACCGATGTGCGGCCTGCTGCAAAGGAACAGGTTGCTTCGCTTGGCGCAAAATTCATCGCGGTCGAAGACGAGGAATTCAAGGCTGCGGAAACATCAGGCGGTTACGCCAAGGAAATGTCGAAGGAATATCAGGCCAAACAGGCGGCGCTGGTGGCCGATCATATCGCCAAGCAGGATATTGTCATCACCACAGCCCTTATTCCGGGGCGTCCTGCGCCGCGCCTCGTGACCAGGGAAATGGTTGCGGCCATGCGTCCGGGTTCGGTTCTGGTCGATCTTGCGGTCGAGCGCGGCGGCAATGTCGAAGGGGCTGTCGCCGGTGAGGTCGCCGATATTGGCGGAGTGAAGATCGTCGGCCATCTCAATGTGCCGGGCCGAATCGCCGCAACGGCATCGCAGCTTTATGCGCGCAATCTGTTCGCCTTCCTCGAAACACTGGTCGACAAGGAAACGAAGAGCTTTGGCTTCGACCCGGAAGAGGAACTGGTAAAGGCGACGCTGCTCACCCATCAGGGCAAGATTGTCCATCCGGCTTTTGAAAAGGTTGCGCTGGACGCTGCTGGCGGAGCGGAGGCCAAGGCTGAAAAACCGGCTGCAAAGCCAAAGACCGCACGCAAGCCAGCGGCGAAAGCACCCGCGAAAGCTCCCAAAACTGCGCCCAAGACGTCCGCTGACGGAGGAGAGGCATAATGGCCGACACAGCACTCGAAAAAGCTCTTGAGAGCCTCAATCAGGCGGCGGACGCCGTAAAACAGGCTGCTGAAAACGCGGGCGGTCTTGGCGATGCTGCCGCTGCGGCGGCTCATGCCGCGACTGGCGGCGCGGTCGATCCATTCGTCTTCCGCTTTGCCATCTTCATTCTGGCGATCTTTGTCGGATATTATGTGGTCTGGTCGGTGACGCCCGCGCTCCACACGCCGCTCATGGCCGTTACCAATGCCATTTCATCCGTCATCGTCGTCGGCGCGTTGCTGGCCGTCGGCCTGTCGCTGAGCGGCTGGGCAACCAGCTTCGGTTTCATCGCGCTCATTCTGGCGAGCGTCAATATTTTTGGTGGCTTTCTCGTCACCCAGCGCATGCTCGCCATGTACAAGAAAAAAGAAAAGTGAGGCTGAACCATCATGAGCATTAATGTTGCAGCCTTCCTCTATCTGATTTCCGGCGTGCTGTTCATTCTGGCGCTGCGCGGACTGTCGCATCCGACCACAAGCCGTCAGGGCAATATGTTCGGCATGGTCGGCATGGCCATCGCCATCATCACGACGCTTCTGCTGGCGCGTCCGAGTTTTGGCGGTCTGGCGCTGATCGTCATCGGTATTGCCATTGGCGGCACTATCGGCGCCGTCATCGCACGCCGCATCGCCATGACCGCGATGCCACAGCTTGTTGCAGCCTTTCACTCGCTGATCGGCCTTGCGGCGGTTCTGGTTGCAGCCGCGGCAATCTATTCGCCGCATTCCTTCGACATTGGCGAAGTCGGGCAGATTCACGCGCAGGCACTGATCGAAATGTCGCTCGGCGTCGCCATCGGTGCGATCACCTTTACCGGCTCGATTATCGCGTTTCTCAAGCTTGATGGCCGCATGTCCGGCAAGCCGATCATGCTGCCGGGACGTCACATCATCAATGCGGCGCTGGCGATTGCCATCGTCTTGCTGGTGGTGGTGCTGGTCAATACCGAAAGCCATTTCGTGTTCTGGCTGATTGTCGTGCTGTCGCTCGTCTTCGGCGTGCTGATCATTGTGCCGATCGGTGGTGCGGATATGCCGGTCGTCGTGTCCATGCTCAATTCCTATTCAGGCTGGGCTGCGGCGGGCATTGGCTTCACGCTTGGAAATCTGGCGCTCATCATCACTGGCGCGCTGGTCGGATCGTCGGGTGCGATTCTTTCCTACATCATGTGCAAGGGCATGAACCGGTCGTTCATTTCGGTCATTCTCGGCGGCTTTGGCGGGGATAGTGCCGTTGCCGGAAGCGGCGAAGTGGAGCAGCGCCCTGTCAAACAGGGTTCTGCCGACGATGCCGCCTTCATCATGAAGAACGCCTCGAAAGTCATTATCGTACCGGGCTATGGCATGGCGGTGGCGCAGGCGCAGCATGCGTTGCGTGAAATGGCCGACAAGCTCAAGGCGGAGGGCGTGGAGGTCAAATATGCGATCCATCCTGTCGCCGGGCGTATGCCGGGCCATATGAACGTGCTTCTGGCCGAGGCCAATGTGCCTTATGATGAAGTGTTCGAGCTTGAAGACATCAATTCGGAATTTGCCACCGCAGATGTCGCCTTCGTGATCGGTGCCAATGACGTGACCAATCCGGCAGCGAAGACCGATCCGCAATCGCCGATCTTCGGCATGCCTATTCTGGATGTCGACAAGGCCGGAACGGTTCTGTTCATCAAGCGCGGCATGGGCTCAGGCTATGCCGGTGTCGAAAATGAGCTCTTCTTCCGCGACAACACAATGATGCTTTTTGCGGATGCCAAGAAGATGGTGGAGAGCATTGTAAAAGCTCTGGACCACTAAAAATAAAAGAAAGGGCGGTTTTCGAGCCGCCCTTTTCGATTGGATAATTAGTTGTAGAGCGGTTCCCGTTTAAACGGAATCGTTGGAACCGCTCTATCTATTTGTTTTTACGCATTATCCAACGCAAAACCGCTTCGCACTTTTGCTGGAAATGCTCAGTTCAGCCGTAGATCATCTTGTCCTGCAAAGCGCGCAGCTCGGCAATCTTCGAGCCGGGTTGCGGGGCAGCATTTGCATAGGTAATGAGTTCGCCTTTTTTGATGGGGGCGGTGACTGTGCCATTCTGAAGAAGACCGCAGGGAACGGCCTGTGCGGCGCGGGCCTCGGTCGTTGTCATGATCCAGGAACGATAGCAATATTGGCCAATGGCATCGAGATGTTCGCCGGGCTGCATATCTTTCTTTGCGACGGCGCAGACCTCAGCAACGGGCCTTGGCAAAGGCACCATATCGGTCTTGCCATGCAGGACGACGCGGGCGACCGTGAGCGGCACTTCAAGCGATGTCAGGTGATAGGGGCGGTGAAACGTGAAATAGGGGCCCTTGCCGATCTTGAGGTCTTCCAGACGCTCGATCAGGCGGGGGTGGTCCATTTTTGCGACGACGAAAACGCCGGGCGAAACGCCCTTGCCGATCGAATAATCCACGACGCCGCTTTTGGTCAGAACGCCGCCATCCTGCTGCGGAATCAGTGTTCCGCTTAATTCGTCGATGGCAGCGCGCGGCCCATGCATGCCCGCAATATCGGGCACAAGTCCGGTCGCGTTGGCAATCGCCGCCATTTCAACCATGGTCTTGGAGCCATCCACGAACTCGACCAGCAGGCGCACATTCATGTTTCGCCGGTCTGCTTCTTCCTGATAGTCATCGGGGATCGCATCGAAATTGAGCGGATTGTTCTTGCCCTTGCCAGCGGAAACCACCTCATAGCCCAGAGCGGAGACAAATTCGATCAGCTCCATGCAGGATGAAGGTTCATCGCCCGCGCCCAGCGAATAGACGACACCATGCTTATCAGCCTGCGCCTTCAGATAAGGCCCGATGGTGACATCGGCTTCGACATTCATCATGACGAGATGTTTGCCGTTCTCGATCGCCTTGATGCCGGTCTGTGCGCCCACTTCCGGGATGCCGGTTGCGTCGATTATGACATCGATCAGCGGATTGGAGAGAATCAGTTCATTGTCGTCGGTAACGGCAATCTTGCCGCGCTCGATAGCGCTGGTCATCGCCGCTTCATTGGAAGCTTCGAGTGCGTGATCCTCTTCGCCATAGGCGACATGCACGGCCTTGAAAGTATTTGGCAGGCGTCGGGCGGAGAGCGCGCCCACTTCGATGCCGGGCATGCGCGCGACCTGCGTGACGATGTCGGTTCCCATTTCGCCTGCGCCGATAAGGCCGATGCGGATAGGCTTGCCGGTTTCCGCCCGTGCTGCAAGATCGTGTGCAAGGCCGACCAGCGCCACATTTGTCGTCATGAAACTCTCCGCAAAATCCGTGCATCGTCATAATGCGATAATTTTGTCACGCTCATGTTGATAAAGATGCGTAATGAACAAACAGTCTCTATATCAAGCCAGTTGGCCGCGCATCCCAAATCAGCGCGACAAAATAAGCATGCTGCCGGAGTTTTCATGAACAGTGTATCCCCCTTCGATCTCGTCATCTTTGATTGCGACGGTGTTCTCGTCGATAGCGAGCCGCTTTCCTGCCGGGCTTTCGAGCAGGTCTATGCCAATCACGGGATGGTGTTGCCCGAAGGAATCGTCGCCAGCGGCATCGGCATGAAGCAGGCCGATATTATACGGATGATCGAGGAGAGGACAGGCCACCGCCTGCCGGATGGCGCGGATGCGCATTTCTGGCCGGAAACGAAGCTGTTGTTTGCTCAACAATTGCAGCCCACCAAAGGCATTGCAGATTTTCTGCAATTGCTTGCGGATAAGCGCTGCGTTGCATCGTCATCGCAGCCCGAACGGATCGCTTTCAGCCTGAAGAAAACCGGAATCGAGCATCATTTCGGTGAGGCGGTCTATTCGTCCAGCATGGTGAAGCGCGGCAAGCCTGCGCCAGACCTGTTTCTGTTTGCAGCAGAGAGAATGGGCGTCGATCCTGCGCGCTGCGTGGTGATCGAGGATTCGCCCTTTGGCATCGAAGGGGCTGTTGCTGCGGGGATGACGGCATTCGGCTATATTGGAGGCAGCCATACTTATGAGGGGCATGCGGAAAAGCTCGCTTCCAAGGGCGCAAGCCGCGTTTTTGCCCATTGGGACGATATAGCGAGGGAAATACTGGTTACGGCTTGAACGGCGGTCTTGCCGTGTCGCTCCTATCGGGTAGAAGTTAATTCCCAGAGCAGTTCAGCAGAAAGATTCATGGAATGAAAGACGCAATTACGCTTGACCAGTTGCGCCAGGCGATCGGCACGGAAGTCGGATGTTCCGAGTGGCGCGAAGTCACGCAGGCGATGATAAACCAATTTGCGGATGCAACGGACGATCATCAGTTCATTCATGTGGATCCGGAACGCGCCGCTCGGGAAACGCCCTTTGGCGGTACGATTGCGCACGGCTTTCTGACGCTTTCCCTGCTGTCGACGCTTGCCTTTGAAGCCTTGCCGATGCTCGAAGGGGCCACGATGGGCATCAATTACGGTTTCGACAAGGTGCGCTTCATGTCGCCGGTCAAAACCGGCTCACGCGTCCGTGCGCGTTTCAAACTGGCGAATGCGGATATTCGCCCGTCGGGCCGGGTGGTCAATCACTATGATGTGACGCTGGAAATCGAGAATTCGCTCAAGCCGGCGCTGACCGCGACATGGCTGACGATTGCCGTGGTCGAGCCGCCGCAAGCATAATTTCCCGCCTTACGGATTTTGCAGCCGCCCTTCGTCATCCAGAGGGGCGGCTTTGTCTTTATGGGTGGTCATCAGATCGCGGAAGAAGAAAGGTCCGTGCAGGAACATGCAGAAGTCGTAGAAATTCTTCTTTTCCGCGCCTCGTAGAAAAAGAAGATGCATCAGGAAGAAGTTGCCCTTGGAGCGTCTGTAGCGATTTGCGCTATGCACATTCTTGAAGCGGATACGATGGATAAGCGGCGGGTTAGTGGTCGTGATCTTGAGCGCTTTCGCCGGGTCAGAGCCATAAAAATGGATAATATCCGTCAAAACCTGAAATTCGGACCACAGGACGGGGCTTTCGTTCAGAACCACACGCACATCTTCGCGCAGGGATTTCGCCCTGGGATGCAAGGCGATCATCAAAAGGCATGAGCCGATGGCGAGCAGCGAAACAGGCTGCTTTTGCAGAAGTTCGGGCCGTTGGCGCTGCACGTCGGCGAGCGCTTCGATAGCGGGCACGGTCCCAAGACTATGGCCGACGATGATGACTTCATCCGCATCGGTCCTGACAAGCTTGTCTATAAGCGCTTGCGCAAAAGCCTCTCGCCGCTGGTTCAGCTTTTCGTTGTGATGGTGGATACGGTCATAGGCTGCGGACCAGTCATCGAGAAGATAAGACATAAACATCTTGTCGCCGGGGCGGCGGACAAGCAGCATGGCGCCTGCAATGGCCAGCGGGCCGGACCATAAAAGGTGCCAGAATGACAGGCCCGCAAGCATAGGGGCTGCGGCCACGAGCGCTGCTACGGCGAGCAGGGCGAGAGAAAGCAGAAAGGGCCACATAAAGAACAGCACGAAACGCCAGCTCGTCATCAGGTAGCGCCAGAGCGTGCCGGTGAAAAGAATGTTCATGAAGGCGCGAAAGCCCGTGAACATGCGCGCGGGCGTTGAACGTGCGGCATAATCATCGAAAATATCCGCCGTGCCGAACTGGCAGAATTCAGTCTCCGTCTGCCAGCCATTGCCTCGTGTATTGGCCTGCAGGCTGCCGCAATCGTCCGGCTCGTCGGTCATGGGGGAAAGCTTCGTTTTCGCGTTCCATAGCCGGTCGAAATCCCGCAAGGCTTGTGCGTGGCGAATACGCACTGCTTTGGGATGCAGCCCTTCATAGCCGGTAAATTGGATAATGAGTCGTTTGCGAAGCATGATTGGACTAAAAGATTCGAGGAATGCCGGGCGTTTCCCATGGGGAAAAATTGTGGCTGAAATGCGCGGAAGAGGCGTGCTGCATAGCCTATCCAAAGCCCGCCAGCCATCATAAATAGCAATTGCGCCATTATTTATCTGCAACGGTCGCCAAAATTGTATCTTGAGGTGGACAGCGAAGGGCCAATCTGATAATAGCCACGACCAATTTGCAGCGTTTTCGTTGCGAAGCTTGGGAGCCCTTGGGGGTTATCCGGTTGACTCAATTAACCGGAAACCGTTAAGAGACCCCCGACCGCTTCAGGCTTAACCGAAATTCTAACCGATAACGGGATTACACGTGCAGGTACTCGTCCGCGATAATAATGTTGATCAGGCTCTCCGCGCTCTCAAGAAGAAGATGCAGCGCGAAGGTATCTTCCGCGAAATGAAGATGCGTGGCCATTATGAAAAGCCGTCCGAAAAGCGCGCCCGCGAAAAGGCGGAAGCCGTGCGTCGCGCCCGCAAGCTTGCTCGCAAGCGCGCGCAGCGTGAAGGCTTGATCGGCGGCGGTCGTACCGCAGCACGTTGATCGACAAGAGATCGGCGCTGTCCTGGCAGCGTCCTTTTGCTTACCGGTGCGGCTTCTGGCTGGCGCCGGTTTTTGCATTTCCGATTTTTGCAGGGGCGGAATTTGCAGCTTTATTTGGTTTCAGACTTTTATTAAAGTTTAGCGACAGATAGGGAAAATCCTGTAGCCTTACCGGCTATGGATGTGCCTAAATCATCGGGGTGCAAGGTCGCATCAGGCGGGTTTGATCCATAAAGGGCAGTCGGACATTGTCCGCAGTTCCGGCCAGAGAGAGGAACGCAATAATTGCCAATGCGCTTCAAAATGACGTATTCGCCCCGGAAAATCGACGCTGGACATTTTGCCGTGGCGGGGACCGCAACAGCTCGTAACGGGCTGCTGGCTTTGACGGCGGTTCTAGCGTTCGCTATTGCCGGCTGCCAGAGTTCGTCCATCAATACGGCGTTGAGTTCTGTTGACCGTGCGCAAGGATCGACTGAGAATATCAGCTCGCTTACCAGCGTGATCCAGAGCAATCCGCGCGATCCTGAAGCCTATAATGTGCGCGGCTCGGCCTATGGCAAGGCCGGACGCCACCGGGAAGCGCTCAAGGATTTCGATCAGGCCATCGCGCTTGATCCGAACTTCTATCAAGCCTATGCCAATCGTGCGCTCGTCTATCGCTATATGGGCGAGGATAGCAGGGCTGTGCAGGATTATAGCCGCGCTATCCAGATCAATCCGCAATATGATGCAGCTTATATCGGGCGGGGCAATGTCTACCGGCAGGCAGGCCGTCTGGATCAGGCGCTCAATGATTTCAATCAGGCCATTGCACTGCAAACCACGGATGGGCGCGCCTATCATAATCGCGGCCTGATCTATCAGGCCAGAGGCGATCACCGCAGCGCGATCGAAGATTTTTCCAAGGCTGCATCGCTGAATTCGACGGCACCCGAACCCTATAATGGCCGCGGTCTTTCCTATGTGGCGCTGGGCGATTACGATAACGCCTTCGATGATTTCAATACGGCCATTAACCTTGACAAGAGCCTTGCGGAAAGCTGGGCCAATCAGGCGCTTGTCTACGAGCAGCGCGGCGACAGGACGAAGGCTGCGAGCTCCTATGCGCGGGCGGTGCAGCTTGACCCGAAATATCAGCCCGCAAAAGACGGTCTGGCGCGTACGCGCGGCTGAACGTCATATGAAACAGAGCAACGCCGCTTTCCTTTATCGCGGCGCGACATATAATATATCCCATGTCGCTTTTCGATCATATCGGCTTTCAAAGCAGGGATTTGCGTCGCAGCCTTTCATTTTATGAAAGCTGCATGCCCAAGCTTGGACTGGCGGTTATTGCCCATTCCGACAAGGGATTTTTCGTTAGTGGCGGCGAACGCGCGCCCGTGCCTTTCCTATGGGTGCATGGAAAATCGAAAGTTGATGAGGCGAGCGATGCAAGGCCGGGAAACCGGCTGCACCTGATGTTCACCGCAGACAGTCGTGAAGCGGTCGAGGCTTTTCATCGTGCGGCTGTTTCAGGCGGCGGCAAGGAGAGTGACGCGCCATCCTATCAGGGGCCGGTGGAAATGGGCTATTTTGCCGCCCTCGTATTCGATCCCGACGGCAATACGCTGGAAGCCGGTTTTCGCCAGCGTCCCCGTTGATTTCACGCGCGCAGATTGCGTTTGTCGAGGCGGGTCACAAGCCTGTCGCCGATCCATTGGATGCCGCAGACCATGATGATGAGAATGATCACGACGGCAATCATCACATTGGTTTCAAAACGCTGATAGCCATAGCGGATTGCCAGATCGCCAAGACCGCCCGCACCGATGGCGCCAGCCATGGCGGATGCGCCGACCAGCGTGATTACGGTGACGGTAAAGCCTGCAACGAGGCCGGGCAGGGCCTCGGGGACGAGCACTTCGCGAATAATCGTCCAGCGATTGGCGCCCATCGAGCGCGCAGCTTCAATGAGGCCATTATCCACCTCGCGCAATGAGACTTCCGCAATGCGCGCATAATAGGGAATGGCGGCGATGGAAAGCGGCACAATCGACGCCCATGTGCCGATCGATGTTCCCACGATGAAGCGCGTGACCGGGATCAGCGCCACAAGCAGGATGATGAAGGGCACGGAACGAAAGCCGTTGATGAGCGCGCCCAGGATCGTATTGACGGTCAGGTTTTGCGCCAGACCGCCGCGCTCGGTCAGGATCATGATGAGCGCGAGCGGCAGTCCGACCACAAGCGAGATGAGGCTTGAGAAGCCGGTCATGATGATGGTTTCCCAGAAGGAGCGCCAGAGAAGATCAAGCATCGCCTGAGACATAGCCGATTACCTCCGTAGCATCCGCATGGGTCTTGATATAGCTGATAGCGGCCTCCAGTTCGGCGGTGTTGCGCGCGGGAATTGCCACGAACAACGTGCCGACCGGCTCGCCTTGTATGGTGTCCATGCCGCCATGGATAAGCTGCACGTCAAGGCCGGTTGCAGTCTTTATATCATTGAAGAAAGGGCTTTTGGCGGCCTGGCCGGAAAGCTTGACCTGAAGAACGGCACGCCCGCTTCGCTCGCTGACAAGCCGCTCGCGCCATGATGCGGGCAGTTCGGGCGTGAGCACATGCAGCAGGCTTTTTGTCACCGGGGCCTGCGGATTGGCGAAGACCTTCCAGACCGGGCCTTCTTCGGCAATGCCGCCGTGATCCAGCACGATCACACGGTCGGCGATGCGGCGGATTACATCCATTTCATGGGTGATAAGCAGGATGGTGAGACCGAGCTTGGTGTTGATGTCTTTGAGCAGCGCCAGAATGGATTGCGTGGTTTCCGGGTCGAGCGCCGATGTCGCTTCGTCGGAAAGCAGGACCGCAGGTTCGGCGGCAAGTGCACGAGCGATGCCGACGCGCTGTTTCTGACCGCCGGAAAGCTGGGCGGGATAGTGATTGGCCTTGTCGGAAAGCCCGACGAGTTCAAGCAGTTCGGCCACGCGCCTTTTGCGTTCCGTTCGCGGTTGGCCTGCGATTTTCAGTGGCAGGGCGATGTTCTGTGCGACAGTCTTTGCCGAAAGCAGGTTGAAATGCTGGAACACCATGCCGATGCGTCGGCGCAAGGGTTGCAGATTGTTCTCGGTAAGGCCGGAGATTTCTTTTCCTTCGATACGGATGGAACCCGCATCCGGTTTTTCCAGACCATTGATGCAGCGGATCAGCGTCGATTTACCCGCGCCGCTACGACCGATAATGCCAAGAATCTCGCCGCGCGCAACGGAGAGTGAAATATTATTGACCGCCGCCGTCTGCCCGAACATTCGGCGCACGTCTTTCATTTCGACGATGGGACCGGGGGCTGTTTTCGGTGGTTGACTGGTCACGGTGTTTGCTTCTGCTTTGATAAACGACGATGCCGGAATGGTTCCTCAAGGCTGGTTCCAGACCAGTTGAAAGCCATGGGGGATGCTTTTGGGCAATTTTTATGCATCCGTCAATAAAAGCCGCGCCGGAAAAGCTTTCCGGCGCGGCTCCTGATCCATTACGGCCTTAGTTCCAGGCGGGAACGCCTGTGCCCTTATAGACGCGTTCAAGCTCTGCTTTCACGGCGTCGTTCTGGAACGATGCGACAAGGTTTTTCACCCAATCTTCATTGAGGTCATCCGTGCGCACGGCGATGAAGTTGTTATAGGGGTTGTTTTCGTTGGATTCCCAGCCAAGCGCCTCGGATTTTTCAAGACCGGCCTTGGCGGCCCAGTCATTGTTCACGATGGCGGCGTCCAGATCGTCAACGGAACGACCGACGACACCGGCGTCGAGTTCCTTGATCTCAAGCTTCTTCGGATTCTCGATGATGTCGATAGGCGTCGCAAGAATGCCTGCATCGGGGCTGAGCTTGATCAGGCCCTTTTCCTCCAGAACGCGCAGTGCACGGCCTTCGTTGGACGGATCGTTCGGCACGCCGATGACAGCGCCTTCCTTGAGCTCGTCAAGGCTCTTGACCTTGCGCGAATAGATGCCGATCGGCCAGACGGCGGTGTAGCCGGCGACGGAGATCTTATAGCCGTGCTGCTTGATCTGCTCATCCAGATATGGCTCGTGCTGGAAGGCGTTGGCGTCGATTTCCTTGCGTTCCAGCGCTTCATTGGGCTGATTATAGTCGTTGAAGGTCACGCGCTCGATATTGAGGCCGTGCTTCTTGCCCTCTTCGGCAACGACTTTCCAGACGTCTTCGTCTTCGCCGCCCATGATGCCAACCTTGATGGTCTTGTCTTCTGCGTGGCCGGGCGCAGCAGCGAAGCCAACGGTGATTGCAGCCGCAGTGAAGAGAAGAGCTTTAAGACCCGCGCGGCGGGTCAGCGCATAACGGGAAAGAACTGACGACATTTCTGTTTCCTTGCTTGAGAGTGCCGGTGGCGAGCCCTGAAAGCGAACCAATGAAACGATCTTCTCCCAGTCCCCACCTTGCTGCCGATAATTCCCCTTTATGGGGCAAGAAACAAGGAAAATTATTTCGCAAACCATAGAGCGGCAAATGTGAAATTGCGCTGCTCGCATGGCAGGCGGATGAAAATTCCCTTCATCCCGCCTGACGAAAATCCTGTTCCATCAAGGCCCATAGGCCCTATCGATTATCCGCCAGAATCATCGACGCTGCTTTCTCGGCGATCATCAGGGTCGGTGAATTGGTGTTGCCGGAGGTGATGGCGGGCATGATGGAAGCATCGGCGACGCGCAGGCCCTGAATGCCATTGACGCGCAGGCGCGGATCGACCACGGCGTCCTGATCGCTGCCCATCCGGCAGGTGCCGACCGGATGAAAGATCGTCGTGCCAATATCGCCTGCGGCCTTTTCGAGTTCTTCCTGTGTCTCATATTGGGGGCCGGGCTTGAATTCCTCAGGCTTGTATTTCTGCAAGGGGGCCTGCGCCACGATATGGCGCGTGAGGCGGATTGCATCGGCTGCGACGCGACGGTCGCTTGTCGTGGTGAGATAATTCGGCCTGATTGCAGGCTGGGTGCGATGATCGGGAGATGTGAGATGGATGGAGCCGCGACTGTCGGGCCGCAGGTTGCAGACGCTGGCGGTAAAGGCGGGGAAGGGGTGGACCGCATCGCCGAATTTTTCAAGGCTCAATGGCTGCACATGATATTGCAGATTGGCGGTGTCATATGCCGGATCGGAGCGGGTAAAGACACCCAGCTGGCTTGGCGCCATGGACATGGGGCCGGAGCGGCGCAGAAAATATTCAAGTCCGATCATCGCCTTGCCGGTGAGGCGGCTTGCTTTCTCGTTGAGCGTAGGAATGCCGGTGACCTTGTAAGCACAGCGCAATTGCAGATGATCCTGCAAGTTTTCACCAATCTGCCTGCGCTCCAGAACGAGCGGAATTCCGGCCTGCTGCAATATTTCGCCACGTCCAACTCCTGAAAGCTCCAGAATATGGGGAGAGCCGACGCTGCCTGCGGCAAGTATCACCTCGCGGCGGGCCTTGATCGTTCGGGTCGCGCCGTTCTGGTCGAAAGTAACGCCTGTTGCGCGCAGGTTCTCGATCTCGATGCGCTGCACATGCGCACCGGTCTCCACGCGCAGGTTTTTGCGTGATACTGCCGGGCGCAGGAAGGCTTTGGCGGCGTTCCACCGAATGCCGCGTTTCTGGTTGACCTTGAAATAGGACACGCCTTCATTGTCGCCGCGATTGAAATCATCGGTGGCGGGAATGCCGGCTGCGACGGCGGCATCACGAAAAGCATCGAGAATGTCCCAATGCAGACGCGCCTTTTCCACGCGCCATTCGCCGCCCGCGCCATGCATTTCATCAGCACCGGCATAATAATCTTCGGATTTTTTGAAGAAGGGCAGCACGTCGCTCCAGCCCCAGCCTTCGCAGCCTGCCTGCCGCCACAGATCATAGTCGCGCGCCTGTCCGCGCATATAGATCATGCCGTTGATGGAGGAGCAGCCGCCCAGAACCTTGCCGCGCGGATAGCCGAGCACGCGGCCATTGAGGCCGGGTTCGGCTTGCGTGGTGAAACACCAGTCGGTTCGGGGATTGCCGATGCAATAAAGATAGCCGACGGGAATGTGAACCCAGGCGTAATTGTCTTTTCCGCCTGCTTCGAGCAGCAGTACGGAGCATTGCGGATCGGCGGAAAGGCGGTTCGCAAGGGCGCATCCTGCCGTCCCCGCGCCAACGATGATGTAATCGTAGGTGTCGGTCATAAGTCTACATCCAGTAAAATGCGGGGAGCGTGGTGCGCATGCGGCCTGCTCCCGAATATCGATTATCCGAAGAGCTTCCTTCCAAGCCGTGATGCGTAAAACTCTCCTATTATGCCTTTACGGAAGAGGAGGACGCATGCCATGAAGATGAGGCCTGTGACGATGGTTACCGGAAAATCGGACGTTGCGAGGTAGTTCTGCAACGCCACCACGAAGGCTGCGCCGATTATCGGGCCGATCAGCGTGCTTATGCCGCCCAGCAGCGTCATCAGGATCACTTCGCCTGACATTTGCCAGCCGACATCGGTGAGGGTTGCAAACTGGAAGACGAGTGCTTTCATGCCGCCAGCCAGCCCTGAGAGCGCCGCCGACATGACGAAAGCCGCAAGCTTGTAGTGATTGACGGAATAGCCAAGGGAAATGGCGCGGTTCTCGTTCTCACGCACGGATTTCATGATCATTCCGAAGGGCGAATTGATGATCCGCCAGATGGCGAAGATCCCCAGAACGAACAAGGCAAGGATGAGATAATACATATTCATCGGCTGGTTGAGGTCGATGAGGCCGAAGAGATGGCCGCGCGGCACACCCTGCAGGCCGTCCTCGCCATGAGTGAAAGGCGCTTGCAGGCAGAAGAAGAAGAACATCTGCGCCAGCGCCAGCGTGATCATGGTCGAATAGATGCCCTGACGGCGGATGGCGAGATAACCGATAACAAGGCCCAGAACCGCCGCAGCCAGCATGCCCAGAAGGATGCCGATTTCAGGCGTGACGCCCCATTCCTTGACCGCATGAGCGGTAATATAGGCAGCCCCGCCAAAGAAGGCCGCATGGCCAAACGAGAGAATGCCGGTATAGCCAAGCAAGAGATTGAAGGCGGATGCGAAAAGCGCAAAGCACAGCATTTTCATCAGGAAGATCGGATAGACCGCAAAGGGCGCTGCGATCAGGGCGATCAGGGCCAGTGCAAGCAGCACGACAGAGAGATTATTGACCGCAGGCGCCTTTTCGCGATGGGCGGAACTGCTTGTATTGAGTGCCGTGTCAGCCATATCAGGCCTCCTTCCCGAACAATCCGGCAGGGCGTACCAGAAGGACGATAGCCATGATGACGAAGATGACGATGCTGGATGCTTCGGGGTAAAAAACCTTGGTCAGACCTTCGGCAAGGCCCAGCAAATAGCCGGTAATGATGGCGCCGAGGATCGACCCCATGCCGCCGACCACCACCACGGCGAATACGATGATGATGATATTGGACCCCATCAGCGGGCTGACCTGATAGATGGGGGCTGCCAGAATTCCGGCAAAGCCTGCAAGGGCTGCACCAAGCGCATAGGTGAAAGTCAGGAGCAGCGGCACATTGATGCCGAAGGCTTTGACCAGAGTGGGATTTTCGGTTGCAGCACGCAGATAGGCGCCCAGCCTGGTCTTTTCGATCAGCAGCCATGTGCCGATGCAGACGACAAGGGACGCCACGACGACCCACGCGCGATAATTGGGCAGGAACATGAAGCCGAGATTCTGCCCCCCTGCCAGCGAGGGCGGCACCGCATAGGGCTGTCCGGCGGCTCCGTAATAATAGCGGAACGTGCCTTCGATGACGAGCGCGAGACCGAAGGTGAACAACAGGCCGTAAAGCGGATCGAGATTGTAAAGCCGCGCCAGTGCCAGTCGTTCTATGATGGCGCTTCCCAGCCCGACAATCACCGGTGCGAGGATGAGCGCGGACCAATAGCCCACGCCCATCCAGCTCAGGAGAAGATAGCCGACAAAGGCGCCCAGCATATATTGCGCGCCATGGGCAAAGTTGATGATGCGCAAAAGGCCGAAAATGATGGCGAGGCCAAGACTCAATATGGCGTAGAAAGAACCATTGATCAGCCCGACGAGCAATTGTCCGAGCAGCGCCTGTACGGGAATGCCGAAGATCATCGTCATGTCAAACTCCCAGCGCCTGGTTGAGCGCTGCCATGCGGACCGGCAATTCGGCGGTCGGAAAACTTTCCGTCACCACGCCATGATCCATGAGATAGAAGCGGTCTGCGACTTTTGCCGCGAAGCGAAAGTTCTGCTCGACGAGAAGGACCGTCATGCCGCGCTTTTTGAGTTCCACCAGCACATCGCCGATCCGCTGGATGATGACGGGCGCCAGCCCCTCGGTCGGTTCATCCAGAAGCAGGACCTTGACGCCGGTGCGCAGAACGCGCGCAATGGCGAGCATCTGCTGCTCGCCGCCGGAAAGTTTCGTGCCGGGGCTGTTGCGGCGTTCGTAGAGATTGGGGAACAGTTCGTAAATTTCATCAAGGGACATGCCGTCCTTGGAAACCACCGGAGGCAGAAGCAGGTTTTCGTGCACGTTGAGCGTGGCAAAGATGCCGCGCTCTTCGGGCACGAAGCCAAGTCCCGCATGGGCGATGCGATGAAGCGGCAGATGCAGAATATCGCGGCCGTTCAGCGTAATGGTGCCGGTGCGCTTGCGGATAATGCCCATGATGGCGCGCAGGGTCGTTGTCTTGCCTACGCCATTGCGGCCGACGAGCGTGATCGTCTCTCCCGGCCAGATGTCGAGGTCGACGCCATGCAATGCGTGGCTCTCGCCATACCATGCATTGAGCGCGCGCACCGATAATAGCGGCTGGCTCCTAGTCATGTTCGGTTCCCATATAGGCGGTGCGCACACGCGCATCCTGTGAGACGGTTGCATAGTTGCCGGAGGCCAGGATTTCGCCGCGTTGCAGCACCGTGACGTGATGGGCAATATCGGCCACCACCTTGAGATTGTGTTCCACCATGAGCACGGCACGGTCGCGTGCCACATCGGAAATGAGCGTGGCGATTGTCTGCACGTCCTCGCTGCCCATGCCGGCCATCGGCTCGTCCAGAAGCAATACTTTGGGATCGAGCGCCAAAGTCGTTGCGATCTCCAGTGCGCGCTTGCGCCCATAGGAGAGATCAGCTGCGGGTATATGACGGGCATCGGCAAGCCCGACGCGCTCAAGAAGCTCGATCGCGGGGGCGTTCAGCCGGTCGAGGGCCGAAAGGGAGCGCCAGAACTGCGTTGCAAGGCCATTGGTGCGTTGCAGGGCGATCTTGACGTTCTCAAGAACGGTCAGATGCGGGAAGGTCGCCGAGATCTGAAACGAACGAACAAGTCCCATCCGTGCCACTCTGGCGGGGTCGAATCTGGTGATGTTCTCGCCCAGAAAGGCTATTTCTCCGCTGGTGGGCTGGAGGAACTTGGTAAGCAGGTTGAAAACGGTGGTCTTTCCAGCACCATTCGGCCCGATCAGGGCATGGACCTGTGCGTGCTCAACGTCCAGATCGACATTCTTGACGGCATCGAAGCCGCCAAAAGACTTGCCAAGTCCGCGTGCGGAAAGAACCACCTGCGCAGAAGGATGGGGGGAATGCGGCTCTGCCTCGTGCAGAGCCGCCTTAGATGCTGTTGCCGCGTTCATGCGTCTGGCCTTACTGAGTGACCAGCGGGCAACCGCTTTCTTCCGGTTTGATATAGGCTTCGTCGCCGGGAATGGTCGCCAGCACCTTGTAATAATCCCATGGCGCCGTGCTTTCGTCCGGCTTCTTGACTTCCATCAGATAGAGATCGGTAATCATGCGCCCATTGGGGGTGACTTTGCCGGAGCGGGCAAAGACGTCTTCGACCGGCATTTCATGCATTTTCTTGGCGACGGCTTCGGTTTCGTCGGTGTCAGCTTCCTTAATGGCCTTGAGATATTGTGTGACGGCGGAATAGGTGCCTGCCTGAACCATGTTGGGCATGCGTCCGGTGCGGTCGAAATAGCGCTTGGCGAACTCGCGCGACTGGTCGTCGCGATCCCAGTAGAAGGATTCGGTCAGGGTCAGGCCCTGCGCCGCTTCAAGGCCGAGGCCGTTGACTTCCGCAAGCGTGAAGAGAAGGGCTGCCAGTCGCTGGCCGCTCGCAACGATGCCGAACTCAGCCGCCTGCTTGATCGCATTGGATGTGTCGAGACCGGCATTGGCGAGGCCCACGACCTTTGCGCCGGATGCCTGCGCCTGCAACAGGAACGAGGAGTAATCGGTGGTCGCGAGTGGATGGCGTACCGCGCCGAGCACCTTGCCGCCCTTTGATTCTACGAATTTCGAGGTCTGCTCTTCGAGGGAGTAGCCGAAAGCATAATCGGCGGTGAGGAAGAACCAGCTGTCGCCGCCCTGTTCCACCATCGCGCCGCCGGTGCCGACCGCAAGGGCGTGGGTGTCATAGGCCCAGTGAAAACCGTAAGGCGTGCACTGTTTGCCGGTCAGTTCCGTGGTTGCGGCACCCGTATTGACGGTGATTTTCTTCTTGTCTTTCGAGAGTGCCTGCACGGCGAGGCCGACCGAGGACGTGGTCAGTTCCATGATGGCGTCGACCTGTTCGGTATCATACCATTGGCGTGCGATGTTGGACGCCACGTCGGGCTTGTTCTGATGGTCCGCCGTGATGATTTCAATCGGTGCATCAAGCACCGTTCCGCCGAAATCCTCCGCCGCCATTTTCGCGGCTTCATAGGACCATTTGCCGCCAAAATCCGCGTAAACGCCTGATTGATCGTTCAAAATGCCAATCTTGACCTTGCCGTCAGAAATTTCGGCCGCTGACGATATGGCGGTTGCAGCAAGAAGTGCAGCCGTTGCAAGTGCGAAACATTTCATAAAAGACTCCTCCGCTAAATTTTTTCGCGCTCACATAGATGCAATGTGCCGCGCGCTCCTCCCGATTCAGTCTTCGTCTGACGCCCGGAGCTTCCTCCTGCCGAGCATTCCGGAGGAAGCGTAGCATTGACAAATGCGTACAAGAATAACAATTTTTGAACACAGTCTGTTCGGGAATGTACAGATGCGCGGAGGGCAGTTCGGTGCGGCAATTTACCTGGGATGATCTGCAATATTTTCTGGCGGTGGCGCGAACGGGTCAGCTTTCGAGCGCGGCCCGGCAATTGCGCACCAGCCATGTGACGGTGCTGCGCCGCATTGACCGTCTGGAGCAGGCGCTGGCAACCAAGCTTTTTGAGCGCAACCCGCGCGGCTATCTCTTGACGCCGGTTGGGGATCGGCTTGTGGAACCGGCGGAAATCATGGAGCGGGAGGCCATGAAATTCCAGACCGAGGCCACCGGCAATCTTTCGGCGCTGTCGGGTGTCGTGCGACTATCGACGCTTGAAGGGTTCGGCAATTTCTTTCTGGCCGAGCGGCTTCCATATCTTGCGCAGACCTATCCCGGCCTTTCCGTGGAAGTGGTGACGATCCAGCAGATCATGTCCTTGTCGAAGCGTGAGGCTGAATTGTCAATCACGCTGCATATGCCGCGAACGGGGCCTTATCACAGTGAAAAGATCACCCCTTACCGGCTTTTTATCTATGGGCACCGCGATTATCTCGCGCGCCATGCGCCGATCAGATCGCGCGCGGATATGCAGGGGCATCCTTTCATCGGCTATATCGACGACATGGTTTTTACGCCCGGCCTCGATTACATGCGTGAGATCTTGCCCGGACAGCGCTGCACCTATCAAAGTTCCAGCATCCATGCGCAGTTGCATGCGACACTTGCGGGTTATGGCCTGTGTGTCCTGCCCTTTTATATTGCAGGCAAATATCCCGACCTCGTACCGGTCTTGCCCCGGGAATTGCATCTGGTGCGCGAATATTGGATGAGTTGCCATATGGATGTAATGGCCGCGCCGCGCATCAGGGTCATTACCGATTTCATGGTAGAGGCGGTACGGAAGGCGTCATCCGCATTTCTCGCGGAAGAACTCTTATGAGCCGTACTCAGTACATATAGCCGTGATATGCAAATATGCAGCTTGCAGCCAGTGCTACAAAGCCCAGGCCGATTATCCATAAATTAAGTGATCGCAAACCATTTCCCCCCGTTATCAATCAACGGGGCTTATCCTTGGCTTGCCATCGAAAGTCTACCTATAATTGTTTTGCGTGCGCGCAATTCGCGTTCACTAAAAAGTGATATATATTCTATGGCATTGTTTTAAAAGCACTTCTCTTTCGGATATCTGCTGCAAGCTGCCGTACTAGACCAAGGTCCAATATGTAAAAACCCCCGGATTTCGCCGGGGGTTAAAGTTTCAACGCTGCTTTGCCAGTCCCTGCTCACGCATCTGGCTCAAGGTCATTTTGGGTGAAAGCGCTTCGGGATCGATGCGGATTTCAATGAGGCCCGGCTTGCCGGATTTTTCGCAAGCCTCGAAGGCGCTTGCAAAATCGGCGGTCTTCTCCACCGTTTCGCCATGCAGGCCATAGGCACGGGCAAGGGCTGCGAAATCCGGGTTGGCAAGACCTGTTCCGGAAACACGGCCCGGATAGGTGCGCTCCTGATGCATGCGGATCGTGCCGTACATGCCGTTATTGACGACAATGAAAATAGCGTTCGCGCCATATTGTGCGGCGGTTGCAAGTTCCTGGCCGTTCATGAGGAAGCAGCCGTCACCCGCAAAGGCCACGACAGGACGTTCCGGCGCGGTGAGTTTTGCTGCGACGGCTGCCGGCACACCATAACCCATCGAGCCATTGGTCGGTGCCAATTGGCTGCGATAGGTGCGATATTGATAAAAGCGGTGCGGCCATGCGGAGTAATTGCCCGCGCCATTGGTGATGATGGCGTCGGCAGGCAGATGCGCGCGCAGCCACTCCATGATCTCGCCCATCTGCACTGCGCCGGGAATGGTGGGGGTCTGGATATTGTCGCGATAATCCGCATTGGCGCTTTCGGCCCAATCCTTCCAGCGCGGATCGGCAATGGGCGCAAGCGAAGCCGCAGCCTGTGCGAAGGCAGGCATGCTGGCATTGATGGGAACATCGGCATGATAGACCCGCCCCAGCTCTTCGGCACCGGGGTGAATGTGGACCAGTTTTTGTTTGGGAACAGGGATACTGACCAGCTCATAGCCCTGTGTGGTCATTTCCCCCAGGCGCGCGCCGACCACCACAAGCAAGTCGGATTCCTTGACACGATTGGCCAGTTTCGGGCTGATGGATGTGCCCATTTCGCCCGCATAAAGTGGATGGGTATTGTCGAAAATGTCCTGACAGCGGAAGGACGCGGCAACCGGAAGCGTCATGTTTTCCGCAAATTTTTGCAGATTGCGGACGGCTTCCGCCGTCCAGCCGCCGCCACCAACGATCATCAGCGGGCGTTCGGCCTTTTCGACCAGTGCCCTTACTTGCTCAAGCTGCTCTGCGCCGGGATGCATTTCGACCTGCTTATAGGCGGGGGCATCACTGACGGAGGCATAGCTGGTCAGCATATCTTCGGGCAGCGCGATCACCACGGGGCCGGGGCGACCATTGACGGCGCGATGGAAAGCCTGGCTGACCAGTTCGGGAACGCGCGTCACATCGTCGATCTGCACCACCCATTTGGCCATCTGGCCAAACATGCGGCGATAATCCACTTCCTGAAAGGCTTCGCGCTCGACCTGATCGCTGGCGACCTGACCGATGAAAAGCAGCATCGGTGTGGAATCCTGAAACGCGGTGTGAACGCCGACGGAAGCATTGGTTGCACCGGGACCGCGGGTGACAAAGCAGATGCCGGGTTTTCCGGTCAGTTTGCCGTAAGCATCGGCCATGTAGGCTGCGCCACCCTCCTGGCGGCATACGATCAGGTCGATCTCTTCGCTGACATCATGAAAGGCGTCGAGGGCTGCGAGATAGCTTTCGCCGGGCACGCAAAAAACACGATCCACACCATGAATCCGCAAGGCGTCCACCAATATCTGGCCCCCGGTCCGCATATTGCTGCCGTTTATTGTCATCTTGTGCATTTCCTGTTCTCAAACTCTTTGGACGGCAATGCCGTCATTTCAAGCCGGTTATTTTCCGTCACAGCGCTTCGAGTGCAATTGCCGTGGCTTCGCCGCCGCCGATGCAAATGGAAGCCATGCCGCGTTTAAGGTCGTTCTGCTTCATGGCATGGAGCAATGTTGCGATGATGCGTGCGCCCGAACAGCCGATCGGATGGCCGATTGCACAGGCCCCGCCGTGAATATTGACCTTGTCGGCGGGGAGGTCGAGTTCCTGCATCGTCGCCATAACGACGACCGCGAAGGCTTCATTGATCTCGAAAAGATCAATATCGCGCGCGTTCCAGCCGGTCTTTTCGAAAAGCTTTTTCATCGCAAAGACAGGCGCCGTGGTGAACCATTCGGGCTGTTGTGCATGGCTCGCATGAGCGCGAATGACGGCCAATGGCTCGGCCCCGAGCTTTTGAGCGGTGGAAAGCCGCATCAGGGTGAGGGCTGCCGCGCCATCGGAAATGGAGGAGGAATTGGCTGCGGTAACGGTGCCGCCCTCGCGAAAAGCGGGCTTGAGCAGAGGAATTTTTTCGGGCTTTGCGCGGGTGGGCTGTTCGTCGCGGTCAAGATCGCCGATGTCGATCATCTCGTCGCGAAACCGGCCTTCGTCCGTAGCCTTGAGGGCGCGTGAAAGAGAACGCAGGGCGAATTCGTCCTGCTGTTCACGCGTGAACTGATAATGTCCGGCAGTTTCTTCGGCAAATGTTCCCATGGCGCGGCCCTTGTCATAGGCGTCCTCAAGCCCGTCAAGGAACATGTGATCGTAGATCCTGCCATGCCCGGCGCGATAGCCACCGCGCGCCTTGTCGAGAAGGTAGGGGGCGTTGGTCATGCTTTCCATGCCGCCTGCGACAACGATCTGCGCGCTTCCCGCAGCGATAAGATCGGCGCCAAGCATGACGGATTTCATGCCGGAGCCGCAGACCTTGTTGACGGTGGAGCAGGGAACATCGACCGGCAATCCCGCGTGGATAGATGCCTGACGGGCCGGAGCCTGACCAAGACCTGCGGGCAGTACGCAACCCATGATCACTTCATCGACCTGATCGGGAGCGAGTCTTGCCCTTGCGACCGCCTCTTTTATAGCCGTTGCGCCAAGGGCTGTTGCTGCCTCCGCTTTAAGTGCACCCTGAAAACTGCCGATCGGCGTCCGGACCGCACTTGCGATCACGACTGGATCTTTTGTTTCCGACATGTGTTTACTCCTCCAGTAAAGCGTTACGATAACAGCATAGCGGGCCATGTGAATACAGCTTAAACATGATGAACAAAGCTGATGAACTCATGATGTGCCGGTATGGAGGGAAAAATGGGTAATGCAGGTCGAGGCAGGATTTTTACCGGCATAGGCGGCTGGGCATTCGAGCCGTGGGATGAGAGCTTTTATCCTGAAAAGCTGCCCAAGAAGCGGCAACTCGAATATGCGTCGGGAAAGTTGACCTCCATCGAGATCAACAGCACCTATTATGGGCCGCAAAAGCCGCAGACATTTGCCCGGTGGCGGGACGAGACGCCGGAGGGGTTCGTCTTTTCGCTCAAGGCTCCACGTTTTTCCACGAATCGCCGGGTGCTGGCAGAGGCGGGTGAGGGGATCGAGCGCTTTATAAACGGCGGGCTGCTGGAGCTTGGAGACAAGCTGGGCGTAATCAACTGGCAGTTCATGGCCACCAAGAAATTCGACCCGGACGATTTTGGGGCCTTTCTCAAGCTGCTGCCCAAAAGTGTCGAGGGGCGGGTGCTGCGCCATGCGGTTGAAGTGCGGCATGAGAGTTTCGGCTCGCCCGATTTCATCGCATTGCTGCGTGAGCATGGCGTGGCGGTGGTGATCGCCTGCGACAGCAAATTTCCGCAATTTTCCGATCTGACCGCGCCCTTTGCCTATTTGCGTATCATGGGCACGAAGGAAAATGAGCCATTGGGTTACAGCGAGGCAGAGCTTGACCAATGGGCGGAGTGCGCGCAAGCAATTGCAGCGGGCGATGTTCCGCATGGGGCGAAGTCCATAACGCCGCCCGTTTCGGACAATGTGGCCCGCGATGTCTATCTTTATGTGATCAGCGGCTACAAGGCGCATAATCCTGCTGCGGCCATGGCCTTGATTGATCGTCTTAAATAATGCCTCGTGGCAGGCGATGATTATCAACTGAGTCGCCAGAGTTTTCGATGAGCCAGCCTGATCTTTCCGCCCTTCAAGCTTTCGTTCGCACTGTTCCGCAGACCTATAAGGGACCGGGAGGCGCGGTTGCCGTAGTCCGGAATGGCGAGGTCATCCTGCGTCATGTTTGGGGATATGCTAATCTCGCTGCCCGCAAGCCGATGAGCGCGGATACACGTATGCCGATCTGCTCGATCAGCAAGCAGTTCACCTGTGCCGTCCTGCTCGACGCCATTGGCGAACCGGAACTGCTCGATGATGCGCTTGGCGCTTATCTCGACAGGTTTGTGGGTGAGCGCCCGAGCGTGCGCGATTTATGCAACAACCAGTCCGGCCTTCGCGATTATTGGGCCTTGACGGTTTTGTGCGGGGCCGATCCGGAAGGCGTTTTCTTGCCGGAAGATGCGCAAAGCCTGTTGCGGCGGTTGCAGACCACGCATTTTGCTCCGGGAACCCAATATTCCTATTGCAATGGCAATTTCCGTATTCTGGCCGATCTGATCGAGCAGTATACAGGCCAGTCGCTGATTGAATTGTTGCGAACGCGTATTTTCGAACCAGCCGGGATGAAAACAGCGCAACTCATTCCGGACACGGCATTGTTTGACGAATGCACCGGCTATGAAGGCGATACGCAGCGCGGCTTTCTGCCTGCGGTAAACCGTATTCACTGGGCGGGGGATGCCGGTATCTGCGCTTCGCTCGATGATATGATCGCATGGGAGCAATTTATCGATGCCACGCGCGACGATGAGGACGGAATTTACCGGCGTCTGAGCGGGCCGCAGGACTTTTCCGACGGCAAGCCTGCGCCCTATGGTTTCGGGCTTAAATTCGAGCAGATCGGCAAGGCGCGGTTGACCGGCCATGGCGGAGCCTTGCGCGGCTGGCGCTGCCAGCGCTGGCATTGCGCGGATGAGCGCATATCGACCATTGCGATGTTCAATTTTGAAGGCGGCGCGTCCGATGTTGCGTTCAGGATGATGAAAATCGCGCTTGGGGCGGATTGCGACAAGCTGGAGCGGGCAGAGGTCGACAAGGGCTGGTTCGGCTCGTGGCTGAATGCGGAAACGGGACTGGTGTTAACCCTGGACCAAGCGGGTGCGGGGCAACTCAAGGCCCGGTTCGGCACCAGCCCGGAAATGCTCGATGTGACGGCTCATGACAGGGCAAGCTCGGATCTTACCCGGATCAGCCGCCAAGGCGACATGATTTGCCTGGAGCGTGAAAGCGAGAATCTCAAGCTCGATATGAAGCGTCTTTCGGGCGAAGTGCCGCAGGATATTGCGGGGCGCTATCATTGCGATGAACTGGATGCAGATTTGCGTCTGGTTGCGCAAGGCGGCGCGATCTATGGCGCCTTTGAAGGCTTTCTGGGCAAAAGCGATATGTATCCGCTTTATGGTGTGGGGCCGGATGTCTGGCTGCTTCCTGTTCAGCGTTCGATGGATGCGCCGTCACCGGGCGAATGGAAGCTGGTTTTTCACCGCAATGAGGCTGGCGAAATCACCCGATTGCAGCTAGGCTGCTGGCTCGCGCGCAATATGGATTATGTCAAAACCGGTCGGGACTGACAGGTTTTGACATAGTGCAATACGCATAGTTAATGAGTGAAGCGGTCTTGTATATTCAGATGCAGGGCGCTTTGGGAGGATCAATGTTACGACTGGTACAATTCCGCGATGAGAGCGGAGAAATGCGTGTGGCTGCGTGTGACGAGGAGGGTGTCGCACATATCGTCAAGGGTGTTGGGACAAGTTACGAACTGGCCACGGCGGCGATTGCTTCCGGCATCAGTCTCGCCGAACAGGTCGAGCGCAATGGCAAGGGTGAAACGGTCGATCTTGATGCAGCGATTGCTTCCGGCCGTGTCGGCCTTCCCATCACGCATTCCGATCCGGCTCATATGATCGTTGCCGGTACGGGGCTGACGCATCTTGGCTCCGCCGATGGTCGTGACAAGATGCACAAGGCGGCGCAGGCCGCCGAAAAGCCGACCGATTCCATGCGCATGTTCCTGATGGGCGTAGAAGGCGGCAAGCCGAAACCGGGTGAAACGGGCGTGCAGCCGGAATGGTTCTACAAGGGTGACGGTTCGGCGCTGATTGCTACAGGCGACGAATTTCTGTCGCCGTCATTTGCCGAAGATGGCGGCGAGGAGCCGGAGCTTGCAGGCATTTACCTGATCGGTCCCGACGGAACGCCGTTTCGTCTCGGATTTTGCCTTGCCAACGAGTTTTCCGATCACGTAACGGAAAAGCAGAACTATCTCTGGCTGGCCCATTCCAAGCTGCGTCAGGCATCCCTTGGACCCGAGCTTTATGTCGGTGCATTGCCCGACCATGTGGAAGGCGTTTCGCGTATCCGGCGCGGCGATGAAGTGATCTTCGAGAAGCCGTTCCTGTCGGGCGAGGCAAACATGTCGCATACGATCGCCAATCTGGAACATCATCATTTCAAATATGAACTCTTCCGCCGTCCGGGCGATATTCATGTCCATTTCTTCGGAACGGCGACATTGTCCTTCTCGGACGGAGTGAAGACGGAAACCGGCGATCGATTCGAGATTGCAGCAAAGCCCTTCCGCTATCCGCTCATCAACAAGCTGGGAAAGGCAAACGCGGAAAAAATCACCGTGCGCGCTTTGTAAAGGCGACAATCAGAAGCCGGGACTCTGGCAGGAACCGAGACCCTTGCAGGTGAGATACTGCGGGGTCGCTCACCCAACAGGACGCTGATATGAACAAGCCCGTTTCTCCGAAAATGCCGCAACTGCGTTCACGCGCATGGTTTGACAATCCGGATAATATTGACATGACCGCGCTCTATCTGGAGCGTTACATGAATTACGGGCTTAGTCAGGAAGAGCTGCAATCGGGCCGCCCGATCATCGGTATTGCGCAGACGGGTTCGGACCTTTCGCCCTGCAACCGCCATCATCTGGAACTGGCCAAGCGGGTGCGCGAGGGCGTGCGCGAGGCAGGCGGCATCGTCATCGAATTTCCGGTCCATCCCATTCAGGAAACCGGCAAGCGCCCCACTGCCGGGCTTGATCGCAACCTTGCCTATCTCGGCCTTGTCGAAGTGCTTTATGGCTATCCGCTCGATGGCGTGGTTCTGACCATCGGTTGCGACAAGACGACGCCTGCCTGCCTGATGGCCGCTGCAACGGTCAATATTCCCGCGATCGCGCTTTCGGTCGGGCCGATGCTCAATGGCTGGTTCCGTGGCGAGCGTACAGGTTCGGGCACCATCGTGTGGAAAGCGCGCGAACTGCTTGCCAAGGGCGAGATCGATTATCAGGGCTTTGTGAAGCTGGTCGCCTCGTCAGCGCCTTCGACCGGCTATTGCAACACGATGGGAACTGCGACGACCATGAACTCGCTTGCCGAAGCGCTGGGCATGCAGCTTCCCGGCTCGGCGGCGATCCCCGCGCCCTATCGCGACCGGCAGGAAGTGGCCTATCTCACCGGGCGGCGCATCGTTGAAATGGTGCATGAGGACCTCAAGCCGTCGGATATTCTGACCAAGCAAGCCTTCATCAATGCCATTCGCGTCAATTCCGCCATTGGCGGCTCGACCAACGCACCGATCCATCTCAATGCGCTGGCGCGGCATGTGGGGGTAGATCTGACGGTCGATGACTGGCAGGAATATGGCGAGGAAATCCCGCTTCTCGTCAATCTTCAGCCTGCCGGTGAATATCTTGGCGAGGATTATTATCATGCGGGCGGTGTTCCGGCGGTCATCAACCAGCTCATGGGGCAGGGGCTCATCAATGAAGACGCGCTTACCGTCAATGGCAAGACTATCGGCGAGAATTGCAAGGCTGCGGCTATCGAAGATGACAAGGTCATCAGGCCCTTTGACCAGCCACTGAAGAAACATGCCGGGTTCCGTGTATTGCGCGGCAATCTGTTTTCATCGGCGATCATGAAGCTGAGCGTGATTTCGCAGGAGTTTCGCGAACGCTATCTTTCTGACGAGCAAGATCCCAATGCCTTCGAAGGCAAGGCCGTGGTTTTTGACGGGCCGGAGGATTACCACAAGCGTATCGACGATCCGACGCTAGAGATTGATGAGCATACAGTGCTTTTCATGCGCGGCGCGGGGCCGATCGGCTATCCGGGGGCTGCCGAAGTGGTCAATATGCGCGCACCTGACTATCTCTTGAAACGGGGCATCACCTCGCTGCCCTGCATCGGTGATGGTCGCCAGTCGGGCACGTCCGGCTCCCCTTCCATTCTCAACGCTTCCCCGGAAGCCGCTGCCGGAGGGGGGCTGGCGCTTCTTGAAACCGGGGACCGGGTGCGTATCGATATTGGCCGCGGGACGGCGGATATTCTGATTTCCGACGAAGAACTGGCGGCGCGACGCCGGGCGCTGGAAGCGGCGGGCGGATATAAATATCCTGAAAGCCAGACGCCATGGCAGGAAATCCAGCGCGCCGTGGTGGGGCAGATGGAAACCGGCGCGGTGCTGGAAAATGCCATCAAATATCAGGATATTGCGCATATGCGCGGGTTGCCGCGCGACAATCATTAGATATTAGAGCATATCCCTATCGGTTCAGATGGCGGTGCGGCGCGCGTAATCGAGATAGATCGTGCGCAGGCGCTCGCTCACCGGCCCCGGTTTGCCATTGCCCACCGGCTTGCCATCGATCCTGGTTACAGGCGAGACAAAGGAACTGGCGCTGGTGAGGAAGGCTTCCCTGGCCGCGTAAGCCTCTTCAAGCGTGAAGGCACGTTCTTCAAGCTTCATGCCGGTCTGGGCGATGAGCTGCAACAGGGAATGGCGGGTGCAGCCCGGCAGCACCTGATTGCTGTTGGGGCGGGTGATGATGGCGTCATCGTCCGTGACGATATAGGCCGTCGAGGAAGCGCCTTCGGTGACAGTGCCGTCCTCGATCATCCATGCTTCATCGCAGCCGGCATTTTTGGCGATTTCCTTGGCCAGAGCCTGCGGCAAAAGGCAGACCGTCTTGATGTCGCGACGCTTCCAGCGCAGATCATCCAGCGCAAGCACGCTTATTCCGGTTTTGAACTCAGGCTTGTCGGTAAGATTTTTTGCCTGGGTAAAGAGCACGATGGATGGGGTGACACCCTTATAAGGAACGAAATCACGGTCGCGCCCATCGCCACGAGTAACCTGAAGATAGACAAGCCCCTCGGTCAGTTTATTGCGGCGGATCAGTTCGCGCTCGATGGCGACGATTTCTTCTTCGCTCCAAGGAAGGGTAATACCAATCTCACCGGTCGAACGGCGCAAGCGCGCCATATGGGCTGCGCTGTCGATCAGCTTGCCATCCAGAACGGCAGTGACTTCATAAATCCCGTCGCCAAACAGAAAACCACGATCAAAGATGGAAATACGGGCGTCTCGTGCGGCGATATATTCGCCGTTCACGTAGGTGACGCGATTCTCGGTGTCGTGGGATGAAACGGTCATGACGGGATTAATCCTGAAACGAAAAGGCTGTGCAAAGTATTACTGCGTCCATATGAGCGCAGCAAGGCAAAGGAACCGTTAATTTCAGGTGCGGGTTGATGCGGATGTCCGGCCCGCATTGCGCGGGTCGGACTGGCCACGAGGCTCATGGTTTTACGGTCAGTTGGCCGACCATGTCGGGGTGGAAACGGCAGTAATAATTGACCGTCTGGGCGGAGTCGAGCATCTGTTTCGTGACCTTTCCGGGTGGCAGCAGAATGTCCCAGCCTCCCTTCACGGTCGCGCTGTGCTGCATGGGATCCTTATTGTTCCACTCGATTACATCCCCCACATTCGCTTCGATCGTCTGAGGAGAGAAGCTGAGTTTTTCGATTGTGACGTGGATCGTTTTCGCTTCTGCCGGAGCGAGGCCGATCAGCACCCCGGCCAGTATCAGAAAGTACCGCTTATTGCGCATCGAACTGCTCCTCTAAATTTTGGTTTTATCGCATTATCCTACGCAAAACCGTTTCACACTTTTGCTGGAAATGCTCTATTTCAAAGATGCAGCGATATGCTCGGCATGCTGCTGGTGGCTCTGAAACAGCTTCAGGCCGGTTTCGAGCAGGTTTTTCAACTCGGCATTACTGGCGGAGGGAATAAGCGTCGTTTCAAGCGCCTCATTGACCTGCTTGTGATAAGCCACTTCGTTTTCGACATAGGATTTGTCGAATGCCGCGCCATCAAGCTTACCCAGTTTTGCCAGTTCCTCGGAAGCTGCTTTCGACAGGGCCTTGCTGGTATCATTGTCTTCGGGGGTAACATTGAGCTTCTTGAGAAGATCAAGTGCCTGCTGGTTGACGGCTTCGTGGTCGCGCACCATGGTTTCGGCGAATTCACGCACCTCCTTGTTCTTGGTTTTTTCAAGCGCCTGTTTGGCGGCAGTCACATCAAGGACGCCCGCCGTGTAGGCGATATGCGCGATTGCCGGATCGTGCAATTTTCCATCATGGGCCTCAGCCAGCGACAGGCTTGCGCAGAGGCAAATTGCCGTCAGCGATATGATTGAACGCATAGACATGAAACACTCCCTTGGTTCTATTTCCAGACGTTCAGCGTTTTACGCTTGTGCTGGAATGCCTATTGGATGCGGGAGAGCGGAAAAGGTTCCGGCCTATGCCTGTATATTTAAGCGCTCAAGAACGGCGGTTATGATCCGCTCGCAACGCTTGCCGGCAAAGGGAAAGGCATCGAGCAGCACGGGGCCGATTTTTTCATCGAGTTGCTTGCGTATGAGATAACGGGCGCGGTGAAGCCGGGTCTTCACGGTTTCGGGGCGCAGGGCGAGAAGTTCGGCGGTCTCGTCCACGCTCAGGCCCTCAATGACGCGCGCAATGAAGACGAGGCGGAAGTTTTCCGGCAGGTTGTCGGTTGCTCGTTCGACAAGCTGCAATATTTCGCGCTGCGCCAGCGCATGTTCCGGATTGCCGCTATTCATATTGACTGGAAACTGGATCACATTTGTTGAAAGAACGTCGGATGCAGACTTGAGGAATTTTTGCCTTCGCTTATTCTTTCGTAGCCGCCCGAGGGCCTCATTGATAGCAATACGTGAAAGCCAGGTGGTCAGGCTGGATTGACCGCGAAAATGCTCAAGGTTCCTGAAGGCCAGGAGATAGGTTTCCTGAACCACATCTTCTGCTTCCGCCTCATTGCCGACAATGCCCCGCGCCAGACGATACAGCCTGCGATTATTGGTCTGCATGATTTTCCGCAACGCCTGCACGTCATGCATTATTGCGCAGCGGGCGAGGTCGATGTCGTCCTGAAAGAGAAGAGAAGCGTCTGGCTCTGCCAGTTTTGCACACATAACCCATCCTCCTGTGAAGCTTCCATGGCCTGTAAAGTTCCCATGGAGTACATTGGATGTATGCGAAACAAAAAAGTTCCCGAAAAAGAGATTTTTCTCATCATAGCGCAACGAGATAATATCCGATAACGCATCCAATAAAAATGCCGCCGCAGGGGAAACGCGGCGGCAAGTTCAGCCTGATTGGGTGGCAATCAGGCTGCGCGTTTCAAAGCATCGCCAAGAATGGAAACGATCGTGTCGATCTGTTTCTTTTCGATGATGAGCGGCGGCGAAAGCGCGATGACATCGCCGGTGACGCGAATCAGAAGGCCCTTCTTGAAGCAATCGACAAAGACATCGTAGGCGCGTGCACCCGGAGCACCGTCGCGTGATGAAAGCTCGATTGCGCCGACGAGGCCGAGATTGCGAATATCGATGACATTCGGCGTGCCCTTGAGCGAATGCAGCGCCTCCTGCCAATGATCGGCAAGTTCGGCACCGCGGGTCAGAAGCCCTTCTTCAGCGTAGATTTCAAGCGTTGCCAGACCGGCGGCGCAAGCGACCGGGTGGCCGGAATAGGTATAGCCGTGGAAAAGTTCGATGGCGTTTTCCGGGCCGGTCATCAGCCCGTCATGGACCTTGCGGCTTGCAAAGACGGCACCCATCGGGATTGCACCATTGGTCAGGCCCTTGGCGGCAGTGATGAGGTCGGGAACGACACCGAAATAATCGACGGCAAAGGGCGTTCCAAGACGGCCAAAACCGGTGATGACTTCATCGAAAATCAGCAGGATGCCGTGCTTGTCGGCGGTGGCGCGCAGGCGCTCAAGATAGCCCTTGGGCGGCAGGATGACGCCAGCGGAGCCCGACATCGGCTCGACAATGACAGCCGCGATTTTTTCGGCGCCATGAAGCTGCACGAGGCGTTCGAGATCGTCCGCAAGCTCGACACCATGCGCAGGCAGGCCCTTGGAGAAGGCGTTGCGTTCTATATCGAGCGTGTGGCGCAGATGGTCGGCGGGGATTTGCGGGAAGACACGGCGGTTATTGACCAGACCGCCCACCGAAATGCCCCCGAAGCCGACGCCGTGATAGCCCTTCTCGCGCCCAAGCACCATGGTGCGGGTGCCCTGACCGATGGCGCGCTGATAGGCGATGGCGATTTTCAACGCCGTGTCGACTGATTCCGAACCGGAATTGGTGAAGAATACGCGGTCGAGTTTCGCGTCCGTGCCGCCCGGTGCGATTGCTGCGAGCTTTTCGGCAAAGTCGAAAGCAACATTGTGGCCCATCTGGAAGGTGGGGGCGAAGTCCAATGTTGAAATCTGGCGTTCTACAGCTTCTGTGATGCGCTTGTGGCCATGGCCGGCATTGCAGCACCAAAGACCTGCCGTACCGTCAAGGACCTGATTGCCGTCCACATCGGTGTAATACATGCCCGAAGCACTGGCCAGCAAACGTGGAGCCGCCTTGAATTGCCGGTTGGCCGTGAACGGCATCCAGAAGTTTTCAAGACTGGGTGCATTGGTTCTGGTGAGCATTTGATCCTCCTATTTTACCAACAGGAGGGCACGCTTTCCTCAAAGCAACAAGTCCTTTTCTTCTATGGATTAACTCATTGAAAACACTTCGATGAATTTAAAAAATTATGCTATATCGAACATCATAAACAGAAGGGGAGAGGCCCGATGAATGTCGATATAGGAGGGCGGCTTCGTTATGTCCGTCTGCGGCAGAATCTGTCACAGCGGGAGCTTGCCAAACGCGCCGGAGTGACCAACTCGACCATATCGCTGATCGAGGCCAATCAATCCAATCCGTCCGTCGGCGCATTAAAGCGCATTCTGGACGGCATTCCTATCGGAATGGCGGAGTTTTTTGCTCTCGAACCCGACGCGCCGCATAAAGTGTTCTATCAGGCGGAAGAGCTGGTGGAAATCGGCAGGGGGCCGATCTCCTACCGGCAGGTGGGCGATCATCTCTTTGCCCGTGCGCTGCAAATTCTGAAAGAACGCTATGAGCCGGGTTCGGATACCGGAAAGGTTCTGCTCATGCATGAGGGCGAGGAGGGCGGGGTCGTCATTTCCGGGCGCATCGAAGTGACGGTTGGCAGCGAACGCCGCATTCTAGGGCCGGGAGATGCCTATTATTTCTCAAGCAAGCTTCCACATCGTTTCAAATGTGTCGGGCCTGAGGCTTGCGAAATCGTCAGTGCCTGCACGCCTCCGAGTTTCTAATATGAATAGTTATTCAATGGCCTGAATCGCTTTGCTGTGAAAGCGATTCAGGCCATGAATCTTTATAACATTATTCGTAACGCGAAATACCCAGATCGTCGGCGCGAATATCGGGCGTCTTGCCGGAAATAAGGTCGGCCAGCAGCTTGCCGGAACCGCAGGCCATGGTCCAGCCAAGGGTGCCATGTCCGGCATTGATGAAGACATTGTCATAACGGGTCCCGCCGATGATCGGCGTTGAATCCGGTGTCATCGGGCGCATGCCGGACCAGAAGGTCGCGGCCTTCAGATCACCGCCGGGGAACAGGTCGCTCACGGAAAGATCGAGTGTGGCGCGGCGGGCGGCGGGCAGGTTGGCGTTGAAGCCCGATACTTCCGCCATGCCGCCCACGCGGATGCGATCACCAAGCCGGGTGATGGCGATCTTGTAGCTTTCATCCATGACGGTCGAGACGGGCGCGCGCGCTTCATCGACAATCGGTGCCGTGAGCGAATAGCCCTTGACCGGATAGATCGGCGCGTTAAGCCCAAGCGATTTTACCAGTGCTGGCGTGTAGCTGCCGAGCGCCACGACATAGCGGTCGGCGGTGACGATACCTTCCGAAGTCTCAACGCCCGAAATCTTGCCGCCGGACATAAGCAGCGATTTAATATCGACGCCAAAGCGGAATTTGACGCCGAGACCTTCGGCGAGTTTGGCAAGCGCATTGGTAAACTTGAAGCAGTCTCCGGTTTCGTCATTGGGCAGGCGCAGGCCGCCGACAAATTTCTCCCGGACGCGGGCAAGTGCTGGCTCGACCTTGATGCAGCCTTCGGGGTCGAGCACTTCAAAAGGCACGCCGTCCTGCCGCAGCACTTCAACGTCCTTGCCGATGCCATCAAGCTGATATTGCTCACGGAAAAGCTGGAGCGTGCCTTGCGTGCGCTGGTCATATTCGATGCCGGTATCGGCGCGAAGCGCAATCAGGCAATCGCGGCTATATTCGGAAATGCGCACCATGCGCGATTTGTTGACCTTGTAGCGGCCCTCGGTGCAATTGGCGAGCATCTGCAAAAGCCATGCATATTGCCTGGGGTCCGTGGTCAGGCGCAGGACAAGCGGAGCGTGTTTCTGAAACAGCCATTTGGCAGCCTTGAAGGGAATGCCGGGCGCTGCCCATGGCGACGCATAGCCGGGTGAAACCTGACCGGCATTGGCAAAGCTGGTTTCAAGCCCCGGTCCTTCCTCGCGGTCGATGACGGTGACTTCATGGCCGAGTTTGGCCAGATAATATGCTGTCGTTACGCCGATAACGCCGCTGCCCAATACGGTGATTTGCATTTTTGCCTCTGTTGTTATGATTGCTGGCTGGCGGAGCTGCTGTCGATATAGACGCGAGCATATCGGTTGCCGAGCGAAGTCAGGATTTCATAAGGTATGGTGTCGCAATCACGGGCCACATCTTCGAGCCGCTGGTGGGGGCCGATGAGTTCCACGAGGCTGCCAAGCTGGAGCGTGCCTTCGGGGAGCGCCGTCACATCGAGTGTTATCGAATCCATCGAAACGCGACCGACAATGGGCAGGCGGGTATCGCCGAAATAGGCGGATCCCTTGTTGCTGAGCGAACGGAACCAGCCATCGGCATAGCCTGCGGCAATGGTGGCGATGCGCATGGGTTGCGACGCGATGAAAGTGCCACCATAGCCGATGGCCGCACCCTTATCCACGTTACGCACCTGAATGACGCGGGCGGAAAGGGTCAATACGGGCCGGATCGGATTTTCAGATCCGTCTTTGAGTACAGGTCCAACGCCGTAAAGGGCAACGCCGGGGCGGGCGAGATCGAAATAATAGGACTTTTCGAGAAAACAGCCGCCGGAATTGGAAAAGGCGACGGGAAGCTTGGGCAGGCGCGCAAGTGCCGACGTCATTGCGGCAAGCTGCGCGGCATTGGCCGGATTTTCCGGTTCGTCGCCACTAGCGAGATGGCTGATGATGAATTTGATGTCGATACCGTCGAGCAGCGATGGCTCATCGACTATCCGGTCGAGTTCTTCGGCTGAAAGGCCAAGGCGGGCCATGCCGGTATCGATCTGCAACAGGGCTGGCAGTTTGTGGTCGAAAGCTTTGGCCAATCTCGCCCAGTTTTCCACCTGTTCGAGCGAATTGAGCACGGGCAGCAGATTTTCGCGCGCGCAGGCCGCTTCGCTGCCGGGCTGAAGGCCGTTGAGAACGTAAATGGTGGCGTCCGGATTGAGGAATGGCCTCAGCGCTATCGCCTCGCCCAAATGCGCAACGAAGAAATCGCGGCATCCCGCCTCATAAAATGCAGGTGCAACGCGGCTGGCGCCAAGTCCGTAAGCATCCGCCTTGACGACGGCTGCGGCGCGGGTCGGGGCAATGCGCTGCGAAATGGCAGAATAATTATGGCGCAATGCAGCGAGGTCGATGGTCAATACGCCACCCGCTGCAAGGTCGCGTTCGGTTTGGGAAAAATGTATCGACATCTCAGCCATTTCCACTGCACCAGAGCCTGTTTCGATCTGATTGAAGCAGATCAGCGCTCTATCTGTTGGTTTTGCGCGCATCTGGTCCGAAAATCGTTTCACATTTTTCGGGGTGCGCTGTCCGTTTTTTACGGTGGAACTGGAATTATGCTCCCTTTCCTCCCTCAAACATATGACTTCGCCTGTATGGTCATGACAACCTCCTCCGCGAAGTCATGCGCCATATTAGTCGAAGACTATTCGAATGTTTTTGCTATTTTTCGCAATTTATGCGAATTTAGGCAAGAAATACGCATGTTTTAACTTTTTGGTTGAATAATCTGCATGGCAACGCTGGACAATATCGATCGCAACATCATCCGCTGCCTGCGCCGGGACGGACGCATGACCAATAGCCAGCTTGCGGTCGAAGTCGGGCTGTCGCAATCCGCATGCCTGCGGCGGGTGCAGATATTGGAGGAAGGCGGCGTCATTCGCGGCTATACCGCCATTGTCGGCTCATCGGGCGGTGATGAGCGGCTGGTTGCGATCGTCCGCATCACGCTGGACCGGCAGACGGAAGAATATCTCAACCGTTTTGAGGAAGCCGTGCGCAGGCACCCGGAAGTGCAGGAATGCTACCTGATGACCGGCGACGCTGATTATATATTGCGTGTCGAGGCGGAGGATGCGGCTTCCTATGAAATCATTCATAAGGAAATCCTCTCGCGCCTGCCCGGTGTGGCGCGTATTCATTCAAGCTTCGCCATCCGCACGGTGCTGCTGTCGAAAACGCCGGCGGTGCGGGCCTGAAACGCAAAAGGCCCGGATCAACCGGGCCTTTCATCTCTGGAAGATATTTTAACGAAATTCGTAACGAAGACCGGCGCGGACGGTATGGAGATCAAAGCCGTTATCCTTGGCCTGCGTACCGGTTGCTCCGGGGCCGGTGCCGTTATAGTCCCCGGCATTCGTATGAACCTCCCGGCGGTCCATCGCATCATAACCATAGGCCTTGCCGCCATTGATGCGTAGATAGCGATAGCCGACGTCGAGCTTGAGCTGCTCGGTCAAATCGTAGCTCACACCTGCCATCAGCCCCATGGCAAAGCGCCAGCTGTCGAGGCCTTCCTTGTCGCTGCGATAGGGGTCGGTGCAGGTCGTGCAGACCTCGGTGGTTTTCCATGTATCGTAATTGACATAGGCCGCACCGAGACCAGCGCCCAGATAGGGCGTCAGACCGCCCATTTTCGGAAGATCGACATAGGCATTGGCCATGGCGGTCCATATATTGGCCGTCGAATTGTCCTCATAATGGCAATTATCTTCCACGGGATTGAGGCCAAGACTGCTCTTTACATAGCTGGTGCAGTTGGTGCGCCCATTGATGCCTGCCCGGAAGAAATCCAGCGTGGCGTCGGCGCGGAACATGTCGTTGAAGCGATAGCCCGCACCCACACCGTAATTTGCCCCGCCCTTCAGCTTAAAATCATCATAGCGCAAGGTGTCGTCGATACCGCGATAAGGCTCCGGTGCGATGTTCCAGAAATTCCAGTTGCCGTCCGTGTTGGATTTGAATGTGTATCCAATATCGCCGCGTATATACCAGCCGGAGGAATTCAGAAGCGGCGCTGGTGCGATGGCGACCGGCTCCTCCACGATTATGTCCGCGGCTTGCGCGCTACCTGCCCCGAAAAGCATCGCGCATGTCACGAGCATTGAAGTTGAAAGATGTTTCATCTGCATTTTCCCAACCGACAACAGAGATGATTAATGATCAATTGAAGGAGAGGGTAAACGAATATACTTAAACGATAGTTACTTTAAATAAGTCTTCACTAAATTGAAGAAACCCGGCGCAGGGCCGGGTTTCAATCAATACTCAGAAGTCGACCGAGTGAAGGATCGACGGATCAATATCTTCGATATTGCGCTTCCCGCAGAGCGCCATCGTGATGTCGAGTTCCTTGCGGATGATTTCCAATGCCAGCGTGACGCCATCCTTGCCCATGGCCCCAAGCCCATAAAGGAAGGGGCGGCCGATAAAGACGCCCTGCGCGCCAAGAGCACGGGCTTTGAGCACGTCCTGGCCGGAGCGAATGCCGCCATCCATATGGATTTCGATCTTATCGCCGACGGCATCCGCAATAGGCTTGAGCATGGAGATCGAGGAGGGTGCGCCATCGAGCTGGCGGCCGCCGTGATTGGAGACGATAATCGCATCCGCCCCGGTTTTTGCGGCCATCTGCGCATCTTCGGCGTCGAGAATTCCTTTAAGGATAAGCTTGCCGCCCCATTGTTCCTTGATCCACTCGACGTCTTTCCAGCTTAGCTGAGGGTCGAATTGTTCCGCAGTCCAGGAGGAAAGCGAGGACAGGTCCGTTACGTTTTTCGCGTGACCGGCAATATTGCGGAAGGTGCGCCGCTGCGTGCCCAGCATTCCCATGCACCAGCGGGGGCGGGTTGCCATTTGCCAGATATGTTTGGGCGTGAATTTGGGCGGTGTCGAAAGCCCGTTGCGCAAATCCTTATGGCGCTGGCCAAGAATTTGCAGATCAAGCGTCAATACCAGTGCCGAACAGCCAGCAGCCCTGGCCCGACCAATGAGATTTTTTACAAAATCCCGGTCCTTCATGACATAAAGCTGGAACCAGAACGGCTTCCTTGTGACCGAGGCAACGTCTTCGATGGAGCAGACGCTCATGGTCGAGAGCGTAAAGGGAACGCCGAATGCCTCGGCAGCCTGCGCGGCCAGCATTTCGCCATCCGCATGCTGCATGCCGGTGAGGCCGGTCGGCGCAAGGGCAACCGGCATCGACACCTTCTCGCCGATCATTGTCGATTCAAGCGAGCGGTTGGTCATGTCGACCAAGACGCGCTGACGCAGCTTGATCTTTTTGAAGTCGTCTTCATTGGCTTCATAGGTCGATTGGGTCCACGCGCCTGAATCCGCATAATCGAAAAACATTTTCGGAACGCGGCGGCGGGCAAGCCGTTTCAGGTCGGCGATCTCAAGAATATCGGGCATTCTTCACCCCATTGGTCTGTTTTCTTTACCACTCGCATGACGGATTGCGCACCTGAAATCAAGAGGAAACAGGAAGGCGGCGATGAAATTAGAATTGTGCCTTATGCTTCCATTGCACCAATCATGACGCATAATGGATGCCATGGCTGTTAATATTTGGCATAATCGGCTCAAGTCTGTGGTACGACGATGCTGGTATGGCATATGCGCTTGAGGGTCATGAGATGAGCAAGTCTTCCAAAACCGGATTTATAGGCAAGAAATCCAGCGCGGCTGGCGGTTGGGGCGCGCTCAAAAGCTGCGGCAGGCAATTGCTCGCCAGCGGCGCGCCGTTATCGGGCGTGCGTACGCTGCTCAAGGCCAACCAGCCGGATGGTTTCGATTGCCCCGGCTGCGCCTGGGGTGATCCCGAACATGGTTCTTCGTTCGAATTTTGCGAAAATGGCGTGAAGGCGGTCGCATGGGAGGCCACCGAAAAACGCACGACCCCGACGTTCTTCACCGAACATAGCGTCACGGAATTGCGCGGCTGGACGGATTACGATCTCGAACATACCGGCCGTCTCACGCATCCGATGCGTTATGATGCAGCCACGGATAAATATGAGGCCGTGACATGGGATGAGGCCTTTGGCGCCATTGGCGATATTCTAAAGAGTTTCGATACGGCCGACCGGGTTGAATTCTATACGTCGGGGCGCGCTTCCAATGAGGCGGCTTTTCTCTACCAGCTCTTTGTGCGGGCCTATGGCACCAATAATTTCCCCGATTGTTCCAATATGTGCCACGAAGCCAGCGGTGTCGCACTCAAGCAATCCATAGGCGTGGGCAAGGGTACGGTGCTGCTGGAGGATTTCGAGCAGGCGGATGCGATTTTCGTCGTGGGGCAGAATCCGGGCACCAATCATCCGCGCATGCTGGGCGATTTGCGACGGGCGGCAGAGCGCGGCGCGCATATCGTTGTTTTCAACCCGGTTCGTGAGCGCGGGCTTGAGCGCTTCGCCGATCCGCAAAACAAGCTTGAAATGCTGCATGGCGGCAGTGAAGCCGTTGCCAGTGAATATTACCAGCCACGCCTTGGCGGCGATCTCGCGGCTTTTCGCGGCATGTCAAAGGCCGTCTTTGCCGCCGACGATGCGGCGCTTGCGGCAGGCGAGCCATCAATTCTGGACCGAGAATTTCTTGCTGAACACACGGCGGAATTCGAGGCCTACCGGCGTGCCGTCGACAACACCTCATGGGAAGAAATCGAGGATCAGTCGGGGCTGACGCGACAGGCACTGGAACAGGCCGCGCGGATTTATATGAACTCGCACCGCGTCATATGCACATGGGCGATGGGCATTACGCAGCATCGTCATTCCGTCATCATGATCCGTGAAATCACCAATTTCATGCTGCTGCGCGGCAATATAGGTCGACCGGGCGCTGGTCTTTGTCCGGTGCGCGGCCATTCCAATGTGCAGGGCGATCGCACGGTCGGCATCAATGAGCGTCCGAGCGCTGCATTTCTGGATGCGCTGGAAAAGGAATTCGGCTTCAAGCCGCCGCGCGATGAGGGGCATAATGTGCTTGGCGCAATCGGCGCGATGCTCGACGGCACGGCCAAAGCCTTTATCGGACTTGGCGGTAATTTTGCGCGCGCCACGCCCGATAGTCCCATGATCGGCAAGGCTTTGTCAGGCCAGCGGCTCACGGTGCATATCGCGACCAAGCTCAATCATTCGCATCTTTTGCCGGGGCAGGATTCCTTCATCCTTCCCTGCCTGGGACGAACGGAAATCGACCTGAATTCGAAAGGCGTCGCACAGATCGTATCGGTTGAGGATTCGATGAGCATGGTGCATGGCTCGGGCGGGATCAATCAGCCCGCCTCGCCGCATCTGCGCTCGGAAGTTGCGATCATTGCCGGCATGGCACAGGCAACGCTTGGGCCAAAGCCCGTCGACTGGCTGGCTCTTGCCGATGATTACGATCTTATTCGCGATCATATCGCGCGTGTTCTGCCCGACTTTTACGATTATAACCGCCGTGTGCGGGTTCCGCGCGGGTTTCATCTGCGCAACAGCGCGCGCGAACTGGAATGGGTGACGCCGCAGGGCAAGGCAACCTTCTGGACCGGCGTGCTGCCTGACGAGATCGAACATCAGCAGGCGCGTGGCAAGCCGGGGCATTACGTGTTGCAGACGTTCCGCAGCCATGATCAGTACAATACCACGATCTATGGCATGGATGATCGTTATCGCGGTGTTTATGGCGAGCGGCAGGTCGTCTTCATGAACCCCGCCGATATGGCCGATATAGGTGTGGAAGCGGGCGACCGGGCTGATATTGTCGGTGAATTTGAAGACGGGGTGGAGCGCATAGCGCATAATTTCCGTTTTGTGCCCTATGATATTCCGCGCGGTTGCATCGCCGGATATTACCCGGAAATGAATGTTCTGGTGCCGCTGGGCAGTGCCGGCGATGAAAGCTACACGCCGACATCCAAGTCTGTCATCGTTTCCTTCCGTCCCTTGCGAGCAGAAGCCGCCTGATGGACGAAGCCGAATATATGGCGCTGGTCGATGCGCTTGAGGCGACATCGGACAAAATCTCGCGGCTGGGGGCGGGGATTATCGCGGCACTTGCGTTTAATGTCGCGTCTGATAGTCGTAGTTTTGCGCGGCGCCTGGGCGTTGCGCATGCGCTTGTGTTGCGCGAAGTTACCCTGCTTGGCGAGCAGGACGATTATATCATCATCAGGCAGCGCGATGCGCGAACCCAGCGGATCCACTATGTATTAAGCCCGGCAGGCGAAACGCTTCTTGCCGAAGTGCGGCGCTAGATTCAATTTACAGTAGTAATTTCATCTGCGACAACTATGATTCATCATATCTTGAATAGATGCTTTCCCGGCGAATCTTTTCGCTGCATTGTGCCGACGACTAAACCAGAGAGAATCACGTCGATGTCAGCGGGATTGAAACCGTTTGTTTTGCGGGCAGGCAGGAATACGCTTTTCTGCGTCATGGGCCTTGTTTTGCCGTGCATTCCGGCGCAATCGGATTCGCTTAATATCGTTCCCGTCACGGTCATGGAGAGCAAATTCGGCGATTATCAGCCCAAGCTGACGCTATCGGGCTTTATCGCCGCACGCTCGCTCGTCAATGTCGCTTTCCGGGTCAATGGCCAGGTGGTGGAACGCATGGTCGAAGTCGGCCAGCATGTCGAAAAAGGCGAGTTGCTCGCGCGGCTCGACGATCTGGAGCAACGGGCGAATATACGGGTTGCGCAGGCATCGCAAGATGCGGCGCGCGCACAGCTTAAAGAGGCCGAGGCCAATTTCAGGCGCCAGCGGACCTTGCTCGAACAAGGCTTTACGACGCGCAGCCAGTATGATCAGGCCGAGCAGGTATTTCGCACGGCGCAGAGCATGCTGGTGAATGCCCAAAGCCAGTTGGGCAATGCGCGTGATGAATTATCCTATACCGAACTGCATGCGCCGGTATCGGGCGTTGTCACCGCACGCAATATCGAAACGGGGCAGGTCGTCCAGGCCGCGCAAACGGCATTTTCCATTGCGGAAGACGGCGCGCGTGATGCGATTTTCGATATGCAGGAAACGCTCGTCAACCATGCCAGAAGCGGCATGGGGGTGACATTGGCCCTGCTGTCGGATGAAAGCGTGACGGCGGATGGCCGAATTCGCGAAATCTCTCCGGTTGTCGATGCGCAGACGGGTACGGTCCGGGTGAAAGTCGCCATTGCCGAAACGCCCGAGCGCATGGCGCTGGGCGCAACGGTGACGGGTACGGTTCATATGGACCTGAACAAAGTGATCATCGTGCCATGGAGCGCCATGACGTCCGATGCGGGCCGCACTGCCGTCTGGCGGGTGACGAAGGATACCCATGTGGCGACGCTGGTGCCGGTAAGGGTTCTGGCTTACGAGAACGAGCGGGTCATTATTGGCGCGGGGCTGGGTGAAGGTGAATTGATCGTAACGCATGGCGCGCAGTTGCTGCGCACGGGTGAGCAGACCGAAATCGTGCAGGGCCTGCAGGAGGCGGACCGCCCATGAAGCAGGCAATCAGGTTCTTTTGCCGGTTTGTGGTTCTGAGTGTGCTTGTCGTGCTTGCTGCATGCGGCAAGGAGGAGGAAAGGCCCGGGCATGAAGAGGCAGTCAGGCCGGTCCTTTATGTGATTGTCGCGCCTGAACCGGCAAAGCTTATGGGCTTTGCCGGGACAATCGAGCCGCGCTATTCGACTGATCTGGCATTTCGTGTGCTTGGACGCATCATTGCCCGCCCGGTCGATGTCGGCGATCTGGTCAAGAAGGGCGACATGGTGGCAATGCTTGATCCTTCCGCGCTCGACCTTGCGGTGCAATCGGCCAAGGCGGACCTTGCCAGCGCCCAGGCACAATATGCCAATGCGGCAGCGAGCGAGGAGCGCCAGCGCATCCTGCTGGAAGGGAAAAACATTTCGCAAGCCAATTATGATGCGGCCAAGCAGGCGCATGACAGCGCCCAGGCCAATCTGGAAAAAGCGCAGGCCGGATTGCGCAAGGCACAAAATCAGCGTGGCTATGCGATTTTGAGCCCGGATTATGACGGCGTCGTTTCCCAGATCAATGCCGAGGTCGGTCAGGTGGTTTCCGCAGGCCAGCCGGTGATGAGCGTTGCAAGGCCGGATATTCGTGAGGCGGTGCTCGATATACCCGATAGTATGACGGAATATTTTATAGCCGGAACGCCGTTCAACGTTCAGTTGCAGGCCGACCCGAGCGTCACCGGGCAGGGCCGTGTGCGCGAGGTTGCGCCGCAGGCCGATGCGCGGACACGCACGCGCCGTGTGCGCGTCGCGCTCGATCATCCTCCTGAAGGTTTCCGGCTTGGGGCGACGATCCGGGCCACATTGGCGACATCCGAAAAGGAAAATGTGCTGCTGCCCATGCAGGCCTTGCTTGAAAAAGACGGGAAGACGTCGATCTGGGTCATCGACCCCAAAACGCAGACTGTAAAGCTGCAGGATGTTCAGGTTGTCGAGCAAAGGGGCGAGAGCTTTGTCGCTGGCGATGTGGGAATTGGCAGCTATGTGGTGACGGCCGGGGTGCACGAGCTTTCGCAAGGGCAGAAAGTCCGGCTGGATGCGAAAGGAAATGGCCTGTGAAAAAGGGTTTCAACCTGTCCGACTGGGCTTTGAACCATCGTTCGCTGGTGTGGTATTTCATGCTGGTCTTTCTGGTGGCGGGGCTTTTTTCCTATCTTGATCTTGGCCGTGCCGAAGACCCGGAATTTACCGTCAAGACGATGATGGTGCAGGCCAACTGGCCCGGCGCATCCATCGATGAAACCATCAATCAGGTCACTGACCGGCTCGAAAAGAAGCTCGAAGAGCTTGCCGTGCTCGACTATACGCGGAGCATCACGACGGCAGGAAAATCGATCATCTTCGTCAACCTGAAAAATTCCGTCCGAAAGAAAGAGGTGACGAACGCCTGGACCGAAGTGCGCCATATGCTCGACGATATTCGGCCAAGCCTGCCCGATGGGGTCTATGGTCCGTTTTATAACGACAAGTTTGGCGATGTTTTCGGCAATATTTATGCCTTTACGGCTGACGGGCTGTCGATGCGGCAGCTTCGCGACTATGCGGAAGATGTGCGCACCAAAATCCTGACCCTCGCGGATGCGGGCAAGGTGGAATTGATCGGTGCGCAGGATGAAGCGATCTATCTGGAATTCTCGACCCGCCAGATCGCTGCACTCGGACTGGACCAGCAGGCGATTCTTCAGGCCTTGCAGGATCAGAATGCCATTACGCCGTCAGGCGTGGTGCAGGCCGGACCGGAACGTATCAGCGTGCGTGTCAGCGGGCAGTTCAATTCCGAAGACGATCTGCGCGCGGTCAACCTGCGCGTGAACGACCGCTTTTTTCGTCTTTCCGATGTAGCCTCTATCACGCGCGGCTACGCAGACCCGCCAGTGTCGATATTCCGCGCCAACGGGCTTGATGCCATCGGCCTTGGCATCGGCATGAAGCCGAATGGCAATCTGCTCGATTTCGGGAAGGCGCTGGACGATCTGATGCAGCAGGTAATGACCGAACTGCCGGTCGGCATTGGCCTGTTCAAGGTAGCGGATCAGCCCGAAGTGGTGCAGGAAGCCGTTTCAGGCTTCACCAGGGCCTTGTTTGAAGCGGTTGCCATCGTTCTGGCCGTGAGCTTCATCAGCCTTGGGCTGCGGGCGGGTTTTGTCGTCTCGCTCTCGATTCCATTGGTGCTGGCAATCACTTTCCTTGCCATGTCCCTGATGGATATTTCGCTGCAACGCGTCTCGCTTGGCGCGCTCATTATCGCGCTGGGGCTTCTGGTGGACGATGCGATGATTGCAGTGGAAATGATGGTCGCGCGGCTGGAGCGGGGCGATCCGATCAACACAGCGGCGACCTATGTCTATTCGCATACCGCCTTTCCCATGCTGACCGGAACGCTCGTCACCATCGCAGGCTTTATTCCGATCGGCCTGAATTCAAGTCAGGCCGGCGAATATACCTATACGCTCTTTGTCGTTATTGCCGTATCGCTGATTGTATCGTGGGTGGTGGCCGTCTTGTTTGCCCCCTTGCTCGGGGTGACATTCCTGCCCCGGACGATGAAGCACCATACAGAAAAACGCAGTCGTTCCTTTGAACTGTTCTCGCGCGTGCTGCTTGTTTCGATGCGGCGCAAATGGATCACGATCACCACGACAATCGCGCTGTTTGCGGTTTCGGTTTTCGGGCTGGGCTTTATCGAGCAGCAGTTTTTCCCCCAATCGGACCGGCCGGAGCTTTTGCTCGACTGGACCCTGCCGCAAAATAGCTCGATTGCCGAAACCAAAGCGCAGATGGAGCGCTTTGAAGAAACGGTGCTCAAGGACAATCCGGATGTGCGGCACTGGAGCAGCTATATCGGGCAGGGCACTATCCGCTTCGTTCTTTCCCTCGATATTCAGCCAGCCAATCCTTATTTCGGACAGATGGTGGTGGTGGCCAGGGATGTCGCGGCGCGTGATCGGCTGAAGCAACAATTCGAGACTGTCTTGCGCAAGGATTATGTCGGCACCGATGTCTATATGAAATTCCTTGAACTCGGGCCGCCGGTAGGACGTCCGGTGCAATATCGTATTTCCGGGCCTGATATTCAGAATTTGCGCGGCATTGCGCAGGATTTTGCTGGTATTATGAGCGCAGATGCGCGTCTTGGCGTAGTGAGCTATGACTGGAATGAACCGGAACGGGTGATCCGTGTCGACGTAATGCAGGACAAGGCGCGCAAGCTCGGCATATCCTCCAAGGATATTGCGACGACGCTGAATGGCATTGTCGGCGGCATTGCCATCACACAGGTGCGCGACTCGATCTACCTGATCGACGTGATCGTGCGCGCGCAAAAGCATGAGCGCGATTCCATCGACACATTGCAGAGCCTGCAAATAGCAACAGGCAATGGCAGTTCAGTTCCGCTCGCGGCCATTGCCAATTTCCGCTACGAGCTGGAACAGCCGGTCATTTACCGCCGCTCGCGGATTCCGACGATAACCGTCGGCGCGGGCATAATCGACAAAACGATGCCAGCCACGATCGTCAACGATCTGAAATCATCGGTGGCGGCTTTTGCCGACAGATTGCCCGCCGGATATTCCATCAGGGCGGCGGGGACAGTCGAGGAAAGCGGCAAGAGCCAGGGACCGATCATAGCGGTCGTTCCGTTCATGCTCTTCGTCATGATGACCATACTCATGCTGCAATTACAAAGCTTTCAGCGCCTTTTCCTTGTGGTGGCGGTTGCGCCCCTTGGATTGATCGGCGTGGTGGCGGCCCTTCTGCCCAGCGGCAAGCCGCTTGGCTTCGTCGCCATATTGGGCGTGCTGGCGCTGGCCGGTATCCTGATCCGCAATTCCGTTATTCTCATTGTCCAGATCGAGGAACATATCGCAGAAGGAATGACGCCCTGGGATGCGGTCGTGCTGGCCAGTGAGCATCGCATGAGGCCGATTGCGCTGACGGCGGCTGCGGCAAGTCTGGCGCTGATCCCGATTGCGCGCGAAGTTTTCTGGGGGCCGATGGCCTATGCCATGATGGGGGGCATCATTGCCGGTACGGCGATTACACTGCTGTTTCTGCCTGCGCTCTACGTTGCGTGGTTCCGCATCACGGAGCCTGACGAAGAAGCCGGTGTTGTTGCGCCGCAAGAGCTTTGACCCTGACAAGCCGCTCCCTCTCAACAAGGTGACAATGACAATATGAAACGCAAGTCGGCAATCACAGGTGCGCGCATTTTTGATGGCGAGCGGTTTCATGATGCAAGTGCGCTTGTGTTTGGCGAGGGCCGGATCGAAGCCATCCTGCCTGAAGCGGCTATCGGCGCAAACCACGTAGTCGAACGGCTGAATGGCGGCATTCTTGCGCCGGGCTTCATCGATGTGCAGGTCAATGGCGGCGGCGGGCTTATGCTCAACGATCTGCCGGTGCCTGACACGATGTATGCAATCGCCCAAGCGCATCGCCAATATGGCACAACCGGCCTGCTGCCGACGCTGATCACCGACGCGGACGCGGTTCGTGACCGGGCGATTGAAGCAGCGGTTGAGGCAACCAGGTCGGATAAGGGCGTTATTGGCCTGCATCTGGAAGGGCCGCATCTGGCGCCAGCGCGTAAAGGTGCGCATCTGGCAGAACTGATGCGACCCGTTACCGATGCCGATATGGTGCTTTATATTCGCATCGCCGAACAGATTGGTGCGCTTGTTATAACAGTTGCCGCCGAACAAATAACCGCAGATCAGGTCCGTCGTCTTGCGGATGCCGGTGTGGTCGTCAGTATCGGTCATAGCAATGCTACGGCGGAGCAGGCATTCGGCCTGTTTGATGCGGGCGCGCGCAGCGTGACGCATCTTTTCAACGCCATGAGCCAGATTGGCCATCGGGCGCCGGGGCTGGCCGGTGCGGCACTCGACCATTCCGCCGTCTGGTGCGGCATCATTGCCGACGGCCATCATGTCGACCCTATGGCGCTGCGCCTTGCTTTGCGGGCGAAGCGGGGTGAAGGCCACCTTTTCTTCGTCACCGATGCGATGGCGCCGGTTGGTTCGCAAAAGGCCGGTTTCGAGATCAATGGCCGACCGGTCACGCGGGTTACAGGCGGCATTTGTTCAAAGCTGATATTGGCAGATGGTACACTTGCCGGTTCCGACCTCGATATGGCTTCCGCAGTCCGTTTTGGTGTCAGGGAACTTGAGCTTTCGCTCGCGGAAGCCCTGCGCATGGCAAGCCTTTATCCCGCGCGCTATCTGCGCCTTGACGATCGCGGCTTGCTGCAACCGGGCATGCGCATGGATGCAGTGCATCTCGATGAGAATTTATTTGCCAGAGCCACATGGCGCATGGGCGAAAAAGCCAATGCGGATTAAGGTTTAGGCGGAGTTTTTTCAAAATGAAGCAAGTTTTTGGCAATTCGTCTTGATAGCGCAATCCGGTCAGTGCATTACGCATTCTGGCATGGCGGAGATCATGCCATGTCTTAAAAGACGTAATGTGGTTGTGCCTGCGAAACAGAGGAAGTCCAATGCATAACTTTGTCCTGACCGTCACCTGTAAATCCACGCGCGGCATCGTTGCCGCCATCTCCGGTTATCTGGCGGGAAAAGGTTGCAATATTGTCGATAGCGCCCAGTTTGACGATCTGGATACGGGCCGCTTTTTCATGCGTGTGAGCTTCATTTCCGAAGAAGGCGTTGCGCTGGATGTCCTGCGCGAAGGTTTTACGCCGGTTGCGGCCCCCTTTGAGATGAATTTCGATTTTCATGACAGTGCCCATCGCACCAAAACACTTCTCATGGTCTCGCGTTTTGGTCACTGCCTGAACGATCTTCTCTATCGCTGGAAAATCGGCGCGCTGCCCATCGATATTGTCGGCGTGGTTTCCAACCATTTCGATTATCAGAAAGTCGTGGTGAACCACGATATACCCTTCCACCATATCGCTGTGACCAAGGCCAACAAGCCGGAAGCAGAACAGCGCCTTATGGATATTGTTGAGAACACAGGCACCGAGCTTGTCGTTCTTGCGCGTTATATGCAGGTCCTGTCCGATCAGCTTTGCCAGCAAATGTCGGGCCGCATCATCAATATTCATCACTCTTTCCTGCCGTCCTTCAAGGGTGCCAATCCCTACAAGCAGGCCTATGAGCGCGGTGTGAAGCTGATCGGTGCGACGGCGCATTACGTTACCGCCGATCTCGATGAAGGTCCGATCATCGAGCAGGATGTCGCCCGCATCACCCATGCGCAGAGCGCTGCCGATTATGTTTCGATCGGGCGTGATGTCGAGGCGCAGGTGCTGGCGCGCGCCGTGCACGCCCATATCCACCACCGCTCGTTCCTCAATGGTAATCGAACAGTCGTGTTTCCTGCGTCGCCGGGGTCGTTTGCATCGGAGCGTATGGGATAATTTTCGATCTCCGCAGATTGATGCATCGAACGAATACGAAGACAAAACCAATAAAAAACCCCGCGGATCGCGGGGTTTTTCTTTGGTCTTTTATCAAGATCAATCAATATCGAAGGAAACGCCCTGAGCAAGCGGCAGAGCCTTCGAGTAATTGATCGTGTTGGTCGCGCGGCGCATATAGCCTTTCCATGCGTCCGAACCCGATTCACGGCCACCGCCGGTTTCCTTCTCGCCGCCGAATGCGCCGCCGATTTCAGCGCCGGACGTGCCGATATTGACATTGGCGATGCCGCAATCCGAACCTTCGACCGAAAGGAAACGTTCGGCTTCCTGAAGATCGAGAGTGAAGATCGAGGACGAAAGGCCAGCGCCAACGGCGTTGTGGCTTGCCAGAACGTCGTCGAAATCGGAATATTTCATCACATAGAGGATCGGCGCGAAGGTTTCTTCGAGAACCGGGCCTTCCTGCTTTGGCATTTCCACGATCGCCGGACGCACATAATAGGCGTTCTCATAACCGGTATCGACACGTTCGCCGCCCTGAACCTTGCCGCCATGCGCGGAAGCGTCCTTGAGGGCCTTCTGCATGTTGTCGAAAGCCTGCTTATCGATCAGCGGGCCGACCAGAGCGCTGGTTTCGAGCGGAGAGCCGATGGAAACGCTGGCATAGGCCTTCTGAAGACGTGGGACCAGCGCATCATAGACACTTTCATGCACGAAAAGACGGCGCAGCGTGGTGCAGCGCTGGCCTGCGGTGCCCATGGCACCAAAAGCAATCGCGCGCAGCGCCATGTCGAGATCGGCTGACGGGCAGACGATACCGGCATTGTTGCCGCCCAGTTCGAGGATCGCGCGAGCGAAACGCTTTGCAAGACGCGGGCCGACTTCGCGGCCCATACGGGTCGAGCCTGTGGCGGAAACCAGCGGCACTTTCGGGCTGTCGACGAGCACTTCGCCGATTTCGCGGTCGCCAAGCAGAACCTGCGAAACGCCTTCCGGCGCATCGCCGAAGCGCTTGAGTGCGCGCTTGAAGATCGCGTCACAGGCAAGGGCGGTGAGCAGGGTCTTTTCGGATGGCTTCCAGACAACCGTATTGCCACAGACGATGGCGAGCGCCGTGTTCCACGACCAGACGGCGACGGGGAAGTTGAAAGCGGAAATCACGCCGATCACGCCGAGCGGATGCCAGGTTTCCATCATGCGATGGCCGGGGCGTTCGGTGGCGATGGTGAGGCCGTAAAGCTGGCGCGAAAGACCGACTGCGAAATCGCAGATGTCGATCATTTCCTGCACTTCGCCGAGACCTTCGGATGGGATTTTGCCTGCTTCGAGCGAAACGAGGCGGCCAAGGTCTTCCTTGGAGGCGCGCAATTCTTCACCGAGCAGACGAATGAGTTCGCCGCGTCGTGGAGCTGGAACCGTGCGCCATTCGCGGAAGGCTTCATCGGCCTTCGCGATGATCTTTTCAGCATCTGCTTTATTGTGCGACTTGATCGCTGCAATCTGCTCGCCGGAAACCGGGCTGAAACCGGCAAGGTCGCCGCCCGTATAGATGGCAGCATCGACGCCGAGTTTGGAAAGAAGCTCTGCGGCTTCCTTTTTCACATCGATTTTTCTGACAGCAGTGTTCATGACTTTCCTCTCTGCTTTTAGAGCGTATATCGATCCGATTGCATCAGATCGACGCTCTGCCTTTTTATTTAGCGCGCATCTTTTCCGAAAACTGCTTCCACTTTTCGGGATGCGCTCTCATTCATTCAGCCGCTTCAAGACCGCGCATATGCAGCTTTACGGCTTCGATCGATTCGCGTTCGATGCGGGCATAATGCTCGAATTCATTGAGCACCTTTGCGCCAAGATCCTCCTCGAAGCGCTTCTGGTTGGGACTTTCGACAAATTCCTGCGCGTCGTCATCGCCCAGATTGGACTGGAATATACCGGCAGCGCTGACCGGCAGAAAGTCTTCATAGGTTACGGGATCGAACTGGACTGCGCCCGCTTCTACCAGAGTTTCAATATCGGTATCCGGCTTGAAAGCTGCAAGCATGGCTGCATTTTTCACCGAATAGGCAAAATAGCCAAGGCCCTGTGCGCGAATATCGGCCCAATTATCCGGGAATGCAGTGAAAGTGTCGCCAAGCGCCTTCACATATTGGCTCGCATTGGAGCCATCGGGAGCGGGGCGAATAATGGCACGCGTATCGTTGAGCAGCTTGTCGTAAAGTGCACGACCCTTGGGTGTGAGGGCTATGCCGCGCTGCTCGATCTCGCCGAAGCGGGCCGTATGGGAGCCGGGGGTCCACTCACCATCTTCGCCGATGAAGGAGACTTCCTCTTCCAGCGCCTTGAATGAAGTCTGGCGCAGGAGGATCGGGCATTTGCGGGTCGGCGGGCCTTCGACGACAGCCTTGGGATTGATGCCGCGTTCCGGCATTTGTGCCTGTACGGCGTCAATGTCGAGGGTGCGCGGCGTGAGGTGATTGATGTGCGGGCCTTTGAACGAAACCACGTCCGCAATCAGGCGATGTGCATCATGCAGGCGATGATAAAGTTCAGTGCTGACATTGGCGCGGTCATGCCAGCGGAATGTTTCGAGAACTTCCGCGACGAAGCTTCTGGCGTCTTCATCGCCCAGACCGCCTTCGGCTTCCGCCTTCTCGACAAGTGCAATCGCGCCCGGCGTGAAGATATTGCGCTTTGACAGAACTTCTTCGGCTTCCGCGCGCAGCGTTTCATCGGCGATCAGATCAAGACGCAGCAAAGAGGTGAAAACGCGGAACGGATTGATTTTCAGCGCCGCATCGTCAATCGGACGAAATGCGGTGGAATGAACCGGAACGCCTGCGGCGCTCAGATCGTAATAGCCGACCGGGAACATGCCCATGACGGCAAACACACGGCGCATCATGGCAAGTTCGGCTGCCGTACCCAGACGGATCGCGCCATGGCGTTCCTCGGAGATACGCTCAAGCGAGTCGGTTTGCGTCAGGCGCTCATGCAGGTGGCTGTCATCTTTCAGCACCTTGGCATTTACGTCTGCCACGAGATCCATCAATGTGCCATAGGCGGGCACTTCCTGTTTGTACATGGCCGACATTGCTGCCGAAAAAGCAGAGCGGATGACGTCTGGCGAAACGAATTTGTGCGCGTTCATTGCGAAGGTTTCCGTAGAACTTGGTTCATCTTGGGGTGGCCATGTCAATTGTGGGAGGAACATGCCTGGATTATGATGAAAATGTATCATATCAGCGGTTTTGCGGTTATGATCGCGACGAACGCAACTATGTTAATGCGAGAATGGAATGAAGCTAAGCAGGAGATTGATCCCCGACATTGCGACGCTACAGGCGTTTGAATGTGCTGCACGGCATGGCAGCTTCACGCAGGCAGCGCATGAGCTCAATCTCACCCAGAGCGCTGTCAGCCGTCAGATCAAGGATCTCGAAAGCCAGCTTGGCGTGCTGCTTTTCGAGCGGATTCGCCAGCGTATTCTCCTGTCCGATGCGGGCCGCAAGTTTTTGCCGGAAGTGCGTCGTCTGCTCAACCAGACTGAAGATACGATGTTGCGCGCCATGGCTTCGGCGCAGTCGACATCATCATTCAGCATTGCGACCCTGCCGACCTTCGGTACGCGCTGGCTGATGCCGCGTATGCCTGATTTTGTGAGCAAGCATCCCGGTATCGCACTGAATGTCGCCTCGCGTTCGGGTGTTTTCGATTTCGAGGAACAGCCTTTCGACCTTGCTATCCATTATGGGCAACCGGTCTGGGCCCATGCGACCTGCACATTCTTATGCAGTGAGGTCATTGTGCCTGTGGCCAGTCCGGCCCTGTTGCAGAAGCACCATCCATCGGCTCCCGAAGAACTGGAGGATGAGCCGCTGCTGCATCTGGCGACGCGCCCGAAAATGTGGGCGCAATGGTTTGAAAGCTGCGGGGTCGAGGGGAAATCCGCCTATCACGGCCATCGCTTCGAACAGTTTTCGATGGTTATCGGCGCAACGGCTGCCGGGCTTGGTTATGCTCTTTTGCCGCTTTATCTGATCGAGCAGGAATTGCGCAGCGGTGAACTGGTGCTGTTGTTCGAAAAGCCGATGCGTACCGAGAACGACTATTATCTGGTCGTGCCGGAAGGAAAGCTTGAGAACCCGCTCACGCAGGTGTTTTGCCAGTGGATTGCCGGTCAGGTGGGCGACACCGATTATTCCGGGCTGGTTCATTCCGAACGGGTATGAACTCTTGCGCAAATATCGTTGTCCAAGCTATGGGTGCCGCATGCCATAGATATGGTGCCGGTGTGATCGGCCTTTGCCAATATTATATGAAGTGATTGCTACCATGCTGAATGATCCACGTTCTCACGGCCTATGGGAAAAGACTGCCCCCGCCGCTCCACAGACCATCGCGCTGCAAGGCGATCTGACGGCGGATGTGGTGATTGTCGGCGGCGGGTTTACCGGCCTTTCAAGCGCGCTGCATCTGGCGGAAAAGGGTGTAAGGGCGGTCGTTCTGGAAGGTGTGGAAATCGGCTATGGCGGATCGGGACGCAATGTCGGCCTTGTCAATGCGGGCATGTGGGTCATGCCGGATGATCTGCCGGGCGTACTGGGCCAGAAATATGGCGACCGGCTGCTCGAAGCGCTGGGTAATGCCCCAAAGCTGGTTTTCGAGCTTATCGAAAAGCACAAGATCGCCTGTGAGGTTGAAAAGCAGGGCACGCTGCATTGCGCGGTCGGCAGGAAGGGCCTGAAGGATATTGAGAACCGCTATGAGCAATGGGTGCGGCGCGGCGCCAATGTGAAGCTGCTCGATGCGAAGGAAACCGAAGCCAAAATGGGAACGAAAGCCTATGCGGGCTCGCTTCTCGATCTGCGCGCGGGTACAATCCAGCCGTTGGCCTATGTACGCGGTCTGGCCCATGCGGCCATCGCAGCGGGCGCGCAGGTGTTTACGGGCAGTCCGGTCATCGGCGCAAGCGAGGAAAATGGCAAATGGGTGGTGAAGACCGCCAAGGGGAGTGTGCGCGCCGATTGGGTCATCGTCGCAACCAATGCCTATACCAATGCACCATGGGCGGAGGTGCGGGCTGAGCTGGTGCATCTGCCCTATTTCAACATGGCGACAAAGCCGCTTTCCGATAATTTGAAGAAAAGCATCCTGCCGGAGCGGCAGGGTGTGTGGGATACCAAGGAAGTTCTTTCGTCCTTCCGTTTCGATCAACAGGGCCGGATGGTTTTCGGAAGCGTCGGAGCGCTGCGTAATACGGGTGCTGCGGTGCATCGTGCATGGGCGAAGAAATCACTCAAGCGCCTGTTTCCACAGATCGGCAATGTGGAATTTGAAGCCGAATGGTACGGCAAGATCGGCATGACCAATGACAGCCTGCCCAAATATCACCGTCTGGCGCGCAATGTGGTGGGCTTTTCGGGCTATAATGGCCGCGGCATCGCACCGGGAACTGTATTCGGCAAATATCTGGCGCAGGTCGTTTCGGGTGAGATCACGGAAGCCGATCTTCCTCTGCCGGTGAGTGACCCGAAAGAGCAGAATTTGCGCGGTTTGCGCGAAGCCTATTACGAGGCGGGCGCACAGATTGCGCATGTTGCCGAGATTATCGTCTGAGGACGCGCGTTCTGTCATATAATTGAAGTGCAGTTCGGATATGGCATCCGCATCTCTTCCGTATAAAGAAGGGATGCGGCAGGTCGTCACTCATCCCTTGGTTGAAAGTCGCCTTTCCGTGGAAGAGTGATTCTGCCGGAAGGGCGTTTCACAAGAGATGTTTGACAGGTGAACTATGAACAGGAATCATTGCGCTTCTCGTTATGACAGCATTTGCAGGGTCTCTGTTCGTATGCAGCACGGTCATGCCGGCGCTGCCGAACAGGTCGCGCGCAATCAACAAGATGTACGAGGAGTTAATCCCATGAATAAGATGCTCAAGCGCGCTGGCGCCGTTTCGGCCCTGCTTGCCCTGTCTGTTGTCGTGGCGCAGGCTGATACGCTTATGCTTTACACCTCGCAGCCCGAAGCCGACGCGACCAAGACGGTCGAGGCTTTCCGCAAGGCCAACCCCGATACGGAAGTGCAGATTTTCCGCTCCGGCACCAGCGATCTCCTCACCAAGCTTGCGGCTGAATTCGCAGCAGGCGCACCCCAGCCGGACGTGCTTCTCATCGCCGATGCGGTGACGATGGAAGGACTCAAGAAGGACGATCGCCTGCTTGCTTATCCGGAAGCAAAGCTGGATGGTTTTGCAGCCGATTCCTATGATGCCGACAAGACCTATTTTGGCTCCAAGCTCATCACCACCGGCATTGCCTATAATACGGCTGCCGAACAAAAGCCTGAAAATTGGGCCGATCTTGGCAAGGCTGAATATAAGGGGCAGGTCGTCATGCCAAGCCCGCTTTATTCGGGTGCTGCGGCCTATCTCCTGACCGGCTTTGCGCTCAATGAGAATCTGGGCTGGGACTATTTCAATAAATTGAAAGAAAACGAGCTTGCCAGCGTCAAGGGCAATGGCGCAGTGCTGAAATCGGTGGCCAGCGGCGAAAAGCCTTATGGCATTCTCGTGGACTTCATGGCGCTCAACGCCAAGGCCAAGGGTTCGCCGGTTGAGTTTGTTTTCCCGCCTGAAGGCGTGCCTGCCGTTACCGAACCGGTTGCTATCATGGCGACGGCCAAGAACGTGGAAGGTGCGAAGAAATTCGTCGATTTCATTCTTTCCGACGATGGCCAGAAGCTGGCGCTTGAACAGGGCTATCTGCCTGCCAAGGAAGGCGTAGGCCGTCCGGCATGGCTGCCGGAAGATGCGAAGATCAAGATCATGTCGATTGACACGCAGAAGGTCTTGCAGCAAACCGATGCGGACAAGAAGCAGTTTTCTGAACTCTTTGGCGGATAATGCAAGGCGTCTCGATGCGCATGTTCCGAGATATTCAGGGCCGCGATGCGGCCCTGATTGCTGGTGTGGCCCTGATCGTGGCGGTGTTGTCGCTGTTGCCGATGCTGCGGCTGCTCATTGAGCTTGTGGCCCCGCAAGGCAAGCCATCCGTTTCGGTCCTGATCGAAACGCTGGCCAGCCGTTCGACATGGGTGGCGACGTGGCACTCTCTCCAGATCGGCATTGGCGGCACCCTGCTTGCGCTCGCATTCGGTATTTCGGCAGCATTGCTTGTCGGCCTGTCGGACATGCGCGGGCGTAATGCCTTTGTTCTGCTTTATGTGGCGCCGCTCATGATCGCGCCGCAGGTGACGGCGCTGGCCTGGCTTCAGCTGTTCGGCCCCTCAAGCCAGTTTCTGAAGCTGCTTGGCATGGCGCCGCCGCTTGGCAGCCGAAATCCGCTTTATTCGGTCTGGGGCATTATTCTGCTTTTAGGCGTGCAATATGGCCCGCTGGTCTTCCTGATCGTGCGCGCGGGTCTGCGCAAGCTGCCGCGTGAACTGGTTGAAGCAGGCTTGAGTTCAGGCGCCAGCAAGTGGACCGTATTGCATACGATCATTCTGCCTTTGATGACGCCTTCGATCATCGGGGCGGCAGCACTTGCTTTTGTTTCATGCGTCGGCAATTTCGGTATTCCCGCCTTTCTTGGTATTCCGTCGAATTATCTGGTTCTGCCGACATTGATCTACCAGCGGCTTGCCACCGGGGGACCAAGCGTTCTTTCGAGCGTCGCCGTATTGTCGGTGCTGATCGGCCTGATCGCCATGGCAGGCATCGCCACGCAGGATTTCATTGCACGCAGGCGTGATTTTCGTATTGTTTCGACATCTCTTCCTGCTGCTCCCTTCAAGCTGGGCCGTTGGCGCGTGGTTGCGGAATTCATCGCGTGGCTGCTGATCGTGGTCGTTCTGGTCCTGCCAATCATTGGCCTGACGCTGTCGGCGCTGGTTCCCGCCTACGGCGTGCCACTGAATTTCGCCACGGCGACATTTGAGAATTTCCGCTTCGTCCTGCTGGAACATGGGGGTGCTGCGCGGGCTTTCAGCAACAGCATCATATTATCGCTGGCGGCTGCGCTGTTTGCGGTTCTGCTTGCTGTGCCGCTCGCCTATATGCTCGCCTGGCGCAAGAAACGCTGGACGCCGATCCTCAATTATGCCGCCGAAATGCCTTATGCCTTGCCCGGCGTGGTGCTGGCGATTGCGTGTCTCCTGATATTTCTCAAGCCGTTGCCGATCATTGGCGTCAGCCTTTACAATACGATCTGGATCATCCTGTTCGCCTATCTGGCGCGCTTCTTCGTGCTGGCCTTGCGCCCGACCATTGCCGGGCTGCATCAGGTTGACCGGGCCATGGAGGAGGCGGCACGTATTGCGGGGGCAGGGCTTTTTTATCGGCTGCGCACCATTATATTTCCATTGGTGGCTCCGGCGACACTTGCAGGCGGGGTCCTGATTTTCATGACCGCGTTCTGCGAACTTACGGTTTCGGCCCTGTTATGGGCTTCGGGTTCGGAAACGCTGGGCGTAGTCATGTTTTCGTTCGAACAGGCGGGAGATTCCGCCTATGCGGCGGCCATTTCCGTTCTGGTCGTTGCCGTGACATTCATATTGATGCTTGCTACAAATCTGTTTGCACGGCGTCTGCCAAATGGGGTCCTGCCATGGCGCGACTGAAAATCGAGAGTGTTTCCAAAAACTTCAACGGCTTTCAGGCATTGTCGAGTGTGTCGCTGGATGTGAAGGATGGCGAATTCATCGCGATTCTCGGCCCTTCCGGCTGCGGAAAGACCACGCTTTTGCGCATGATCGCGGGTTTTGAAGAAGTCGATGGCGGGGAAATTCATATTGGCGACGCGCGCGTGTCGGATCGTAATGACAATGTGCCGCCGGAAAAGCGGCATGTAGGCATAGTGTTCCAGAATTACGCGCTCTGGCCGCATATGACGGTGGCGGAAAATATCGGCTATAGTCTCAAGGTCGCCAAAGTAGCCAAGGCCGAACGCGAACGCCGTGTGAACGAAGCCCTGGCGCTGGTCGATCTTGAAGGCTTTGGTGATCGCCGCCCGGCCAATCTTTCAGGCGGGCAGCGGCAGCGTGTGGCGCTCGCGCGCTGCCTCGTCGCAGCACCGTCGCTGGTGCTGTTCGATGAGCCCTTGGCCAATCTCGATGTGCATTTGCGCGCATCAATGGAAAATGAATTCGCCGCTTTTCACAAGCGCACCGGCACGACCATCATCTATATCACCCATGATCAGGCCGAGGCCATGGCGCTGGCAGATCGTATCGCGGTGCTTGACCACGGCAAGCTGCAACAGTTCGACACGCCGCGCAGGCTTTATGAAGAACCCGCCAGCGAAATGGTCGCATCCTTTATCGCGCATGGCATGGTGTTGCCTGCCGAAGTGCTTTCCTTTTCCGAGCGCGGCCATTGCGAGGCGCTGATATTGGGAAGCCGGGCGCAGGTGCGTTGCAGTGGCACCGAAATGCCGCGGGCAAACGCAAAGCTGTGTGTGCGGGCAGGGGATCTGCAACTGACCCAGACAGGCGGCATAGCCGTGCGGGTCACGCGGTCCGTTTATCGCGGCGGCGGCTCACGTATTGAAGCGGTATCACTCGCAAAGCCCGATATTCACCTGCATTTTGAAATTCGTGACCCGATGCGGCTGCAAGAGGGTGACGAGGTGCGCCTGTCCATCAAAGATGGCTGGATCATTCCAAGCGAGGAAATGCCGGTGCGAAAGGCATCGACCGGCTTTCCGATTGGCAACAAGATTTAATCTGCCTATTTCTTCTTCATTGCTTCGAGCAATGCCGCGCCCAGTCCGCCGGTTGCTGGCTGTTCCTGCTTGCGCTGGGGCGTAAAGCTTTTGGTCGGGCGCTGATCGCGATTTGAAGGCCCGCGTGAAGGTGCTGGTTCGGCATCCCTGCGCATGGAAAGGCCGATGCGCTTGCGCGGCACATCCACTTCCACCACACGCACTTTCACCACATCGCCAGCCTTCACCACCTCATGCGGGTCCTTGATGAAGCGATCCGCCAATTGCGAGACATGGACGAGGCCATCCTGATGCACGCCAATATCGACGAATGCACCGAAGGCTGCAACATTGGTTACGGTTCCTTCCAGCATCATGCCGGGCTTCAAATCCTTGATGTCGTCAATGCCATCGGCAAAGGTTGCCGTTTTGAACTCTGGTCGGGGGTCGCGGCCGGGCTTGTCGAGTTCGGCGATGATGTCGCGCACGGTCGGCAGGCCGAAACGCTCATCGACAAAAACACGCGGATCGAGCGCCTTGAGCGCTGCGCTGTCGCCCATCAGCGAACGCACGTCACGGCCGCAGGCGCTGACGATCTTTTTCGCCACGCCATAGGCTTCCGGGTGAACGGATGAGGCGTCGAGCGGTTCGGTGCCATTGGCGATGCGCAGGAAGCCCGCGCATTGCTCGAAAGTGCGATTGCCAAGACGTGCGACTTTGAGCAATTCCTTGCGATTTTTGAAAGCCCCTGCTTCGTTGCGATGGGCGACGATGGCTTCGGCCAGCGATTGACCAAGACCCGACACACGGGCAAGCAGCGAGGCGGAAGCGGTGTTGAGATCGACGCCGACGGCATTCACCGCATCTTCGACCACGGCATCAAGCGCGCGGGCAAGCCGTATCTGGTCCACATCATGCTGATATTGGCCGACGCCAATGGATTTGGGTTCGATCTTGACGAGTTCCGCCAACGGGTCCTGCAAGCGGCGGGCGATGGAAACCGCCCCGCGCAGCGATACGTCCAATTGCGGAAATTCTGCCGCAGCTGTTTCCGAAGCGGAATAGACCGATGCACCCGCTTCGGACACGATCACCTTCAGCGGCTTGGGTGCGGGCATATCAGAAAGCATGTCGATGACGAGACGTTCCGTCTCGCGGCTTCCGGTGCCATTGCCGATGGCGATCAGTTCGACCTTATGCTTGCGCACGAGGCTTGCAAGCTCCGCCTGTGTGCCGCGAAGATCGTTTCTTGGCGGGAAGGGATAGACGGTTGTGGTATCGAGCAACTTGCCGGTGCCATCCACGACCGCGACCTTGACGCCGGTGCGAATGCCGGGATCGAGACCCATGGTTGCGCGCGAACCGGCTGGTGCGGCCAACAACAGGTCTTTAAGATTGCGGGCAAAGACGTTGATTGCTTCTTCTTCGGCGCGCTCGCGCAGATCGCGCATCAGGTCGAGCGATAGCGACAGTGAAAGTTTCACGCGCCATGCCCAGCCGACAACTTCCATCAGCCAGCGATCGCCGGGCAGTGTCGCGCCGATATTATAGGCAGCGGCAATTTTGCGTTCGACGGGTTTGACCGGCGAGGCGTCGTCGGCGTCTACTTCAATGTCCAGCGACAGGAAATCCTCGTTGCGGCCACGCAACATGGCGAGTGCACGGTGGCCTGCAACGGTGGCCCAGCGTTCGGAATGGTCGAAATAATCGGAGAATTTCGCGCCAGCCGCCTCTTTGCCATCGATCCCGCGCGAGCGCAGCACGGCCCGGTCTTTTAGATAATTGCGCAAATTTCCAAGAAGTTCGGCATTTTCAGAAAAATTCTCGGCGATGATGTCGCGCGCGCCGTCGAGGGCTGCTTTCACATCGGCGACTTCGCCGGTGACATATTGTGCGGCGATGTCGGATGGAACGAGGCTGCGATCATCAAGAATCGCTTCGGCAAGGGGGCCAAGGCCGCGCTCGCGAGCGATCTGCGCGCGGGTGCGGCGCTTGGGCTTGTAGGGGAGGTAGAGGTCTTCCAGTTCGGCCTTGGTTTCGACCCCCGCAATCTTGAGTTCCAGTTCGGGCGTGAGCTTCCCTTGCCCGCGGATCGATTCGAGAATGGAATTGCGCCGTGCTTCAAGCTCGCGCAAATAGGAAAGTCGCTCGGAAAGCTGGCGTAATTGCGTGTCATCAAGCCCGCCGGTCACTTCCTTGCGGTAGCGGGCGACGAAAGGCACGGTTGCGCCTTCGTCCAGCAAGCCGATAGCGGCAATAGCCTGATCGGGTGTTGCGTTGATTTCCGCCGCGATTATCCCGGCAATGCGCTTGATGTCGTCCGCCATGTATCTTCCCGTTTTGCAATCGTTACGGCGAACATAGTCGGTTGTCCGTGAGGCGCAATCAAGGCGTCGATGGCTCCACAGGAAAGCTTGTGTGTGGATCGCTCACGCGGATGTGAACGCGCGCAGGGTTTAAATCGGATTCAGGCGATACATATATCGGAAAATGACGATGTATCATTAAGGACCAGCGAGGCGGCGATGCCGGAAGAACAATCCATCATAGCCAGAGACGAGGTGCTGAAAGCCCTCGCCAATCCGGTGCGTCTGGATATTCTGAACTGGCTCAAAAACCCGGAGAAGCATTTCTCCGCCCAGCATATTTCCGTGGAGATGGGCGTGTGCGCGGGCCAGTTCGAGCGTTGCGGCCTCTCGCAATCGACCGTTTCCGGTCATCTTTCGGTGCTGGCGAAAGCCGGGCTGATCGTGCCCCACCGTGTGGGACAATGGACATTCTACAAGCGCAACGAAGAGGCTATCGCAGCCTTTCTGAATTCTCTTTCCGATCTTTAATCAGCCTTTCAACCTGAAGGAAAATACCTATGGCCACTTTATTCGGTCCCGTTACGGTCGGCGATCTGGAGCTTGCAAATCGTATCGTCATGGCGCCACTGACACGCAATCGCTCGCCCAGAGCCGTGCCGAACGATCTCAATGTCACCTATTACGAACAGCGCGCGAGCGCTGGTCTCATCATTACGGAGGCGACCGCTATCAGCCATCAGGGGCAGGGCTATGCCGATGTTCCGGGGCTTTATTCGCCTGAACAACTGGCCGGATGGAAGCGCGTGACCGAAGCGGTGCACAAGGCAGGCGGCAGGATTGTCGCGCAGATGTGGCATGTAGGTCGTATCTCGCATAATTCCTTGCAGCCAAATGGCGAGAAGCCTGTCGCGCCATCTGCCATCACGGCCAAGGCCAAGACCTATCTGGTGCACGAGGACGGCACAGGGGAGTTTGCGCCAACATCAGAACCACGCGCGCTCGAAAGGAGCGAGATCGAGGAAATCGTCGCCACTTACGCCAAGGCCGCAAAAGATGCGGTCGATGTCGCCGGTTTTGACGGCGTCGAAATCCACGCGGCCAACGGCTATTTGATCGACCAGTTCCTGCGCTCGGGCAGCAATCACCGCAGCGATGAATATGGCGGCTCGATCGAAAATCGCGCCCGTTTTCTGTTCGAGGTGGTGGGTGCCATCACCAGGGCTGTGGGCGGCGGCAAGGTCGGTATCCGCCTTTCTCCGGTGACGCCTGCCAATGATGCTTCCGATTCCGACCCGCAGCCGCTGTTTGATTATGTCGTGGAAAAACTGGGTGGATATGGCCTTGCCTATATTCACATCGTTGAAGGTGCGACAGGTGGCGCGCGTGATTTTCAGCAGGGGCCGCAGCCTTTCGATTATGCGCGACTCAAGCAGATCTATCGCGATGCGGGCGGCAAGGCTGCATGGATGGTCAATAATGGCTATGACCGTGAACTGGCGGAAAAGGCCATCGCCAGCGGGGAGGCTGATCTGGTTGCCTTCGGTAAGCCGTTCATTGCCAATCCGGACCTCGTTCGCCGTCTGAAAGACAATGCTCCGCTGAACGAGCTTGACCAGCAGAACATGTATGGCGGCGGGGCGAAAGGCTATACGGATTACCCGGTTCTTGCCTGAGCCAAAGAATGAGCCAAAGAAAGGGTCGGAGATTTCCGGCCCTTTTTGTTTTTAAAGCCGCGCCCTTGTTGAGCGCGGCGTGGCCAGCAGCAAATGGGTTTCGCTGGCCTTGATGCCCGATACCAATCGTATGCGACGCAGGACGGCATCAAAATCGGTGAGGGTTGCAGCACCCAGTTCCACCACCAGATCGAAGCGGCCATTGGTGGTGTGGACTGCTGAAATTTCTGAAAAGCCGCCCAGTGCCTTGACCACACGGTCGGCGACATGCCCTTCGATTTCGATCATCATGATCCCGCGCACAGGCAGGTCCACGGCGTCCGAACGCAGGATGACCGTATAGCCGAGAATATCGCCGCTTTGTTCGAGCCGTTCCATGCGCGCACGAACGGTTGCGCGCGATACACCAAGATCGATGGCCATATCCGAAATGCTGCGGCGGCCATTGTGGCGAAGGGTCGTGATCAGCTTTTCGTCGAGAGCGTCCATGCTTTCTCCAGTATGGTATATAAATCTGCCAATTTGATAAAGTAAAATGATAAAGTTGCCAATCCGTATGGTTCACATCGCCAAGGGTAAATGGTCAATCTTGCTCATAATTCAAAAGGAGCCGTATTTGATGCATTGCAAGATTTTGGGATTGCCGGTTCAGGAAGGCACGGGGCGTCTGGGCTGCAATATGGGGCCTGACGCCTATCGCGCAGCGGGTATTGCAGAAGCGATCCGTGAACTTGGTCATGGATTTACCGATCTTGGAAATCTCGCTCCTGCTGCAAGGCATCCACGAAGCCATCCCAATCCGGCAATCAAGTCGCTGCCCGAAGCGGTCGCATGGATCGAGGCGATCAGCGAAGCAGCCTATCGCGAGAGCGAAGAGGGGTTTCCGATCTTTCTGGGCGGGGATCACTTGCTGGCTGCCGGTACGGTTCCCGGCATTGCGCGCCGTGCCGCCGAAAAAAATCGCAAGCAGTTTGTATTGTGGCTCGACGCGCATACGGATTTCCATACGCTGGAGACGACCGACAGCGGCAATCTGCACGGCACGCCGGTTGCTTATTTCACTGGCCAGAAGGGGTTTGCGGATTATTTCCCGCCGCTCGCCGCCGCCATCGATCCGAGCAATGCCTGTATGATGGGCATTCGCAGCGTCGATCCTGCCGAACGCGCGGCAATTCAGAAAACCAAAGTGTCGGTTTTTGATATGCGCCTGATTGACGAGCATGGCGTTGCTGCCCTGCTGCGGCGTTTTCTTGAGCGTGTGAAATCCGAGAACGGGCTGCTGCATGTCAGCCTTGACGTTGATTTCCTCGACCCTTCCATCGCCCCCGCAGTGGGCACCACGGTTCCGGGCGGTGCGACCTTCCGCGAGGCGCATCTCATCATGGAGATGCTGCACGACAGCGAATTGGTGACGAGCCTCGATCTTGTTGAACTCAATCCATTTCTCGATGAACGCGGGCGCACCGCAACCGTCATGGTGGACCTGATGGCGAGCCTTCTTGGCCGCAGTGTCATGGACCGCCCAACACGCAGCTATTAAAGCGGCCCGGTTTAACGCCGTCGCTTATCGATGATTTAGGAGAAATCATGACCGAGCCCAATCTCAATATTGTTCCCTTTGTCAGTGTCGATCACATGATGAAGCTGGTTCTTTCCATTGGCGTCGAGACTTTCCTCAAGGAACTTTCCGATTATGTGGAAGAGGATTTCCGCCGCTGGGAAAATTTCGACAAGACGCCGCGCGTTGCATCCCACTCGAAGGAAGGCGTGATCGAACTGATGCCGACGAGCGATGGCACGCTTTACGGCTTCAAATATGTCAACGGCCACCCCAAGAATACGCGGGAAGGCTTGCAGACGGTCACTGCCTTTGGCGTTCTGGCCGATGTCGGCAGCGGCTATCCGATGCTGCTGACCGAAATGACCATCCTGACGGCGCTGCGCACGGCTGCGACTTCCGCTGTTGCAGCCAAATATCTGGCGCCAAAGAATGCACGCACCATGGCAATCATTGGCAATGGCGCGCAAAGCGAGTTTCAGGCGCTGGCGTTCAAGGCGCTGCTGGGGATCGACAAGCTGCGTCTTTATGACATCGACCGGCAGGCGTCGGAAAAATGTGTTCGTAATCTTGAGGGGGCGGGCTTCGACATTGTGATCTGCAAGAATGTCGAAGAAGTTGTCGAAGGCGCGGAAATCATCACCACCGTGACGGCGGACAAGCTTAACGCAACCATTCTTACCGATAATCTGGTTGGGGCTGGCGTTCATATCAATGCGATCGGGGGGGATTGCCCCGGCAAGACCGAGTTGCACAGCGATATTTTGCGGCGTTCGGATATTTTCGTTGAATATCCGCCGCAGACTCGTATCGAAGGTGAAATCCAGCAATTGCCGGAAGATTATCCGGTCAACGAGCTTTGGGAAGTCATCGCCGGGCAGGCGGAAGGCCGCAAGGATGTGCGCCAGATCACACTGTTCGATTCTGTTGGTTTTGCCACGGAAGATTTTTCGGCGCTGCGATATGTTCGCGACAAGCTCAAGGATACGGGCCTTTACGAGCAGCTTGATCTGCTGGCCGATCCAGACGAGCCGCGTGATCTTTTTGGCATGCTGCTGCGCTGTGAAAAGAAACTTGCCTCGGAAAAGACCAAGCCCGCGGCATAAGCGGCGGGCCAGAGCATTTAGAGGGGGCGGCGCGAATGGCGGGGGCCTGCAATCTGTCCTGATTGCGTGGCAATCGCCATTTCGAAGCTGTCGGCGATCCGGCGCGCGCGGTCGATGAAAATAATTGCAGCTTCCGGGGGAAACAGCTCGCGCGCAGTCCGCTCGAACAATTCCAGCCAGCGGTCGAAATGCTCATTCTTCAGGCGAAGCGCCAGATGCGGCGGCAAGGGACGCCCATCATAGCTGCCTGTTTTCAATATAACCGATGACCAGAACTCGCTGATGCGAGCAATATGATGATCCCAGTCATGGACCGCTTCCTTGAAGATCGGGCCGATGACATCATCCTCGCGGGCTCTTGCATAAAAAGTGTCGATGAGCTTGCCGATGGATGCCTTGTCAATGGATGGATGGGGTTGATTGATAAGAACGGTCATATTGCGCCAACTTTTCTCCAGGCCGATAGAATGGCTTGTACAGGCGATATAATACGTGAAACGGCCGTAATCCAGTCAGGCTTGCGAATTGCGCTTCCGCAGCCACGATAGCTTCAATCGGTTCAGGGCATTTCGGGGTCTCTCAAGGCTTCAGCTATATAGAGGGGGGGACAGCGACGGCGTTAGCGATTTCTGTTTATTTTGCCAAAGCTTACACCACGCCACACATAGAGGGCTGGCGAACTATTTTGAACGAATTGGGAAAAGGAGATGGTAGCGGAGGACGGATTCGAACCGCCGACACAAGGATTATGATTCCTCTGCTCTAACCTACTGAGCTACTCCGCCATTCCTCTGCACGCCTTAATGGCATTGTGCTGCCGCTCGCTTGTATCCACAAACGATCCTGCAAGGATGGCGGCGGTATATTGGGGGAATGAAACCCTGTCAAGCACTCTTCGCACAGGTTCCGACTTGTTTTCCACGATTTGCCTCGATAAGTAACATACGGAAAGCAAAGGCTTAGTTTTATGGCACCTCGTATTGCGGTTTTGGGTTGCGGCTATTGGGGCGGCAACCATATTCGTACCCTGAAGAGCCTGGGTGCACTTCAGGCTGTTTCTGACGCCAAGGCGGAAAATGCACAGCGATTCGCTGCCGAGTTTGGCGTTCCCGACATTCCGGTCGATGAATTGTTCACCCATCCGGGCATAGATGGCATCGTCCTCGCGCTGCCGCCGCAGTTTCACGCGCGCTATGCGATGGAAGCCATGAAAAACGGCAAGGACGTGCTGGTCGAAAAGCCGATCGCACTTGAAATGGCCGATGCCGAAACGGAAGTGAAAATGGCGCTTGAGAACAAGCGCGTTTTCATGGTCGGGCATATTCTTCGTTTCCATCCAGCCTTTGAGAAGCTGCTGGATATGGTCAAAAGCGGCGAGCTTGGCGATGTCCGCTATATACACTCGCACCGGGTGGGGCTTGGCAAATTCCACACGGAAAATGACGCATTGTGGGATCTGGCACCGCACGACCTTTCAATGATCCTTGCCATTGCAGGGGAGGAGCCTTCCGTCATTCGCGGTGAAGGGACTGCTATTCTCGGTCATTTGAGCGATTTTGCCCATCTGCATATGGAATTTCCCAACGGCATTCGCGGCCATCTTTTTGCCTCAAGGCTCAATGCATATCGCGAACGCCGCCTGAGTGTCGTCGGCAGTCAGGCCATGGCGGTCTTCGATGATGGCGAGCCGTGGGATCGCAAGCTGGCGCTTTATCGCCATCAGGTATGGCGCGAGGGCGAAGGATGGGCTTTCAAATCGGTCGAGCCGGACTATGTTCCCGTTGAGGAAGGCATGCCGCTGACGCGCGAGCTTGAACATTTCCTGCATTGCATCGAGACACGGCAGACGCCGCGAACCGATGGCAAGGAAGCGATCAGCGTCTTGCGCATTTTGACCGAAGGCACTGTGCGGCATCCGAAATAATCCGTTTGCGGCGTTTTCCGTAAAGCGGTGTTACAAATCTCGCAAAACTTTGAACGCTCCGGCCATGGCAGGGAGGGGCGGAAGCGAATACATAGATCGCTAAGGATTCGCACGCAATTTTGTGCGGAGCAGGTTTATTGGAGCCAACATGCAGTTTATTGATCTTGGAGCGCAGCGCGCACGTATCGAAGACCGCCTCAATGCCGCCATTTCCAAGGTCGTTGCGGGCGGGCGCTATATTCTGGGCCCGGAAGTGGCCGAGTTTGAACAGAAGCTGGGTGAATATCTGGGCGTCGAGCATGTGATCGCCTGCGCCAACGGCACCGATGCCTTGCAGATGCCGCTCATGGCGCGCGGTATCGGTCCCGGACATGCGGTTTTCTGCCCGTCTTTCACCTTTGCGGCAACCGCCGAAGTCGTCGCCCTTGTGGGGGCGGAGCCGGTCTTTATCGATGTCGATCCCGATAGTTACAATCTCAATGTCGGCCAGCTTGAAGAGGCTATTGCCGCAATCCGCAAGGAAGGCCGTCTGGAGCCGAAGGCAATCATTCCGGTCGATCTGTTCGGTCTGGCTGCCGATTACAATCGCATTACGGCCATTGCCGAGCGCGAGGGCCTGTTCATTATCGAGGATGCGGCGCAATCCATCGGCGGCAAGCGCGATAATGTCATGTGCGGCGCATTCGGCCATGTGGGCGCAACAAGCTTTTATCCGGCCAAACCGCTCGGCTGCTATGGCGATGGCGGTGCGATGTTCACCAATGATGCGGAACTGGCGGACACGCTGCGCTCGGTGCTGTTTCATGGCAAGGGTGAAACACAATATGACAATGTACGCATTGGCATCAATTCGCGTCTCGATACGATTCAGGCCGCAGTCCTGCTTGAAAAGCTTGCCATTCTTGAAGATGAGATGGAGGCGCGCGATCGCATCGCCAAGCGCTACAATGAAGGTCTGAAAGAGGTTGTGAAAGTGCCTTTGCTGCCAGCCGGCAATCGTTCTGCCTGGGCGCAATATTCGATTGAAAGCGAACGTCGCGATGAATTGAAGGCGCATTTGCAGGCAGAGGGCATTCCATCGGTTATCTATTATGTGAAGCCGTTGCACTTGCAGACAGCCTACAAGCATTATCCGGTTGCGCCGGGCGGCCTGCCGGTTTCCGAAAGCCTGCCCTCGCGTATCCTCAGCCTGCCGATGCATCCCTATCTGGAGCAGTCCGATCAGGACAAGATCATCGAGGTAATCAGCTCTTTCCACGGCAGGAAGGCCTGATTATTCAGGCCCCGATTACTAAGGCTAAAAGAGCATTTCCAGCAAAACCGTTTCAAACTTTTGCTGGAAATGCTTTATTTTATCTGTTTCTGAATGCGTGAGGCGATAAAACGGGCAATCGCGGGCCCTGCGAGCAGCACGATAAAAAAGCGGCTTGTCTGCAGTGCGATAACGAAGGGCAGATCGACATCACTCGATGCGGCGATGATCGCCACCGTATCCGCCCCGCCGGGGCTTGTCGCGAGATAAGCGGTCAGCGGATCAAGGTCGAGCAGATAGCCTAAAAACACGCCAAACAGCCCGCATATGGCAATCAGCAGCAAGGTGGATGCAAGAACAGCGGGAAATGCCCTGGCTGCATGGGCAAGGATTGCGCGCGAAAAACCCAGCCCGATGCGCCAGCCAATCAGTATGTAGCTGACCGCCAGCAGCCATGGCGGCAGGTCGAGCACCATCAGTTCCATATCCTGCAAGAAGGCGCCGAGCGCCAGCGGTATCAGCATGGCGCCGGTGGGAATTCGCGACAGGTCGCCCAGAAAGGCGCCGCAAATGATCACGGCAAGGGTCGGGAGCAGGGCAGGCCAGTTGATGGGTGGAAACCATTCTATCGCTGCGGGGGCTGCGGTTTGCGTCCCGGTTGCATACATCACGACCAGCGATGCGACGGTTACCACCAGAACCACGCGCAAATATTGCATGAAAGCGACCAGCCGCGCATCGGCTCCAAAGGAATCAGCCATCAGCGTCATGGCCGCTGCCGCGCCGGGAGAAATCCCCCATACGGCGGTGGTTCCTGACACGATCCTGAAGCGCGCCAGAAAATAGCCAATCATCGTGCTGGCAAGAAGTGTAAAGCCGGTCGACAGGAAAATGACGGGCAGGTGCTGCCCCATGCTGGCGAAGAACTCCACCGTCATGGCGCGGGCGATCAGCAGGCCGATGATTGCCTGAGCCAGAAGCGTCAGGTGGCGGTGGACGCGGATCGAGCTTTCACGCGAAGCCATCAGAATGGCGGCCAGCATCGCCCCCAATAGAATGGCGGCAGGCAAGCCCGCCATTTCTCCGAGGTAAACCAGAAACAGGGACAGGGCCAGCAACAGGCTCCATTGGACCGGTTTTGCCAGATGAGTAAATGTGACTGAGCTGAAGGTCGTTTTCGGCTCGGGGGGCACGCGCTTCTGCATTGCATCTTTCCTACTACCTTGGCGGGTAGAAAGGCAAACCAAGAATTGATGACATCAGCCGCCCGGCGTCGGGGTCGGTTTCAGGCTCCACCTGGCAGCAGGCGGCGCCTGAAACGGGTCATCAGCCAATCATTGCGCGACGCTGGTTTGCGGAGCGTTCGGTCGTCTCGCGCAGCTTGGTGCTGTCGCGGCCTTCGAGCGCTTCGGCTTTTGCAAGATCGTCTTCGGCGCGGGTCAATTCGGTTTCGGCCGTTTCCTTTTGCAAGATCAGGTCGCGAATTGATTCGAAAAGGTTGTCGCGCCGCTGGCGCGCGGCCTTTGCGAAGGTCGGATAGGCGAAATGGGTTGTATCGGTGATGCCCGCCTTCTTTTCTTCGGATGTAATTTGAGCATCAAGCTCGCCCGCCATACGTTCGAACTCGCCAATCATCAGGTCAAGCTGGCCCAGCTGACGGCGTTTTTCCTTCACCTGAAACAGTTTCAGCCTGACTAGGCTTTCCCGTGGCTTCATACGCAATACTCCTTGAACACCAACCAGCTTCCTCGTGGGGCGTTCCCCCGACTTTATTAACAGGCGCGACGCCGCCAGTTTTCTGGCTGTCTTGCCGTCAAAACCCCTGCAATGCCGGCCTTTTGGGGCCATGGGCATTGCCGCCAAATATGAGAATGGCCTTCGTAAGCGAAACAGAAAGTTAAGATTTCGCGCGTTTGGTAACCATTCCTTTACCGGCAACGTTAATCATACGGGTCAGGACTTAAGGCTCGGTAAACTCTCTGTGGTTTTTGAGCAACAGGTGAAAGCCAGAGTCTAATGAATCACTTAGAGAGGATTCTTAAAGTGACATGTTGGAGTTTAGTGGATCAGAATAATCAGGTGATTCAAGCAGGTATAAGTTTTTTCTAATACGGTTAGAATTATGCTTGCCAACAGGAATCATATTTTGTTAACCATTTGCAGGCACCTTCATGCTATGGCAACGACAGTTCCGTGTGCTGCCGTGAGGGATATGGTCAGCGGCGGAAAGGGGATAAGATATGCGCGTCCTTTTAATTGAAGATGACAGTGCTATCGCACAAAGTATCGAATTGATGCTCAAGTCGGAGAGCTTCAACGTTTACACGACGGATCTGGGCGAAGAGGGTATCGATCTCGGCAAGCTTTATGATTATGACATCATTTTGCTGGATCTGAACCTGCCGGACATGTCGGGCTATGAAGTTCTGCGCACCTTGCGTTTGTCCAAGGTCAAGACGCCGATCCTTATCCTGTCCGGCATGGCCGGTATCGAGGACAAGGTTCGCGGGCTTGGTTTCGGTGCAGACGACTATATGACCAAGCCATTCCACAAGGACGAGCTGATTGCGCGCATCCATGCGATCGTCCGCCGTTCCAAGGGGCATGCACAATCCGTCATTACGACCGGCGATCTGGTGGTCAATCTTGATGCCAAGACGGTCGAAGTTGCCGGCCAGCGCGTGCATCTGACCGGCAAGGAATACCAGATGCTTGAGCTGCTCTCCTTGCGCAAGGGCACCACGCTCACCAAGGAAATGTTCCTCAATCACCTCTATGGCGGGATGGATGAGCCGGAGCTGAAGATCATCGACGTCTTCATCTGCAAGCTGCGCAAGAAGCTTGATGCGGCTTCCGGCAGCCAGAGCTTCATCGAAACGGTCTGGGGCCGTGGTTACGTGCTGCGCGAGCCCGATGGCAGCGAATTGCGCGAAAGCGCGTAAAGCACACAGCCTGTCTGAATATAAAAGCTCCGCCATGGCGGAGCTTTTGCTTTTGGAAGATATTTTGATCTGGCCGGGCCAAAGCGGCTATTGAGCCGAGAACACAATATCTTCAGCGGTTGCATGAATCGAGATTGTCATGCCCGCGTCCTGAGCAAGCAGGAGGGTGTAGTAAGGCTGGACGGAATGCGCATCAATCGGCTCTTCCGGCATGGCGCCCGAATGCAGTTCGAGGAATTTTGGCGGCACGCGCAACATGCGGCCCTTGGCAGTGATGATGAAGCGGGGCTCGCTGTCACCATCCTCGATGCGGACAGTCAGTGAACCGCCTCGCGGAATGGCCGCATTGCCGATCAGGATGAGGTTGAGAAGCAGCTTGACCTTGTTTTTGGGCAGAAGGACGCGGGGTCCATCCCATGTCAGTTCGGCTTTTTCATTCTTGAAATATTCAGTGGCGACGTGCTGTGCGTCACCGGTATCGATCTGAACGCCTGCGGAACCCGCAGCGCCAAAAGCAATGCGGGCAAACTGGAGCCGGGCCGACGCATTGCGCGCGCTCGACTTGATCAGGTCCATTGCGTCTTCGTCGGCCCCGCCTTCTTCCAGCAACTCCAGACCATTATTGATCGCGCCTACCGGCGAGATAATGTCGTGGCAGATCCGGCTGCATAAAAGCGCGCCGAGGTCGAGTGCGGAAAGGGTGACTGGCAATGACATGGTGGTTCTCCAGTGCGATAACAATTTAAATTTGCCGCATAATTTATCCCTCGCCGATTCCGGGTTGAGGGTTTACGCAGCTGCCGGGCGAATCGTCCGAAATATCGACAATCTGGATACACGGCAGATTCGCTTGCCGCAACAAAGCTGTTTTCGCTGCCTTCCTAAAGCCAATTTCAAAACTTAAACATTTAGACAATAAATTAGCGCTTAAATAGACGCGATTCGTCGGAAGCGTCACAAGAAACGCAGTCGGACTTTTTTAACAGGGCGTCGGACAGAGAAGCTGGTAGGCAAAAGGAATTTTATAAATGGCCATACCATCGCTGTCGCAATCAGGAATCCGCAAGGCAGCCTCCCTGCTGGCGGTTTTCGCAGTCTTGCTGACTTCCATCCTTATCGCGCCGCCGCGCGCGCAGGCTCAGAGCAATACATATACCGCAGAGGAAATCGTTGAATCGGGACACCGCTTCTTTGGATCGACTTCGGGCGGTATTGCCAGTGCCGTCGAAAAGGCATTTCAAAGCTTCGGGCTGCCGAACGGATATATTCTCGGTGAAGAGGGGTCCGGTGCCTTCATCGGCGGCCTGACTTACGGGGAAGGCACTCTTTATACCAAGAATGCCGGTGATCATAAGACGTTCTGGCAGGGCCCGTCGCTGGGATGGGACTTTGGCGGGCAGGGTTCGCGCGTCATGATGCTGGTCTATAATCTCGATGACGTGCAGAATCTTTATGGCCGTTATGCGGGGGTTGCGGGATCGGCTTATATCATCGCAGGGGTTGGCTTTAATGTGCTCAAGCGACAGAATATCATGCTTGTTCCCATCCGGACCGGTGTTGGTGCGAGGCTTGGGATAAACATCGGTTATCTGAAGCTTTCAGCCGCTCCGACCTGGAATCCATTCTGATCGCAGCCATATCGCTACAGGGCAGACAGGGCATTGTTATTGCTGGTAAGCACGATGCCGCTGCTCTATGACTATAATCGGCCCTTGTAACGGGCTGGCTTTCTTTTGTGGCAAGACCGTGATCCAGTCCGCGCTTATTTTCATTCTTGGCGTTCTTGTGGCGGTTTTCGTCGTGATCCTGCTTGGCCCCTCGGTCTGGCGGCGCGCGGTCTTTCTGGCGCGACGGCAAATTGTTGCAGAACTTCCCGTCAGTCTTGCCGAAATCAGAGCGGATCGCGACGGCTTGCGCGCCGAGCATGCCGTGATGGTGAGCAAGGTCGAGCAGAAGCTGAAAGAAGAGCGGCATAAAACTTGCGAACAGCAGATTCGTCTGGGACACCAATATGATGAACTCAAGCGTATTCCCTTGCTTGAGAGCGATATTGCGCAGCTTGCCCAGGAACTTGCCGAAGGCAGGAAAGCCCTGGAGGCGACAATTCTTGAGCGCGACGCGGCAGCCGAGAAAACTGAAATCGTTGAAGCTGAAGGGGAGCGGCTGCAGAACCATCTCTCGGTCCTGCAAGAATTAAGCGATACGTTGCGCATCGAGATCAGCGCCAAAGAAGCCGATTATGCGCGCCTGTCAAATGAACTGGGGGAAATGCGGCGTGAGCGCAAAAGCGCATCCGCCCGCCATAATGAGGTTTCGACGCAATTGACCGCGACACAGACTGAACTCAAGAGCGAAAAGCGCCGTAACAGCGAATTGCAGCAGAAGCTCGACAGGCTGATGGCGGAGCTTTCCGATGCGCAAGAAAAGCTCGAACATCATATGCGAAACAGTTCCGGCTCTCTGGAGGGAGTGCAGGCGACAAAAGAAATCTCAAGCCAGAATGCCGCCCTTCGCGAAGAAATGGCAGCACTTGCTGCCCGGATGGTTGCCGCGACCGCTGAAAAGGAAGGGGCAGGCTCGCCGATTCACGCGCTTGTGAAGGAGCAGGCCGTGACTAAAAAAGGGCAAAGGAAAAAGCCCGCATCCAAAAGCCTTGCCAGCCGGATTCGCGATCTGCAATAACCCTGTCATTCGATTGCAAGAACGTCCGACCAGTCGTGATGGCGTTTGAATTGCGCCTGCATGAATGTGCAGCGGGGGATGATCTTCCAGCCGGTCTTGCGGGCATCGTCGATTGCATAGGCTGCCAATGCCTGCGCGATGCCTTTGCCGCGCATGGAATCGGGCACGAAGGTATGATCGACCGAAATCAGGCCCGGATCGAGCCGGGTATAGGTCATTTCAGCCTCTTCTCCGTCAAGCGCAACGACATAGCGCCCGCCTTCGGAATTCTCCTGCTTTTTGACAGGAATTGCGCTGTCCATCTGCTTGTCCTTCATATCGGAGCTTGCTGCGGCATTTCACGCTTTTGCGGGCAATGCCCTGTTTTTCATATAGGGCGCAGGGAACAGATATAAACACGAATAAAACGCAAATAAAAACCCGCCCGAGCTTGCCCGGGCGGGTGGTTTTTGTATCTCCAGCGCGACAGGCAGGGTCTTAGTGCCTGTATTGCTGGATTCTGGTGGTTCTCAAACCGGCGAGACCATGCTCGTCGATCGAGGATTGCCAACCCAGAAACTCTTCCACCGTCAATGTGTAACGCTGGCATGCTTCCTCAAGGCTCAGAAGCCCACCGCGAACTGCGGCGACGACTTCTGCCTTTCGGCGAATGACCCAGCGCCTTGTATTGGCGGGGGGGAGGTCCGCGATGGTCAGCGGGCTGCCATCAGGACCGATAACATACTTTATACGCGGTCTTGCCAGATCGGTCATTGTACTCTCTACACAACACTCAAGGACCCAATCGAGACCGAGACTAACGCCACAGCTTTAAGAATTACCTAAACAGGCGGTAACTAACTGGTAACACTTGCAAAAACTGGGCCAGCAATGGCTATGGATTGTCGGAAAATAGTGGTTTTCGGCCAAATATGGCCATAATTGGCGCAAAAGAGCGTTTTAAATAGCGCAAAAAAAGACCGGGATGCGCCGCGCCATCTTGGCAATGGGTAGCTTTTCGACCTATATAGCCTCAAATCTGAACTCTGAAAGGCCGGGCCTTTAACCCGGAACTGGATGTAACATGAGCTTGAACAGCCTCGATCTGCCGGGCCGGCCCGAAGACACGCGCGTCGTTGTTGCGATGTCGGGCGGTGTTGATTCTTCCGTTGTGGCGGGAATCTTGAAACGCGAAGGGTATGATGTCATCGGCGTCACCCTGCAGCTTTACGATCACGGCGCTGCCGTGCATCGTGCGGGTTCCTGCTGCGCGGGGCAGGATATTGAAGACGCCCGCCGTGTTTCGGAAAGTCTGGGCATTCCTCATTATGTGCTGGATTACGAAGCCCGTTTTCGTGAAGCGGTCATCAATCCGTTCGCAAATTCCTATGTCAGCGGTGAGACGCCGATTCCCTGTGTCTCATGTAACCAGACGGTCAAATTCGCCGATCTGTTGCAGACCGCGCGTGAACTGGGCGCCGATGCCCTGGCGACGGGCCATTATATAAGAAGCCATGCCAATGGCGCGCATCGCGCCATGTTCCGTCCCGTCGATACGGATCGGGACCAGAGCTATTTCCTTTTTGCGACGACGCAGGAGCAGATCGACTATCTGCGCTTCCCGCTCGGCCATCTGCCGAAAGCGCAGGTGCGCGAGATTGCCGAAGAACTGGGGCTGACGGTCGCCAAAAAACAGGACAGCCAGGATATTTGCTTTGTGCCGCAGGGCAAATATTCGGACATTATCTCCAAGCTGAAGCCCGAAGCCGCTACGCCCGGCGACATTGTGCATATAGACGGGCGTATTTTGGGGCGGCACGAAGGCATCGTTCACTATACGGTTGGCCAGCGCCGCGGTATCGGGGTTGCGACCGGGGAGCCGCTCTACGTCGTGCATCTGGATGCCGCTAACACGCGCGTGATCGTCGGTCCGCGTGAAGCACTCGAAACCCATAAGGTTTTTCTGCGCGATGTGAACTGGCTTGGTGACGGTGCGCTTGATGCCCTGCCTGAAAGCGGGGCCGAGGTTTACGCCAAGGTGCGCTCGACCCGCCCGCCGCGCCCGGCAGTGCTCCATCACACGGACGGCACGAGCTGGGTTGAACTGATCGATGGTGAAAGCGGCATCGCACCGGGACAGGCTTGCGTGCTCTATTCGGATGACACGAATACCGCGCGCGTTCTTGGCGGCGGTTTTATCGGTCGTTCGGAACGGGAGCCGCGCGCGGAAGAAATGCTGCGCCGTCTGATCGCCAGCCCGGCAAGCGCTTCGGCTGCATGAATATCCGTCCTGGAGCGCGTTCCGAAAACTGGTTCCCGCTTTTCGGGATGCGCTCTAATCAAATCGGCTGAAATGGCTCAGCGCGATGCCCGAAGCGGTTGCGACATTGAGGCTGTCGAAATCCTCCGACATCGGAATGCGCGCGCTCGCCAATTGTTCAAGCAGGTGAGGGGGAAGGCCCTCTCCCTCCGTGCCAAGAAGCAATGCCTGTCTGGGACGGGTCGGCATCTGATAGATGCTTTTTTGCGATGATGGGCTCAAGGCAAGTATGGCGAAATTTGCCGCTTGCAGGGCACTGATTATGGTTTCGATGGATGCGCCGCGAAAATAGGGCACCTTCAATGTGGCGCCGACCGAGACGCGAATGGCTTTTCGATAGAGCGGATCGCAACTGGTCTCGTCCATCAGAACGCAATCAGCTTCAAAGGCGGCCGCATTCCTGAAAATCGAGCCGACATTATCGTGATTGGAGATGCCGCATACCACGACGATGAGTGCTTCAGGCGGCAGCCGGGCGATGATCTCTTCCAGCGAGGGCTGGGGTTTACGCCGCCCGACCGCGAGAATACCCCGATGGACATGAAAGCCCGCAACTTCATCCATAATGGTTTGCGGAACCGAGAAGACATCGATTCCGTCCGGACGATTGGCCAGTTGCTCGTGAAGGCCGTTGATGCGGTTTTCCAAAATCAGCAGCGATTCGGCTTCGAAGCGTGCGGAAGACGAGAAAAGCACGTTGAGGACGACTTTGCCTTCGGCGATAAAGCGCTGCTCGCGGCCGACGAGGTCTTTCTCGCGAATATTCTTATAAGGTGAAAGACGGGGGTCTTGAGGATCGTTAATTTGAACGACCCAGTCGTGCGATCCAGATTGTTTTTCTTTCATCGCACGACTGAAGCCTCATGGGATGTGCATTATCTATTGGCAGCGGCGGTCATTTCGCGCCGATGCGGAACCATATAGAGACTCGAAAGTGTCGACAATATCAACTCGATATGCGGTGATGAAACCATATAATAAATGGTTTGCGCATCGCGCCGCGTCGAGACGAGATCAAGCGCCCGTAACTTGGCCAGATGCTGCGACAGGGCGGATTGACTAAGATCGATTGCTTTAGCCAAGGCGCCTACCGACATTTCATTATGTAGTAATTTACAAAGTATAAGCAGCCTCTTATTATTTGCGAGCGCAGATAAAAATTCGGCTGCTTCATCTACATTATTAATCAGGTCATAAAAAATATTTTTATTGGTCATTTGCGGTCATACCCCCGTAGGACTGCATTGTTAAAATATTATCTTCATCTATTGGAAGACGCTATAAATCTAGTCGTATATTATGGAGTTGAAAAGGTTTTGCTTATATTCAAACACGAAAAAACACAGGAATTTGTCTCTCAAAAATGAGGTTTTGTTTCAAAGCTTGTTTTGCAAGGTAGCGAGCAAGGCTTGGGTGGCAGATTCAATAGAATCGGTTGCAGATGAAAAATGCGATCTGAGTATCTGATCGCCGCTTGCCAGATCAAAGCCGTCAGGGTCTATGCCGATGAGTTTCCAGCCATTGGCATTTTTACCGGCCTGGCCTGCATATTGCGCGAAAGCTTCGCCTTGCGACGCGTTAAGCTCGTCCAGAATGTCCTGCTCGGAAATTGCAATATTTTCAGCGGCTTTCTGATTGCTCACAAGATCGTCGCGCGTCAGGTTGAAGGCCTTTCCGAAGCCGCCATTCAGGCTGGCCGATTCAATCGAGAGCTTGAAGAAGACGAAATCGCCCAAATCTGCATAAAGCGCGCCCTTGGGATTGTGATTGAGATAGCGGCGGCGCAGGCGCTCGCGATCAGGTGACGGACGCTCGGTTTTTTGCGCCGTGCAGTGAATGGTAATGCGTGCATGGGCCAGGGGGTCGCCCTTGCCGACATCGCCAAGAAGGAGAGAACAATCCGGATGGGCCAGCAGGGCGGGCGTATGGCTGGCAAGCCCGGATACGAGAAGGACAGGGGTGCCGTCGATATCGGTCGCGACGCCCACGCGGCTGGCAAGCGGGCGACCGGTGGCTGCATCTATCACGGCAATCGTGCCGCTGCGTGCCGTGCGCAGGAGTGTTTTGGCCAGCTGGATAGCCTGGCTGGTGGTCGGGCGAATCGGATTGATGGGTTCATTCATGGCCAAACTCAAATGTGAATTTCATTGTCAGGTTTGATAAGCCATATCCAACCGATTGTATAGTTTCCCGCTTTTTGAAGCTCGTCGCTGCGACTTGGCAGAGCCTGACTATGTAAATGCCGCTCGGGATTTCAGGCTTGGAAGGTATGAAGCCGGGTTGCCCGCATATAACGCATATAATTTGAGTGAAGGATTATTATAATTCCGCTCTCTTTAGCGCAATTTTCCAAAAGGCACGTAAAATCAGGAATTAAAATCTAAAAATAAAGCATGAATTTGGTCAAAAACATGATGCAATTCTAAAAATTGCGCTTGCAATGTGACAGATCAGAGGCTTCCATAAGACAGGTTGCGCGCATAAGGGGTGCGCGACACGATTATCCGTGGAGGCGGGCTTCAAATGAAATTCTATCAGAAACTATTGGCGGCAACGGCGCTGGTCGCCTTGATGAGCGGCGCTGCGCAGGCGAAGACACTGGTCTATTGTTCCCCGGCATCGCCGGAAGGGTTCGATGCGGCGTCCTATACGGGCGGCGATACGTTCGACGCCTCGTCGCGTACGGTTTACAATCGTCTTATCGAATTCAAGCATGGTGAAACCACGCTGGAGCCCGGGCTTGCCGAGAGTTGGGAAGTGTCGCCGGATGGTCTTGAATATACTTTCCATCTGCGCAAGGGCGTCAAGTTCCAGACGACGGATTTCTTCACCCCGACGCGCGAGTTCAATGCAGATGATGTGATCTTCTCTTTTGAACGGCAGGCCAAGAAGGATAATCCCTGGCATGAATATAGTGCCGGTATTTCCTATGAATATTTCGAAAGCATGGAATTTCCGACGCTGATCAAGGAAATTCAGCGCATCGACGACCACACCGTGAAATTCGTGCTGAGCCGTCCGGAAGCGCCGTTCCTTGCCGACCTTGCCATGGACTTCGCATCCATTCTTTCCAAGGAATATGCGGACAAGCTTCAGGCTGAAAATCGCATGTCGGACATGAATCAGGTGCCGCTGGGCACCGGTCCGTTCAGCTTCGTCGCCTATCAGAAGGACGCGGTGATCCGTTTCAAGGCCAATCCCGACTACTGGGACGGCAAGCGCCCGATCGACGATCTGGTGTTTGCGATCACGACCGATCCGGCTGTGCGCGCGCAGAAGCTGAAGGCGGGCGAATGCCACATCATGTCCTATCCGGCGCCTGCGGATATTGAAGGGCTGAAAGCCGATTCGAACCTCAAGGTCGACGAACAGCCGGGCCTGAATGTTGCCTATCTTGCCTATAACACGCTGCTTGCTCCTTTCGACAAGCCGGAAGTGCGCAAGGCGCTCAATCAGGCGATCAACAAGCAGGCCATTGTCGATGCCGTGTTCCAGGGTTCGGGCGAAATCGCCAAGAATCCGATCCCGCCAACAATGTGGGGCTATAACGACAAGGTCGAGGACGACAAATACGATCCCGAAGCGGCCAAGCAGGCTCTTGAAGCGGCAGGCGTGAAAGACCTGAAGATGAAGGTCTGGGCAATGCCGGTCAGCCGCCCATATATGCCGAATGCGCGTCGCGTTGCCGAACTTCTCCAGTCCGATTTCGCCAAGGTCGGCGTTGACGTGGAGATCGTCTCGATGGAATGGGGTGAATACCTCAAGAAGTCTTCCGACAAGGACCGCGATGGTGCCGTCATTCTGGGCTGGACGGGCGATAATGGCGATCCGGACAACTTCCTCGGCGTGCTGCTCGGCTGCGCTGGCGTTGGCAACAACAACCGTGCCCAGTGGTGCTACAAGCCGTTTGAAGACCTCATCCAGAAGGCAAAGATCACGACTGATCAGGCAGAACGCGCCAAGCTTTATGAAGAAGCACAGGTCATCTTCAAGGAACAGGCTCCATGGGCGACGCTCGACCATTCGACCGTCTTCATGCCAATGTCCACCAAGGTCACCGGCTACAAGATGGATCCGGTCGGCCTCCATCGCTTCGATGGGGTTGATATAGAAGAATAATCCATTGCAACACAGGCGACCGGGAGCCGGGTGACAAACCCGGCTCCCGGTCGGAGTTTATTCAATGTTTCGTTTTATTATCAATAAGTTGGCCTATCTTGTGCCGACTTTTATCGGCATCACCATCGTTGCCTTCGGCTTCGTCCGCGTATTGCCGGGCGATCCGGTCCTGCTGATGGCGGGTGAGCGTGGCGTCAGCCCTGAACGTCATGCCCAGCTTATGGCGCAGTTTGGTTTCGACCGTCCACTGTGGCAGCAATATCTCGATTATGTCTGGAATCTGCTGCATGGCGATTTTGGTCTTTCCATCGTCACCAAGAAGCCGGTTCTGACCGAGTTTTTCGCGCTTTTCCCGGCCACTGTCGAACTGGCGGTCTGCGCGATCATTCTGGCTGTTCTTATCGGCATTCCCGCAGGGGTGATCGCAGCCGTCAAACGCGGCTCGTGGTTTGATCAGTCCCTGATGGGTGTGGCGCTGGTGGGCTATTCCATGCCGATTTTCTGGTGGGGACTGCTGCTCATCATCTTCTTTTCGAATTTTCTGCAATGGACGCCGGTTTCAGGACGCATTTCATTGCTTTATTTCTTCCCGCCGGTGACAGGCTTCATGCTGGTTGACAGTCTTTTGTCGGGGCAGAAGGGCGCATTCGCTTCGGCGGCGTCGCACCTGGTTTTGCCGACCATCGTTCTGGCGACCATTCCGCTCGCGGTCATTGCGCGCCAGACGCGCTCCGCGATGCTGGAGGTTCTTGGCGAGGACTATGTGCGTACCGCGCGCGCCAAGGGCCTGCCGACGCGGCGGGTCGTTGGCCTTCATGCGCTGCGCAATGCACTTATTCCGGTGATAACCACGATCGGCTTGCAGATCGGTGTTCTGATGGCGGGCGCCATTCTCACGGAAACGATCTTCTCATGGCCGGGCATCGGCAAATGGATGCTCGATTCGATTTCTCGCCGCGACTACCCGGTCGTGCAGGGCGGTCTTCTCCTGATTGCGGGGCTGGTCATGGCGGTCAATCTGATTGTCGACCTGCTCTATGGTCTGGTCAATCCGCGTATCCGGCACAGGTGAGGTTTTCATGAGTAATATAACGAATACATCAAGCCCCGCCGAAACGCCGATTGCCGGTGTTGGCCGTATCGCCATGCTGAAGGATTTCTGGTTCTATTTCAGCGTCAATCGCGGCGCCGTCATCGGATTGTGGGTCTTTATCGCCATTGTTCTCATGGCAATTTTTGCACCGCTGATCGCTCCGCATAGCCCGACCGAACAGTTTCGCGAATTCTTCCTGAAGCCGCCCGCATGGCAGGAGGGCGGGTCGACGATGTTCCTGCTTGGCACCGATGCGGTGGGACGCGATATTCTTTCGCGCCTGATTTATGGCGCGCAATATTCGCTGCTGGTGGGTTTTGTCATCGTGGTGATTTCCATGTGCCTGGGCATCACAATCGGGGTGATTTCCGGCTTTCTTGGCGGCGCGGTGGACACGGCCTTCATGCGTGTCATGGATGTCATGCTGTCTTTCCCGTCGCTGCTTCTGGCGCTGGTGCTGGTGGCAATCCTTGGGCCGGGACTTGAAAATGCGATCATTGCAATCACGCTGGTCCTGCTTCCGCACTTCTCGCGCCTGACGCGCGCCGCCGTCATGGCGGAAAAGGAGCGGGAATATGTGACGGCAGCCAAGCTTGCGGGTGCCAGCCGGCTGCGGCTGATGTTCAAGACAGTGCTGCCCAACTGCCTTGCGCCGCTCGTCGTGCAGGCTACCATGTCTTTTTCCAATGCCATTCTCGAAGTCGCAGCACTCGGCTTTTTGAATATGGGCGCACAGCCGCCGACGCCTGAATGGGGTACGATGCTGGCGGAAGCGCGTGAATTCATCACGCGGGCATGGTGGGTGGTGACTTTCCCCGGTCTTGCGATCCTGATTACCGTTCTTGCCATCAATCTGGTGGGCGACGGGTTGCGAGATGCGCTTGACCCCAAGCTCAAGAGGAGCTGACCCATGGCGCTGCTTGAAATCAGGAACCTTACGGTTTCGTTCGATACTTCGATGGGCGACTTCAAGGCGGTCGACGGTATCGACATCACGGTGGACAAGGGCGAGGTCCTGGCTATCGTCGGCGAATCGGGCTCAGGTAAATCCGTGGGCATGCTGGCCGTCATGGGGCTTTTGCCCAAGACGGCGGCCGTGACTGCCGATCTTATGCAGTTTAACGGCCAGAACCTGCTCACAATGTCCGAAAAAGAACGCCGTAAAATCATCGGGCGCGATATTTCGATGATATTTCAGGAGCCGGTGGCTAGTCTCAACCCATGCTTTACCGTGGGCTATCAGCTTGAAGAAGTACTCAGGCAGCATTTGCACCTGAGCGGTTCGGCAAGCCGCGCGCGGGCGATCGAACTGCTGGAACTGGTCGGCATTCGCGATGCGGCGGAGCGTTTGAACAGCTTCCCTCACCAGATGTCAGGTGGTCAGTGCCAGCGTGTGATGATCGCCATCGCTATCGCGTGCAATCCAAAGCTCCTGATTGCCGACGAGCCGACGACCGCGCTCGATGTGACGATCCAGAAGCAGATACTCGATCTTCTCATGCGGCTTCAGGTGGAGCATGGCATGGGATTGATCATGATCACGCATGATATGGGTGTGGTGGCGGAAACCGCTGACCGGGTGATCGTGCAGTATAAGGGACACAAGATGGAAGATGCGGACGTACTATCGCTCTTCTCCGCACCGAAACATCCTTATACGCGCGCGCTACTTTCGGCTTTGCCGGAAAATGCAACAGGCGACCGTTTGCCTACGGTTTCCGATTTTGTCTTTGAAAACAACGATGCCGGAGAAGCGCGATGAGCGAGGTCGTTCTCGAAGCGCGCAATATCAAGCGCGATTATCATGTAGGCGGAGGCCTGTTTGGAAAGGCCAAGGTCGTTCATGCCGTCAAGGGCGTGAGCTTCAAGCTGGAGAAGGGTAAAACTCTGGCAATCGTGGGGGAGTCGGGCTGCGGAAAATCCACGCTGGCACGCATTCTCACCATGATCGACCCGCAGACCAGCGGTGAATTGCTGATCGGCGGCAAGGACGTGAACATCACCCGCGACGGCCTCACGCATGAAATGCGCCAAAAGGTGCAGATCGTGTTCCAGAATCCTTATGGCTCGCTCAATCCGCGCCAGAAGATCGGCGATGTGCTGGCCGAACCGCTGCTGCTCAATACGAAAATGTCGGCGCAGGCGCGGCGTGAAAAAGCGATGCAGATGCTTTTGAAAGTCGGGCTGGGGCCTGAGCATTTCAATCGCTATCCGCATATGTTTTCAGGCGGACAGCGGCAGCGTATCGCGATTGCCCGTGCCTTGATGCTCAACCCGCAGCTTCTGGTGCTTGATGAGCCGGTTTCGGCGCTCGACCTTTCCGTGCAGGCGCAGGTGCTCAATATTCTTTCCGACTTGCAGGAAGAATTCGGGCTTACCTATGTCTTCATCAGCCATGATCTATCGGTCGTGCGCTATATCGCCGATGACGTGATGGTGATGTATTTCGGCGAAGTGGTCGAATATGGCTCGCGTGACGAGGTTTTCAACAATCCGCAGCACGATTATACGAAAAAGCTCTTTGCAGCGACACCGCGCGCGGATGTGGATGCCATCCGCGCCCGTGTCGAGGCGCGTACGGCAGCACGCGCGGCTGCTTCAGCATAGTCCTAAAGCGTGTCGCGATCTTTCAGATTCGCTCCTTACGCTTTAAGTTCTTGTTTTTACGCATATCGTTATCCCGAAACCGGTCCCCACTTTCGGGCGACATGCTTTAGCTGCAACGGGAAAAAATGCCGCTTTGATGAGCGGCATTTTTTATTGCTGCGCGCGCTGCTGATGCCAGGCCAGTGCGCGCACTATATCGTCGGCAGAGATCTTGCCGATAATGGCACCATTTTCGACGATGCCGACATCGCCGCTGCTGTTTGCAATGGCGCTCATGAGGTCGCGTATCAGCGTTTTGCGCTGTGCCGTGGCTGCGAAAGGGCGGGGCTGCTGTGCATGGCGGTCATAGGGGACCATGATGTCGCCTGCACGCAGCACGCCGAGCGGGTTCATATGGGCGACGAAATCGGCGACATATTGATTGGCGGGATATAGAAGAATCTCCTGCGGCGTACCGCATTGCACGATATGCCCGCCCTCAAGAATGGCGATGCGGTTGCCGATTTTCATGGCCTCATCGAGATCATGGCTTACAAAGACAATGGTTTTTTTCAGTCGCGACTGGAGCGCGAGGAGTTCGTCCTGCAAGCGCGTGCGGATCAGCGGATCAAGGGCTGAGAAAGGCTCATCCATGAGAAGAATTGGCGCGCCGGTGGCAAAGGCGCGGGCGAGACCGACACGCTGCTGCATGCCGCCGGAAAGTTCGCTCACCTTATGTTCCGCCCAGTCCTGAAGGCCGACCAGCTGCAATTGCTGGCGCGCCTGAGACAAGCGCTCTTCCTTGCCCATGCCGGACAGCTCCAGCCCGAAGGCCACATTTTCCTCGACCGAGCGCCATGGCAGCAAGCTGAACTGCTGAAACACCATCGAGACAAGCTCGGTGCGCAGATAGCGCAATGTCTTGCGATTTGCCTGGCCCACATCAATGGTGCGTTCATCGCCATCACGAATGAGAACGCGGCCCCGCGAGATCGGGTTCAGCCGGTTGATGGCGCGCAAGAGCGTGGATTTTCCAGAGCCGGAAAGGCCCATCAGGACAAGAATTTCGCCTTCTTCGATGTTGAGCGTACAATTATGCACGCCAAGGACAAGGCTGGTCTGTGACTGAATTTGCGAGCGCGAGGCCCCGGAATCGGCGAGCCGTAGCGCTTCATCGGTTTGTTTGCCGAAAATGATGCTGACATCTTCAAGAGCGATAATGGTCATCGTCAAGGAATCCTATTGCTGACGTCCGGCGCGGAAGATGCGATCGAGAATGATGGCGACGACGACGATGACCAGCCCTGCTTCGAAACCAAGCGCGGTGTTGACGGAATTGAGCGCACGAACGACCGGCACGCCAAGCCCGTCAGCGCCCACAAGGGCTGCAATCACGACCATGGAGAGCGACAGCATGATGGTCTGAGTAAGCCCCGCAAGAATTTGCGGCATGGCATAGGGCAGCTCGATTTTCCACAAGAGTTGCGAGCGGGAAGCGCCAAAGGCTTCGCCCGCTTCAATGAGCGACGATGGTGTGGACGAAATGCCGAGATGGGTCAGGCGCACAGGGGCGGGGAGCACGAATACCGCCGTCGCCAGCAATCCGGGCACCATGCCGATGCCAAAAAAGACAATCGCCGGAATTAGATAGACGAATGTCGGCAATGTCTGCATGAGGTCGAGAACTGGCCGCAAGGCCGCATAAAGCGCAGGGCGATGGGCGGCTGCGATCCCCAGTGGAACGCCGATGGCCATGCACAGAAAGCAGGCCGAGAGCACAAGGGTCAGTGTTTCGAGCGTACGGTCCCAATAGCCCTGATTGAGAATGAACAGGAAGCCGATAATTGTTAGGATCACAACCGAAATACGGCGCTGGATGAGCCATGCGATGATTGCAAAAATTACGATCAGCAACAGGGGATGGGGTAATTTCAGAACGAAAAGAAGTGCATCGATCATGCTCTGCATGACGGCGGCGAGCGCGTCGAAAAAGCTGCCCATATTATCGGTCAGCCAGTCGACCACCGATTTGGCGGTCGATCCGACCGGAATTTTATAGTCCGTCAGCCAGTTCAACGATCAGGTCTCCTGCTGCGTTCTTATGGAAGTATGATGTATAATAAAGAGATTGAAACCCATGCACCCAATTGGGTGCATGGGTTTGGTGTGTACACGGTTAAAGACCGAGTTCCGCCTTGACGGCAGGAAGACCTTCCTTGCCATCGACAGTGGTTACACCTGCAAGCCACTGATCGAGTATGGCGGGATTGGCCTTGAGCCAATCGGTTGCGGCTTTTGCCGGCTCCTCGCCATCGTCCAGAATCTTGCCCATGATTTCGTTTTCCATTTCAAGCTGGAATTCGAGATTGCTAAGGAATTTGCCGACATTCGGGCATTCCTGCGCGTAGCCCGCACGTATATTCGTCTCGACGGTGGCGCCGCCCAGATTGGGGCCGAAAAACTCGTCGCCGCCTGTCAGATAGGCGATTTCAAAGCGCTTGTTCATGGGGTGAGGCTCCCATGCCAGAAAGACGATTGGCTGTTTGCTTCTGACGCTTCTTCCGACCTGTGCGAGCATGCCCTGCTCGGACGATTCCGCAAGTTCGAAGGATTTGAGGCCAAAGGCATCCTTGCCGATCATATCGAGGATGAGGCGATTGCCGTCATTGCCCGGTTCGATACCGTAAATCTTGCCGCCAAGCTGGTCCTTGAAATTGGCTATGTCTTTGAAATCTTTCAAACCTTCGTCATAGGTATATTGCGGCACGGCGAGCGTATATTTTGCGCCGGTAAGGTTCGTGCGCAAGGTCTCGACGGTCTTGTCATCGAGATAGGGTTGCAGATCGGCCGTCATGGACGGGTTCCAATAACCCAGAAAGACGTCAATATCCTTCTTGCTCAGCGAGGCATAAGTGACCGGCACGGATAGAACCTTGATGTCGGTCTTATAGCCAAGACCTTTGAGAACCTCCGTAGCCACAGCAGTCGTGGACGTAATGTCGGTCCAGCCCACATCGGAAAAACGAATGGTGGAGCAGCTTTCCGGCTCTGCCGCAAGGCCGCTTGCGGGTATCGCTAAAATAGCTGTCGTGACGGTGAGAGCGCCCAAGATGCGCTTGAGCGGTTGCGTTGATGTGGACTTCATTGTTCTCTCCATTTACCGGGGCCGCTTTGACGGGTTTAATTGTTGTTCCGGTTCCGACTTTAGCAAATATCAATGATCTCGCCGATCAAGTATTCAAGCGGCGAAAACAAGTCCGATTGCGACATTTTAGTGAGATTCAACTATTTTATGAACCCCGGCAAGGGGCCGGTCACGGGATTGTATCGATAAGAGCTGCAAGCCGAAGCAGCGCGAAGTGCGGCCATGTTACGGATAGACGGCTCCGTTTCAACCCATGGAAGTAAAAAACATCACCTAAATTTCACGCTTTTCATGTTCGCGGTTGTCGAATTCTTTGCGGCACTCTATGTGATTGGCATAGATTTCGGATGGGCCTGACGGCAGGAAGGGTGTGTAACCGTGTGGGATGCAGTGCAGGGCGTTTTATCCTTCCTTGGGCGTTTTATCGCCGCGTTAGCCCGTTTGATTGCCGTGCCGTTGGGCGCTTTATGGCGGCTTTATCTTCAATTCGGGATCATATGGAAAATCGCCATAGCTATCGTGGTTCTGGGTTCTGCCGGTCTTTATGGCTATTTCATCTGGCAAACGCAGGTCTGGAGCAATTTCAATCCGGATTATCCGGCCAAATACAGCTATGAAAGCGCTACGACGCCGGGGGAACTGGTGCAGACGGCACCTGCTCCATTGGCCTCGGTTCCGGAACCGTCCGCGCCTGCCGCCGGTGATAATGATGCGGCTCCGGAAGGCGGGAATGCGAGCGAGCCTGAGACCAACGAAGCATCCGACGCGCAGCCGTTGCAAGCCGCGCAGGTTCCGGCGACTGCGCGCAAATGCTCGCTTTCTGCCATCGCCGAAGTTGCTGCCGATCTGACCGATTTCAACGTCAATCAGAATGCATGGATTTCTTCCATGCTGCTTTACAAGCTTGGCTTCTTCGGTCTTGATTGGGATCGTACCCCGTTCCTCGATAACAAGGCGTCGTTCCAGCGCGGCATCCACGCGGCTGTGCGACGCACGGCCATTGAACTGGTGGATAATATCGGCCGCTTGCGCGGCACGTCGCAAATCGACAGCGATCTGCAAAAAGCACGCGGCAATCTGCAATTTGCCGAAGACGCATGGTATTTCGGCCTTAGTCCATTTGGTCCCAAGACGCCGTCGCCGAGCTATTATCGTTCGGCGATCAAGGATTTACGCGCATTCAATATGCGGCTGGAAAACTGCCAGGCAACCTTTGATGCGCGTGCCGACAATCTCATTCAGTTCGTCGATCGTATCGCGAGCGATCTTGGTTCCACTTCGGCGATCCTGAAAGACCGGGCTGAAAATTATCATGCGGGCTGGTTTGATACGCGTGCGGATGACCGCTTCTGGTTCGCCTATGGGCAGCTCTATGCCTATTACGGCCTGTTGCGCGCGGCGCATTCCGATTTCAGGAGCGTGCTTGCGGAAAAGCACCTTGACGGCGTCTGGGATGAAATGGAAAAACAGCTGCGTTCCGCACTCAATATGCAGCCCTTCATCGTATCCAATGGCAATCCCGATGCGTGGCTGACACCGTCGCATCTGACGACAATGGGCTTTTATATCCTGCGGGTGCGGTCCAATCTGGTGGACATAAAACAGGTGCTGGAGCGCTGATCGATGGAGTTGCCTTCAGCTCTGCGTCAGGCTGTGGATACGGCTCTTGAGGGGGTAGCACTTGCCGATCTCAAGCGTGCTTCGGATGTGCTTTCGCGGCGCTATCGTGCGGAAACGCGTGACGGACGGCTGCATATTTCAGATGAACTGGCTGCGAAAGCCTATCTGGCGGCACGTTTGCCGGCGACCTATGCGGCGGTGCGTGCGAGCCTTGAAGGCGTGGCCGGGATTTGCCCCGGTTTTTCACCCCGAAGCCTGCTCGACATAGGGTCGGGACCGGGGACCGCTCTTTGGGCAGTCAAGGATTGCTGGCCTGATCTGACTTCGGCGATAATGATCGAAGCGAGTTCTTCCATTAGGGACGTCGGCAGCAATCTTGCCCGGCATGTCGGGCTGGAAACGCAATGGCGGGCCGGTGATGTGGTTCGGGAAAAACTCGATTTTCCGCAGGCTGATCTTGTCACCATTGCTTATGTGCTCGATGAACTTGCGCCTGCGGAACGTGCGGCTCTTATCGGGCAGCTATGGGCCGCGGCCCGCAGCATGCTGGTCATTATAGAGCCGGGCACCCCCGCAGGCTGGCAGCGGATTCTGGCTGCGCGCGAGGCTCTTCTTGCGAAGGGCGCGCATATTGCAGCCCCTTGCGTGCATCAGCGGGAGTGCCCCATCGCTGCTCCCGACTGGTGTCATTTTTCACGGCGTGTTGCCCGCTCGCGCATTCATCGTCTCACCAAGGACGCGGAAGTGCCGTGGGAAGACGAGAAATTCGTCTATCTTGCTGCTTCGCGGGAAAAAACAGCAGATGTGGCGGCGCGCGTCATTGCCCCCAGGCGTGTTGGCGGCGGCAAGGTCGCGCTCAAGCTTTGCAATCAGGATGGCACGGCCCAGGAGCGGCTGGTGACCAGGCGCGATGGCGATCTCTTCCGCTGGGCGCGCCGCGCCGATTGGGGCGATGCGCTGTTATGATGGTTGCAAGGCCGGGCTGCGGCGGGCCGGGCGCTTGAGGAGAAACACCAGCGATGCTGCCGCGATGCACAGCGCTCCTGCGAGAATAAGTGCGGGCGTGTAACTGTCATAGTCGGTGCGCACGAAACCGGCGAAAGCGGCGGCAGCTGCGGCACCGACCTGATGGCCGGTAAAGACCCATCCAAAAACCATGCCTGCTTTTTCAGGGCCAAAATGTTCGGCTGCGATTTTTACCGTCGGAGGAACCGTCGCCACCCAGTCGAGGCCATAGAAGACCGCAAAGAGGGCAAGCTCATAGACCGAGAAATCGGTGAATGTGAGGTAGATGAGCGAGAGGCCGCGCAGCGCATAGAACCAGAAAAGCAGCCAGCGATTATCGAAGCGGTCGGTAAGCCAGCCCGAGCCGATCGTGCCGATGAGGTCGAAGGCGCCGATAACTGCGAGAATGCCCGCCGCCCCCACGGGCACGATGCCGAAATCGCCGCAAAGGGCAATCCAGTGCGTCTGGATAAGGCCATTGGTGGAAAAACCGCAGACGAAAAAGGTAATGAAAAGCACCCAGAACGTCATCGTGGAGGAGGCTTCGCGCAAGGTGACAAGAGGCGAAACCAGCATGGAAAGGAAGTTCTTGCGCGGTTCAGGCGCGGGCATGGGAGCGGTGCGACCGAAAGGTTTAAGACCTATATCGGCAGGGTTGTCGCGCATGAGGGCGAGGACCAGCAGCAGGGCTGCGAGCAGAAATACGATGACAATGGCGAGCGCGGGACGCCAGCCGATATTCTGGCTTACGCCAGCCAGAATAGGCATGAAGATGAGCTGTCCGGTCGCATTGCTTGCGGTCATCATGCCGACGACCAATCCGCGCCGCTTTTCAAACCAGCGTGCGGCCACCGTCGCACCCAGAACCAGCGCCGTCATGCCGGTGCCAAGACCGATGATTACGCCCCAAAGCGCAACCATCTGCCATTGCTGCGTCATGAACATGGAGCCGATCAGCCCTGACGAAATCATAAGCAGGGCGGCGACCACGACGCGGCGCAGCCCGAACTGGTTCATGAAAGCGGCAGCGAACGGCCCCATCAGCCCAAACAGCACCAGACGCAGCGCCATGGCGAAGGAAATATCGGCGTTCGTCCAGCCGAACTCGCTCTGAAGCGGATCGATCAATATGCCCGCCGAGCCCATCGCCGCTGCCGTTGCCAGCATGGTGAGGAAGGTTACGCCTGCGATGATCCATCCATAATGGATGTTTCTCTGGGCGAGGAAGGCTGCAAGGCGGGCAGAAATCATCTTGGGGCTTTCAGGTTGGACCACACGGAGAGGCGGTCATGAGGTCATTGCAAGCATGTGTCACAGGGCCCGAAGGAGCGCCTGCAAGTTATCGGCACCGTCATTTCCGAGCTTCGTTTCAATTTCTTCTTGTGCCCTATCCCAGAGCGGCGCGCCGCGTGACAGGATACCGCGGCCCTTGTCGGTAAGCCCGACCTTGGTTTCGCGATGATCCTCACCATCTACGGGCGCAATCAGTTCCATGCGCTGTAACACTTTGGCATTGCGGCCTACGGTTGAGCGGTCGAGTTCGGCTGCCCGCGCAAGCTCGGTCAGCGACAGCTTTCCGGCGCGGTTGAGCCGCCGCAGCAGGCTGAACTGGGCCACATTAATGCCAAGCGGCGCCAGCGCCTCGTCATAGATTGTCGAGGTTCTGCGTGCGGCCTGGCGCAAAAGAGTGCAGAAGCATGGATGCGTCATGATGCGGGTATATACCCGCAATCTGTCTTTGACAAGATGGCTATGCTATCGAAAGCTGAACTGCTCTCATTTCACTGACATCGACCGGGCTTTACACCGCAATATGAGCGGTTTCCTTGACCTCTTCCATGACGGCATAAGTATGAGATTCGCGCACACCCGGAAGAGCCAACAATGCTTCTGACAAAAAGCGCCGATAGTGGTCCATGTCGGCTATGCGGGCCTTGATCAGATAGTCAAAGCCGCCAGCCACCATATGACATTCCAGAATATCGGGATTGTTGCGGGTGAAGGATGAAAAGATCTCGAAAACGTCGGCGGTCGTCCGATCAAGTTTGATCTCGATGAAGACCAGCATGGACCGATCAAGCATTTTGGGGCACAACCGTGCCGAATAGCCAAGAATATAGCCCTCGCGGGTCAGTCGTTTGACGCGTTCGGCGGTGGCGGTTTGCGAAAGATTGACGCGCTCGGCAAGCTCGGTATTCGTCAAGCGGCCATTATCCTGCAGCGCATTTAGAATGCTTCTATCCACCGCATCGATCTGTTTCATTGTTCGTTCCCGTAGGGCCACCTTTCAGGATGGCTCTTTTCTTGTATTTTCAAGGCGGGGCAAATGAATCCGAAATCGCTCCGTGAAGCAAGCTAAAATGATAATAGTGTTTATAAAACCAGCAGTTACCCAGCCATGAGTCCGAAAAAACGGCACAACACTTAAAGGTTGTAATTAAATACAACCTATGATAGTAGTTATTGCGTACTTTAAATGATTTTATAGATAGTAATTTATCCTGCCGGGCCTTCGGGCTTTTATCGGATGAAGGAACCCGCTTCTTCGTCTGTATTGTCCTCATTAAGGGCGAGGGAAAATCCGGGCTGCTCTCTAAGGCCCGGATTTTCTTTTGCAAATTATAAGAAAGGCAAGAGGGGCGGGTATGGTGTAAAGGTTGCCGCTATAGTGGTTGTCCCTGCGGGTAAACCGTTCTTCGGAGCCGTTGCAGCTTGAGTAAAGCTGCCGAAGCCGCTGCTACTCTTGTTTGGAGCGCTTCCCGAAAAGTGTGAAACGACCTTCGGAAAAGATGTGCGTTTAAACGAAAATTTAGAGCGCCGATCTGATCCAGTCAGGTCGAAGTGTGCTTTGGCCACGGTGCATTGGAACTGGACATGCCTCCAGAGACGCTCAATTTTCCGGTTGCAAGGTTCTCGCCGGAAGGCTAACAGTAACGCATGAACATTTCGCGCATTGTCATGAATGGCTGGTGGTGGGTTCGCTAATCGCGGCCACGCAGGCGTTTGCGCATATGCGTTAGAGAAACAGGCCGCTGGGATTATCCGGGCGGCCTTTTTGTTTGGCTGCGTGGGGAACCGGCGATGCCCGAGAAAAGTCCGGGTTTCGGAAGTGTTCGGAAACGATAAAGGTTTGGGATTAGCCGATCATGAACGCGAAGATTGCTGATAGCGAAATATTCAGGCACGAGACGGCGGGAGGCATTATTGTCGAACGTACGCGTAACCTGACAGCCTATAAGGGAGCCATCGAAACTTATATCGATGCCCTGAATGAGCGTCGGGGGGCGGTCTTTTCTTCCAATTATGAATATCCCGGTCGTTATACGCGATGGGATACGGCAATCGTTGACCCGCCGGTCGTCATTACGTCGCAGGCGCGCACCATGCGCATCGAAGCCTTGAATGCGCGCGGCGTTATCCTGCTTCGCCCGATTCTCGATACCGTGCGCGCGCTTTCAGAAGTGATAATTAACAAGGCGGATGAGAAGCGCATCGAGCTTGCCATTGCGGAACCATCGGATGTTTTCACCGAGGAGGAACGCTCGCGCGTTCCTTCGGTCTTCACGGTGCTGCGCGCAGTCGTGGGGCTGTTCTTCTCGGAGGAAGATTCCAATCTCGGCCTTTATGGCGCTTTTGGCTATGATCTGGCGTTCCAGTTCGATTCCATCGAATATAAGCTCAAGCGCCCCGATGATCAGCGTGATCTGGTGCTGTTCATCCCCGATGAAATTTTCATTGCCGACCATTATGCCGCGCGCGCATGGGTGGACCGTTACGAGTTTTCCTGCGGCGGGTCCTCAACGCACGGTCTTGAACGCGCGACGCCAGCGCAGAATTTCAAACCGTCCGAACGTGACCTGCCGCGCGGGGACCATGAACCGGGCGAATATGCCAGACTTGTCGAGCGCGCGAAGGAAAGCTTCAAGCGCGGCGATCTGTTCGAAGTGGTGCCGGGCCAGACGTTTTACGAGCGTTGCCACACTGCGCCATCGGAGATTTTCCGGCGGCTGAAGACCATCAATCCGTCGCCTTATTCCTTCTTCATCAATCTGGGTGAAAATGAATATCTGGTTGGCGCATCGCCGGAAATGTTCGTGCGCGTCAATGGACGGCGCATTGAAACCTGCCCGATTTCGGGCACGATCAAGCGCGGCGAGGATGCGATTTCGGATTCCGAACAGATTCTGAAGCTGCTCAACTCCAAAAAAGACGAATCCGAACTGACCATGTGTTCAGATGTCGATCGCAATGATAAGAGCCGCGTCTGCGAACCGGGTTCGGTGCGGGTCATTGGTCGCCGCCAGATCGAAATGTATTCGCGCCTCATTCACACGGTCGATCATATCGAGGGTCGTCTGCGCGATGGCATGGATGCTTTCGACGGCTTTCTCAGCCATGCATGGGCGGTGACCGTAACAGGCGCGCCGAAATTGTGGGCCATGCGGTTTCTCGAAGAAAATGAGCGCAGTCCGCGCGCCTGGTATGGCGGCGCTATCGGGATGATGCATTTCAATGGCGACATGAATACGGGCCTCACCCTGCGCACCATTCGCATAAAGGACGGTGTTGCCGAGATTCGTGCCGGGGCAACGCTGTTATTCGATTCAAATCCCGCAGAAGAAGAAGCGGAAACCGAACTGAAGGCATCGGCCATGATCGCTGCCGTGCGCGAAGCCGAAAAGAGCTATCACGAGGTCGAGGAACTCGCGGAAGAAAAGCCGGGCGAGGGGATTTCGATCCTGCTGGTGGATCACGAAGATTCCTTCGTTCATACGCTCGCCAATTATTTCCGGCAGACGGGGGCAACGGTTGCAACCGTGCGCACTCCGGTCGCCGAAGAGGTCTTTGACCGGATCAAGCCCGATCTGGTTGTTCTGTCGCCGGGCCCCGGCATGCCGCAGGATTTCGACTGCAAGGCAACGATTGCAAAGGCGCGCAAGCGCGAACTGCCCATCTTCGGCGTGTGTCTGGGCCTTCAGGCGCTTGCCGAAGCCTATGGCGGTAGTTTGCGGCAATTGCGCATTCCAATGCATGGCAAGCCTTCACGCATACGGGTTTCAAAACCGGGACGTATTTTCGAGGGATTGCCGAAGGAAGTGACCGTCGGGCGCTATCACTCGATTTTTGCCGACCCGGAGCGTTTGCCTGATGATTTCCTCGTGACCGCCGAGACGGAGGATGGGGTAATCATGGCATTCGAGCACAAGCACGAGCCGGTTGCGGCTGTGCAGTTTCATCCCGAATCCATCATGACGCTGGGGCACAATGCCGGAATGGTCATGATCGAGAATGTCGTCAGGCATCTGGCCGCAGCCACAAAGGCGCGCCGCAGCAATTATTAGAGCTGGCTCTGACCTGAAAGCAGCAGGACGGCCGCAGCTTATGCCGCGGCCGTTCTGCTTTTTCTGGCTGCTTGCGCTGATTGGATTTTCATATGCACCGGCGAAGCGTTTGCAAGTGTAATGCATTGCATTCTCAAGAGAAAATTAAACGCACAAACCGGCAGATGGAGGGTTAGAACTGGCGGGGAATTGCGTTATAGAGCATTTGTCATCGCAGGGCTGAAAGAGCGCGCGGCTGGAATTGAAACTGGCGGCATGGCCGCACGCTTCATTGCTGATGGATGTGCAGCCAAGGCTGCATCCATATTTTTGATTATGTATTGAAGGTTCGTCATGGACGCGAGTGCAAAGGTGCGGCGATTAGCCGTTTGGTCAATTCCCATTGCTTTTGGCGTTATGGGCCTGAAATATCTGGCTTTCGTGCTGACCGGCTCGGTCGCGCTCTATTCCGACGCGCTTGAATCCATCGTGAATGTCATTGCGGCCATCGGTGCATGGTGGGCAATCCGCGTCAGCTATCTCCCAGCCGACAGCAACCACCCCTTCGGGCATCACAAGGCTGAATATATTTCAGCCGTGGTGGAAGGTGTTCTGATTACCGTTGCGGCATTGCTGATCGTCCGGGAAGCATGGTTTGCATTGCAGACGCCGCGGACCCTTGATGCGCCATGGCTTGGGCTGGGAATCAATCTGGTCGCCAGTGTAATCAATTGCATCTGGGCGACGCTTCTCATTCGCGTGGGACGGCGTTTTCGCTCCCCGGCACTGGAGGCGGACGGCAAGCATATCATGACCGATGTGTTCACGTCCTTTGGCGTGCTGGCGGGTCTTGTCGGCGCGGTCGTGACCGGCTGGGCGGTGCTCGATCCGATCCTCGCCATTCTGGTGGCGATCAATATTCTTTGGCAGGGCTGGCATGTCATCAATACGTCCATTCAGGGATTGATGGATATTGCCGTCGAACCTGCGGAGGAAATGCGCATCCGCGATGTGATTTCGGCCAATGCGGGCGGAGCGATAGAAGTCCACGACCTCAAGACGCGCATTGCCGGTCGTGTGACTTTTGTCGAGTTTCATCTGGTTGTTGCCGCAGAGATGAGCGTGGGGGATGCGCATGTCATCTGCGACCGTATCGAAGATGCGCTTAAAGCTGAACTCAACTCCGCGCGGGTGGTAATTCACGTCGAACCGGAGGACGAGGCGAAGCTGCCGCCGGGAACAAGCGCCATCCCGTTCGCTTGAGGCAGGATGAATTACGGTCTTGCACAGCGGGAAGGCGGGGTGTAAAAGCGTGATATGACGATAGAAAACGCAACATCTTTGGGACACTCCGCTGCGACCTTTGGTACGCGCGTGAATGTTTGCGTTCTAAACTCGCTTCTTACCCTCGGCCTTAGCGGCGATCGCCGGGCTCGCTGAAAGGAGCGTCCGGCGGTCGATCCTGGTCCCGCTGACGCCTGCTCCTTTCCGCAATATCCGAATTCTTTTCAAGTATGAGATCCGCGCCGTCCGGGCAGGTATTAGCTATCGGACGAGCCGGGAGGAACGAGAAACCGATGAACCAGAATATTCCCACTCCCAAATCTGTAAAAAGCCCTAAAGGCATGCCGGATGCAGCAAGCAAATATGCGCCTTTTCCGGTGCCGCAGCTTTCAGATCGTATCTGGCCTTCAAAGCGTATAGAAAAAGCGCCGATCTGGTGCTCGGTCGATTTGCGTGACGGCAATCAGGCTCTGGTCGATCCGATGGGGCATGACCGCAAGGAGCGTATGTTCCGCCTTCTGGTCGATATGGGCTTTCCAGAAATCGAGATCGGCTTTCCATCTGCTTCGCAGACCGATTTTGATTTCTGCCGCTGGGCTATCGAACAGGGCGACGTACCTGATGAGGTGGACCTTCAGGTGCTGGTGCAATGCCGCCCCGAACTGATCACGCGGACTTTCGAGGCGCTGGAAGGCGCGAAATCCCCGATCATCCATTTTTATAATTCCACCAGCGAATTGCAGCGTCGCGTGGTGTTCGCAAAGGACGTCAAGGGCATCAAGCAGATTGCAACCGATGCCGCCAAGATGATCATGGATATGGCGGCAAAAGCCGGCGGCGGTTATCGCTTCCAGTATTCGCCGGAAAGCTTTACCGGCACGGAACTGGAAGTGGCGCTGGAAATCTGCAATGCCGTAACCGAGATCGTGAAGCCGACGGCAGAGCACAAGCTGATCCTCAATCTGCCTTCGACGGTCGAAATGAACACGCCGAATATCTACGCCGACCAGATCGAATGGATGTGCCGCAATCTCGATAATCGTGAGAACCTCATCATTTCCCTGCATCCGCATAATGATCGTGGTACGGGCATTGCCGCAACCGAACTGGGCTTGATGGCGGGCGCGGATCGTGTCGAGGGCACCCTGTTTGGCAATGGCGAGCGCACCGGAAATGTCGACGTGGTGACGCTGGCGCTCAATATGTATACGCAGGGCGTCGATCCGAAACTGGATTGCACCGACATCAACCGGATGAAGGATGTTTACGAATATTCCAACCAGTTGAAGATTGGCGAGCGCCATCCTTATGTCGGCGAACTGGTCTATACGGCCTTTTCCGGTTCGCATCAGGATGCGATCAACAAGGGCATGAAAGTGCGCAAGTCGGCGAATTCGCCGATTTGGGAAGTGCCTTATCTGCCTATCGATCCGCAGGATGTGGGCCGCTCTTATGAAGCGATCATCCGTATCAATTCGCAGTCGGGCAAGGGCGGCATCGCCTATATCCTGCAAGCGGATTATGGGATCAACCTGCCGCGCAACCTGCAGGTGGAATTCCGCGAGATCATCCAGCATATCACCGATGAGGAAGGCAAGGAGCTGCCGTCAAAGCGCATTCATGATGAGTTTCAGCAGCTTTATGTGACGCAGCCCGATGCGCGCATCAAGTTTGTGGATCATCATACTTTTCCCGATCCCGAGCAGAAGGGGCGCCGCATTCTGACCGCCGAAATCACCGATAATGGCGTGACGAAGAATATTGAAGGACGCGGCACCGGGCCTATCGATGGTTTTGTCGATGCGCTTTCAAAATATCTTGGCGTGAAAATGTCGGTGTCGGATTATTCGGAACATTCGCTTCAGCAGGGATCCGATGCCTCGGCGATTTCCTATGTCGAAATGGCCTATCCGGATGGAAAGCTGTTTGGTGTCGGCATCAACGACAACATCGTTAGCGCCTCGCTGGAAGCGGTGGTTTCGGCTGCAAACCGTGTCATTGGCTAATAGTTGCGATTTATCCTCGTGATCAAGGCGGCGCATTGCGTCGCCTTTTTCATTGGAGCTTGATGGCAAGTTACGTTAACGTTGGGCGGATGCAAAACCGGGTTCTTCTTGTGCTGGAAATGCTCTATCTCTTTGCTTTTAGGCACATCTTTTTCCGAAAACCGGTTCCCACTTTTCGGGATGTGCTCTTGTGTGAGGCGCGATCATGGGCGAGTTGAGTGATAAATCCGCAGCAACGCCGCGCAGACTGGCTGAAGCCATTCGCACGGCAAAAATCGCTGCCGCTGATCGCGGTGACGTCATCGTGGATATGAAAGACGCGGACCGGGCGCGGCTGGAACTGCTGGCGCAGGAGCTTAAACCCGTTTTCGACGATGTACCGCTCGATGATCCGCAATGGGATTTTGCCCTTTCTTCCGGCTTGCAGCCGCGTTTGTGGCTCGATGCGACGGCCCATGTAATGATGGCGCGTGACCGGCGAACCTATCGCTTCGTACGCGATACGAGGCTTGGGCGGATTGTTGTCGCTGAAAGCGTCGAAATCGGTAAAATTGCTGAAGCCGTTACCTTGTATATTGCCGAGCGCCTTGTGGAACGCGCAAGGCTGATGGAAGGCGAGGTCATCTCATTGCGGGAAACTGCGCCTGAGCCATCCTTTGCAGCAAAAGAAAATCCGCAGGCGGCGGAAACCGGCAATGAAAAACCACGCAGCGCAAGCTCGGGTTTTCGCTGGTTCTTATTGGGCGCAATCGCTGCCTGTATCGTGCTGTTCGCGCTTTTTCATGAGCGCCTGGAAGCCTATTTATTTCAATAAAGCTGCTGTTGCGAGAGCTTGAGAATGCGCTCGCTTGCATCTTCGATGCCGTGCTGTTCCCATTGGCATGACCAGCCGCCATCGGGCCTGCGGTCGATATTGAAGATGTTATAACGTGCGGCAGGCTTGTGGCCGCCATAATTCTGGCTGGCGGAAGGAACGCCGATTACAGGAACCTTGCCGTGGGGGCCATCAATATCATAACGCGTGGCAAGATGCGTATGGCCATGGAGAATGAGTTCCGCGCCATGATTGCGAATGATCTTTTGAAAGCGGCGAATGCCATAAAGCCGCTTATGGGTCGGGGTCGCACCGTGAATGGGCGGATGATGGATCATGACGACGCGGAAAAGCCCGCGTGAACCGGCCTCATCAAGCATGGCTGCAAGCCGCCTGGCCTGCGACGAGCGAAAATCGCCGCTGGCCATGAAAGGTGCCGTCGCGCGTGCGGATGAGACCCCGATCATCGCAATCTGTTCACGGGCGCGCAGATAGGGAAATTCGACGCGCCTGCCGCTATTGTCCACGCCGTCGCCGCGCATCCATGGCTCCCATTTGCGGCACGCCTTGTCGAGCGCACCGGGAACATAGGCGTCATGGTTGCCCGGCACCACCGAAACATCATCCGGCTCGCCGAGTGTGCCAAGCCAGTCATTGGCAATATCGATTTCCAGATTGAGCGCGAGATTGACCAAATCGCCGGTGACGGCAATATGGTCTGGCTTGTGGGTGAGCATGTCGGCAATGAGGCTATCAAGCACGGTGCCATGCATCGCGCCTTTGCGGTTGCGCAGCCAGTTTATATAGCCGGTGATGCGCTTCGATGCCAATTCGCGGTATCGCACGCGCGGCAAAGGCGACAGATGAATGTCTGAAATATGGGCAAGACGGAACATAGAGCCGGTGTACTGTAGATTTTAGCGGACGGAAACCGCGAAAGGCGAATTTTCTTAATGAAGTGTTTTTCGGTTTTGCTTCAAATGGAGAGGACTGGAGAGCCGGTATGCGTATTCGCCACTTTTTATTTCACACAATTTTTTTGTTTCGGCGCCCAATGACCCTTGGTGTCCGGGCGATTGTCTATGATGAAAAGAAGAATGCAGTATTTCTGGTGCGCCATACTTATGTTCCGGGCTGGCAATTACCCGGCGGCGGCGTGGAGCGCGGGGAGACGTTCGGGCAGGCGCTGGAAAAGGAATTGCGCGAGGAGGGCAATATCGTGCTGACAGGACGTCCGCAGCTCTTTGCGCTTTACAAGAACGCTCATGCTTCGCCGCGCGATCATGTGGCGCTTTATATCTGCCGTTCTTTCGAGCAGACAGGCCCCAGGAAACGTGACAGGGAAATCGCTGAATCAGGCTTTTTCCCGCTCGACAGACTGCCGGAGAACACAACGCCATCCACCAAACGACGCTTGCAGGAAGCGCTGCACGATCTCGATCCTCTGCCGCTATGGTGAGGGCGCTCCCATTGGATCGAAGCGCCCTTGCCGATTATCAGAAGCGGTAGGTGATGCCCGTACCGATCAGCCATGGATTGAGCTTGGCCTTGCCGGTCAACTCCTGTCCGGCGACCGTGACGTCGAACTTTGGTTCGAGGAAGAGTTTCTTCACGTCGAAGTTCACGCCCCAATGCTCATCGATCATATAGTCGAAGCCGATCTGGAGAGCGCCGCCGAACGTGTTTTTCACTTTTAGATGGTCGGCGCTGCCGGCATCCTGGTTGTAAAAGATGGTGTAGTTCACGCCTGCGCCGATATAAGGCTTGAATGCGCCGAAATTGGTGAAGTGATATTGCGCCGTCAGCGTTGGCGGCAGCATCCAGACCTTGCCAACCTTGCCCAAGCTGTCGATGGAGCCGGAGCCGTTGATATTGGCATAGGTCGTACCGAGAATGAGTTCAGCGGCAAAATTATCGGTAAAATAATAGGTGATGTCGAGTTCTGGCGTGATCGACTTGGAATAGTCAAGGTCGGAGCCGGGAACGCCGTTCACATAGCCGGAATTTTCGGCAATCACGCCAAGTGCGCGCACGCGAATCTGCCATGGTGACAGCGCTTGAGGTACGGCTTCGATCTGTGTCGGTGCTGGCGCAATAATCGCGTCGGCTGCAAATGCAGCGGGTGCAGCGAATGTCAGTGCGGTTGCGGCCAGAAGCCCCTTGGCTACGCGGTTCATGTCTCTCTCCTTCAGTCTGGGTAGGATATGCACCCAGTCTGAACCGCTTCGCAGCCTATCCCATTGATTGAAATCAACGGGATAGGGAAGAATAGAGAAGACAGCGGCGTTCTGTTACGGCTGTTGCAGAAAAGCCGCAGTTTTGTTTTGCCTCAGCTTTTTGCAAGCCGCTCCCGATCATGCGGCAGGGAAAAGTCGATTTCAGGTCCGAGCGGTACGATCCCCGTTGGATTGATCGTCTTATGGCTGCAATAATAGTGCCCCTTGATATGTTCAAGGTTTACCGTCGCGGCAATGCCGGGCACCTGATAGAGTTCGCGCGTATAATTCCACAGGTTGGGATAGTCTGCGATCCGGCGCATATTGCATTTGAAATGCCCGACATAGACCGGATCAAAACGGATAAGCGTGGTGAACAGCCGCCAATCCGCCTCGGTCAAAACTGAACCGGCAAGATAGCGCTGGCTGGAGAGTTTCCCCTCAAGCGTGTCGAGTGCGTCGAAGAGTTGGCCGAAAGCCTCCTCATAGGCTGCCTGCGTGGTCGCGAAGCCCGCGCGATAAACGCCATTATTGATATTGGGATAGACGAATTCGTTGAGTGCGTCGATTTCGTTGCGCAACAGCTCGGGATAGAAATCGAGCGATGCATCGCCATATTCGTTGAAGGCCGAATTCAACATGCGGATGATTTCGGATGATTCGTTTGAAACGATGGTCTCGCGCTGCTTGTCCCAGAGCACCGGCACCGTGACGCGGCCCGAATAGTGCGGGTCGGCGCGGGTATAGATTTCATAGAGGCGTTTGGAGCCGTAAAGCGCATCACCGGTGCTGCCGGTGGAGCCATAAAGTGTCCAGCCTTCCTCGGCCATCAGATAATCTACCACCGAGACCGAGATGACGTCTTCAAGCCTTTTGAGGGCGCGGAAGATGAGCGTGCGGTGTGCCCAAGGGCAGGCAAGCGAAACATAGAGATGATAGCGCCCCGGTTCGGCCTTGAAACCGCCTTCGCCCGTTGGCCCGGCGCTGCCATCGGCGGTTATCCAGTTCCTGAACTGCGATTTTGAACGCTCGAAGCGGCCCTGCGTGCTTTTGGTATCGTACCAGACGTCATGCCATTTACCGTCGACCAGAAGTCCCATCCGATTTCTCCTTTTGATAGAAAATAGAGTGAAAATCGCGCCTTGACAGCCTCTTCATTGATGAACAGTGCGTAAAGTTTCCAAATAGACAGTTGTTGCCACCATTTTGAAAGAAATTGTTTTACCTCTGACCAAATTGGTGTTAGGCAACATCCAGATTGCGGTTTCCCTCATACGCCGCCGCACGGGAGAGTGATGTGACTGGAATGCTTTTCATCCGACGATGAATCTTTGACTGCGCCCTCGCGCAGAATGCATTCCATTGGTCATCCGGCCGCCGACATCTCCTATTGCGATGAAAGCTATGCAGCAGCTTGAACTCACTTATGTGCAGGAAGACCCGGCACACGACATCGAAATTGAAGCCATCAATGCTGAAGCGTTTGGTCCCGGACGCTTCACCCGCGCGGCGCATTTCATCCGCGAGGGTGGTCCGCATGAGCAAAACCTGTCATTCGTAGCACTTATGGGCGGCATCGTGATCGGCTCGTTGCGGCTGACGCCAATCGTTGTCGGCAAGACGCCAGCTTTGCTGCTCGGGCCCCTTGCCGTGCGTCCGAACTGGAAGAATCGCGGTATTGGCCGGACCTTGATGCGCATGTCGCTTGAGGCCGCCAAAGAAGCCGGTCACAAGCTTGTCGTTCTTGTCGGGGATGAACCTTATTACGGCCCGTTTGGTTTCCGTGTGGTCGCGCCCGGTTCGATGACGATGCCCGCGCCGGTCGATCCCCGCCGCTTGCTGGCCTGCGAACTGACTGTCGGTGCCTTGCAGGGCGTATCAGGTGCCGTGCGCCACGCAGATCGGGCGTAAATATCCGGGTTGTAGGGGGCGGATTAGCGCCCTTCGCGGTGCCACATTCCCCCGAAAATAAAGAGCAGGGTTGCCAGGGCCAGCAAACCCGAAAAGAGCGGCACGCGATTGACGCTCGTCAATTGTGTGTCCGATGTTTCGCGCAATCCGATCCAGTCATTGCCGCTCGCAGGGCGGTTCGGGCTGACAGCCGTAAGCGCGGGTATGCGGACGGAACTCTCTGCCCCTGCATGGATGCGGCGGACCGAGCCGTCGGTCTGGCCGGCGAGGGGTTCGAGGCGCTGTGTGGTTGAGATACTATCGGTAAATTCCGGCGCATTGACGGGGCCGACATGTGCAAGCGCCTCAAACTCTCCATTGCTGACATGGAAGATGCCGATTTCGTCGGTTTCAAGTGCAGCTTCGAACAAGCCCGGTTTGCTTTCGGCGAGATCGACCTGCAACTTCTTGCCTGAAGGTGTGGTGACGGTAGCCGTTCCGGGGTTATCGCCCATGGTCTGGCGGTGAATGGCGAGCGTGCGGCCATTGCTGCCTGCGGTCAGTGCCTCTTCTTCCAGTTCCGGCTCCTGCATGAGCCAGTGCGCGATACGGCGGTAAAGTGCTGCATAGGGACCGCCGCCGTCAAAGCCGCGCGCCCATAGCCAGCCCTGATCGGACAGGAACATGCCCACACGTCCTTTACCGACATGGTCAAGCACGAGAAGCGGCTTGCCGTCCGCGCCGCTCATCACGGTGTCGCCTTCGGGCGGACCAATATCAATGGTGCGGAACCAGCGGCTCCAATGGGGCGGTTCCTGCGTGCTGCCTTCAAGTCCGCGTGTCACGGGATGGCGCTTGCCGAGATCGGTGAGGCGCGGATAAAAGGCTTTTTCCGTCACCGCGCCCGTGGGCATGGCGGGCAGGGCGCTATAAAGCGGGGTACGCGCGATCGACATGTCACCGGCATATTCAGGCCCGGCGGCAATCAGAAGGGCGCCGCCATTTTCCACATATTGCGCGATATAGTCGTAATAAAGCAGCGGCAGCACGTCGCGATGCTGATAGCGGTCGAGGATGATCAGGTCGAATTCATTGACCTTGTCGACGAATAATTCGCGCGTCGGAAAGGCGATGAGCGACAATTCATTGATCGGTGTGCCATCCTGCTTTTCCGGCGGGCGCAGAATGGTGAAGTGGACGAGGTCGACAGCCGCATCGGATTTGAGCAGGTTGCGCCATGTACGTTCGCCATTATGCGGCTCTCCCGAAACCAGAAGCACCCGGAGATTTTCGCGAATGCCGTCGACGGTAGCAACGGCGCGATTATTCGTGTTTGTAACTTCGCCGGGAAGGGTGGGTGTCGAGATCTCGACAATATTGACGCCTGCGCGCGGCAACTCGATTGTGACGGGCGTTTCCTGCCCGATCTGCGCTTCTTCCTCAGCCACCGCTTCGCCATTGACACGGATTTCGACCGGTGCGGGACTGCCGAGATTCCTGCCTTCATCGATGACAGTAAAGGACATTTCCAGCGGCTTACCGCTGATGCCGTAGCGCGGTGCCTTGTTGAAGCGGATACGGCGGTCGAATTCATCCGGTTTGCCGGTCACGAGAGCATGGAGCGGTGCATCGAAACCCAGAGCATTCCTGCCGGGTGGAATGTCGTGCACCTGCCCGTCGGTAATCATGATTGCGCCCGCCACCCGCGAAGGCGGCACATCGAGAAGGGCATGGGCGAGCGGACCGAAGAGCCGCGTTGCATGACCATCTTCATTTTCACCGACTTGCCCGGTTTCGATGATCCGCGTTTCAAATTGCGGCATGGCCGCAAGCTGATCCTGAAGGGCTTTCAATGCTACATCGGTATCGGCGCGGCGGTTGCCAAGCTCCTGGCTCTGGCTGCGATCGGCCACGAGGGCGACGACGCTTTTGAGCGGCTGACGTTCTTCATGGATGAAAACAGGATTGAACAGCGCCAGCGCCAGCGCGAAGGCTGCAAGAAGGCGCAGGACCGCACCGCGCATTTGCAGGACCACGCTTGCCGCTACGAGGATTGCGAGCGGAGCCAGAATTGCGATGAGCCACGGCAGAGGCAGAAACGGTTCGAATTCGATATTCATGCCCGCGCCCTCCTAATTACCCAGCCGCTCAAGCAGGGCAGGGACATGGACCTGATCGGATTTATAATTGCCGGTCAGCATATACATGACGATGTTGACGCCGCCGCGAATGGCGTAGATGCGCTGCATCGGGTCGTTGGGGACGGTGGGAAACAGCGGATTTCCCTGCTCGTCCACGGCCCATGCGCCCGCCAGATCATTGGCGGTTATCATGATCGGCGAGACACCATCGCCGGTGCGCACCGGTCTGTTGAGCGATATATCAGCGGGTGCGCTGGCCTCGACCCAGAGCGGGCTTCCTTCATAACGACCGGGAAAATCGGGCATGATGAAGAAGGACTTGGTCAAGACATGATCGTCCGGAACCGGTTCGAGCGGCGGTACATTCATATTGTCGAGTATGGCGCGCAGGCGCTGGTTGGCGGCAGAGGCCGCAGGATCGAGGCTTGCACCCGCCTGCAACTGGTCGCGCGTATCGAACAGGACCGTACCGCCCTGCTGCATATAGGCATCAACCTTGGCGATGGCCGCAGCGCCCGGCATGGGCGCATCGGGATCCATGGGCCAATAGATCAGCGGGTAAAAAGAAAGTTCGTCCTTGTCGGGATCAAGACCGATCGGATCACCCGGTTCAAGCGCGGTTTTGTCCATGAGCGCAAAGCTTAGCCCGCGCAGGCCCGCCCTGCTGATATTATCGGTTTCGGCATTGCCGGTGATGATATAGGCCAGATGTGTTTTCGAGACGGAATCGATGATCGCTTCATCGCCCGGCTTGCTGTCATCATGGGTTTGTTGTTGCTGGGCAAGAGCGTGATCGAAACCGGCAGGCAAGAGCGTGATTGCGGATGTCATAGCGACGAGTGCAACAAGGCTAAGTGTTGCCGAACGAAGTTTCATGCGACGGCGGAAAGCACCGCGCAGCCACAGCATCAGCAAAGTATCAAGCGCCAACAGCAATGCGGCGAGCGCAAAGAAGGGGCCGCGCAGGGAAATTGACTGATCGGCGCCATAAGAGGTCGCAATAATATTCACTGAAAGGGCTGGCGGCGCTATGGGCTGGAGCCTTGTGTCGCTACCCTCAAAAATATTGAGAGCTTTCAAGCCGTCTTCATTGCCGTAAAAGCCGGGGGGCGTATTGATGCTGACAGATGGCGGCGTGTCGGCCCGCATGACCAGTGGCTTGGCCTCTGGCGAAGGCGGCACCAACGTGCCGGAAGCCGAAAGAAGCTGGAAAGGCGGGAGTGAAACAGCATCGCTATTATCCTGTGGTCCGCCGCGCTGCGAAAGCGAAACGATCCTGCGCAGCATTTCCACGAAAGAGCCGGAAATGGGCAGGCTCGACCATGTTGCATCCGGTGAAATATGAAACAGAACGATGTTGCCACGTCCCCGGCGCTCGCCGGTGACAAGCGGCGTGCCATCCTCAAGCGTTGCATAGGTCTTTTCATTGAGATCATAGGATGGTTCAGCCAGAACCTGCCGGGCAACGGTTACATCATCGGGCACCGCCAATCCCGCAAAGGGGCTGTTTTCCGAAAATGAACGCAGCTTTTGCGGCTGCGACCAGGATAAGGTGCCGCCCAGCGCCCGTTCACCCTTGCGCAGGCGGACCGGCAAAAGCGGATCGTTTTCACTGGCTCCGGCAAGGCGGGGACCGGCGAAACGGATAAGCGTGCCGCCATTTTCGACCCAGTGTGATAATTGCTCCTCGACAGGCCGGGGCAAAATGCCAATATCGGCCATGACCAGTATCGAAGGTCTGGCGTCGAGCAATTCCGGTATGGTCTGCATCAGATCGGCGGAGCGCGGCTCGATCAGATTGGCATAGGGCGAAAGGGCGCGCGAAATATAATGCAGGGGCGAGAGAAGCGGCTGCGCAAGATCGCTGTCGCCGCTGGCAAGAAGGCCGATTGTGCGGCGTTCGGACCCCGCATCAACCAGATATGCTGCTCCCGCCTGCTCAATGCCATCAAGGCGGATTACGCGAAAGTCGTTGCGCAGCTCGACGGGCAGGCCAAACCGGGCGGTATCCCGATCAGTTCCCAAATCAAAGGAAAGCGGCGTTTCGGCGATGCGACGGCCCTTGTCGTCATAGGCGGCAGCGGTCAGCATGCGCGGCATGGTTATGCCTTCGGGGCGAATGGCGGTGACTTCGAGATTGTCGGCCTTGTTGCTGACGCCGGTGAGTGCGAAAAGCGAAGCCATGTCGGCATTATACCAGAGCAGGGAAGCAAGACGCCCGCCCTGATCCAGCGGGGTAAATATCTGCTCGTCGCCCGGCTGCGCCAGACCATCATTCATGAAGGCCAGACTGATTTTTTCGCCTTGCGGCAGGCTTGCTGCGAGGCGATCGAGTGTGGATTTACGATCCACGGGAATGGGCCGGGGCTGCAAGGCTTGCAAGCGTTCCGTTGCGCGCTTGCCATCATAGGGACCGATTTCCGCATTGGCCGGTTCGGCGGTTGCGAGAATATAGATCGGTACACCGGTGCTTTCGGCATCCGCGACCAGTTTCTCCGCCGTCTGTATCCGCTGTTCCCAGCTTTCAGCCGAAGCCCAGCCATTGTCCATGATGATCGCCAGCGGCTCGCGGCCTGAAAAGGCGATGGGACGCGGGTTCCAGACCGGTGCGGCGAGCGCCAGAGTGATGAGGGCGGCAATCAGAAGCCGCAGAAGCGTTATCCACCATGGGCTTTTGGACGGCACTTCCTCGCGCTTGAAGAGCTGTGCGAGGATTTTAAGCGGAGGGAAGGTTTCTTCCTGCGGGCGCGGCGGCGTCATGCGCAAAAGCCACCAGATCAGGGGGAGTGCCATGAGGCCGAAAAGCAGCAGCGGCGATCCGAAGGCGAGAGGCAGAAAATTCATATCCGCGCACCTTCCTGCATGGATGCGCCGACCGATATGCTTAAAGAATCGTGAAGACGCAACAGCACTTCCGATGCGGGGCGGTCGGTTCTTTGCACGCAATAGCTCCAGCCGAGGCGCTTGCAAAAATCCGATAATGCTTCGCGGCGCGCAAGATAAAGACGGCGATAATCTTCCGCATAGGTTTCGGCACGGCCTGCAACAAGCGTTGCGCCCGTCTCGGGGTCGCGGAATTGCGTTCGGCCTGCATAGGGGAAGGTTTCCTCGGCAGGGTCGGCCACTTCCACAAGATGCACCCGCACGCCGCGCCGCGCCAGCCTGTTCAGAAATGTCGTCAGTTCATCGAAGGGCTGGAGAAAATCGGAAATCAGAACCACTTCCGAAAAACGGCGTATCTGATCAATATCCGGCAGCGGGCGGTTCGGTATTTCATGCATCAAGGCGCTGGCCAGCCGTTCTGCGCCATTGCGCGCCGAAAAGGGCCGCAAAAGGGCGGGGAAAGCAATACGCTCACCCGAACGCGACAGAAGTTCGGCCATCGCCAGTATCAGGACAAGGGCGCGCGCTTCTTTCGAAACGGGGCTGAATTGCGAGCGGTAGAGCATGGAGGGCGAAAAATCGCACCAGAGCCAGATCGTATGCGCCGATTCCCATTCACGGTCGCGCACATAGGTATGATCGTCGCGGGCGGAGCGCCGCCAGTCGATACGGGCCAGCGATTCACCTTCCACATAGGGGCGAAACTGCCAGAAATTTTCGCCGGGACCGCGCTTGCGACGGCCATGCCAGCCATTCATGACGGTGTTGACGACGCGTTGTGCTTCAACCAGCAGATCGGGAATGCTCGATGCGCGCGCACGGGCGCGACCCAGCGTGTCGCGGATGTCTGAGGCTGCAACTTCCGCGCCGATTGTCATCACACGGCTGCCTTCACCAGATTGGCGATCACATCGCGCACATGCATGCCATCGGCGCGCGCCGCGAAATTAAGCGCCATGCGATGCTGCAAAACGGGTTCCGCGAGTGCTCTCACATCATCGATGGAAGGGGCAAGGCGGCCTTCGTAAAGCGCACGCGCACGGGCGCAGAGCATCAATGCCTGACTGGCGCGGGGGCCGGGGCCCCATATGATATGTTTTTTTGCATGGTCATTATCGGCGTCGGGCCGTGCGGAGCGGACCAGTTTCAGAATGGCTTCGACGACGCTTTCGGAAACCGGCATGCGGCGCACCAATGCCTGCATCTGCCTGAGCCGTTCGGCATCGAGAATCTGATAGGGCTTTGCTTCGGCAACGCCGGTCGTCTCAAGCAATATGCGCCGCTCGGCCTCAAATTCAGGATAAAGAATATCGATCTGCATCAGGAAGCGGTCAAGCTGTGCTTCAGGCAGGGGATAGGTGCCTTCCTGCTCCAGTGGATTCTGCGTTGCAAGGACATGAAAAGGGGCTGGCAGGTCGTAACGCTGTCCGGCTACCGTCACATGATATTCCTGCATGGCTTGCAGGAGGGCGGACTGGGTGCGTGGCGAGGCGCGGTTGATTTCATCAGCCATCAGAAGCTGGGCGAAGATCGGCCCTTTGAGATAGCGGAAGGAGCGACGCCCATCGCTGTCCTGCTCCATGACTTCCGAGCCGATGATGTCGGATGGCATCAGGTCGGGGGTAAACTGGATACGCTGACCTGACAGACCAAGCACGATGCCGAGTGTTTCGACCAGCTTGGTCTTGGCAAGGCCGGGCACGCCGACCAGAAGCGCATGACCGCCCGCCAGAATTGCAACCAGCGTACGCTCGATCACGCTTTCCTGTCCGAAGATAACGGTGTCGACGCTTTCCTTGATCCGGGCAATATCCGCGAGCGCACGTTCGGCTTCCGCGATGATCTGGTCGGCATGGGAGGCTTCGATGGCAGTTTCGGGCGTGATGGCAACGCTCATAGGGACCTCGCAAAAATATCACACACCTGCATCTTACAGGTAAATCGCTATATAATGCTGACAAGCGGTGAAACGGTGACTATTTCATGGCTTCAGGCATTTTAATCACATTCGAAGAGGAATAACCGAGTCGGATGATAAAAAGCACCCCTGGCGGCAAGCAAGTGCCGCAAAGTTCAACAAGGGCCGTGGAAGGCGCAGGCGGGCTGGAAGCGCTGATTGTACGCGCTCATGCGGATGCGCATAGCGGACCTGCCGAAAAGGAGCGCGGCATTCCGCCGGTGGAGCGCTGGAATCCCGAATTCTGCGGCGAACTGGATATGGAAATCCGCGCCGATGGAACATGGTTCTATATGGGCACACCTATCGGGCGCCAGCAGTTGGTGCGCCTTTTTTCCACCGTTTTGCGCAAGGATGAAGACGGCAGGACCTATCTGGTGACGCCGGTGGAAAAAATCGGCATCCGGGTGGAAGACGCCCATTTCAACGCCGTCGAAATGCAGGTTGCGGGTGAGGGTGCGGAGCAGGTTCTGACCTTCCGCACCAATGTCGGCGATGTGGTCGTGGCAGGGGCGGAACATGGCTTGCGCTTTGCAATCGAACCGGAAAGCGGCGGGTTGAAGCCCTATCTTCTGGTGCGGGGGCGGCTGGAAGCGCTGCTGTCGCGCCCGGTCATGTATGAGTTGGCGGCATTGGGAGAAGAGATCGAGGTGGATGGTATCAGCATGTTTGCCGTGCGCTCGGGTGGGGTGGTGTTTCCCATCATGCCTGCCCGGGAGTTGGAGTCATCGCTGCGATGACGGTGCGCAGTTCCCCTCTCTTTCCAATATTTTCGGCGGGTGATTTTGCCGAGCGCGTGCGCGGCTGGCGACCGGGAGAGCATGATCTGACCGGCGATCATGCGCTTAACCCGGATTTTACGCAGGCGATGGTTACGGCAAAAATGCGCGATGCGGCTGTGCTTGTGCCGGTGGTGGACCGTGGGCCTGAAGCGACGCTGCTATTGACGCAGCGCACCGATACGCTGCGCAAGCATTCCGGCCAGATCGCCTTTCCGGGCGGGGCTATCGATGCGGAAGACGGAACAGCGGAAACCGCCGCCTTGCGCGAGGCCAATGAGGAAATCGGGCTTGCCGCAGAACGGGCTGAAATTATTGGTAATCTGCCGCGCTATCTGACGGGAAGCGGGTTTTCGATCACGCCGGTTCTGGCGGTGGTCAATACGCCGTTCGATGTGCATCCCAACCCTCATGAAGTGGCGGATATATTCGAGGTGCCGCTCTCCTTTCTCATGAACCCCGTCAATCACCGACGGGAAAGCAGGGTTTTGAACGGCAAGGAGCGCTTTTATTATGCCATGCCGTATCATGAGCGATTCATCTGGGGTATCACCGCCGGGATTATTCGCGAACTTTATGAAAGGCTCTATCGTTGAGCGAAGCAGTGAATATTTCGGATAAGGCCGATTGGCTGCGAGCGGACCGCCTGCAGGCGCTTTTTAGCGCGCTCAATCGTGAGGGCGGCGAGGCGCGGGTTGTGGGCGGCGCCGTACGAAACACGCTGCTGGGCACCACGGTCAGCGATGTCGATCTGGCGACCACCCATCTGCCGCAGGAAACCGTGCGTCTGGCGAAGGAGGCGGGTTTCAAGCCGGTGCCGACCGGTATCGAGCATGGCACGGTGACTGTCGTGGTAAAAGGGCAGCCCTTCGAAGTCACAACCCTGCGCAAGGATGTCGAGACGGATGGACGCCGGGCCAAAGTCGCCTTCGGTACGGACTGGCAGACGGATGCGGAGCGGCGCGATTTCACGATCAATGCACTTTATGCCAAGGCCGACGGAACGGTCGTCGATTATGTGGGCGGGCTGGACGATATAGAAACGCACACATTGCGCTTTATCGGCGATGCGGAAGCGCGTATTCGCGAAGATTATCTGCGCATATTGCGCTTTTTTCGCTTTTTCGCATGGTACGGTTCCGGGCGCCCGGAAGCGGATGGCCTGCGGGCCAGCGCGCGGCTCAAGGACGGTTTGCAGCAACTTTCCGCAGAACGTGTCTGGGCTGAACTCAAGAAGCTTCTTTGTGCGCCCGATCCCTCGCGCGCGCTTTTGTGGATGCGGCAGGCCGGTGTGCTCACGCTCGTTTTACCCGAAAGCGAAAAATGGGGCATAGATGCCATTCATGGTCTGGTCCGGGCGGAAAGCGATCTGGGCTGGGAGGTGGATTTTCTGCTGCGCCTTGAAAGCATCGTTCCGCCCGATGCGGTCCGAATGGAGGCAATGGGCAAGCGGCTTAAAATGTCGAATGCCGAACGGGCGCGGATGGAAGCCTGGGCGCGGGCGGATGCCATCAAGCCGGAACTGTCTGAGCACGCGCTCAAAACGCTCATTTATCGCGGCAGCAAACAGGCGGTGGCGGATCGCATCCGGCTGGCCTATGCCGCCGCGCGCAATGAGGCTGCGGCAAGTGATGAAGCCATGATCCGCGCCGGCGCCTATGCACGGCTTCTTGAATTTGCTCAGGCTCATGAAGCGCCGGTCTTTCCGGTTACGGGCGGCGATCTTTTGCAGCTTGGCGTGAAAAAAGGCCCGGGCCTTGGCAAAATGCTGCGCAGCCTTGAAACCATCTGGATTGACTCAGGTTTTAACCTTGACCGTGCCACACTTCTGGACAAACTTGATTACGATAAGATGAGCGATTGATAGCGGATCGTTTCTGAGGCGGTCCAGTTTATGTCTGTTTTGCCAGTTATATCTGCTTTGAAAGAGTGCGCCAATGTCCAGTTCTGATGCATCGAAACCGCAAGATGTCCATTCCGGCCCCCAGCAGAACTTTGGCACCGAAGGCATCACGCCGATGGAGCGCCCGGGGTTTGTGACGCGGTTTTTCATGGGCATCGTTGCCTGGGCGGAACGGCTCAATCTTAAATATGCCAGGCTCGGAAACCCGCCGGTCTATGACAATGCTCTTTTCCCCTGGGCGGCAGAGGTCGAGAAGGCATATCCTGCCATTCGCGCGGAACTCGAGACGGTTCTGCTGCGCCAGAGCGAGTTACCGTCCTTTCAGGAGATTTCGACCGACGTAAAGACGATCTCGACCGACAACCACTGGAAGACGTTTTTCCTGCTGGGTTTTGGCGTCAAGTCGGAACAGAATATCCGGGCCTGCCCGAATACCTGGCGCGCTGTGCAGGCTATTCCGGGATTGACGACGGCGATGTTCTCGATTTTCGAGCCAGGCAAGCATCTGCCGCCGCATCGCGGGCCTTATAATGGTGTTCTGCGCCTGCATATGGGTATGATCGTACCTGAACCCGCCGATAAGCTTGCCATTCGCGTGGACCAGCAGGTCTGTCATTGGCAGGAAGGCAAGGTGCTGATTTTCGATGATGCTTATGAGCATGAAGCGTGGAACCACACCGATAAGACGCGCGTGGTCCTGTTCGTCGATTTCGTCAAGCCGCTGAAGTTCCCGGCACGCTTCGTCAACTGGTGCCTTATGAATCTTGCGATCTTCACGCCCTTCATCAAGGAAGGACTGGATAATCACAATGAATGGGAAAAGAAATTCTATGCGCAGGCCGAAAGGCTTCGCAACCAGCCGAAAGCCTGAAGGCAGCATTGAAATTGAAAAGGCGGGGATTGCCCCGCCTTATCAATCTGGACCCATCAAGGCCATTTCACGACCGGCGGCATGGACGACAGGATGGAATTGACGTTTCCGCCCGTCTTCAGGCCGAAAATCGTGCCGCGATCATAGAGCAGGTTGAACTCGACATAGCGGCCGCGGCGCACCAGCTGTTCCTCGCGGTCTTCCGGCGTCCAGTCCTTGTTGAAGTTCTGGCGCACCAGATGCGGATAAACCACTGAAAAGCCCCGTCCCACATCACGGGTGAACGAGAAATCTGCGTCCCATCCGCCTTGTTCTTCGGACGAATGCAGCCAGTCGTAGAAAATGCCGCCCACGCCGCGCGGCTCATTGCGATGGGGCAGGAAGAAATATTCGTCGCACCAGTCTTTCACACGCTGATAATCGACAATGTCCTTGTGCCGATCGCAGATGAAGCGGAACGCCTTGTGGAATGCCAGGGTGTCCGGGTCTTCCTGTGTGCGTCGGCGATCAAGAACAGGGGTGAGGTCGGCGCCGCCGCCAAACCATTGCCGCGTGGTCACGACCATGCGGGTGTTCATATGTACGGCGGGGACATTGGGATTTTGCGGATGGGCGATCAGCGAAATGCCGCTGGCCCAATAGCGCGGGTCTTCTTCCGCGCCCGGTATCTGCTTGCGAAATTCAGGAGAGAATTCGCCGTAGACCGTTGATACATGGACGCCGACCTTCTCGAAAACACGGCCATGCATGATGGACATGACGCCACCGCCGCCATTGCCGTCATCCTTCTGCCAAGGCGTGCGGACGAAGCGTCCCGGTTCCTGATCGGAAAGCTGGCCCTGCAATTCGTCTTCAAGCTGCTCGAAGCTTGTGCAAATGCGGTCGCGAAGCTCTTCGAACCAGTCGCGGGCCTCTTGTTTTTTCTCCTCGATATTTTGCGGGATGATTGCGGGAATTTCGTCGCGTTGCATTTTGTTTGTTTCCTCTCGCAATTTATCGGGCAACCGGAAGGTTCCGGGCATTCATACTTATATCGTTTTCATTTAACAAAATCCCGCGCTCACGCATAGCGCCAAGCCTGTTATGGAAATTGGGGCCCGGATCATCTCCCCAGAAAAGACTCGTCTTTTGCGGGGGGCTTCCCTATTCTTGGTCCGCTAGAGGGATCGCAAAAGCTACAGGATCGCCAAGACCGGCTTTATATCACTGTCATGTTCATGCCGTAACCAGCAAGCCCGGTTAGATTTCTGAGCGACGTGTTTTCGGGAGGCAAACGCATGAATGCAGCAACGCCCCGCCCACCGCTTGAAGGACTGCGCAGGCAGCTTGAAAAAAGCCGCACCCAAAAGAGCCGTATGCCGCGCGACGGTTTTATCCGCGAGACATTCACCCTGCCTCGTCAGGCTGCGCGTGCCAAGGCACGGGAATGGTTCGAGGCTTTTCCCAAAGCCGCTTACTGGACCGAAATCGAAAGCTGGTGCGAACGGCCGGACGATATGATCGAATTTACGATCCGGCGATTGCCGACTTCCGACTGATCTGGTTTTTTGATTCATAAAAAGGGTCCAACCCACTGAAATTGGATTCAGATCGGCCTTGAATGGCATGCGGAGCGATTTTACGAATCGTTATTACATAACGTCAATTCGGTCGGGGGATCAGGTGCGCTGGCTGAGGTTCAGTTGGCGCAGGGCTTCACCGGCAGTCATGGCAACGCTGACAGCGAGATTGAGTGAGCGCGCGCCCGGCACCATCGGAATCAGAAGTCGTGCATCGGCAGTCGCCTGCACATCATCGGGAACGCCCGCGGATTCACGTCCGAACAAAAGAATGTCATTTTTCTGAAATTGGTAGTCCGTATAGGGTGCCGCCGCCTTCGTTGAAAGCAAGACCAGACGACGGTCGGCCTGTTTGCGCCATTCATTGAAATGCTGCCAGTCGGCATGGCGTGTCAGCGCAGCCTGTTCGAGATAATCCATCCCGGCGCGCTTGAGCGAGCGGTCGGACACATCAAAGCCCGCCGGTTCGATAAGATCCACCGCAAAGCCAAGGCAGGCGGCCATCCGCAAAATGGTTCCCGTATTGCCGGGAATGTCTGGTTGATAAAGAGCGATACGCAAATTCATATCAGCCGGGTAACGCAGAAATCATGTTGCCGCAAGGATTCAGTCGAATAAAATATTCTCTTTTTGTTCTGTTTTTCCTTGGCAATTTTCATGAGGGCACATAAAAGAACGCTATGTTCAAATGGTTTGAGAAGCGACTCATTGCCTACCCGGAAGAAGCGCCGCGCGAGCCGCCGCGCGGACTGGTGGCGTTTTGCCTTTATTACACCCGCGGCGCCTGGCCGTGGATATTTGGAATGGCGTTCTTCACGTCGCTGATCGCCATTATCGAGGTGTCGCTTTTCGCCTTTCTGGGCAATATCGTAGACTGGCTCTCGCACCAGTCGCGCGAGACTTTTCTGGCGAATGAAGGATGGCGGCTGTCGCTCATAGCGGGGCTGGTGCTGATCGGCCTGCCGGGTGTCGTCCTGATCAATTCGCTGCTTATCCACCAGACATTGCTCGGCAATTATCCGATGCGTGTGCGCTGGCTGATGCACCGTTATCTCATTCGCCAGTCGATGGCATTTTTCCAGGATGAGTTTGCCGGTCGCATTTCAACGAAACTGATGCAGACAGCGCTTGCCGTACGCGAAACGGTGATGAAGCTGCTCGACGTTCTCAATTATGTTTTCGTCTATTTTGCCGGCACGCTTTTCATCGCGGCATCCGCCAATATCGTTCTGATGATCCCGTTTGCGGTCTGGCTGGGCGTTTATATCATTTTGCTGCGTTTCTTCATCCCGCGTTTGCGGGTGATCTCCGAGGAACAGGCCGATGCGCGTTCGTCCATGACCGGGCGGATCGTCGACAGCTATACCAATATTGCCACTGTCAAGCTGTTCTCGCATTCGAGCCGCGAGGAAGCTTATGTGCGTGAAAGTCTGGATGGCTTTCTGGATACCGTGCACCGGCAGATGCGCCTGATCACGATGTTCCATTTCACGCTTTATCTCACAAACTGCATTCTGCTGTTTGCAGTGGGGGTTATCGGCATCGGCTTATGGATGGACGAGGCGGTATCGGTTGGCGCCGTGGCCGTCGGTATCGGTCTGGTGCTGCGCCTCAACGGCATGTCGCAATGGATCATGTGGGAAATGTCGGCGCTGTTCGAGAATATCGGCACGGTGGAAGATGGCATTACAACAATCGCGCGTTCGCATGAGGTGGTGGATGTGCCGGACGCGCCCGCGCTCAAGGTCGACAGGGGCGAACTCGTCTTTGACCGGATCGGTTTTCACTACGGCAAGGGCAAGGGTGTCATCGAAGGATTGTCGCTCGATATTCCTGCCGGACAGAAGGTCGGGCTTGTCGGCCGCTCGGGAGCGGGTAAATCGACGCTGGTCAATCTGCTGCTGCGCTTTTACGATCTCGAAAGCGGACGCATTCTGATCGACGGTCAGGATATTTCCAAAGTGCAGCAGGATTCGCTGCGCGCCAATATTGGAATGGTCACGCAGGATACGTCGCTGCTGCATCGTTCGGTGCGTGAAAACATCATGTATGGCCGACCTGACGCGAGTGATGAAATGGTGGCGCGCGCCATCCGGCTTGCGCAGGCAGATCAGTTCATTCCGCAACTGACCGATCCCAAGGGACGCCGGGGGCTTGAGGCCCATGTCGGTGAACGCGGCGTGAAACTGTCGGGTGGGCAGCGCCAGCGCATCGCCATTGCGCGCGTGATGCTCAAGGATGCGCCGATCCTTATTCTGGACGAAGCGACATCGGCGCTTGATTCGGAAGTGGAAGCCGCCATTCAGGACAGCCTCAACACATTGATGGAAGGCAAGACCGTGATCGCCATTGCGCACCGGCTTTCCACCATTGCGGCGCTCGACCGGCTGGTGGTCATGGATGAAGGTCATATCGTCGAAGACGGCACCCATGAGGAACTTGTGGCGCTTGGCGGCATTTATGCCGGATTATGGGCGAGACAATCGGGTGGTTTTCTCGGCTTCGATGACCCGGCGGGTACGGAACTGGTCAATTAAGGAAAACGCAATTGATGAAAGCGGTCTATAGCCTGTTCGAGCGTTGGGTCGATCCCTTTCGCGAGCCCGACCAGCTAAGACCGCCTTCAACGACGCTGGCCTTTATCTGGCACTATGCACGGCAGGCCAAAGGGCCGCTGGCGCTTTCGCTGATCGTGGGTGGATTGCTTCCGCTGGTGGAGGCGGGGTTGTTTTATTTTACCGGCAGGCTGATCGATATTCTTGATCAGGCGGGCCGGGCTGGCGCGGAGCGAAGCTGGACGGGGCTGTTTCATGACGCGGGGCCGGAACTGCTGTTCATGGCGCTGACGGTGGTGGTCATCCGCCTCGTCGTCACTGCGCTCAGCACGATGCTGGACGGGCAGACGCTTTCTCCCGGTTTCTACAACATGATCCGCTGGCAGGCCAATTCCTATGTGCTGCGCCAATCCTATGCCTTTTTCCAGAATGATTTTGCCGGTCGCATCGCCACCAAGGTCTGGCAGGCGGGGCAGGCTGCGGGCGATCTCATCGAAAGTCTCATTCAGGTCGTCTGGTTCATGGCGATCTACAGCATAACAACCCTGTTTCTGGTCGGGCGTCTGGACTGGCGGTTGGCTGCTGCGGTCATTGCATGGATCATCGCATTCGGTTTTATCGCGCGGCGCTATCTGCCGCGTATCCGCAAATATGCCGAAGCATCCGCCGAGGCTGGCTCCATGATCAATGGGCGCATCGTCGACAGCTATTCCAATATCCAGACCATCAAGCTCAATACGGCTGACGACGATGAACACTATCTTCGTGACGGCTTTGAGCGGTATCTCGGGGCCATCCTGCCTTTCATGCGCTCGCTGACGGGTGTGCGCATTTCGCTGACGGCCCTCTCGGGCCTGATGATCGTGACGGTTGCGGCCATCGCCATCGATCTGTGGACGCGCGATGCGATTACAGTGGGGCAGGTATCGTTTACTCTCGGTCTTGTCTTGCGGCTTAATATGCTGCTGGGGCGGATGATGATGCAGTTGAACGGCATGTTGCGCCAGCTCGGGCTGATAGAGAATTCAATGAAGCTGGTTTCGGCCCCGCTGGGGCTGGAAGACCGTCGCGGCGCAAAGCCCTTGCAGATCACGCAGGGGCGCATCGACGTGCGCAATGTCACCTTCCATTATGGCAAGGGTGCGGGCGTGCTTGAAAATATCAATTTCACGGTTGCGGGCGGCGAACGTGTCGGGCTGGTCGGGCATTCGGGCGCGGGCAAATCCACGCTCGTCAATCTCATCCTGCGGCTTTACGATGTGGAAAAAGGGGAAATCCTCGTCGACGGGCAGAATGTGCGGGATGTGACGCAGGCTTCATTGCGCCGCGCCTTCGCCGTTGTCAGTCAGGAAACGGCCCTGCTGCACCGCTCGCTGCGCGACAATATCATGCTGGCGCGCGACGATGCGACGGAGGCCGATCTTCTGCGCGCCACAAGGCAGGCGGAAGCAGACGGGTTCATCGCGGTGCTGGAAGATTATCAGGGGCGCAAGTCGTTCGACGCATTCGTCGGCGAAAGGGGCGTGAAGCTTTCGGGCGGGCAGCGGCAGCGCATCGCCATAGCGCGGGCGATTCTCAAGGATGCGCCTGTGCTCATTCTCGATGAGGCGACTTCGGCCCTTGATTCGGAAGTCGAGGCATCGATTCAGGACAATCTGAGACAATTGATGGAAGGCAAGACCGTCATCGCCATTGCGCATCGGCTGTCGACCATTGCAGCGCTTGACCGTCTCGTTGTGATGGACAAGGGCCGCATTGTCGAAGGGGGCACCCATGAGGAATTGATCGCGCGCGGTGGCATCTATGCCGGCCTGTGGGCGCGTCAATCGGGCGGTTTTCTCGGCCAGCCCGGCTAAAGCCGCCGGTTGGATGGCAGGGGCGAAAATAAACCGCTCTATCGCCCGATACGAATTAAGATGGATTCCCTGCGCCTGGCCATACGCGAAAACGGCTGTGTAAAATAGCCTGCGACATGGTGCCGTCATGAGGGGTTGGCGTCTGGACAAGACTTTTCTTCCCGCCTAAACCGGAAGGTGAGATGGAGGGAATTTCGTTCTGTGAGCACTTGCAGGACTTTTTTTGCACAGGCGCAAACATGGACGAGGGGAGAGTTTAATTGAATATGCAGGTTGAAAAGGAATTGGCACGTGAGCGCACACGACACGGCTGAGCCGACACGGCGTGATTTTTTGTATATTGCGACGGGAATGGCGGGTGTCGTCGGAGTTGGCGGACTGGCATGGCCGTTTATCGACCAGATGCGTCCTGACGCTTCGACGCTTGCCGCGGCATCTATCGAGGTTGACGTTTCGTCTCTCACCGAGGGCGCATCGCTGACGGTTAAATGGCGGGGCAAACCGGTCTTTATCCGCAACCGGACCGCCAAGGAAGTCGAAGATGCGCAGACCACAGCGCTCGCCGACCTCAAGGATCTCGATGCGCGCAATGCCAACCTGCCTTCGGGCACCGAGGCGACCGACCTGGCGCGCTCGGCGGGCGAGGGCAAGGAAAACTGGCTGGTCATGATCGGCGTATGCACCCATCTGGGCTGCGTCCCGCTGGGCGAGGCCGGTTCGTTCGGCGGATGGTTCTGCCCCTGCCATGGCTCGACCTATGATACGTCAGGACGTATCCGCAGCGGCCCCGCGCCTGAGAACATGCATATTCCGCAGTTTGAATTCACCTCCGATACGGTCATCAGGATCGGCTAAGACGGATCTTGGGGAGAAAAAACATGAGTGGTGGACACTCCACATACACGCCCTCGACCGGCATCGAAAAATGGGTCGACGAACGGCTGCCATTGCCGCGCCTTGTCTATGATTCCTTTGTCGCTTATCCGACACCGCGTAACCTGAACTATATGTATACCTTTGGTGGCATACTCTCGTTCATGCTCATTGCGCAGTTGCTCACCGGCATCGTGCTCGCAATGCATTATGCGGCGGATACGGCTCTTGCGTTTAATTCAGTCGAAAAGATCATGCGCGACGTCAATTCCGGCTGGCTGCTGCGCTATATGCACGCCAATGGAGCGTCGTTCTTCTTCATTGCCGTTTATCTGCACATAGCGCGCGGCCTTTATTATGGCTCCTACAAGGCGCCGCGTGAGCTTTTGTGGATTCTCGGCGTGGTCATCTTCCTCCTGATGATGGCAACGGCCTTCATGGGATATGTTCTGCCATGGGGCCAGATGTCATTCTGGGGAGCGACGGTCATCACCGGCTTCTTCACTGCATTTCCCATCATTGGCGAGCCGGTCCAGCAGCTTCTGCTTGGTGGTTTTGCGGTCGATAACCCGACGCTCAACCGCTTCTTCTCGCTGCATTATCTGCTGCCGTTCATGATTGCGGGCGTCGTTATCCTGCACGTATGGGCCCTGCACGTGACCGGGCAGACCAACCCGACCGGTATTGAAGTGAAGTCCAAGACGGATACGGTCGCCTTCACGCCCTATGCGACCATCAAGGACGCTTTCGGCGCGCTGGTTTTCTTTGTCATCTTTGCCTATTTCATCTTCTATATGCCGAACTATCTCGGTCATGCGGATAACTATATCCCCGCCGATTCGCTCAAAACTCCGGCCCACATCGTGCCGGAATGGTACTTCCTGCCATTCTACGCCATGCTGCGCGCCATCACCTTCAATATCGGCCCGATCGATTCCAAGCTTGGCGGCGTTCTGGTCATGTTCGGTTCGATCGCTATCCTGTTCGTCGTGCCCTGGCTCGATACGTCAAAGGTGCGTTCGGCGGTATATCGCCCGTGGTTCAAGCTGTTCTTCTGGCTGTTCGTGGTCAACGCCATCTTCCTCGGCTGGCTTGGATCGCGCCCGGCAGAGGGTATCTATGTGGCTCTCGCACAGGTGGGGACGTTCTATTACTTCGCTTTCTTCCTCATCATCATGCCGATTCTCGGCCTGATCGAGACACCAAAGCGCCTGCCGAACTCCATTACGGAAGCTGTGCTGGAAAAGAACGAAGGCAAGTCGTCGATTGCCCCCGTGGAAATCAACGGCTGAGCGCGCGAGAGATGAAGGACAGAAAAATGAAAAAGTTCCTCAAGAATTTCGCCGCACTGGGTCTGGCCCCGATGGTCGCATTGGGCGTTGCCATGGGAAGCGCCACCGCTCAGGAGGACCATAGCGCTGCTGAACCGTTACATTTCCCGATCCACCATCCCAAGCAGGAAAACTGGAGCTTTGCGGGACCGTTCGGAACTTATGACAAGGCGCAGCTTCAGCGTGGCCTCAAGGTCTATAAGGAAGTCTGCGCGGCCTGCCATTCGATGAATCTGGTCGCATTCCGCACGCTTCAGGATCTCGGCTATACGCCTGATGAGGTGAAGGCGTTTGCTGCGGAATACGAAGTCGAGGACGGCCCGGATGCTGACGGCGAAATGTTTACCCGCAACGCAATCCCGACGGATTATTTCCCGTCGCCATTTGCGAATGCCAATGCTGCGGCAGCAGCGAATAACGGTGCTGCCCCGCCGGACTTTTCGCTCATCGCCAAGGCGCGTGCTGTCGAACGCGGTTTTCCGACATTCCTCTTCGATATATTCACGCAATATGCCGAAGCCGGCCCGGATTACATTCATTCCCTGCTGACCGGCTATGATGAACAGCCGCCCGCAGGCATGGAAATCCCGGAAGGCACCTATTACAACCCGTATTTCATCGCGGGCAAGTCGCTCGCCATGGCCAAGCCATTGAGCGACGATCAGGTGACTTATGATGATGGCGCGCCGCAGACGGTAGACCAATATGCACGGGATGTTTCGGCATTTCTTATGTGGGCTGCCGAGCCGCATCTGGAACAGCGCAAGAAGACCGGCTTCCGGGTTCTGGTGTTCCTGATCCTGTTTGCGGGTCTGGTCTATATCGCCAAGCGTCAGATCTGGTCAGATGTGAAGCACTGACCGACTAAAGCGTGTCGCGATCTTTCAGATTCGCTCCTTACGCTTTAAGTTGTTGTTTTAACGCAGGTCGTTATCCCGAAACCGGTTCCCACTTTCGGGCGACATGCTTTAGCTTTCTAAATGAAAGGGCGCCCTTTGCGGCGCCCTTTTTATTGGGCGCTCCAATCATGTAAAACGTGCAAAGAAGCTTGGCGCGGCGGCCATATCATGATTGAAGTGATTTCAGCAAAACAGGGCGGTCGGATCATGCCGCGACGGCTCAATCGCCTCTTCCATTCGAAAGGACCGATTATGGAATCCGGATTCAAAGCCACGCTGAAAGATGCGATCAGAACGATCCCGGATTATCCCAAGCCGGGCGTGCAGTTTCGCGACGTTACAACGCTGATGGGCGATGCAGGGGCTTTTCGCCGGGCGGTGGATGAGCTTGTCTATCCCTATGCGGGCAATAAAATCGACAAGGTTGCGGGTATTGAAGCGCGCGGCTTTATTCTGGGCGGCGCGATCGCGCATCAGCTCTCATCCGGTTTTGTGCCGATCCGTAAGAAGGGCAAGCTGCCGCGAGACACGGTGCGCATCGCCTATAGTCTCGAATATGGAATTGACGAAATGGAGATGCATCGCGATGCCATCACGCAGGGCGAGCGCATTATTCTTGTCGATGATTTGATCGCGACCGGCGGCACAGCCGAAGCGGCTGCCAAACTTCTTTTGCAGATGGGTGCGGAAATCGTCGCTGCCTGTTTCATCATCGACCTGCCCGATCTTGGTGGCCGCAAGAAGCTTGAAGCGCTCGGTGTGCCGGTGCGCACGCTTGTCGAATTTGAAGGCGACTGAGATTAGCGACCTTCGCAGTGCCCGTTATTTGTCGGGCGCTGCGAAGATTGTCGAACGATCAGGGCTTTTAGAACGGTTCCTGTTTATAGGGAATTGCTCTAATTCTTTATTTTGTCGCATTGTCCTGACGCAAAACCGCTTCGCACTTTTGCTGGAAATGCTCTATATCAGGTATTGAAGCGGAACAGCATCACATCGCCGTCCTGGACGATATATTCCTTGCCTTCGTCCCGCGCCTTGCCGGCTTCCTTGGCTCCGGCTTCACCACTATATTTTACGTAATCCTCAAAGGCGATTGTCTGGGCGCGGATGAAGCCGCGCTCGAAATCGGTATGGATAACGCCTGCCGCAGCGGGAGCCTTCGTTCCGCGCCTGACGGTCCAGGCCCGCGTTTCCTTGGGGCCAGCGGTGAAATAGGTGATGAGATCGAGAAGCTTGTAGCCTGCACGAATGAGGCGGTCGAGGCCCGGTTCGTCAAGGCCCATCGCATCGAGATATTCTGCCGCTTCTTCCTCTGGCAATTGCGCGACTTCGGCCTCGATGGCCGCCGAGATGGTGACGGTCTGCGCGCCCTGTTCCTGCGCCATTTTTTCGACGGCAGCGGTGAATTCGTTGCCCTCGACCGCGTCGCTTTCTGCGACATTGCATACATAAAGCACCGGCTTGGAGGTCAGCAGGTTGAGGCCCTTGAGGATCAGCAGGTCCTCAGCTGAAATGTCGGCCAGCATCATGCGTACCGGCTGGCCATTCTGAAGCAGTTCCAGCGCGTTCTCCATAATGGGCAGGATGGTGAGGGCTTCCTTGTCCTTGCCGGTTGCACGCTTACGGATCTGGACGATACGGCGCTCGATGCTTTCGAGATCGGAAAGCATGAGTTCGGTTTCGACCGTCTGCGCATCGGAAACAGGTTCAATACGGCCCTCTACGTGGGTGATGTCATCGTCTTCGAAGCAGCGCAGCACATGCACGATGGCGTCGACTTCTCGAATATTGGCGAGAAACTGGTTGCCAAGACCTTCCCCCTTGGAAGCGCCGCGCACAAGGCCTGCAATATCGACGAAGTTGATGCGGGTCGGGATGATTTCCTTTGAGCCAGCAATGCGCGCAATTTCGGCCTGGCGCGGGTCGGGCACCGCGACTTCGCCGGTATTGGGTTCGATGGTGCAGAAGGGATAATTTGCTGCCTGTGCGGCCGCAGTTTTGGTCAGCGCGTTGAAGAGCGTGGACTTGCCAACATTAGGCAGGCCGACAATGCCGCATTTGAAACCCATGATCTTACCTGTCTCGATAGAATTTTGTCATGGAGGCTATGCGCTATCAGGCAGGGAAGCGTCAAGAGGCGGGAGAGCGTTTGGCGCTTTCAGTCCTTTTTGCCAAGAAGCTTCCTGAGCATTTCGGCCATCGGGCCGCTTTGCGGCACATTGACGGGCTTCTGGTTCTGCCGTGCCTGCCGGATATGGCTCTGCGCCCTGGCCGGTTCCTTGCTCTGCGTTGCATCGGCCTTGAAGCCGCTCGGGCGCTGGCCGCCATCGCCCATGGCGAGCGCAATACGGTTCATGAATGTGTTGTCTTCCGACTTGGCAAGCAGGCCGATATTATCGGCAATCGCCGCGCACAGCTTGTCCAGCCATTCGCTGTCGGCCTTGGCGAAGTCACCGAGTACGTGATTATGCACCAGTTCTTTTGCGCCGGGATGACCGATGCCAAGGCGCATCCGGCGATAATTCTGCCCGCAATGCGCGTCGATGGACTTGATGCCATTATGGCCATTGGCGCTACCGCCGGTCTTGATGCGCAACTTGCCGGGGGGCAGGTCCAGCTCATCATAAATGACCACCAGATCGGCGGGCGAGAGCTTGTAAAAGCGCATGGCCTCGCCAATCGACTGGCCGGAAAGATTCATGAATGTCTGCGGCTTGATGAGAAGAACCTTCTCGCCGTCTATGATGCCGTCGGCGATTTCCGCCTGGAATTTCTTCTGCCAGTTGGAAAAGCGATGGCGGCGGAATATTTCATCCGCCGCCATGAAACCGATATTATGCCGGTTGCGCGCATATTTGGGGCCGGGATTGCCAAGTCCTGCGATAAGCAGCATGGTTGCAGCCCCTCTCTGCGGGAAAAGCGATTATTCGCCTTCCTTGGTTGCTTCTTCCTGTTCGGCATCCTCTGCATTTTCGTCCGACTTGAGGCCGGCGGGAGCAGCGATGGTGGCGATGGTGAAGTCGCGATCCTGAATGACCGGAGACGCATCTTTCGGCAGCTTGATTGCCGAGAAGTGAACCGTATCGCCGATTTCAAGGCCGGTAAGGTCGACTTCGAGGGCATCCGGAATAGCGTTGGCCGCAACGATCAGTTCGACTTCGTGACGAACGACGTTGAGAACGCCGCCGCGCTTGATGCCGGGAGCAGCTTCTTCATTCTTGAAGTGGACCGGAACGTTGACCGTGACAACCGACTTCGCGGAGACGCGCAGGAAGTCGACATGCATCGGGAAGTCGCGGACCGGATCAAGCTGGTAGTCCTTGGGGAGGACATTGATCTTCTTGCCGTCAACGTCGATCGTCATGATCGTCGTCTTGAAGCCACCGCCATGGATTTTATAGAAAACTTCCTTGTACGGGATGGCGATTGCGAGGGGCTCCTGCTTGTCACCATAGATGACTGCTGGAATCTGGCCGTTGCGGCGAAGTTCGCGGGAGGACCCCTTACCAACCCGGCTGCGCAAATCGGCCTTGAGCACGAAATTATCGCTCATGGCATTTCCTTTCAGATATTTACTGGAGTGTCGTTTAAAAAATGAACGACATGAAACAGCCCATGATTCCTTATTTGTTGAATAAGGTTGGGCAGCTCCATTCCACGTTGCCTCCAAGGGTGTCTACGCGGATGGCGGTGCTATAGAGCAAACGGCCTTTGAGCGCAAGTTTTTTGGTTCGGAACGCAGCTTCTGTGGGCTTTTCTCTTAACGGGTGGCATTGGCGGCGGCAAAGATGGTAGGGAGTGCCTGACCGAAGCTGACACGTTGCGTTCGAGTCGTCGGGTTCCAACATTTCCAGTTATTCATAAAAGGAGGCGAGATGCAGGTCGGTATCGACATGGGGTCTGTTGCCGGGAGCGCCACCGCGTCGGCAAATGCGCTTGGCGGCGGCAAACAGGCCATGCTCGATCTTGAAGAGCTTCTCGCAACGCGCCTTCTGGTGCAGGGCAATTCCGGGTCGGGCAAGTCGCATCTTCTGCGCCGCCTGCTTGAGCAAAGCGCGCAATGGGTGCAGCAATGCGTCATCGATCCTGAAGGGGATTTCGTCACATTGGCGGATGTGTACGGGCATGTCGTCGTCGATGCCGCGCGCACTGAAGCGGAATTGACGCGTATTGCCAGCCGCATCAGGCAACATCGCGTTTCGGTGGTGCTTAATCTGGAAGGGCTCGATGTCGAGCAGCAAATGCGCGCTGCGGCAGCATTCCTGGGCGGACTTTTCGATGCAGAGCGCGATTACTGGTATCCGATGCTGGTCGTGGTCGATGAGGCGCAGCTTTTTGCGCCCGCAGCCGCAGGCGAAGTGTCCGATGAGGCACGAAAGCTCTCGCTTGGCGCGATGACCAATCTCATGTGCCGGGGCCGCAAGCGCGGTCTGGCCGGCGTGATCGCTACCCAACGCCTTGCCAAGCTGGCGAAGAACGTGGCCGCAGAAGCCTCCAATTTTCTGATGGGGCGCACCTTTCTCGATATTGACATGGCGCGTGCCGCCGATTTGCTGGGTATGGAACGCAGGCAGGCCGAAATGTTCCGCGATTTGCAGCGGGGGCATTTCGTGGCGCTTGGACCAGCCTTGTCCCGCCGTCCGCTACCCGTCAGGATCGGCACGGTGGAAACCTCCGCACGCTCGTCATCGCCAAAGCTGATGCCGCTGCCCGACGCGCCGCAAGATGCGCATGAGCTGATCTTCACGCCGGCTCCTGAAGAAATCCGCATGCCTGTCCGCCGTGCGCCCGCGTCACCGCCACCGCCATCGACGGCGGAAATTCTGGCACAGGTGGCGAAGCCGAAGCCTGAAGCGGAGCCTGTGACGGAGCCGCTGTTTCCGGGAATTATTGAGGCCGAGCGCGAAGAGTTGCTGGAAAAGGTCATGCGCGAGATCGTGGACGATCCGGAGGCGTCATTTCGTTCGGTCGCCGTGCTTTATCAGGATTTTCTGGTGCGCTGCCGCATTCATCGTGTTCCGGGCGAGCCTTTGGCGCTGCCCGCATTCCGGCGCAGGCTGGCTGTGGCGCAAGCGAGCATCGAGGGGGATGCCGCGTCGGGAGAGACGTGGCAGAAGGCGCTGGCGCTTTCGGAAAGCCTTACCGATGATGTTCAGGGCGTGTTCCTGATTGTCGCACAGGCAGCGGTGACGGGTGCGCCATGCCCTTCGGATGCGGCATTGGCACGGGCCTATGGCACCCATTCCTTCAGCCGTGCAAGGCGGCTTCTGACCTATTTCGAAGAGCGTGGACTTCTGGTCCTGCGCAATGATTTCAAGGGAATGCGCATCGCCAATTTCCCCGATCTGGAATGCGAAACCGCACCCGGCGATCCCAATGCGCCCGATGAGCAGGCAGAGGACCGCACGGCTGCGGAATAAAGCGGTTCCATTTGATGGAACCGCTCCATATATTTTAATCGAACAGGCTTGAAACGGATTCTTCCGCCGCCGTGCGCGCAATCGCTTCGCCGATCAGGCTGGAAATGGAAAGAACCCGGATATTCGGCGCATCATTGATTGCCGTCGTGGGCTGGATCGAGTCGGTAATCACCAGTTCCTTGAGTTTGGATGAGGTGATACGGGCTACCGCACCGCCCGACAGAACGCCATGGGTGATGTAGGCGGTGACGCTTTTTGCACCCTTGGCCAGCAAGGCTTCGGCAGCATTGCATAGCGTGCCGCCCGAATCGACAATATCGTCGAACAAGAGGCAGTCCTTGCCGGTTACATCGCCGATGACATTCATGACTTCCGATTCGCCGGGGCGTTCACGGCGCTTGTCGACGATGGCGAGCTGGGCGTCGATGCGTTTTGCCAGCGAGCGCGCGCGCACCACGCCGCCGACATCCGGCGAAACCACCATGCAATTGCCATTGGCATAATTTGCCTTCACGTCGCGGGCGATGACGGGCACGGAGTAAAGATTGTCGGTTGGAATATCAAAGAAACCCTGGATCTGTCCGGCGTGGAGATCGAGGGTCAGAACGCGGTTGGCACCGGCTTCGGTAATCAGATTGGCAACGAGCTTTGCCGAAATCGGCGTGCGCGGGCCGGGTTTGCGATCCTGCCGTGCATAGCCGAAATAGGGAAGAACCGCAGTAATGCGGCGCGCGGAGGAACGGCGGAAAGCATCGATCATGATGAGCAGTTCCATCAAATGATCATTGGCCGGATAAGAGGTCGATTGCAGAACGAATACGTCCTCGCCACGTACGTTTTCCTGAATCTCGACGAAGATTTCCTGATCGGCGAACCGGCGGACCGTGGCCTTGCCGAGCGGAATGTTGAGATATTGAGCAACGGATTCGGCAAGAACCCGGTTGGAGTTGCCTGCGAAAAGTTTCATTCTTTTGCCTCTGAAGCCGGAGCAGTTTCGTTCTGTCGCAAAGTCCGTGAACGGACAAGGTCTGTTGTCTGCGCATGAGCCGCTTCAAGCCCGGCCCTGCAAATCCATTCCAGAAAAACCTCGAAGGCGCCTAAGGGGCGTGGTCCGCAAGGCTTTGCCGAATGTGGGGCCTATTGCAAAGAGTCACCCTTATTGCAAGGCCCGTTGGAACATAATTGCAGTAAAAAGACCATTCAAAGCACTTTCTCCCGGCGCTATCCATGGGATTGCATAAGAGATTCAGGCTTTTGACGGATGAAGCAGTCATAATGCGCGATTTGCCGCAAGCCAGGAGGCATATTCCTCAATCGTGCGGTCTGCGATGGCCTGCATGGCGGAGGGGGGAACGATACTCCAGGAATCTGAGGCGGCTCCCGGAACCTTTTCCTGTCCCTGTATGCGGTGAAGCCGGTTGCCGGATGCATCCAGCACATCCCAGACATAGAGCACCGTGGTCTGGTTGTCTTCCGACAGAACCGAGAAATATCCCTTCATGACATAGGCGGCATCGGTGGCCCCATTGCCTGCAAGCTCGATACCCCTGGCGCGCGCATCATCATTGATGCGATGGGTGAGCGGTGTCACCACGTTGAGCGGTGCGCCAATGATCGGGGCGATGTGAAGCTTGCCGGGCTTGAGGGCGGCAGTGCGCTGGGGCTGCTGCGCAGGACTGCCTGCTGCCGGGGCGGCGGCGGGAGCAGGCGCGGTGGACGTTTCCGGCGTTTCCGGCTGGCCGCTCGCCTGACTGGTCTGCTGCCCGGCTCCCTCGATATTCAACGCTGATTCGGTGCTGTTGCAGGCGGCAAGCATTCCGGCAAGCAACAGCAATACGGGAAGATATGCCTTGTTCATGTTCGGCTTCATGCTCCTAAGAGCGCAAACTACTCATGCGCCAGAAGCAGTTTATCGCCGATCATGCGTCATTTGACAATCATATCCAGAGAATGACGTGACAAAGGTTCAGCGGCGCCATTTGTCGTCAGATAGGTCTGGCCGAGAGTCATGGCGGTTCCGGTGTCGGAATCCATGATGATCATATGGGCAAAGAGGGTCATATCCGGCTGTATGTTTTCCGGATTGGCGGAGTAGAACATTTGCGGGTCCATCCAGGATGGCGTGAACCGGGCACCAACCGAATAGCCGCAGGCATTCAGGCGATGGCGGGTCAGGCCGTGCGCTTCCATGGTGCGCGCATGGGCGTCGAAAACATCGCCGAAAGTGGATGCGGGCGTCATGGCGGCTTCGACCGCTTCGAGCGCCTCGCGGGCCGCGGCGTATAATTTCCGATGGTCCTGCGTCGGCTCGCCGATGATGACGGTGCGCATCATGGGGGCGTGGTAATGACGGAAGACGCCAGACCATTCAAGCGTGAGCTGATCGTTGGTTGCAAGCTGGCGGCGACCCGACTTATAGCGGCACAAAAGGGCATCCGCGCCTGAGCCGATAATATATTCGTTCGCCGGATAATCGCCGTCGCCTGCGAAGTTGGCGCTCATCATGGCGGCAAGAATATCCGCTTCGCTTGCGCCTGCCTTTATCAGCTTGAGTGCCGCGTCCAGCGCTTCGTCGCTCAGTTCCGCCGCGCGCTTCGCATAAGCGATCTCGGCAGGACTTTTAAGCAGCCGCAGTCCATCGACCATGCCGGATGCATCATAAAGCTTGGCGAAGCTCTGCAATTGCTCGTCCAGCTTGCGTGCATTGGCCCCGGTGAGGCCGTGGGTCTGGTATTCGATGCCGATGCGTGTGCCAAGCAGATCGAGTTCGGTGAGGATATTGCGCAGATCGACGGCGGGGTTGGCATTGCCGCGATCGACCCAGACGACGATGTCTTCGATATTGGATGTGTGGCGCGCCTGCCGCAGATCGGCGGAGCGGGTCATGAGCACCATCGAGCCATCGGCCTTGACGACGAGGCACTGGAAAAAACAAAAACCGAACGTGTCGTAGCCCGTCAGCCAATACATGCTTTCCTGCGCAAACAGCAGCAAGGCATCCAGTTTTTCTTCCTCCATCTTCAGGATCAGACGGTCGCGGCGTGCGGCAAATTCTTCCGGCTCGAAGTGAAGGGCCATCATGTTCTCCTCAATTTTCTATAATGGCTATAGCGGCAATCTGGCGTCCGTAATCTGGTTCGTTGCGATGCGTCATGCGCCGATAGGAATAGAACAAATCTTCATTGGCATAGGTGCACTGCCGTAACGCATCGGCCTGCACACCCGCCCCCGTCAGGCGGTCGGTAATAAAACGCCACAGGTCGAAAAGCCTGTGGCCCTCCTTGTTCGAAGGTCTGAAATAGGTCGTATAAGCGGGATCCCGCGTGATGAACTGGCCATAAAATTCAGGGCCGACCTCGTAATTTTCAGGGCCGATTGTCGGGCCCAGAACTGCAATGATATTCTCCCGCGAAGCGCCAAGTCCGATCATCGCCTCAACGGTATTTTCCAGCACGCCGTCAAATGCGCCGCGCCAGCCCGCATGGGCGGAGCCGACAACACCTGCCTTGTGATCGGCGAAGAGCACCGGGCCGCAATCAGCCGACAATGCGCCGATGGCTATGCCGGGGACGTCCGTGACCATGGCGTCCGCTTTGGGGCGCGGTATGCCGAAAGGCTGCGTCACATGCAGGACATCCGCGGAATGGACCTGATGCACCGTCATCAGGTGGTCGGCGGAAACACCGAGGGTTTCGGCCACGCGGCGGCGATTTTCCGCCACGCATTCGGGCGTATCATTTGAGCCGCCGCCCACGTTCAGACCTGCATAGGTGCCCGCTGATACGCCGCCTTCGCGGGTGAAAAAACCATGCGCTATGCGTCGGCCATTATGTCCGGCGGGGCCTTCGAGCCAGGCAGAGCGGAGCGGTTGCGGTTTGTCGGTCATCGGCCTTCTCGTTTCAAACGGCGGGATGGTGGGGGAGGCGGCGAAGCTTGTCAATCGCAGCTTCTTGTCAGTTCACGCTAAATTGTCAGGGTCAAACGGGAACAGCCGTGTGGCCGTATCGGCAATGGCAAGAACTTTGAACAGAGTTCCCATCTGGTCCGGTGCAGCCAGACGTTCGACGTCGTCACGAATTTTTTCCTGAAATGCCGCGTCGCGTCCGGCACCCAGCCGCCCGGCGCGGTCGACAAGGCCCATGGCGAGCAGGAAATCGCCCTGCGTCATGGTTTGTGTCCTGCAGCCGCAATGGCGCGCGGTCCGCTCCAGCATGTCAAAATCGACGTGACTGGTCAGGTCTGCTTCTCCGGGATGGGCGAAAACATCGTCATAGGCGTGTTTCAGCATGGCCTGCAAAGTATCGCCAAAGCCCGATTGCAGATGACCATAATCGATGGTGAGGGCCGCGCCGCGTCTTGCGGCGATGCGTTCGGCAATTTCCTGCATCAGGGCCGTGCGGGCGGGCGCTGCTTCAAAGATGGCGCCTTCGGGCGCCTGCGCGTGTTCGCGAGGCAGCAATGCCGGATCAATGCCGGTGGCGCCGCTGACGAAATGCAATTCTCCATGCTGATCGAGCGCAATCATGCGTTCGACAAAACGGCCCGCGACCTTGACGAACTGGCGGAGCGGAATGGCATCAAAAAGCTCATTGGAGACGAGGATGAGCGGGCCGTCAGGAATATCCGTAAAACGCTCATACCAGTTTATGTGGGATTTGAAGGGGGTGAGCTTCTGTTTCTGTATCCCGGTCAGTCGTGGGCTGGTTTCCACCATGGCGACGCTTGCCGAACTGGCCATTTGCGGCGCGAGTTTTGTGATGGCGCGCAGCATGTCGCTCATCAGCGTGCCGCGACCGGGACCGATTTCGCAAAGAACGGCTTTTTCGGGACGTCCCAGCGCGTCCCATATGCTGACACACCAGATGGCAATGAGCTCGCCGAACATCTGGCTGACGTCGGGGGCAGTGATGAAGTCGCCGTCGCGCCCAAATGGCTCGCGCGTCATATAATAGCCCGTCTCGCGGTCACCGAGACAGGCGGTCATATAGTCCGCCACGCTGATTGGCCCGGTGGTTGCGATCAATCGCTTCAGGCGGGCCTTGAGTGTGGTGTCAGGCATTTTGCGCAGCCCGCCCGGCGCGCCAGATGGCCCAGAAGCCAAACAATACCATCGGCAGCGAAAGCACCATGCCCATGGTGAGCCAGCCGCCGAAAAGATAGCCCAATTGCGCATCGGGTTCGCGGAAGAATTCGACCGCGATCCGGCTTAATCCGTAACCGGCGACAAAGGCACCGGCAACAAAGCCGGGCTTTTTGAGTTTGTGACCGGACCAGACGAGCGCAAACAAAACAAGGAACAGCACCAGCCCTTCGAGCAGCGCTTCATAAAGCTGGCTGGGATGGCGCGGCAACGGACCGCCATTGGGAAAATAGACCGCCCAGGGCACATCGCTGACGCGGCCCCAGAGTTCTGAATTGATGAAATTGGCAACGCGAACAAGGCCGAGGCCGACCGGCACGCCAGCGGCGACCGTGTCGAACATGCTCCAGACGCCAATGCCGCGTGCGCGCGCAAAAAGAAACATGGCAAGGGTCGTGCCGAGAATGCCGCCATGGAACGACATGCCGCCATCCCATACGGCTGGAATGGCGAGGGGATTGGCGAGATAAAAAGAGAAATTGTAAAACAGCACATAGCCGATGCGTCCGCCCAGCACGACGCCCAGAGCGGCCCAGATCACGAAATCATCGAGCGCTTCGGGCTGCATGGGCGGTTGGCTGTTTGCCCAGAGGCGGTGATTTTGCAGCAATTTCTTGCCATACCACCAGGCAAACAGAATGCCGACGACATAGCCCAGCCCATACCAGTGCACAGCCAGGGGACCGACAGAGAAAATTACCGGGTCGATGTCCGGAAATGCAATGCCTGCAACTCGCATCGGCGTCTCTATCATGCAATTACTCCATTTTGTTCATGGACCATGCGGGGCGTCGCTGCGCCGGTCAAGCGGCGCGACGACTATCGGTTAATCACGATTGCATAGCGATGCTTGCATCGGAACCGGGACAGCCCTATTTCCAAAACAGGCTTTTAACAAGGAAGAATGCCATGACCAGCGGATCAAACCGGGTTCTTGACGAATTTGCCAAGCTTGTAACCGATGCGGCAGGTGCTGCGCAGGGCGTGCGGCGCGAAGTGGAGACGGCCTTGCGTTCGCAGGGCGAGCGGGTTCTCAATACGCTCGATGTGGTGCAGCGCGAAGAGTTTGAAGCAGTGCGCGAAATGGCGATCAAGGCGCGTTCTGAAAACAGTGCTTTGCTTGCTAAAATTGAAGCTTTGGAAGCGCGCCTTGGCAAACTTGAAGCTGATTCGAGCGGCAAAACGGTGAAAAAACCGTCAACGGGCGCGGAATCCAAAGATAATTCGTAATTTTTTATTAACAGGCTGCAAGTGGCAAAAACCCTTGTCTTAGAGTCGGTTAAGGCAAGGGTCGCCGTCCGTCCCCGCCATATTTCCACATGCTTTAATGCCTCTTTTCATAAAAGGGGCTGGCGTTCGGATTCAGCATCAATAGACTGAAAACACTACATGATTCGTAACCGGGTCATGCGGGCGGCGGCAGGGGATCAATCGCAGGTTTCGCGTCTTTCAGGCTGCTTTCCAGTATCAGTTGCGTATGTGCGTATGCCATTGAGGCGCTTGCATCCTGTCAGGTGTGCCAGTTCCTCGACCGATCAATTCGTGCCTGTTTGACCGTGCCGGTGTCGCGCGGCGCAGCGGGTGCTGGCGCAGGGAAACCATGCGCCGGGATTTGGAAGTACCGTGATGGAACTTCCCAGAACAGGAAACGGACATGAGCCTTCTTGAGCTTGAATTTGCCCGTGAAGCGCATCCTGTGGATGTAATCGAGCATGTAGCGAATTCAAACGACTGGACGTTTGAGCGAACTGGCGATGATGAAATCGCAATATCGGTGGCAGGCAGCTGGACTGATTATCATATCTCTTTCTCCTGGATGGAAGATTTCGAGGCGCTGCATCTTGCCTGCGCTTTCGACCTGAAAGTGGCGGAGCCGCGCGCCAATGAAGTGATGCGGCTGCTTTCACTCATCAACGAGAAGCTGCTCATGGGCCATTTTGATCTATGGCAGCAGGAAGGCGCGATCATGTATCGGCAGTCGCTGCTGCTGGCGGGCGGCGCCGAGCCGACCAGCCGTCAGGTGGAGGTTCTGCTCTCGGCTGCACTGGAAGCGTGCGAGAACTATTTCCAGGCGTTCCAGTTTGTCATCTGGTCGGGTGTTACCGCCCGCAAGGCGCTTGAAAGCGTGGTATTCGAGACAGTTGGACACGCATGACAACGGGAGTGAGGCAATGAGTTCAACGGAAACGATTGACTGGGCGGATTTCGAGAAAGTCGATATTCGCGTGGGAACCATCGTCGAGGCTGAGCCATTCCCGCAAGCGCGCAAGCCTGCCTATAAGCTGAAAATCGATTTTGGCGCGGCGATCGGCGTGAAAAAATCGTCGGCGCAGATTACCAGCCATTATGCGCCCGAAGAGCTGGTTGGCAAACAGGTGCTGGCTGTCGTCAATTTTCCTCCGCGCCAGATCGGCCCGTTCATGTCGGAGGTTCTTACACTCGGCTTGCCCGATGAGGCAGGCGAAGTGGTCCTTGCGGCCATCGACAAGAAAGTGCCGAACGGCGGCAAACTTTTTTGAGTGCAATCTGTGATTTGCGCGACCTGCGGATGTATGCAATTTGACGCGGGTCAAATCATGCAGAGGTGGGATGCACAATGCAGGCATCGATCATAGTTGCGATTGGCGGGGCGTTGGGAAGTGTCCTGCGTTTCTGGGTAACTATCTGGCTGGGTCCGCTTAGTCGCGGAATGCCATGGAGCACCATCTTCGTTAATGTGGCTGGCTCTTTTGCAATAGGCTTGTTCGGTGCGCTGACCCTTGCTTCCAGCCGCTTTCCAATACCCGAAATATGGCGGCTGGCCTTCATGGTCGGCATCTGCGGCGGTTTCACCACTTTTTCGTCTTTCAGCCTGCAAACTTTCGAACTGCTGCGTTTGGGTCTTCCCGGCCGCGCTTTGCTCAATATCGGCCTGTCGGTCTTTGCCTGTATCGCGGCAACTGCGCTGGGCTATATCGCAGCACAATATATCAATCGCGCCTGAAATATCGTGATTATGCCGGAATGCGGATGATAGCGCGCAGACCGCCGGTTGGCGCATCTTCAAGATCGATGTCGCCGCCATGGCTGCGGGCAATGTCGCGGGCGATGGCCAGACCAAGCCCCCCGGTGCCGCCAGCATCCTGAGTCCGCGCTTCGTCAAGCCGGACAAATGGTTTGAAGACATCTTCGCGCCTGTCGGGTGGAATGCCGGGACCATCATCGTCGACGATGATTTTCAGCCAGCCATCATGATGGGTGATCGAAAGCTCGACGTTTTGCGCGTGACGAAAGGCATTCGAGACGAGATTGCCGACAAGGCGCGAAAAGGCATTGGGCCGGACATGAATTTCGCTGTCGCCTTCGATCGAATATTGAAAGCCCCGTTCGCGCAGCCGTGCTTCACTTTCCAGCTTTTCACACAGATGTGTCATATCGAGATTGGCGGTTTCTTCCGAACCTTCCCCGCGTGCAAAAGCCAGATAGCCTTCAAGCATGGTCTGCATATCGGCGATGTCCTGATTGAGCGGCTCAATATCGATGCTATGACCGGCGAGGGCGAGTTGCAGCTTGAAGCGGGTCAAAATGGTGCGCAGGTCGTGGCTTACGCCTGAAAGCATGGCCGTGCGCTGTTCGATCTGGCGTTCGATGCGCGCGCGCATCTGGATGAAGGCAATGCCCGCGCGCCGCACTTCCTCGGCTCCATGGGGGCGGAACCCCTCCGGCATGGGGCGGCCCTTGCCGAAGCTTTCAGCCGCTTCGGCAAGCTGCTGGATCGGCTTGATCTGGTTGCGCAGAAAGGCAATGGCGATGATGAGCAGCACGAGTGCCGTACCTATCATCCATGTCAGGAAAATGCCGGTATTGGACGCATAGGCCTGACTGCGGCGCGCAAAGACGCGCAATACCTTGTCTTCGAGCTTGATGCGGATTTCGATCAGATCGGAATCGCCGACCGTATCGACCCAGAAGGGACGGCTGATCTGGCGGGTGATTTCCTCGCTCAGAAAATAATCGAGAATGGCGAAAAAGGGTTTGGGGCCGGGTGGGGGCAGGGGGTCAGGCGGCAGGATCGAGATGTTGAGACCCATGCGCTGTTGTGAAATGCGAATGAGATTATCGTAGCCCGGTTCCTGCGGATAGGTTTCGAGAATGTCGATGATAGCTGAAATATCGCGCACAACCGCCGTCGAAAGCCGTTCAGTGACCATTTGCCAATGCCGTTCCATAAAGACATAGGCAATGACCGATTGCAGCAGAACCATCGGCGCGATGATGATAATGAGCGAGCGCGCATAGAGACCTTTCGGCATTCGCCGTGCAAGCCAGCGCGTGAGTTGTCTCCAGAGCGATCTCATCGTCTCAGAATACTCCCAACGGCTGTACTGGCCAGGGGATGCTTGCCATGGGCTTCTATTCGATACTCAGCTTGTAACCAATGCCGCGCACGGTTTGCAGCCAGACGGGATTGGCCGGATCCTGCTCGATCTTGCGGCGCAGACGGTTGATCTGCACGTCAATGGTCCGTTCGCCCACTTCGCCATCCTGTCCGGTCAGTTCATGACGCGGAATGGTTTCACCGGCGCGCTCGGCAAATATCGCCATAATATCCTGTTCGCGGTCGGTCAGCTTGATCGTTTCCATGCCTTTCTTCAGCTCGCGGCGCGGAATGAAGAATGTGTAGGGACCAAAGACGATCTGCTCGATTTTCGGCTGTGCCGGGGTCGCGCCGCGGCGCAGGATATTGTTGATCCGCAAAATCAGTTCGCGCGGGTCGAAAGGCTTGGGCAGATAATCATCCGCGCCTGCGGCCAGCCCATCAATACGGCTGTCGGTTTCGGAAAGTGCGGTGAGCATCAGGATCGGCACATTCTTCTGCTCACGCAGCGAGCGGGTGAGCGAGACGCCGGTTTCACCGGGCATCATGACATCGAGAATCAGCAGATCAAAATCGATGCCTTCCAGTTTGCGCCGCGCTTCGGCGGCACTGCCCGCCATCGTCACGCGAAAACCGCTGGCGGTAAGATATTGCGAAAGAAGGCTGCGGATACGTGTATCGTCGTCAACAACAAGCAGATGCGCTGCATCATCCGAAAGAGTATTTTCTTCTACAGCCATGGCGCCGTTCGATCCCATCCTGTTTCTGTCTGGCGCAATATGCTGCGCCGGATTTCCATCTTAGCTATTGAGACGCGGCCCGTCCATTCGCCGGTTCGGCTTGGGCATCATCACCGCTTTTGTCTTGCAACTTTGTTGTGGGCAGTTGCACGGCATTTTCTGAGGCGGCAAAATCATCGATCTGTTTTCGCCTTTCAGGATTGACCATATTATAAAGGAAGCGCTCAATGATTTCGCGATCTTTTGCATCAGACTCTTCCAGAGCACGCGCGATACGGCGTGACTGCGGCAGGGCGAGCGCAAGGGTCAACTGGCGACCACTTTTGGTGGGATAAAGCTTGCGATGGCGACGATCATGGAGGCCCGTGGCCTGAACAACATGGCCGGTATCGATGAGTTGCTTGAGAACGCGCGAGAGGCTTTGCTTGGTAATGCGCAATACTTCCAGAAGCTCGGCAACCGTCATGCCCGGCTTGCGGTTGATAAAATAAAGCACCCGATGGTGCGCGCGGCCAAAGCCGATTTTTTCGAGGATGAGATCGGGATCGGCGGTGAAATCGCGATAAGAAAAAAACAGCAGTTCAATGACGTTGAGGTCAGCCGCCTCCAGTGTCGTCAATGGATTGCTTATATAATTCATGTCGTTCGTCGAATTCACATCGAGGCTCCATCCTGATTTGATAAATATGTCAGCATTATTGACATAACTCAATCACCAAGATAATTTTTGGTAAGTCCAGAGTGGTTTTTCGGAACAAAAATTATGCCGCTATAGGTGAAAGAAGAAATAATTGCGTTACCTGCCATGATACGCTCCCCCATAAGGGGGATAGCGAATTATGGCGAGTGTTATTTTGCGTTTGTGGCGGAAATATTCTTGCTTTGCCTTTAGCTTATTTGTTCCATCGGCCAAACGGGCGAAAAATATCTGTCTGAACGGCGGTCTGGAACGGGCCGCGGAGAAACTTTAAGGAAGAGAAAGATGGCTGAGGTTCCATTCGATCAACGAGACGGATTTATCTGGCTGGACGGAGAGTTTGTCGCCTGGAAGGACGCGAAGATTCATGTGCTCACGCATGGTCTGCATTATGCGAGCGCCGTGTTCGAAGGTGAGCGCGCCTATGGCGGCGAGATATTCAAGCTGACCGAACATACGCAGCGCCTGCACGAATCTGCGCATATTCTCGGGTTCGAGATTCCTTACAGTGTCGAGGAGATCAACGAGGCCTGCCGAGGATTGCTTGAAAAGCAAGGCTTCAAGGATGCCTATGTCCGCCCCATCGCCTGGCGCGGTTCGGATTCGCTGGGTGTTTCCGCGCAAAACAACCGCATTCATCTTGCAATAGCCATCTGGCAATGGCCGAGCTATTTCTCGCCGGAAGAGAAGATGAAGGGCATCCGGCTGGATATTGCAGAATATCGCCGTCCCGATCCTCGCACCGCACCGTCCCGGTCCAAGGCCTCGGGGCTTTACATGATTTGCACCATTTCCAAGCATGCGGCAGAAGCCAAGGGTTATGCCGATGCGCTGATGCTGGACTGGCGCGGGCAGGTCGCCGAGGCGACGGGTGCAAACGTGTTTTTCGTCAAGGACGGCGCATTGCACACCCCGATCCCCGATTGCTTCCTCGATGGCATTACGCGACGGACCATTATCGATCTTGCGAAGCGTCGCGGCATTGAAGTCATTGAACGGGTCATCATGCCGGAAGAAATGGCTGATTTCTCCGCATGCTTCCTATGCGGAACCGCAGCCGAAGTGACACCGGTTTCGGAGGTTGGTCCCTATCGCTTCCAGCCCGATGAAATTACTAACATTCTAATGAACGACTATGTCGTTGAAGTTCAGCCCAAGCGGATAGCTGCCGAATAACAGGCTTTAAACAGAAAAGAGCGGCTTTCAGGCCGCTTTTTTACTAATATTATCCTTATTGTTTGACATTGGCCCGTTTCAGTACAAGTGTTTTTATGTCGGATTCGCATTTTTCCGGCTTTTTAACTCGGATGGGGTGACGAACATGGAATCTCTATTGCCTATCATTCTCCAGCTGGTTGCAGGGGTAGTCGGCGGAAATGTTGCCGGTGCCGCAAAGAACATCAATCTTGGAACCACAGGAAACACTGTTGCCGGCGGCATCGGTGGTGTGATTCTCGGCCAGCTTCTCCCATTGCTATCCAATGGCGGACTGGACTCCGTGCTTAATGGTGTAGTTGGCCAATTGGCTGGCGGCGGCGTTGGCGGACTCATCCTGACGGCGATTGTCGGGCTGATCAAGAACTCGATGGCGAACAAAGCCTGAATACACGTCCTGTCTGGATTTGGAGAGGGCGACCGACGCACTTGCGAGAGGGATTCGGGCGGCATTGCCGCCCGTTTATTTAGGGCCGGGTCTCATAGAGCCTTTTCACAGCCGGCCATGCGCATTATGTGACATCTACAATATATCAGACTGAATGGAGTGCTTCCCATGGGACAATTGCAGGCTATCATCGTTCCGGTCACGCCATTCCAGCAAAACTGCACGGTGCTTTTCGATGCTGACACGAAAAAGGGAGTCGTGATCGATCCGGGCGGCGATCTTGAACGCATCAGGGAAGCAATCGCCTCGCAGGATGTGCAGGTGGAGGCTATCTGGCTCACGCATGGCCATATTGACCATGCCGCTGGCGCCATGGATCTGAAAGAAGATCTCGGCGTCGATATTATCGGCCCTCATAAGGACGACAAGTTTCTGCTCGATAATCTGGCCACGACCGGCATCAAATATGGCCTGACCGAAGGCGTGCGCAATGCCGTGCCGGATCGCTGGCTGGAGCAGGGAGACAGCGTTTCTCTGGGCGAGCATAAATTCGATGTGTTCCACTGTCCGGGCCATGCGCCGGGTCATGTGGTTTACTTCAACCCCGATGCACGATTTGCCATTGTTGGTGATGTTCTGTTCAACGGATCGATCGGGCGCACCGATCTGCCGGGCGGCGATCATGCCGCGCTGATCCGTTCGATCAAGGAGAAGCTGCTTCCGCTGGGTGATGATATTGGTTTCATCTGCGGTCATGGGCCGGGGGGACGCTTTGGAGAGGAAAGACGTGGCAATCCGTTCCTGACAGGAAGCGAATGAAAAGACTTGAAGGGGTTCTGATGATTCCGTTCAAACAGGAACCTCTCCAAGCCATTGCAAAAAGCCGCCCAATGGGCGGCTTTTTTATGATCCGGCTTAATTGGCGGTGCAGAAGTGATCCTGTCCGTCATAACCGCGATAGGTTCCGGTGGTCGGATTGAAAGAGCGATACCGGTCGGAGCAGTAATCATACCAGCTGCGGCTCCATGGCTCGAAATCTGCACGATATTGCACGGCGCGTGCAGGTGGAGCCGGGTAATAGGCGGGTGGAGGAGGGGGAGCATAGACCGGTGCCGGTTCGACATAGACCCTTTGCTGCGGCTGGCTCAACGCACTGCCGATCAATGCGCCCGCTGCCAGTCCGATCACACCGGCGGCAACCGCATCGCCGGTTCTGTTGTGACGGTGGTGACTATAGGACTGATGCCACCCGCCGCCATGCCAGTCTCGACGGCCCCAGGAATCTGCGGAAGCCGTTGCCAGTGGCGCTGAAACCGCCGCTGCCGAGGCAATGGCCAGGATGGTCATTTTTGCAAATTTGTTCATTGTGCGCTCCTTCAGAAGCATGAATATCAATAGCGATATAAAAGCGATGGCGCGCTTCCCTATCGAGTATGAACAGGAAGTTAATCTTTTTGACATGAATGAAGGCTGAACGATGTTCAAGCAGCTTTAAGAGAGGGGTCAGGCTGGTAAAATACAGCCAGCTTTCGTAATATTTCGCGCGTTATCCTGACGGCATTGCCAAAACAGCATGTGCCGGGGCAATGAAAAACCCCGGCTTTGGCCGGGGTGGAAAATCTTTTGTGTAAACGATTACTCGGTGATGGAGATGTTCACAGCTTTCGGGCCCTTACCGCGACGGTCCGGTTCCGTCTCGTAAGAAACTTTCTGGTTGTCTGCAAGTCCTGCCAAGCCAGAGGCCTGTACAGCAGAAATATGCACGAAGATGTCTGCACCGCCATCATCGGGCTTAATAAAACCGAAACCTTTTTCGGAGTTGAAGAATTTGACCTGACCGGTCTGTGCCATTGGATCCGTTCCTTTTCCTGGCGCCACTGTCCTTATTAGAAACAGTGTAATTACGTCTTCAGCCGAGCGCACCACACACCCGGCAGAGGGTCATGCAGGCAGTTCTCGACATTGGAAAGGAACCGATCATTGCCAGAGATTACTCTCTAACCCGGAACTTCTAGCGGTTCCGGCGCGCCGTTCTTCCAGTCTTCCATTTGTACGCAAAATGCCCGGACAGCCGAAGACTGATCTATGATGCGGTGTTTGGCAAGCAAATTCTTTGTGTCACAGATAAATGGTCATCTTTGAACCGGTTTTGCCAAAATCCTTTACAAAAATTTCGAGAATATCATCCGATAATTCCAAAATAGAACATTTAAGCCGCACTATATCGGCTTCTATGCTGGTATAGCATGACGGGTTGCTTATTTATTGCGCAAAACTATGCATGCTCCGCCAGCCGCCCGCAGTTTAGCGCAGGTGTTGTCGGCCTCCATGCGGTTATCGGCACCGATCCGAACCGCATAGATGCCCCGCCGTGCGATCGGCGTGCGTATTCGACTGATGACGGGATGGTGTCCGGCCAGGATGGATGGAAACTGCTTGCGCAGCCTGTTCCACTGATTGAGCGCGACGGTGCGGCGAAAATTGCCTGCGACCTGAATCCCCCATGGTTTGGGCTTGATGCGCGACATGGGGATGGTGGCGGTACGGATGACCGGCAGGCGCTGGCACGCCTGCGCGAAGGGCAATTTGGGATCAAGAGGCCGGTTCACGATTTCAGTGCCGGATACAAAATTATCGGCAGGCATGCCGGTCAGGTCGAGGACGTAATCCTCCGTTTCCAAGGGAAGAAAGCCGCCTGACTGTATCCAGCGCGAAACACGGCCCGGGCCGGCATTATAGGCGGCGGCGGCAAGTCCCCAATTGCCGAAATCACCCTTCAGATCACGCAAGAAACGCGCCGAGGCCGGGATTGCCTGTGCGACGTCGAAAGGGTCCGACAGACCGCGTTCTTTGGCCGTATAGGGCATGAACTGCGCAATGCCCTGTGCGCCGACGGGGCTGACGGCGCGGTGATCAAAACGGCTTTCCTTCCAGATCAAACGGGCGAAGAAGTCTTTGGGGATTCCATGGGTGTCGGCGCTGGTTTCGATCAATTCGCATATATCGCTGATCTTTGGCGCGGATTCCTTTGCGGGCGGCTGAGGCTCATCCATGGGAGAGGCGGAGCCATGATTGTTCGGCGAGCAAAAGACGAGCATCAGAACGAATGCCGCCATTGCAATATCAAATCGCCGCATGTCGATGCTTCCCAATTTTGCCCGAAGTCAGAATAACGCATCTATGCCATATGTCGATGCGGACGGGCGCTGAATGGGGCAACCAGAAAACTAAGATCAGGACCTAGAGTATCATCAAAGGTTCGTCCTTGACCGGACGGATGGTCAGGGCAGTGCGCACCGAATCCACATTGGGCGTGGCGGTCAGTTCCTCGATAACGAAGGTCTGGAATGTGTTGAGGTCGCGTGCCACGCAATGCAGCAGGAAGTCGGATTCGCCTGATACCATCCATGCACGGCGAACCAGGGGCCAATGTTTGGTTTTTTCGGCAAATGCCTTGAGATCGGCATCGGCCTGCCGATGCAGGCCGACAGAGCAGAAAGCGACCAGATCCTGTCCCAGAGCATTGCCGTTCAATATTGCCCGATAGCCGCGGATGATGCCGCTTTCTTCAAGCTTGCGCACACGGCGCAGGCAGGGCGGCGCGGATATGCCGACCCGTTCAGCCAGTTCGACATTGGTGATACGCCCGTTATCCTGGAGCTCCCGGAGGATTTTCCAATCAATTTCATCCAGGTCGGCCTTGATCGGCATGTAAAACTCCACGCGCAAGGAAATTTCATTCCAGGGTAATTATAAAATATTCCGCGCCGTCAAAGCGCAATCTAGTCATGCTCATAACAAAAGATGCAGCCCTGTGTAAACCGTCCATGGAGCGCTCAGCGCACCCAGAAAGTACGTGTGAACAGGATAAATACAGTCACCAGCTCAAGTCGCCCTGCAAGCATGAGAAACGAGAGTACCCAAAGCGCGGGATCGTCAATGGTGGAATAATTGCCCACCGGACCGATCGTATCTCCAAGCCCCGGCCCGACATTGGACAGGGCAGTCAGCGCTCCGGTAAGGGCCGAGACGAAATCGAGGCCCAGCGAGGCCAGCAAGACAGCGCCGATAATCAGCGAAGCGATGTAAAGAAACAGATAAAGCAGGACGCTTTGCGCAATTTCGCCGGATACTTCCGAGGAACCATAGCGAATCTTTATAACGGCGTGAGGCATGATGAGACGAACCAGATTGGCCCGTGTCAGGCTCCAGAGGATGATGAGGCGGTTCATCTTGATGCCGCCCGATGTCGAGCCGGCACAACCGCCAAGAAACGAAGCCAGAAAGAAAATGCCAATGGCAGGCGGTCCCCAGAGGGAATAGTCCTCGGTTGAAAAACCAGTGGTGCTGATGACGGAGACGAAATGAAACGATGCCAGGACGAGTGCATCGCCAAAGGGAATATGTGGCCCGGCCCGCAATACGATTGCGAGGAGAAAACTGAACCCGATGACGAGCGTGAGGAAGAGCTTCATTTGCGGATCAGTGAGCAATTCGAGCCTGCGCGGCATGAAAGCCTTGATATAGAGAACGAAGGGCAGGGCCGAAAGCACCATGAAAATGGTTGAGATCATCAGGAGCGCCCGGTTGTTTTCGTAAAAGCCCAGCGACGCATCATGCGTGGAAAAACCGGCGGTCGCGACGGTGGACAGGCCATGGTTGATTGCATCGAAAATGCTCATGCCCACCGCGAAATAGGCGATGATGCAGGCTGCGGTCAGGCTCAGATAGGCGCTGACAATACCCAGCGCGATCTGGTTCATGCGCGGCAGGATTTTTTCCGACTTGTCGGAATTCTCCATATGGAAGAGGGCCAGCCCGCCCGCGCGCAGCGATGGCAGCATGAGCAGCGCCAGGCCGATGAAGCCGATGCCCCCGATCCAGCACAGCAAGGAGCGCCAGAGCAATATGCCGCGCTGCATATCGTCAAGGCCGGAAAGCGCCGTTGCACCCGTTGAGGTAACGCCGGACATGGCCTCGAAGAAGGCGGTGGCATAGCTGATGGGCAGATGCGAGAAATAAAGCGGCATCGAGCCGAGAAAGCTTGCGGTCATCCACAGGCAGACCGTCAGCAGAAAGCCCAGACGCGGCGTAAATCGCACGGTCGCCTTGTGGGTTGCGACGAATACCAGTGCTGAAAGGGCGGCGGTCGCGGCGGCTGAGCGCACGAAGATCAATGCGTCATCGCTGCCATCGCGCAGGTCGATGGCGGCAGGCAGCAACATGGCAGCGGCCATGAAAAGGCCGAAACGCGCGCAAATATTGGCAACAGTCTGATAAATGGCGATCGTCTCCGGCGACTGGCGAGGCGTATTTACATTCTGCCTGTTTAATGCGGGATCGGCTCAACCGCAATGCGGCTGTGTTTCGAGGTTCTGCATGAAGGCGACAAGCTGTGGCTAAACCGGCGCTCATGCCTGTCAAACCTTGCAATGCGCGGGTAGTGGACCTACCTTGGCCATAATATCCGGGCATTGGCAAAAGTGGAGCGCGAGCGGGCGATTCTGGTAAGCTGGCGGCCCGCGATCACCAAATATACGACCGGAGAAAATATCCATGTCACAACGCCATGCGCCCGTCATTGTCATCGGTTCCGGACCGGCAGGCTATACGGCGGCGATCTACGCCGCGCGCGCCATGCTCAAGCCGATCGTCATTGCGGGCTTGCAGCAGGGCGGGCAGTTGATGATCACCACCGATGTGGAAAACTATCCCGGCTATGCTGATCCGGTGCAGGGGCCCTGGATGATGGAGCAGATGGCAGCGCAGGCTGAAAATGTCGGTGCGGAGATCGTGCATGACATCATTACCGAGGTTGAAACGACACAGCGTCCATTCCGCCTGATCGGCGATTCCGGTACGGTCTACACTTGTGACACCCTGATCATTGCCACCGGCGCGCAAGCCAAATGGCTCGGTCTCGAAAGCGAGCAGGCGTTCATGGGCGGCGGTGTTTCCGCTTGTGCGACCTGTGACGGTTTCTTCTATCGCGGCAAGGACGTGGTGGTTGTCGGCGGCGGCAATACGGCGGTCGAAGAGGCGCTTTATCTTTCGCATATAGCAAAAAGCGTGACCGTGGTGCATCGGCGCGATGGATTCCGCGCTGAAAAGATTCTTCAGGATCGCCTGCTTTCGCGTGAGAACGTCAAGGTCATCTGGAACAATGTCATCGACGAGATTGTAGGGACAGAAGCCAAGCCGCCAATGGGGGCAACCGTCACCGGGGTTCGCCTGAAAGACATTGTGACGGGGGAGACGCGTGAACTGGACACGCATGGGGTCTTCATAGCTATCGGCCATGCTCCGGCAGTGGCCCTGTTCGAAGGCAAGCTCAAACAGAAGCCGAATGGCTATCTGTGGACGGCGCCCGATTCTACTGCCACGGATGTACCGGGTATCTTTGCAGCCGGGGATGTGACGGATGATGTCTATCGTCAGGCAGTCACTGCTGCCGGTATGGGCTGCATGGCCGCGCTCGAAGCCGAACGCTGGCTGGCTGCACAGGAACCGCTGCACGAAGCAGCGGAATAATGAGGGGAGAAAAACGTGGCCGCACCGCTGGATTGGGACAAACTGCGCATATTCCATGCGGCGGCTGAGGCCGGTTCGTTCACGCATGCCGCACAGACCCTGCGCCTGTCGCAATCGGCGATTTCGCGTCAGGTGAGCGCATTGGAGCAGGATGTCGGTGTTCCGCTGTTTCATCGTCATGCGCGTGGTCTTATCCTGACGGAGCAGGGTGAAATCCTTTACCGCACGGCGCATGACGTGCTGATGAAGCTTGAAAATGTCCGTTCCAAGCTGTCGGAAAGTCGCGAGAAGCCGACGGGCCGTCTGCGGGTGACGACGACTGTCGGGCTCGGCTCCGGCTGGCTTGTCGAGCGCATCCAGGAATTTGTGGATTTATATCAGGATGTGCAGCTTCAGCTCATTCTCGATAATGAAGAGCTGGATTTGACGATGCGGCATGCAGATTGCGCGATCCGCCTGCGCCAGCCGCAACAGCCGGACCTCATCCAGCGCCGTCTTTTTACCGTGCATATGCATGTCTATGCCTCGGCAAGCTATGTTTCCAAATATGGCAAGCTCAACTCCATCGATGAAATCGACCAGCATCGTATCGTAACCTTTGGGGAGCCTGCGCCCAATTATCTGACGGGATTAAACTGGCTGGAGGTCGCAGGACGAGCGGATGGAAGTGCGCGCATCCCGGTGCTTCAGGTCAATAATCTGCTTTCTGTCCGCCGTGCAGTCCAGCGCGGCGTTGGTATCGCTGTATTGCCCGACTATATGGCGGACAAGGATGCCGGTCTGGTGAAGCTTTTGCCGGAACTGGAAGAAATACCCTCCTTCGATACGTTTTTCTGCTATCCGGAAGCATTGAAGAATTCGGCGAAGCTGCATGCTTTCCGCGATTTCCTTTTTTCCAAGGCGCGTAACTGGACGTTCTGATCCGGTGTAGCGAAATTCACTCGGACAACGGGTTTACGATGTGATTCGCAGGCCGTTTGTTTGCCGACTTTGTATTTCAGGCCGGATATGCCGGCGGCGGTGCCGATGGCCAGAATTGCTTCTTCCTTTTAACTAATTGTTTTTAAAAAGAATTACGCTCGAAACAAGCCATGCGTAAAATGCATGGCTGCATTGCGCTAAAGTCGTATTGCCAAAACGCCATGCAGGGAGCATATAGAGATCATCTCAGCGCTGCGTTTCCTCCTCCCATTTGCGCGGGCTGAGTGTTCCCCTCTGGAGGTTTGCCTAAGGGCACCTTCAAAACTCAAAGCCAGACATTTGTCTGGCTTTTTTTTTGGCTTTTTGGCTTTTTGGCTTGGGGGGGGGAAATGATCGTCTTTCTATATTGCACAAAGAAAAGGGGCCTTGCGGCCCCTGTCTCTTGTTATTTTATACCAGCTCAACGCAAGCTTGCGCAGAAGCGCTGGATGCGCGTGCAGGCTTCTTCGAGCAAGGCTTCAGATGTCGCATAAGAAATGCGGAAGTTCGGGCCGAGGCCGAAGGCTGAGCCATGAACGACGGCAACGCCTTCTGTTTCCAGAAGGGCTGTGACGAAATCTTCGTCGGTTTCGATGACCTTGCCTTCCGGGGTCTTCTTGCCGATCAATCCCGCACAGGACGGATAGACATAGAAAGCACCTTCCGGGGTCGGGCAGGTGATGCCGCTTGCCTGATTGAGCATGGAAACGACCAGATCGCGGCGTCCCTGGAAGATTTTCTTGTTGGTGGCAATGAAATCCTGCGGGCCGTTCAGTGCTTCGACCGCTGCCCATTGCGCGATGGAGCAGGCGCCGGACGTCTGCTGACCCTGAACCATGTCCATGGCCTTGATGAGCTGGAGCGGACCTGCGGCATAGCCAATGCGCCAGCCGGTCATGGCATAGGCTTTCGAGACGCCGTTCATCGTAAGCGTGCGCTCATAAAGCGACGGTTCGATCTGTGCGGGCGTGGTGAAGACAAAATCGCCATAGACAAGATGCTCATACATATCGTCGGTCAGAATCCACACATGCGGATGACGCACGAGAACATCGGTCAATGCCTTGAGTTCGGCTTCGGTATAAGCGGCACCGCTGGGGTTTGAAGGCGAATTGAAAATAAACCACTTGGTCTTAGGCGTGATCGCCTTTTCAAGATCGGCTGCGGTCAGCTTGAAGCTGTCTTCGAGCCTGGTGTCGATGAAAACCGGCGTGCCGCCATTGATCGCCACCATTTCAGGATAGCTGACCCAATAGGGAGCCGGGATAATGACCTCATCGCCGGGATTGAGGGTCGCCATGAAGGCATTGAAGAGAATCTGCTTGCCGCCAGTGCCGACGATGACCTGCTCCGGCTTATAGTCGAGGCCGTTTTCGCGCTTGTATTTTGCGACAATCGCCTGGCGGAGTTCAGGAATACCGGCCACGGGCGTATATTTGGTTTCGCCGCGATTGATCGCTTCGATGGCGGCCTGCTTGATATTGTCGGGCGTATCGAAATCGGGTTCGCCTGCTCCCAGGCCAATCACGTCCTTGCCTTTGGCTTTCAGTTCGCGTGCTTTCTGGCTGACCGCGATGGTCGCGGAGGGCTTCACACGTGAAAGGGCGTCGGCGAGAAATGCCATGATCGTTCTCCATAGATGGCAGGATCAGATAACCGGCACCGGGCGTGGTCCGGTCTTGCGCCATTTCTATGTCTCATTGGCGCACGAATCGCAACAAAAGCTTTATGGATTTGCAACAAATTTGGCGTTCCTGCGCCTGTATGTGGCAAAAATGGCTGATTTCATCTTATGCCTATACGCATGATGCGCATCGCTGCGGATGAGAGGGCATGCGCCGCTTGAATGGCTGCCTGCATGATAAGAAAAAGGCGGGGTGTTTCCCCGCCTTCTTTTATTTGTTCGTGTCAAGTACCGATCAGGCTGCGACCAGATTGTCGGCAGACGAACGACCCGAACGACGGTCCTGAACGATTTCGTACGAAACCTTCTGGCCTTCATCGAGCGTGGCAAGGCCAGCGCGCTGAACGGCGGAGATGTGAACGAAAACGTCCGCACCGCCCTGATCCGGCTGGATGAAGCCGAAGCCCTTGGTCGTGTTGAACCACTTGACTGTTCCCGTAGCCATGGGAAATTCCTTTGTAACGTTAGTAGTCTTTAGTCCGCATGCTTCGCATACGTCCCTGTGAATCGAATTTATGGACAGGAGATCGTCAGGAAGCACGGACAGGCCGCACGGGTCGCAAAGTCACTTGACCGAAAAATCGATGACGCCACTATATGCGACAAATTTGACCAATACAAGACGGCTGGATTTTGTCGTGCATTGATTTCGCTGCGGCATTTTTCATGCGACAGTGCTTCTGAAATAGCTCTGCCCGGGACTTTTTGGCATGCCGGGATAGCGAGGTCGGACCATGAAGAGAGGAAAGACTGCCGGGGCTGGAAAAAGCGCTTCTCGCAAATCCGTCCATATGCACGCTGAAGACAGTGATCTGCTTTCGCAAGCCCGCATGATGCTGAAGGCGTTCTGGGCCTCGCCGGTGCGCAATTCCCTGATGGCTATCGGCACGGGCATATTCGTGCTGATCGTTCTGATCGCAATCGGTCAGGTCGCGGTCAACCGGTGGAATGTTCCTTTCTATGATGCGCTGTCACGGCGCGATCTGAATGCTTTCTTTCACCAACTTCTGGTGTTTTTTGCGATTGCGGGCAGCGTTCTCGTTCTCAACGTTTCGCAGACATGGCTGAACCTCATGTTCAAGCTGAAATTGCGTGAGGGGCTCGCGCGGGATCTGGTGGGGCAATGGCTGCAACCGGGGAGAGCCTTTCGTCTCGCAAGGGCAGGAGAAATCGGCGTCAATCCGGATCAGCGGCTTCAGGAAGATGCGCGCCATCTTGCCGAAATGACCTGTGATCTGGGCATCAACCTGCTGCAATCAACCGTTATTCTGGTCAGTTTCGTCGGTGTGCTATGGTCGCTCTCAAGTGGCTTCGTCTTTCATGTGCAAGGTTACAGTTTTTCCATTCCCGGCTATATGGTCTGGGCTGCGGTCATTTATGCGGGTTCGGCCTCGCTGCTAACCTGGATCGTGGGGCGCAGTCTGGTCAACCACAATGCCAATCGCTATGCGCGCGAGGCGGATTTTCGCTACTCGCTGATGCGGGTGAACGAACATATCGATGCAGTTACACTCGTGCGCGGAGAAGCCGACGAATTGCGCCGCATCAATCGCGATATTGATGCGGTTCTGGTGGCAATCAAGCGGATCGTCATAGCGACGACCGGCCTGACATGGGTGACGGCGGGCTATGGCTGGTTTACGATTGTTGCGCCCATTCTGGTGGCGGCTCCGGTTTATTTTGCAGGCGACCTGACATTTGGCGGGCTGATGATGGCCGTTGGCGCTTTCACGCAGGTGCATAATTCGCTGCGCTGGTTCGTCGATAATTTTGGCGCTATTGCCGATTGGCGCGCAACCTTGCTGCGAGTGGCAAGTTTTCGTCAGGCAATCCTGCGGATGGACGAAATTGGCGGCCTCGACCGTCAGATCATGGTGACGACAAATGAAAATGAGCGCCTGAGCGTCGAGCAGCTTTCCATCGCGACCTCCGATGGCTGTCTCAATCTGGTGGAAAAATCATTCGCCATCGAACCCGGCGAATATGTGCTGGTGACGGGAGCGACGGAAGGCGAGCGCAGCCTGTTCTTCCGGGCGCTTGCCGGGTTATGGCCATGGGGCAGCGGCCGCATCGGCATGCCTGCGAGCAATCAGGTGGTTTTCATTCCGAATGCGCCCTATATCCCGCCGGGCGATCTGCTTGAGGCGGTTGTTTATCCACTTGATCGCAAAGACTTCTCACATAATCAGGTGGCGGATGTGCTGAAGCTTGCGGGACTGGAACGGTTGGTGCCGCAACTCAATAACAGACTGCGCTGGGATCGGACATTGACCCGCGACGAGCAGCAATGCATCGCCATTGCCCGGCTTGTGCTGCAAAACCCGCACTGGATCGTCATTGACGGGGTGCTGGATGGCATGGATGAAGAGGCCCGGCAGCGTGCTTATGCCATTCTGACCGGCCCTTTGCAGGGTGCCGCAGTTATCCATATCGGCAAGACGCTGGGGCATGACGGTCTGCTGAAACGGCAATTACATCTGGAAATGGATCTCGATGCCGATCCGCTCGACGTGCCGCATCATAAAAAGCAAACGGAAATGGCCGGAGGCTTTCACCCCCGGCCATGAATGCGTGTTCCGGTGAGATTATGCCCGGAAATAATCCTGCAAGGGGCGCACCTCCAGAGAACCGGCCTTGAGGGCGGCGATGGCTTCGGCGGCAGCTTCCGCACCGGACATCGTCGTATAATAAGGCAGCTTCTGCATCAGCGTTGCGCGGCGGATCGACTTGGAGTCGGAAACGGCGCTGGCGCTGTCGGTCGTGTTGAAGACCAGATGAATCTGGCGATTGCGGATCGCGTCCTCGACATGGGGACGACCTTCAATGACCTTGTTGATCTTGGTGGCTTCAACACCATTGGCCGCAAGGAATTGCTGCGTGCCGCCCGTTGCCATGACCTTGAAGCCCAGACTGACCAGCCTGCGCACAGGGCCGAGCACGCGCTCCTTGTCCTCGTCGCGCACCGAAACAAAGACTGTACCCTCGCGCGGAAGCTCGACGCCTGCGCCAAGCTGGGCTTTTGCGAAGGCGAGAGCAAAATCGTAATCAAGCCCCATCACTTCGCCGGTCGAGCGCATTTCCGGTCCGAGCAGGGTGTCGACACCGGGGAAGCGGGCAAAGGGGAAGACGGCTTCCTTGACCGCGATATGCGGACGGGCGGTTGGCTTCGGATGCCCGCCATAGGCGTTGAATGCCGCATCCAGACTTTCGCCGGCCATGACGCGGGCAGCCACCTTGGCGATGGGCGCGCCAATGGTCTTGGCGACGAAGGGAACGGTGCGCGAGGCACGCGGATTGACTTCGAGAATGAAAATCTCGTCACCCTTGATCGCAAACTGCACGTTCATCAGACCGCCGACATTCAGCGCCTTTGCAAGTGCTGCGGTCTGGCGCTCCAGTTCGGCAATAATGTCAGGCGAGAGGGTATGGACCGGCAAGGAGCAGGCCGAATCGCCCGAATGAATTCCGGCTTCCTCGATATGTTCCATGATTCCGGCGACAAAACTGTCCTTGCCGTCACACAGGCAGTCCACGTCCACCTCGATGGCTTCGGTGAGATAGGTGTCGAACAGCAGCGGGTTCTTGCCGAGCAGCGTGTTGATCTGGCCGGTCTTGTCGTTCGGATATTTGGCCTTGATGTCTTCCGGCACCAGTTCCGGCACAATGTCGAGCAGATAGGATTGCAGTCCGCGCTCATCATGGATGATCTGCATGGCGCGGCCACCCAGAACGTAGGATGGACGCACGACCAGTGGAAAGCCCAGATCGCCCGCTACCAGTCGTGCCTGTTCGACCGAATAGGCAATACCATTCTTCGGCTGGTTGAGATCGAGCTTGATAAGCAGCTTCTGGAAACGGTCACGGTCTTCGGCCAGATCGATAGCATCCGGCGAGGTGCCGAGAATGGGAATGCCGGCTTTTTCAAGCGCATTGGCGAGCTTGAGCGGCGTTTGCCCGCCATACTGCACGATGACGCCGTGCAGTGTACCCTTTTGCCTCTCGATGCGCAGGATTTCCAATACGTCTTCCGCCGTCAGCGGCTCGAAATAGAGGCGGTCGGAGGTGTCGTAGTCGGTCGATACCGTTTCCGGGTTGCAGTTGACCATGATGGCTTCATAGTCGGCATCGCCCAGGGCAAAAGCCGCATGGCAGCAGCAATAGTCGAACTCGATGCCCTGACCGATACGGTTTGGACCACCACCAAGAATAACGACCTTCTTGCGATCCGAGACTTCCGCCTCCGAGCGCGGCTGGCCGACGAATGGGGTTTCATAGGTCGAATACATATAGGCGGTCGGCGAGGCGAATTCCGCTGCACAGGTATCGATGCGCTTGTAGACCGGATGTACATCAAGATCGGCGCGCAGTTTTGCAACGTCTTCGGCGTCCTTGGCCGTCAGGCTTGCAAGACGGGCATCGGAGAAGCCCATGGCTTTCAGCATGCGCAGGTTCTCGGCGTCACGCGGCAGGCCGTGTTCGCGGATGCGTTCTTCGGTCTTAACGATGGCTTCGATCTGCTCAAGGAACCATGGATCGATCTTGGATGCGTCAAATATCTGCTCAACGCTCAGACCAAGGCGCATTGCCTGAGCCACCATGCGCAGGCGGTCCGGTGTCGGTGTGCCGATGGCTGCGCGGATGGCGTTCTTTTCATCGCCTTCCTCGATATTGGGGATGGTGATTTCATCAAGGCCGGTCAGTCCGGTTTCCAGACCGCGAAGCGCCTTCTGCAAGCTTTCCTGGAAAGTGCGGCCGATGGCCATGACTTCACCGACCGACTTCATGGCGGTGGTCAGGATGGGCGAGGAGCCGGGGAATTTCTCGAAGGCGAAGCGCGGAATCTTCGTGACGACATAGTCGATCGACGGTTCGAAGGAAGCAGGCGTCGCGCCGCCTGTAATGTCATTGTCGAGTTCGTCGAGCGTGTAGCCGATAGCAAGCTTGGCTGCGACCTTGGCGATCGGGAAGCCGGTCGCCTTGGAAGCGAGAGCCGAAGAGCGCGAGACGCGCGGGTTCATTTCGATGACGATCATGCGGCCATTGGCCGGATTGGTCGCGAACTGCACGTTGGAGCCGCCGGTTTCGACGCCGATCTCGCGCAGCACCGCAATCGAGGCGTTGCGCATGATCTGATATTCCTTGTCCGTCAGGGTCAGCGCAGGTGCAACAGTGATGCTGTCGCCGGTGTGCACACCCATCGGATCGAGGTTTTCGATCGAGCAGATGATGATGCAGTTGTCCGCTTTGTCGCGGACGACTTCCATTTCATATTCCTTCCAGCCCAGCACCGATTCCTCGATCAGCACTTCGGTGGTCGGTGAGGCATCGAGGCCGCGCTCGATGATCTCGAAAAATTCCTGCCGGTTATAGGCAATGCCGCCGCCGGTGCCGCCAAGCGTAAAGGAAGGGCGGATGATGGCAGGAAGACCGACGACATCAATCGCCTGTGCGGCCTTGCCCAGCGCGTGGCTCACATAGCGCTGCTTGCGCTCGACTTCGCCCAGCTGCCATTCCGTTTCAAGCTTGTCGAGCGCCTTGTCCAGTTCGTCACCCGAATATTGCGCCTTGACTTCGGCGCGCCGGGCTTCGTGGCGCTTGCGATCTTCTTCCTTGATCTTGGTTGCATTGGCGAGCATCGAGGTGGGCGTGTCGAGGCCGATCTTCTGCATGGCCTCGCGGAAGAGGGCGCGGTCCTCGGCCTTGTCGATGGCTTCGGCATTGGCGCCGATCATCTCGACATTATAGCGTTCCAGCACACCCATGCGACGCAGGGAAAGGGCGGTGTTGAGCGCGGTCTGTCCGCCCATGGTGGGCAGCAGCGCATCGGGGCGCTCCTTGGCGATGATCTTGGCGACGACTTCCGGGGTGATCGGCTCGATATAGGTGGCATCCGCCAGATCGGGATCGGTCATGATCGTGGCCGGATTGGAATTGACGAGGATGATGCGGTAGCCTTCCTCTTTCAATGCCTTGCAGGCCTGCGTACCCGAATAATCGAACTCGCAGGCCTGGCCGATAACGATAGGGCCCGCGCCGATAATCAGGATCGATTTGATGTCTGTACGTTTCGGCATGGCGCATCCTGCTCTTTAAATGTTCATGCATATCTGTCGAAACCGGTTCCCACTTTCGACAGATATGCTTCTTAGCCTGCCAGAAAAGCCCGCGCGGTTTTCCGGCGGGTTGGCAGCGTATGAATTCTGTGGGCTAAGCGGGCCTTATAGGCAATGATCACGCAAAGCGGAACCCCACAAATGCTCTTATGGCCAAGAAAATGCGCGGTTTCACGAAAATATCACTCCTGAATGGCTTTCCCTGCCATATGTTGCATGGCCGTTTTCGTTTGTGATTTGAATTGTCATATATTTTTATGTTGCCGTGCCAATCCTGTATGCGACAATCGGTGGCATGAACTGGGTGCCATTCCCTGGGAGTGGTATGGTGAAGGGAGACGCGCAATGCGCTGGCAAGGCCGTAGACAAAGCGACAATGTGGAAGACCTGCGCGGACAGCAGCGCGGGGGGATGGGCCGTGGCGGAATGGGTGGACCGGGCTTTCGCATCGTGCGGGGCGGTGGAATCTCCGGCATACTCATTCTCGTGGTGATGTTCTTCGTGCTCAAGGCCGTGGGCATCGATCCGCTGCCGGTCCTGTTTGGTGACGGCAGTATTGGAACGGGCACACAGACCCAGCAAGGCGGTGGCCGTACGGTGGCGGAAGGCGGTACGGTTTCCAATGACGAGACCACGCAATTCGCGCGTACTGTTCTTGCAGAAACCGAAGATGTGTGGAACGGCATTTTCCAGTCGCGCGGCCAGAACTATACGCCGCCGACCATGGTGCTGTTTTCGGATTCGGTCAGCTCGGCCTGCGGCCTTGCGTCATCGGCATCGGGTCCTTTCTATTGCCCCGGCGACCGCAAGCTTTATATCGACCTGACATTCTTCAATGAGCTTGCCAATCGCTTCGGCGCATCGGGTGATTTCGCGCAGGCTTATGTTCTGGCGCATGAAGTCGGCCACCATGTTCAGAATCTTCTGGGCATTTTGCCGAAGTTCAACCAGATGCGCCAATCCATGAATGAGGCACAGGCGAACCAGATGTCCGTGCGCGTCGAGCTTCAGGCCGATTGTTTTGCCGGTGTCTGGGGGTATTACACCGAGCAGAAGGGTATTCTCGAAAGCGGTGATCTGGAAGAAGCGCTGAATGCGGCGCACCAGATCGGTGACGATACGCTGCAACGCCGCAGTCAGGGCTATGTCGTGCCGGATAGTTTCAATCATGGCACATCCGCGCAGCGCGCCAAGTGGTTCCAGCGCGGTTTCGACAGCGGCAAGCTGGATGCATGCGATACGTTCAGTGGAGATGTTTAAACAAAAAGCCGGGGCGAACGCTCCGGCTTCTTGTTTATTAACAGCGGGTTAACGACAATTTTTCAATATTTGATTCACGCGGCTTGTTCGCGTTCGGGAAGCGGGGCCTCGCCCTTCTTCTCGCGGATCAGATTGATGAAGCGGCGGAAGAGATAATGGGAATCCTGCGGTCCGGGTGATGCTTCCGGGTGATGCTGCACGGAGAAGATCGGCTTGCCGATGACGCGCAGGCCGCAATTGGTGCCGTCGAAAAGCGAGACGTGGGTTTCTTCCACATGGTCGGGCAGGCTGTCGGAATCGACGGCAAAGCCATGGTTCATCGAAACGATTTCAACCTTGCCGGTGGTGTAGTCCTTTACAGGATGGTTTGCGCCATGATGGCCCTGATGCATCTTCTCGGTCTTTGCGCCAAGGGCGCGCGCCAACATCTGGTGGCCGAGGCAGATACCGAAAATCGGCAGACCGGACTCAATGAGCTTTTCGACCATGGGAACGGCATATTCGCCGGTTGCGGCCGGATCTCCGGGGCCGTTCGAAAGGAAGACGCCGTCAGGATTATGGGCAAGGACGTCCTCTGCCGTGGCGGTTGCCGGCAATACGGTGATTTTCGCGCCGAGCCCTGCGAGCAGGCGCAGAATGTTGCGCTTTACGCCGAAGTCGAGCGCCACGATATTATATTCAGGTGCGGTTTCCTGCTCTTCATAACCAGCCTGAATGGTCCAGGGCGTTTCCTTCCAGACGAGGCTCTGGCCGACCGTGACTTCCTTGGCGAGATCGACATTTTCCAAACCGCTCCAGCTTGCGGCACGCGCCTTGAGAGCCTCAATGTCGAACTTGCCTTCCGGATCGTGGGCGATGACGGCGTTCTGCGCGCCGCGCTCGCGAATAAGAGCGGTGAGGGCGCGGGTATCGATCCCTGCAAGGGCGATGATGCCACGGCTCTTGAGCCAGTCATCGAGGTTTTGCGTGGAGCGAAAATTGGATGGCGAGGTGATGTCCGCCTTGAAAATTGCTCCCACAGGACCAAAACGATTGGCCGGGGTCAGGTCTTCGATGTCCTCGGCATTGGTGCCGACATTGCCGATATGGGGGAAGGTGAAGGTGACGATCTGGCCCGCATAGGACGGATCGGTGAGGATTTCCTGATAGCCGGTGAGCGCAGTATTGAAGACCACTTCTGCTTCGATTGCGCCGGTCGCCCCAAGGCCGAGACCTTCGATCACGGTTCCATCGGCCAGAACGAGAATGCCGGTTCGCTTTGCAATCGTCCAGGGTGCGGTCTTGGATGGGACTTCGGTCATGGCGTGCACTCCTGCTTGGTTTCGCGCCTGACTTGGGCGCGTATTTAAGATGTTCCAGTGACGCGGCACGCATCTGCTTTCAATTGCCCGGAAAGGGCAGCTTGAAAAGAGGGAGCTTTCAGAGCCATATACGCGCCAAAAAGCAGCGGGGTTTAAACTTCCCGCCGCGAGCGCGTGCCGATGTCCTGCTAAGCCTTGAGCAATAGAGAAACTCTGCCCTCAGGTCAATCGTTCCCGGCTGGGTTTTGAAAAATTGTGACAGCAAAAACCACAGTAATCAATATGCAGGCGCAATCCCCGCTATTGTCTGCGATTGATTTAACAGCCCGCTTGCGCATAGAAGAGAGCTACAGCAAGACCATCGGTGCGATCCGCACGAATGGGCAAAGACGCCGTAACGCCGTCAGGAGAAATATATGCTTCGCCAGGAGATTACCCAGGCACTTACCACCGCGCTGAAAGCGCAAGACAAGCGCCGCGTCTCGACGCTTCGTCTCATCATCGCCGCCATCAAGGATCGCGACATTGCCAATCGCACGGCGGGCAAGGACCCGGTCAATGATGAAGAGCTTCTGGGCATTCTGGGCAAGATGGTCAAGCAGCGCGAGGAATCGGCGCGTATTTACGAGGAAGGCAGCCGTCTGGAACTGGCGGAAGCCGAGCGTGAGGAAATCGCGATCATCAATGATTTCCTGCCGGAGCAAATGAGCGACGAGGAGATCAAGAAGGCTTGCGAGGCTGTGATCGCCGAGATTGGCGCGCAGGGACTGCGTGACATGGGCAAATGCATGGCCGTGCTCAAAGAGCGTTATGCCGGCAAAATGGATTTCAGCAAGGCTAGCGCCCTGATCAAGACGCTGCTGCAATAGAACGGGTTACGGCTTAAACAGAGCTGGAGTTTTTCAGCCCTGTTTTGCGGTCCTGAGCCGTGTTTGCCCGAGCAGGCCCTGTTCTTCGAGAACCGGATAGGCCATTGAAGCCAGCAGCGAATTGATCTGCTTGAGATCGCGGATCGTGTCGAGGTGGATCGAGCTTGTCTCGATGCTGCGCGTCGAGCCTTCACGCAGGCGTGAAAAATGGCGCGCGCTCATCTGCTTTTCCAGATCGCGCAGACGGTCCTTTTCCTGCACAAGCTGGCGCGCGGTTCGTCCGTCACGCGAGACGATGACGTTGAAGGCCAGATGTGCACTGGCCAGCACCATAGCGTGAAAATGAGTCAGCTCTTCCCACCCTTCCTCGGTGAATTCGAGCTGATGGTCCATCTTCTTTTGCACATGGACAAGCATGTTGCGCACGATGATGTCGCCGACCTGCTCAAGCTTGACGCAGGCACCCATCAGTTCCTGTATGCGCACGGATTCATAATCGTTGAGTTCATGCGTTGCCAGCCGGGCCAGATAGAGCTTGATGGCCGCATGCTTGCTGTCCACCCGGTCATCGAGGGCTGCAAGCTCGTCGATTTGTTTCTGATCGGCCTTTTCATAAAGCTCTATGATGCGGCGTAGCATGACGTCGATCGTATCGCAAACCCCGATGACTTCGCGCGTTGCATTGGCAAGAGCTTGCGACGGACGATCCAGAACGCTGCTATCGAGCGCGCTATATTCCTCCATTTCAAGGGGTTGGGCAGGCGTGTTCTTATTGGCATTGAGGTGGACCAGCGCTTCGGTTGTGCGCAGTAACAGCCGCGACAGCGGAATGCTGGCAACCAGAATAAGGGCATTAAACAGAATATGGGCGTTGACCACCTGCGCTACCGGATCGCTGCCTAAAAAGGTAACGGGAGGATGGAAGGTTTCGAGCAATATGAGAATGACGAGCGAACCGGCACCGCGCATCAGGAGATTACCCAATGGCACCACGCGCGTTTCCGCAGGGGCGTTACGGGTCAGGATCGGGGCGATGACGGAGGAGCCGAGATTGACGCCCAGAACCATTACGACCGCAAGTTCGGGCTGGATCAGGCCGCGCGATGCGAAAGTGGTCAGCAGGATGACCGCCGCAATGCTTGAGTGAAACAGCCATGTCATCAGCGCGGCGAGAAGATAGGCGGTGACGGGATCGCCGGAAAGATAATCCACGATGATGGGAAGAAGCGCGCTCTGGCGCAGAGGCTCCGTCGCCTGGCCGGTCATCTCCAGAGACAGGATGAGCAGGCCGATACCGACCAGAACGCGCCCGATCTGGCGCCAGTCGCGCCGCTCGGTGGTCATGAAAATGGTCGTGCCCGCGACAAGGCATATCGGCACGAGCAAGGTCAGGTCGTAGCTGAGGATCTTTACCACGAGCGCGGAGCCAAGCTCTCCGCCGCGAACGGCCATGAGGCCAGCCAGGCCGCTGACGAAACCTGAACCGACAAAGGAGCCGACAAGAAGGGTGACGGCAGTCGAGCTTTGCAGGGCGATCGCTAGAAACAGGCCGAAGACGATGGCCAGCAGTGGTTTTTGCATCTGGTTGCGCAAACGCCTGCGCAAGCGATCGCCATAGGCGCGCTCCACACCGGTGCGCACCATGCGGGTCGCCCAGAGCAGCAAGGCTACGGCACCGGCCAGATGCAAAAGGACCACAGAACCGTTCACAAAAAAATCCTTTCTGGTTGGGGAGACGAAACTCCCCGGTAAGTCTACGCTATAAAAGAGAAAAATACGCTCCCGGTGAGCAGGGGCTGGCATGGAATATGAACTTGAAGGATCGGCAGATCAAGCGATGACGGCTTAATGTGACGATTAGATGACAGTTTTATGACGCCGCATGCGCATGCCATGGCCATGTGATTAGCGGGGAAGCTGCTTTATGTATGATGGACTGTCGTGTCCCTCATGCTTATATTCGGACCTATATTCACATATGAGTGCATATCTGGATTGGCGCGACTGATGCGGGGGCAGGAATTGGCCCGGTCGATCAACCGTTCTGCCATCAGAGCTGAAAGTGACATTGGTAATGCGTTTTCCGTCCTCTTTTCTCGACGAGCTTAGAGATCGTGTCCCCATCTCGACATTGATCGGGACACGGGTTTCGTTCGACCGTAAAAAGAGCAATCCGGCAAAGGGTGATTTCTGGGCGTGCTGTCCGTTCCATGGTGAGAAGACGCCAAGTTTTCACTGTGAAGACCGCAAGGGCCGCTATCACTGTTTTGGCTGCGGTGTGACGGGCGATCATTTCAGGTTCCTGACAGAACTCGAAGGGGCGAGCTTCCCCGAGGCGGTTGAGCGCGTTGCCGATATGGCGGGCGTGCCGATGCCCGCGCGCGATCCTGAAATGGAGAAGCGCGAGGCACAGCGCGCGACGCTTTACGATGCGATGGAACTGGCGGCGCAGTTTTTTGAAAGCCAGTTGCAAAGTCCTGCGGGTGCCAAAGCGCGTGCCTATTTGCGCGATCGCGGGCTTTCAAGCGCGACGCAGCAGAGTTTTCGCATCGGCTATGCCCCGGAATCGCGCAATGCCCTCAAGGAGTTTCTGGCAGGCAAGGACATTTCGCGTGAGCAGATCGAAGCATGCGGGCTGGTGGTCCATGGCGAGGGCATAGCAGTTTCCTATGACCGCTTTCGCGATCGCATCATGTTTCCGATCGAGGATTTGCGCGGGCGCATTATCGCCTTTGGCGGACGGGCGCTATCGGCGGATGCGCCGGCGAAATATCTCAACTCCCCCGAGACCGAACTCTTTCATAAGGGGCGGGTGCTTTATAATGGCTTGCGCGCGCGCAAGGCTTCGCAGCCTCAGGGCGGCGAAGGGGCAAAGCCCATCATTGCCGTGGAAGGCTATATGGATGTGATCGCGCTGGCTCAGGCTGGCATCGATCAGGCTGTCGCTCCGCTCGGAACCGCATTGACCGAAGAGCAGCTTGAACTTTTGTGGCGCATCAGCCCCGAGCCGGTCTTGTGCTTCGATGGCGATGGGGCCGGTCTGCGCGCGGCGCATCGTGCAGCCGATCTGGGCTTGCCAGCCTTACAGCCGGGGAAATCCCTGCGCTTTGCCCTGCTGCCGGAAGGCCAGGACCCGGACGATCTGGTGCGCGCGGAAGGGGCTTCGGCCTTTTACGCTGTGATAGGCGATGCCCGGCCGCTGGTCGATATGATCTGGAGCCGGGAAACGGCGGCAGGGGTCTTTGATACGCCGGAGCGGCGGGCGGAACTGGAAGCGCGGCTGCGCGAAATCACCAGCCGCATCGCGCATGAGGATATTCGCCGTCATTACGCTCAGGAAATGCGTGAGCGCGCACAGGTATTTTTCGGGCAGGGACGGCAGAATGCCCGACGCGGCGGCAGTTCCTTTAATCGCGGCGGGAATAAGGGGCGCGGGCAAGGCGCTAGCAGAGGCGTGGGGCTTGTCGCGGGCGGGCGGCTTGCATATTCGGACAGCCTCGTGCGTTCAACGCTTGTAAAAGGGCGCAGCATCGGTGCGGGTGCAAATAATGCGCCTTTGCGTGAGGCCACGATACTTCTCATCCTCATCAATCACCCAAGACTGATCGATGAAGATTTTGAAATGCTGGCGGGAATCGATCCTGGGCATGATGCATTAAGATCGTTGCAAGCTGCGTTGCTCGATGTTCTGGCCTCCGATCATATTGAAGATGGCGCTGCGATGCGGCTGGCGTTGGCCGAGGCTGGCCATGGCGAGTTGATCGATGCGCTGGAGCAATCGATCAAGCGCGCGCGCCTGTGGCCTGCAACATCGCAGGCTGCGGAAGAGGATGCGCGGGAGGCGCTGCGTCAGGCGCTTCACTTGCATCAGCGCAGTCGCGCACTACATAAGGAACTGCGCGCTTTGGAAGAGATGCTTGAAACGGATGAAACGGGCGAACTTTTCGGCAGGCTTGTCGATATTCGTAACCAGCTCATGAAAGCCGAGGCGACCGAAGCGCTTATTGAAGGGTTTGGCCTTTCATCCGGGCGGCCGGTGGGTAGCTTCTGATTCGAATCACCCGAATCACTAAACGCCACAGCGAACGGAGCAGGCCTGAAATACGGGATTCGGGGTCTGGAATGAGCGCTGCGCGGCGCGTGGGCAATAAATGATTCGCTTTTTGAGGCCGAATCAGGTGAGTCGCTCTTGACGTGCAGCATAAATGACGGAATCACGACAGTTCGAGCAAGGACCATAGAACTGATTATCGATAAATATTCCCGAAACGGACTCCGGAAACCAGCCCTTTGAGCGGTGGTATGAGGGGTTCGGCACCTGTCGGTGCATATGAATTCCGGACCTGCCTGAAAAACTGGAGACGGCAAGGCTGCCAAGGACGGTAGAGTTAATTCGGTATTAACGGGAACTGGCTACTACCGCATTTGACGGAAATCGGTTTCGATTTTCTGAGAAAACAGTGCGGTGTCGTAAATGCCGGAATGCGGGCAGCCTCAACGAGACGTGCAGCGCTTCGGAAAAATTTATCCGGCAGGTTGCGATCTCGCAAAACCGCAGGACCACCCTATATATCTTAGATGCGACCGGTGTCGCCTGGAGACGAATAATATGGCAACGAAGGTTAAGGAAAACGAAGAAGTCGAAGTCGAGCGCGAAGCTGCTACCGACGGACCTCTTCTCGACCTTTCTGACGATGCTGTCAAGAAGATGATCAAACTTGCGAAGAAGCGCGGCTACGTCACCATGGACGAGCTGAATGCCGTGCTGCCTTCCGAGGAAGTGACATCCGAACAGATCGAAGACACTATGTCCATGCTGTCCGATATGGGCATCAACGTCGTCGAAGATGACGAGCAGGACAATGATCGCGACGACAACGAGGAAGAAAGCGAAGAAGGCGGCGAACTCGTTGAGGCGACCGGCACTGCTGTTGCTGCGACCACCACCAAAAAAGAGCCGACCGACCGCACGGATGATCCGGTGCGCATGTATTTGCGTGAGATGGGTTCCGTCGAGCTTTTGTCGCGCGAAGGCGAAATCGCCATTGCCAAGCGCATCGAGGCAGGCCGCGAAACGATGATTGCCGGGCTTTGTGAAAGCCCGCTGACCTTTCAGGCCATCATTATCTGGCGTGATCAGCTCAACGACGCCAATATTCTTCTGCGCGAAATCATCGACCTTGAAACCACCTATGCCGGTCCGGAAGCCAAGCAGGCCCCGGTGATCGAGCGTGTGGAAGAGGAAAAGCCGCGCGATGAAAAATCTGCGCGCCGGACACGCGATGATGACGACATCACCAATGTCGGCGGTGATGCGGCTGCGGAAGAAGAAGAGGATGATGAAGACGAAGCCAACCTGTCGCTGGCGGCCATGGAAGCCGAACTGCGCCCGCAGGTCATGGAAACGCTCGACCTGATCGCTGATACCTATCGCAAGCTGCGCAAGCTTCAGGACCAGCAGGTTGAAAGCCGTCTGGCGGCCACGGGCGAGCTTTCGTCCAGCCAGGAGCGCCGCTACAAGGAACTGAAAGACCAGCTTATCAAGGCTGTGAAATCCTTGTCGCTGAACCAGAATCGTATCGAGCAGCTTGTCGAGCAGCTTTACGACATCAACAAGCGCCTTGTGCAGAACGAAGGCAGGCTGTTGCGTCTTGCCGAATCCTTCGGTGTCCGCCGCGAGGAGTTCCTGAAGGAATATCAGGGGCATGAACTCGATCCCAACTGGGTCGAGCGCATTTCGACCCTCACGAGCCGGGGCTGGAAGGAGTTCGCAAACCGCGAAGAGGCTGCGATCTTGCGCCTGCGCAGCGAGATCCAGAATCTGGCGACCGAGACTGCGATTTCCATTGGTGAATTCCGCCGTATCGTCAATCAGGTGCAGAAGGGCGAACGCGAGGCGACCATCGCCAAGAAGGAAATGGTCGAGGCCAATCTGCGTCTCGTCATTTCGATCGCCAAGAAATACACCAATCGCGGTCTTCAGTTCCTCGATCTCATTCAAGAAGGCAATATTGGCCTGATGAAAGCGGTCGACAAGTTCGAATATCGCCGTGGTTACAAATTCTCGACCTATGCGACGTGGTGGATTCGTCAGGCGATCACCCGTTCGATCGCCGATCAGGCGCGCACCATCCGCATTCCGGTGCATATGATCGAGACGATCAACAAGATCGTGCGTACGTCGCGCCAGATGCTGCATGAAATCGGGCGCGAGCCGACCCCGGAAGAGCTGGCGGAAAAGCTGGCCATGCCGCTTGAAAAAGTGCGCAAGGTGCTCAAAATCGCCAAGGAGCCGATCTCTCTGGAAACACCGGTCGGTGATGAGGAAGATTCACATCTGGGCGATTTCATCGAGGACAAGAATGCACTTCTGCCGATCGATGCTGCGATCCAGGCCAATCTGCGTGATACCACGACCCGCGTTCTGGCATCGCTGACACCGCGCGAGGAGCGTGTTCTGCGCATGCGCTTTGGCATCGGCATGAACACCGATCACACGCTGGAAGAAGTTGGACAGCAGTTCTCCGTGACGCGCGAACGTATTCGACAGATCGAGGCGAAGGCGCTGCGCAAGCTCAAGCATCCGAGCCGTTCGCGCAAGCTGCGTTCGTTCCTCGACAGTTAGCGCGCGTTTTGATCTGATTGAATCAGATCGGCGCTCTAACCTTTTCTTTAAACGCGCATCTTTTCCGAAAACCGTTTCACACTTTTCGGGATGCGCTCTAAAAAGCTTTGTCCGAAGCTGTTCCAGCTTGCGGACGAAGTATCATGAAGGAGAGGGGGCGACATGTCCTTTTTGAAGCGACTTTTTGGTGGTGGTTCTGCCCCGGAGACCCCGGCGGAGCCAAAAGAAGCCGGGCGGCTGGAGCATAAGGAGTTTCTGATTATCGCAACGCCTTATAGCGAAGGCGGTCAATATCAGGTTTGCGGTGTGATCTCCAAGACCATCGATGGCGAGACCAAAGAACACCGCTTTGTGCGTGCGGATCGCTGCCCCGGTATCGAAGATGCTGCCAGCATTACCCTTAACAAGGGGCGGCAGATTATTGACGAGCAGGGCGAGCGTATTTTCGACTGATCTTCTGTAGACAAAAAAGCGTCGCGCATTCGATGACGATGCGCGGCGCTGTTTTATTCAAGGTAATGCCTGTCGAGGCATTGGGGTTATGAAAAAAGAACCTTTCTGGCGGACAAAATCTCTTGAAGAGCTATCTCGCAATGAGTGGGAAAGCCTGTGTGATGGCTGTGGTCAATGCTGCATGCATAAATTGCAGGATGACGACACCGACGAAATCTACTGGACGAGCGTAGCCTGTACGCTGCTTGATTCAGAAAGCTGCCAATGCAGCAATTATCCCGATCGCCGCAAATGGGTGCCCGATTGCGTCCTTCTTACCCCGGAAATCATCTACGAGGTCAGCTGGCTGCCCCAGACCTGCGCCTATCGTCTGGTGGCTGAGGGCAGCGACCTGTACTGGTGGCATCCGCTTGTTTCCGGCTCTTCCGATACGGTTCATGAGGCCGGGATTTCCGTTCGCGGCAAGGTCGCGGCCTTCGATCATGAGCTGGAGAGCGAGGAAGATTACCTTCATTACATGGTTGACGCCCCGGCTTCACAGCGCTAGGGCGCAATTTGAACCGGACAGCGAAATGCGACCGGGGCTTTTTGTTTTATCATAAGGTTGGTTCTCGGTTGTCGGGGGGTAGCTCGCAGCTTCCTCTTATTGACTAATCTCAAACCGCATATTGACGAAAACATTATAGGTATTTTCACCCGCCGCGACCGGAACGGCACTATCGGGTGCTGCTGCGGCCATCGTCTTGAACTCGCGGGCAATGGGCATGGGCGCTGGCGCACGGCTTTGTTCATTGATCTCGATTACCCGGCCCAGTCCGACGCCCGCTGCATCGGCAAGGGTCTTCGCCTTGGCGACGGCATCTGCGACTGCACGCTTGCGCGCCTCGTTGATGGTGGCTGAAGGATTGTCGTTGACGAAACTAAGGCCGCCGCCCTGATTGACGCCGAGCGTCACGGATTCATCGAGAATCGCTCCCAGCTTTGAGAGATCGCGCACACGCACGACGATGCTGTTGGATACCGTATAGCTGGTGATGCTGGGTTCTTTCAGGCCATTTTTGTCGTCCGGATATACATATCGCGGCTGAATATCGATGCTGCCGGTCTGAAGATCGCGATCCTCCAGCCCGTTGCTTTTCATGGCTTCGAGAACCTTGGACATTGCTTCATTATTTGCGGTCATGGCTTCACGAGCCGTCTTGGCTTCACGCAATACGGTCAGATTGAGAATGGCCATGTCAGGCGAAGCAGTCATCTTACCTTCGCCGGTCACTGCAATAAGCGCAGGTTGTTTCATCGGCTGGGTCTCCTGTGCAATGGCAGGCAGGGCAAATGCGATCATGAGCACTGAGAGCGAGGGGACCATGAATTTTTGAATGTGGTTACGCATGAAATCTCCTGTGATGAATGCTGGGTCGCCTGTGCGAAATAAACGCGCTGAAGGTTGATTTCCGTATAACATCAAAGCCTTATATTCATTCGCGCGTGAACGGCCACCTATCTGAACGAACAAAGAGCGAATATGCAATCAAACTTTTCGATGCTTGGACGATTCCGATTATCCTGCTCCTGCATGGCAATCGAATATGTGCGCATTAGGGCAAGTGATGCAATTGACGGCTTGTATCCTGCCATTCTTTAGGGTAGGGCAAGGATGCGTGGGGCCTGTAGCTCAATTGGTTAGAGCCGGCGGCTCATAACCGCTTGGTTGGGGGTTCGAGTCCCTCCGGGCCCACCATTCACCAAAATTATACAATTAAATCAATATGTTAAGGTTAGCCAGAAAGCGGTTAGCCAAAAGGTTAGCCATTGCGCTTTAGGCGCACTACCCGGCTCATTCCATCGGTAGCGAGTCGGGCTTGCTCTGCTTCGCGCGAATATAGCTCGCCGTCAGTGTGAAGATCATCATGTTGAGGTGTCCAGCCTTCCTTCTCGATCTGACGGCGGCGCTCGGGAGTGTCATAAACTCTGTGTATCTGCTCGGATCCATGCGGCTTTTGATACTCAAGCGTCGAAGCGCTCATTGAACATTATGGCGAACTGGTTTCTGGCTGCAAACCATTCTCTTACGTTTCGCCCATCTTTTTCGAAGCTGCGGATCGCCAGATAGATCAGCTTGGTAGCTGCTTCATCGGTGGGAAACGAGCCGCGCGTCTTGATCGATTTACGGATCACGCGGTTCAGACTTTCTATGGCATTCGTGGTGTAGATGATTTTGCGGATGGCCGGATCAAACGCAAAGAAAGGAATGACCTCCTGCCAGGCGCGCCGCCACGCGGGCGCGATGGAGGCATATTTGTCGGCCCATTTTGCTTCGAAGCAATCAAGCTCAATGGCTGCCATTTCCGCATTCGTCGCTTCGTAAATCCGCCGCAGGTCGGTCGCCACGGGCTTGCGATCCTTCCATGAACAGAAGTTCAAGCTGTGACGCACCAGATGAACGATGCATGTTTGGACCATCGTTTCGGGAAAGGCAGCGGTGATGGCATCCGGAAAGCCCTTCAGGCCGTCAACGACTGCGATCAGAATGCCCTGCAGGCCCCGGTTTTTCAGTTCATTCATCACCGAAAGCCAGAACTTCGCTCCTTCATTCTCGGCAATCCAGAGCCCAAGAACTTCACGCAGCCCATCACGGGTGACACCCAGGGCCACGTAAACGGCCTTGTTTTTCACCGTTCGACTGTCGCCATCACGGATTTTCACGCGCAGCGCATCAAAGATGATGATTGGGTACATTCGGTCCAGCGCGCGGCTTTGCCATTCCCGCACTTCATCCAGAACCGCATCCGTGACCCGGCTGATCAGGTCAGGCGAGACCCTCAGGCCATACAGATCCAAAAGATGGGCCTGAATATCGCGAACGCTCAGACCGGCGGCATAGAGCCCGATGATCTTGTCGTCCATCCCGTCGATCCGCGTCTGGCCCTTTTTTCACCAAGGCAGGCTCAAAACTGCTGTCGCGGTCGCGCGGAACGGCCACAGGCAATTCACCGTCCTCGCTCTTCAGCACCTTCTTCGTCGAGCCATTGCGACGGTTCGTCTGCTCGACCGGCGCTTCCTTGCCTTCATCATAGCCCAAATGCTCGGTAAGCTCCGCGCCAAGCATCCGTTCCATCAGCCGGATTTTAAGCTCTTTCATCAGCCCGGAATCACCGAGCAGATCTTCAGGGCAGGCAACGCCCTTCAGCAGTTCATCCAGAATTTCCTTCGAGATCGTCATGCAAGCTTCCTTTTAATGAAGCATGGACCAGTTTCCCGTTACACAAAAGATCGGACACTCTCCGGCGCTCGGCCAGCACGTCAAGCGCTGCGGCTGTCAGTTCCCCCTCGACCTTACCGGCGTCGGCATGGTCCGGGTCTCCAATTGTCAGATTATCTAAAGTGCTCATCGCTCTCTCCGGGCTAGGTTGAGAGCGGCGCTCCCAACTCGTTTGTTGAGAGCAATATAGTAGGATAAATCCCACTTGTAAACAGAAAAGTTGGATATTTCCTATTTTAATTTTCCCCACCCCATTGCCCCGCCGTCGCAATGCGGTAGAATCACTTGAGTAATTCAGCGAGCCTTAACGGTTGCTCGATAGGGTGATGGGAGATAGGAGAGGCCATGAAACAGAACACATCACATGCGGTCATGGCCCAGCGGTTCGAGCCGAAAGACAGCCCTGACGATTTTCCAACGCCGCCATGGGCGACGCGGGCACTGGTCGAGCATGTGATTGGATCGCCGGAATTATTGGGCACGAAAACCTGTCTGGAGCCAGCGTGTGGTCGCGGCTACATGGCGAAGCCTCTGGCGGAATATTTCGGGCAGGTTGATAGCGCAGACGCGTATCATTATGGATTTGCGCCAGTTCGCGACTTTCTGACCTATCCTTATGAGGCCCTGTCGCACGATTGGGTGATTACCAATCCGCCGTTTCGGCTGGCAGAAGAATTTGTAGAGCGGGCGCTTGTCGTCGCACGTGAAGGCGTGGCGATACTTGCTCGAACCGTATTCCTTGAAAGTGTGGGGCGGTTCGAGAATATTTTCAGCATCAATCCGCCAAGCAAGTTCGCCCAATTTTCAGAGCGCGTTCCCATGGTCAAGGGCAGGGTTGACCCGAAAGCCAGCACCGCAACTGGTTATGCTTGGTTTGTATGGGAAAAAGGCGCGGAGATTACTCATCCGCGCCTAATGTGGGTTCCGCCTTGTCGGCGGAAACTAGAGTGCGATCGAGACTACGCGGCCTTGTGATCGCGTAGTTTCTTCATGTAGTCCTTGCCGTGGTCAGTTATCTGCCATCCTTTTCGGATTCTGATATAAACCGCCAGCCCACGGGCCTCCAAGCCCGTGCTATTATTGCGATGGCATACAAGGTTACGCACCTTCTGACTGAAGTGGGTATCATTCCTATTGCGCAGAATATCTAGGTCTTGTCCACTAGGTTGAAGCTTATCATGTAGAAGATCAATAAGCTGCGAAGTGGTAAGAAACCCGTCAAGCTGCGCATCCAGAAGCTCAACAGTTGGGGTGATAAGCTGTCGTTCATGCAGTAGTGCCAATTATATTCTCCATGGCATTCCGCCGAGAGAAGGGCTTGACATGCTGAGAGAACGCATTAAATGAATGGTCAAGTGATCACTTCTCCCGTAACGGGGGTACAATATGGCCCAGAAGATGCGGCAAACATCTTCTGGGTCGCTCTTTATCTGTATTGGTAAATACAGATTTATTGAATCTAGAAATAAAAAACGCCTTTTCAAGTGTCGCTAAAAATAACATTATCAATTTTTTATGCACTAGAATTATCTAATATATTGCAGCGCTATAGGAGAATGAACGAAGGTCTTTCTATGGGCCGATTATAGCTGATCCTGCCAAAAAAACCTGATGGGTGGTTTTGCAACGGTACCCCCCCCCGGCAATTAACGGGATTCAAAAGTAGAATTTTCTCGGGCTATATGATCGAGCCCCGCTAAGAACGGGGGATTACCCAACCGCTCGAAATTTCCGTAATTTTTTGCGGCTAGTTAGATAAAATATATGCTAGATGTGGAAAACCGGGATAGGGTGTGCTATATAGGATTCAAGTGGATTGGGGTTTGTTCCTGGTCGGCGTTATGGCCTCGGTTTAACCGGGGCCTTTCGCTTTTATGGGAATACCTTAATACCGTGAAACATGCTGTTCCCCTTCGGCCCTGACCATATCTTCCGCGATATTATATCAAACGCACGGTTTTCTTGGTTGCCTTTAAATATGCGCAATCCAATCGGCCGGGCAATCAGGTCGGCAATTTGCAACCCGGTGGAATTCGCCAGCTTAGATGCGAAAAGTATATCAAAGCAGGGTATAGGGCGATGACCGTTCCTTGCCTGAAGATAATGATCCCCTGCCACGATCCTGCGAAATTCCAATTCGAGAGCGGCGTCTTCTTTTCCTCTCCCTGCTTTTTCGCGCGGACTGCGGGATTCGCAAATGATATGGCAGCGGCGCTCGTGATCCGCATGAAACTCAATAAATTCGTGGGCCTTTTCCATGCAGAAAAGAAGCCCTAACTCATATGGATTTTCCGGGTTGGCGTATCGCCGTTTGAGATTTTCTTTTCTGATGACGGAAGATACGATAGTCATAGGGGTTTTTTCCATGACTTCACTTAGGTCATTCATAAATCGGTCTCGTATTTTGTCATATTGCAAAAAGTGAAACGGCCCTCTCCTTTTGACAATATCAGATTCATGCAAAACAACGTTGTCATGGCCGAACCATCTGAATTTGAATGATTGCATAGCCGGAACAGCGGTGTTTATGTATTCATCTTTTCTAAAGATACAAAACGCCAAGGAAAAAATCGGATAGTTTTCATCTATTGATGTCAGGCTGTGATCACCGCTCTCATCGACATATATTACGTAGTCGCCGAAATCCAATTCCTGCCTCCGAATCTACCTGCGTTCATCATCTTCCCTCTCCGAAGCAAAAAGCAAGCCCGTCAAACTTATCCCCGCCTCTTAACTATCCTTGTTCTTGATTTGTTCGCGAAAGCGAGTCAGCATAGGAAACGAGCGGAGGCAGGACGTGGCTAAGTTAAAAGAAGCAGAAATCATATGGTCAGAATTATCCGCAACGGAACAGCACCAGATTATTCTTTCTTTGCGGCAGCTAGCGAGCGCATTAACCGCAAAACGGCCTCCTGATCATCTTCGCTTACCTTGGAGAACAGATCAGTGAATTCAGACCAGCTTGGACTTTCATTGGCGTTGTCGCTCGCGACCAGTTCCCCGCGTTGCAGGGCGGCGGCGTCGATTTTCAAGGCGTCGGCCAATGCCTGGAGCTTATCAGTGCGTACAGATTTTTTCTTTCCTTCGACAATGTCGCGGATATAAGTGCGCTCAAGACCCGCCGCCGTCGCCGCTTCGACTGGGCCAAGGCCGAGTTGCTTCAGTCTGGTTTGTACGATTTCTTTCAGTTCCATCATGCGCTGAGAATAGGATTTTTCCCCATTGAATTGGAAATCGGAAATTTCCCATTGAAAAGTAGGAAAATTCCCATTATGGTAGCGAGCTATGGAAACACAGCTTGCACAGAACCTCCTCACACTAGCCGCGATTTATGGTGCGGCGAAGCGGATCGAAGAAACAACAGTCGGACGGCATATCGCCTCTGACGGTAAATTCTTTGTTCGCATCCGTGATGGCGAAACTACATTTACGGTCAAAAAATATGATGAGGTCGTAAACAATTTTTCTAAGAATTGGCCTGATGGGGTCCGGTGGCCTAGCAGTGTTTTGGTTCCATCCCCCAAGCCCCGCAAGGAAGCAAGAAGCGGGGTGGTGGTATGAGCAATTCCCGCCTCAAGTCTTTCATCGACCGCGTTTTGCGCCTCAAGGAAGAAGAGGACGCAATCAAGGCTGACATTTGCGAAGTCTATGCGGAAATGAAAGGCGAGGGGTACGACAAAACCGCCGCCGGTCAGCTTGTTTCGTATCTCCGCAAGGTCGAGAAGAAAGGCCGCGATGAGGTTGATAACGCCAATGCGATTTTCGATCTTTATCTGAACGAATACGAAAATGGCACGGCCCTTGCTACACGTGCGCATACGCATGAACCGCAATCTCGCGAAGATCGTGCCAAAGTTCGCACATCTGAAAGCATGGATGATCACAAAGCCCTGTCCGCCGAGCTTTTGGCTAACGGGATGATCACCGAAGAAGCTCATCAAGAGAATATCCGCCTTTCTGATGGAATTGCCCGCAAGTTCGGCGCTGGAGTTATCGGGGAGGGTGCTCAATGAGCGGCTTTCGTATCTCTCCCTTGCAGTCTCGCACAGCCGGAAACCTCAAGGGTTTCGGCTTCACAATCGATTTTTCGCATTCGTCTTCCACCCAAGCCCCCCGCCCAAAGGCAGACGAAGAAAGCCGTGACGCCAATCCCCTCGGCGTCACCGGAATTTACGGCGGCTCTTGTCGATGAATGGCAGCGCCTTAAAAACGGTGGCACAATGCCAGACTTCACCAATCCGGCTATTGCTGCGAGGGCATGGGCGGAACAGTATGAAGCGCGCTTGCTGGCAGAGCGCACCAAAGCGGAAATCGGAACGCGTCGCGAAGCCACGGCAATGAATACGGCCAGCCAAGCCGTCAAGAAAGCCAACAAGCTTGAAAAGGTGCTGGATCGCTCGCAGGAATATGCCACGGTCAAGCGCATGTCGATGCTCTATCATGGGCAATCATTTTCATGGCGGGAACTGAAACATATTTCATTAGAAATGGATACTCTGCCAATTGACGGGTTCGACGCCAATTACGGCGCCGTGAAAGCCTATCATGCTGATGTTTGGCGCGAGGCTTATGCGCTTGAAATCCCGCAGGGTTCCTTTTCGGAGGGCGCGTTATGAATGAAGAGCGGCGACTTTACCTGATAGCCAGCATTATGGAGGCTCTCGCGGAACAGAAAGCAAGCGACGAGGAAATAAAACTCCTGTTCGATGAGCCTGAATTGCTGTGCAGTACCATCATTATAGGGAAAGCCATTATCTCGACATCGCGGAAAGCTGCTGAAAAAGTAGCCTCGGAAATAGTATCTGAGGCTAGAGAAGTATGGGGTGATGAGGCTGCGAGCGAGTTGATTTTGACGCTTGGAGTAAAGGGGGTTACGCAATGAGCAACTTATCCCAACTCATTGAAATCGCTGAAAAGGCGATCGAAGTTAACCGCCATGAACGCGAAGTTCGTTTCTATTCGGATGCTCTTGGTGCCAGCTATGACGACTTCAAGGAAGCGCGTGGCATTGATCGTATCGAACGGGGAACGCCAGAATGGGCCGAAATGATGGAAATCACCAAGCCTGATTACATCAAACAGGAAGATGCAAAGCGTTTGGCACGGAATGCTCGTCGTCGTCTTGAAACTGCGATCCGTCGATATGAGGGGGAGGACGTATAATGAACCTTTTCCCTCATGTGCAAGATCAGGTAAGCGCCTTGAAGCTTTCTCTCGAAATCAGCCTTGGCCGTTCACTCAGCAAATCAGAAGGAGAAATGATTGAGATATGGATTGGATACACCGAAGATCAGAAAAAGGAGTTTCTCGCAGTTCTCGATGAGAAGTTCCCTGATTTGAGGCCGGATAGCCAGCGGAGGGCGGCATAATGCTTAATCGTCGCTCTTTTCTCCGCGCCGCTCCTGCTGCTGGTGTTGCGCTTACGGTTCCGGCTGTGGCGATTGCACAGGCAAAGCATCCCCTTGTACGCCTTCGCGAAATTCAAGAGGAAGCATCGGAGCTTATGGCTGTTCACAACAAGATGATGGGTGGCGAATATGAATTGTTAATTCGCGCACCATACGCTCATCACCCGGTTTTTTACAGGCGCGTCGATGACGGCCCCTTACTGGCCGATGACGTAACGGGAACAACGGCTTTTGCCGATTGGGAGCGAAAAAAGTCAGCATAAAAGAGCGGCCTTCGGGCAGCTTTTCTTCATCCCCAATCCCCTTTCCCTTCCACATAAGCAAAGGGCGGGGGATTTGTCGAGATAGTAAAAACCCCGCCGGAGCGGGGCAGGGTTATGCGGCTATATTTCTGGCAGCTTTATCAAGCGCTTCTTCTGCCCATTGGTTAAGGCTCTTGCCGGAAAGCTCAGCAGCTATAGCTGCCTTTCGATGAACGTCTGGGCTGACACGAAACATCATCTTGCCGGAATATGGTTTTTGAGGCTCTTTGCCAACCTTGGCGCAGGTCTCAAGGTAGTCTTCTACGGCTTCATGAAAGGCAGAGCGAAGTTCATCAACGCTATCAGCGTGAAAGCCAACCCCATCGCGAATGCCTGCGATCTGGCCGAAAAGAATGCCGTCCTCATCGTCATATTCGATACGGGCAGAATAACCCTTGTAGGTCATGACATTGCTCATGGCTCAACTCCTAACCTGATCAGAAAGGCGCGGGCAGCGCGGACCTGATACCGTTTTGCTTCCTTGGCAGGGTGCGGGCGGTGAAAGCTTTCTATCTCGCCGTTGATCTCAAAGCGGACGCGAGAGCCATTGCCTTCGATAACCTGACAACCGACCGCAAGCAGAAGGCTTTCAACAGCCGCCCATTCGATGGTGCCGGACACCGGGTCTTTGAATATGGCGGCGAGTGTCTTTTTCTGCTTGCTATTCATGCTGGCAATATAGACCACTTTGGCAGAAATGCAAGCATAATACGATAGCATGGCAGAGCGTTTTATGGCGCTTTTCATATTTGCGCAGCCAGCCGCCTTCGGGCGGCTTTTTTTAATGGAGAATGCCAATGGCAACACAAGCCTATCGGGATGCCATTGCCTCGATTGAGAGCCGGGGCAGCGGTGATTACGCCGCCGTGGGGCCTCGGCACCCGAAAATGGGACGTGCGCTTGGCCGCTATCAGATCATGGAAGCCAATATTGGTCCTTGGTCGCAGGAAGCGCTTGGACGGACTGTCACTCCGGCAGAGTTCATGTCTGATCCTGCTATTCAAGATGCGGTATTTGATCATCGATTTGGTCAATATGTAGGACAGTTTGGGCCAGAAGGGGCAGCGCAGGCGTGGTTCGCAGGGCCAGGCGGCGTCGGGAAAACCAACCGAAAAGACGTTCTTGGAACAGATGTCGGAACATACGGCCAGAGGTTCACAAAGGCGCTTGGCATTGGCTCACATGTTGCCGCGCAGCCTTCTGCATCGCCGCAAGCGTCCGGTACACCAGCGCCTCCACTGGACCCGCCGATAAACGTGGCGTCACTTCCGGCAAGACCTATCCAATCACAGCCCGAACCACCTTCCGGGCTTTTATCGGCCCTCGGCGTTGATGCAGCCAAGGCAAACCCGATCTTCGCGGCTATGGGGCAAATGATGCCCGAACAGCAGCAGCCGCCAATGATGCAGCCCATGCAAGCCCCCAAAACAATGCCTGCGCTGACTGACTACCTTTCCGAATTTCTGAAATCCCGCATAGTGTGAGGTTGAACGATGGCAAGTATTTATGACTGGAGCACAACGCCGGGGAATAACGCCACGGCAGATGCTGATATAAATTGGTCGGAGGGTATGTTTCCTTCTGTCGTTAATGACAGCGCCCGCATGATGATGACCCGGCTGGCGGAATGGGTCAAAGATCAAGGAATATTGACTGCAATGGGATCGGCTACCGGTGTGCTGTCGGGGTCATCGACGCTTCAGAGGTGGACGTGGGGCAATATCAAGCTTTGGTTGCGGGATTTCTTCGACGCGCGGTTTATCCGCAGGGATGGGCCCGCGTCAGATGCGACCAGATTTGATTTTCTCAATGGGGGGGTCAATTATCTCTACTGGCGTAGCGCACATGTAGCTTTTACTAAACAATCAGGTCCCACTCATTTTTATTGGCGCAGAAACGATACCGGTGCCGAGGGGGGTGGAAATCAACATGACTTGATGACCCTTAACGATGCTGGGTTGTTGAAGGTCAATGGCATCAATGTAGGTGACACCAATATTCAGAATGACGGCAATATTAACGGTGCCGCATTTAACGGGTATTTGACCACTTTTATTGCCAATCAAGCGCAGACAAGGGCGGAGATAGAGGCTGCTAAGAAGACGGCACCGCAAAACTGTAGCCATGCATCTGGAATTCTGGAGTTCGGTTCGATTGACCCTTTTTACGAAGATGCAACCGTAGACCTTCCTAATCCATGGGTAGTGGTTGGGATACGATCACAAAAAAGCACAAACCGGGTTTGGGTACGCGGCATTATAGTCAAGAACCATATCTAGAGAGGCGCAGATGACTTTCATATCGCATGAGCAAACCATCCACGCGATCAAAAGCGAATGGCCCGAATTGCTTCATGGTCGGGATTTTTGGGTTGGGCAACCGGTAAGAGAAAATAGCAATGAGTACCTTGGTGATGCTTTTATCGCGGCTTGGTCAGCAGAGGACGCCGAGCAGCCAAGCGAAGTTGAACTTGCGGGTCTGGTCGCAAAATATAATTCTGATTGGAACGCTTCATCAAGGGAGCGTATGCCGCACCTGACTGCGCGTCAACTTCGCCTTGGCCTCCTGTCTCTTGGCAAACTCGATGCTGTTCCGACCGCGATTGCCGCCCTGCCGGAGCCGGAAAAGTCTCAGGCTGAAATAGAGTGGCAGTTCGCCAGTGAATTTCACCGGCTGCATCCGCTCGTTGTCCAGCTTATTCCGATACTCGCGTTGACTGATGAGCAGGTGGATACAGTTTGGCTTGAATATTCTCAGGTTTAGCCAAGTCCCTCAGTCTTTCGTCCATCAAGTGAAAATCTCAAGCCGTCCTTCGGGGCGGCTTTTTCTATTGGGGAAAGGAAATCCCATGAACCTTAAGCTTGGCGATACCCGCCTCATCATAGCGGAAGCTCGCAAGCACGGCCTGTTGCGCAATCAGTTGGCCTACGTGCTGGCGACTGCGTATCACGAAACAGCCCACACCATGAAACCAGTGCGCGAGACACTGGCAAAGACCGATGCGAAGGCAAAGGAAATTCTCACCAAGGCTTGGAAGGCTGGAAAGCTGCCATGGGTGAAGTCAAATTACTGGTCTGGCGGATATTTGGGAAGGGGCTATGTCCAGCTTACCCATAAGGCCAATTATGAGCGGGCAGGGCGCGAGCTTGGCGTCGATCTGGTCAACAATCCTTCCTTGGCGCTTGAAGCCGACATTGCCGCTCAAATTATCGTGCTCGGAATGCGAGACGGCTGGTTCACAGCAAAAGAGTTGGCCGATTACATCACGCTTCAATCTTCCAACTTTGTCAGTGCGCGCCGGATCGTCAACGGGACAGATAAGGCCGATCTGATCGCCGGATATGCCCGAAAGTACGATGATCTGCTCCGGGCGGAAGGCTATGGCGTGACGCCTGCCGACAAGCCAGCACCAAAACCCGAAATCGGTATACCGATAACGAAGCCGCAGCCGTCCACCGGCTGGCTGGCCGCTCTCATCAAGGTAATTTCCTCCATCTTCAAAAGGAACACGGCATGACCCGTCTCAACAAAATGTGGGCTGCGCTTATCGTGGCCGTTGTCGCATGGGTGCGCTCTTATTTCGGCATTGATCTTGGGATCGATGATGCGGTCGCCACGGCCATCGTCGGCGGTATTACGACATTTCTGGTGTGGCTTATTCCGAACAAGGAGCCGAAACCAGAGAAGCCGGAGCCGATGGATAAAGTGCAGGAGCATCATTGATGGGCGCTTTCACCTTCCTTTCCTCCCACTGGCGCGCTCTGGCCCTCATGGGCGCGTGTCTGGCGGCAATCGGCCTTTACCAGCTTGGCAAGCGTGACGGGCGGCAGGATGCAGCACTGGAGGCCGCAAAGGCCACTGCAAAGGCAATCTCACAAAGGGCGAACATCGATGAAAAGATTATCGGTATGGACAGCTATCGGCTCTGCATTGAGCTTGGGGGCTTGCAGCCAGACTGCGAGCAATTGCGCGGGCTGGAAACAGATAAACCTTAAACCGGCCACCGCCGTCTATCTGACGCAGAACGATGTTCCGGCAGGGCAGGGCATCGCGGGGCATAATGCATATTTCAAAGCAGCGGGGTGTGGAAGGTGACACCAATGGATAATGAAGCGCCTACCGTAAATCGCATGATCGAGCTTCCCGACGAGACGCGGGAATTTCTGTCTCAATTGCGGGAGGAAGATATTGACCTGATGAAAGACGGACTGGAACTGGTTCGATCACTGCGCACCATTGGCCGCTTCATGCGGTGGGTGATCCTCGGCATTCTCGCCATCATGATCGGCGTTGTAGCACTGTATGAAAACGCCGTGAAAATGTGGAGTTGGTTTCAGAAGTGATGCACTAGGTTAGCCGCGAAGGCCCGGAACAAAGTGGAAAGTCCAAATTAGCTAACCTAGAAATTACCCAATAAAATCAATACTTGATGCAGTCCCTCCGGGCCCACCATCATCAATGAACGATGCATTTTTATGCCGGCTGGTGTTTAGCCGGGTTTTTTGCATTGGGGCGAGAGAATTTCAGCATTTACTGGTGATTTTTGATCGGGAAATCAGCGCAAATCTGGCGTTTTATGTGCCGCCATATGCATCTTGAACCGTAAGGTTACAAAACTTTAATGTGCTTTTAGGGGTTTGTTAAGTAAATCATAACGAATTGAAATAATTTTTCATGCAATGTGAACCAATAAAGGAGATTTCAGGCAATGAGGAAAAAGGCAACCACCGTTGCGCTGGCGCTTGCAGGGTTGGTGGCGAGTCCTCTCGCGGTTTCGGCTAAAACAAGTTACATCGGTGAGTTCAGGGATTGGGGCGTTTATCAGAACACCCAACTGCCCGGGAATAAATGCTACGCTTTAACCGTGCCGTCGAGTTTTCATCCTGCGGGAGTCCGGCATGGCGATAATTTCGTAATTATTTCCAAGTCGAGCGGACATCTCAGCCCGCAACTCGTCATGGGGTATCAGTTGAAGGCCAACAGCCCGGTTACGGTCCTCGTCGACGGTACGGCGTTTCCGTTTTTTAGTGAAGGCAATCGTGCGTGGGCGCAAAATGAAGGGGATGAAGCGCGGATACTCAAGGCGATGCGCGCAGGGCGTACACTGAATGTTCAGGCGACATCTGCGCGCGGGACAAATACGCGCTATTCATTTTCGCTCATGGGGTTATCGGCATCGCTTCAGCGCGTCGATCGCTGCTGAACAAGACGGAAAATTATCGAAACCCCGCCATATGCAGGGTTTCGATATGATGGTCTCGGGAGTAGATAAGTTTATGGTAGCCATTGCTGGCGATCGTACCAATCATCAATATCGCTGCGGACCCGGTCTTTCTCGATCCCATAGCGCTCCTGGATCTTGCCTTCGAGCTGTTCACGTCGTCCATTGATCTGGTCAAGGTCGTCATCGGTGAGTTTTCCCCACTGTTCCTTAACCTTGCCCTTAACCTGCTTCCAATTGCCTTCCACGCGATTCCAGTCCATTGGTCTTCCTCCGTTCGGGGTTGAATTGGCGTCAGACCCAATCAATTCAATCACGGCAACCACCTTTTCGCTGCATTATCCGCACGGAACTGCTTGCCAAAATAGGGCGGTCACGTCGCTTCATTCCAATTGACAGGTCAGGAAGCTAACGCGCGCAAGCGGGAATGGTTCAGATTTTTTAGCTTTATCTCTGGCCGCCATACCCCCGGCGCTTCCATTCCTCCAGAGCCATGATGTCAGGAGGACCGCCTCCGGGCTCATACCAGGAATCCACCGCCCAGCGCCCAGCGCCGTTCTCCTCTATGACGGCGGTCCAATGGGGATAGCGCCCGTCGAAGAAGCTGCCGCGAGCGGCCTTGCGGGCTGGTGCGTGATATTTGAGCCATTGCCGCGAATGCAGATAGCGAAGGAACGCGTCCGTATTGGTGGATTCGTCGATACAGTCCATTTGCCCCTTGATGCGCCCTTTGCCGAAGCGCATGCGAGGCTCGTCGCGAACGCCAATCGCCAGAGTGCTGCGCTGCTCGAAAATAGCAACGGCGCTCCGTATCGCCTTGCGTTCTGCTGCGGCGGACCGGGAAGCTTTTGCCAGAAGACTGCGAATGCGCTGCTCGTCTTTTTTGGTGAGGATAACGCGAGTCCTGTAATAGCAATCATAACCATGGCAGACGCTGAACGTGGCTGCCTGGGCAGGGGACAGCATGACGGGCCCTATGAGTAGGCCGAGGGCCGCGATAAAAAGCGGCTTGAGGCTAGGTGTCCTCGCGGGAAATATCATGGCACATCATCATAGCCGACGACACCGCCTTCATTTTCCAGATTGGCGATACGTTTTGTCTCGGAACTGTTGAACTTCAGGCGCACACCAATTCCACCGCCGTTTTCCGGTATGAAGAGTGCGCCGCCTTTTTCCAGCGTGTCTTGCAAAGCCATGATCTGCTCGCTTGAGGGCTTGTCGATGTTGCGCTCGAAAAACTCGATCACTTCAATGCTTACGCCCGAAAAACGTGCGAGCCTCTCGCGCGAGAACTGAACCAAGGCGCGCGCTGCACGGCATTGCGATCCTGTTATCATGAATTCTCTCCTCTCATTACAAATTATGCATATTATCGGTCTGGCGGATGTTTTCGATGCGACCTCTCCGCCTGCTATAAATGTATGTTTAATTTGGCAAAATGCTATATGGCATTTTGCGGGAGAGGCGGCCAGAAATGCTGCTGATCGTAAATATGGTCCGGCAGGGAAACTTTAATGAACAAAATATTGCCATTAATTCTCTTGTTTAGGCTGGAATCACTCCTTACATAAGCTCCTGCACCGCAGGATGAGCACTGTCGGTTCCTCTGGGTGAGGGCCAATATTCCGCCTGCCTTCATAGAATATAATAATCAGATGGTTGGTGATGGCCACATATCGCTACTTCCTTTGGCCCTTGGCTTTCACGGTCCTCGGTCTTCTTTCCGCTCTTTGGATTGGATATTCGACAACCGGCTCCATGGGAGGCATGCTCTCCTTTTTTATTATCTGCGCCGTACTGAGTGTCCTTGAAATCTCCCTTTCGTTCGATAATGCCATCGTCAATGCGCGTATCCTGCGCGACATGACGCCTGAATGGCAGCATCGATTTCTGACCTGGGGTATCATCATTGCCGTGTTTGGCATGCGTATCGTGTTTCCACTTGCCATTGTGGCCGTAGCGATGTGGACGGATCCATGGTCGGCCCTGAAACTGGCGATCTGGCAACCGGATGAATATGCGCGGATTATTGCCGCTTCCCATACGGGCATCGCGGCTTTCGGCGGCACCTTCCTTCTGATGGTCGGCATGAAGTATTTCTTCGATGTCGAAAAAGACGTGCATTGGATACGGGTGCTTGAAAGCCGCATGTCGAAATTTGCCTCCGTTCAAGGGGTTGAAATCGGGGTGGCAATCGCGTTGATCCTGTTCTTCTCCTACCAGCTCGATGCGGCAAACTCCCATACATTCCTTATTGCGGCACTGTTCGGCCTGCTCACCTTCCTCGCGGTCGAGGGCTTGGGCGAGGTGCTCGATGCCTCACAAGAGCAGATGGATATGGTCCATCGCGGCGGCTTGGGTGCTTTCATCTATCTCGAAGTGCTTGATGCCAGCTTCTCGTTCGACGGCGTTATTGGTGCCTTTGCACTCACGACCAATCTCTTCATCATTGCCATTGGCCTTGGTATCGGCGCCTTCTATGTGCGTTCGATGACCATCATGCTGGTGGAGCGCAAAACGCTCGGGCAGTATCGCTATCTTGAGCACGGCGCCTTCTACGCCATCCTCGTGCTGGCCGTGATCATGTATGTGCAGACGCTTGTCCACATTCCCGAAGTCATCACCGGTCTTATCGGTGCGGTGCTGATCGGTCTCTCGCTGCTTTCGTCGGTGCGTTATAACCGGCTTAATCCGCGATGGCAGAAGGATGCCGATGAGGCGGCGATGTAAAAGCCCTGTCGACAGCAGTATTACGCATGAACAAGAGCGGCCTGGTGCCGCTCTTGTTGTTTTTTGACCAAATTGAAAGAGTTCTTGTGCAAGCTGGCTGTAATGCAACTCCTGATGCGCTGTGGAGAGGGAAAACCACAATGGTTATACGCTTGAGCAAGACTGCCTTTGTTGCCGCGATCGCGTTTTTTGCGACATTGGTTTCATTTGGCAATATCACCGATTACGGCAGCAATTTTGCATTCGTGCAGCATGTGTTGATGATGGATACGATCTTTCCTGACGCGACGATCAAATACCGCGCTATCGACAGCAACTTCCTGCACAATGCCGCCTATATATTCATCATCGCAATGGAAACACTGACCGCAATCCTGTGCTGGATCGGCGCTGTGGCGATGCTGCGTCACATCAGCGGCAATGCAGCCGCATTCAACCGCTCAAAGAACTGGGCCATTCTAGGCCTGTCGCTGGGCTTTTTGATCTGGCAGGTCGGCTTCATGTCGGTCGGGGGCGAATGGTTCGGCATGTGGATGTCATCGACATGGAACGGTATCGAATCGGCATTTCGCTTTTTCATTACCATGATCGCCGTGCTCATCTATGTGGTGATGCCGGACGGTGAAATCGACCGCTGACTACGAGAGATAGGAAGCTGAGGCAGGTTCATCGATCAGTTCGACACCTGCCTGCCTCAGTTTTTCCAGCATTGCAGATATGGAGCCATTGAGGTCTATGCCGCGGCAGGCGTCCAGTCGTACCCGCACCTGAAAGCCGTGTGCGATAGCATCCAGCGCCGAATAGGCGACGCAGAAATCGGTAGCGAGACCAACCAGCGTCAGTGAGCCGATATTGCGGTCACGCAGATAGCCGGCAAGGCCGGTCGGTGTCTGGTGATCATTTTCAAAGAATGCCGAATAGCTGTCGACGCCAAGGCGAAAGCCTTTGCGAATGACAAGCTGCGCGCGAGTCCAGCGCAGATCAGGATGAAAATCCGCCCCTTCCGTTCCCTGTACGCAATGATCCGGCCACAAGGTTTGGGGTCCATAAGCCATCTGAACCGTATCGAAAGGGTTCTTGCCCGGATGGCTGGACGCGAAACTCGAATGTCCGGCAGGGTGCCAGTCCTGAGTCAGAATGACATGCTCGCTCTCTTCAATCAGCCGGTTGACGGCTGGCAGAATCTCATCGCCGCGCTCGACCCCCAGCGCACCGCCGGGGCAGAAATCATTTTGAATATCAACAGCGAGAAGCGCGTGCCCGATCATAATGCCAACCCTAAATAATTCTGTGTCGCATTATCCGACGCCATCTTTCGTCTGAGGTCAAGCCGTCAGGCGTCTATCTCCACCCGGCCGCGCGGTCGGCTGCAACAGGCCAGAATATAGCCTTCGGCGATTTCATCATCGCGAATCCCGCCATTATGGTTCATTTCGGTCTCCCCGCCGATGCATTTCACCTTGCAGGTGCCGCAAATGCCGAATTCGCAGGCGCTGGGGATTTTCAAACCGCCATTGCGGGCAGCAAGAAGGATCGTATCGTTTTCGGTACATTCGACTTCGATGGCGGACTGGCTGAAGACGACGGTTGCGGTTGCGAGCGCAGGTGCGGTCGGTGCCGTGGCAGGGACGAGCGTATCGATTGCGGCAGCCAGCGTCCCCGGCAGCGGCACGGCTGAAATCTCGCTTGCCGGCTGGAAGCTCTCCTGATGGTAATTGGCCATGTCGAAGCCGGACTGCTCCAGAAATCCGCGCACGCCATTCATGAAAGGTTCGGGGCCGCAGCAAAAGACTTTCCGGTCCATGAAGTCGGGGGCAAGAAGCTCAAGCCTTGCACGGTCGATGCGCCCATGCAGGCCCGGCCAGACATGGCGGGCGGAGGACTGCTCGACAATGAAGGCAAGGCGCATGGCTTCCATGCGGCCCGACAACAGTTCCAGTTCCTTGCGAAAGATTATGTCGTCGGGCGTCCGCGCGCAGTTGATGAAGGCCACATCGCTTTCAGGGGCGCAATCAAACAGCCAGCGGGTCATCGACACCATTGGCGTAATGCCCGAGCCTGCGGAGATAAACAGATATTTTCTGCCCGGATGGTTGGCGAGCGAAAAATCGCCATTTGGCCCGTAGGCCTTGATCGTCATGGGCGGTCGCAGATTATCCAGCATCCAGCGGGTGCCGATACTCTCCTTCTGCGCCTTGACCGTGACCGAGATATGATATGGCCGCGAAGGAGTGGATGAAAGCGTATAGGTGCGCAGAACCGGCCCAAGCCCGTCGCTGCGCTCGATAGGCAGTTCGAGTGTGATAAACTGGCCCGGCGCATAGCGGAACCAGTTATCGTCCGTCGCCCTGAAGGAGAAGGTCATCACGTCTGGCGCTTCTTCGATGGCCGAGATGCATTGGAGCATCTGCAACCTGTCGTTCCACGGCAGCATCTCGTCCAGATATTTCAGAGGCTGCATGGCCTTCTCACTTCCTGAAAATGCAATATCTACAAAGGCGCAAGTTATCTTGCGCCTTCAACTCAGGCAGCGTGACGAAGTTTCGCAGGTTCTTCACGCAGGCGCGGGGTGATGGTGTTGCTGTACCATTCCAGAAATTGCATTACGCCGCCTTCATGCTCCACGGAATAGGGGCCGGGCTGATAGGCGGGCGAATGAATGCCAACGGCGTTTTCTTCAACGATCTGGCGGTCCTGAGCATTTGTCTGGATCCAGACATGGGTCAATTCTTCCAGATCGTAATCCACACCTTCCACTGCATCCTTGTTTACGAGCCATTTGGTGGTGACTTGCGTTTCGTTCGGACCCAGCGGCAATACGCGGAAGGAAATGGCATGGTCGGCCATCAAATGGTTCCAGGTGGTCGGATAATTGAATAGCAGCATGGCGCCGATATTCGTGTCGCCTGCGACGCGCTCGCTCAGCGGCTTCTTGACTGCCGGCTTGCCGGACATCGTATAGCTGACGGCATCGCGAAGCAGCGGGATACGCGCAATGCGATAGCGGCCATCGTCGGAAATATGGAACCGGGCTGGCAGGCCGATAGCTTCGCTGTTTTTCCAGAGCGCGTTGATTTCAGGGTCATCCAGCATGCCTTGCACGCCGGTAGCCGTCGGAGCCTCGGGATAGGTGCGGCAAAGCTCGGGATGGTTGGCGGCGCAATGATAGCATTCGCGGTTGTTTTCCCAGACGAGCTTCCAGTTGCCCTTTTCGACAATGGTGCTTTCAAAGGCGACTTTCGCGTCCCGGATATTGTGCGGCGCGAGATAGGGTTCGATAGTGGCGCGGAAAGCCCTGAAATCGGGCGCTTCATTTGCAAGGCAAATGTAAATGTAACCGGCAACGCTTTCGCAATGGACCGGCTTCAGGCCATATTCGGCGGGCTTGAAGTCAGGGCCGACCTGACGGGCGAAAAGCAGCCTTCCATCCAGATCGTAAGTCCACTGATGATAGGGGCAGACGAGCTTGGCCGCCGTGCCTTTTTCTGCCGCGCAGATGCGTGAGCCGCGATGACGGCAGGAATTATGGAAGGCGCGGATGTCGCCTTGGGTATCGCGCACGATCATCACCGGATAAGCGCCGATCTGCACGGTCATGTAGGAGCCGGTCTTCGGCAGTTCGCAGTCATGGCCCACGAACAGCCAGTCGCGATAGAAGATGTTCTCCAGATCCAGTTTGAAATAATCCGGATCGGTATAAAATTTCTGCTCCAGGCTGAAATTCGGGTCACGCCTGGTTAAAAGGTCCAGCATTTCGTTGCGAGCGTCCATAGCCACAAACCCTTTGGCCCGTTTTATGGGCCCCATTGCAGGGATCGCACCAACTGCTGTTCTTTTTGCGACCCATGCATGATTGACTGCTTCTTCTATCTTCCGAAAGGGCCGTTTGTTCCAATATCTCAATGAGCCGTGCTTGTCGTCTTTTGATTGGGAACCACCTTCGTTGTCATGATTCAATCATCGAAATGTTCTAAACGCGCATTGGGATGCGACATGGTTTTCGCGTAAAGACGACACGCCAGAATGTCGCGGCTGAAGGGCAGGTGATGCTTTGCGATCGTGCGTGGCAATATTTGCGGGATTGCCAAGCAGCCTGAAAGACGGTTACGACACGGTCGGAGACAAATTGCTTTGCTGCATGGGAGGGCCGGTGGTCATGAAACGTTCCGAGATCAATGAAATTATCCGCGAAAGCGACGCTTTCATCCGCTCGTTCGGCTATGTCCTGCCCCCCTTCGCCTATTGGTCGCCGGAGGAACTCAGGCAGCGCACTTCAAGCGACGCCAAAGCCATTCGCGCGGCGCGCCTTGGCTGGGATATTACTGATTACGGTCAGGGCAGGTTTGCCGATCTGGGGCTGTTTCTGTTCACCGTGCGCAATGGCAACGCGGACGATCTCAAGCGTGGCACCGGCATGCTTTATGCCGAAAAGATCATGATTTCGCGGCAGAATCAGCTCTCGCCCATGCATCGGCATGTGGTGAAGGCGGAGGACATCATCAATCGCGGCGGGGCGACACTGGTTCTTGAATTGTTTAACTCGCTTCCCGACGGCAGTGTTGATGAGGAAAGCGACGTTACCGTTGCCTGCGATGGGCGGTTCCTCACACAGAAAGCCGGAGCGCATCTGAAATTGCAGCCCGGCGAAAGCGTCACCTTGTTGCCGGGCAACTGGCACGCTTTCTGGGGCGAGGGGGGTGACGTGCTGATCGGCGAGGTTTCAACGGTCAATGACGATCTCACCGATAATATATTCCGCGAGCCTATCGGTCGTTTTTCCGATGTGGAAGAAAATGAGCAGCCGCTGCATCTGCTGGTATCGGACTATGACAGCTGGCTGGAGAAATAGCCGTAGCAGATGCGACGGCATGACAATGAAGGAATGAATGTATGAAGCTGGCGATGATCGGAACCGGTTATGTTGGGCTGGTCTCAGGTGTCTGTTTTGCCGAATTCGGTTTTCACGTCACCTGTGTCGATAATAATCCATCGATCATCGAACGGCTGCGGGCGGGCAAGGTCACGATTTTCGAGCCCGGCCTGGACGAATTGATGGCGCGCAATATTCGGGACGGGCGGCTTGACTTCAGCACGGAACTGGCAACGAGTGTGGCCGATGCGGATGTGATCTTCATTGCCGTGGGAACGCCTTCGCGGCGCGGTGATGGCGAGGCGGATCTGCAATATATCGAAGCGGCCGCCGATGAAATTGCTGCCGCAATGAAGCCGGGAGCGGTGGTCGTCATCAAGTCCACCGTCGTCGTCGGCACCAATGCACGCATTCGCGACTGCATTGCCGCAGCCCGGCCGGATGTGGAATTTTCGATGGTGTCCAATCCCGAATTCCTGCGCGAAGGCTCGGCGATCGAGGATTTCATGCGGCCTGATCGCGTCGTGGTCGGCGTAGAGGACGAGCGCGGCAAGGCCGCCATGCAGCGGCTCTATCGCCCGCTTTACCTGCGTGAGACGCCGATGGTGGTTACCTCGCTGGAAAATGCCGAAATCATCAAATATGCCGCCAATGCATTTCTGGCCATGAAGGTGACTTTCATCAATCAGGTCGCCGATCTTTGCGAAAAGACCGGCGGCAATGTGCAGGAAGTCGCGCGCGCCATCGGCATGGATAATCGTATCGGCTCGAAATTCCTTCATGCTGGCCCCGGCTTTGGCGGCTCCTGCTTTCCCAAGGATACACGCGCATTTGCTGCGACTGGCAAGAAATATGATGCACCGCAGTCGTTGATCGAGGAAGTGATTGCGGTCAATGAGGCGCGCAAGCAGTCGATGGCCAGACGCATCGTTAGTGCCGCGCGAGAATGCGGCGCAGATAGCGTGGCGGTTCTTGGAGTGGCCTTCAAACCCAATACGGATGATATTCGCGAATCCCCCTCGCTCGACATTATAGCCGCTATCCAGAAGGCGGGAATTTTAGTGCGCGCCCATGATCCGGAGGCCATGGAAGGGGCAAGGGCGGTCCTGCCCGATGTGATCTGGTGCAACTCGGCCTATGAAGCGGCAGAGGGTGCAGGGGTGGTGGCGCTTCTGACGGAATGGAATGCCTATCGCGCACTCAATCTCAAGCGTATTGCGGAAGCTATGGACGGCAATGTGCTGATCGATCTGCGCAATGTCTACAAGCCTGAAGATATTGCGGGAACCGGCCTCGATTATCGTTCGGTAGGACGATTATTCAGTTCCTGAGCCAGTAACGGATTACTTCTCCGCAGCCAGTCGTTTCCTTTCATTGGCGATCAGCCATAGATTGCGGATATAGACGAACAGTCCCAGACCTTGCCCGGCAATGAAGACCGGATCCTTGCGCTGAATCGCATAAAGCAGCAGCAGAAAACCGCCGCCAATCGAGAAAAACCAGAAGGCGACCGGCATGACGCTGCGCTTTGCTTTTTCCGATGCCAGCCATTGTACGACAAAGCGCATGGTGAAACAGCCTTGGGCGATGAAACCCAATATGATCCACCCGTCCCATTGGGCGACAAAGACTTCATGCAGCCATTGTGACAGGCTGGCGAATATATCAGTCATGAGTAATCTCCGTCACGCGCGGCACGACCTTGCGGCGCTTGCGCAGCCACCACACCCCGTAAAGATCGAGAATGCCGCGCAGCCCGCGATCGAGGATGCCATAATTGGATTTTCCGTGGCGGCGTTCGCGGTCGACGACGTCCACATGGATGACATCATAGCCTTCGCGGATGGTCAGTGAAGGCAGGTAGCGATGCCAGCCATCAAAGAACGGCAACTGGCGAAACAGATCGGTGTGGACGGCTTTCAGTCCGCAGCCGGAGTCGCGGGTTTTATCCTTGAGAATTGCGCCACGCAAATTATTGGCCAGGCGCGAGGAAAGCTGCTTCAATTTCGTATCGGTGCGCTTGAGGCGCTGGCCTGCCGCGATGCCGAAAGCCGGGCCTGCATTGGTGAGAGCATCGACAAGCACGGGCAGATAGGCTGGATTGTTCTGGCCGTCCCCATCCAATGTCGCGATGACCCGCCCGCGCGCTGCAAAAACACCTGAACGCAACGCAGCGCTCTGTCCCGATGAGCGGTCATGGCGGATATGGCGCAAGGGCTTGCCCAGATGAATGCGGCCCGCGAGCACGTCGCCGGTGGAATCTGTCGAGCCATCGTCCACGACGATGACTTCATATTCACGGCCCTGCATTGCCTCGTCGACTTCATCGAGAAGAAAAGCGAGATTGTCGGCTTCGTTGCGGCAGGGGATGACTACAGAAATCGTTGGTGTTTCCAAGCGGAGCTTCCTTCATACCTTGCGCTTTATCGAAATCACTGAACAGGCAGGGCCGATGGTCCCGTCAGGCGCAAGGCGGGGTCCATAGCACTTATTATATTACAAAGCCAAGATCGGACGGAATTTGCAAATACGAACCTGACAAGCTTTTACTGCCGCTTTTAGCCGGAGATGGGAGAAGACGGAAGCACCTCATCGAGCCAATTGAGAAAATTCTGTGTTACTTCTTGCTGATCTGTTTCATTCAGGCTTTCATGCCGCATTCTTGCATAGATCGTGCAGTGCAGATTGCCAAAGCCCATCTGCCGCATCTTGTTTTCCAGCTTGCGGACTGCAGCGCCATTATTCGTCGCGGGGTCTTCTGCTCCACCGACCAGATTGAAAGGCAAGTCCCTGCGGATAGGCGCAAACGCGGAATCGGATGTTGCATTCTTCATCAGGTGAAAAATGTCGATCCAAAGCGCCACACTGGGATCGAAGCCGCATAAAGGATCCGCAATATATGCATCCACCTCGCAGGTTTCATGCGAGAGCCAGTCGAAAGGAGTGCGATTGCCGGCGATCGCATTGCCCCATGCGCGAAAAGTGAGCCGGGGCAGAATGGTGCTCGGCACATCCGATCCCTTGAGCATCCGTTCTGCATAGAGCAGGGCAAGTGCCGCATTGTTTGCTGCGGGACTGCCAAGATTGGCATTCCAGATTGCGACGCCGTCGATCGTTTGGCCATGAGCCTGCACATAATTGAGTGCAATCAGCCCTCCCATGGAATGACCGAATAAAATCACCGGCAAGCCGGGGTGGCTATGCCGGATATGCCGGTTGAGGGCCAGAACATCGCTGATGACGAGCGCATGGCCGTTGCGCAGTGCAAACACTCCCTTAGGCGCCTGCACGCCGATATTGGCGCCGTGGCCGCGATGATCGGATGCATAGACATGAAAACCAGCCCGGTTCAGGGCCTGTGCAAAGCGCACATAGCGGGCGGAATGCTCGGCCAGACCATGGCAGATTTGCACCACGGCCTTGTCCGTATCAGCCAATGATTGCCGGAAGGGCAGGTTCATTGCATCTGCGAGGGATAGTTTCTGGATGGTTTCGAATGACATGGCGGCATCAGAATTTATGCCAATCATTTAGTCAAATCCTGTTTTTGAATCGCCGTTTTGAAAGGCAATTCAAGTTTTAGTGAGCTAATTTTATGCAATGACAAATTTCAGGCAAATTCTGCTTGAAAATAGGGAAATCCTGCGCAACTCTATGCATATCGGGGGATATGAACGGGGTTTTGAAGGCGCAACGAAGCGGCGGGATTTCAGGTTCATGCGATGGTTTGCAGGCTATCCGATGAGAGAGAGGACACTCTCGCGGATAGTGGCCAGAGGGGAAACCGGGTGACGGAAATATCCGCGCCCGGTTTCATAATTTATGGATCGATCCAATGTGAGCGTCTTGTCTTTCTTTTGCAGGCTGCTCTTCCTTTTGTCCTGCGTGATGATGTTTGCTTCCGTGCAGCATTTGCCCTAAATAACCAGCAGCAATTTCTCTGCGGTCCGCGTTCTGCTGATCGCTTTCAACCTGTTGGAGACGACGCGCTTTATGGCTCGCCAGTTCATTTATCACATGTCGGGACTGAACAAGTCCTACGGCACCAAGAAAATCCTTGAGAACATCCATCTCTCTTTCTATCCCGATGCCAAGATCGGTATTCTCGGGCCAAACGGCGCGGGTAAATCGACCGTGCTCAAGATCATGGCCGGGCTCGACAAGGAATATACCGGCGAGGCCTGGCTGGCGGAGGGCGCGACCTGCGGCTATCTCCCGCAGGAGCCGGAGCTGGACTCTTCCAAGGACGTGCTGGGCAATGTCATGGAAGGCGTGGCCGACAAGAAGGCTATTCTCGACCGCTACAACGAATTGATGATGAATTATTCCGACGAGACGGCGGATGAGGGCGCGAAGCTTCAGGACATCATCGACAGCCAGAATCTGTGGGATCTGGAAAGTCAGGTCGAAATGGCGATGGAAGCGCTGCGCTGCCCGCCCGGTGACGCGGACGTCACCACGCTTTCGGGCGGCGAGAAGCGCCGCGTGGCGCTGTGCAAGCTGCTTTTGTCTAAGCCCGACCTGCTGCTGCTCGACGAACCGACCAACCATCTCGACGCCGAGACGACGGCGTGGCTTGAAAAGCACCTGCGCGAATATCCGGGTTCAGTGCTGATCATCACCCACGACCGCTACTTCCTCGACAATGTGACGGGCTGGATTCTCGAACTCGACCGTGGTCGTGGTATTCCCTATGAGGGCAACTATTCCGCCTATCTGGAAGCCAAGGCCAAGCGCATGGCGCAGGAAGGCCGCGAGGAGGCCGCCCGCGAAAAGGCGCTGTCGCGCGAACGCGAGTGGATTTCCGCAAGCCCCAAGGCGCGCCAGGCCAAGTCCAAGGCGCGTATCAAAGCCTATGATGAACTGGTGCGCAGCGCCGAGGAACGCCGCCCCGGCGACGCGCAGATCATCATCCCGGTCGGGGAGCGTCTCGGACAGGTCGTTATCGAGGTGGAAGGTCTTTCCAAGGGCTTTGGTGATCGCCTGCTGATCGATAATCTGGATTTCAAATTGCCCGCAGGCGGCATTGTCGGCGTAATCGGCCCCAACGGTGCTGGTAAATCGACATTGTTCAAGATGCTGACGGGGCAGGAACAGCCCGATTCCGGCACGGTGCGCATTGGCGATACGGTGCAGATGTCCTATGTCGATCAGAGCCGCGATGCGCTTGATCCGAACAAGACCGTCTGGGAAGAAATTTCCGGTGGCAATGACGTGATCAAGCTCGGCAAATTCGAGATGAATTCTCGCGCCTATTGCGGGGCCTTCAACTTCAAGGGCGGCGACCAGCAGCAGAAAGTCGGCAATCTTTCCGGTGGTCAGCGCAATCGCGTCCATCTGGCCAAGATGCTCAAATCCGGCGGTAATGTGCTGCTGCTTGACGAACCGACCAACGATCTGGACACCGAAACGCTGGGCGCGCTGGAAGACGCGCTGGAAAACTTTGCTGGCTGCGCCGTTATCATCAGCCATGATCGCATGTTCCTCGACCGCCTGGCCACCCATATTCTGGCCTTTGAGGGTGATAGTCATGTGGAATGGTTCGAAGGCAACTTCGAGGATTACGAAGCCGATAAAATCCGCCGCCTCGGGCCTGACAGCGTCAACCCGAAGCGGGTGACTTACAAGCCGCTGACGCGATAACAAACAGCAAGGCCGGTGTGTTTACACCGGCCTTTTTTGATGGAGGCGCAAGATGGAAGACTGGTCTGCAAAGCAATATTTGAAGTTCGAGGATGAGCGCAGCCGTCCCGCTGCCGATCTTGTTGCGCAGATTGGGTTCGATAGGCCGCGTAAGGTCGTGGATATAGGCTGTGGGCCGGGAAACTCGACCGAATTATTGCTTGCACGCTGGCGCGATGCGCAGATTTTTGGGTTCGATTCATCGCCCAATATGATCGATCAGGCCAAGCGGCGTCTGCCGCAGGTGGATTTTTCAGTTCGCGATCTGAGCGATTTCGAGCCGGATGCCGAAACGGACGTTCTGTTTTCAAATGCGGTTTTCCAATGGCTTCCAGATCATATGGCTCAGATGCAGCGTCTGTTACGGGCATTGAAACCGGGCGGGGTTTTGGCTGTGCAGATGCCCGACAATATGGGCGAGCCGACGCATCTCGCCATGCGGGAAGTGGCCCAGAGCGCTCCCTTTGCGGACAAGATCGGCACTGTAGGCCGGGAGCCTTTGCCGCCTGTTGCAACCTATTATGACGCGCTCGCTGATCTGGCCACGCATGTCGAAATCTGGCACACGATCTATAATCACCCGCTCGACGGGATTAAAGCCATTGTGGAATGGGTCAAGGGGACTGGTTTGCGTCCATTTCTCGATCCGCTCAACGAGGCGGAGCAGGCAGATTATCTTTGTGCCTATGAAAAGCTTTTGACAAAAAGCTATCCACAGATGCGTGACGGACGAGTTCTTTTACGCTTCCCAAGAATTTTCATAGTGGCACGCAAGTAGTCTCATGTGTCACCGCCTCCCGGCGGCTTTACATTTTGGCGGATTCTTCGTCATCGGCGGTGACGAGGCGTGTCGCACGCCATTCGGTCAGTTTGGAATTAATGGCGTCCATTACGAAAAAGCGGGCCGAATCCTTATCATATCCTTCATCGCGTAATGCGTCATAATCCGTATGGACGTGGCGGACATGCGCAACCGTCGCCAGCCACACCGCCACGGAGGGGGGAAGCGTTTTCATGTGCGGTGCAAGTGCCGCCGCCCGGATCGGTTCGGAATCCGAATAGGGAACGGCAGGAAGCAGAAGCGTCAGGGATTTGGCGATCGCCTTCTGACGAGTTGTGCCCGCACCCATGGTTGCACCGCCTTTCTTCAATTCCCGCAAACCCGAATCTCTTGCGCATCCTGCCATGAAAATGGCTTGCGCGAGAGGTGAAATTCATATAAACATATCTTTATATCTTTTGTTTTAAAGCTGTGGAGATTGCAGAATTGCGCTTACATCTTGATCGGATGGTGGATGTGTTGAAGGCGGTGGCAGAGCCCAGCCGCCTGCGCATTCTTGCACTGCTTTCGCGGGGCGATCTCACTGTTTCTGATCTCACGACAATTCTCGGCCAATCGCAGCCGCGCGTTTCACGCCATCTCAAGCTTCTGGGCGAGGCTGACCTGATCGACCGCTATCAGGAGGGGGCCTGGGCATTTTTCCGGCTGTCGGACAATGCGCTTTGCGGGGAAGTAGCGCGCGATCTGCTTGCGCGGCTTAATGTAAACGACCCATTGATCGAACGCGATATGGAACGGCTTTCGCAGGTGAAGGCCAGCCGCCAGGAAAAGGCTGCGGCCTATTTCAGTGCCAATGCGGGAAGCTGGGACGAAATCCGCAAGCTGCATGTTTCGGAAAGTGCGGTGGAAGCTGCGCTCAGGAAGATTGTCGGCGAGAGGCCGTTTCAGGCCATGCTCGATGTGGGCACGGGAACAGGCAGGCTGCTGGAGTTGTTTTCGCCGCTTTATAATCGCGGTCTGGGGATCGACATCAATCGTGACATGCTGGCTGTCGCGCGCGCCAATCTCGATCTTGCATCCGTTGGCAACGCGCAGGTGCGGCAGGGCGATGTCTATGCGCTGCCGGTGGAGCGCGAGAATTTCGATCTGGTGACGATACATCAGGTTCTGCATTTTCTGGATGATCCGCAGGCGGCGATCCGCGAGGCCACGCGCGCATTACGGCCTGACGGACGTTTGCTGATCGTTGATTTTGCGCCGCACAGGCTGGAATTCCTGCGTGAAGAACATGCGCATCTCCGGCTTGGCTTCAGCGATGAACAGATGCTGGGCTGGATGAGGGATGCGGGTCTGGAACCTGAGAAGACGACTGAATTGAGTCCGCGAACGGCAAATGGGGACGAAGGGTTGACGGTCAAGCTTTGGCTGGCGCGCGATCCACGTTTGCTCATTGCCGATCCGGTTGCTCGCAATGAAAGCATGACGGAGACAGTCTGATGGGTTTTTATGGTCTTTCCCGCCGACCGGATGTCGGCCAGACCACCCGGGTATCGTTCGAGTTCTTCCCGCCCAAAACGGAGGAAATGGAACAGCGCCTTTGGGAAACGGTCACGCGGCTTGCGCCGCTCAAGCCGGCATTCGTCTCCGTGACCTATGGGGCGGGCGGATCCACGCGCGAACGCACGGTGCGCACGGTCGCCCGCATTCTCAAGGAGACCGACATCAAGCCGGCGGCGCATTTGACCTGTGTCGATGCCACGCGCGACGAAGTCGATCATGTGGCGCGGGAATTTGCGGCGCTGGGTGTTGAACGCTTCGTGGCGCTGCGGGGCGATCCGGCCAGTGGAATCGGTGCGCAATATGTACCAACGCCGGGCGGCTATCAAAACGGAGCCGAACTGGTCAGCGGTTTGCGCAATATTTCCGATTTCGACATTTCGGTTTCCGCCTATCCGGAAAAGCATCCCGAAAGTCCCGATTTTGCGACCGACATCGATATGCTCAAGCGCAAGGTCGATAATGGCGCAACGCGTGCCATAACGCAGTTCTTTTTCGAGAATGATCTTTATGAGCGCTATGTCGAGCGGGTTCGTCGCGCCGGGATCTACATCCCCATCGTGCCGGGCATTTTGCCGATACATAATTTCAGGCAGGTCAGTAATTTCTGCGCCCGCTCGGGCACGCATATTCCTTCCTGGCTGGAAGAACGTTTTGATGGGCTGGACAATGATGCGCAGACACATCAGCTGGTGGCTGCGGCGATCGCTGCGGAGCAGGTCATGGACCTGATCGAGCGCGGGGTACAGGATTTCCATTTCTACACAATGAACCGCGCCGACCTGCCTTTCGCTATCTGCCATATGCTCGGTATAAGGCCCAAGACAGAAACTGCGGTGCAAGCCGCCTGAAATGATAAAAGCCCGGTCTGAAAAACCGGGCTTTTATTTACTGCAATTTATTTTGGCTGACCTGTTTATCTTCAAACAGCGGCCATCCAACGGTTTAGGCTGATCCTCTTACGGAATAATGCCTGCTATCAACGCTGCAATAAATGCAAATGCCACACAGATCATGAGGACATTCAAAGATCGCGTCAGTCCCATTGGTCTGTCTCCTTTTTCGCACCCGACCTAAGCCCGATGCGCGTTGGTAGAAGACAGAATCTAAGCATAAATTGATTTAAACAAAAGAAGATTTCGTACTGTAATATGGGGTGAGAGTAGAAATAACCTTTCGTTTACCAGCTAGGTAATTGAAATTATTATATATTATTTTCTGTTCACATTTCATGAAAAAGTCATGAATCCGCCGGTTTTCCGGCAATCTCGCGCAAAGATTTATGACTTCGTGGTGATTCCGGGCTTGTGTTTTGTTGGAAAACCCTACCGTACAAAAGCCAGAAAGGCTGAGAGCGTGAGGACGGAAAGAACGGTCGAATAGAGAATGACATTGGAGGTCACGGCTGCTTCGCGCCGATAATGTTCTGCCAGCATGAAAGGACCTGTGCCTGCCGGAAGGGCCGCAAGCAGGGTCGCGCTTTCGGCCAGAAGCGGCGGCAGCCGGAAGACATAGACGGCAAGCAGCCAGGTTGCCAGCGGGTGCACGATCAGTTTGACAAAAACCAGAAAGCTGATTGCGTTCAGGCTGTCGCGTTCGAGTTTTCGCGGCAGGGCAAGAAACAGGCCGAGAGTAACGAGGGCGCAGGGGGAGGCTGCGCCGCCGAGCATTTTCAGAAAAGTTTCGATGGGGCCGGGGATGCTCCAGCCCGAAAAGGCAAGGATGGCGCCCAGCGCCGGTGCCACGAGCAAGGGATTGCGTATCAGCGATGCGCTGACCTTTCCAACGAGACGCAGGGGCTTTTTCTCGGTCTGCATGCCGGTTTCGATCAGAATTATGGCAGCGGCGAAGGTGATGCAAACGGTGATGATGATGGAAAGGGTCGTGGCGGGGAGGACGGCAGGGCCAAAGGCCACCAGCGAAAGCGGGATTCCCATATAGCCGGTGTTGGAATAGGCGGCATTGAGCCCATCAAGGGCCTTGTCGGCCAGCGGCAGTCGTCCGCGCAACCGAATCACGAAGGGCAGGGTGAAGGCGATGACACTGCTTAACAGGTAGGCTGCGATAAAGCCCGGCTGCCAGAGTTCGCTGCCTTCCGTATTGGCCATAATGTCGAAAAGCAGGGCGGGCAATGCGAGATAGACCACGAAACGGTTGAGTTCCGCGATGGCATGTTCGCCCAGTATTTTCAGCTTGAACGCACCCCAGCCTGAAAAGATCAGTGCAAATACCGGCAGAACGACGACGAGAGTGGAAAGCATTGTGAAACTACAGCCGAGCCTTGAAACGGGATGCGGGATCACTCATGTGCCTGCTCCAAAATTCATATCGCTTTGGAGCAAGCGCATTAGCGCACCTTGTTGTTTTCCAGCCACTTCTTCCATGTTTTCGTATCGCCTGCAAAGACATTTATGTCGGCGTCGCCCTTGATGCCGGGAATGCTGCCGGTTCCGGTATATTGCCAGAACGTCCATGGATGCGGGCCGTATTTTTCATCCGGATGACCGGCTGTCGAGCGTAGCCAGAACGGATAATCGGCGAATTGGCGCAGATCATTGTCATCGAAAAAATCGACGGTCGTATAGATGATCGGCCGCTTGCCATAATGTTTTTCAATCGCTCGCAGGAAGATACGCATTTCCTTGCGCACGACGGCTGCATCGGGCCTCAATTTGCAGGTCGGTGAATGGGCATTCCACTCCATGTCGAGTACGGGCGGCAAGGCGTGCGGGTCGCGGGGCACGTTCCTGATATACCACCGCGCCTGTTCGATGGCCGGGCGGCAGAAATAATAAAAGTGATAGGCACTGCGCGGTATGCCTGCCTGTTTTGCCCCGTTCCAGTGCTCGTCAAAGCGCTCGTCAAAGCGATCGCCGCCCTCGGTCGCCTTGATGAAGGCAAAGGAAATGCCGCTTGCGCGCACTGCGCGCCAATCCACATTTGTCTGGTATTTGGAAACATCCGTGCCATGAACGGGATAATGCCAGGGCGTTCTTCCGCTCCATTCATGCGGCTTGCGATCACCGAAGCGGGGAGCCTTGACCGGACCTGACGGTGGCGCAATGCGCTGCATTGTGCTGCGCGATTTTTTTACATCGGAAAAATCATAGTCCACCGTCGTGCAGGCAGATAGAAGAAAAACGCCAAGGGCAAGGAAGCTGCGGCTGGCCAAAGGGTGCATGGAATGGTCCCCGTGTCGCGAATCGGTCCCATAACGGTTACGCGATCCGCGGCGGCGCGTCATTAGTTGCAATCAAGAAATAGGGGGTATTGATCTAGCTGGCAACGCGAATGACGATGATCCACGCAAACCCGCGGTAGAGAACCTGAAGATTTGCGCGTGCGCCATACGGCGAAGCCAGATCTTCGGCAACAGCGAAGAGATCGGCGCGGGGGGTGACATGAAACCAGCGCAGCCAGGTGAACAAGGCTTTCCTGGACCATCCCGGAAGCCGCGCCTGATCGCCGAAATCGACGATATGAAGCTCTCCGCCGGGGGCAAGATGCCCTATCGTTTCACGGATGACGGATTGCCATTGCGGTATCATCGACAAGGCATAGGAGATAAAGATGCGATCGAAGCCGGTCTGCCCGAAAAGCTCTGCCGGGTTAAACTGGCTTGCATCGGCGCGTTCCAGCCGTGTTCTGTCGGCAATGCCCGCCCGCCGGGTGGCGTGTTGGGCCGTTTCAAGCATTTCCGATGAAATGTCGATGCCAAACAGTCCGGCATGGGGATAGAGTTGCGCGGTCCTGACGAGATTGCGTCCGGTGCCGCAACCGATCTCCAGCACGCTGCCGCCTTGCGGCACGTTAAGGCCCGCAATCATCTTGTCGCGGCCCAGAAGATAATATTTTCGCGTGGCATCATAAAAATGACGCTGACGGCGATAGACCCGATCCATCAGGCTGGCATGATCGATAGCCTGAACGCGCGGTGACTGGCTTGGCATCTAGGCGTCCTTCAAGACATAGAGATGAAATCCGCCATAAATGGATGAGCGGTCGCGATCATGCAGAATGCGCGATTCTTCTTTGCGATAATCCCAGCGGTCGAGAATACTGGTTTCGATGCGGCCGGGGAGCAGGCTCGGCTCGGCGGCAGTGCGGAATATGACGCGCGCGCCGGGAGCGGCGGTGCGTGTTATCTCGCGCCAAAGCGCGTTGAGTTGCGTGTCGTTCATCCAGTCCTGCGCATCGAGCAGGACATAGCGATCAACCGATGCGGCGGGTTTGGCCGCAAGAAAATCGGTATAGTTTGCATTTTGAACCGTCATGCGATCAGCGCGGTTGCGCACGGTTTCAAAGTTTGCACGCGAAAGATAGGGCGGCAATGGACCGCTTTCCTCATTGCCGCTATAGCCGCGTCCGAATGCCTGCCAGGCAAAATAATTCTCGGCGAGCGGAAAGGCGCAGGCCAGTTTCTCAAGACGCGCGCGAAGCACAATGGCCATATCCCCATTGCCAGCCGTCGCCAGCGCATCATATTGCTGGGGCGGAATGCCCAGGCCAAAAAGCGATGATTTGCGCGCCGTGGCCCAGCGCACCATGCGCTTTTCGAACAAGGGCGCGAGGGCTGTATCGAAGAAAGTGCGCTGTTCTTCAATCGTGCGCGCCTTGAGAATATCGCGCGGATCGATGCCATAAAGGCGTGCTACACGGTGCCCCATGCCGATGAATACGCCAAGCAAGCCGTGCCGGTAGAGATCGCGCGAGAAAATGGAGATGCGCTGACGGCCATTCCATTTTCGCTTTTCCCAATAGGCGCGGCTTTCGGCATCGAGATGCGGACGAATGAAACGTTTATAGGCGGCGAGATTGGCGCTATCGTCTGCGGTGCCGTAAAAGCGGTAGAATGCGCTATAGTCCGGCAGGTTTTTGAGGGCGGCCAGCTTCAGGCGATTGAAGGCTACATGCGCACGGTTGAGGTCGACGGCCTCAACAAGTGCGGGGTCTGCGGTCAGATAGGAGAGGGCGTTGCATCCGCCCGACGCTATGGTCACGATGCGGTGCTGCGGCTCGATGGCAAGCGCGATCATATCCACTTCCGGGTCTTCCCATATTTGCGGATAGACCAGCCCCTTGAAGAGCACGGCAAACAATCTTTCGGACAAGCCTTTGGGGGAAAGCGCGTGGTTCTGCGTCACTGCGCGTTTAAGTATCGTTCCGCCTGCTGTCTTGTTTGCCATCCATATTCCCCTTTGCAGCGAATCCCATCGCGCTGGGGAAAGAATAAATCATGCTCTGGTGACAGGTGCGTGACGATGCGCAACGGCGCGGGCTGTCGCTACGGCTTTGTAATTATGGCGGTTTATTACCGTCGGTAAGACTAATTGAGAGAACCTTTCCTCAAGTCGACCGTTTTCTTTCGCGATGATGGCTGATGGAGGAAGGCGCCGCTGTAACAAGCAGACAGATACAGCAAAGAGAAGCGCGCACCGACATATGACATCGGGTTTCATGAAAGGAGAGCCAACAATGAGAAAGTTTCTGATTGCATCGATTGCCGCTGCATCTTTTCTGGGGCTGGCGGCCTGCAATGACAATTCCAATAATACGACAGCGCCTGAGTCCCCCGCACCGGAAGCACCGGCAGCACCCACTGATACGGCTCCGGCTCCAACCACTCCGGCTCCAGCTACCCCGGCGCCTACGACACCTGACACGGGCACGCCGCCGGCAAATTGATGATGGCGGCAGGTGCTGGTGGCGGCCTGACGATTGGCCCAGAGAATAATGGTGGTCCGGTGTTCCGGACCACTATTCATCCGAAAGGAGCCATCAGATGCATAATCGGGCAGTAATCGAGGAGAAAGGCGACGGGATAGCATTTTCGCTGTTCAAACGAAGGCTGTCTTCGGTTATGGCTTTCATCATGAGCCGCCATTTTCTGTTTATCATTTCCGCGATCGTGCTTATTGCGCTTGCTGCCTGCAGCAAGGGCGAGGATGAGCAAGCTGCTGCGCCTTCGGGCCAGACGCAGGAGCAGAGTGCGGAACCGCCAGCCGCCAGCATTGTGGAACCCGCTGCGACAGACAAAGCAAACGGGGCAAACGGGGCTGACGGGCCTGATCTGATACAGGCGCTGCGCGAGAATTCCGGGGTTATGACGCCGGAAGAGCTGGCCGCCGCCGTGGAGCGTGCACGCAACAATGCCGAGGCTGCAGCCAAAGCAGTCGGGCAGAATGCGCAGCAGATAAAGGCTGCGGGAGATGCTGCCGCTACCGCCGCCCAAAGCTCTCTGGAAGCACGCCAGACGCCCTGATCGATCGTAAACATATTGTTATGTTGCAGCCGGTTCGGAATTCTATAAAAACGACTCATGTCGATTTGGGCCCGTATTGGTGAGTTCGTTACATCTGTAACGCTTAACGCTATTTCCAGCGTGATCGAGGCCGTGCAAACGGTTTTCGAAGGCGATGCAGATACGCGGCGGCGGGTGGCATTTTCCATTGCGATGATCGCGTTATCGGCAAAAATGGCCAAGGCGGACGGCGTCGTCACGCAGGAAGAAATCCGCGCCTTCTACAATATATTTTCCGTGCCGGAGCGTGAACGCACCCATGTCGCGCGCCTCTACGATCTCGCGAAGCAGGATGTTGCAGGTTTTGAAAGCTATGCGCGTCAACTCGCGCGGCTTTGCAGTGAAGGGCAGTCTGATTGCCATTTGCTGGAAGACATACTCGACGGGCTTTTCCATATAGCCACTGCCGATGGTTATGTTCATGATAAGGAAATGGCTTTCCTGTCCAGCGTGGCCGGAATTTTCGGCTTTGATGAGGAAAGGTTCAAGCGTATCGCCTTGCGTCACGTTGCCGATAGCGAGGGCGATCCTTTCGCCATTTTAGGGCTTGATCGCAATGTTTCTTTCGAAGAAGCGCGCAAGCGGTATCGGGCGCTGGTGAAGGAGCATCATCCTGACCGGCTCGTCGCGCAAGGCCTGCCGCTCGAATTCATTACAATCGCCAATAATCGCCTTGCAGCGATAAATGCGGCATGGGCCAGCATCGAAAAGCAATTGGAGGCAGCATGAGCGAAGTGGTCAGCGCCGATGAGGAAATGATCAGGGAACTGTCATTGACGGAGCCGGATTATCGGGGGGCCTTGCTTGAGCAATCGCCAAATTTCGGGCCGCGTCGGGATGGGAAAACGCCTGCCTTTCTGATTTTGCACTATACGGGCCTGCCAAGCGCGGAAGAAGCGCTACAGATTCTCAAATCTCCGGAAATGGAAGTTTCGGCGCATTATCTTGTCCATGAGAATGGAGACGTGGTGCAGATGGTGTCGGAAAAGGCGCGGGCATGGCATGCGGGCAAAAGTTTCTGGAAGGGCGAGACAGACCTGAACTCGGCATCGATCGGTATTGAAATCGTCAATCCGGGTGAACTGGAAAACTATCCGCCGTTTGCGGAAGAGCAGATTGCATCTGTCATCCGGCTTTGCCGCAATATTTGCGAGCGCCATCAAATCCGGCCTGAGCACGTCTTGGCTCACTCCGACATCGCGCCTGCGCGCAAGACAGATCCCGGGCATAATTTCCCATGGCAACGGTTGCATGAGGCGGGCATCGGTCATTTGGTGGATGCGACCCCGATCCGTGGCGGACGCTTTCTGGCGCGAGGCGAGCAGGGCCAGCCGGTCGAGGCTTTGCAGTCCATGCTGGCGCTTTATGGCTATGGGATCGAGATTACCGGCGTGTTCGATGAGGCCACGGAAATTGTCGTAAAGGGCTTTCAGCGCCATTTTCGTCCACAAAATGTCGACGGGGTGGCCGATGTTTCGACCATAGACACCCTCTACAGGCTTCTTTTTTCGCTGCAAAATGTTACCGCATAAATGGGGAGACGCATTTTGCGGGGGCAATCGCCAGGCTTCATATTCCTGTAATAAATTCATCAAATTAGTGCTGATGCAGCTTTAAGTGGAAGCGGCAATCCGCGCCAAGGCGGCATGCGGCTGCGTCCCTGTTTATTACAATTGGAAAGACTAATTTACTTCCCCTACCAATCTTCGGCTGCATTTGCCCACCAAATGATCGTCATTCCCGGCGGTCAGGGGCACGATAATGCTCCGTCCCAAGGGATCAATAATCCGAGTGCATCCACCCACTGACCACAAAATGGTTTTTGGCAGAAGATGCACCACAACCAGAAGTTTGAGACGTGACGATGTGATGAAATCAGATCGAACAGCGCTCTAGAGGACATTGCCGCCCCCAAGACAGGCAGGTCCAATAACGGTCTAAGACGGTAGGTTATGAAAGTAAAATTTGTTGTTGTGTGCGCCCTCGTCGGTGCAATGAGTTCGTTTGGTCTAAGTTCCGCATTCAGTGCGCCGGTAAATGAACCGACCAATCTGGCTGAATTGTTCAAAAGGCAGGCGGAAAAGAAAGCCGAGACAAAAAATCCGGCCAAAGCGCCTTCGGGCTCGACCAAATCCACCAAGGATAAGAACAAGAGTGCGAAGAGTGCACCGAAAGCCAAGGGTTCCAAGAACACGGCTTCGAAGGATACCAGAGGTCCAAAAGCGGCTGCTTCAAACGCTACGGCGGGAAGCAAGCCTTTTTCCAAGATCATCAATCATTATGCCAAGTCTTATGGCATTCCTTCCGCGCTTGCCCATGCCGTTGTGCGCCATGAAAGCAATTATCGGCCCAATGTGCGCGGCAGGGCAGGCGAGATCGGCCTGATGCAGATCAAGCTTTCCACAGCACGCGGCCTTGGATATTCCGGCTCGGCCAAAGGGCTTTATGAGCCTTCGACCAATATCCAGTATGGCATGAAATATCTCGCCATGGCTCAGAAGCTCGGCGGCGGCAGCACTTGCGGCACCATCCTCAAATATAATGCCGGTCATGGCGCAAAGCGCATGAACCCGACTTCTGCGAAATATTGCAACTCGGTGAAGGCCTATATGCGTTCGTTCTGACAAGCGCTGGAGTTTGTTTGATTTACATCGGCGGCGGCGTAGCGTTCATGCCGCTTGATGTGAACGAAAAGCCGGCAGCGGTTTGCTGCCGGCTTTTTTGTTGCGCCAGGAGCAGCTCTTGTTCAAGCGGAATCGCCTCAACCTAATCTTTTTGCGAAAGCAGGTTTCCACTCGTCGCGGTCGTTGCTATATACGCGCGGTCAGTCGGTCGGGTAGCCGCGCCTGTCATTTGCCGAAAGGCGACAGGTGAGGAAAGTCCGGGCTCCGCGGAAATACGGTGCCGGGTAACGCCCGGCGGGGGCGACCCCAGGGAAAGTGCCACAGAAAGCAAACCGCCCCGTCTTCCGTGTTGTTGCATGTGCAACAGCAGGGATGACGGGGTAAGGGTGAAAGGGTGGGGTAAGAGCCCACCGCGCCGGTGGCAACACAGGCGGCACGGTAAACCCCACCGGGAGCAAAACCGAATAGGGACGGCGCGCCGGTTCGCAAGAACCGGCAATCGATTTCCGGATCAGCCGTCCGGGTGGGTTGCAAGAGGCGGGTGGTGACATCCGTCCCAGATGAATGGCTACCACGTCGGACGTAAAGTCCGGCCATACAGAACCCGGCTTACAGACCGGCTGACATTCCATTTCATGCAGGAAATGCGCTAAATTGGCGCTCCGCTCAAGAAATCATAGATCAGCTTCATATTGAGTATGACGATGATGGCGGCGGTGATGGCGGCAAGCGCGGTCATCCAGCGCGGAGAGACCAATGCGCCCATCTTCTTCTTTTCCGCAGTGAATATCACCAGAGGAATGACGGCGAAGGGCAATTGCAGGCTCAACACCACCTGAGAGAGAATCAGCAGTTCGGTGGTTCCTTTCGAGCCAAACAGAATGGTCACGACAGCCGCCGGGACGATGGCTACAAAGCGCGTGATGGCGCGGCGCAGCCATGGTTTGAGACGGATGTCGATGAAGCCTTCCATGACGATCTGGCCTGCCATGGTCGCGGTGATTGTGGAATTGAGACCGCAGCAAAGAAGCGCGATGGCAAAAAGGCTCGGGGCCAGTGCAGAACCCAACAATGGGTGGAGGAGTGCGTGAGCCTTGTCGATGTCCTCGACGCCGGTATGTCCGGTGGCGTTGAAGCTTGCGCCTGCGAGGATGAGAATAGAGGCGTTGACCAGCAGGGCGAAGGTCAGTGCGATGGTTGAGTCGAGCGTTGCAAAACGGATCGCTTCCCGCTTCTCAGCAGTGCTGTAGCCGTAATCGCGGGTCTGTATCACGCCTGAATGCAGATAGAGATTATGCGGCATGACCGTCGCACCGATAATGCCGAGCGCGATATAAAGCATATCCGGGTTGCGGATGATTTCGGTGGTGGGAGCAAAGCCGCGGATCACCGCGCCCCAATGGGGCTGTGCCATCAATATCTGGATTAGGAAACAGGCTGCGATAACTCCAAGCAAGGTTATGATGAGCGCCTCGACGCGGCGAAAGCCCTTATTCTGCAAATAAAGCACCAGAAGGACGTCCGCGGCAGTCAGGATGACGCCGATTTCAAGCGGAATGCCGAAAAGAAGATTAAGGCCGATGGCCGTGCCGATCACTTCCGCCAGATCGGTAGCGCATATGGCCAGTTCCGCGAGAAGCCAGAGCGGCCAGGCCAGAAAGCGCGGATAGGCATCGCGGCAGGCCTGGGCAAGATCGCGGCCCGTGGCAACGGCCAGCCGTGCGCAGAGCGCCTGCAAAAGAACCGCCATCAGGTTTGAAATCAGCACGACCGAGAGCAATGTATAGCCAAAGCGCGAACCGCCAGCGAGCGATGTCGCCCAGTTGCCGGGGTCCATATAGCCCACCGCAACCAGATAGCCGGGTCCGAAAAACGACAAGGCACGGCGAAATTTCGAGCTGGAGCGGTGCACTGTTATCGAGCGGTAGACATCCGACATGGATGCCTCACCACGGTTTCGGCGCCAGCCTTCAAAAGTGTCAGCCCGTTCGACTGACGGCAAATTTCCATCGGGACTCATATGATTAAAATACCTTAAATTATGCTATTGCAAATCATTTGCAATTATTGGAGCGTCCGATGCAGCCGTCAAGGCAACAATTGCGCGCGCAATTCATAAATACGTGATGAGGAGTGCGCGGGCCGGTAATTGCGGCTTTTTGCGGCCTGAAAGCTGGTTGGCGGAAAGCTGTGAAAATCCTCAGCCGGCATATCGTTCGACGAATTGCGGCGGCAAAGAATAACGGTTCATTAAGCTTAATATCCGATAACGGTTTAAACGAATCCGTCATGCTGGCGAATGGTCGCAATTGGCATCAAAATTCAGGATAGCGGGACACAGGCCCGGGAAAGGATCGGAATGATGGCTAGCCTCGGCGGAGACCATTCTCAAGCCGGAGAGGCCCAGCTTCGTCATGTTCCGGTGCTCATTTCCGAGGTGCTCGACGCCTTGAAACCAGAGGCGGGTAAGGTAATCGTCGACGGGACATTCGGTGCGGGCGGCTATACGCGTCATATTCTCGAAGCGGGAGCGGATGTCATTGCCACCGACCGTGACCCTTCAGCAATCGCTGCGGGAAGGGCGATGGAAAAGCTTTTCGAGGGGCGGCTGCATCTGGTGGAAAGCCGGTTCTCGGTGCTGGATAAAGCCGTTGCGCGCGTTTGCGGAGAGGGTGTTCAGGTCGATGGCGTCGTGCTCGATATTGGCGTCTCCTCGATGCAGATCGATGAGGCGGAGCGCGGTTTTTCCTTTCAGAAGGACGGGCCGCTCGATATGCGCATGTCCGGCAGCGGGCCAAGTGCCGCCGATGTCGTCAACAGGCTCAAGACCGGCGATCTGGCGCGTATCTTCAATTTTCTTGGCGAGGAGCGCCATGCGGGCCGCATCGCGCGCATGATCGACAAGCGCCGCGCTGCGCAGCCGTTCACGCGCACGCTCGATCTTGCCAATGCGATTGAAACGTTGATCGGGCGCAACCCCAAGGATCGGATTCACCCGGCAACGCGGGTATTTCAGGCATTGCGCGTTTATGTGAATGATGAACTGGGCGAACTCGCGCGGGCATTGCTTGCGGCGGAACGCAGTCTCAAACCCGGCGGGCGTCTCGTCGTGGTGACATTCCATTCGCTCGAAGACCGCATGGTGAAGCGGTTTTTTGCCGATCGTGCGGGCGGCAGCGCCGGATCGCGCCATCTGCCGGAAACGCATATGCGCCTGCCCAGTTTCGTGCCTGCCGTCAAGGGTGCCGTCGGCCCTTCGGCGCAGGAAGAAGAGCGCAATCCGCGTGCGCGCTCTGCCAAGCTGCGCGCGGGCATGAGAACCGAAAACCCGCCTCTTGAAGATGATCTATCGCTTTTCGGGCTGCCGAAACTGCCCGATACGCATGAATTGACCCGGAGTTGAACGAGTGCTGCGTACTTTTGAACTCATCATGATAGCGGCGATGCTGGTAGCAGCTGCAGTCACCTATACCATCAAATATGATGCGGAACGGCAGATTGCGGTTATAGCCAAGCTCAAGCGGCAGATCGATTCCGAAAGGGATACGATCACATTGTTACGCGCGGATTGGGCGCTCATGACCCAGCCGGGGCGCTTGCAGAGCCTGGTTGGCGTTTATTCGGAAGAATTGAAACTCGAGCCCATCGAAGCCGAGCAGCTTGCAATGGGTGTCGATGAAATTCCGGAGCGCGAACCCGATGATATTCAAAAGCTTATTTCCGGCAGCGATGAACTGGTGGCGAGCGGTGTCCTGAAACCCGATGCAACCATCACCGGCAGCATCAAGAAGAATGGGGCGAGGCACTGATCATGCGGCTGAAGCTCGGACTACCCGCAAGGAAAAAGCAGAATTTGGACAATGGCGCAGAGTCGGTCGGCAATGAAAAGCCGGTCGGCAATATGGCTTTTGTCGGTTCGCGCAAGAGGCATGGCAACCGGGCGCGTAACCGCCTCTGGATGGCTGTGGCCTGTTTTGTGGGCATTTATGGCGTCATTGGCGGCAAGCTGATCTATTTTGGCGTGATCGGCGGCGAAGAAGACGGCTCCGGTGGACCTGCCGTTCAGCAGCTTGCATCGCGCCCGGATATTCTCGACCGCAATGGCGAGATTCTGGCAACGGACATCAAGACGGCATCGCTCTTTGCCGAGCCGCGCAAGATTGTCGATCCGGACGAAACCATCGAACTGCTTTCAACCGTCATTCCCGATCTTGACTGGGAGACGACCTATCGCCGTCTCAAAAGCGGCGCGGGCTTCGTCTGGGTCAAGCGGGGGCTGACGCCTAAACAGCAAAGCCAGATTCTCGCGCTTGGCGTTCCGGGTATTGGTTTCCGAACCGAAAAGCGTCGCTTCTATCCGGGCGGTCCAACCGCTTCCCACATTCTGGGCCTTGTGAATATCGACAATCAGGGCATTGCGGGAATGGAGAAATATGTCGATTCACAAGGACTGAGCGATCTACGCTCGGTCGGTCTTGCAACGGGGCAGTCGCTGGAGCCGGTGAAGCTTTCGATTGATATTCGGGTGCAGCATATCATGCGTGATGTGTTGGTCAGGGCAGTCGAGCGCTATCGGGCGATTGCGGCGGGTGCGGTGATACTGAATGTCAAAACGGGCGAAGTGCTGGCCATGGCTTCGGTGCCGGATTTCGATCCGAATAATCCGGTGCATGCGCTCGACAAGGACCGGCTCAACCGCATGTCGGCGGGCACCTATGAAATGGGCTCGACGATCAAGAGCTTCACCACTGCAATGGCGCTCGATTCGGGCAAGTTCAATTTGCAATCCACGCTGGATGCTTCCCGTCCGCTGGTGATCGGCAAGCAGGTCATTCGCGATTTCCATGGCAAGGGGCGTGTGCTGACTTTGCCGGAAGTCTTTATTTATTCTTCCAATATTGGTTCCGGTCGCGAGGCCGATGTGGTCGGTATCGAAGGCCATCGGGCATTCCTGAAGAAAATGGGCCTGCTCGACCGCATGGAAACGGAACTGCCGGAAGTGGCCCGCCCGGTGGAGCCGCGCGTGTGGAAAAAGGTCCATTCGATGACCATTTCGTTTGGCCACGGCATGATGACGACGCCGCTCCAGACAGCTGTGGGGACGGCGGCATTGATGAATGGCGGCAAGTTGATTCCGCCGACATTTCTTATGCGCAATGAGGCAGAAGCCGACGAACTGGCAACACAGGTGCTGACGCCGCAGGTTTCCGCCGATATGCGCTATCTTTATCGTCTGAACGGAAAGACCGGTTCGGGACGGCGCGCGCAGGTCGAAGGTTATCGTGTTGGCGGCAAGACCGGCACGGCGGAAAAGGTCATCAATGGCCGCTATTCCAATGATGTGCGGTTCAATGCGTTTCTCGCTGCGTTTCCGATGGATGACCCGGCCTATGTGGTTCTGACGATCATCGACGAGCCAAAACCTGAGGAAGGAAAGTTCAGCGCGACCGCCGGCCTCAATGCTGCCCCGATGGTTTCGGAAATCATACGCCGCTCCGCTTCTTTCCTTGGGGTCAGGCCCGATTTTGAAGAGGAAGCGATGCCAGCAATGGTGTCTTCGATTAATTAGGAATGATTCGTGTCATGCCACCTGTCGGGCGGCAATCACGCAACTGAACCTGGATCTGGTATGACGATGAAGCTCAAGGAAATCGCTCTTTTCAAGGAACTGACTACCGGAACAGCCGGGGAAGTGGAAATTACGGGCGTCACATCCGATTCCCGTAAGGTCGAACGCGGTTTCCTTTTTGCCGCGCTCAAGGGCGTCAAGGCCGACGGAGCCGCTTTTGCGGCGGATGCGGTCCAGCGGGGGGCGGTTGCGATCATTGCGGGCAAGGATACGCTGATCAATAATGTTCCTGTCCCTGTGCTGCATGTGGATGATCCCCGCCATGGGCTGGCGATTGCCGCGGCGCAGTTTTATGGCAGGCAGCCGGAAGTCATGGTGGCTGTCACCGGCACCAGCGGCAAGACGTCCGTTGCATCGTTCACACGGCAAATCTGGGCCTATGCGGGGTTTCCTGCGGCCAATATCGGGACCACTGGCGTCTTTTCGCCCACACGCAGCGACTATAATTCGCTGACGACGCCCGATCCTGTCGAGTTGCAGCGTGTTCTTGCCGTGCTGGCTGACGAGGGCGTCACCCATACGGCAATGGAAGCATCGTCGCACGGCCTTGATCAGCGGCGTCTTGACGGTGTGAAGCTTACCGCAGGTGCTTTTACCAATCTTGGTCGCGATCATATGGATTATCACGCGACCATCGAGGAATATCTGGGCGCCAAGATGCGCCTGTTCGACACGCTGCTGCCCAAGGGATCGCCGGTCATTATTTTTGCGGATGATCATTATTCGCCGCAGGCTATCGCGGCAGCCCAGGCTGCGGGCTGCGCAGTGAAAACTGTCGGGCGCAAGGGCGATTTCATTGCGCTTAAACGTGTCGAGCATGAGCGTTTCCGCCAGCATGTCGAAGTGCGGATCAATGACGAGATTTATGAGGTCGAGTTGCCGCTGGCTGGCGATTTTCAGGTGGCGAATGCATTGGTCGCGGCTGGACTTGCCATGGTGACGGGGGTTCCTGCCGCCGCCGCTATGCGCGCACTCGAACGCCTCAAGGGCGCTCCCGGACGGCTCGATCTGGTTGGGGCGACCGAAGAGGGTGCGCCGGTCTATGTCGACTACGCCCATAAACCGGAAGCGCTTGAAAATGTCCTGACTTCCGTGCGCCCGTTTACGACGGGCCGCGTTATCGTGGTTTTCGGCTGCGGCGGCGACCGCGACAAGGGCAAGCGGCCCATCATGGGCGAGATTGCCTCGCGGCTGGCGGATGTCACCATCGTCACCGACGATAATCCACGCTCGGAAACGCCCGCGCAGATTCGTTCCGAAATCATGGCGGCGGCTCCGGGGGCGATGGAAATCGGCGACCGCCGTGAAGCGATCTTCACCGCCGTGTCGATGATGATGCCGGGTGATACGCTGGTGGTTGCGGGCAAGGGACATGAGGAAGGCCAGACGGTTGGCTCCATCACGCTGCCTTTCTCCGACCATAAGGCGGTTGCGGCAGCGCTTGCCGCGCGTCTTGAGGAGCACAAAGAATGAGCGACTGGCTCTGGACATCCGCCGATATGGTCGAAGCGATGGAGGGGCGTCCTTTCGGATCGCTTCCTGTCGGCATTACCGGCATTTCCATCGACAGCCGCACGCTGAGGGAAGGCGAAGCCTTTTTTGCCATCAAGGGCGACCAGTTCGACGGCCATGATTTTGCGACGGCGGCGATGGCGGCAGGCGCGGGTCTGCTTGTCGTCAATGAATCGCGGCTTCCGGCTTTCGGCAATCTCAAGGTGCCGATGATAGTGGTCGAAGATGTGCTTGAGGCACTGATCAAGCTCGGCATCGCGTCACGGGCGCGCTCGAAGGCACAGATCATCGCCGTGACAGGTTCGGTCGGCAAGACGACGACCAAGGAAGCCCTGCGGCAGGTTCTGTCGGGTTCGGGCAAGGTTCACGCTTCTGCCGCATCCTTCAACAATCATTGGGGTGTGCCGCTGACGCTTGCCCGCATGCCTGCGGATAGTGATTACGGTATCTTCGAAATCGGCATGAACCATCATGGCGAGATTCGCCCTCTGGTGAAGATGGTACGACCGCATATTGCGCTGATTACGCTTATTGCCCCCGCTCACCTTGGTCATTTCGCCAATCTGGAAGAGATCGCCACGGCCAAGGCGGAGATTTTTGAAGGCGTTCTGCCGGGCGGCTACGTATTGCTCAACCGTGATGACAAGCGTTTCAGGCAGCTAGAAGAACTGGCGCAAAAGGCCGGGGTCGAACATATTGCGACATTCGGCGCGAATGCGCGCTCCGATTACCGGCTGCGCGAGGTAAAGCTGTTTCCCGGCTGCTCGTGCATGACGGTCAGGATCGGTGACGAAGAAGCCGTGATCAAAACCGGAATACCGGGGCGGCATATCGTGCAGAATATGCTCGGGGTTTTAGGTGCTGCCCATCTGGCTGGCGCGGACATGGCCAAGGTAGCCATCGCAATGGCGACGCTGACGGCGGAAAGCGGACGCGGTGCGCAATATCAGCTTGAACATCCCGATGGCGGCACCTTCACGCTGATCGATGAGAGTTACAACGCCAATCCGACATCGATGCGGGCATCGCTGGCGCTATTGCAGGCAACGCCTCCCGTCGGGCCGCGCGGTCGCCGCATCGCTGTTCTGGGGGACATGCTGGAACTTGGGCGGCAGTCGGGCAAGCTTCATGCCGATCTTGCCCGTCCGATCGTCGATGCGCAGGTGAACGCGCTTTATATCGGCGGGCGTGAAATGGCAGTGCTTAAAAATGCATTGCCAGTTGAAATTCATGTCGAGTACAGGCAGAGCACTGAGGATCTGGTGCCGCTCGTGGTCAAGGCGGTCCGCCCCGGCGATGTCGTCATGGTGAAGTCGTCCAAGGGGATTGGCTTTTCCCTGATCGTCAAGACTTTGCGAGGCAGGTTCCCGCCGGCGACACCCGCCGAATAGGCGGCTTTTGAGGGTTTATTGCATATGTTGATGCTTCTTACGATCTTTGCCGAATATGTGACGCCGTTCAACGTGTTCCGCTACATCACGTTCCGCACCGGCGGCGCGATGATTACTTCGGCGCTGATCGTCTTTCTGTTCGGCCCGACCATCATCAATTCGCTGCGTTCCCGGCAGGGAAAGGGCCAGCCTATCCGCGCCGATGGACCGCAAACCCATTTCAAGAAGGCCGGAACGCCCACCATGGGCGGGCTGATGATCATGACTGGCATTCTGGTTTCGTGCCTGTTATGGGCCAATCTTTCCAGCGTGTATGTCTGGGTCGTGCTGATAGTTACGGTCGGCTTCGGCGCTATCGGCTTTTATGATGATTATCTCAAAGTCACCAAACAATCGGACAAAGGCTTTTCCGGCAAGTCGCGGCTGGCCATCGAATTCCTGATCGCAGCGATTGCCGCCTTCATCATCATGCGCGCGGGGCAGGAGCCGTTTTCCTCATCGCTGACATTTCCGTTCGTCAAGCAATTTGTCCTCAATCTCGGCTGGTTCTTCATTCCGGTAGCCGCTTTCGTGATGGTTGGCGCAGGAAATGCGGTCAACCTTACCGATGGTCTCGACGGCCTCGCCATCGTGCCGGTGATGGTCGCGGCTGCATCCTTCGGCTTTATCGCCTATCTTTCGGGCAATGCGATCTTTGCCGATTATCTGCAAATCCACTTTGTTCCGGGCACAGGCGAACTCGCTGTCGTGCTGGGTGCGGTGATTGGCGCGGGGCTTGGTTTTCTGTGGTTCAATGCGCCGCCGGCTGCAATCTTCATGGGCGATACGGGTTCGCTGGCGCTGGGCGGTATGCTCGGCACAGTCGCGGTTGCGACCAAGCATGAAATCGTGCTTGCGATCATCGGCGGCCTGTTCGTGGTCGAGGCGCTTTCGGTCATCATTCAGGTCGGCTCGTTCAAGCTGACGGGAAAGCGCGTTTTCCTGATGGCGCCCATCCATCATCATTTTGAAAAGAAAGGCTGGACGGAAAGTCAGGTTGTGATCCGGTTCTGGATCGTGGCGATCATTCTGGCCATGATCGGCCTTTCCACATTGAAGCTCAGGTAACAGGCACGAAAATGATCCCGATCACCGCCCTCAAAGATCAGACAGTCGCCCTCTTCGGACTGGGCGGGTCGGGCATTGCCACGGCCAAAGCCATTGTGGCGGGCGGGGCGAAGATCATTGCCTGGGACGATAACCCCGACAGTGTCGCCCGCGCGCAGGATGCGGGCATCGCAACCGGTGATCTGAGGCAGGCGGACTGGTCGCAATTCTCCGCCTTTGTGCTTTCGCCGGGCGTGCCGCTGACCCATCCAAAGCCGCATTGGAGCGTGGAACTGGCGCATGCGGCAGGCGTGGAGATCATCGGCGATGTGGAGCTTTTCGCGCGCGAGCGCAATCATATTGCACCGGATTGCCCGTTCATCGCCATTACCGGCACGAATGGCAAATCGACCACCACGGCGCTGATTGCCCATATCATCAAGACATCTGGCCGCGACCTGCAGCTTGGCGGCAATATCGGCACAGCGATATTGACGCTTGAGCCGCCTGCACTGAGCCGATTTTATGTGATTGAATGTTCATCCTACCAGATCGATCTGGCGCCTTCGCTGAATCCGACCGCTGGTATTCTGCTCAACCTTACGCCCGATCACCTTGATCGGCATGGTTCGATGGAAAACTATGCGGCGATCAAGAAACGGCTGGTGGCGGCAAGCGATACGGCGATAATCGGCATGGATGACGCTTATTGCGCGGCGATTTCAGACCAGCTGGAAGCGCAGGGCGTCAATGTTGCGCGTATCTCCAAGGACCAGCGGCTGGAGAGCGGTTATTTCGCCGAAGGGTCTGATCTGTTTTTCAGCAAGGAAGGCCGGGTTGAGGCGCTGGCCTCGCTCAATGGCATAGGCTCTTTGCGCGGGGCGCATAATGCGCAGAATGCGCTGGCGGCGGTTTCCGCCTGTCTTGCAGTGGGCCTGAGCCTTGACGAAATTCGTGACGGCCTTCGCAGCTTTCCCGGCCTTGCGCACCGCATGGAGCAGGTGGGGCACCGCGGCAAGGTATTGTTTGTAAACGATTCCAAGGCGACCAATGCTGAGGCGACTGCGCCTGCGCTCTCATCGTTTTCGCAGAATATTTACTGGATTGCCGGGGGAGTTCCCAAGAGCGGCGGAATTTCCGCATTGGCGGGTTTCTTTCCGCGCATTGCCAAAGCCTATCTGATCGGCGAGGCTGCGGCGCAATTTGCGGCGACGCTGGGCGATGCGGTGCCGTTCGAGATTTCCGACAGGCTGGATGTTGCGGTCGAGCACGCGGCGCGGGATGCAGGCAATGATGCAGCGGCAGAGCCGGTCGTGCTTCTTTCGCCTGCCTGCGCCAGTTTTGACCAGTTTCCAAATTTTGAAAAGCGCGGCGATGCTTTCCGCGCCGCCGTGTTGTCGCTTGCCGGGGTCACTGCAATCGAAGGGAAAAGCTGATGGTAAGTCGCGTTGACCGTGGTCCTGTCGCCAATTGGTGGTGGACGATCGACCGTTACTTCCTGGCCGCGTGCCTGGCCCTGATGGGGCTTGGTGTGCTCCTGTCCTTTGCCGCGAGCCCCGCCGTCGCCCAGCGCATCGGCCTTGATGGTTTTCATTTCGTCGAGAGGCAGATCGTCTTCATGGTGCCTGCCGTCATTGTGATGATCGGCGTCTCGTTTTTTTCGCCGCGCCAGATCAGGCGATTTGCCCTTGCCCTGCTTGGCGTGGCGCTGGTGCTGATGGTGATGGCGCTGTTTTTTGGCGTAGAGGTCAAGGGTGCACGGCGCTGGGTCAGTATTCTGGGCATTTCCATTCAGCCATCCGAATTCATGAAGCCTGCATTCGTGGTCATCTGCGCATGGCTGTTTTCGGAGCGTGAACGCGGCGGCGAAATGCCGGGCAATTTTCTGGCGATGCTGTTGTTCGGCATTGTAGCCGCACTTCTGGTTCTCCAGCCCGATCTGGGCCAAACCATCCTGACGGCAGGCACATGGGGCGCGATGTTCTTTCTGGCCGGGTTGCCGATGTTCTGGATCATTATGCTCGGCGGCGTTGCCGTTTGCGGTGCCATAAGCGCTTATTTGATGTTCGATCACGTCGCGGGACGCGTCAATCGCTTCCTGACGGGCGAGGGTGACACGTTTCAGGTGGATATGGGGCGGGAGGCAATCCTGCGCGGTGGCTGGTTCGGGCAGGGGCCGGGGGAAGGCACCGTCAAGCGCATTATTCCCGATAGCCATACGGACTTTATCTTTTCGGTCGCTGCCGAAGAATATGGCATCATTTTGTGCATCATCATCATGCTGCTGTTTGCCTTCATCGTGGTGCGGGGGCTGTCCATCGCCATGCGCGAACGCGATCCATTCACGCGCCTTGGCATATCCGGCATCGTGATCCTGTTTGGCTTTCAGTCGATCATCAATATGGCGGTGAACCTGCATCTGATGCCTGCAAAGGGCATGACACTGCCATTTATTTCCTATGGCGGCTCGTCGCTCATCGCAATTGCAATCACCATGGGCATTCTTCTGGCGCTCACGCGTCGTCGCCCGGAAGCCCGCATGACCCATACGGTGGGCATGGGCGAACGCGTGCCGGTTTTGTGAGGGAATCATGAGCGGTTTAGCGAACAGGGGCGTAATCGTCGTGGCTGCAGGAGGAACGGGTGGCCATCTTTTCCCGGCAGAAGCGCTGGCGCATGAACTGAAATCGCGGGGCTGGGATGTGCATCTGGCAACGGATGCCCGTGCTCAACGCTTTGCCGGTGCATTCAGCGGCGATCATGTCCATGTCATCCGCTCGGCAACCGTTTCCGGGCGCAACCCAATCGCTCTGGCGCGCACATTCTGGTCTTTGTGGCAGGGCAATCTCGATTCGCGCAAACTGTTCCGGCGTCTGAAACCCAAGCTTGTTGCAGGCTTTGGCGGTTATCCGACCCTGCCGCCATTATATGCGGCAGGCAATATGGGCATACCAAGCCTCATCCATGAGCAGAATGCGGTTATGGGCCGCGCCAATAAAGGACTGGCCGCGCGTGTGAAGGCTATTGCCGGGGGCTTTTTGCCCGAAGGCAGCGGCGGAGCCTATGCCGCCAAGACGGTCATAACCGGCAATCCGGTGCGCCCGCAGGTTTTAAAGGCCGCTAATATTCCCTATAAAACAGTGCAGGCCGGTGAGGCGTTCCGGCTGCTGGTTTTTGGTGGAAGCCAGGGCGCACAGTTCTTTTCCAATGCCATTCCCCAAGCGGTTGCGCTTTTGTCTCAGCAAGATCGTGCGCGTCTGTCGATCGTACAGCAAGCCCGCAAGGAAAATGAGGCTTCCGTTCGCAAGGCTTATGAGGAATTGGGCGTTCCCGCCGACGTCGCCGCGTTCTTCGATGATATGCCGATGCATATTGCCAATGCGCATTTCGTCATTTCCCGTTCCGGTGCATCGACAGTGTCGGAAATTGCAGCCATAGGCCGTCCGGCCATGCTGGTTCCGTTTCCGCATGCGCTTGATCATGATCAGGCAGCGAATGCGGCTGCACTTGCTGCGGCAGGCGGATGCGAAGTCGTGCGGCAAGCAGATCTGACGGCGCAACGGCTTGCCGATATTATCAGCCGGGCCATAAATGAGCCCAAAAGACTTGAACAACAGGCAAAAGCCGCAAAAAGCGTGGGTAAGCCGGATGCGGCACGGTTGCTCGCCGATCTGGCAGAAGCTATTGCAGCAGGCAGAACAGTTCAGGAATTGAAAAAAGGAAAACAGCCATGAAAATGCCGCTGAATATCGGGCTTGTCCATTTTATCGGGATCGGCGGCATCGGCATGAGCGGCATTGCGGAAGTGCTGCACAATCTTGGCTACAAGGTGCAGGGTTCGGATCAGTCGGACAGCGCCAATGTGCAGCGCCTGCGCGATCTGGGCATTGAGGTCTTTGTCGGACAAAAGGCCGACAATCTGGGCGATGCCGAGGTCGTTGTCGTATCGACGGCCATCAAGAAGAACAACCCGGAACTTGTGGCGGCGCATGAGAAGCTGCTGCCCATCGTGCGGCGGGCTGAAATGCTGGCGGAACTCATGCGGTTTCGTCACGCAATCGCCATCGGCGGCACGCACGGCAAGACGACGACCACATCCATGGTGGCCGCTTTGCTCGATGCAGGCCATCTCGATCCGACCGTCATCAATGGCGGCATCATCAATGCCTATGGCACCAATGCGCGCATGGGCGAGGGCGACTGGATGGTCGTCGAAGCCGACGAAAGCGACGGCACTTTCCTCAAGCTTCCGGCGGATATTGCGGTTATTACCAATATCGATCCCGAGCATCTCGATCATTATGGCAGCTTCGACAATGTGCGGGCAGCTTTCCGCCAGTTTGTCGAGAATGTTCCCTTTTATGGTTTCGGTGTGATGTGTCTCGATCACCCGGAAGTGCAGGCGCTGGTCAGCCGTATCGAGGATCGCCGCATCATCACCTATGGCCAGAACCCGCAGGCTGATGTGCGTTTTCTAAATCATCGTATGGATGGAGCCGTCAGTCTTTTCGATGTGATCATCCGCTCGCGCAAGGGCGAGACAACCAAAATCACCGATCTGCGTCTGCCCATGCCGGGGCTGCATAACGTATCCAATGCTACAGCCGCCATTGCGGTCGCGCATGAGCTGGGAATTCCTGCCGATGATATTCGGCGCGGTTTGGCCGGATTTGGCGGCGTCAAGCGTCGCTTCACCCATACGGGCACATGGAACGGCGTCGAGATATTCGATGATTACGGCCATCACCCGGTCGAAATCCGGGCGGTTCTGAAAGCGGCGCGCGAGGCTGCGAAAGGCCGGGTGATCGGCATCATGCAGCCGCATCGCTATACGCGTCTGCACAGCCTGTTTGATGAATTCGCGGCATGTTTCAACGATGCGGATACGGTCATCATCACGCCGGTGTACGCGGCAGGCGAAGAGGCCATCGAAGGAGTTGATTCAGCAGCGCTGGTATCGCGCATCAAGACCGCAGGCCATCGTGATGCCCGCCATATAAACGGGCCGGAGGACATTGCCCCGCTTGTCGCTTCCATTGCCGAACCGGATGATTTCGTTGTCTGCCTTGGTGCAGGAAATATCACGCAATGGGCCTATGCTCTCCCACAGGAATTGGCTGAACAAGGTAAGAAATAATGGAAAGCGGCGAAGCGCTTCTCGGAAAGCTCGACGGCAGGCTGTCGAAACTGCGCGGCAGGCTGATGCCGGATGCCGGTATGGACAAGATCACCTGGTTTCGTGCCGGTGGTCCGGCCCAGGTTCTGTTCCAGCCCGCAGACGAAGAAGATCTGGCGGCCTTCCTGCAAGCGGTGCCGGAAGAATTTCCCGTCATGGTAGTGGGTATAGGCTCCAATCTTCTGGTGCGCGACGGCGGTATTCCGGGTTTTGTCGTGCGGCTTTCGGCGAAGGGTTTTGGTGAGGTCGGGCAGGTTTCCGACAGGCAGTTGCGGGCAGGAGCGGCAGCGCCCGACAAGCGATTGGCCGCAGCAGCGCTTGATGCGGGACTTGCAGGCTTTCATTTCTATCACGGAATTCCGGGCGGGATTGGCGGTGCATTGCGCATGAATGCCGGCGCAAATGGTGTTGAGACCCGCGAAAGGGTGGTGGAAGTGCGCGCGCTCGATCGCAAGGGCAATCTGCATGTGCTTTCCAATGCCGATATGGGATATGCCTATCGGCATTCTTCCGCGGCGCCCGGGCTGATTTTTACTTCTGCCTTGTTCGAAGGCGATCCTGGCGATCGGGAAGAAATCAGGCAGGCGATGGATGAAGTACAAAACCATCGCGAGACCGTGCAACCAGTGCGCGAGAGGACCGGCGGTTCGACCTTCAAGAATCCGGAGGGGTCGTCGGCGTGGAAAGAGATCGACAAGGCGGGCGGACGCGGGCTGCGGGTTGGCGGCGCGCAAATGTCCGAACTGCATTGCAATTTCATGATCAATACGGATGCGGCCACGGGTCATGATCTGGAAACGCTGGGCGAAACAATTCGCGTCAAGGTTTATGACAATTCCGGCATTCGCCTTCAGTGGGAAATCAAGCGGCTTGGATTGTTTCGGGAAGGCGGACAGGTCGAGGAATTTTTAGGAAAAGTTTAATTTTAACATATGGGGGTTTCCCCCTGTTTTACCGGGTTTTTTTGCGCTTCAGGCGCAATGGTGAATGGTGTTCTCCCTTCAAGGGGACTTGCCACGGAATCAATCCTCTGATTCTTTATGGTTAACCGGACAGTGATTTGATTCGGCAGGATTTTTCTGCTGTGGGCGTCTGCGGCTTGCGCCGCCGGGCTGCTGGAATTTTTGATGCGAGCGCAGGGGATGCGCAGAGGGGATGACAGACATGGCTGGAAAGCATGTTGCCGTTTTGATGGGGGGATTCTCTTCGGAGCGCCCTGTCAGCCTCTCGTCGGGCAAGGCTTGCGCAAAGACGCTCGAAGAAATCGGTTATCGTGTTACCACCGTCGATGTCGACCGTGATGTGGCGAGTGTGCTGGCGGCGCTCAAGCCGGATGTGGCGTTCAATGCGCTGCATGGGCCGTTCGGTGAAGACGGCGCTATTCAGGGCGTTCTCGAATATCTCCAGATTCCCTACACGCATTCGGGGGTGCTGGCGTCTGCACTGGCCATGGACAAGGATCGCGCGAAGAAAGTGGCGGCGGCGGCTGGCGTCATTGTCGCGCCATCGCGGCTGATGAACCGTTTCGACATCGGGTCGGAGCATCCGATGGAGCCGCCTTATGTGGTCAAGCCGGTGCGTGAAGGCTCAAGCTTCGGCGTGGTGATCGTCAAAGAAGATCAATCGCATCCGCCGCAGGTAATCGGCTCTGCTGACTGGAAATATGGCGATGAGGTCATGGTCGAGCGCTATGTCGCCGGTCGCGAACTGACTTGCGCCGTGATGGGCGATCGCGCGATGGATGTCTGCGAGATCATCCCGGTAGGACATCAGTTCTACGATTATGATTCAAAATACGTTGCCGGAGCATCAAGACATGAATGTCCGGCGAAAATTTCACCAAATATTTACCAAAAAATACAAACAATGGCCCTTACGGCGCATCGGGCGATCGGGTGTCGGGGCGTCAGTCGATCAGACTTTCGTTTCGATGACCGTTTTTCCGAGGAAGGTGAGGTGATCTGGCTGGAAGTGAACACGCAGCCGGGAATGACGCCGACCTCGCTTGTGCCTGATATTGCCCGGGCGGCAGGTATCTCTTTTGGTGAATTGTTGAGTTGGATGGTGGAGGACGCATCTTGTTTGCGCTGAATGGCAGATCTGATGGATACAGGCGTGCAGGCGCGATGCAGGGTGCATCGGGCGCGGCCTTCGTCCTGCCGCGTTATCTGCGCAAGCCCTTCCGCTTCGCTGCCCGGCTGTTTCAGGGCAATGTGAATATTCCGCGTTATGCGGGCACGATCGGCATGCTGGGTTTTCTCGGCGCAACCGGCATTTATGGCATGGTCCTTGGCGGCCATTCGCAGGAGATGATCAAGGCGACGGCTTCGACGCTGGGCTTTGCCATCGAAAACGTCAAGGTTGCCGGAAATCACGAGATTTCCGACATCGACATTCTCGGGCAGCTCGGTCTGGACGGTGAAACGTCGCTGGTCGGCCTGAGTGCGGAATCCGCGCGTCAATCCATCGCGCAATTGCCATGGGTGGAAAGTGCGGAAATCCGCAAGGTCTATCCGAGTACGGTGCTGGTCTCGCTGCAAGAGCGCAAGCCGTTCGCGATCTGGCAGAACGACAAGGAGCTTTCGCTGATCGATGAAGCGGGCGACATGATCGTGCCCTTTCGGGCGGGTCGCTATAATTCGCTGCCGCTGGTGGTGGGCGAGGGCGCGGAAAAGCGCGTCAAGGGCTTCATCGATGAAGTCGCCGCCTATCCGGCGCTTGCCGAAAAGGCGCGCGCCTATATTCGCGTTTCGGATCGTCGCTGGGATATTCTGCTGGAAAACGGCGTGCGCATCATGCTGCCGGAGAACGAGCCGATGAAGGCGCTGGCTCAAGTACAGCGTCTCGACAGCGAAAAGCATCTGTTGTCGCGTGATATTCTATCGGTCGATCTGCGTCTTGAAGACCGGGTGACGGTTCAGCTGACATCAAGCGGCATGAAGCAACGCGAGAAATTTCTCGCGGAGCGCAAGAAGATTCTATCCCGCATGGGGCAACGCGTATGAGTATACTTGGCGGCAAGGGATCATCTGCAAGCGGATCGTCAGGGCGCAAGGCGCGCCTGCTGACGGTTCTCGATGTTGGGTCGAGCAAGGTTTGCTGCGTCATCGCACGGCTGCGTCCGCATGAGAGCGGGCCGCTGCTGCCGGGCAGGACGCATCGCATGGAAGTGCTTGGAATTGGCCATCAGCGTTCGCGCGGTGTCAAATCCGGCGTCATCATCGATCTTGACGCAGCCGAGCAATCGATCCGGCTTGCGGTGGATGCGGCGGAGCGCATGGCGGGGCTGACCGTCGACAGCCTGATCGTCAATATTTCCGCAGGGCGTCTCAAGAGCGAAACCTTTACCGCCAGCATCAATCTGGGCGGACATGAAGTCGAGCCGACGGATATTCGTCGTGTGCTGGCCGCTGGCGCCAAGCAGGCACTGGCTGCGGAACGTCATCTGGTTCATTCCCTGCCGGTTGGATACACGCTTGACGGCGAGCGTGGCATTCGCGATCCGCTCGGCATGCTTGGCGACAGCCTCGGCGTCGATATGCATGTGCTGACCGCAGACAGCGCGCCTTTGCGCAATCTCGAACTGTGCATCAATCGCTGCCATCTTTCGGTCGAAGCCATCGTGGCGACGCCCTATGCCAGCGGCCTTTCGGCGCTGGTCGGCGATGAGGCTGAAATGGGTGCCGCATGTATCGATATGGGCGGCGGCACCACGACGATTTCGGTCTTCTCGGAAGGCAAGTTCATTCATGCCGATGCGGTTGCCATCGGCGGTAATCACGTCACAATGGATGTGGCGCGCGGCTTTTCCACGCGTATGGAAGACGCTGAACGCCTCAAGGTCATGTTTGGTTCGGCGCTGCCAAGTGCTGCCGACGACCGTGACCTGATCAGCGTTCCGTCAATCGGTGACGATGAACGCGATATTCCCAACCAATATCCGCGTTCGGTTTTGACGCGAATCATTCGTGCAAGAGTGGAAGAGACACTGGAACTGGTCCGCGACAGGCTGAACCAGTCAGGTCTGGGCCATATTGTCGGCAAGCGTGTGGTGCTGACGGGCGGGGCCAGCCAGCTTCCCGGAATGCCTGAGGCGGGCCGGCGGATTCTTGCAAGAAATGTACGCATCGGGCGCCCGCTTGGCATAGCGGGATTGCCTGAGGCGGCCAAGGGGGCAGCTTTTTCTGCCACTGTCGGACTTCTGATCTACCCGCAGGTGGCCGGGATAGAAGAACGCTCCGTCAGGGCAGCTTCCTCCGGTCTTCTGACCGGGACGGGAGGGCGTATCCAGCGTGTCAGCCAATGGCTGAAAGAGAGTTTTTGAGTACACGGTGACCCGATTGCGTGATTTGGGGCGTAAAAATCTGGGTAATAACTAATTAGCACCGCGGCGGCGAAGCGGTGAGAGGCTTAAGAGGAACGAGAACCATGACCATTAATCTGCAAAAGCCGGATATCACCGAGCTGAAGCCTCGCATCACCGTATTTGGTGTCGGCGGTGGCGGCGGTAATGCGGTCAACAATATGATCAATGCCGGTCTGCGCGGCGTAGACTTTGTTGTCGCCAATACCGATGCCCAGGCTCTGACCATGTCGAAGTCCGAACGCATCATTCAGCTCGGCGCTGCGGTCACGGAAGGCCTCGGCGCGGGTTCGCAGCCGGAAGTCGGCCGGGCGGCTGCTGAAGAATGCATCGATGAAATCGTCGACCACCTCACCAGCACGCATATGTGCTTCGTAACGGCAGGCATGGGCGGCGGTACGGGTACGGGTGCTGCTCCGGTCGTGGCGCGCGCTGCGCGTGAACGCGGTATTCTCACCGTCGGCGTTGTAACCAAGCCGTTCCACTTCGAAGGCGTGCGCCGCATGAAGACGGCGGATCTGGGCATCGAGGAACTCCAGAAGAACGTCGATACGCTGATTGTCATCCCCAATCAGAACCTCTTCCGCATCGCCAATGACAAGACGACCTTCGCAGACGCTTTTGCGATGGCTGATCAGGTGCTCTATTCGGGCGTCGCCTGCATTACCGATCTCATGGTCAAGGAAGGTCTCATCAATCTCGACTTCGCCGACGTTCGCTCGGTGATGCGCGAAATGGGCAAGGCCATGATGGGTACGGGCGAGGCTTCGGGCGAAGGCCGTGCAATGGCGGCTGCGGAAGCGGCGATCGCCAATCCGCTGCTCGATGAAACCTCCATGCGCGGCGCACGGGGACTGCTGATCTCGATCACCGGCGGTCGCGACATGACCCTGTTTGAAGTCGATGAAGCCGCAACCCGCATCCGCGAAGAAGTCGATCCGGAAGCCAACATCATTCTCGGCGCTACTTTCGACGAAGGTCTGGAAGGCGTCATCCGCGTATCCGTTGTTGCAACCGGCATCGACAAGCAGATTGGAGACGCGGCGCCTGCGCCGCTGGAATTTCGCCAGCCGGTAAAGCCTGCTGCCCAGACCAAGCCGATGGCTCCGCATGGCGCCTTGCGTCCTCCGGTTGCTGAACAGCCACGTCAGGCCGCACCTGCGACGCAGGCCGTTGAAGCGGAAGCCGCTGCTCCGGCTCCTGCTCCTGCCGCATCGACTGCTTCCGCTGAACAGGATTTCCGTCCGCAAAGCCGTATCTTCCAGGCACCGGCCGCAGAAGGATTTGCACCGGCTGCCCGTGCGAGCGCACCGCAGCCGCAGGCAATCCATAGTCAGGCAGCCGCGCAGGCGGTGCAGCAGCAGACCTACCAGCAGCCGCAGCAGATGCATACGGAGCCTGCACCACAACCGCGCCCCGCGCCGCGTATGCCTGCCGTTTCGGATTTTCCGCCGGTAGCACAGGCCGAGATCAATGCGCGCCGCACCGCTCCGCAGCAGCCCGCACATGAAGAACGCGGCCCGATGAGCCTTCTGCGCCGCCTGACCAATGGTCTTTCGCGTCGTGAGGAAGAACAGCCCGCCGCTCGTCTTGAGCCTGCGCAGCATCGCGAGCCAACCCTGCGTCCGGCAGAACAGCGCCGTCCATCGCAGGAAAGCTCGATCTATGCGCCGCGCCGGGGACAGCTTGACGATCAGGGCCGTCCGCAGCCGCGCGCCGCATCGGAAGAAGACCAGCTCGAAATTCCGGCCTTCCTGCGCCGCCAGTCGAACTGAGTCTATTCAGCCGGATTTTTGCCGGTGACGATCTGAAATCAAATGCCGTGGGTTCGCGCCCACGGCATTTCATATTCGGGAATTCCGGATTGCGGCGCCAGAGCGGTTCCTGTTTAAACAAAATCGCTTGAACCGCGTCTCAAGTCTTTGTTTTCTCGCATTATCCGACGCAAAACCGTTTCACAGTTTTGCTGGAAATGCTCTATTTTCGCCATATCTCTCCTGTTATGAAGCGGTGGCTGCTGCCGCAACATGAAGGATGAATATTTTGGGCGTATATCAAAAAACGATCAGTCGCGCGGTTACGCTGGAGGGTTTCGGCGTTCATGGCGGCAAGGCGGCATCTGTAACTTTTAATCCGGCCCCGGCGGATCAAGGTATCGTCTTCCGACGCTCGGACAAAGGGCCAGCCTTGCCTGCGATCCCAGCTCATGTTTCGCAGATCGGCGCGACCGACTTGTGCACCGCGCTGGGGCCGCAGGAGGCCAGAATCAACACGGTCGAGCATCTCATGGCTGCGGTGGCAGCCCTTGGCATCGATAATCTGCTTATAGAGGTGGATGGGCCGGAAATCCCGATTCTCGATGGCGCTTCGGTTCAGTTCATCCAGGCACTCGATCGGGCCGGCATAGTGGCGCAACCGGCTCGCCGGCGATTTATTCGGGTTGCCAAAACCGTGCGGGTGGAAGCAGGCAATGCATGGGCGGAGTTCACGCCTTATTCCGGCACGCGGTTTGAGGTTGAGATCAATTTCGAATGCCCGCTGATCGGGCATCAGAAATTTGCAGGCGATATGAGCGAGGCCGTCTTTCGCAACGAAATTTCCAGCGCGCGTACTTTCGGTTTCATGAAAGATGTCGAGCATCTTTGGGCCGCGGGACTGGCGCTCGGCTCGTCGCTTGAAAATTCGCTGGTGATTGCCGATGATGATTCAGTCATCAATCCCGGTGGATTGCGGTTCAAGGATGAATTCGTGCGCCACAAGACGCTGGATGCGGTGGGTGATCTGGCGCTGGCGGGGCTGCCCTTCATCGGCTGTTTCCGCTCCTATCGCGGCGGTCATAAGCTCAACTCGGAAGCGGCCAGGGCGCTGTTGTCGGATGAAGCCAATTATGAGATCGTGGAATTGCCTGACGATGAATCCCCTGAACGCAAGGGCGGTTCGCCGGGTGCGGGGGCAGGCAGGGCTTCACCCATGCGCTGAAATCGCCATAATTGGGCCGCGTTCGCTGGTTCTTCTCGCTGGTGAGTCGAAGCAGGTTAATTTGCAGCCTTGTGTCCGGGCCCGGTCTTTACATGTATTATGCGGATCAAATTCCAATGATTAATCCGCTAGGCGATTGCTGATTTCGCCTGCATGTGGTTTATGAACGGCCAAAACAGCCGTGGCGATGTTTACCTGTGCGCTGATATTGATGTAATGAAAATATGGACAAGCATTGAAGCCTTGCTTTGCTCTGCTCCAGAAAGAAAAATTGCTGCCAGATGGCCGGAGACCGCATGACGAGTTCCAAATTCCCGGTAAAGACGAAAGCCGTGCTGTTGACCGGCGCTCTCGCCGTTTTTGTTCCGCTTGCCGGATGTGCCAGCAAGAATGATGATATCGACCTGAGCAAATATGTCGAGACGATCGATCCCGCCGACCAGCTCTATAATGAAGGTCTCGCCAATCTCGAAGCAGGCCGTCTGTCGGAAGCTGCCAAGAAGTTCGAGGCGATCGACCGTCAGCACCCTTATACCGAGTGGGCGCGCAAGGCGCTGGTCATGGGGGCCTTCACGAATTACCGTCAGGGTAAATATGAAGAAGCCATCAATATGGCCAAGCGTTACAATACGCTTTACCCCACCTCCGAAGAATCCGCCTATGCCTATTACATTATCGGGCTGAGCTATTTCCGCCAGATTCCGGATGTTACCCGTGATCAGGCTGCAAGCCGCCGTGCAATTGCGGCGATGCAGGAGGTCGTGGACCGTTTTCCTGAATCCCAATATGTCGAGGATGCGAAAGCCAAGATCCGTTTTGCCCGCGACCAGCTGGCTGGCAAGGAAATGCAGATCGGCCGCTATTATCTGGAGCGCAAGGAATATCTTGCCGCCATCAAGCGTTTCCGCATCGTGGTCGAGGAATTCTCCAATACAAGGCAGGTGGAAGAAGCGCTGGCTCGTCTTGTCGAAGCCTATTACGCGCTTGGCCTGACCTCGGAAGCGCAAATGGCCGCTTCGGTTCTGGGCAAGAATTTCCCCGACAGCCGTTGGTACAAGGATTCCTACAAGCTGCTGCAGAGCGGCGGGCTGGAGCCGCGTGAAAACGGCAATTCCTGGCTGGCCAAGGCTTCAGCGCTCATTACGGGCGGTGGTTCATAAGCTGATATTGTCATGCTGTCGCACCTGTCGATCCGCGATATTGTTCTGATTGAAAGGCTCGACATCGAGTTCGAGGCTGGCTTGTCGGTGCTTACCGGCGAGACGGGTGCGGGCAAATCCATCCTGCTTGATTCGCTTTCGCTGGCGCTTGGTGCGCGCGGCGATGCCGGGCTTGTACGCCATGGGGCCGATCAGGGGCAGGTGACGGCAGTATTTGACGTGCCGGGCACGCATCCGGCCCGATCTTTCCTGCGTGAAAATGGTTTCGACGATGATGGTGACGTCATCCTGCGCCGCCACCAGATGGGGGATGGGCGCACACGCGTGTTCATCAATGATCAGGCGGCGAGCGTCACCTTGCTGCGCGAGCTTGGGCGCAGGCTGGTGGAAATTCACGGTCAGCACGATGATCGCGCCTTGATCGACACAGGACTGCATCGCACATTGCTCGATGCCTTTGGCGGACTCGACCTGAAGGCGGAAGGGGTGCGGGAACGATACCGGGCGTGGCGCGACGCCGAAAATGCCCTGTCGCGCCATCGTGCGAAAGTCGAGGCAGCGGAACGCGAAGGTGATTATCTGCGCTCGTCGGTGGAGGAGCTCACCAAGCTCGATCCGCAGCCGGGCGAGGAAGAAGAACTGGCCGAACGCCGCGCCACGATGATGAAGTCGGAAAAGATTGCCGGTGACGTCAATGAGGCAGGTGAACTGCTTTCAGGGCAGGGGTCGCCGGTGCCTTCATTGGCGAGCCTTGTGCGGCGTCTTGAGCGCAAGGCGCAGGAAGCGCCGCATCTGCTGGAGCCGGTTATCAAGGCAATCGACGAGGCGCTCGACAGCCTTGCGGTCGCGCAGGATGGCATCGATCACGCCATGCGCGAGATTGATTTTGATCCACGCGTGCTTGAACAGGTTGAGGAGCGGCTTTTCGCGCTTCGCGCCGCCGCGCGCAAATATTCAGTCACGGTCGAAAATCTGCCAGCCCTGCGTGATAAAATGGACGCCGATCTCGCAGATATGGATGCCGGTACGGAGAAACTGGTAGCGCTGGAAGCGCAGGCATTGGACATGCGCGCTGCTTATGATGAGGCGGCAAGCGCGCTTTCGGAGCAACGCAGGGAAACGGCGGAACATCTCAAGGCCGCAGTCATGGCGGAATTGCCCGCGCTCAAGCTGGAACGCGCTGAATTTATCGTCCAGATGACCAGCGATCCGCAAGCGCGCGCCGCCGAGGGCATCGATACGATTGAATATTGGGTGCGCACCAATCCCGGCACGCGTGCGGGACCGATGATGAAGGTCGCTTCAGGAGGCGAGCTTTCGCGCTTCCTTCTGGCGCTCAAGGTTGCGCTTGCCGATCGTGGTTCCGCGCCGACGCTGGTTTTTGATGAAATCGATACGGGCGTGGGCGGTGCGGTGGCCGATGCGATCGGGCAAAGGCTGGCACGTCTTTCATCGCGCGTACAGGTTCTCTCTGTTACCCATGCGCCGCAGGTGGCGGCGCGTGCCTCCACGCACTTCCTGATCGCCAAATCCGCAACCGATGAAGACCGCATGGCGACATCCATCCGGGTGATGGAGACCAATGAGCGGCAGGAAGAGATTGCGCGGATGCTGGCGGGTGCAAGCATTACCGAAGAAGCGCGCGCTGCTGCCGAGCGCCTGCTTTCCGAAAATCACACGCTGGTTTCCTGATTGTGCAAAGCCCTGTTCGTAACGGCCTGCCGCTTATAGGCGCGGCGGGTTTTTTTGGCTATGATGGAAATGCCCTATAGCTCACTGAATTAGCAGGTTTATTTCCGCATATGTCCGATATTGCCATAGAGAAGCTGACCGAAACGCAGGCAGCAGCCGAACTGGAACGGCTGGCGCGCGAGATTGCCCATCATGACGAGCTTTATCATGCCAATGACAGGCCGGAGATTTCGGACGCGGATTATGATGCGCTGAAGCGGCGCAATGAGGAAATCGAAGGCCTCTTTCCCCATCTTATTCGTGAGGACAGCCCGTCGAAGCGCGTCGGTGCCGCTCCTGCGGCGAAATTTGCGCAGGTGCTCCACGCGCGCCCGATGCTGTCGCTCGGTAATGCGTTTTCCGATGAAGACGTGCGGGATTTCGTGGGCAGCGTCTATCGTTTTCTGGGCAGGCTGCCGGATAATTCCATCGCCTTTACGGCAGAGCCGAAGATTGACGGACTGTCCATATCGATCCGTTATGAGAACGGAATTCTGGTGAGCGGGGCAACGCGCGGCGATGGAACGACGGGCGAGAATGTGACCGCCAATATTCGTACTATCGACGAAATTGCGCAGCGCCTGCCTGCTGGTGCGCCTTCGGTAGTGGAGGTGCGGGGCGAAATCTATATGGCCAAAAGCGACTTTCTGACACTCAATGCGCAGATGGAAGCGGAAGGCAAGCAGACCTATGTCAATCCGCGAAACACGGCTGCGGGATCGTTGCGCCAGCTCGATCCGAAAGTGACCGCCAGTCGCAAGCTGCGCTTCTTCGCATATGCCTGGGGTGAAATGTCGGACATGCCTGCGGATACGCAGATGGGGATGGTCGAGGTCTTTCGTGAATGGGGTTTTCCGGTCAATCCGCTGATGAAGCGCTTTCACAGCGTCGATGAACTGATTGCCCATTATCGCAGCATTGGACTGGAGCGCCCCAATCTCGATTATGATATTGACGGCGTGGTCTATAAGGTGGACCGGCTGGATTTGCAGACGCGGCTTGGTTTTCGTTCGCGCAGTCCGCGCTGGGCGACCGCGCATAAATTTCCGGCAGAACAGGCGACGACGATCCTGCGTGGTATCGATATTCAGGTGGGGCGCACCGGCGCGCTGACGCCGGTGGCGCGGCTGGAGCCGATCACGGTCGGCGGTGTGGTCGTAACCAACGCCACGCTGCATAATGAAGATTATATCCGGGCAATCGGCGCTAGGGGCGAACCGATCCGCGAAGGTCGCGATATCCGCATCGGCGATACGGTGATCGTCCAGCGGGCGGGTGATGTCATTCCGCAGATTGTCGATGTGGTGCTCGAAAAGCGCCCGGCGGAAGCAGTGCCATTTCAGTTTCCGCATGAATGTCCGGTATGCGGCAGCCATGCGGTGCGTGAGGAAGGCGAGGCGGTCTATCGCTGCACGGGCGGCCTGACATGTGCCGCGCAGGCGGTAGAGCGCATCCGGCATTTTGTCTCGCGCAACGCGTTCGATATTGAGGGGCTGGGCGAGAAACAGGTCGAATTCTTCTTCCATGCTGAAGATGAGAGCCTTGCGATCAAATCACCGGCAGATATTTTCACCTTGCAGAAGCGGCAGGCCGGATCGCTTAAGAAACTGGAAAATATCGAAGGTTTCGGCGCTACCTCGGTCAGAAAGCTTTATGACGCGATCAATGACCGGCGTGAAATCGCTTTAAGCCGTTTTCTTTATGCGCTGGGCATACGCCATGTGGGCGAAGTCAATGCGCGGCGGCTTGCCCGGGCTTATCTTTCCTATGGCGCCTTCGCGCAGGCGGCGAGCGAGGCGGTGTCGCCCGAAGAAGGCGATCGCAGCGACAAGGGCAACGAGGCGTGGCAGGATTTAACCTCCGTCGAGGGGATCGGTGCGATAGTTGCGCAGGCGGTGGTCGATTTTTACGATGAGCCGCATAATCGCGAGGTGCTGGCAGCACTTCTTGCCGAGGTAACGCCGCTTGATGAGGCTGCGCGGGTTGCGACCGGTTCGCCGGTCGAGGGTAAAACGGTGGTCTTCACAGGCAGTCTTGAGCGCATGTCGCGTGATGAAGCCAAGGCGATGGCCGAACGTTATGGCGCAAAAACCGCAGGCTCTGTCTCCAAAAAGACCGATCTGGTGGTGGCCGGGCCGGGCGCGGGTTCCAAGCTTGCCAAGGCATCCGAGCTGGGCATTGAAGTCATTGACGAGGATGCGTGGTTCGCGCTGGTTGGGGAGGGCTAACGGCTCCGATCTAAGTCTTTGTTTTGGCGAATTATCCAGACGCGAGACCGTTGCACACCTTGCTGGAAATGCTCTAATGCTTCCTTATTCGAGGGAGCGAATCTGTGGATCAGACTTTCAAGCCTGCCAAGGCTTCATCATATGCTGAATTCCTGACCGGAGCCAAACGTGCGCTTCCGATCGTCGTGGCCAGCACGCCTTTTGGGCTGTTGTTTGGTGCGATTGCCGTTGATAGCGGTCTTTCCGTCGGCGAAGCCGTGTTCATGAGCGCTACGATTTATGCCGGTGCCAGCCAGCTCGTCGGGCTGGATCTGTTCAGCCAGAATATTGCACCCTGGATGATCGTGCTTTCAATCGTTGCGGTTAATTTCCGTCATGTTCTCTATTCGGCGGCGGTTGGGCGGCGAATACGGCATTTTACCTTGTTGCAAAAAGCCGTCGCCTTTTTCGTATTGATCGATCCGCAATATGCCGAAGTTGAAATTCGCGGAGAGGCGGGTATCAGGATCAGCTTTCCCTGGTATATGGGGCTGGGCCTGACCATGTACGTGTTCTGGGTCTTTCAGGGGCTGATTGGCGGCTTATTCGGAAACCTGATCACCGATCCCTATGCCTTCGGACTCGATTTTCTCTTGCCCATATATTTCCTCGGCATGGTGATGAGCTTTCGTCATCGGAAAAACTGGGTTCCGGTGGTCATCGCAAGTACGGTTTGCGCTGTAGCGGCTTATAAGACGGTGGGTTCGCCCTGGCATGTAACGCTCGGGGCCTGCGGTGGTGTTCTCCTTGCTGCACTCCTTGCCAAGCCTAAGAACGAAGAGGCGTGAAACAGATGTCTGCAACCTTCTGGATTATTCTTGCTGGCGGCTTCTTTACTTATCTGACCCGAATTGGCGGTCATCTCGTTTTGTCGCGTTTTGAGCGCGTGCATTATCGGGTGGAGGCGGCGCTGAATGCCGTTCCGGCAGCGGTGTTGACCGCAATCGTTGCAGCGCCGGCATCTGATCAGGGCTGGCGAGAACTGCTCGTACTGGCCGTCTGTGTCATTCTATCTCTGAGAATGAGCCTGATGACCATGTTTTTTGCAGGCGCAGCCCTGCTGATCGGATTGCGACACTTCTTTCCCGGCTGATCTTGTGCCCGGATATTATAAGGGCGCGGTAGCCGTTTGCAGCCACTGGCGTCGGGTATCATCGAGATGGCCGGACAGCTTTTCGCGCACCTGCATATGATAATTATCGAGCCAGTCGAGTTCTTCTTCTGAAAGCAGCGATTTGTCGATCAGGCGGCGATCGATCGGGCAGAAGGTGAGGGTCTCAAAGCTCATCATCGGCAGATCGCCGCCCTGCGGCACTTCCGGCTCCTTTACCACAATCAGGTTTTCAATCCGAATGCCATAGGCACCCGGCTTGTAATAACCAGGCTCGTTGGAAAGGATCATGCCGGGCAGAAGCTCCTGGGTGCCCCTGCGCGAAAGGTTCTGCGGGCCTTCATGAACGGAAAGGTAAGCGCCGACGCCATGGCCAGTGCCATGCGCATAGTCGAAGCCCTGTTTCCAGAGCGCAATGCGCGCCAGCACGTCTATATCCTGTCCGCGTGTGCCTTTGGGAAAACGCGCCGTGGAAATGGCGATCATGCCCTTGAGCACCAGTGTGAAGGAGCGGACCGTTTCCGGTGAAATCCGGCCAATCGCCACGGTGCGGGTTATGTCGGTCGTGCCGTCGCGGTATTGCGCGCCTGAATCAACGAGATAAAGTTCGCCATCCGCAAGCGTGCGATTGGTGGCAGTGTTGACGCGATAATGGATGACAGCGCCATTTGGCCCGGCACCGGAGATCGTGTCGAAGGACACATCCTCCAGTGGCATCTGGAAATCCTCACCCGCCTTGGTACGTGCCGCTTCCAGCATTTTGGCTGCGCCGATTTCGTCAATGGTTCCGGGCTGCTGCACGTCGAGCCAGGAGAGGAAATTGACCATCGCAACGCCGTCGCGTTCGTGGGCTGCGCGGGATCCGGCAAGCTCGGCTTCGTTCTTGATGGCACGGGGAAGCCGGGCAGGGTCCTGACCTTCGATGACGCGGCCGCCTGCTTCCTCAACAATGAGACGCAGCTTTTCGGCGGCGAGTGCTGGATCGAGCAGCACGCCCGCGCCATTGGCAGCATAGGTTTTCAGATGGGCTTCAAGGGCTGACGGTGCCGACAGGCGGGCAAGCTGGGTGAGATAGGCACGAGGTTCGATGGCAAGCTTGCGCTCATCGATGAAAAGCTCCGGCTCGCCCTCGGCTGCAATGATAGCGAAGCTCAAGGGCAAGGGCGTATTGGAGACGTCCTTGCCGCGAATATTGAATATCCATGCGACCGACGAAGGATCAGTGAGCACGCTCGCTCCCGCTCCAGTTGCGGCTACGGCCTTGCGCATTTCGCGGATCTTGTCTTCGGCCTCCTGCCCTGCGAAGCGTGCAGGCTGGATGGTGACGGGTGCGAGCGGCGCTTCGGGCTGGTCGTCCCAGATCAAGTCCACGAGGTTCCTGGTGATGGCAACGAGCTTGCCGCCCTGTTTTTCCAGCGCATTGCGCAGGGCGCGGGCTTCGGCAATCGTGTGCAGCCATGGGTCAAAACCAATCGTCAGGCCATGTCCGTGTTCGGCCAGCCAGCTTGCGGGCGGATTGCTGATGAGGTTCTCATAGGAAAAAACAGCCGGATCGGTCTGGTCGCGAACCTGCAATTCATAGCGGCCATCCACGAAGATATAGGCGCGGTCACGGAGGATCAGGGCTGCACCTGCCGAGCCGGTAAAGCCGGTGAGCCAGCCCAGACGCTGTGCATGAGGCGGCACATATTCTCCCTGATGCTCATCGGCCCGGGGAACGAGAAAGCCATCAAGGCCCTGTTCGGTCAGAATCTGGCGCAACCTTGCGATGCGCGGAGCGCCATTGGCGGGATCGGTGGTCACATCGAAAGTCTGAAAAGCCATGAGAGCAACTCGCGCAAAGCTAAAAATTTCTGTTATTTCAGATGGATCGTTACCCAACCTTCGCGGTGAAGCGTTTTTTGATGGGTGAGTCCCTGAGCCTGATAAGCAGCGAGCACCGCATCGTGCTGGCTGTCAAGTATGCCCGAGAGAACGATTGAACCATTCGAAGCGAGATGGGATTTGAGCGCAGGCGCCAGTTCCATCAGCGGGTTGGCGAGAATATTGGCAACGATCAGGTCGAAAGGCGTGTAAGAGCGGAAAACCGGGTGGTCAAAGCCCTCCGCCGTGGCTGTGATGACGTGTTCCCCGACGCCATTCTTGAGCGCATTTTCGGCGGCGACCGTGATGGCAACCGGATCGATGTCGGTAGCGAGCACCGGGATCGGTGCGAGTTTGGCAATCGCAATCGCCAGCACCGCACTGCCGGTCCCAAGGTCGAGCGCATTGGTCGGATGCTCGCCATGGACGATTTCCTCGATCATTTCGAGACAACCCGCCGTCGTTCCGTGATGGCCGGTGCCAAAGGCAAGCCCGGCATCGATCTCGATGGCTATGTCGTCATTTTCGATCTTGTCGCGGTCATGGGAGCCATGAACGAAAAAACGACCGGCGCGTACGGGTTTCAGGCCTTCGAGCGAATGCGTGACCCAATCAATATCGGGCAGTTCCTCGCTCTCGAATCTGTCGGCACCGACCAGCGTATCGATGCGAGCGGCCAGTTCCGTGACGCCATCCTCGGTATAGACGGAAACTTCGAAAATCTGCCGGTCTTCATCGATCTCGGTTATCGCGAGGGGAAAACCGTCTTCCTCGAATTCGCGTTCGAGGATGTTGTAAATTCGTTCAGCTTCCGCTTTGTCCGCTGAAAAGAACAGTCGTGATTGGGTCATGGAATAAAGCTCTCAAACCTAGAGCGGTTCCTGTTTAAACGGAATCATCGGAACCGCTCTATCTATCTGTTTTTACGCATTATCCAGACGCAAAACCGTTTCACACTTTTGCTGGAAATGCTCCAAGGAAAGCCTTGTTTATCCGTTTGTGCGGCCTTTAGCCAGATTCTTCAACTTTTCCAGAGCGGTATCCGGATTTTCCTGATAGGCGATAGTGCCGCGGAAGCGACCGCCTTCGTCCAGCAGAAAGACGGAGGCCGTGTGGTCGACCGTATATTCACCGTCATCGGTGGGGACTTTCTTCGCGTAGACATGATAGGACTTGACTACGCTGGCGATGTTTTCCGGCGTTCCCGTAACGCCAATGATGCGGTCGGATACATTGCTGACATAGGTTTGCATGATTTCCTGCGTGTCGCGCTCCGGATCGACGGAAATGAAATAGGCTTTGACATTACCGGCTTCCGAACCAAGCTGCTTGAGGTAGCCGTCAAGCTCGTAGAGCGTGGTCGGGCATACGTCCGGGCAATGGGTGAAGCCGAAGAAAATGGCAGAAGGCGTGGCGCGCAAGTCTTTTTCGGTAAAGGGCTGGCCATCCATGGCGACCAGCGTGAAGGGTCCGCCGAAAGGTTCGTCCACGGCCTGACGGTCACGGATGAGATTGAAGCCGGCAGCGCCAACGACCACGACAACGAAGGCAATGATGAAGATGGGCAGGAACTTTTTCATGTCCGGTCAACCTTGTATTTTACTCTGTATGTTATCGCATAAACGAGTGCGAATCTGAATTATCATATATGCTGGCGCAAACCGCCTCAGTCCATATCCGAACCATAAGCATAGCGTAACAGAATACGAAATTTTCAGAAAGTTTTGAAATGACGCAGGGGGCCGATCTTCGTTTCCAGAACAGCGAACCGCGTATTCATCCCACCGCGCAACTGAAAGCCTCAACGCTTGGCCGCTATGTGGATATTGGCGAGCGGGTGATCCTGCGTGAGGTGAATGTGGGAAACTTCACCTATTTTGAACGCAATGGCGAAGGCATCTATGCGGATATTGGCAGGTTTTGCTCAATTGCCGCCAATGTGCGCATCAATGCGCTGGAACATCCGATGGAGCGGCTGACCACGCATAAGGTGAGCTACCGGCCCAATGAGTATTTTCGCTATCTGGGCGTGGACGGCGAATTCCGCGCAAGGCGACAGGCACGAAAGGTCACGATCGGGCATGATGTCTGGATCGGTCATGGCGCGGTGATCACGCCGGGCATTACGATTGGTCACGGGGCGGTGGTCGGGGCCAGTGCGGTGGTGACAAAAGACATTCCACCCTATCATGTGGTGGGCGGCGTTCCGGCGCGGCTCATCCGCAAGCGTTTCGACGATGCCGTCATAGAGCGCTTGCTGCGACTTTGCTGGTGGGACTGGCCTCTTGAAAAGCTTTATGAGGCGGTCCCTGATATTCAGGCGCTTGAAATTGAAGCGTTTCTGGAAAAATGGGGCGCATGAATACAGCCATCTTGCAATAGATTGCCTGCTTCTCCACTTTCATGAAGAACAGGATTGGAGACACGGAATGCCCAAGCTCAAATATCCCGTCTGGTTGCTGGTTGCACCGATGCTTCTGCTTGGTGCTTCGAGCGCGGTATCAGCCGAAGAAGTCGGCAAGGTCGGCGTCGACTGGTTCGGCAATGATATTGTGATCGATGCGGTGCCCGATCCGAAAGTGAAAGGCGTCACCTGTCATCTTGCTTCTTTTTCGCGCGGGATGATTGACCGCTTGCAAAAAGGCAACTGGTTCGAAGATCCTTCCAATGCGTCGATTTCCTGCGAGCAGACCGGGCCGATCATTATCGGCGACATAAAGCTTGGCAAAGGCGGTGAGCGGGTCTTTTCAGATCGCACCAGCCTGATCTGGAAAAAGCTGGTCGTTACACGCATTTACGACGAGGCCAATAATACCCTGCTTTATCTTGCCCATGCGGCGCAGGTTCAGGACGGCTCGGCCAAGACCTCGCTTTCCACCGTGCCGCTCTATAAGGGCGATGTGACGTGGCAGGCGGGCAAGCCGGAATAGGCGCTGGTCATGCAGGCTGGATAAAACTGTCCAGCACGCGCTTTTGTCCGGCCTTGTCAAAATCGATGGTGAGCTTGTTGCCATCGACGGATGCGATGGTGCCATTTCCGAACTTGATATGGAACACGCGATCACCGCTTGCGAAGCTTGACGGTGTCGTAGTCACCGATTTGGCGACAACTTCCCCGTCAATAGTCCGGCCTTTTACCGAACCGCGTCCGGCGCCAAAGCCTGAATCCGTTTCGCCATAGCCGATGCGTTCGACACGGCTGCCCGAACGCGAGCCCCAATTGTTGCGGGTGGCGTCGGAACGGTTCTGCTGCGCGCGCTGCCAGCCGGGGGTGGAGTAGGAATTCTGGAACGGGTCGGCCCTGTCGAACCGGGACTGGCCATAGCCGCTGCTGGCGTAACCGCCATAATTGCCTTCCATTTCGGCAATTTCCACATGCGCTTCGGGGAGTTCTTCCAGAAAGCGCGAGGGAATGGTCGATTGCCACATGCCATGGATGCGGCGGTTGGAGACGAACCAGATATGCAGGTTCTTCTTGGCGCGCGTCAGCCCGACATAGGCAAGGCGGCGTTCTTCTTCCAGACCGGAGCGTCCGCCTTCATCGAGCGCGCGCTGGTGCGGAAAAAGACCTTCCTCCCATCCGGGCAGGAAGACGGTTTCAAATTCCAGCCCCTTGGCGGAATGGAGCGTCATGATACTGACCGCATCCATATCTTCATTCTTTTCCGCATCCATGACGAGGGCGACATGCTCAAGGAAACCGCGCAGGCTCTCATAGTCCTCCATGGAACGGATCAGTTCCTTGAGGTTTTCCAGCCGTCCCGGCGCTTCTGCGGATTTGTCGTTCTGCCACATGGCGGTATAGCCGGACTCATCGAGAATGGTTTCGGCCAGTTCCGTATGCGGCGTGTTGTCGAGGAGCGATTGCCAGCGGCGGAAATTGTCGACCACTTCGCGCAAGGCAGAGCGCGGTTTGGGCTTGAGTTCCTCGGTTTCGACCAGATCGCAGGCGGCGGCAAACATTGAAATATCGCGCGCCCTTGCATAGTCGTGAATTTGCCGGATCGCTGCCTCGCCAAGCCCACGCTTTGGCGTGTTGATGATGCGCTCCAGCGCAAGGTCGTCGGCTGGCTGGGCGACCACGCGCAAATAGGCCATGGCATCGCGGATTTCGAGGCGTTCATAAAAGCGCGGTCCGCCAATGACGCGGTAATTGAGGCCGAGCGTGACAAAACGGTCCTCGAATTCGCGCATCTGGAATGAGGCGCGCACAAGGATCGCCATATTGTTGAGCAGGTGTCCCTGACGCTGCGCCTGTTCAATGGCTTCGCCGACGGCGCGGGCTTCCTCTTCCGAATCCCAGGCGGCATGGACTTTTACGCGTGTGTCGTCGGGATCGGGGGCGTCGGTGAAGAGCGTCTTGCCGAGCCGGCCTTCATTATGGGCGATCAGATGTGCCGCCGCACCCAGAATATGGGCAGTCGAACGATAGTTGCGCTCAAGCTTGATGACCACGGCACCGGGGAAATCCTTTTCGAAACGAAGGATATTGTCCACTTCCGCGCCGCGCCAGCCATAGATCGACTGGTCATCATCGCCGACACAGCACAGGTTGACTTTGTTTTCGCTCACGCCGAATTCGCTGCGCTCACCGGCTCCGCGAGGGCCTCGCATCGGCTCGGACGCCCTAGCGGGCTGTATGGGTGCGCTGCCGAATTGCGTCGTAGCAGCAGATGCTGCATTTCTTGCTTGCGGTCTTTGGGCGAGCAGGCGCAGCCACATATATTGCGCGGTGTTGGTGTCCTGATATTCGTCCACCAGAATATAGCGAAACTTCGCATGATACTCGCGCAGAATGTCGGGATGATTGCGGAAGATGCGGATCGGGTGCAGCAGCAGGTCGCCAAAGTCGCATGCATTCAATGTGCGCAGGCGTTCCTGATAGGCCTGATAGAGTTCGCGGCCCCGGCCATTGCCAAAGGAACGCGCATCGCCTTCCGGAATATCGGAGGGGCTGAAACCCTTGTTCTTCCAGCCGTCGATCATATTGGCGAAGGTGCGCGCAGGCCAGCGCTTGTCATCCAGCCCTTCAGCCTGGATGAGCTGTTTGATGAGGCGGATCACGTCATCGGTATCGAGGATGGTGAAATTGGAACCAAGATTCACCAGTTCCGCATGGCGTCGCAAAAGCTTGACACCGATAGAGTGGAACGTACCAAGCCACGGCATGCCTTCCACGGCGCCGCCAACCAGATGGCCGATACGTTCTTTCATTTCACGCGCGGCTTTATTGGTGAAGGTGACGGCGAGAATCTGGCTCGGATAGGCAAGGCCGGTCGTCAAGATATGTGCGATGCGGGTGGTCAGCACGCGCGTCTTGCCAGTGCCTGCACCGGCGAGGACAAGAACCGGGCCTTCGGTGGTGAGGACCGCCTGCTTCTGTTCGGGGTTCAGCCCCTTGAGATAGTCGGGTTCGGCGCCACGCTGCTGATTGCGCGCGGCCATCGCGCGCGCGGCAATGCTTCCGGCCATGGGCGTGCGGCCAGCCGGTGCGTCATCGCCGAAAAACGGCATATCGTCTGGAAAATCGGACATTTCAATCGAATGTAGTGATTCGCTGGGGAAAGGCCAGTGAAAGGGTTAAATTACTCAAGCTGTGTCACGCGCCGGTCGGTGAAATTGAGGCGATGCGAAGCTAGCGCTTCAACCAGACCACGCATTTCCGGCTCGCGGTTGAGCAGGTCGTCGAGTTCGGTCATCTGGTTCATTGCGATCAGCCGCAAAATATCGTCGCGGACTGTACCATCTGCGCGGCGCGGCAGATAGGCCACCGGCTGGATCAGTTCCACTTTCTGACCTTTTAGGCGCGCACGCAGGCTTTTTTCATCCGCATCCAGCGTTTCCACGAAGGCATAGATGCCGACACCCTTGGCAGGCAGCGAATAGAGCATCAGCGCTGCGTCTTTCACGCGCGGGTCGGATTTCAATGCGGCGAGAATGGCGGGGCCTTCATTGTCCAGCCGGTCGCCGGTGCCTTCACCATCGGACCAGTTGAAAATGCCGCGGGTGATGAAATTATAGACCTTCTTGCCTGTGGCCAGCCAGATGCGTGAAGGCAGCGAGCGGCGCGCCAGAACGCGCTTTTCGGTCGGGGTCATCAGATGTTCGGCAAAAGCGCGCTTCTGCTTGATGAGATGGCGGAAGTCTTCATAGGCCAGCAGGCGATAAAGCGCGCCGCGCCGTCTATGTACGCTCGCAAGCTGGAAATCGATGACGGCGGCTTTGCCTTCCGGGGTCATCAGCCAGTTTTGCGGCTTGGCGAGATCATTGTGGGTGACACCGAGACGGCGCATGTTGCGCAGGATATGATGAGCGGTGCGATACCATTCAGGATTGGTGGGACGGGCGAGGTGCAGCGGGGTGCCTTCCGTCCAGGAGCGGTAAAGCCCATCGCGGTCTGTAAAAAGAAGCTGTGGAACGCCTTCGATGCCGCGAACGGTCTTGAGGCCGCGAATCTCCCTCTTCGCCAGAATCCAGGCCAAGGGTCGCGACCACCAGGGCGCTGCACTGACGACACGGCGGATTATGCGCGTGTCGGGATCATTTGCGAAATAACCGGCACGCGTTTCCGAAAATACGTCACGCTTGAAGACGGCAGTTTCCACAAATTCCGGTATGCGATTGTCTTTTGAAGGTACATCGATAGGGTTCTGAGCCATAAGGCTTCCACTAGCCGCTTGTGAGCGATCAATCAAGCTGGATGGTGTGGCCTGCCTCCCTTAAAGACCATGGAAAGAAGAGCGACAATGGTTCAGAACGACGACATCAGGCAGATTATCCGGCAGGAGCAGGCGCTGGTTTTCCCCTCTTTCAACGAGGATGAGGCTTTCGCGCTGGGACACAGGATTCGCGATATTGCCGTAAAAGAAAAATTGCCTGTGGCCATCGAAATCGCGCTTTGGGACCGCAGGCTGTTTTATGCCGCGACTGCGGGAGCCACGCTCGACAATCAGGAATGGCTGCGCCGCAAGTTCAATGTGGTGCGACGGTTTCATGCTTCGACCTATCGGCTGGTTCTGGAACAGGCGCGGGAAGATCGCATGTTCGCTCCGCACAAGGCACTCGATGTTTGCGATTATGCGCTTGCGGGGGGAGGGTTTCCGATCCGCGTCCGAAATGCGGGCGTGATCGGCGCGGCAGTCGTTTCGGGGCTGCCGCAGCGAGACGATCATAATCTGGTGGTGCGGGCAATCGCCGGATATTTGCAGCAGGATGCAGCGGGATTTGCTTTGGCAAAAGCCTGAGCGAAGGCTGGATTTGCGATTCAAATCAGGCTTTTAAGCAGTGTTTTTCAGAATGCGATTCAGCTCTGCTGTAATTTCACTCCGGGAAATGGTGTTTTGCCTTGTTGTCGTCGAACCGATGCCCTTATGTTGCAATGCTACAAACGGCGTGATTCAGCGCCAGCGATAGCAGCAGCGCAGTTTTATTTTTGACCGGAGCTCTTCCTTGGGCCGCATATTCGTCATTGTCGGCGGACTTCTGGTGTTGCTTTTGACAGCAGCGCTCGTGGTGCCGCCTTTCGTCGACTGGAGTGGCTATCGGGCCGAGTTTGAGCGGGAGGCCGGCCATATTCTGGGTCGGCCCGTCAAGGTGACGGGCGATGTCAATGTAAGGCTGCTGCCCTTTCCCTCGCTGGCCTTCTCCGATGTGCGGGTGGGCGCGGACCCGGAAAATCCGGTGATGAGCGTCGATACATTCTCGATGGATGCGGAACTGATGCCGTTCCTGCGCGGGCAATTGCTCATTTACGATATGCGTGTAGAGCATCCGCATATCAATATCGCGCTCGACAAGGAAGGCAGGGTCGATTGGGCTTTCCGCCCGTCAAGCCCCATCGCTCCATCGCGAATCAAGGTGGAGCGCCTTGCAATTGATGACGGCACGGTGACGCTTCGCGACGAGGCGAGCGGACGCATTCACAAAGCCACCGCACTCAATGCCGTTCTTTCTGCAAGCAAACTGTCCGGCCCATGGCGGGCCAATGGAACGGTGGATATTCTTGGTCGCAGGCTGGCGCTCGATGCAAGTAGCGGCGAAGCCAAGCCCGATGGCTCGCTGCGTATGCGGTTGCGCGTTTCACCCCAGTCCGTCCCTGCGGTCTTCGAGACCGATGGCGACATGAAACTCGATGATGGCCGCCTGAACTATGCGGGTGATTTTTCACTACGCTCGGCGGATGCGCTCGGCAACAAGAAGCCGGATGCTACAGTCGAAAAGCCGTTCTTCAGCGATGTGCGCGTGAACGGGAAGTTTAAGGCTGACAGAGATCATTTCGAAGCAAGAGAATTTCGCATGGAGCAGGGGCCGGGGGATAATCCCTATGTGGTGAACGGCAAGGCTCTCATCGATTATGGCGACGCAGCACGCTTTGAGATCAGCGCGGATGGACAGCAGATTTTCTGGGGGCCGTCGGAGAACATACAGCAACAGGAGCCGGTTGCACCCATGCCGCTGGCCGAGCGTATCGCGCTGGCGCATGGAATGCTCGAACAATTGCCGATACCCGATATTCCCGGCAGCGTCGATCTGCGCTTGCCTGCGGTGATTGCCGGGGGCACGACAATCCGCGAGGTTACGATTAGCGCGGAGCCGGACGGAAATGGCTGGAATATCCGGCAATTTGCGGCTGATCTGCCCGGACGCACGAAAGTGGAAGCCAGGGGCAGATTGTCTGTGGGAAGCGATTTCGGCTTTATGGGCGAGATGCTCGTCGCCTCGCGCCAGCCCTCCGGGCTTGTATCCTGGCTTAATGAGAGGGTTGATGACTCGATCCGCAGGCTTGAAAGTGCCGGCGTCTCCGGCAAGGTCGATTTGCGCAGCGGTATGCAGCGCGTCGACGATCTTGAAATCGTGCTCGACCAGACCTCGTTCAAGGGCAGCTTTCTTCGGGAAGTAGTCGGTTCGGCTGAACCGGCGATCGACCTTGATCTGAATGGCGGCGCGGTTAATAGCGATGCGCTGAAAGCCTTTACCGGCTTCTTTACAAGCGGCGAGGGCATCTCCTTGCTCGAAGGGCAGACGCTTGGCATCGCTCTTAAAGCAGGGCCGGTGCAGTATGAGGATATGGAAGCGGAGAATGTCGATCTGGCGGTCCGCATAAGCAATGGCCGCTTTGATTTCGACCGCCTCATGATCAACAATGTCGCGGGCGCGACGCTGACGGCAACGGGTGCCTATGAGCCATTTGCCGCAGCACCTTCTGGCTCTCTTGATGCAACGCTGCTTTCCGATGATCTGGCGCATTTCATTATTCTGATGGCGCATCGACATCCGCAGGTTCCGCTCTTCCGTTCGCTGTCGGCGCGGGCGGATAATTATGCGGGCCTGTTTGAAGATAGCGAGATCAATATTATCGCCAATGCCGTTGCGCCGCCCAAAGCGGAAACGGATGATGCAAATGCTGTGAACGGGACTGGCGATGGCGGCAAAGCGGCGCGCAGCAAAAACGGCCCAGAAAAAGCTGCCGCAAATGGCGGTGAAGTATCCTTCAGCCTGTCCGGCCGGGCCGGGGGCATGAAGCTTGATCTGTCCGGCACTTCAAGCGGCGGGGGTGCGGAAAACGACCCCATGCAGATGCAGCTTAACGGAACCGCAACTTCTGACAATGGTGAAACAGTGCTGGCCTTGCTTGGCCTGCCAGCCTTGCCGCTTGGCCTTGTCGGCGAATTGACGGCGGATGTCGTCATGCAGGGGGCTCCGAGCGCAGGAATGCGCACACAACTCAAACTCACGGCTCCCGATGGGACGGCTGTGGCAGATGGCATTCTCTCGCTCGCCGGGGGAGATGTGGCGGCGAGCGGCAAGGCGCAGGTGAATGCCGCCGACTTGCAGCCATTCATCGCAACGGCTGGATATGTTCTGCCGGGCTTCGGTCAGGGGCTGTCAGCCGATCTGACAAGCGACTTCCAGTTCGCCAAGGGGTTTCTTCGGTTTCCGAATTTTAGCGGAAAGCTGGGAGAGGAGAATGTCAGCGCTCGCATCGAGGCCAATTTTGCCGATAGCGGCATGCCGCAATTAAAGGGCGAGGCAAAGCTTGAAACGCTCGATATGACCAGTCTGGTCGCCATCATGCTGGGGCAGGACGCCCTTGCGCCAGTGAAGGGCAAAACCGGGTCGATCTGGCCGGATGGCACTTTCGCGACACGACCTTCGCTGCCGCTGCTTATAGATATGAAGCTGAATGTGGCGCAGGCGCAGATGGGCAGGTTCGGGACGATCAAGGACTTTTCCTCCCGGCTTCAGAAGGGCATGGACAGTCTGGGCGTGAGCGAACTGACCGGCAATTGGGGCGGAGGCTATCTTGTTGGCACTGTTTCCCTGCGCAATAATGAAAGGGTGGCGCTGCTGAGTTCAGACATGAAATGGAGCGGCGCCAATCTGGCGGAGGTTTACCGGCCTGCTGATAGTGCTGCCCCCTTCGACGGAACGCTCAAGGCGGCGCTGACGCTTAATGGCAGCGGGGACAGCCTGGCCGATCTGGTCGCGTCGCTCGCGGGTTCAGGGAGCATTGAAGCCGAAAACCTCATCGTCAATGGGCTGGATGAAACAGCCTATCCGGATATGCTGGCAGCGGCTGATGCGCTCGGAGATCGTCCGGATGGAGCTCGGGCTCCCGAAGCCGCGCAATTTGCCGCCATCGCCCAGCAGGCGACGGGGGCGGGACATTTTAACGGCGGGAATACGCGGTTTGATTTTACAGTGGCGGGGGGCGTCGCCCGTCTTGCTCCTTTCGAGCTCAACAATGCAAATGCGGCGCTGACCGGTGAGGCGCAGCTTGATCTTTCCACTCTGGGTTTGAACGGCGGCGGCATTTTTTCGTTCCGGGACGGGGAAGCCGCCCAGCCCGGCAATGAGCCTTATGTGCGCTATCTGCTGGCCGGGGATTATGATGAGCCGCAAATCGAGTTCGAGCATCAACCATTGGTGCAATATCTGACACAGCGCGCGCTGGAGCGGGAGCAGGAACGCGTGGAAGCCATGCAGGCAAGCATCATGGAGAAGCAGAACTTGCGCCGGCAACTCGATCTGCTTTCCGCTGATGCGGCCGAACGAGAACGTGCCTTGCAGGAAGAGGAAGCGCGCCGCCGGGCTGATGCACAGGCACGGGCAGAGGCCGCAAGAAAGGCTGAGGAAGAAGAGCGGCAGCGCGCTTTGGAAGCAGAGGAATCCGGTGCGGCCCCTGCAGAGCAATTGCCGCCGCTGGCAGGGCAGGAAGGGCAGTCGCTGGATGATTTTCTGAAAACCCTTGAGCAGCCGCCCGAATCTTTGCCGAATATATTGCCGTGAGGCCGCTCAGTCCTGACGGGAAAGTTTTGCTTTCAGCCAGTCGAGTACATGCAGGCGCAGGGCGGAAGAAAGATTTACCGTGCGTTCGCGCCGGGTGTCGACTTCCGCGACAAGAGCGGCGACGGATAAATTGCGTTCAGCAGCAATCTTTTCGATCATTTCGTAAAACGGGTCTTCAAGCGTATAGCTGGTGGCGTGGCCATGAATGCTGACAGATCGCTTGCGCAGGCGGCTGGACGCGTTCACTTGTCTTGATCCGGGCCTTCGTCCGGGTCTGCATCGGACTTGCCAGCGGGTTCCAGCCGGTTCGAGGCAAGAAACTGCTCCGCCTTGCGGGCTTCGTTGCGCGCAAAATCCTTCTCGGCTTTGGTTCTGCCGAACAGGATGCGGTTTTGCTCGGCCTCCCGCTCCTTTGCGGTGCGGGCGCTTTTCTTTCTGACCTGCCGCAGATTAACGATTTCACCCATGAAAGCCCATTGCTCTTTCAAGATTGCGAAGCCGTTTTTGCGGAAACACCATGCCGGATCGCCTGTTACTTCTTGCGAAATGCATCCAGCGAAACAACATCGGCGGAAGGCTTTGCCGCCTTGTCCGCGCCGTCAGCTGCTTCGGTCTTATCCTTGTCAGTCGCCGCCTTGCGCGGTCGCGTTTTTGGCTTCTGCGGCTTTTCCGATATTTCTTCGGAAGGGATAAGCTCGATTGAAGAGACTTCGCCGCCTTCATCATTATCGCTGGCGGGCTGAAGCACCGAAACATCGAACTCCAGCTCGAAATTTACGGATGGATCGTAGAAACCGCGAATGGCTGAAAAGGGAACGGTGAGTTTTTCGGGAATATCACCAAAAGACAGGCCGACCTCAAAAAGCTGGTCCGTCACCAACATGTCCCAGAACTGATGCTGCAACACCACTGTCATCTGCTCGGGATATTTCTCCTTGAGGCGCGATGAAATCCGCACTCCGGGCGCTCCTGTCAGGAACGTGATGAAGAAATGGTGGTTTCCCGGCAAGCCAGTTGCAGCCACCTCCGCAAGTACCTTGCGAATGACGCCGCGCAGGGCTTCCTGAGCTAAAATATCGTAACGGATAAGGTCCTGTACCATAGTTTGCTTATCCCACGGATTCGTGGGTTGATGTCAAGTTTGTTCTGGCAGGAAGCGACAATTATGTCAGAAAAAATGTTTGTGCCAGAGCTGCAAGAGTGAGCCAGCCGGAGCGGCCCCGGCTTATCCGGGACAAAGCGGCTTCACACTTTCGCTGGCAAGGGTTCTAAAGCGCGTCGCGGCGGCGGTTTCCAAACGCCATCAGGAAAGTCCGCACGCCATTGATCGAGCTTTTTTCGATAATGGCATCATCGATGCTCCCGCCTGTCAGCAGATGATGATGAATATCCGCATTGATGAGCGCCAGATAATGACAGGCTGCGAGATCGGGATCGCTTATTTCCAGTTCCCCGGCAAGAGCGAGGCGCGACAAGTGCGCTGCGATGGCGGGTATGGCCTGACCCGGCCCCTTGTTGCGGCAGATATTGGGGGCAAGCGGCAGCGCTTCATGATCGGATTGCATCAGTTTGCGCAAAAATGTGCTGGAGGGGTCGAAAACCCAGTGGCGGTTCATTCTTATCGCAAAAGCAATGAGCTTCGCTTCGAGGTTCTCGCCCGTTTGAGGAAAGGTGGTGAGGACTGCAAACAGACCCGTTGTCATCCGGTCCAGCGCATCTTCGATCACGCTCGCCAGCAGGGTCTCCTTATCGCGATAATGATTATAGATGGTCTGGCGCGAAACGCCCGCCTCGCTTGCGATCAGGTCGATACTCGCCCCCTGAAAACCATCACGATAAAAAATACGAGCCGCAGCGCACAGGATGAAGTCGCGCTTCGTGCATTGTCCGGGGCGCATTGCCACGGATTTCAAATCCTTCGCGGGAGTGAAGTCCGTGGCGGCTATGTCGATGATGTCAGCAGGTTTCATACCTATAGCATAGGGTGGGTTGACGGTTTGGACAATAGTGTCTATTTTGACATTAGTGTCAAATCAGTTTGATGTCCCGTCTATATTGAAGGCCCACCTCCTTGTTTCTGAAAGGCGATGAAAGCGTTAATCGCGGTCGCTTTTCTAAAATAAGATCGTAATAACATAAAGATAGAATGCGTCACCGCAATATCGGATTCTTGGTTTACATCCTCCCAAGCGATGCTGATGATCCGAATTGCGGCGGACGAATCACGAAACATTGATGAAAGCGCGTCCCCCATGGCTTCCGGTCTTGTGCGCAATGCAGCTATTCTTGGGCTTCTGTCCGCTATCGGTCCCTTTGCTATTGATATGTATCTGCCGGCGCTGCCGATGATCGCAGTCGATCTGCATGCGGAAACCAGCGCAGTTCAGATGAGCCTGCTCGCATTCTTTCTTGCGCTGGCGATTGCACAGCTTTTTTGCGGCCCGCTCTCCGACATGATCGGGCGCAAGATTCCTCTTTATGGCGGGCTGGCGCTTTTTGCCATTGGCAGCGTCGGTTCGGCTCTTGCGACCGATATTGACGTGCTCGTGCTGTTTCGGCTGCTGCAAGGGGCAGGGGCAGCGGCCGGTTCGGTTATTCCGCGCGCCATCGTGCGTGATCTGCACCGGGGCGTGGATGCGGCGCGTTTGATGTCGCTGCTGATGCTCGTTTTCTCGATTTCGCCTATTCTGGCGCCTTTGACCGGGTCGGTGCTGATCGGCTTTATCGGCTGGCGCGGCGTTTTCTGGGCAATTTTGGTGTCGGCGCTGGTCGGCCTGGTGCTGGTGGCCACGCTGCTCAACGAAACGCGCGGTGCGCAAGCCCGGCTCGAGAGCAATATCAGCAGCGCCTTGCGCGGTTATGGCCGCCTGCTCAAGGACCGTTATTTTATGGGGCTTGTGTGCATTGGCGGGTTCGGTGTGGCGTCATTCTTCGTTTATCTCGCCAATTCGTCCTTCGTGCTGATCGACCATTACGGCCTGACGCCGGAGCAATATGCCTTGGCATTTTCCGCCAATGCGGTGTCATTTTTTGGCGCTTCGCAGCTCAATGGATGGCTTGGCGCACGCTTTGGTCTGAAGCGCGTCGTTCGCATGGCCGTATCAAGCTTTGCGGCAATAATGCTCGCCATGTTTGCTGCCGTGCTTATGGGGCATCAATCCTTGTGGCTGATCGCAGGCTTCCTGTTTGCGGGCTATGGCTTTCTCGGCCTCGTGATCCCCACGACGGCGGTGCTTGCCCTTGATGAATACGGAGAAATAGCCGGTACGGCTTCGGCGCTGCTGGGAACGCTGCATTTCGTGATCGGCGGTTTTGCTATCGGCATTACCGGCGCATTTTTTGATGGCTCGGCGCTGCCGATGGTCGGGGGAATTGCGATCTGTGCTGTAACCGCGTTTCTGCTCGCGCTGATTGTCTTTTCCCGTGGGGAAGAGCAGGATGCCAGAGCCGCGGCCATCTGAATCAAGGGGAAAATAAAGTGGAGGCTTCTGTTGCCAGGTGCCTCCGAACCCCGCCTTAAGGTGCTAACCCTAAGGGCTTAGAGTGGGTTTCCCGCACCGCCATTAGGCAGCGAGAGCGTAACCCTGAGCTTTGTTGTCATTTGCAACTACTCAATTGACCCGATAACGGTGGTATCATGCCGAGCAAAAGATCGATCTTTACGCCCTTGTCGATCCTGTTTCGCCCCCGCCGCAGTGCAGCCCGCTTATATCAGGTGAGCTGCATTGTGGTGGAGGCGCCGGGTACCGCCCCCGGGTCCAATGGGGTTATTACATCGTCCATTTATCGCCATAGCTGACTTGCGCCAGCACTGCCTATATAGGTGCGCCGGCTTGCGATTGGAAGAGGGAAATCGCGAGATTTAGCGCGCCATGCGAAGATGTTTCATCATCGCCCATCGTGTTCTTTTTCCATTGACAGTGCGCGTCGGCTGGTCAATCCTCGCCCTATTATCGAGACTGGCAGGACAAGAGATGAGTCTTCCGGTCTGCGCTAAAGATCGAAACGGGGCAGATTCCCAATCTAAGGAGAGTGGATAGATGAGTGAATATCTCGCGGATGTTCGTCGTTACGATGCAGGCGCTGACGAAGCTGTCGTTGAAAAGATCGTCAAGCATCTGGGCATTGCATTGCGCAATCGTGATTCCTCGCTCGTTTCGGCAACCGATCCTGAGGAATTGAAGCGCGTTCGCACGAACTGGGTGGCCAAGAAGCTCGGCATTGCTGACGAAGCCAAGGGCGATGAAGTCGTCGCGCATGTGGCGGAAGTCATGAAGGGCGATCGCAACAAGGGTCGCGTCACCTTCTATTATCTCGTCGCCAAGCAGCTCGGCAAGCTGGGCGATCTCTGACCCTCATTCCTTTGGGGACTACCGAACCTCGGTGCCGCCTGCGCCGGGGTTTTCTTTATAATGACGACAGACGAATCGGCCTGAAAGTTTTCCAATGCGCAGCTATCTCGATCTTCTCCAGCATGTGCTCGACAATGGTGTCGACCGTGACGACCGCACGGGTACGGGCACGCGCTCGGTATTCGGCTATCAGATGCGCTTTGATCTCGCAGAGGGCTTTCCCGTCCTTACGACGAAGAAACTGCATCTGCGTTCGATCATCCATGAATTGCTGTGGTTCCTGAAGGGCGACACCAACATCGCCTATCTGAAGGAAAACGGTGTTTCGATCTGGGATGAATGGGCGGACGAGAACGGCGATCTGGGACCGGTCTATGGCTATCAGTGGCGCTCATGGCCCGCACCGGACGGACGGCACATCGACCAGATTGCCTCACTTTTGAAGATGTTGCGCGAAAATCCTAATTCGCGGCGGCTGATCGTATCGGCGTGGAACCCGGCGCTGGTCGATGAGATGGCATTGCCGCCGTGCCATTGCCTGTTTCAGTTCCATGTGTCCGAAGGCAGGCTTTCCTGCCAGCTCTATCAGCGCTCGGCGGATATATTTCTGGGTGTTCCGTTCAATATCGCGTCTTATGCCTTGCTGACGATGATGATTGCACAGGTGAGCGGATTGGAGCCGGGCGATTTCGTTCATACGTTTGGCGATGCCCATATCTATTCGAACCATTTCGAGCAGGCGCGGCTGCAACTGACACGCACACCAAAAAAACTGCCTGTCATGCATATCAATCCCGATGTGAAAGACCTCTTTGCCTTCCGTTATGAGGATTTCCGACTGGAGGGATACGAAGCCGATCCCACAATCAAGGCGCCGATCGCGGTGTAAATTCATGATTTCTGACAAGCCGGTTGTATCCATCATCGCTGCTGCTGCCGAAAACAATGTTATCGGACGCGATAATGACATGCCGTGGCGCCTTTCCAGCGATCTCAAGCGCTTCAAGGCGCTCACGCTTGGCAAGCCGGTCATCATGGGGCGCAGGACGTGGGAATCCCTTGGCCGGCCCTTGCCTGGGCGCGCGAACATCGTGATTACGCAGAACAGGGATTTCGCGGCGGAAGGCGCGCTGATCGTGCATTCTCTTGCGCAGGCGCTCGATCTTGCAAATGAGCTTGCGCGGGAAAGCGGAAGCGATGAAATCTTCATCATCGGCGGCGGCAAGATTTATACACAGGCGCTGCCTCTGGCAGACAGGATATATCTGACACGCGTTCTGGCGCAGGTCGAGGGGGACACGTATTTCCCGCAAATCGATTCGACGCATTGGCGGGCCGTGTCGAGCGAAAACGTGCCGGCCGGTGAAAAAGACAGCTACCCGACCCGCTATATTCAGTATCAACGGCAAACAGGGTAAAATAAGCGCAACAAATTCGCCGCATTGCGTTGAAAGCGGCCCTCGCGATGCCTATAAAACGGAAACATTAATTGATGACGGGAGGTGGGTCTTGCTTTCCGTCTCCGGACGAGAGGTGAGGATGCCCTGGAGTAATCAAAATGGCGGCGGCGGCCCATGGGGCGGTGGTGGCGATAATAATAATGGCGGAAATAATAATGGCGGGCCCTGGGGGCAGGGGCCGAAGGGACCGCGCGGCGGTGGACAGAACACTCCGCCCGATCTTGAAGATATTCTCCGCAAAGGCCAGGACCGTCTCAAGCAGGTTTTCCCCGGCGGCGGTGGCGGAAAGGGCAGCAGCAACAAACCGATCTATTTTCTGATAGGCGCTGCCGTCTTGGGCTTCTGGCTTTTCCAGTCGATCTATACCGTGCAGCCGGATGAACTGGCGGTGGAGCTGCGCTTCGGCAAGCCGAAGGACGAAGTCTCCGAGCCGGGTCTGCATTTCCATTGGTGGCCGATCGAAACCTATGAAAAGGCGCAGATCGTCGAAAAACAGGTCAATATCGGCGGGCAGGGCTCGCGCACCGATGCACGCGGTCTCATGCTGACAGGGGACCAGAATATCGTCAATGTTCAGTTCTCCGTGCTCTATCGCGTTTCCGATCCAAAAGCCTACCTGTTCAATGTCGACAATCCCGACGCCATGGTGCAGCAGGTTTCAGAGAGCGCGATCCGTGAGATCGTCGGCCGCAGGCCCGCACAGGATATTTTCCGGGACAATCGTTCGGCAATCGCTGAAAGTGTGAGGGACATTGTTCAGGCTTCGCTCGACAATTATCAAGCCGGTATCCAGATCAATGCCGTTTCCATCGAGGATGCAGCTCCCCCGCGCGAAGTGGCTGATGCCTTTGATGAAGTGCAGCGCGCCGAGCAGGACGAAGACCGCTTCGTCGAAGAATCCAATCAGTATTCCAACCAGCGGCTGGGTCAGGCGCGCGGTGAGGCAGCCCAGCTTCGTGAAGAGGCTGCGGCATATAAAAACCGCGTCGTACAGGAAGCCGAAGGTGAGGCGCAGCGTTTCGATTCAGTTCGCAGCGAATATGTGAAAGCACCGGAAGTCACCCGCAACCGTCTCTTCCTTGAGACGATGGAAGATGTCCTGAAAAGCACCAAGAAAGTTATCGTGGAGCCGGGAAAAGAAATCGTGCCTTATCTGCCCTTGAATGAACTTACGCGTCCGCAGGCACCGCGGACGGGTGCGCCGACAACAGGCACGAGCGCGCCGGCTACAACGACCATTGGCGGAGGTAACCAATAATGGCTCAGAACAGGCTTCCGATCATTGGCGGTATTGTCGCTGTCGTTATTCTGCTGATCTATTCCTCGATTTTCATCGTTAACGAACGCCAGCAGGCAATCGTGATGCGCTTTGGCCAGATCGTGGATGTGAAAACCGATCCCGGCATCTATTTCAAACTGCCTTTCGGCTTCCTCGATGCCGATACGGTGCAGATGATAGATGACCGTCTGCTGCGCTTTGATCTCGATGATATTCGCGTGCAGGTTTCGGGCGGCAAGTTCTACGACGTGGATGCATTCCTGGTCTATCGCATCACGGATGCGCGCAAATTCCGCCAGACGGTTTCGGGCAGCACGCTTCTGGCCGAGCAGCGGCTGCGTACGCGTCTGGATGCGGCGCTGCGTAGCGTTTACGGCCAGCGCGGATTTGAAGCGGCGCTTTCGGAAGAACGCGGCGACATGATGCGCGAAGTGGCGAACCAGCTTCGCCCGGATGCAACCTCGCTGGGCTTGACCATCACTGATGTTCGCATTCGCCGCACGGATCTGACCGCGGAAGTTTCGCAGCAGACCTATGACCGCATGAAAGCTGAACGTCTGGCGGAAGCCGAGCGCTTGCGCGCACGCGGGCGTGAAGCGGCGCAGCGCATCCGTGCGGTCGCCGACCGTCAGGTTGTCGAGACGCTGGCGGAGGCACGCAAGGAATCTGAAATCCTTCGTGGTGAAGGCGAGGCGCAGCGCAGTGAAATCTTCGCGCAGTCAGCATCCAAGGATCCGGGTTTCTTCGCATTCTACCGGTCGATGGCCGCTTATCGCGAAGCACTGCAAACGCCCGATACAGCGCTGGTTCTCTCGCCGGACTCGGAGTTCTTCAAGTTCTTCCGTGATGCGGGTGGCAAGCTTGCGACGCCTTCCCGGTAAAGGAGATCATCGCGAATGAGCGATTTTCTGGCCGCCGTAGGACTTCTCTTCGTCTTTGAAGGGCTGCTCTACGGCGGCTTTCCGTTGTTGGCGAGAAAGCTTGCGCGCGAAGCAAGCGAGGCCCCCGAAAGCATGTTGCGGATCGCGGGGATTGCAGCGCTTGCAATCGGAGTGGGGCTTGTATGGCTTGCCAGGGGATAAGGGCAGATTTCCGTTATATTTTCACCGCTGACCTATGCGGAGCCGCAAACAGGCCGTATTTTGCAGTGATCCAGTTTTCTGGATATTACCGAAGGCAGAAAGAACGGAGCAGGGCTTTATGGCAATTGCACCCAAGGCGGGATTGACGCGCACTCTATTGGCAACCATTGCTCTGGGAATGATCAATATTGGCGGCGCGCCCGGCGCCATGGCGCAAACGGCCTTGCAGGAGCAGGGGCAGAGCCAGGAATCGGCGCAGAAGGGACCGGCATCAGTCGCCGATCTTGCAGAGGGGCTGCTTGATTCCGTCGTCAATATTTCCACATCGCAAACCGTCAAGGATGACGAGAACGATGATGGCGGCGTGCAGATGCCGAAGGTGCCGGAAGGCTCGCCCTTTCAGGAGTTCTTCAAAGATTTTTTCAACGATAAGGACGGCGGGCAGGGAGCCGAATCGCGCAAGGTGCAATCGCTCGGTTCCGGCTTCGTCATCGATGCCGAAAAAGGCTTTCTCGTCACCAATAATCACGTCATCGCCGATGCCGACGAGATCGAGGTGAATTTCGTCGACGGTTCCAAGCTCAGAGCGGAACTGGTCGGCAAGGATATTAAAACCGATCTTGCCGTGCTGAAAGTCGATCCGAGCAAGCACAAGCTCAAGGCGGTGCAATTTGGTAATTCCGAGAAGGCGCGCATCGGTGACTGGGTGCTGGCGATCGGCAATCCGTTCGGTCTTGGCGGAACGGTAACGGCGGGCATCATTTCGGCGCGCAAGCGCGATATTCAATCCGGCCCCTATGATGATTTCATCCAGACGGATGCGGCGATCAATCGTGGCAATTCCGGCGGTCCACTCTTCGATATGGACGGCAAGGTGATTGGTATCAATACGGCGATCTATTCGCCTTCGGGCGGCTCGATCGGTATCGGTTTTGCGATTCCCGCTGAAATGGCGGTCGGTGTCATCGATCAACTCAAGCAGTTTGGTGAGGTTCGTCGTGGCTGGCTTGGTGTGCGCATTCAGCCGGTGACGGAAGATATTGCGCAAAGTCTTGGTCTGAAAGAGGCCAAAGGTGCGCTGATCGCCGGTCTGATTGAAAATTCCGGCGTGGATAATAAGGCCATTGAAGCGGGCGATGTCGTGATCCGCTATGATGGCAAGCCCGTGGAACGCGCTCGCGATCTGCCGCGTCTGGTGGCCGAAAGCGCCGTCGGCGACGAGGTGGAAATCGTCGTTATCCGCGAGGGCGAGGAAAAGACGGTGAAGGTCAAGCTTGGACGGCTTGTCGAGGATGACAAGAGCGGCGATCAGGCCATCGAAGACCAGATCCCCGCACCCGATATGGACGACAGCGAAGAGGGGCAGGAATTGCCCGACGCACCTTCGACACAGCAGCCCGATACGACCAATCCCGCCCCGGCTCCTTCGGTTCTGGGCATGCGCCTGGGCGAAATCAGCGATGAGATTCGCGGCGAGTTCGGCATTGCCGAAGATGTCGAGGGTGTGGCGGTGCTTTATGTTGCGCCCAGTTCGGCGGCAGGTGAAAAGCGCATCGAAATCGGCGACGTGATCGTCGATATTAATCAGGCCGTGGTCAAGACGCCGGACGATGTGAAGAAGCGTATCGATGCATTGCGTCGTGAAGGGCGCAAGAACGCGCTTCTCATGCTCGCCTCGCGCTCCGGCGAGCTGCGCTTCGTGACAATCCGCATCGACTGAGTTTTAAATCCAACACAGGGAAATGGAAAGTTTCCCTGTGTTTTGAATCCTTTATGTCGCTTTTCTGCGAATGTGATTCAGGTGGAAATTAGAGCGGCTCCCTTTATCATCAGGCCGCTCCAATTCTTTGTTTGGTCGCATTATCCGGACGCAAAACCGCTACGCAGTTTTGCTGGAAATGCTCTATTCGACGAAATCAGACTTGCGATAGCCTTGAATATAGAGAAGCGCTGTCAGGTCGCCGTGGTCTATGCGCAGCTTGGCTTGCGCAGCGACGGCGGGTTTGGCATGGAGCGCCACGCCGGTTCCGGCAAGCTGGAGCATCCCCAGATCGTTTGCGCCGTCGCCCACGGCGATGGCATCCTGGGGCGTCAGACCGAGGCGGTCGGCTATTTCGACCAGTTTTTCAACTTTCGCCTCGCGTCCGAGAATCGGCTCGCTGACCTCGCCAGTCAGGTGAGTTCCATCATCCAGCAGCAAATTGGCGCGGTTTTCATTAAAGCCGATCATTTCGGCAATGCGCTGCGTGAAAGAGGTGAAGCCGCCGGAAACAAGCGCTGTATAGGAGCCGTGCTTGCGCATGGTGCGGACAAGTTCCGGTCCGCCGGGCATCAGCGAAATGCGCGTCGAGATGACCTTGTCGATTACCGAAAGCGGCAGGCCCTTGAGCAAGGCCACACGCTCACGCAAGGCTGGCTCGAAAGCGATCTCGCCGTTCATGGCGCGCGCCGTGATCGTCGAGACCTGCTCGCGCAGGCCTGCTTCCTCGGCCAGTTCATCGATGCATTCCTGCTGGATCATGGTCGAGTCCATATCCGCGATCAGAATTTTCTTGCGCCGACTGTCCTGCTCCTGCACCACGACATCGATGGGTGCATTGTCGAGGGTGGTGCGCAGCGCGCTGTCTGCTTCCTGCGCGCTGATGCCGGAGGGAAGCGGGATGTCGCAGGCAATGCCGTCGGCCAGCCAGTAAAGTCCGGTTGCATTCACTGCTGCCGAGGCTTTAATCCCAAGCGATGGAACAAGCGCTGCCTTGGCCGGATTCGCGATCAGTGTGGCAATGAGAGAGACAGGTCGGGACATGAGGAGCATTTCCTGCGATGAGTGAACATGCGGTGAAGGATGCAATCCTGATAGCTGGCCCGACGGCTAGCGGCAAGTCGGCTCTTGCTCTTCATCTGGCGGAGAAGGTGGGCGGCTTCATCGTCAACAGCGATTCCATGCAGGTCTATGATGTGCTCGATCTTCTGACGGCGCGGCCATCGATGGATGATCTTCGCAAGGCTGATCACTATCTCTACGGTCATGTGCCGCCTTCGGTTTCCTATTCCACCGGCAAATGGTTTGCGGATGTGGAAGCACTTCTATCGCGCCCCGAGCTTGAAGGCCGGGTGCCGATCTTTGTCGGCGGTACGGGGCTTTATTTTCGTGCACTGTTGGGCGGACTGTCACAGATGCCGGAAGTGCCCGCTGATTTGCGTCAGCACTGGCGGCGGCGGATGGAAGATGAAGGGCCGGAAGCTCTTCATGCGGCATTGCAACAGCGCGATCCGGCGATTGCGCAAACACTGCGCCCTACCGACAGCCAACGTATCGTGCGCGCGCTTGAAGTTTTCGAGGCGACGGGGAAATCCCTGCTTGACTGGCAGCAGGCGAAGGGCAAGCCGCTGGTCGACGATAAAACGGCACGCAAGATCGTGCTTCTGCCAGACCGCGGCTGGTTGGGGCAGCGTATCGCCCAACGTTTCGATCTTATGTGGGATCGCGGTGCGATTGATGAGGTTCGCGCTTTACTGGCGCTGAATCTCGATCGGGCATTGCCTGCCATGAAGGCAATCGGCGTGCGCGAGATTTCAGCTTTTCTGGATGGCGCCATGTCGCGTGAAGAAGCCATCGAGCGCGCTGTCATTGCAACGCGCCAATATGCCAAACGGCAGTCAACATGGTTCCGCAACCAGCTTGATGAAAGCTGGAAATTGTTTTCTTCTGGCGAGGATGTTTTGTCAGGGCAATAAAGTTGTTCTTTATGGCATCTGGCTAAAAGAAAATATCGCAATGTGTGCATTTATGCGTTGACGACATGGTCTGCTGTGATTAGTCTTCCGCCCATGAACAGAACAGCTCTTATTCTTGTGGTACGAACGCGCATGGGCAGGATGGTGTAACCATCCGGCGAAAGCTCCCATGCGCGAAAGACAGGCTCCCTCGGGGGCCTTTTTTGTTATCAAAACACCAACGACATTGAATATGTAAAGCAGACGGGAAGTAACGACGATGACGGCAGCAAAAGGCGAGGCGGCGACAATGTCCGCAGGGCAACGCGAAATGACCGGCGCGGAAATGGTGGTTCAGGCCATGATCGATCATGGCGTGGAGCATATTTTCGGCTATCCCGGCGGGGCCGTGCTGCCGATCTATGACGAGCTTTTCCAGCAGGACAAGGTTCAGCATATTCTGGTTCGTCATGAGCAGGGTGCGGGACATGCTGCCGAAGGCTATGCACGCTCGACCGGCAAGGTCGGGGTCATGCTGGTCACGTCCGGCCCCGGTGCGACCAATGCGGTAACGCCCTTGCAGGACGCGCTGATGGACTCGATCCCGCTGGTCTGCATCTCCGGGCAGGTTCCCACAACGCTGATTGGTTCGGATGGTTTTCAGGAAGCCGATACGGTCGGCATTACGCGCCCCTGCACCAAGCATAACTGGCTGGTCCGCAGCATCGATGATCTGTCGCGCATCCTGCATGAAGCCTTTCATATCGCCTCGACGGGCCGACCGGGGCCGGTTCTGGTCGATATTCCCAAGGACATCCAGTTTGCAACGGGCATCTATACGCCGCCGCAGACCACACCGCGGACCAGCTATCGCCCGACGCTGGAAGGGGACAAGAACGCGATTTCGCAAGCTGTCGAATTGCTGCTGTCCGCTAAAAAACCGGTAATCTATTCGGGCGGTGGCGTCATCAATTCCGGGCCTGCGGCAACGAAATTGCTGCGCGAACTGGTTGAAATCAGCAATTTCCCGATCACCTCGACATTGATGGGACTTGGTGCCTACCCGGCATCGGGCAAGAACTGGCTCGGCATGCTGGGCATGCACGGCACCTATGAGGCCAATATGACCATGCATGATTGCGATGTCATGCTGTGCATAGGTGCGCGTTTCGACGACCGTATCACCGGACGCCTCAATGCATTTTCGCCGCATTCGCGCAAAATTCATATCGACATTGATCCTTCGTCAATCAACAAGAATGTTCGCGTCGATGTGCCGATCATCGGTGATGTTGCCCATGTTCTGGAAGATATTGTCCGCCAGTTCCGCGCAGCCGAAAAGAAGCCGGAAAAGCAGGCGATTGCCGCATGGTGGGAGCAGATCGACCGCTGGCGCTCGCGCAATTCTCTGGCCTATACGCCGAATAAAGACGTCATCATGCCGCAATATGCTTTGCAGCGGCTCAATGATCTGACCAAGGGACACGATACCTATATCACCACCGAGGTTGGCCAGCATCAGATGTGGGCGGCGCAGTTCTTCGATTTCGAAGCGCCAAACCGCTGGATGACATCGGGCGGTCTGGGCACCATGGGTTATGGGCTGCCAGCGGCTTTGGGCGTTCAGATTGCGCACCCCGATGCGCTGGTCATCGATATTGCGGGCGATGCTTCGATCCAGATGTGCATTCAGGAAATGTCGGCGGCTATCCAGTATAATGCACCGATAAAGATTTTCATCCTGAACAATCAATATATGGGCATGGTGCGGCAATGGCAGCAATTGCTGCACGGCAACCGCCTGTCGCACTCCTATACTGAGGCTATGCCGGACTTCGTCAAGCTGGCGGAAGCCTATGGCGCGCATGGCATTCGTTGCGACAAGCCTGCCCAACTCGATGATGCCATCATGGAAATGATCGAGGTGAAGAAGCCGGTGATCTTTGATTGCCGTGTCGCCAATCTTGCCAACTGCTTCCCGATGATCCCGTCCGGCAAGGCACATAATGAAATGCTGCTGCCCGACGAGGCGACGGATGAAGCTGTCGCCAATGCCATCGACGCCAAGGGCCGCGCGCTCGTCTGATCCGGAGAAAGAAAATGAACGCACAAAATCTAGCATCCGGCTCGGCATATTTTATTGCAGCCGATACGCAAACGCCGGAAACGCATACGCTTTCGGTACTCGTCGATAACGAGCCGGGCGTTCTCGCCCGTGTCATCGGACTGTTTTCAGGCCGCGGTTACAATATTGAAAGCCTGACGGTTTCAGAAACCGAGCATGAGCAGCATCTGTCGCGCATCACGATTGTTACGCGCGGCACGCCAAGCGTGCTCGATCAGATTCGCCATCAGCTTGAGCGAATCGTGCCAGTACACCGCGTTGTCGATATGACGCATCGCGCTGTCGAACTGGGGCATGAACGCCCGATCGAGCGGGAGCTGGCACTGATTAAAGTGGCGGGCAAGGGCGAGGCGCGTGCGGAAACATTGCGTCTGGCCGATGCATTCAATGCCAAGATCGTCGATGCGACGGTAGAGCATTTTATCATCGAGTTTACCGGCAAGACGACAAAGATTGATCAGTTCATCACCTTGATGAAGCCGCTGGGGCTGGTGGAAGTCTGCCGCACCGGCGTCGCTGCAATGAATCGCGGGCCGCAAGGGCTATGATCCGTTCGGACCGGCCAGCCTATGTTGACCGGTCCCTGATCTCGTGATCGCGCGTTTGCAGCTTTTGCTGCAATAATCTTCACTCTTTGTTCACCTTGCCCTTGCTCTTGTCGGGCGAATCCTGTCTGAACAGGGCATGCAGTTTTCACCCGAGCAGGAACAGGCTTTAAAGGCAGTCGGAAAATGGCTGAAGGAAGGGCGCTCCCCGATCTTCAGGCTGTTTGGCTATGCGGGAACGGGCAAGACCACGCTTGCGCGCCATTTTGCCGAGCATGTGGATGGTGACGTTCAATTCGCAGCTTTCACCGGAAAGGCCGCGCAGGTTCTGCGTTCCAAGGGCGCGAGCAATGCGCGCACGCTTCACTCATTGATCTATCGCCCGCGCGGCGAAGAAGCGATCGAGGACGAAACCACCGGCAAGACGTCGATTGCGCCGACCTTTTCGCTCAACCGACAGAGCCCTGTCGCCAAGGCCGCGCTGATCGTCGTCGATGAATGTTCCATGGTCGATGAGCAGCTGGGGCGTGACCTGATGACATTCGGTACCCCTATTCTGGTGCTGGGCGATCCGGGGCAGTTGCCGCCGATTTCAGGCGGAGGTTTCTTCACCGAGCATGAGCCGGATTTCCTGCTCACCGAAATTCACCGGCAGGCGCGCGACAATCCGATTATCCGCATGGCGCTGGATGTTCGTGAGGGCAGGGAACTTCAATATGGCGATGAAGGTCGGGCCAAGGTCATTTCGCGCCATGAGGTGACGCAGGAACTGGTTCTTGCCGCCGATCAGGTGCTGGTCGGCACCAACCGGACGCGCAAGCGCTATAATCAGCGTCTGCGCGAGCTCAAGGGTTTCAATGCGGATTATCCGCAGGCGGGTGACAAGCTTGTCTGCCTGCGCAACGATCCGGCCAAGGGGCTGCTCAATGGTTCGCTCTGGAAAGTGATGACGTCCTCCAAGGAAACGGTCAAACCTGGTATCAATCTGCTGGTTTCGCCGGAAGACGAGGATCGCGGTGTCGCCAAGATCAAACTGCTCAAGGCGCAGTTTGAAAATCCGGATGCCGATATTCCATGGCAAACCAAAAAGCGTTTCGACGATTTCGATTATGGCTATGCCTTGACCGTGCATAAGGCGCAGGGTTCGCAGTGGGACAATGTCGTTTTGTTCGACGAGAGCTTTGCTTTTCGCGATACGCGCGAGCGTTGGCTTTATACGGCGATCACCCGCGCTGCCGAACAATTGACCGTCGTGAAATAATCACGGTTCCTCCGGCGTCGCGTCGAGCCATTTCCAGGCCTCTTTTTCTTCGCTTTCCTCGAATGTACGCATTTCGATTGAAAGGAAGGGCTGCATGAGGCGAATGCTGGCCTGCATCCAGAAAGGGCCGCCAACAATGGCATATCGGCGCAGGTGCTTGAGAGATTTGGCGCGCATGCTCAGCATATTCTCGGAAAAAGCCGCTCCCCAATCCATGCCATCATAGCCGTTCAGGCGGATCAGCAGGTCGATTTTTTCGTGGGTATCATAGGCGGCCTCAAGCAATCCATACAGGTTTTCAAGAGAGGCATCATTCAGATGGCCCTCGACTGCAAAGGCAAACAGGTCATCGCGTTCAGTTGGAATGCGGCGGATGACAGGAACGCTCTCGTTGCGCATATGGACCTCCAGTTTATGAACGTCTTGTCGGGTTCGATAAAACGTTCGGGACCGTACAAAGTTGCGAAAACCGGAGTAAAAGTGCAACGATAGCAAGTTATGACCAGCTTCTGGGGATTGCGCTTCGGTGAGATCGGAAAGCGCTCACACTTTTTGGCCGTGAGGGATATAAAGCCCTATGCCGATTTTGGGGAGCGAGCTTCATGCCTGTAAAACTGTCCGTCAATCTGAACGCCATCGCCATGCTGCGCAACCGGCGCGATCTTCCTTGGCCAAACGTCATCGGGCTGGGACGGGCGGCGCTTGCAGCAGGCGCTGCGGGGTTGACCGTGCATCCGCGCCCTGATCAGCGGCATATCCGCTTTTCCGATCTCGGCGATATTCGCGCCCTGATCGATGATGAATATCCGCAGGCCGAATTCAACATCGAAGGATTTCCGACGGACGCATTTCTCGATCTCGTGGAAAAACACCAGCCCGAACAGGTGACGCTGGTTCCCGACGATCCGCTTCAGGCGACATCCGATCATGGCTGGGATTTTATTTCAAAGGCTGATTTTCTGGCACCGGTTGTCGCGCGGCTGAAGGCGCAAGGCATGCGCGTCTCGCTATTCGCCGATCCCGACCCTCTGGGTTATGAGCGGGCGAAAGCGATTGGTGCTGACCGGGTTGAGCTTTATACCGGGCCTTATGGAGCGACCTATGATGATCCGGCGGCAGCAGCGCGGGAGATAGGCCGGCTTGGCAAGGCGGCGGATGCCGCGCTGGCCTTGGGGCTTGCGGTCAATGCGGGGCATGATCTGACGGTAGAAAACCTGCCGAGCCTCGTCAAACGCGTGCCGCAGCTGAGCGAAGTCTCCATCGGTCATGGCCTGACGGCGGATGCGCTGATGTATGGCATGCCCGTTACGGTAAGCCGTTTTATCGCAGCCCTGGCCGCCACAAATGGATAAAGGGGTGCACAGAACGCATGGCTGGAAGGCGAGCCCTGCGCAGTCTGCATTTGTACAAAGAGCTAATAGTATATAGACCGCCCGCCACGTTTTTCTCTGGTTCTTCATATAAGTATTTATGGCCTTGCGAGGGTCTAGCGAATGAACAACGAGCAGACTGGTAATGACGCCTCAGCTTCGGGCGATGGGCAGGCAGGCATGCAAAATATGCTGTCATCGGGGCCTGTCTCCGATAATGCCTTGATTGCTGATGAGAGTGATCATCAGAATGAAAGCATGAAAATGCTGGTGCTTGGCGCGCTTGGCGTCGTCTATGGCGATATTGGCACAAGCCCCATCTATGCTTTTCGAGAGGCCCTGCATGCCGCGACTTCGGACGGAATGCTCGTGCGAAGCGATATTCTTGGCGTCGTATCGCTGATCTTCTGGGCGCTCTTGCTGGTCGTCACCATCAAATATGTGCTTTTCGTGCTGCGTGCCGACAATAATGGCGAGGGCGGCATTCTCTCGCTCATGGCACTCGCGCGGGCTGCTCTGAAAGGGCGGCCCGATATTATTTTAGGGGTAGGGATTTGCGGGGCTGCGCTCTTCTTTGGCGACGCGGTCATTACGCCAGCAATTTCGGTGCTTTCGGCGGTGGAGGGGCTGCATATCGTTGCACCCCATATGACACCCTTCGTGGTCCCCATAACGGTCGTGATCCTGCTGGTGCTCTTTTTCGTTCAGAAATACGGGACCAGCAGGGTGGCGATTGTTTTCGGCCCGGTCATGGCGCTGTGGTTTCTGGCGCTTGGCGTGTTCGGACTCTGGCACATTTTTGACGATCCAACGGTTCTTTCCGCCCTCAACCCCTATTACGCCGGACGGTTTCTGATTGTCAGCCCCGGCGTTGCCTTTGTTACGATTGGCGCGGTTTTTCTCGCCATGACGGGTGCAGAAGCGCTTTATGCCGATCTGGGTCACTTCGGGCGCAAGCCAATCGTGCGCGCATGGCTATGGATCGTGTTTCCCTGCCTGCTGCTCAATTATTTCGGGCAGGCGGCTTTTGTCTTGTCGCATGGCGAAGCCGCAGCCTTGCCCTTCTTCCAGATGCTGCCGGATTTTGCGCTATGGCCCATGGTGCTGCTTGCAACCGCTGCAACGGTGATTGCCTCTCAGGCGGTCATCAGCGGGGCGTTTTCTGTGGCGCGTCAGGCGGTACAGCTCAATATTCTGCCGCGACTGGAAATCCAGCACACATCTGAAAAGCGCCACGGGCAGATCTATATTCCGCGCGTCAATATGCTTTTGGGGCTGGCAGTCATCATTCTGGTCCTCGGCTTTGAAAAGTCGAACAATCTGGCTGCGGCTTACGGTATCGCGGTGACCGGCAATATGCTGGTTACCACGATTTTGCTCTATATCGTCATGACCCGCATCTGGAACTGGAGCGTCGTGCGCGCCTTGCCGCTCATTGCCGGTTTCCTGATCGTGGACATGGCTTTTTTCAGTGCCAATATCATCAAGGTGCATGACGGGGGCTGGGCGTCGATTGGCTTTGCTTCAATTCTCGCGATTGTCATGTGGACATGGGTGCGCGGTACGCGGCACCTGTTCCACAAGACGCGCAAAGCCGAAGTGCCGCTTGATCTCATCGTCGAGCAGATGCAGAAGCGACCGCCGACCATCGTTCCGGGAACGGCGGTGTTTTTGACGGGCGATCCCGCCAGTGCGCCGACTGCACTGATGCACAGCCTCAAACATTATAAAGTCCTGCATGAAAACAATGTTATTCTGACGGTCATCACCGCATCGAAACCATGGGTTGCCTCTGCGGACCGCGTGCGTATCTCGCAATATAATGAGCGGTTCATGCAGGTGAGGTTAACATTTGGCTATATGCAGCAGCCCAATATTCCGCGAGCGCTGGGGCTTTGCCGCAAGCTCGGCTGGAAATACGATATTATGACGACTTCGTTTTTCCTCTCACGCCGCTCGCTGAAAGCCTCGGCGCATTCGAGCATGCCGATCTGGCAGGACAAACTGTTTATCCTGCTTGCGCGAACTGCTTCGGATGCAACCGAATATTTCCAGATACCGACGGGGCGGGTCGTGGAGATCGGAACGCAGGTGAATATCTAAATCGCGTCGCGGTTTTCTGTTTCGTCTCGATTACATAATTTTGCGTTCTTTGGAAGAATCCTGCTTGACGGACATAAGGGCAGTGAGTAATAAATAGAACCGTACCGTACGGTACAAAACGAGGAGGCAAAGCCGTGACTGGTAAAAGCGAAAAGAATCCGGCTCCGGCACAGCCGTCTTTTTCGCCGCGTCAGAACGATGTTCTGGAGCAGGCGTTGCGCTTGCTTGTCGAGGGGGGCGACCGCGCTCTTACGACGGCAGGCATTGCCCGCGCCGCCAATTGCTCCAAGGAAAGCCTCTATAAATGGTTTGGTGATCGCGACGGCTTGCTGACGGCCATGGTGCGTTGGCAGGCGTCGAAGGTTCGGGTTGTCCCGGTGGCGCGCGAAAAGCTCGATGCGCAATCGCTGTTCTCCAGTCTGGAGCATTTTGCCCGTGACTGGCTGCTGGTGCTATCCGGCCCGACATCCATTGCGCTCAATCGTCTTGCCGTCAGCCACACGGCGTCCGGAAAATCGGCCCTGGGGGAAATCGTTCTCGCCAATGGGCCGGTGGCCATGGCTGAGCGTCTGAAGCCAATTCTCAAAATGGGGCAGGATGCGCACCTGCTGGCCTTCGACGATATTGACGAAGCATTTCGTGCATTTTTCGGACTCGTGGTCCGGGATATGCAGATCCGGCTGCTGCTTGGCGACCGGCTTGAACTGACTGATGCGGTGGTTATCCGGGATGCCCGGCGCGCTACCCGGCAGTTTTTCGCTCTTTACGGGGCATAATCGATCGGCAGACGCAAGGAAGCCGCAGAACAATGTGAATGAAGGGAATAGGAAATGCGCGTTTATTACGATCGCGATGCGGATGTTAACCTCATCAAGTCCAAGAATGTCGTTATTGTCGGTTACGGCAGCCAGGGCCGCGCCCATGCGCTCAACCTCAAGGATTCCGGCGCCGCCAATGTGCGCGTTGCCCTTCGTGAAGGTTCCGCGACCAAGGCCAAGGCCGAAGCTGACGGCTTTGAAGTGCTCAATGTCGCCGATGCCGCCAAGTGGGCCGATCTCATGATGATGGCAACACCGGACGAACTTCAGGCGGACATCTACAAGGATCATATCCACGACAATCTGCGCGATGGCGCTGCAATCGCTTTCGCCCATGGCCTCAACGTTCATTTCGGCCTGATCGAGCCGAAGAAGTCCATCGACGTCGTCATGATCGCGCCGAAGGGCCCCGGCCATACGGTGCGCGGCGAATACCAGAAGGGCGGCGGCGTTCCCTGCCTGATCGCCATTCATCAGGATGCGTCGGGCAATGCGCATGATCTGGCGCTGTCCTATGCATCGGGCGTTGGCGGCGGTCGTTCCGGCGTTATCGAGACCACGTTCAAGGAAGAGTGCGAAACCGATCTGTTCGGCGAGCAGGTTGTTCTGTGCGGCGGTCTGGTCGAACTGATCCGCGCTGGTTTTGAAACGCTGGTCGAGGCTGGCTATGCGCCGGAAATGGCATATTTCGAATGCCTGCACGAAGTGAAGCTGATCGTGGACCTGATCTATGAAGGCGGCATCGCCAACATGAACTACTCGATCTCGAACACGGCAGAATGGGGCGAATACGCCACCGGCCCACGCATCATCACCGAAGAAACCAAAGCCGAGATGAAGCGCGTCCTCAAGGACATCCAGACCGGCAAGTTCACCTCCGAATGGATGCAGGAATGGCATTCGGGTGCTGCCCGCTTCAAGGGCATTCGCCGCATGAATGACAGCCACCAGATCGAAGAAGTTGGCGAAAAGCTGCGCGCCATGATGCCGTGGATCGCCAAGAACAAGCTGGTCGACAAGGCTCGTAACTGATCCTTTGATCGATTGGCACTGTTTGAGGGGGCGTATTGCGCCCCCTTATTGCTAGTGTGGCTTTGAACCCGAAATTCGTTCGCAGCCTTGCTCCAGAGTGATACGAATTTCGGATTCGCCACACTAGCGTCCTTCCGGCTCAATGCCATACCAGAACAATTCCGAATATCTTAATTCCATTCGAGCATCGACAGGGGTGTTCTCGTGGAGCGGAAATTGCGCTATCGCTTTATTTTACGTCGTAAAGTTTGAGGAGACTTCCCGTGGTTGACTGGGAAAGTGTATTTGCAACGCGCTCGCAACGCATGCGCGCTTCGGAAATCCGTGAGCTTCTGAAGCTGCTTGAACGGCCGGATATTATCTCGTTCGCTGGCGGCATTCCCGACCCTGCGCTTTTCCCCCATGATGAATTCCAGAATGCCTATAAGGACATTCTCACAGGCCCCGAAGCCAACGCGGCTTTGCAATATTCCGTCTCGGAAGGCTACAAGCCGCTGCGCAGCTGGCTGGTGCGCGAACTTGCCAAGATCGGTATTCCCTGCACCGAGGATAATGTTTTCATCACATCGGGTTCGCAACAGGCGCTGGATTATCTGGGCAAGCTGTTTCTTTCGCCCAGCGATACCGCACTGGTCACCGCGCCGACCTATCTTGGCGCCTTGCAGGCATTCAATGCCTATGAGCCGACCTATGATATTTTGACCGCAAATGGCAATCGCACGCCACAATCCTATAAGGAAGCCGCTGAAAAGGCGGGCGGTGCAGTCAAATTTGCTTATCTTTCGCCCGATTTCAGCAATCCGACCGGTGAAACGGTTGATCTTGTCGAGCGTGAAAAGCTGCTGGCGAATGCGGATGAACTCGATATTCCTGTGATCGAGGACGCTGCCTATCAATATCTGCGTTATGACGGGGCGGCGATCCCGCCCATTCTTTCGCTCGATATTGCCCGCCATGGCGGCGATATTGAAAAGACGCGCACTGTCTATTGCGGCTCGTTCTCCAAAACGCTCGCGCCCGGGCTGCGCGTCGGCTATGTGGTCGCTTCGCAAAATGTCATTCGCAAGCTGGTGCTGATCAAGCAGGCGTCCGATCTGCATTCGCCGACGATTAATCAGCTCGCTATTCAACGCGTGGCCGCCGGTGGATTTGACGCACAGGTCGCCAAGCTGCACCGCGTTTACAAGCATCGCCGTGACAGGATGTTGCAGGCACTGGCTGAATATATGCCGGAAGGCACGGACTGGACCAAGCCTGAAGGCGGCATGTTCGTCTGGGTGACCCTGCCGGAAGGCATGGATGGCGCGGCCCTGCTTGCGGCTTCCATTGACAGCGAAAAAGTTGCATTCGTGCCGGGCAAGGCATTCTTCGCCGATGGCACCGGTGCCAATACGCTGCGGCTGAGCTATTCATGCGCGAATGATGAAATGATCGATGAGGGCATCAAGCGGCTGGGCCGGTTGATCCGGGCACATATGAAATCGGCAGCTGCCTGATGTTGAAAAGCCGGGGTCTTTCGCTCCGGCTTTTTATTTGAACGGTGAATTGCAGCTTGTGCGCGGCCCGGCCAGAGGCTGATAAGTGTCGTCGGAACTGCGATAGCTGCGATAGCGGTTCGAGCACCACTGGATATGATTGACGCTCGGCCCGAATGTTTTGACCGGCGGGCGTGTCGAGGGGCGTACCTGCAACGGCTCGCCGTTTTTATAGCGAACGATGCCTTCACCGGAAATGTAGTTTCCGCTATCGCTGCATCCCACGGAACCATAGCACTTGCTGGAGCCAGCCTTGGGGCCGGTGGTGCGGGCATCGCCGCCGGGAATGGCCGGAGTGCCGGGTGTCAAGGACGGAAGATAGGGTGATTTGCGCAACTCCACCGCCCCTGCCATTCCTATATGCGCGGTTATGAGCAGGGATGAGCAAAGAATTATGCGCAATAAATTGACCGGCAGCATGGTGGGCTCCTGATTAAGTCCTTCATATAGGGATTGTGGCCCAGGAAAAAAGCCTGCCTGGCTTGCTTGATTGTGCACGAATGCAAGAAGTCCTTGCCAAGCACAGTGCGAGCCGCAAGATTGCGGGACCATGTTTACAATAGCTACATTTAACGTCGAAAACCTGATGCGCCGGTTTGACTTCTCCGGTTTTCGCAACGAGTTGCATCAGGATCGCACACTCAAGCTGTTCGAGATTGGCGATGAAGCGCAATATCGCCTGCTGGAGCAGGCGCGCGCTATCGCCCATGCCGACGATACCAGACAGATGACTGCGCTGGCGGTTGCCGAATGCCGTGCCGATATTCTCTGTTTGCAGGAGGTGGATAATCTCGCTGCCCTTGCCGCTTTCGAATATGGCTATCTTTTCAAGATGATCGGCCATGGCTACCGCCATAAATATCTTGTTGACGGAAATGACAGCCGGGGCATCGATGTGGCGGTGATGGTGCGCGACAAAACGCGCGACGGCCAACCGATAGAAGTGCTGGAAGTCACGAGCCATGCTCATCTTACCTATAATGATTTTGGACTATATGAGCCGGTGCTGGCCGAGCTTGGGCTTGAGCCGCACGATCGTATTTTCAAGCGCGACTGTCTGGAGCTTGATTTGCGCATCGGCGGCAAGCGGCTGTCACTTTTCGTCGTTCACCTGAAATCGATGACGGGCGCACGCAATGGTTTCGATGGGCGAACCTCATCCCTGCCTGTCCGGCAGGCTGAAACCCGCGCTATCCGGCGTATAATCGAAGACAAGTTCGGAACAGGACGGACAGCCGGTAAACGCTGGCTGATTTGCGGCGATTTCAACGATTACCGGGAGCGGCTCGTCATTGGCGGGGATGAGTGGAACGGCTACACATTCACGCCTGTCACAGAGGAGATCAGTGCGCTCGATACGTTGCTTGCGGATGGTTTTGCGGTCAATCTCGTAGAGCGCCGCCCGGTCACGGATCGCTGGACGCTCTATCATACGCGCGGCCCGGAGGAGCGGCATTTGTGCCAGCTCGATTATATTCTGGCGTCACCGTCTTTTGCGCTGAAGAATGAGCAGGCTGTTCCGAAGATCATCCGGCGCGGCCAGCCCTGGCGCACTATTTTCCCGCCGGGTCAGGATGTGGATCGTTATCCGCGGACCGGCTGGGACCGGCCGAAGGCCAGTGATCATTGTCCCGTCGCAGCGACGCTGAATATTGTTTGAGAATGGCTGAGGCTGGCGAATGATGCGGCATGTGAAAGAAAACACGGTTTATGTCATCGATCATGTGGATGTCCGGGTCCGGCCCGGCACACTGGCCTACGCCGAAAAAAACAGGATGGATATTGCGCAGAACTGGCGCAGGGAATGTGATGCCAAGCCCACGCTGTTTGATGGAGAAATCTATCTGGCACCGGAAGCACAGCTTGAAAGCGGTGTATTCCACGCAGAATTTCAGCGCACCAGCTTTGCCACGCTTATGTATTGGCGGCGCGATGCGGAACGTGAGCGGCCCTGGCACATTTTCGGGGTCGGGGTGGTGGTTTCGGCAGAAGGGCATCTGCTCGCCGCACGCATGGGTGATCACAGCGCAGTGGGTGGCCGCGTTTATTTTCCTGCCGGTTCCATCGATGATAATGATATTTTCGGCGACCGGGTCGATTATCGAGCCAATATGCAGCGCGAAGTGTGCGAGGAAACAGGGCTCGATCTTGGCGAAGCGCAGGCGGAAAACAGCATTAATCTGGTGACGGCCAATCGCAGCGTGGCGCTTTTCCGGCGCTATCGTTTCGATCTTTCCACTGCGGAACTGCTTAGCCGTATTCATGCCCATGTTGCGGCACAGGAATTGCCGGAACTTGCGGAAATCATCCCCTTCACCCATGCGCAAGACCTGAGCGATGCGATGCCTTCCTATGTGCGGGCTTTTACGGAGTGGCATTTTTCCTAATCCCCAGCCAGACAAATTGTACTGACAGATGACAGCGCCACGAAATTGACTATGCTCGCATCAGACAGGGTTTGGGGAAATCAATCTTCAGGGAGAAGCGCAATATGAGTGAAGCGGGTGTGTCCGGCCGATTTTACGAAGTTTTTGACGTTTTTGCCGACAAACCTCTGGCTGGAAATCCGCTGGCTGTCGTCCATGACAGCGAGGGATTGACGGACACCCACATGCAGGCCATTGCGCGCGAGTTCAATCTCTCTGAAACGGTTTTCATCTTTCCGCCTTCCGATGCCAGGCATGAGGCGATGGTGCGTATTTTTACGCCGGATTACGAATTGCCCTTTGCAGGGCATCCCACAGTGGGGGCCGCGATTTCGCTTGCGCGCCGCCGCAAGACCGGCGACGAGGCCGATCGGCTGGTGACACTGGAGGAAAAGGTCGGCATTGTTCGCTGTGGTGTGATTTTAGGCGACAACAGCGCCTTTGCCGAATTCGATCTGCCGCGCCTGCCGGAAAAGATCGACATCAAAGTGGAAAAGGAAGAAGCTGCTGCCGCAATCGGGCTGGGCACGCATGAAATCGGTTTCGAAAACCATATCCCGGCTATCTGGAGTGCGGGAACACCCTATCTATTGGTGCCGGTGCATAATCTGATCGCCGCAGCCAAGGTTTCCATCGATCCGGTCTATGTCAGCGAAAGCCTGCCTCATGTCGGCGAACGACCATTGCCGATCTATGTCTATTGCCGGGAAACGATACTTTTCGACAGCAATTATCATGCGCGGATGTTTGTGACAGGCGCTAATGTCTATGAAGATCCGGCGACAGGATCGGCCGTGGCCGCGTTTGCAGGCATGATCCAGCAGAATGACAAGCCGATGGACGGCAGTTCGCAGTGCTGGATCGAGCAGGGCATGGAAATGGGCCGGCCATCGCGAATACGCCTTGAACTTGATGTATCCAGACAGAGACTCACGGCTGCCCGCATCGGCGGAACAGCGGTCAAGATCGCGGAAGGCCACCTGTTCGTCTGATGAAGATGGCTGTTTAACGAGGGCGCAATCATGATTATCCAGGAAATGTCGGAATATGATATACGCGATATGATCCAGCATACCCATGTGGGACGGCTGGCCTGTATCCACGAGGGACGTCCCTATGTGGTGCCATTAAGCTTTCGGTTCAGCGGGGGCTCGCTTTATTCATTCACAACGATTGGCCAGAAGACAGATGGCATGCGCAAGAACGATGCGGTCTGTATCTTGTTTGACGACATCGTTTCACCGACGCAATGGCGCAGTGTGGTCGTCAATGGCCGTTATCGCGAAATCATTCGTGAAGAAGAGCAGAATGCCATCGTCAATATGATGGCGAACCAGCCGGTCTGGTGGGAGCCAGCCTATACGAAGTCCGTCACCCGCAGCGGCGAGCAGCGTAAACTCACCCCTGTTTTTTTCCGTGTCGATATTGAAAGCGCCACCGGGCACGAAACGAACTGATCGCTTCAACGAGCCTTTCAGTGGGCCTTGTAAGGCCCATCTGGAGCGGTTCCAACGATTCCGTTTAAACAGGAACCGCTCTAGCGAACAACAAGCACGGGAATGGAGCTGCGCGTCACAACTTCATAGGTCTGGCTGCCCAGCAGCATGCCCTTGAGCCCGCGTCGCCCGTGCGATGCCATGACGATCAGATCGTTTTGCAGTTCCCTTGCCGTTTCGATGATGGCGGCGGCAGGATGAGGTGCCACGACATGCCGCGTGTGGATTTCCAGGCCCGCCTCGTTTGCCAGCACAAGCGCACGGGCGAGGGTATTGTCCGCATATTCCTTCCATTCCTGCTCGAAACGCTCGATGAGCGCCGGGCTGTCGGTCCAGCCGCCCGGAAGGCCGGAAACGGAATAGGGGGCGGTCACCGTGACGACTGTGACCTTGCTTCCCATGGCTTTGGCGACATCGAAACCATGTATAAGACCGCGTTCTGCAAATTCCGAACCGTCAGTGGTGACAAGAATATTCTTATACATGGTATCCTCAGTTTGATTTGGCCTCATGATGCGGCAGGCAAGGGTGTGACTGCCGGTCATCTGGACGATAAGACATATCGCAGGAAAAAGGGAACAGGTTTGAGCGAAATTTCCCTATTTACATGGATTGGCTCTGCTTCAGGCGGAGGCACAGCAGGACCGATAATCTATGCCACTTGATTGCGATATGTTTCATGCAAGCTGGGTTGCGACGGTTCTCAATCTGGATTGGCCGTCAAAAGCGTCTTCCGGAATCGCGGACGATGCCGAGCGGGTGAAGCGTCAGAAGCAGGAACTGGTGCGACTGTTCGATGAGGCTGAAGAGCATGGAATCAATGCTGTCATTTTTCAGGTGTCGCCAGCCGCCGATGCATTCTACAAATCGGATTATCTGCCGTGGTCGTCTTATCTGACCGGAGCGCTTGGCAAATATCCCGGCTTCGATCCTCTCGAATTTGCCATCGCTCAAGCACGCAAACGGGGTATTGAACTGCACGCCTGGCTCAATCCCTATCGTGTTTCGATGGATGACAAGCCATCTACGGCAAAGGCGCTTGAAAACTCGTCTTCCGATTCTCCGTCCAGTATCTACAAGCTGCGGCCCGAATGGATCGGCGTGTCCGCTGACCGCTATGTGCTTGATCCGGGTATTCCGGCGGTGCGCGAATGGGTGACGAATATCACCGCCGAGGTCGTGCAGAAATATGATGTCGACGGCATTCAGTTCGACGATTATTTCTATTATGAGACCGCCGGATCGCGGCTCGATGATGATGCGAGTTTTGCCCGGTTCGGAACGCGGTTTTCCAATAAATATGACTGGCGGCGCGATAATACCTATAGGCTGGTGCAGGAGATTTCGCAGAAAATCCGCTCGATCAAGCCGAATGTGCGTTTCGGGATCAGCCCCGGCGGTGTCTGGCGCAATGCAGCGGTCGATCCTCTCGGCTCGCCGACACGGGCTGGCAAGACCAATTATGACGGAGATTTTGCGGATACGCGGCGCTGGGTCAAGGATGGCCTGATCGATTATATTGCGCCGCAGGTTTACTGGTCCTTCGGGCGCAGGCAAGTGCCTTATGGCCCGATTGTTCAATGGTGGGCCGATACGGTCCGCGACACCAAAACCGATCTTTATATCGGCATGGCGCTTTATCGCGCGGGGACCAAAAGCCAGGCCGAACCGGACTGGCAGGCGGGCGGAGGCGTCGATGAGATCAAGAAACAGCTCGAGTTCAATGCTTCGCTGCCCGAAGTGAAGGGGAGCATCCTCTTTCGCCACGGTTTTCTTTCCGATCCGCGTTTGAAAAAGGTTTCGCAATATCTCAAAAGCAGCTGGGGCAAGTGTCGCCGGTCGAAATAGCCAAATAGCAGCTGCGATTGATTTAAATCAAGGAATGCGCTGTGGGCCGATGCTATCAGACTATCGTTGCCGGTTTCCACCAGAGCGGGCAACCCGGGGCCGGAGTGTTCGAACCGAACCTGCGTGCCCCGGCTAATCTGATTATTTTAACGAAATCTGTCGAGCGCTTATGCGCGATCTTCCGCAATGTTGTGCCTATCGACAGCCAGCGGGTGCTGTCAGCATTGCCCTCCATCTCAAAACCGGCACCCGCGCCCGATGATTTGCCCGGTAAAACTGGATTTCTTCTAATAATTGTTCATCAGACAGGCCCGGATGGAGTTGCGAATCCTTCATCGGCTTGCTATCGCTCGCTCAGGAAACGGTTCCACCTTCCAAGTGGATGAAAAGGGAACACGGTGAGGTCAATGACCAATACCGCGACTGCCCCCGCAACTGTGACCGGAGAGTCGTCCTCCATTGATCGCAATAGCGATTGAAGCCACTGAAAGCGAAATGCTTTCGGGAAGGCGGAGAAGCGATAACGACCCGGAAGTCAGGAGACCTGCCGTATCTCGTCACCTATGCCTGACACGGGGTGTGTTCTGGCGCGGCCGTCCGTAGCGGTGACATTGAGAAATGTTGCCGCAGCGAGGACGGATTGCATCTGTTTTCCAACCCTGCGGTGAAGCACGATTTGCGAGCAGGAGAGGAACAAATGCAAAGCTTCAAATTATCCGTTCTGGCGGCGTCGACAATTCTGGCGACGGTTCCGTTCGAAAGCATGGCCCAGGCGCTACCCAGCGATCAGGGCGGGGTGACGCTGGATACGATTGTCGTGACGCCGCTTCGCCGTGCGTCTTCGCTGCAACGCTCCACATCGTCGGTGACGGTGATCGATCAGGAGGAGCTTGAACGCTCAGCCGCGCCGGATCTGCCATCGCTGCTGCAACATTCCAGCGGCATCAGCATCACCGCCAATGGCGGGCAGGGTTCTTCCTCCAATTTATACATGCGCGGGATGGCATCGAAACAGACGGTGGTTCTGATCAACGGCGTGCGCACCGCCTCGGCGACTTCCGGCGCGACAGCGCTTGCGAGCATTCCCATCAGTGCGATCGAGCGTATCGAGATCGCCAAGGGCGCGCATTCGTCACAATATGGCGCCGATGCGATGGGCGGCGTCATCAATATCATCACCAAGCAGGGCGGTGCCTGCGGTGAACGCCCATGGTGCGCCAGCCTGACAACAGGCGTCACCCATCCATGGGGCGGCTATGCTTCGGGCTCCCTTCAGGGCCGCAGTGAATCGGGTGTCGATTATGCTTTTGGTGCGTCGGTAATCGGCACGCAGGGTTATAATTTTACGACGCCGAAAATTTCCGGGCATGATCCCGACCGGGACGGTTTCCTGCAAGGTTCGTTCAATTTCGCGCTGGGCAAGGATTTCGACTGGGGCCGGATTTATGCCGACGGCCTGGTAAGCCGCTGGCACAATGAATATGACGGCTATTCGACGAATGAGGGCTATAGCACGAACTTTGCCGGCAAGATCGGCACGCGCGTCGACCATACGGCTGACTGGTCTTCCACCATCGAGCTGAGCAGCGGGCTGGACAACAGCCGCGACTACAAGAAGGGCGTTCCCGGTTCGGATCGCTACAAGACGACACGTTTCGGCGTTCTGGCATCCACGGAAAAGCAATTCGATGTCGGAAAATTTGCCCATATCATGACCGGCGGTGTGGAAGCTTACCGCGAAAAGGTTAATTCGACCGTCACTTATGACGAGACGAGCCGCGATCTTGCGGCTGTATTCGGCCAATACTCGCTCGAATATGAAGCGTTCAATTTCGATGGCGGGGTGCGTTACGATTATAACGAGCAATTCGGCGATGTCGTGACCTATAATCTGGGCGCAAGCTATGAAATCCTGCCGGATCTGGTGCTGCGTTCTTCCTTCGGGACGGGTTTTCGCGCGCCGACTTTCAACGAGCTTTACTATCCCGGTTTCGCCAACCCCGATTTGCAGCCGGAAAAGTCGCGTTCCTATGAGATCGGCGTGAACTGGCAGGCCAGCGTCGATACGAGCCTTGATATGGCTTTCTACCAGACCTGGCTGCGTGATGCGATTATGAGCACGGCCCCCGACTATCTGCCTTACAACGTGGCGCGCGCCCGCGTTACCGGCTTCGAAGCGACGCTCGGCCATCGTTTTACGGAACAATGGAGCGCGAAAGGCTCCATCGACGTTAAACGCGCGATCGACGAGGAAACAGATAATGATCTTCCCTATCGCGAGCGTTTCAAGGCAACCGCGGAAGTCAATTTCAAGCCTGTCGACAAGCTCGATCTGACTGCAAGGCTGCTTTATGGTGGTCCGCGCTATACCAATGCGGCCAATTCGGTCAAACTGAAAAGCTATGTAACCGCCGACTTCATCGCGCTTTATCAGATCGACAAGCAATCGCAGCTTAAACTCTCGGTCGAGAATGTTTTCGATGAAGATTACCAGACCGCATCAGGCTATATCGCGCCCGGCCGCACCTTTAATATCGGCCTGACACGCAACTTCTGATTACAGGCAGGAAACGGATGAGAAAACGGCCCGCAAACCGGGGATTCAGCGCCTGCCTCATGGCAGGGCTGTTTCTGGTCGGCTTATCGGGTGCTCAGGCGCAGCCAGTGCCAAAACGGGTCGTTTCCATCAATGTCTGTACGGATCAACTGGCCATGGTGCTTGCGCAGGATGGGCAGCTGCGCTCTGTATCCAACCTTGCGCGTGATCCGCTGATGTCGGTCATGGCCGACAAGGCAGACAGGCTGCCTGTCAATCGTGCGCAGGCGGAAGAGGTTTTTCTGCTTCAACCCGATCTGGTGCTGGCGGGAACATTTTCTTCACGCGCCACAGTCGGACTCTTGCGTCAATTAGGGGTCCGGGTAGAGGAATTCGCCCCGGCGCGCAATTTCGAAGATATTATGGCGCATATGGAACGCATGGGCACTCTTCTGGGGCGGGAAGATGAAGCGCGCAAGCAGATTGCCGCGATGAAAACCGCACTGGCCGCGATCAGGAAGCCTGCACATCGCCGTACCGTCGCACTTTATTATGCCAACAGCTATACGGCGGGGAGGGGCACGCTGATCGATGATGCCGTGCGTCGGGCCGGGCTTGATAATCTGACGGAGAAGCTCGGCATTCGCGGTTCAGCCACATTGCCGCTGGAATTACTGGTGGTGGAAAAGCCTGATATGATCGTGCGCAGCTCACGCGGGCAGGCTCCAGCGCTGGCGTTCGAAAACTTCCAGCATCCGGCATTGCACGCCTTGGGAACGGAAGCGCGCATGATTTCTCTTGCCGATAATCTTACAGTTTGCGGTGGCCCCTTCAGCGTTGAAGCGGTGGCGCAACTGGCGGAGGCTGCGCGTGAGTGAGACTTCCCGCTTCCTTATTCTGCTGACAGGGCTGACCTTGCTGGTGGTCGTGCTTTTTGCCGTGTCACTTTTGATCGGTCCCGCTTCCCTGACGCTTGTGCAGAGCATCAATGCCCTGTTTTCAGGGCAGGGCGATAGCGATGCCGTGGTTCTGGTGATGCGTGAAATCCGCCTGCCGCGAGCATTGCTTGCATTGCTGATCGGTGCTTCCCTGGGATTGTCGGGAGCCGCCCTGCAGGGTTATCTGCGCAATCCGCTGGCCGAGCCGGGATTGCTTGGCGTCAGCGCATCGGCTTCGCTTGGCGCGGTCATTGCGATCTATACAGGGCTTTCGGTCGTGTTTCCGCTTGCCCTGCCGTTGCTGGCGCTGGTCGGCGCATTCATGTCCGTCTTTCTGGTCAAGGCGCTTGCCGGGCAACATGCGGGGACTTTGGCGGTCATTCTGGCGGGCGTTGCCGTCACCAGCTTTGCGGGCGCCTTGACAGCACTGGCGCTCAACCTGTCTCCCAATCCCTATGCGGCGATGGAAATCGTGTTCTGGATGCTGGGTTCGCTTGCCGACCGTTCGATGACACATGTTGCGCTGGCCGCGCCCTTCATCATTGTGGGCTGGATCATGCTTTTATCGCTTGGCCGCTCGCTCGACAGTCTTACACTGGGCGCTGATGCGGCTGCGAGCATGGGGGTCAATCTTTCGCGTGTGCAGATACTGGCGATCGTGGGCACCGCCGCTTGTGTCGGCGCCTCGACCGCCATTGCGGGCGCTATCGGTTTTGTCGGGCTGGTCGTGCCGCATCTTTTGCGTCCGCTGGTTGGTGCGCGTCCCTCACGCCTGCTGATCGTCAGTGCATTTGGCGGCGCGGCACTTTTGCTGGCGGCAGATGTCGCAGTGCGCGTTCTCATGCCGGGTCGCGAATTGAAGCTCGGCGTGCTCACCGCTCTTGTGGGGGCGCCATTCTTCCTCTGGCTTGTCTTCAAATATCGCAGGCGGCTGGTATGAGTGCTCTTACAGTCAGGAATCTTGGCGTATTGCGGGGCGGCAAGCCCGTGCTGACGGGTATTGGTTTCGAGGCGAAACAGGGCGATTTCATCGGCCTGATTGGCCCTAACGGAGCAGGAAAGACGACTTTGCTGCGCGCGCTTCTGGGTTTGATCCGGGCGGATGGCGAGATTTCCCTTGGCGGACATCAACTGCATCGCATGAGCAGCGCGCATCGGGCGAGGGCAATTGCCTATCTGCCGCAGGAGCGTGATGTGGCCTGGCCGGTTTCCGTCAAGACGGTGGTTTCATTTGGCCGTTCAGCACTAAAGCCGGTTTTTGCCGGACAGGACGCGGAAGACGCGGCCCTGATCGAAGCTGCCATGCAGCGCATGGATGTTACTGCCTTTCGCGATCGTCCGGTCAATGAGTTGTCAGGCGGTGAAAAGGCACGGGTATTGATTGCGCGTGTGCTTGCACAGGATACGCCTGTTATTCTTGCGGACGAGCCGGTTGCTGGACTTGATCCGGCGCATCAACTGGCGCTCATGGAAACTTTCGCAGAGCAGGCAAAAGAGGGGCGGACGGTGATTGCATCGCTGCATGAACTTGGTCTTGCCGCCCAATATTGTACCCGGTTGATTGTCCTCGATCAGGGCAGGATCGTCGCCGATGGTGAACCGGAAGCGGTGCTGACTTCCGCGCTGCTTGAAAATGTCTACAGCATCAGCGCCCATCTTGTGAAAATTGATGGGGAGTTCATCGTGCATCCCAAGGCGCGCATTAAATCGTCACCGCGACCTGACGGGAACCAGAGGCCGGGAACGTAAGTTTCGTGGCGCGATGAATGAAAATGGCCCCGGACGGATCCGGAGCCATGCGAACCAGGTTATTTCTGCATCTTATGGGAGTGATGGCCCATTTTGCCCTTGCCATGATGATGGGCACCTTTGTGGTGGAACTTGCCACCGGCGCGCAATTCGCTCCGATCGAGCGTGCCGTCTTCATTGCGATCAAGTGCGGCGAATTCCTTCTGGCGCTGTTTTTCGATTTCTTCGAGCGAGATTTTGCCGTCACCATTAATATCGAGACGGCGTTCCATACGATCAGCCGCGCGGGCGACGATACGCTTGAGTGCCAGCGCCTCGATTTCTGCGCGCGAAAGGATGCCGTCGCCATCGGTATCAGCGTTTTTGAGTTGTTCCATCCGTGAGAATTTCTCAAGATCAACCGGCGCACGCTTGCCTTTCGCTCCATCTTTTTGCGTAATGGATGTCTCTGCTGAAGGTGTATTGGCAGCGTCATTGCTTTTATCCTGCGCGAAAGCAGAAGTGGCAAGAAGTGCAGAGGTGATGGCAGCAATATAAAATGTCTTAGATTTCATGATTGTTGGTCTCCATTACTTTATACAGGTTATCGTCAAATGACGTACATGTACTTTCGGTCAATTTAGATGAACCTGATGTGAATGGACCAGTTAATTATTTGTAATGTTAGGCGCGAGTTCCAGGGTGATCTTGCTTGTTCGCGAGCTGTTGTTCGCGCAGGATAGAGAATAGTCCTGCCGCAACCACGATGGCTGCACCAAGAATAATGTTCCAGGTAAGGCGCTCGTGGAAAATCACCATCGCAATGATCGCGCCGATGACAAGCTGCAGGTAGCTTAAAGGCTGTACTTCACCGACTTCGAGAATATTATAAGCCTGAATAAGACAATAATGACTGGCTATGCCGCAGGCGCAAAGCGCTGCCATCCAGAACCAGTCTGCGGGCGGTATCGGAACTATATAAAAAATGCCCACCACGGTCAGGACAACCGCTCCGCCGATTCCGGTATAAAAAAAGCTCGTCATGGCTGTGTCGTATTCACTGACGGCGCGGGTCGCGATGGTGTAGATGGCAAATAAAAACGTCGCAGTAAGCGGGAAAAGCAGATTGAGGTCAAACTGAACTTCCCCCGGATTGATAATAAGGAGGACGCCGAGCAGGCCCACAAATATAGCCGTCCAGCGCCGCCAGCCGACTTTTTCTCCAAGAAACGGTACGGAAAGCATGGTGATCAACAAGGGACCGACCTGAAAGATCGATTGCGCCATGGCCAGCCCGACGCGGGTCAGGCCGAAGATGAAGATCACGATTTCAGTTGCCAGCAGAACGCCGCGAAAAACCTGTAAGAATGGACGCTTTGTCGATGCCGCCTTGGCAAGACCTCCCGAACGCATGGCAAGAAGGATGACGAAAGCCGCGAATGTCCAATACCGCACCATGGTGATGAAAATTGGCGAATAATGTGTGCCGAGATATTTTGAAACGCCGTCCTGAGCCGCGAAGATCGCAGCTGCAAGAAGAGCATATATATAACCAGTGCGTTTGGACATCATTCGACACTCATAGTCCGACCGGACTGGACGCGCTATATCAATTTTGGATAAGATTCTTATTTGCCGCTAATCCACCAATAAATCATTTTTGCTGATTGCACTTCGGTTTGTGAATGGTTATAAGCCGCTCGCCTGCTTGCTGATTAGCAGTTTGGGGCGTAGCCAAGCGGTAAGGCACCGGTTTTTGGTACCGGCATTCCCTGGTTCGAATCCAGGCGCCCCAGCCATGAATCATGCGTAAAATCAATGACTTATTGATTTTACTTAATGTTTCCCGGCTGGGAATCCTCAAGCTTTTCTCCATTTCGCCGAATGTGCACGAAACTGTGACACAGAGCTATGACACATGCCGATTCGCCTTGGTCGGCTTGTCTCGTGGCTCCAAACGGCGAGCTTCTTATGGCAGTCAGACATCAGGTCCAAAACCTTCAGCGGCGCGGAAATATTTTTTACTGGCGTCCGCGTCTTCCAGCACGGATGAGCGCGCATATCGGCGCGCGTCATCTTGCATTCAGCCTTAAACAATCAGATCATCGCCAGGCGGGTCGTATGGCCCGCAAGCTTAATCTGATGCTGTTTGAAATAGCAGAAAATCCGCGAAGTGCATTGATGTCGAAAGAAGCCCTCGAACGATTGTTTCAGTCCGAAATCGCGCGGATGAATGATCATATGGAGAACCTGCAATTTGCAGGCCAGCGCACCCCGACAGGTTTCCATCAGATCGATAATCTGGCCGCCGATCTGGAAGTCGGGTGGGCATACAGGCTTCTGGAAAAATTTGGCACCCGTCGTGTCTTGTTTGAAGAGGAAAGCTGCCAGGGTTGGCGCTTTCTGGAGCAATCGAAGGTCCCGCAGAGCCTGTATCAGGGGATCGCCGCAACCTATCGCGGCGAGCGCGAGGACGCAGAATCTTCGCGCTTCGTCGACGAAATGCGTGCGCTCATGCAAGAGCATGGTCTGTCTTATTCGATCCTTAATTTCGAAAAGGCCAAGGCTGAATATTTCAAAGCGCGTGCAGACGTTCTTCTCGATACCGATGATCGCTATCTCATTGATTATCCTGACGAGCAGGCTGAACCAGAACCTGCCCGGCCAGCACCAATTGTTCCGGTTGTAAATGTGGAACCTGTGCCGGATTTCATTCCACAGCCACAGCCACAGCCACAGCCACAGCCACAGCCGGTCGTGGAAAATCCTGTTCCTGTATCAGCATCTGACATGCTGGGGCTTGCTGGGGAGGACCTGCCAGTGAAGCAATTCATGAAGCAGTGCGATCTTCTGATCGCCAACAACCGTGAGAACTGGAACGAAGGCACGGCAAAGGACGTCAAGACAGTTGTTCGCATTTTTTGTGGTATTCTGGGCGAGCACAATGTTCTCACGAGCAGTGCCATTAATCAGACCCACTTGGCGGCGTTGCGTCAGCATTTCAATAACATCCTTGCGAGATGGGGAAGCAGTTCGCGTTACGTGGCAATGACGACCGTGCAATTACGTGAGGCGACAGAACGGGAAGTAATCCGCGCACAAAAACTTAATTTGCCAGCACCCAAGGTCGGCTTGTCTAGCGGGACCATCAGACGCCACCTCGGTAATCTCGAACAGTTCCTGAACCATCTTGTCGCCTCAGGTTTCATGTTACGGGCGTTTACGTTCAAAGGAATCAAGCCGAAGAAACGCAGCCTCGCATCCGTTCGGGCGCTGACTGCTAAACCCGGTCCTGAGCAGGTTGAACCGATCTTCCAGATTCCGGTGTTCGCCGGTTGTGCCGGGCCCATGTCGCAGGAAATGCGGGAGTTTGGGCAGGCCGTATATCATTCGTCCCTTTATTATGTGCCAATGCTTTACGCATATCTGGGCGCAAGACGCGCCGAATTTACGGGCCTCATGGTCGATGAGGTGGTTTATGCAAAGGATGAAGGTATCTGGTCCATCAAAATTCAGGAAAATGAGCTCCGAGGACTGAAGAACCTCCAATCAGTCCGCGATCTCCCCGTACCAGATGAGCTTATCCGACTGGGTTTTATCGACTACGCAAAGCGTTTGAAGGAACTCGGACACAGATATTTATTTCCGGAATTGGTCGCTCCAAGACGCAAAAACGATACCGGTGATCGTTTCTACAAGAGCTTTGTCCCTTTGCTGAAAGCGGAAACGGGGCTTGGTGATCAGCTTTGGGGTAGCGCAATCCATGCGTTGCGGCATGGTTTCAGCAACACGCTGAAACAGAAGGGGATAGAAATGTCGATCATGGAAGACATTACCGGGCATCTGGGCCGAACGGAGGGAGAGACACGTTATACGAATATTGCCAGCTTGCAGGTGATGAAAAAAGCAATCTCCGTGTATCCGGTCATTACGGGCCATCTGCAACCGCAGCCCTTACGCTTGCTGCCGTATGTCGAGGCAAAAGAACCTGCGCCCTGGTTTAAAAAAGAAAAAGAGAAGCCGGGACGACGGATGCGATCTTAAAGGGGGCTCACTCATACCCGTTCGGATTCTTTGATTGCCAGTTCCACATATCCTGACACATCTCGCGCAGGTTCTTTTCAGCTGACCAGCCCAAGAAATTGCGCGCGAAACCTGGGTCCGCATAGCATGTAGCCACGTCACCGGGACGGCGAGGGGCTATCTCATATTTTATTTCACGATTTGAGGCATGTTCGAACGCCTTAATGACTTCCAGAACACTATGGCCTTGCCCGGTACCCAGATTGACCGAAAAACATTGTGGTTCATCAAGTTTTTCAAGCGCCTTGAGATGGCCCGCCGCCAGATCGACCACATGAATATAGTCGCGAATCCCGGTACCGTCGGGCGTCGCGTAATCGTTGCCCCATACACTGAGCTTTTCGCGGCGTCCGGTCGCAACCTGCGCAATAATGGGCATGAGATTGTTCGGAATACCTTTGGGATCTTCGCCAATCAAGCCGCTTTCATGCGCACCGACCGGATTAAAATAGCGCAGAATGGCAATTTTCCAGCTATTGTCGCTATTATAGAGATCGCGCAGCATGTCTTCGATGACCAGCTTGGTTCGGCCATACGGATTGGTTGCAGTAAGGGGTTCGTTTTCGACAATCGGTAACCTTTGCGGATCGCCGTATACCGTTGCCGACGAACTGAACACCAATGTCTTGACACCAGTGGCTTCCATGGCCTGCAACAGGCGTAAGGTACCCACGACATTACAGTCGTAGTAAAACAATGGCTTCTCGGTCGACTCGCCGACGGCCTTGAGACCCGCAAAGTGAATAACTGCGGTGCATTTATTCTGTCGTATAACCTGTTCCAGAAATGCGCGATCACGAATATCGCCCGTCTCGCGGCGTGGTGCGCGTCCGGTGATTTTTTCTATGCGATGCAAGGATTCCGGATGGCTATTGGCAAAATTATCAACGATCACGACGCTATAACCAGCTTCAATCAGCTGAACACAAGTATGCGAGCCGATATAGCCAGCTCCGCCTGTCACGAGAATTGTCATTTTCCGGTATCCACGAATTCAACATTCCACACTCAATCATATTTGCACAAAGCAAAATCACAGGAAGACTGCAAGTTAATCTGGATGGTTCCCTGAACTTCTGACGGGATTACCCCCGCTGCAGGCCCGGCCTTTCAGGCGTAGCGCCGGAAATCCCCCCGATCTGTATATATGTATGCCTACATCCTGCGCTTTTTAGGGCATTGATTTGCATGTCCATCTTCTGGTCATCGGTAGATACGCGAGCATATCCTATTTTTTATTATCCCGCTGGCTTGGTTCTTTTCTTGGGTAACTCCAAGAAAGGTGACGTCTGTCCGCGAAGTTAATCGGTATTCCTTGCTTTCATTTATTCTATTTGCTTAGCATTACAGTTGCGTTTTTGATTTGATGTGTGCTCGTTGTGCAGTTGCCTGATGTGCTCGTCGCCAGAGCGACCA
>NZ_QGDB01000044.1 GCF_003149535.1 Falsochrobactrum shanghaiense | reverse complement strand
GCGAGCGAACCGCGCGCGCCTTCGCCGATCAGCACATATTTGCCAAGCAGCGCCATGCCGCGCGTATAATTCGGGCCGTGTGTTCCGTCGCGCTCAATGCCCATATCGCCGGTGGCGACGCCAATGACCGCGCCTTCGTCATTATAAAGCACTTCCGTGGCAGCAAAGCCGGGATAGATTTCCACGCCCAGTTCTTCGGCCTTCGTGCCAAGCCAGCGGCAGACATTGCCCAGCGAAACGATATAATTGCCGTGATTGCTCATCAGCGGCGGCATGGCAAAATTGGGCAGGCGCACCGAACCGGCAGGGCCGAGCAGCAGGAAATGATCGTCCGTCACCGGCGTCTTGAAGGGATGGCCCTCATCCTCGCGCCAATTCGGCAGAAGCTGGTCGATGCCAACCGGATCGACCACCGCGCCCGAAAGAATATGCGCGCCGACTTCGCCGCCCTTTTCAAGCACGACGACGGAAAGCTCCGGATCGATCTGTTTGAACCTGATCGCCGCAGCAAGCCC
>NZ_QGDB01000043.1 GCF_003149535.1 Falsochrobactrum shanghaiense | reverse complement strand
CTCACTCTGAATCGTTACTCATACCGGCATTCTCACTTCTAAGCACTCCACTAATCCTCACGGTTTAGCTTCGCCGTCCTTAGAACGCTCCTCTAACGCATTTAATAATGCCCGTAGCTTCGGTATTATGTTTAGTCCCGTTACATTGTCGGCGCAAGGTCTCTTGACTAGTGAGCTATTACGCACTCTTTAAAAGATGGCTGCTTCTAAGCCAACTTCCTAGTTGTTTGAGAAACCTCACAACCTTTATCACTTAACATAAATTTTGGGACCTTAGCTGACGATCTGGGTTGTTACCCTCGCGAGCATCGACGTTATCACCGATGTTCCGACTGCATGATAATACACAATGGTATTCGGAGTTTGATTATAGTCAGTACAGCTAGGCGCCGCCATTCCATATTCAGTGCTCTACCACCAAAGTTTAACATCACACGCTAGCCCTAAAGCTATTTCGAGGAGAACCAGCAATATCCAGGTTCGATTGGAATTTCACCGCTATTCACAAGGCATCCGGGGA
>NZ_QGDB01000042.1 GCF_003149535.1 Falsochrobactrum shanghaiense | reverse complement strand
CCTTCCAACATGTTGCCTACCATATCGGTTACGATATGGCGCTTGCGCCCTTTGATCTTTTTGCCTGCATCATAGCCGCGCGGACCACCAGCTTCTGTCGTCTTCACCGACTGGCTATCGATAATGGCTGCCGTCGGCTCCGCCTTGCGGCCTTCGGACAGCCGTGTCACCGCAACCAGAATTTCATTGATAAGATCAAGCAAGCCGCTGTCGCGCATCCGGTAGAAATGGTACTGCACTGTCGTGAACGGCGGGAATTCCTTCGGCAACTGCGCCCATTGGCAGCCCGTTGTCGCCATATACTGGATCGCATTCCACAACGTACGTGGATCATGCTCGCGTGGACGTCCGACCTTGCTCATCGGCTGCAAAAGCGGCGCGACAACAGCCCATTCATCATCAGTACAGTCGCTTGTATAGCGTAAGCCTCGTCTGGCATAGTCGCGACGGGCGGTTTCAGTCCAGGCCATGTGATCCTCCGTAGTCTTGGTAAACCACAGAGAATCATAAACTCCTGAAATCGCTCAACTTAATTTTCGGTTCGGCTCT
>NZ_QGDB01000041.1 GCF_003149535.1 Falsochrobactrum shanghaiense | reverse complement strand
CGCCGCTTGACGATGGCGTTGACGGCACTGGGTTCCAGTGCCCGCGTGGAAACATTGCCCCAGCGATCGATCTTGCGAAACACGCTGCCTTTGTCGATCCGCGCCGCTTCGAGCCAGCGGGTGAGGGCGTCGACGGGCCGTCCGGTCAGATAGACGATTTCATCGTGATCAGCACCACTGGTTTTGGTGCGGCCGAGATGAATGCCGAGCGAGGGAAGGGGAGAGCCGTCCTCATCGGTGACGGGGGCCTGCTTGACGAGTTGTTCCGTGCGCAAGCCTGCCATTTCGCTGCGGCGGCGGCCGCCGGAGGCAAAAGCCACCATCAGGATGGCCCGATCGCGCAAGGCGGTGAGATCCTCACCCGAACAGGTCGCAAGCAGCTTGCCCAGAATATCGCCGGTGATGGCATTAGCACTCTTGCGGGCTTTGGGCCGGTTGAGGGCACGGACGGCAAGGCGGATGGCCGATTTGACGGCGGGCGACGTGAACGCACCCTCCAGACCCCGCCAGCGGGTCAGCGTCGACCAGTTGGCCAGACGCCGACGCACGGTTGCCGGTGC
>NZ_QGDB01000040.1 GCF_003149535.1 Falsochrobactrum shanghaiense | reverse complement strand
CATGGCGCTGGCCTTCATCTACCTGGTGCTGGCGGCGCAGTTCGAGAGCTGGCGCAACCCGTTCATCATCATGCTGTCGGTGCCGCTGTCCATGACCGGCGCGCTGCTGGCGCTGTGGCTGACCGGCGGCACGCTGTCGATCTACAGCCAGATCGGCCTGATCACGCTGGTGGGCCTGATCACCAAGCACGGCATCCTGATCGTCGAATTCACCAACCAGTTGCGCGACGAGGGCAAGGCGCTGTTCGAGGCCGTGACCGAGGCCAGCGTGCTGCGCCTGCGGCCGATCCTGATGACCACCGGCGCCATGGTGCTGGGCACCGTGCCGCTGGCGCTGTCCTCGGGCGCGGGCGCCGAGTCGCGCCAGCAGATCGGCTGGGTCCTGGTGGGCGGCCTGATGCTGGGTACACTATTGACCTTGTTCGTCGTGCCGGTGGCCTACACCCTGATCGCCACCGCACGCAGGAAACCCGGCCCGGCCGGCAGCGCAACGCATCCCCCGGCCGGCCCGGCGGATGGCCAGGCGCCGTCGGCGCCTGCGGCCCAAGCGTCGGAATAGCTTTATGCGCCAGATCATCTT
>NZ_QGDB01000039.1 GCF_003149535.1 Falsochrobactrum shanghaiense | reverse complement strand
CCTCGCATGTTAACATAACTCGCCGGTCCATACTGCAAGATGTACGCCATCACACATTAACGTGCTCTGACTAATTGTAAGTAAGTAGTTTCAGAATCTATTTCACTCCCCTCCCGGGGTTCTTTTCACCTTTCCCTCACGGTACTAGTTCACTATCGGTGTCTGGTTAGTATTTAGCCTTACCGGATGGTCCCGGCAGATTCAGACAGGGTTTCACGTGCCCCGCCCTACTCAGGATGCAGTCAAGAGAATTATGCATTTCGTATACGGGGATATCACCCTCTATGTCAAAGCTTCCCAGCTTTTTCTACTATACATAATCTTTGTAACTCTATGTAGACTGTCCTACAACCCCGTATAAATACGGTTTGGGCTCTTCTGCTTTCGCTCGCCACTACTAACAGAATCATTATTTATTTTCTTTTCCTCTTGCTACTAAGATGTTTCAATTCACAAGGTGTCTCGCTCACACTTTCTATATATTCAAAAGTGGGCAACTAGAGATTAATCTAGTTAGGTTTCCCCATTCGGAAATCCCCGTCTCAAAGTTTATATCCAACTAAACGAGGCTTATCGCAGGTAATCACGTCCTTCTTCGACTTCCAGACCCAGG
>NZ_QGDB01000038.1 GCF_003149535.1 Falsochrobactrum shanghaiense | reverse complement strand
AGTGGTGTCCCACCACGGTGCCACCCGAGAGGGTGTTCAGGGCCGAAAATGCGGCATTTAGTACTGTATAAATTGGTGGACGGCTGCCAGACGGACAAGGAGCCTTTAAACGGGGAGCTATGCTAGGCAAAAATCGCGAAAAAAAAAAAAAAATTTGCCCGAAAATGCCCAAAAATGGCCGATTTTGGCCGTTTTTCGCCCAAAAATGACCATTTTTGACCATTTTTGACCCTACCCCACCTACCCCCCTTTTTTCGAGTTTTCGAACTCGACGAATTTTGACACGCGCGCGCGCGCGCGTGACAGGGTGCTCGGGGCCCCTCTGTCGTTTCTCGACTCAGAGATTCAGGCGAGAGCAAACAGGAAAATAAATTTTCCGTAAATCAAATCGCTTACTCGATTTGTTCGTAAAATTGTTTTTAAAAATAAAAAAATTTTTAATAAACAAGTACACTGACGTGTTGCATCAGAACAAATTTTCTATTTTTGTTTACAAGAATAGACAGTTTGGGCTTGCAAACAGGTCGGAGACTTTTATTTTATATTTATTTCTTTATTATTTCATCTTTCAATTGCCCATTCGTTGTCCCGCGCAGCGTGGACGGGCAATTGTATCCCGCCATGATGCTCAC
>NZ_QGDB01000037.1 GCF_003149535.1 Falsochrobactrum shanghaiense | reverse complement strand
TCATGAAACGCAAGAACAACTTACCGCCAGTGCCTGAGCGAAAAGAATTAGAGTTTCAGCTCGAAACACTGCAGCACGATATTCAGAAACTGCAGCTTGAGCACGACCTTTTGAAGAAGGCGAATGAAATTCTAAAAAAAGACCTGGGCGTCGATCTGCACCTTCTGAGTAATCGGGAGAAAACGCTGTTGGTCGGCGCCCTAAAAGATCTTTATCAACTCGCCGATCTGCTTGCTCAGTTGGGACTGGCGCGCAGCTCATATTTTTATCATCGAGCCCGCATGAGGATGACTGACAAGTACCTCACTATTCGTCGCAGCATCACTGAAATCTTCGAAACCAACCGTCGATGCTATGGCTACCGCAGGCTACAGGCGTCTTTGGCCAAACAATCCGTTACAATCTCAGAGAAGGTTGTGCAGCGGTTGATGAAACAGGAGAACCTGATCGTTGTCACGCCAAAGCGGCGGCGATACCGCTCTTATCTCGGAGAAATCAGTCCAGCGCCTGAGAACCTCATTAATCGTGACTTCCAGGCCACAGCCCCAAACGAGAAATGGCTGACCGATATCACTGAATTCCAAATCCCGGCTGGCAAGGTGTATCTCTCACCCATCATCGACTGTTTCGATGGT
>NZ_QGDB01000036.1 GCF_003149535.1 Falsochrobactrum shanghaiense | reverse complement strand
CGATAAGTATAGCTTATCGAAGCTTATTGCTTTTGGCGCGCAAATCGGTAAAAGTCGTGGCAAAGGCAGTGATTTCAGAGGAGAAAAAGACGCGCAACAGCCTATTCAGAGCGATGCGTTTGCTGGTGACGGGCGCTGCGGGCGAGTACAACAAAACGGTCTCTGACCGCGGCAAACAGCGCCGGTGGTAGCGGACCGTAATAACCCGTATCGTCATCAAAAGGGCGCAGATCCGGTCCCGGCCAGACAAAGCGATTGCTTTCGCTGAGCACTATCCAGGAACACTCATCGTCCAGTCCCAGGCGGCGTTTGGTGGCAGCGGGAATTTCAATTGCCTCGTCAGCCCGTTGCGGTGGCGTATGGGTGATCGGCAAAACCCTGACAACCGGCGATCCGTCTTCCAGTGTCGTCGTGATAGCTAATACGAGAACAGGACGATCCTTGTCGCCCTCTTCCCGTCCCTACTCGAACTGCCAGTGCCACAAATAGGAATAGGGGAAAATCCAGCCAACCTTGGGCTCACTTGGAATCATGCTATTTTTCGTTCAGTTCACGATCGAGATGCTCAAGGCCTGCTTCCATCGAGGCGGCTTCAACAGCCACGAGATCCTCTTCGGTCAGCGTACTGGTCAATTCGACGCGACGCTCGCGCCGCATCAGGCGCAGATA
>NZ_QGDB01000004.1:2500-392389 GCF_003149535.1 Falsochrobactrum shanghaiense | reverse complement strand
ATGAAACTTCTGTAGCTTGGCGAAACCATCATATTCAAGCAAAATAACGCAGCCGGATTGCATCAGCCAGCAATGCAGTCGTGGCGCGAAATCACTCGTCACCCTGCCTTATCAGCAAGTGTTATCTTCGACACCGCGGTCTGCGAGTTCGACACACAACTCATCCAAGGTCACTTCACCCCGGGACGCCACGCGCTCGCTGAGCCATTCACCATGGGCTGAGAGTTTGCTGCCACACGGATGGCCTTGTTTGGCGGTGGCAAGAGAACCAGATGACCGATGCAGGATTATCATGTTGTTGACGAACCGAGGCGAAACGCGAAAATGGCGCGCAGTTTCCCGGTTACTATTGCCCTCATTTACAAACGAAACGACACGCTTTAGTCGGACGCTCTCCGGTACAGATAAAGCCACTCATCTTTAACCTTGATATAGGTCTCGTTCAGGCTCCATTTCCGGGTGACTTCGCGCTTCTTCCGATTGAAGCGCGCAAGCAGCATGGGGCTGAAATGCAAAACCCAGCGATGCACCGTCGAATGATCCACGGCAATGCCGCATTCGGCCATCATTTCTTTCAGATTGCGAAGGCTCAGATTGTAAGTCAGCTACCATCGAACACAAAGGAGGATAACGGACTTATCGAAGTGGTGGCCTTTGAACATCACATAATCCAGCTTTTTGAAGCTGGGAACCTATATCAACACTTATTGACGAAACGTTTGTAACAGATCCCATCGACTTTTCACGAGCGTATCGATGCGCAAAGCCGCATAAACTACAGAATCGTTTTGAGTTCAGGCTGAACCGTTTTAAGGGAAGCGTCTTTCTATGTATCCAAAAGCTGCATTCCCATAGCGCGAGCCGCTCGCCGATCGAAGGTCACCGTTTCACGACATCCCGCAAGCCGCCCACCGTGTGCAATCAGCGCGTCAGAAAAATCTGCATTGCTGCCGCGAAATGCTGCAAGCGCCAGATAACCAACCTCGGCGGCCTCGATGACCAGCTCGCGTGTGCGCAGAAGCATTTCGATCACTTCGACTAAAGCGGCGCGCGGCATCTTATAAGAGTGCACTAGCACCCAAACGGTTTCGACCAGCACCACTTGGGAAATATATCCCGGCAGTTCGGTCGTGAGACCATCGATGATCTGTGACGCCGCTGCCGATTGTGCTTCGTCGTCCTGCGCCAGATAACGCACAAGCACGTTCGTATCGATGCCGATCACCTGCGAGTAGCTCCGCTTACAATTGCTGCGTCCATGTCCTTCAGGCTGACGGGCGTATCGGGCTGGGGGACGATTCCTTTCAACGATTTCACCGAACCGGACGCTGGCACGACGGCATAGTGACCGTCCGCCATGCGAATGAATTCAATGCGGTCGCCAACGGACAGCCCCATGTCATGGCGTACCTTGATCGGAATTGTGACCTGACCTTTCGAAGTGACGGTTGATAATGACATGGCGCACTCTCCTTACTAATGGTAAGGAGTAATGTAAGAAATAATTATCCGATGTCAAGCTCGCGCTACGGAGAACCCGAACGTCCTTGCTTCTCATATCGCGAAAACCCCTAGCTCCGAGGGGGAGGCCGGGGCGCCATGCTGGTAGGGGTGTTGAACGGATCAAGCCAGTGTACTCCTTTAAAGTATCAGTTAGCAGATAAAAGAAAACCCGGACATGTCTCTCAAACATCGAGATGCGCTAAGCCAAAGTGAGGCAGAATAGGTTGGGCTGGACTACTGCGGGCAGAATTCTTGTTTAACGCGCGGGTAGACAACCTTATTATTCGTTTTCGATAATGACGGCCAGAAAGGCGGGACCATAGCGTTCGAGCTGGATGCACTCGGTCGACCGCTGAAGCTGATCCTCACACCCGGCCAGAATCGACAAGGACAGCGTGTTTCGCAAGATCGATCGATGGGGCAATGTTTCCGCCCGCGCGCTGGAACCGAGTGCCGTCAACGCCATCGTCAAGCGGCGCGCCGCACTGGCAGGGCTTGATGCCAAAGAGTTCTCGGCGCACGGCTTGCGCGCGGGCTATCTCACCGAAGCCGCCAATCGTGGCATTCCCCTCCCCGAAGCCATGGAACAATCGCGCCATGAGCCGAGTGGTGGCCCTTTACGTCTTTGTGCCTGAGCCGCAATTTGGGGCGAGTAACAAACAACCCACCGGTTCAGCGTTGCATGGTCAACGTCTACGCCGCGTTCTGTCATCATTTCCTGAAGATCACGATGGACACTGAAGAACGCATATAGATGAAAACAGCATAAACAATAACATTTTTGGGGTAATGAGCCCCTTATAAATTAATCTTCATCCAATTAACCTCACTCAATTATTCAAAATAGATGCGAAAATACTATAGAGGAAGTAAATTTTTCGACATAACTTAACTCCGATAAGGGCTCCAGGAGGCTTGACAACAAGTCGCAATTAAAGGGCTTAATGACAAACAATCTTTGCTATCGTTGGCATCAGGCGCCGGAGTCACGATGTTAATCCACATGCCCGCCAAGATAAAGCGCCCGCATTGCTGGATCGGATAGCAATTCACGTGCAGGAGCATGGATCGCCACCTGCCCCAGAGACAGAACATAGGCGCGATCCGCCACACCCAATGCCTCGAAAGCATTCTGCTCAACCATGATGATGCACATGCCCTGCTTATCGCGGATATGCGCGATCGCATCGAATACCTTATGCAGCATCAGAGGCGAAAGACCCGCCGATGGTTCATCCAGCAACAGGATTTCAGGGCCGCCAATCAACGCCCGCGCTAACGACAACAATTGCCGCTCGCCCCCTGAAAGGGCCGAAGCCTTGCGGTTCTGCTTTGATGCAAGCGCAGGATATTGTTCCATCAGTGCGTCGTAGCGCTCCATCCTGATCTGCCGATCAAGGCCGCGTGCGCCAAGATGCAGGTTTTCGGCCACGCTCAGCGTTGCGAACACATTATCCGTTTGTGGAACATAACCGACGCGATGATGCCTAGCCTTTTCATGGATCGGTACGCGACTGACATCCTCGCCATTCATCTTCACGCAGCCCGACCGCGGACGGACATAACCGGCAATGGTTTTCAGAAGCGTGGATTTCCCGCAGCCATTCGGTCCCAGAATGGTAACGAGTTCCTTGCGCCCAGCCGTCAGCGAAATACCGTTGAGAATGTCTGCGCCATCGCCATAACCGGCGCGCAGGTCGCTGGCCTCGATCATAGCGCCATTCCCCCTTTTTCCACTGCCTTGCCCAGATAGGCTTCGACGACGCGCGCATTGCTCTCCAACTCGGCGGGCAAGCAGTCAGCGATGATATCCCCCCGGTCAAGCACGATGCAACGCGTGCAAAGTTCGCGGATGAACAGCATGTCATGTTCAACCACAACGCAGGCGCCGCCCCGCGCCACATAGCGGCGCAGGATATCAATCAATTGCGTGCGGAGCGACACATGCACGCCCGCCGTCGGCTCATCAAGGCAAAGAAGTCGCGGAGCAGAACGCAGTGCCGTCGCCACCGACAAAAGCTTCTTCTGCCCACCCGACAAGGCACTTGCGGCATTACCGGCTACATGGTCGAGCTTGAATTCCTCAAGCAGTTGGTCAACTTCTGGACCGAATGCGACCCGCGAGAACATGCCGCCGCCTTCGCGCCTGCCTGCCTGCAACACCTCTCGCACCGTCATTCGATGCGGCATGGATGGCAACTGAAATGTGCGCACCAGCCCCAGCTTCGTAATGTCGTGAATCCGGGCATCGGAAATATCCACGCCCGCAAATATTGTCGTTCCACCGCTACGCGGCAGAAAGCCGGAAATCACATTGAGCGCTGTGCTCTTGCCCGAACCGTTGGGGCCCAACAATCCCACGATCTCACCCGGACGAACGCTGAAGGACATTTTCTCCAGCACTGAATAGAGGCCAAAAGACTTCGCAAGATTGTCCACTGTCAGAAGATCAGCGTTCATGGCGCTCTCCTATACGTTCGGGGAATATGCCCTGAGGCCGCAACAGCAGGAAAACCAGTATCAGGCCGCCGGTAAGGATCAGGCGCGCGGCGGCGACGAAATCCGAAGGCAGTTGAAAATAGTCCTTCACGAAAGGGATATAGGCCATCATGAACTGCATGGCGAAAGCACCCGCAATCACGCCCTTATTGTTCGCCATACCACCAAGGATCACCATGGACCAGATCAAGAAAGTTTCCGGCACAACCATTTGCTCCGGCCCGACGAAGGTAAGGTAATGAGCGTAGAGGACACCCGCAAGCGCCGCGATCAACGACGAAATCAGCATGACGCGCATTCTGATTTGATCAATATCATAGCCCAGAGAGCGCGCCAGTTGCGGCTCTTCGCGCATCAGCTTCATCGACAGACCAAAGGGTGAGCGAACGATACGGCTGCATAGCCACCAGATCGCGGCGAGGATCAATGCAAACAGCGCGAGCCGTGCGATCCCATCCCAGGGGCGCAGGTTCGCAAAGAGCAATGGAAGCCCGGAAATACCCTGCGCTCCGCCCGTTACCGTTTCGAGATTATTGGCGAATATCCGGCAGATTTCGGCAATTGAAAGAGTTGCAATCCCCCAATAGTCGCTGGAAAGCCGCCGTCCCAACCGCGAAAAGAACGCGCCCACCAGACCTGCCATGACAAGTGCGATCGGTAGCCCCATTACCACAGGCAGCCCAAAACGATGGGCGAAGCCCGCGCCGTAAATACCGCAGCCAAACATGGCGATGAGGCCGAAATTCATCAATCCGGTGAAACCGACCTGAAGATTAAGGCTTAGTGCCAGAATGCCATAGAGGCACGCGATAGTCGCCACATGGATAAGGAAGTCAAACACGCGACACCTCGCTGACAAAAATGCCCTTGGGGCGCACGAGCAGGATGGCCACCAGAAGAGCAAAGGATGCTGCGGGCGCATAGCTTGCAGGCAGATAGAAAAAATCCTGCCCAGCGAGGAAGCCGAAATTCACATTGGTTATCAACGTCTCGGCTGCTGCGATGATGAGCGCTCCGGCAACAGCCCCAAAGGCATTACCAAGACCACCCAGAATAGCAGCTGCGAAAACCGGCAGCAGCATATTGGTTCCCATATCGATGCTGACAGAGCCACGTAACGCCAGCAACGAGCCGCCTAGTGCCGCCAGAACTCCGGAAAGAAAAACAACGATGCCGGTGACAAAGCGGTTATCCACACCCGTTGCTGCCGACAGCACCGGATTGGTGGAAACCGCGCGCATTTCCCGTCCGAGCGGCGTGCGGAACAATAAGAATGCAAAGGCAAGCAAGGCGGTTATCGTAATCGCGCCGGTAATCAGCTGCATCTCGGTAACGCGCACGTCCAGCATGCGCATGGCCGGGACGACGGGCACCTTGTAACGCTGAGCCGCCGGACCAAAACCCAACAGGAATATGGCCGACAAGATCATGCTTAAGGCCAGCGAACCAATCAGGGCGATCGCCGAATCAAGCCTTAGCAACCGTTCGAAAATGATGACGCTGAACAACTGCGCCAGCCCTCCGACCACCAGCGACGACAAGGTGATGGCCACTGCCAGAGGCATGCCCATTTTCTGTAGCCACATACCAAGGAACGCACCGACCACAGCATATTGCACGAGGGCGACATTCGGAAATCGGATCAACGAATAAACCGCACTGAGGGCCACGGCTATCAGGCCAAGATCGGCGGCACGAAAAACCGTATCGAAGAGAAATTGCATCATACCAGCATCTGCAAGGTTGGGCCGGACAGCGTGAACGCCGTCCGGCCTATTGCGTTACTCGTCACGGGCAAGCTTGCCGTCCACGATCTTGAGCTTCTGATAGGGCTGCCACAAACGCTGTCCATCCTTATCCAGCTTGAGCTCGCCAGTTGCGCCGGTGATGCCTTCGTCGCCAACCTGCGCAATTCCTTTCAGGACGGCCGCGCGGTCCGTGCCGCCCGCCTTTTCAAGTGCTGCTGCGGCAAAAAGGATCGTGTCATGGGCGTAACCGCTCCAAGCCGAGGCGAAGGACTGGCCATAAGCGGCCTCATATGCCTTGCTGTAGCTATCGTCTCCAGCGGCGGTGTAATCCACATCCATTCCGATCAGCCCTTCCTTGAATTCGGCAGGCGTATCGGCGTCATGCATCGTGACCTGAATCGAATACCAAGGTTTGTCATGCAGGCCCAATTCATAGGATTCCTGCATGAGCAACCCCCCATCCGCGCCATAGGCGGTGAAGACGTAGGCGTCGGGCTCCACCCCTTCGGCCTGCTGCAACTCGCGCCGATAGGAAGTCTGACCGGACGTATAGATAATGGTCGTTGCGACTTCTCCGCCCATTTCCTCGAACTGGCTCTTGAAGTTCGAGGCGATACCCTGACCGAAGGCATTGTTCATTGCCATCAGAGCTACACGCTTCCAGCCGCGTGCCAATACGTCCTCGGCAGCGAATTTGGTAGAAACATTGTCCAGTCCGACCATGGAAAACGAGGTCGCGCCGATACCGCGCACCAGGCCCGATGTCGAAACCGCATTGAGATGCGGAACGCCCTCCGCCACCAGATATTGCCCAAGCGGAATGGTGATGCCTGAAGAATATTCACCAATAACCAAGGCGACATTATCCACCGACACCAATTTTCGCGCCGCATCGATTGCACGCTGCGGGACATTTCCGGAATCTTCGTAAATTACCCGCAGCGGCTCTCCCAGAACACCGCCTTTCTCGTTGACTTCCTTGACGGCGAGCTCCATGCCGCGGCGCAAATCTTCGCCGCCGCTGGCGTTTACGCCGGACAATGGCAACACCGCGCCGATGACCACATCAGCATGAGCAGGAAGAGCCGTGGCCAGAAGCGATGCAGCAGCCAAAAGGCGTAAATTTATCTTCATCTCGTTTCCCCTTATTATAGATTATCGATATTCCGACCCGACAGGATGACAGACACCACACCCCGCCTCGCACGAGTCCGAGTTAGGACAGCTGCTAAACTGAATTGGCAAAACCGGATCATCCGGCGATCTGCGATCCCGCCATTCTCCCATTTCACGAGACGGTATCTTGATTTGAAATATTGACAGAAACGCACTGCGGGAAAACTAGAATACGGTGATAAGAGATATAACGATATTCAATCGCTCAAGCGCATAAGACGCAAATCTATAACGTTCCGGCACTTTATGCGGAAGCGAACTGGCAGCACCGGAGCAATCCGGCCCTGTAAAAAATCGCGGTCCATCGATCCCGCTTGAACCTTTTAAGCTGAAAGGGCGGCGTCGCCGGCATCGATCACGCCATCGATCAGATTTTCCGACATCAGCCTTTGGGCGAACGAACCTCTCGGTCGTTCAAGAGATTGGAAATATTGCCCTGCCGTCGCCGCACAACGGCGAGCCAGACCAATGGCTCCCTGCGGATCTATCGCACTAAAACTGATAGAATCGCGCGGGCGGAGCTGCATCAAAGCATCCAGTTCGCAATCAAGCACCGTGGCGATCTTCGGATAGCCGCCGGTTGCCTGATGGTCAGCCAGAAGTATGGTCGCCACACCGTCACCGGCAACCTGAACCGACCCGCGCAAAATAGCTTCTGACGGCATGTCGAGCGCTGCTTCGGGTGCAATCGCCGATCCGGCCAACCGCACACCCATCCGATCCCATGCGTCGGTCATCCGCCACGGGCCGGACAACAGAACGGAAATCGCATCCGGGGAAAAATAGCGGTCCTGCGGCCCAAGCGTCACATGCACGGAAGACCTTGGTCGTGCAAACACCGGGCAGGGAAAGTCACCCTCGCGGTCCTCGCGGATTTGTGCATCGGCAATCGTCAATTGCCGTCCTGCCATAAGACGTCCGCCGCCAAAGCCCGACATGGCATGGGTTGCAGCGCTTCCCAGCCATTCATCGCTCTCCAGCCGCCCCGCGAATGCGAGATAGCACCAACTTCCCCAATGACCGGGGCGGATGGCGAGTTTCTGTCCCTCATGCAAGGTCGCGATCATCCACGATCCGCGTTTCTGTCCCGCATGGTCGACAACGAAACCGCCGCCCGCCACAGCAAAAGTAACCGCGCCGCCATCGCATTGCAGCATGAGGCCACCCATGGAAATTTCGATGGCCGGACTATTCGCTGAATTACCAAGGGCAATATTCGCTGCCTTGAAAGCGGTGCGGTCCAAAGCCCCCGAAGCTGGTACGCCGAAGCGCAGAAAGCCCGGCCTGCCACCATCCTGCACGGAGACATGCGGCCCGGCGAATGTGACTGTGAGAACTGCTTCGCTCATGGCTTCGTCTCCGCATCGAACTGCGCACGGGAAATCCGCCTGAAGCGCACATTATCGCCGACATCAAACAGGAAAGGCCGCTCAGAATCGCCGGTCAGGACGCAGGTGGGCGACCTGCCGATGATCCACCAGCCAGTTGACATGGTAAGCGTGGTGACGAGACATTGTGGTCCGGCAATCAGCACGCTGCCTGCGGGAACGCCGCGAACCGCAGCAGCCTTGCGCGGCAAATATACTGTTTCCGGCACACCGGCCATATAGGCATAGCCGGGTGCAAAACCATACATGAAAACCCGATAGTCTCCTGAAAGATGTGCCGCAATCACCTCCTCCACTGTCAGGCCGGTCGCTTCCGCGACAGCCAGCAGATCGGGTGCCAGTTCGGTATCATAACAGACCGCGACCTCGCGTTCGGATTTCGTACCCGCGATCCTGCCACCCCGCGATAGCAACTGCTCAACGGCTTGCTGCGCCGCAGGGTGATCAGTGGTCAGAGGGTCAAATCGGATCGTCAGGCTGGCATAGGCAGGCACAGCCTCAATGAAGCCCGCGAACGGCTCCGCCTGCAACACCGCATCAAGCTGCATGACCCGCGCATGGATATTCTCATCGATGGTGTTTCCAAACTCGATCAGCAGCCCGTGTTCGGCGATGGCCCGATAACGGGGGAAATCCTGGGCGGACGCAGGGAGGATGTTCACGTCAGTCCGACCCTTCAACCAGAATGAAATCAGCATCTGCCGCTTCGTGCCCAAAGACCTTGGGCGTGCCTGCCATTGGCATATGATCCATATAAGCGCCGGGGTCCGTCGCTGTAACTTGCGCGATAAGATATCCCTTCGCCATGAACCAACTCCTTTTGCCCGTGCTAAAATGGTGCAATTACGATCCCGACGGCTTCAAGCCGTGTCCTGATTTTCTGCGCCATATCCAATGCACCCGCAGTATCGCCATGCACACAAATCGACTGCGCGGCCAGCGGAATAGGGTCACCGTCGATTACCGGCATCCTGCCGGTTTCCAGAAAGCGGATGAGCCGCTCCGCCGCTTCATCTGCATCGTGCAGCACCGCGCCCTCGCGCGAACGCGGCACAAGACGCCCGCTGGGAAGATAGGCCCGGTCAGCGAATATTTCGGAATAAACTGCAACATTTGCGGCACGCGCCGCCTGTTCCAGTTCGGTTCCTGAAATTGCGAGAATAGCCAGTTCTCCCGGCAGGGCCGCAACAGCGGCAGCGATGGCATTCGCCACCGCCCGATCATCCGCTGCCAGATTGCCCAATGCGCCATGCGGCTTGACGTACCGCACCTTTGCACCTGCCAGTGCAGCAATCCCTTGCAACGCTCCGACCTGCGCGGCAACCATGCGTCCGATTTCCACAGGCTGCATCGGGATCACCCGACGGCCAAAACCCTCACGATCCGTATAGCCCGGATGCGCCCCGATCACCACGCCACGCTCTCGCGCCAGCAGCAGGGTGCGGTACATGGTTTCGGGATCGCTGGCATGACCACCGCAAGCGATATTGGCCGATGTCACGATTTCGAGCATAGCGGCATCGTCGCCCATCGACCATGGGCCAAAACCCTCGCCGAGATCCGAATTCAGATCGATTTTCATCCTGCACCTTTCGCGGCCTCTACATTTGCAGCTGTTGCCATCAGGTTTCCGGCTGGTTGGTTGCACGCGTCAGCAGCACAACACCTGCGGCGTCAGCCGTATCGTAATAGGTGAACCCCGTACGGTTTTGCCGGCGTCCGCGCATCTTGACCGCCACACCGTCATCACTTGCCGCTGCTTCGGCCATATCGGCGTCACTCACCTCGAAACCGAGATGGAATACTCCCTCGCCCTTCGTGTCCAGATGGATACGCTGCGGGCTGGGATCATGGCTGGGCTGGCAAAGCTGCAACTGGATATTGGGCAGATTGCAGATGCGATATTGCATCGACATGAAACCCTCCTGGCTGGGAACCTCCAAGTCCTCATATTCCGCCAGCGGCGGATAGGCAATCCATGGTCCGATGCCGATGGATTCATAATAGGATTGCGTCTTGTCGATATCATGCACCACGATGCAGATATGATGCAGCTTGTTGAAAATATCAGACATGGCCTATCCTTTGTCCGGCATGACATAATTCAAAACACGTCTCCCGCCATCGGGATAAATCGTCTCGCCGGTGATGTAAGAGGCGTCATCGCTGGCGAGAAAGGCCACAACGGCTGCAATTTCCTCCGGCTCGCCATAGCGGCCCATCGGAGTGCGCGACATGATTGCCTTGGAACCGGCACTATCGATGAAATCGCCGACAACCATCTCGCTCATGATCGTTCCCGGCCCCACGCCTGCAACCCGAATGCCATGCGGCGCGAAAGCAACGGCGGCAGTGCCTGTCACCTGGTTCATGCCGCCCTTGGAGATTGCGTAGGGTGCCACATTGGGATTGGCGAGGCCCGAATTGATCGACGACATATTGATGATAACGCCGCCCTTGCCCTGCTCGATCATCCGGCGACCGGCTGCCTGCGTACCGAAGAAAGCGCCCTTGAGGTTGACGCTGAGCACCCGGTCATAGGTTTCTTCCGTCACATCGAGGAAGTCTACGATCGGACAGATGCCCGCATTGTTGACCATGATGTCGAGCCTGCCGAAATGTTCAACCGCCTTCGCAACCAGCGCATCGACCTGCGCCTTATCCGCAACGTCGGTGGGAATAGCCAGCACGCTATCAGGCGTGCCGATGGCAGCCGCGGTTTCATTCAGACGCGCCTCATCAATATCCGCGATGATGACTTTCGCTCCCTCGGCGAGCAAGCGCTCCGCGCAGGCACGACCTATTCCGCGAGCCGCCCCGGTGATTATGGCGATCCTGCCTTCGAGTTTCATCTCTTTTCTCCTTCAATAGACCACGGTTTCGACCATGGGCTTTCCATCCCGGATACGTTCCCAACCAAGGGGTGATACATCCAGCGTTCGATATGTGCCATGCATAACCAGTTCCGCCACCGCCCGCCCGACAGCCGGAGCGTGCATCACCCCATGCCCGGAAAAGCCGGTCGCAAAGATCAGATTGCCCAGTTCATCATGCGGGCCAACAATGCCGTTATGATCCAGCGCATTGATCTCGTAGTGTCCCGCCCAGCAGCGCTCCAGCCGCAATTGTTCCATGGCAGGAATGCGGGTCGCCAGCAGGGGCCAGAATATGTCTTCCATCAAATCGTGATGAGGTTCAAAATCATCGGTAGCGTCATGATCTTTATCCTCGGACGGCTGAATGCCGCCGATAAAGCCATCACCTTCCGGCCGCACCCATATGCCCGAAGAATCAAACAGCATCGGAAAGCCCTGCGGCTCCACCGGTGCACGGAAATTAAAGACACTACGCTTGCGCGGGCTGACAGGCAGGTCGATCCCAAGGCCGGACATTAATTGTCCCGACGCCGCCCCTGCCGCCAGAACGCAGATATCGCAGTCAATACGCGACCCGTCTGCAAGGCGTATTGCCATGACACGTCCGCCCGCAGTCTCGAAACCGGCAGCATCAGCGTTCAGATAAGTCACCCCCAGATCGCGTGCCGCGCCACGTATGAGCGATAGCAGCGACCATGCGTCGAACCAGCCTTCTCCTGTCGCGCCAAAAGTGCCTATTCCAACATCGTCAAGCGCAAGAAAGGGAAATCGCGCTGCGATTTCATCAGGTGTCAATGTCAACACATCCGCGCCTTCAGCGCGCTGCATCTGCGCGCCGGCGCGTCGCGTCTCAACCGTTTCCGGGCCTCCGAGAATAAGATACCCGTTTTCGACATAACCAATATCGGCGGACGGGCCGAAGGTTTTGCGGATATTGCGGAAAAACTCGACGCCGAACAAACTCATATGAATATTGACCGGCGTACCAAACTGCGTGCGGATGGATGCTGCGGAGAGAGCAGTAGAGGAGCGCTGATAGGTCGGGTCTTTTTCGATCACCGTTATCCGGCCTGCAAAACCTTCGCGACGCAGGAACCACGCGACGGCGCTACCGATGATAGCGCCGCCGATAATGACAGTATGAGCGGAGTTGAACTGCAACATGCGGCCTCAGCGAATAATGAAAGGATTGGCAGTCTGGCCCACCGTATCGATCCAGACAGTTTTGGTCTGCAAATAGGCGTCGATGGCCTCCCGCCCGCTTTCGCGGCCGATGCCGCTGCGCTTGTAACCGCCGAATGGTGCCATGAAGCTGACCGCGCGATAGCTGTTGACCCAGACTGTCCCCGCCTCAAGCACCGCGCTGCCGCGAATGGCGCGACCTATATCGCCGGTCCATAGCCCCGCCGCAAGCCCGTAAGGGCTGTCATTGGCAATCGCATAGGCTTCCTCTTCATCATCGAATGGAATGATCGACAGGACAGGGCCAAACACCTCTTCGCGCGCAATGCGCATCTGGTTGTTGACGCCGGTAAAGATGGTGGGTTCGACAAACCAGCCGTCGCGCAACTCTTCCGCGTCGGGAATTTTGCCGCCCAGCACCGCTTCTGCGCCCTCGCCTGTTGCGATATCGAGATAGGACAGCACCTTGTCACGCTGCCCGACGGTGGTGATCGGCCCGACCTGCGTGTCAGCGAGCATCGGATTGCCGATGCGCGCCGTTTGCGCCAGCGCCACCACACCCTCTACCACGCGGTCATGGACAGAGCGCTGCACCAGAAGCCGCGATCCTGCGATGCATGTCTGGCCAGTGGCCGCGAAAATTCCCGAAATCGCACCTTTTACTGCATTGTCGATATCCGCATCGGCGAAAACGATATTGGCCGATTTCCCGCCCAGTTCCAGCGTAATGGATTTCAACCCCTCGGCCACCGCCTTGTAAACGGCGATGCCGCCCGGCTCGCCGCCGGTGAAGGCCACTTTCGCCACATCGGGATGATTGACCAGCGGCACGCCGGTTTCCATCGGCATGCCGGTCACGGTGTTTACCACACCCGGCGGAAAACCGGCCTGCTCGAACAGGCGCACAAACTCCAGCGTCGATGCGGAAGCATGTTCGGACGGCTTGATGACCACGGTATTGCCCGCCGCAAGCAGCGGCGCGAGTTTCCATGTCAGCAGCAAGAGCGGCGAATTCCATGGCACGATCGCTGCGATCACGCCCAATGGCTCGCGCCGGGTGAAAGCAAACATGCCCGGCTTGTCGATAGGCAGAACCGAACCTTCGATCTTGTCGCAAAGGCCGCCAAAATACCGGAACCATTCGGGAATATAGCGCAATTGCGCCGTCATTTCGGTCAATAGTTTGCCGTTATCGCGGGTTTCAATGACTGCAAGACGTTCCGCATTCTCTGCGATCAGATCGGCCACACGCACCAGAAGTTTGCCACGTGCAGTCGCCGTCAGCCCGCCCCATTCCAGCGAGCGAAAAGCTGATCGGGCGGCAGCGACTGCCGCTTCCACCTCTGTCGGCCCGTCAAGGGGAATGAGGGCCCATGGCTTGCCCGTAAACGGATCATGGGATTCGAACGTTGCGGCAACGGGCCGGACTTTTCCTCCCACCGTATTCTGAAAAACTGTCAGCGCCATGGAGAACCCCGTTTCTTGTCATTATGATTTATGACCGGGCATCGACCCGGCCATATGAATTCAGCAGGTCGCAAAACCCAGATGCGCGCGGAACCTGTTCTTGATGAATACGGCATCGCGTGGCGGCAGCGAACGCGGCAGGTTTTCAGCCTTGATTTTCAGGACGAAAAGGCGTGGGCCGGTGGCCGGTTTACGCAATTTATCGATCAGTGCATCCACTTCTTCCAGATTACGCAATTCCGCAGTCTCGGCAAAGCCTGCCGCTGCCGCGATCTTGTCGAGCGCGATACCGCGCCCGGTATGGCTCTGCTGCATGCCGGTTTCGCCGAAATGCTGGTTATCAAGCACGATGATGTCGAGGTTTTTTGGCGCAGCCACTGCAATCGTCGCCAATGCGCCGAAAGCCATCAATTGCTCGCCATCGCCGGTAATCACCATTACCCGCTTGTCACGTTGCGCCTGTGCAATGCCCATACCCACAAGGGCCGCGCCACCCATCGCACCCCACAGATAATAATTATCGTTGCTATCGCCTGCTGCGTGCACATCATAGCTCGGCGACCCGAGGCCGGTCACGACCAGCGCGCCGTCACGAACGGCCAGAAGTTTGTTCACCGCCGCGCGGCGGTCCATCGTCGGAAGGCTCATGATCTCACCACTTCTTCTTGCCGAGCAGGCGCTGACCGATCAGCACTGCAATCTGTTGATCGCCGTCAAAAGCCATACCAGCAGCCTGCGCCACCACTTCGATCACATCGGCCCCGGTATCGGCGCGCAGAACAGTCACACCAATCGCCTTGAGCGACGCTTCCACCGCTTGCCCCATCGGCACTTGCCAGGGGTTGAATTCGGCCCATTCTCCACGCATCGTCACCAGCATGAGTAGCGGCGTGCGCGTCTGAACCGGCAGGGACAGCATGTTGATGCAATTGCCAACCCCGGAAGACTGCATCAGCACCACAGCCCGCTCCCCGCCCAACCAAGCGCCAGTCGCGACTGCAATCCCCTCTTCCTCCGTGGTGAGGACATTGGTGGTGACTTCCGCATCCTCACCAAACAGACGGATCAATGTCGAATGGCCCGCATCAGGCACATAGGACATCTGGCGAATGCCTGCTGCCTTCAGCACATCATAGAGTTCCAGCGGCCAGTCCGTGGCCAGATCGCGGGCTTTTTGCTCCGCAGGAATCGCTTCAGCGACATTCATTGCATATCTCCGGGAAGACCTCGTTATCTCTGGTATATCCCTCCCCGGAAAAGTACACATCGACCCTTTTTTTCAATCAGCTATATCGATATTGTATTGCTTATGGAACTTTCACAACTTCGCACCCTGATTCACGTCGCCGAGCTTGGCAGCCTCTCAAAAGCGGCGGACCGGCTTCACATTGCCCAACCCGCGCTGAGCCGCCAGATCCGCTTGCTTGAAGAGGAACTCGGCGTTCGCCTCTTCGAGCGGCATGGGCGTGGAATGATTCTCACCGATCAGGGGCAGGATGTTTTACGCCACGCATCGCGGGTCATGACCGAGCTTGAGGAAATTCGCGCCGCGGTGGCCGATGGCGATGCACCGCTGCGCGGCCATATCGCAATCGGAATGCCGCCTACCGTCTCGGACATTCTGGCCGAACCACTGGTCGCAGCTTTTCGTGAAAATCATCCCGACGCAACATTGCGCATTGTAAGCGCCTATTCCGGCTATCTGCTCGACTGGCTGCATCGCGGACAGATCGACGTCGCGATTCTTTACGATCCGAAATCAGCGCGCACGCTGCGCATTCAGCCTCTTCTTGAAGAAACGCTGTTCCTGATTGGTCCGCCCGGCTCGGGGCTTAGTCAAAATGTTCCCGTCAGTTTTTCGGAGCTTGAAAACCAGCCGATGCTGCTGCCCAGTATTGGGCATGGCTTGCGCGCAATTTTGGAGAAAAGCGCGGTCGAATGCGGGATCGATATTCAGGTGCGGGTCGAGGCCGACAGCTATTCCACTCTCAAGACGCTTGTGCGCAGCGGGCATGGCGCGACAGTGCTTCCGCTTGCGCCCATCCATCGCGATCTGGCCGAAGGCGAGCTTTGCGCCGCGCCTATCATTGATCCGGTGCCAATGCGGCGGCTTGTGCTCTCCTATCCCACCGACCGCCCGACGCCGCGACTGGCACGTTTTGCGGGCCAGACCATTGCGAGCAAGGTGACGGCCATGGTGGAAGAAGGCGTGTGGGCGGGACGAATTCTGGAAAGCGAGACGCAACCGCCCGCAAAAAACTCACGGTCAAAGCGCCTTTAAGCGGTTCCGGCCCTCCCCGCTTGTTTCAGGATTGCGCGGGCGCGCAGGCGCACAGGCTCATCCACCATTGCACCATCGATCGCAGTTGCGCCGTCGCCACTGGCCAACACTTTTTGCGCCCATGCAACTTCCGATGCTTCAGGCTGGAAGCCTTCCCGGATGGCAGCGATCTGCCGGGGATGAATGGCGAGCTTGCCGCCAAAACCCAGTTCGCGCGCATGACGCGCATCGGAAGCGATCAGTAGCGCATCATCGATGGATGTGGTCACACCGTCAACCGGCGCTTCCAGTCCCGCCAGACGCGAGGACAGCACCAGCTCGGAACGCGCAGCCAGAAGCGCCTCGCGTGTATGCGCACAACCCATATCGGCACTGAAATCGATAGAACCGAATACCAGCCGCACAACAAAGGGCATCGACGCAATCTCGCGGGCATACGCAATCCCCCGCGCTGTCTCGATCAGAGCGACAACAGGCAGGCCGCTCGCCGCAATTTTATCAAGGCTCGCTCCCACCTCGGCTTTGGGAAGCATGACCGCAGCGATAGGCAGCTTGCGCACCGCCGCCAGATCATCTTCATGAAAGAGTGTTCCCGTGCCATTGATCCGGACCAGCACCGGCAAGGCGGTGAAATCGGTACGCAGGGCCGAGCGCGCTTCAATCTTGGCTTCGACGGAAACCGCATCTTCGAGGTCGAGGATTATGGCGTCTGCGCCGGAGGCTGCCGCTTTTTCAAAACGGTCGGGGCGATTGGCCGGAACAAACAAGGGCGAGATGAAAGACGGCAAGTTCATGCCCAGCTTGCCTCCGCGCTCATCGCCACAGGTCCGCCATCGCGCATTGTCCAGAGCGACATGTTTCCATCCTTCTCTGACGCATGAATGAATATCCGCTCGCCGTCGAAAAGTGGCGACTGCCCGCGAAAACTAAATCGCGTGGGAGGCTTGCCCTTTAGTTCCTGCGCAAAATGCAGCATCCAGGTCGCCTGAAGCGGACCATGCACCACAAGGCCGGGATAGTATTCCACGTCGCGGGCATAGGCCCGGTCATAATGAATGCGGTGTCCGTTGAACGTGAGGGCGGAATAGCGGAACAGCAGCGGTGCTTCGGGCAGGACCGTTCGTTGATGCTCGCCGGAAGCAACCGGCTCCGCAGGCGCGGCTGGCCTTGCGGCTACCCCACCAGTCACGGCTTCACGGTAGACGAGATCCTGCCTTTCCCGGACAGCAATATTGCCCTCAACATCGAGCGTGTGTTCCACCGTCACGAAACACAATATGCCGGAGCGTCCCTCCTTGACCGAAATATCGGCAATGCGCGAGACGCGCCGCACCCGGTCGCCAACACGCAATGCCCCGTCAAAAATGAAACTCCCGCCCGCCCACATCCGGCGCGGCAGGGGAATTGGCGGCAGAAAGCCCCCTTTTTGCGGATGGCCATCCGCACCCAGCAAGCTTGTGGGTGCGGCGGGCTGGCCAAGGCAGAAATGAATCAGTGGTGGCGCGATTTCACCTTCGGCGGGCGCGGCCGCCGTTCTGTAGAGCGTCGCGTTGAACTTTCGCACCAGATCCACAGTGATCACATCAAATATGCTCTCCTCGCGGCCCAGCCAGGAGCGCAAATGATCTATATCGAGCCGATCAGCGTCAGTTTCCGTCATGAGGCGTTTGCCTTCCTCGGGCCAGCCGGGATCGACCGATATTCACCAAGCGCCGGAACCGCTCCATATTCCCTTTCCTCGCCGACAAAGATCGGCGCTGGCGCTGGAAAGGATACCGGCCCTGCCGCTGTCTCGACCTTGATGCGGCGAAGATGCGGATGTGAAGCCAGTGCCTCCATATCGTTGACGGCAGCAAAAGCCACATCCGCAGCCGCAAGCAATTTCACGGCGTCCTTTTCACTCAATTGTGCGAAAGCATCCGTGACCAGCGCGTCCGTCACAGTGCGGTTGCTCACGCGCGCAACATTGCTTGCCAGCAGGGGGTCCGCAGCCCTCTCCGGCTGCCGGAGAAACTCGGCGCAGAATTTGCTCCATTCGCGATCACTCTGGATCGAGATCAGGATTTCCTTGCCGTCTTTGGTTCGGAAAACCCCATAGGGCGCAATCGAAGGATGGGCGAGGCCGATGCGGTTAGGCGCTTTGCCCGCCTGCTGATGCAGGAGCGGGACCGTCAGCCAATCGGCCATGACATCAAACATCGAAACGCGGATATCCGCGCCGCTTCCTGTATTGGCACGCGCCAGCAGCGCTTCAAGAATGGCCGAATAGGCCGTCGCCCCCGTGGCGATATCGACAACGGAAATGCCGACGCGCGCGGGCGCTTCCGGACCTCCGGTAATCGAGGACAGACCCGATTCCGCCTGAATAAGCAGATCGTAAGCCTTGCGGCTGGCAAACGGCCCGCTCTCGCCATAACCGCTGATCGAACAGATGATAAGCTGCGGATGGGCCCGGTGCAATTGTTGAGGACCGAAGCCAAGACGGTCGAGTGCGCCGGGCTTGAGATTCTGGACGAGAATATCCGCCTGAGAAAGCAGATCACCGAGAACCTGCTTGCCCTCTGTCGAGGCGAGGTCAACGACCAGTGAATCCTTGCCACGATTGAGCCAGACGAAATAACTGCTTTCGCCCGCGCACACATCGTCGTAGCCACGAGCGAAATCGCCTTCTGGCCGTTCAATCTTGATGACCTGCGCACCCGCATCCGCGAGCCGCGAGGAGCAGAAGGGGGCTGCGACGGCCTGCTCTATTGCCACAACCACGATGCCATCGAGCGGCAGGCGCTTTTTCTTTTCCATCAATAGGACCTCGGCAAACCGAGAACATGCTCGGCAATATAGCTCATAATCATATTGGAGGAGATCGGTGCCACCTGATAGAGCCGGGTTTCACGGAATTTGCGCTCGACATCATATTCGCACGCGAAGCCGAAACCGCCATGGAATTGCAGGCAGGCATTCGCCGCTTCCCATGAAGCCTTCGCCGCCAGATATTTGGCCATATTGGCCTGCGCCCCGCATGGCTCTCCCGCATCATAAAGCCGACAGGCTTCGTAGCGCATGAGATTAGCCGCCTCCACCTCGATATAGGTTTCGGCGATAGGGAACTGCACACCCTGATTCTGGCCGATCGGACGACCGAACACATTGCGCTCTTTCACATAATCCGAAACTTTCTCGATGAACCAGTAGCCATCGCCAATACATTCGGCGGCGATCAGCACCCGTTCGGCATTGAGGCCTGTCAGGATATATTTGAACCCCTGCCCTTCCTCACCGATCAGGTTTTCCTCGGGTATCTCAAGATTATCGAAGAATAATTCATTGGTTTCATGATTGACCATATTGAGAATCGGATTGACCGTCAGGCCGTTGCCAATCGCATCCTTCAGATCGACAAGGAAGATCGACATGCCTTCCGATTTCTTCTTTACCTGATCAAGCGGTGTCGTCCGCGCGAGAAGAATCATCAGGTCCGAATGCTGCACGCGGCTGATCCAGACCTTCTGCCCGTTGATCACATAGCGGTCACCCTTTTTCACCGCCATCGTCTTGATTTTCGTGGTGTCCGTGCCGGTGGTGGGTTCCGTCACACCCATTGATTGCAGCCGCAATTCGCCCGACGCAATCTTCGGCAGATAGCGTTGGCGCTGCTCCTCCGAACCATGGCGGACAAGCGTGTTCATATTATACATCTGCCCATGACAGGCGCCGGAATTCCCGCCTGCACGGTTGATTTCCTCCATGATGACAGAGGCTTCGGTGAGGCCGAGGCCCGAGCCGCCATATTTTTCAGGAATAAGCGCCGCCATCCAGCCCGCTTCGGTTAAAGCGGCAACGAATTCTTCGGGATAGGCCCGCGCCTCATCAATCCTGCGATGATACTCCGCCGGAAACTCGGCGCAAAGCGCCTGCACCGCTTCGCGGATTTCCCGATAATTCCCATCGCCGACATTCCGGAAAGTCATAGTCTAACTCCTGTTGGATGGAGCGGACTATAGCCAGCGAAACCATAAGCGAAAAACAACGTGTTTCTATATCAGATATGCCGGAATTGCATCCGTTGGCATGAGCGCCCGACGGGCCCATCTTATTGTCTCTGAAATCGCTGCCGCGAATTTCATAATATCCAATTTCACACACTGTTATCGCGTAATTATATAACCCCAACTTCTCCGCCCTGCTATAAGCCTAGCGAAATATGCCCATTTCAGCAGGAGAGAATTTCCCGTGAATGTACTTATTGTCTATGCCCATCCCGAGCCAAAATCATTCAATGGCGCCATGAAGGATTTAGCTGTTGAAACACTGACCTCCCTTGGGCACAGCGTCGTCGTGAGTGACCTCTATGCCATGGGTTTCAATCCCGTAGCCGGCAGAAACGACATTGAGGGAGATCCGTCCAACCCCGAATTCTTCAGCCTCCCCAGAGAGCAGACCATCGCATATGAAAACGGGAGAACCGCTTCAGATATTGCCACCGAAATGGAAAAACTCAAACAGGCAGAACTGGTAATCTTCCAGTTCCCTGTCTGGTGGTTTGGCATGCCTGCGATTTTGAAGGGCTGGGCCGATCGCGTATTTGCTCGCGGATTTGCCTATATTTCGGGGAAAAAGTACGATACCGGGATATTCAAAGGCAAACTGGCCATGATTGCCGCAACCACCGGCACATCTGCCGACACCTATGCACCGGATGGAATCGACGGCGACGTGCTGACAGTGCTCTGGCCGATCCATAACGGCCTGTTCCGCTATAGTGGCTTCGACGTCCTGCCGCCCTTTGTAGCCTATATGCCCGGTCGCGTTGGTGATGACGGGTGCAAAAACTATCTGGAAGCCTATCGCAAACGTTTAGAAGAAATTGATAGCACCCCGCGTCTCTTTTTCCACCCTGCCGAAGACTACGGCCCGGACGAGCGTCTGAAGCCTGGAGTGCTAGCACGATCAGGGATACAGAGAAACGTCAAATAGTAAAGCTCTTAACACTGACGCATTTCCAGCTTTCGTCGAAGTTGCTTTCATGATTCTCATGTCCGCTACCACCCTTCCGTTTACGGAAGATCAATGGGACAGCACCGGAAATGGAACGGGTCGAGTTCTGCATTAGCGAAACCCGGCCCGTTCTACAATGCGATTGATGCGATGTTTACCGCTCGACAGCATCCAATGCGTGGATAATTCCACGTAATTCAGCCAGACCGCGCAACCGGCCGATCACCGGATAGCCGGGAGTAACCTCCTTTTCGAGATCATCGATCATGCGGTGGCCGTGGTCAGAACGGAAAATGATAGAGGCGCTTTTATCGCGCGTGCGATCTTCTGCCAGCAATATACGCAGCATTGCGACCATATCGACATCGCCTTCCAGATGCGCTGCTTCATAAAAACTGCGACCATCGCCCTGGCGGGTTGTAGCGCGCAAATGCGAGAAATGAATGCGCGAGGCAAAGCGCTTTGCCATGGCTGGCAAATCATTGTCGGCGCGAACACCAAGACTGCCGGTGCAAAAGCACATGCCATTGGCTGATGACGGCACTGCGTCAAATAATGCTGCATAATCCGCTTCTGTCGATGCAATGCGCGGCAGGCCGAACAATGGACGCGGCGGATCATCGGGATGCAATGTCAGCTTTACACCCAGACTTTCAGCGGCTGGCGTTACCGCCTGTAAAAATTCGATGAGATTTTGGCGTAGACGATTTGCGTCAACACCTGCATAGATTTCGAGCTTATCGCGGAACGCGGGAATGGTCAGTGGCTCGGTTGTGGAGCCGGGCAAGGCGCTGGCAATATTATGAATAAGCCTAGCGATTGCAGCCTCGTCCATTGCCTCAAAGACCTGGGCGGCAATAGCGCGGTCCTCGTCGGAATAATCGGCTTCTGCTCCCTTTCGCTGCAAAATATGCAGATCAAATGCCGCAATCATGGTGTGGTCAAAGCGCATTGCTGTCGCGCCGGTATCCGTGACGTAGTCAAGATCGGTACGGCACCAATCGACCACGGGCATGAAATTATAGCAGATAACACGAATGTCATTGTCTGCCAGCGCTTCCATGCTGGCGATCCAGGAGGCGATTTCCTGCTTCGCGCTGCCGCCTAAACGTTTAACGGCATCGGGAATGGGAATGCTTTCAACGACAGACCATGTGAGTGGCCGGCGTCCGGCGGGCGTGGTTTCAATCAGTGATTTACGTTCACGCACCTGTTCAGAGGTCCAGGCCTGACCAATTGGTATTTCATGCAAGGACGAAACAATATCCGTTGCACCCGCTTGTCGCACCGCATCCAATGAAACACCGGCCTTCGGGCCAAACCATCTCCATGCCTGGCGCATTCCATTCTCCGTTTTTGCAATTTATGCCCGGATCAGACAAATGAATCCGGATTGCTTTTTCTCAATTCGTTGATGTCTGGTTCCACAGCGCTCAAATGACGCTTCATTGCAGCACAGGCCTCGGCTACATCATGGTTCTCAATCGCGTTGCGGATCGTCTTATGCTCGGCAATGACATGCGCCATGCGTCCCAAGGCTGGCAATGTCATGCGGCGTGCGCGGTCAATCTGGACTTTGACGGGCTTGAGAAATTGCCAGATGCCGGGATGATTGGCAATGGTGGCAATCGCTTCATGAAAAGCATCGTCGGCAGAGTGGAATGCATCCAAATTCTGCCGCTCGGCGAAGAATTCCTGTCGTGCCAGAATCTCATCAAGAAAATCGATGTCCTGGCTCGTTGCTGATGCAGCGGCGCGCTCGATCGTCGCCCCTTCAAGCGCTTGCCGGATAATCACCGCCTCTGGAATTAAAGCAACTGGAATACGGGCAACAAATGTACCGGATTGCGGGAAAACATCGACAAGTCCGTCTTCAACCAAGCGGATTATTGCTTCACGCACCGGAGTACGGCTTACGCCGAACTGTTCCGTTAATGCCTTTTCATTGAGTGCAGTTCCCGGAGTGAGCTGCATGGAAACGATAGATGTATGCAATTCGCGGTAAATCACGGTCGCTGTCGTAACCCGTCCTGCACTCACCCGTCGTCCGCTGGTTTTGCTGGTCAGGCCCGTCTCAATTCCAGCCTTGCCGCCTGAATCGGCCCGTCGGAGGGGAGGTGTGGCTGATTTGTCCTTTGGCTTTTGCATGGTCATTTCCATATTCCATTTTCCGCATTCCAGTTTTCTCTCTCCGTTTCCGGAGATGTCCGATGAGAAAAACTCCTCTTGCCTGAGATGTAATTTGGTAATGCGTTCGAAGCTTCAAACGATAGTTGACATACTAATATATTATTCTCTACTCTCCGCCAAGGTTCATACGGTCCTTATATGAAAAAGTTCCGGGATGAATCTTACCGGGAGGAGTCGTTAGGCAGTCTATGTCGCAATCGAGCCGGTATTCGCTGTTTCAATGTCGCCTGCGCATTTTCATGCGTGTGGTGATCAATGCTATCAGACACAGTAAGGCCACATCATGCCGCTTCACCCGGATCGACTTTTCCCCATTGAATCAGACGCCCGTTCAATCGCGCGCCGTCTTTTTGCTGAGGTCGAACATCTGCCGATTGTATCACCGCATGGACATACGGATCCAGTTTGGTATGCACAGGATGAAGCGTTTCCAGATCCGGCCAGCTTGTTTGTAAAGCCAGATCATTATATTTTCCGCATGCTTTACTCGCAGGGTATCAGCCTCGAAAGTCTGGGCGTTCCGCGCAGTGATGGCGAACTGGTCGAGACGGACGGGCGAAAAATCTGGAACCTGTTTGCCAGCCATTGGCCGTTGTTTCGCGGTACACCGTCAAGACTGTGGTTTGAACACTCGCTGGAAAAAGTTTTTGGCATTACAGAACGTCTGAACAGCCAGAACGCCGATAAGATTTACGACCAGATTGCCGATCGATTGGGTGATCCGTCCATGCGCCCCCGCGCTCTTTACGATCAGTTCAAGATTGAAGTGATTTCAACAACCGATGCGGCCACTGACGATCTTGCTGCTCACGATACGATCTTGAAATCCGGCTGGCATGGCCGTGTGGTGCCAGCCTATCGGCCGGATGCGGTGATCGACGCTTCACGCCCGGATTTCAGCGCGAATGTGAGAGCTTTGGTCGCTCTGGCAAATACCAATCTCGATTATGCCGGATATTTAGAGGCGCACCGCATTCGCCGCCAATATTTCATTGCTCGCGGCGCGACGTCCAGCGATCATGGCCATCCGACGGCGCGTACCGCCAATCTTTCCCAAGCAGAAGCCAGCGCTCTGTTTGAGCGTGTTATCAAAGGTGGCGCAACAGCTCCCGATGCAGAACTGTTCCGGGCACAAATGCTGACGGAAATGGCGCGGATGAGCATTGAAGACGGATTGGTGATGCAAATTCACCCCGGTTCATTCCGCAATCATAATACGGAAATATTCGGCCGTTTCGGTCCTGATAAGGGGGCCGATATTCCGCGTGCTACCGGCTATGTGGAGGAGTTGAAGCCGCTGCTTGATGCTTATGGCAATGATCCGCGCCTGACATTGATACTCTTCACACTCGATGAGACGAGCTATAGTCGTGAACTGGCCCCGTTGGCCGGGCATTATCCAGCTTTGCGGCTTGGTCCGGCATGGTGGTTCCACGATAGTCCGGAAGGTATGCGTCGCTATCGCGAACTCACCACCGAGACTGCGGGTTTTTATAATACTGTTGGCTTTAACGACGATACACGGGCTTATTTGTCGATCCCGGCGCGTCACGATATGGCGCGGCGTGTCGATTGCGCTTTTCTTGCTCGTCTGGTGGCAGATCACCGGCTGGATGAAGATGAAGCCCATGAGGTGGCCTTCGATCTGAGTTATCGCCTTGCCAAAAAAGCCTACAAGCTTTGAGCCATCCTTATTCGATAAAGAGCAGATAATTATGACCTCGGCTGAGAAACACCACCTTTCCAATACGTCTCTTCGTCATGTGGCGGATGGGGTGTTGAAACCGGATTATGATCGGGCCAGCGTTAAAACCGGCATCGTTCATTTGGGTATCGGTGCTTTTCACCGTGCCCATCAGGCGGCTTATACGGATCGGGTGCTGGCAAGCGGTGATAAAAGCTGGGGTATAGCCGGCGTATCGTTGCGTAGTGCCGATACGCGCGATGCGCTGGAGCCGCAGGACGGGCTTTATACGCTGGCGGTGCGCGATGGGAGCGGTGAGCAGTTCCGCATCATTGGCAGTATTAAAAATATACTGGTCGCACCAGAAAATCCGGAAGCGGTTTTAAGTCTTATGAGCGATGCTGATGTGCGTATAGTTTCGCTGACGATCACGGAAAAGGGCTATTGCTATCTGCCGGCCACTGCGACCCTTGATGAAAGTCATGCGGATATCATCCATGATCTGAGCAACCCTCACGTCCCCCGCTCGGCTCCGGGCTTTATCGTCGAAGCGCTGCGTCGTCGTCGTGCGTCAGCTATCGCGCCATTTACGCTGTTGTCCTGCGATAATCTTCCGGACAATGGGGAAACGCTGAAACGGGTCGTTACGCGTTATGCGCAATTATGCGATGCCGATCTTGCCGCCTATATTGCGGAGCACGTTGCCTTTCCATCAACAATGGTGGACCGGATTGTCCCGGCCACCACCGATGCCGATCGCTCAATGGTGGCAGATGCGACAGGGCTTGAAGATAATTGGCCGATTGTCACCGAGCCGTTCTCCCAATGGGTGGTCGAAGATCATTTCCCCACCGGCAGGCCGGCCTGGGAGAAATTTGGTGTTACTTTTGTCGAAGATGTTTCCGCGTTCGAATTGATGAAGCTTCGGCTGCTCAATGGCAGCCATTCCACACTTGCCTATCTGGGCTATCTGGCAGGGCATGAAACCATATCAGACGTCATGCAAGGTGAGGGATTTTCCGCACTTGTTGAGGCATTGATGGATGTGGATGTCACACCCACCCTGCCGCAACTGCCGGGTTTCGATCTGGCCGCATATAAGAAAGAACTGCGTGAACGCTTCCGCAATCCCGCACTTCACCATCGCACATGGCAAATTGCTATGGATGGCTCGCAGAAACTGCCGCAACGTTTGCTCAATACAATCCGCATTCGTATCGAGCAGCAGCAGCCATTTGAGCATCTGGCAATGGGGGTTGCAGGCTGGATGCGTTACGCCACAGGCGTTGATGAGCGCGGTCAGCCGATTGATGTTCGTGATCCGTTGCGCGATACCATTCAAGCACGCATTGAAGGCAAGAAATCCCCGGCAGAACTGCTGGAGGCTTATCTGTCATTGGAGCAGGTTTTTGGCACTGATCTGCCTGTAAATATCGTATTTCGCAGGGCAATTCTGAATGCCCTGGAGAGTTTAATACAAAAAGGCGCGGCTGCATGTATTGCAGACCACGCGAAAGCGCTTGCACGACCTACTGATAGATTAGTATATTAAATTTGTTGTAGCGCGTAAGACCCAGAGGATGGAGCTGGTGTCTGCGCTTAGAGGCAGGGAGAGAGACCATTTTAAAATTGTCACGCAGACAGGCCCTCGGCGGGCTTGCGGCTGTTGCAACATTGCCAGCCACACGACTTTTCGCACAATCGAAACTGGCATTGCCGACATCGCCGGTTTCCATCAACATTGTGGATGTGGCGGGTAATCTCGCCCTGACGCAAAAAGCCATTGAAAATTATGTGGCTGCGAAACCTGAACTCGTATCGAGAGTTACCTTCACCAAGGCACCGGCGCCGGAGCTTCCGGGTAAACTGAAGGCACAGCAGGCAGCTAACCGGCTTGATATTGATTTGGTGCTGACCGGTGCTGATGCGCTGGCAGCGGGTCTGGAAATGGATCTCTGGGTCAAGCTTCTGCCTGATCATTCAGATAGCTTGCCTGATCTGGCGTCCATCTATCTTGAACCGGCGCATCGCATGTTGGCATTCGGGCAAGATCACGGTGTTGTCGTGACCTATTACCCGTCTGGCCCCTTGCTCGAATATATGCCGGACAAGGTAAAGAATGTGCCGAAGAATGCTGCGGAATTGCTTGAATGGGCCAAGCAGAACCCGAATAAATTCATCTATGCACGTCCCGCCAATTCGGGCCCCGGTCGCACATTCCTCATGGGCCTGCCATATCTGCTCGGTGACAGCGATCCCAAAGATCCGGTCAAGGGTTGGGACAAGACCTGGGAATATCTGAAAGAACTGCATCAATATATTGAATATTATCCGACCGGCACCGGTGCCTTGATGAAGGAGCTTGGTGAAGGTACGCGCGATATGACCGTGACCACAACCGGCTGGGACATCAATCCGCGAGTTCTCGGAGTGGTTCCGAAAGAGGCCGCTGTTGCCAAGCTGGATGGTTTTTCATGGGTTGCGGATGCGCAGTTCATGGCGGTGCCGAAGGGCGTTTCCGATGAAAAGCTCGCCGTTGTGCTTGATCTGATGAGCTTCCTTCTGACCCCTGAACAGCAGGCCTATACTTATGATGAGGGCTATTTCTATCCCGGTCCTGCCGTGAAAGATGTGCCTTTGAGTATGGCACCACAATCAAGTCAGGATGCGATTGCTGAATATGGTCGCCCTGAATATGCCGATTGGATTGCCAATAACCCGGTTGAGCTGCCGCTCGACCCCGCTGCAATGGTCATTGCATTCCGTCGCTGGGACGAAGAAGTCGCAAGTCTGAAAAAGTAGAATAATACCCTGCGCCAACCGGCTTAAACCGGTTGGCGTACAAAATAGAGGTAGAGGTCAATAGATGCTACTTGCGTCATCAGAATTCAATGAAATTCGACTTGATCGTATGAGCCGTTCTTTCGGTGTTCATAATGCGTTGAAAGATGTTTCCCTTTCCATTCGTAAAGGTGAATTTATTGCTTTGCTCGGCCCTTCGGGTTGCGGAAAATCCACGGCGCTGAATTGCATTGCGGGTCTGCTGTCGACCACGGGTGGCGGTATTTTTCTGGATGACAAGCGTATCGATACACTGAAGCCGGAAGATCGCGGTTTTGGAATGGTATTTCAGAACTACGCCCTGTTTCCGCATATGACTGTTCGCCAAAACATTGGTTTTGGGCTGAAAATGCGCGGTACACCGAAGGCCGAGATGGATCAGCGCGTGGAAGAAGCGCTCAATCTTGTCCGTCTTCAGGGGCAGGGTGACAAGCTTCCCGGTCAGCTTTCCGGTGGGCAGCAACAGCGTGTTGCCATTGCGCGCGCCATTGTGATTGAGCCGCCTTTGGTTTTGATGGACGAGCCTCTATCCAACCTTGATGCCAAGTTACGCCTTGAAATGCGCGCAGAAATTCGCCGCATTCACAACCAGCTTGGCGCGACCACTATCTATGTTACCCACGATCAGGATGAAGCTTTGTCGCTTGCAGATCGGATTGTGGTTCTGCGCGATGGTCAGATTCGCCAGGTCGGTGCTCCAAGTGATCTTTATGAGCGTCCTGAACATCTCGACGTTGCCGAGTTCATGGGCTACCGCAACCGCCTTTCCGGTCCAGTCACAGCGGTGGACGGTGATCGTATATCGATTTCTGTTGGCGCATCCACATTAAGCGGCATCGCACGGCAGCCGCTTAAAATCGGGCAGAATGCAATCGTTGCAGCCCGGGCTGATGATGTGGCCGCAGGTGATCGCTCTGCCAGCAGTGTTGACGCGGTGGTAGAGACAATCGAATATCGAGGCCGCGAATTTGTCGGCACTGCGCGAACGGCTGAGGGCCAGGAACTGGTGTTTCACGCACCCAAAAGTGCAGATCTCGGCAGCACAATTTCGCTGGCAGTTGATGCCAATTACGCCCTCGTTTTTGCAGCGTGAGGTCGGATATGGCCACGCAACCGATTCCGGTTCCCTATGATGAACGCCTTTCACTGCGCCAGCGCCTTGCGCTGCGTGGGTTTGACGGTGTGACGCTTTTGGTACTGCCTGCTGTGATATTCCTGCTGGCCGTATTCATCTACCCTTTTGCCTACGGCCTGATTTTGTCTTTCACCCCACGGGAAGGTGGCTGGCTGGCCAACTATCAGAAGTTTTTCTCGGATCCGTTTCTCTACGACACGATTCTGACAACGCTCTGGCTCGCTGTTCCGGTAACACTGATCAGCCTGGCACTGGCGCTGCCGATTGCGTTTCGTGTGCGATTGATGAATCGTCAGCGCCTATTGACTACGATTCTCGTCTTGCCGGTGACGCTCGGTACGGTGCTGGTAGCAGAAGGACTGCTGAATTATCTGGGACCGCAAGGCTGGTTCAGCCGCACATTAATGCTGATCGGTGTGGTCGATCAGCCATTGAAATTGACGAATAATTACTGGGGCGTATTTGCCTCGCTGATTATTACCGGGTTCCCATTCACCTTTTTGCTGACCCTGTCCTATGTCACGGGCATTGATCCGGCACTGGAGCGTGCGGCAGCAACTCACGGGGCCACCAGTTGGCAGCGGTTTCGCCATATTATGCTGCCTCTGCTGATGCCGGGGCTGGCGATCACTTTCTGCCTGTCTTTCGTATTGGCATTTGCTGTGTTCCCGTCCGCAATTTTGCTCGGTGCTCCAGCAGGACCGACGCGCGTTATTTCCATCGCCGCCTATCAGGCTGCTTTCGAGCAATATGATTACTCCATGGCATCAGCAATCGCGATGATTATGGCCTTTGTACAGCTTGCCATTGTTGTGGCGGTACTTGGCCTGCGCGGCCTGTTCTATCGAGGCTCAACAGCTGGTGGAAAGGGCTGACCATGATACGTGATACAACAATTGGGTCCAAACTCTGGATCACGGCGGTCTGGGTGATTGTCGCTTTCTTCGTCATCAATTTGCTTGCGATGATTGCAACGGTGGTCCTGTCCTCTTTCGGCACACGCTGGCTGGGCACATGGTTGCCGAACGCCCTGACGATAAAATGGTATTTTACCGCTTGGGCGGAGTTTCAGCTTGGCGATATTCTGATCGTTACGTTTCAGATCGTCTTCACCGTTGTGGCGCTTTCCGGCTTGATCGGCGTGACCGCAGCCTATGCGCTGGCGCGACGCGATTTCCCCGGTAAAAAACTGGTAATGCTGTTGTTTCTGTTGCCGCTTCTGGTGCCACCCATTACCTTTGGCATTCCGCTCGCAACGGTGCTCTATCAGGTGGGTGTTGGCGGCACCTTCTGGGGTGTGGTTCTGGCCAATTTGGTGCCGACGGTTCCGTTTGTCATTTTGGTGATGATCCCGTTCATTGAGCAAATCGATACCAAAGTGGAGGCTGCGGCGCGTGTTTTTGGTGCCAACACATTCCAGCTGTTCCGCTATGTTTTGATGCCCATGCTGTTGCCGGGGGTTCTGGCGGCATTGCTACTCGTACTCGTGCGCACCGTAGCGATGTTTGAGCTGACCTTCCTGACCTCAGGCCCGACCAGTCAGACACTTGTGGTCGCCCTCTATTATTCGGTGTTTGCGTCCGGCGTTCGCGCGGTCCAGTCGATTGATGCGATGGCAGTCATTTATATGGTCAGCACTCTGGTCTGGTTGTTGCTCGCCTTGCGCTTTGTCAATCCGACCCAGATCGTGGCGCGTTCAAAATAGTGAACGAAGCCATCTCAATGCGTTCTACAAAAAGCGCCGCCGAAGGCATCTTCGGTGGCGCTTTTACGTTAATAGGATCGTTTTAAACCAGCTGTTGGCAGCGCGGATCAGCCTGTCTTACGCCGCTCGGCACCCGGTAATCCGTTCAGGAAAATGTTCGCCGATGCTGCAACCCGGTCCTGCGTAAATAGTCCCCGCATGCGGGCCTTCACCCCGCGCAACAAGGATGCCCAAAGTTCCACCGTCACCACGACCTAGAGCTGTTTCAGTTTGAGCCTGTAAGACCAAGCAATCGGTCGAGCGCGCATTCGAATAATGGCTGCGCTGCACCTTTCAGCACATAATCAAAGCTGGAGCGGTCGGGGATCAGTGTTGGCAGGGTGAGCGAACCAACCAGCCCTTCCGCTTCAAAGTCCGATTGCAGCAGGTCGAATATGCCATGATTGGCGATAAACGGGCCGGTAATGAATACTTTTCCGGGAAACAGTATACGGCAAACATTACCTAATGCCCGCGCCATCAGACGCACAGCCATGCGAATTTCTGGCCTGGATGCCAGTTCCATATGGGCAATTTGGTCTGCGACTGTTTCCTCATCCTCCGCCGTATCGGGATGGATTTCACGGATTGTTGGCAAAAGGGCGCCGAGCGATACGGCTGTTTCCAAACAGCCGAAATTACCGCATCCGCACGGTCTGTCCTCCAATATGTTAAACCGCCAATGGCCGATTTCTCCAAACGGGCCGCTTTGAAATTGTGTTGTATCGGCCTTGGTTCGGAAAGCGAGTCCAATTCCCCAACCCCAATGCAGAATTGCGGCGCTGTCAGGCGCGAACAAACCTTGCTCTGTAAAACGCGCATTCAATTCCACATCGAGCTGGCGAAACAGATAAACTGTCGGGGTCACCGGCAGCAAGGCTTCTTCAACGTTGAAATCGCGAATATTTGGCCAGCGCGATGTGAGTATCCAAATACGGTTTTTAATATCGGTGATGCCTGTCACCGTGATTGATGTTCCGACATGGATCATGGAAGAGGGACATTTTGCGATGAGTGCGCTGACAATGCTGCGCATGATTGCAGTCATTTCATCTGCGTTGGCTCCTGCTCCGACAGTGCGCGTTTCGCGCGCCAGAATATTACCTTTGAAGTCAATCAAAACGCCGATGAGTTCACGGCTCGAAATGGACAGGATGGTCGCGCCGGCACAAAGCGGATTAAGGGCGATTTGCGTGGCTGGCCGCCCACGACCGTTCTTTCGTTCGCCTGCATTTTCCACAATTATATGACGCTCCGCCAAATCGGCAATGATTTTGGAAATGGCTGTCGAGGTCATCTCCAACGTTGAAGCAAGGCTCGCTCGCGACTGAAAATCGTCTCGATGCAATGCCGCAACCACGCGTGCGCAATCACGCTGATGCGCATCGGTAAAGTGGCGGTTTTCTATCATCAGCATCAAATAAAATCCTTCACTTCATATTTTTGAATAACATTATTCAAAAATACCTTGCAAGGTGGAGCACGGAGTGTATCCTTATGTGCAGCAATAAGACGTTGATGAAAAGAGTACGGATTGCCATGTCTGATATACGCATTTTTGATAGCAAAGACGAGTTGGGGCGCGCCGCCGCCAGAAGGGGCGCTGAGGCAATCCGTGAGGCAATCCGCGCCCATGGCAAGGCTTCGATTATCGTCGCGACCGGGGCCAGCCAGTTTGAGATGCTCAACCATCTGGTGGAAGAAAAAGGCATTGATTGGTCATGTGTGACGGCCTTTCACCTTGATGAATATGTCGGCATTAAAAAAGAGCATCCGGCAAGTTTCCGCCGTTACTTGCAGGAGCGCTTTGTTGATAGGTTGGATGGAGAGGTGACACTGCATGAAATCAATGCGGAAGGCGACGCGCAGGCTGAAGCCAAACGGATCAGCGCGCTGATCATGGATGAAAGCATTGCTGTGTGCTTTGGCGGTATTGGCGAAAATTGTCATCTGGCTTTTAATGATCCGCCAGCGGATTTTGACACGCTAGAACCTTATATTGTCGTCAATCTGGACGAAGCCTGTCGCAAGCAGCAAATGGGTGAGGGCTGGTTTCCAACGCTTGCCGATGTGCCGCAACAGGCCATTTCCATGAGCATTCAGCAGATTATGGAAAGCGCTTTGATTGTCACCTCCGTTCCAGATGAACGGAAAGCTCTAGCTGTCAAGCACGCGCTGGAAGGTCCGGTTGATGTGAATTATCCGGCTTCGATCCTGCAACGCCACCCGAATGTCGCCTTTTTCCTGGACAAGCCAGCGGCATCGTTACTGTCATGATCACGCCGGGGCTGATCGACATTCAAGTCAACGGCTTCGCCGGAGTTGATTTTAATTCCGGTGACTTGACCGCAGACAAGCTCGATCATGCTCTTGAAGCAATGTTGGCAACAGGTGTTACCACCTGTCTGCCAACAATCATCACCGCCTCATTGAAGGAACTTGAGCGACGTTTTTTAGCGTTGGATAAAAGCGTGCGTGATAGCCGTCTTGGACGGTTAATGTGTCCCGGTTATCACCTCGAAGGACCTTTTCTCAATCCTGCTGACGGCTATTCGGGATGTCATCCGGCATCGGCTATGACTGGTGCGGATGTAAGCCTGTTTGACCATCTGCAAGGTTTGCTCGTAAAGCCAATATTGCTGACAACATTGGCACCCGAGGTTGACGGCGGGATCGACTTTACCCGGCAGATGCGCGCCCGCGACGTGTTGGTGGCCATAGGGCATTCAGCATGCGATTTTGACTTGGCTGCCCAGGCAGCGGAAGCCGGAGCAACTATATCGACCCATTTGGGCAATGGATTGCCGCAAATTTTACCGAAGTTGAATAATTCAATTTTTGCGCAATTGGCTGAGGATCGGCTCACTGCATCTTTTATTGCCGATGGTATTCATATCCCGCCACAAGCGCTGAAGGTTTTGTTACGCGCGAAGGGAACACAACGCTCGATTCTGGTGACGGATGCTGTGTCTGCTGCTGCTGTTCCGTCTGGAAATTACCAATTCGCCAATCTGGATATTGAGCGGCTTGATGACGGTACGGTCTGGAACCCGAATGGGGCTGGCCTGGCCGGGTCATCATTGCGTCTGGATGATGCGATCAGAAATCTGGTGAATTGGGAAATTGCCAGTTTTGATGAAGCCGTATCGATGGCCTCACACCGTGTTGCCGAGGCTTTAGCTTCTGCTTTGTCGGTGCGCGGTATCCGCTTGCCAATGAGTCAGATCGAATGGTCAGACGCCCTAACCGTGAAACGCGTCTCGATTGCCGGAGAAGAATATTACGCCAGCTGACAGGGAACAAAAATTAAAGGGGAATAAAATGACAGACCGTGAATTCAAATTATCACGCCGTACATTACTGGCCGGAATGGGACTTGCCGGGATGGGCGGTTCATTTTTGGCGGGAACCTCCGGCGTGTGGGCGGCGGCACCCAAATTGCCGTCAAAGCCAGTGCTGATAACGGTGATGGATGTGGGTGGCGCTTTGGCACTGTCCCAACCCGCCTTTGAGGAATATGCGAAAAAATTCCCAGAGCGCGCTTCGCAGATCGTGTTTGCCAAAGCGCCGGTGACCGAATTGGCCGGAAAGTTGAAAGCACAGCAATCCGCCAATCGTGTGGACATTGATCTGGTACTAACTGGCAGCGATGGTCTTGCTTCAGGCCTTGCCAATGAGACCTGGCAGAAAATCCTGCCGGAATATAATGACCGTTTCCCGGGCCTTGAAGAAAATTATGAACCGGCAGCTTTGGCCCTGCATAAGGTGCAGGGTGACGGTTATGGTGTGGTCGTCAATTACTATCCATCTGGCCCATTGATTGAATATATGGAAGATCGCGTGGCCAAAGTGCCGACCACTGCGGAAGAACTCTTGGCATGGGCCAAGGAAAATCCGGGCCGCTTCATGTATGCCCGCCCGACAAATTCCGGTCCGGCCCGCACTTTCATGATGGGATTGCCATATCTGCTCGGTGACAAGGACCCGCAGGATCCGGTTAATGGCTGGGATAAAACCTGGGCCTATATGGCGGAAATCGGCAAATATGTGGATTATTATCCAGCAGGCACTGGTGCAACGATGAAAGAGTTCGGTGAAGGCAGTCGGGATATCATCATCACCACGACCGGCTGGGACATCAATCCGCGCGCTTTGGGTATTGTTCCGAAAGAAGCCAAAATCGGCACACTAAAAGGCTTCCATTGGGTATCTGATGCCTTCTTTATGTGCATCCCCAAGGGCGTATCAGACGATAAAATGGCCGTCATTCTCGATCTGATGGCGTTCTTGCTAACGCCGGAAGCACAGGCTTATTCCTATGATGAGGGTTATCTATACCCAGGCCCTGCGGTCAAGAATGTACCCCTCTCCATGGCGCCGCAAAACAGTCAGGATGTTATCAATGAGTTTGGTCGGCCTGAATATGCCGATCTGATTGCCAACAATCCCATTGAATTGCCACTTCCTCCAGAGAAAATGGTCGTCGCTTTCCGTAAATGGGATGAACTGGTTGGGGCACAAAAATCCTGAACTAGCACATTTCCAGCAAAAGTGTGAAACTGTTTTGCGTCCGGATAATGCGTAAAAACAAATAGATAGAGCGGTTCCGACGATTCCGTTTAAACAAGAACCGCTCTAGAAAACAAATTCTACCGAGGTTAGCGGCCACGATCCGAGCGTCCATTCGATGGCGCGGGACTGCTCATCATGGTTGATGGCGTTGACACGAAAAATCGGCGTGCCGGGCGTCAGCTTGAGAAGTTCAGCTTCGTCCGAAGAGGCAAAACCTCCGCTGATACGGGTCTCGTGGCGATGATATTTCGCAATCCCATGGGCCTTGAAGACATCCGATACCGACTGGCGGCTGGCGTAGACGGACTCAAAGTCCGGAAAACGGCTGGCCGGAAACAGCTTGGTGTTAACGTATAGAGGCTGGTCGTCTGCACTGCGGATACGGCACAGACGGATCGTTTCCTCATTTTCCAACAGCCCGAGTTTCTTGGCTACGGCTGTCGTAACCGCCTCACGACACAGAACCAGCGTCGTTGTCACGACTTCCTTGCCGTGAGCGTTGAAATTTTCCAGAAAGGGCCGGTCGTCGCGAACAGTAAAGACGGAAGGCAGGCTGCGGACGAAGATGCCGACTCCCTTACGGGCAGTCAAATGTCCCTCACGCTGCAATTGCTGGAGCGCGCGCCGCAGCGTAATTCGCGTGACGCCAAGCTTTTCAGCCATTTGGTTTTCGCCCGGAAGCTGGCTGCCGGCCTTGAGGAAATTGCTTTCGATGAGACCAAGAAAATGGTCGTATATCTGTTGCCAGATCGCGGTGCCATTGGGTTGGCGGAGAACAACATCTTCAAAACCGGATAAGACATCCATGCTGTCTGTGCCCGACACCAGACTGGTTTTATCCTTCATGCCAGAACTCTTTCCATGGAGCGGGTCGGAAAATCGGAATTCATGCTTGAATAGACCATGCGTCCGCCGACCATCGTCGCAAGCACCTGCGGATGCTGCAAATCGGTGGCGTCAACAAGGATAAGGTCCGCTCGCTGGCCCGGATGCAGGGTGCCCCGGTCTGCCAGCTTGGCAGCTTCGGCAGCGTTGGCAGAAACCAGCGCCCACATATTGGCCAGATCGCTCAGGTCCGGTTTTGCCAGCTTGAAGGCCGCGCATAAGGGCGCGGGATAATAATAGTCGCTGGTAAGCACCGTACATATGCCGCCCCGCACGGCCCTGGTTGCATCGAGTGCCCCATTATGGCTGCCGCCGCGCACCACATTGGGGGCGCCGAGAATGATGTTTTCTCCAGCGGCGCGTGCCGCTTCAGCCGTTTCACGATTGAGGGGGAATTCTGACGTCGTAATGCCCATTTGCCTGAATGCATGGCGCTGCTCAGGCGAGGCTTCATCGTGGGCGAGCAGAACATTTCCCGTGGATTTTGCCGCATCGGCCAAGGCTTCTATCGCGCCCGGCACTTCTTCGCGCCGTGCCCAGACTTCATTGAGCAATGCCTGATACCCGTCCGGGCTCAGACCAGAGCGTGACGCCATTTCGTTGAGCTTGCGTGCAATCGTGCCCTTCATGACCGTCCCGGTCGTATGATCGTTAAGGGCTACGATTGGCTTGGGTTCCAGCGTGAGCCACTGCATGACGGCCGGCAATTGTTCCAGCGCAAAGGTTTCCCAGCGCAGATGCAGCCGCGTATCGCATAGAAGGGCAGAGCGGATGCGAGAGAGAGTGGAAATGAGATCCGACGCGGCATCCACGGAACGAAGGCCCGGCTCCCACGAGATGGTCACCCCATGAAAGGCGGTTGTGATGCCGTTTGCTACGAGTTGCCGGTCCGTATCGCGCAGTGCAAGCGCGGTATTGAAGCGCACTCCGGGCCTTGGCATGATCTGGCGTTCGAAGCCGTCGCCGTGAATATCGATGATTCCGGGAAGTACAAGCAGGCCATCAGCCTCGATGAGCCGTGCGCTTTCCGATGGGGCCGAGACGATCCGCCCCTTCGACACGTGAAGTTCGCTGGCGGTCAATGCGCGTCCGGTCAGTACGCGGCCGCCCCTGATGGTCCAGTCCATAAGTTTTTCCTTGAGAGTTACCCCGAAAATGGAGAGGGCGTCATGTGAACGTCATCTGCTGTCTATACAGATAACCCGTCAACCGCATCCTGTCTACACAGCAGAGGAAAAATTATGATCAAGAAATTCGCAGCGGCTCTCGCTCTCACGCTTGCGACCGCCATGCCCGCGCTTGCCGATCCAGTCAAATTTGCCGTTACGGACATTGAAGGTCTGGAGGCTTTGCAGCAGGAGTTTGGCGCTTTCCAAACGGCTCTGGAAGAAGCGACCGGCCTGGATATCGAGCTTTATCCCGTGGCTTCGCGCACGACGGCTGTTGAGGCGATGAATTCGGGACAGGTTGATCTGGTTCTGACCGGGCCTGCCGAATATGTGGTCATGAAAGAACTCAGCCAGCCGAAGATCGTCGTTGCCTGGCAGCGTCCGGACTATTTCGCGCAGGTGGCAGTACTTGCCAACGGGCCAATTCGCTCGATCGAGGATCTCAAGGGCCAGAAAGTTGCCTTCGGCTCGGTTGGCTCCACTTCGCAGCATCTTGGACCGGCACAGGCGCTGGCAGATTTCGGCCTTAAATACAATGCGGACTACGAACCGGTGATCATCTCGCGCAATGTCGCGGCGGAAGCACTGATCCGTGGCGATATCGCCGCAATCGGTCTCAATTTCAGCCACCTCGCCTCCGTGCGTGAGGCATTCCCGGACAAGGCTTTTGCTGTAGTAGCCCGCGGACGTGACCTGCCCAACGATATTCTGGTCGCACGCAAGGACATTTCCGATGAAGTCTTCAACAAGGTCCGCGATGCCTTTGCTCAAAAGGGCACGGAGCTTATGCAGGCCGTCGTGACGGGCGAGGACAATAAAAAGTTTGAAGGCGGGTTTTTCCTGACGGACATCAAGGACACCGACTATGACTATGTCCGTTCCATGTATCGCACCATCGGCGTCGAAACCTTCACCGACTTCGTCAATTGAGCGGAATAATCTGGGACACCGCAAAAGAGGCAGAATGCATCTGCCTCTTTTGCACGACGAACGTCTCCCATAAAGCAGGATAAGACACCATGATGGAGATCATTCGCGCGCGCGGTCTCACCAAGAGATATGCCGACGACAGGATTGTGTTTTCCGGGATCGAACTTGATATCAGCGCGGGGCAGCGCGTGGCGCTGATCGGCTCTAACGGGGCCGGGAAGTCGACACTTCTCAAATGCCTGATCGGACTTTTGCCGCTGAACGGGGGCGAGGTCAACACGCTTGGCGAGAACATTGGTGCTTCGCCGTCGCCGGGCCAGTTGCGGCGACTGCGGCGGCAGATCGGCGTGGTGTTCCAACATCACGGCCTCGTCTCGCGCCAATCGGTGCTCACCAATGTCGTACATGGCAAGCTGGGACTGGCGGGAACATGGCGCGCCTGGCATCAATCCATTGCCCGGCGGGAATGGCGCGAAGACGCGCAGCAGGCCCTCCATCAGGTCGGTCTTTGTCACAAATCTGCCGCTCGCGCCGATGAGTTGTCGGGTGGGCAGGCCCAGCGGGTCGCTATTGCCAGAGCCCTTGTGCGCAAGCCGCAACTGTTGATTGCCGACGAGCCCGCAGCCAGCCTCGATCCGGTATCGGGCCATGATGTGATGGCACTTTTTTCCGAGCTTTCGCATAAAGCCGGCATCACGACGCTCTACACAACCCATGACATGGATCACGCGTTGGAGTTTTCCGATCGCATCATCGCGTTGAAGTCGGGCTCTGTTTTCTTCAACGAGCCAACCAGAAATATCAGCCGTGACGCTCTCCAGGAGGTGTTTCATGCGTAAGAGCGCCGTGCCGCCACGCATTGCCCGCCTGTCGCCGCTATCCTTCAGCCTCATGATCGCAGTTGCAGCGCTGCTCATCGTCTCGTTGCAGCAGGTCGGGCCTTCGCCTGCGCAACTTGCTCAAGGCGGGCCGCGCATGGCTGAGCTGGTCGGACGAATGCTGCCGCCCAACACCGAAAGCGGCTTTCTCCTGCGCGTTTTCTGGCGGATGATCGAGACATTTCAAATTGCCCTCGTGGGAACTGCTATCGGGGTCGTCATCAGTCTCCCGATTGCCTGGCTTTCGGCCAAGGGAATTTCGCCGGCAGGACTGTTCCGGCACCTGTTCAAAATGCTTGTTTCATTGTTCCGAACCGTTCCGGATCTGGTCTGGGCGCTCATCTTTGTGGCGTCGGTCGGGCTTGGGGCTGTGGCGGGTACAATGACCATCATGGTCGATACGATTGGCTTTTGCGGGCGCTTTTTTGCAGAGGCGATGGAAGATTCCGACAAGAAGCCGCAAGAGGCGCTCTTTGCCATCGGGGCGAGCCGGTTCTCGGTCCTGTGCGGGGCCGTGTTGCCGGATGCGATGCCGTCACTTATCAACACCACCTTGTTTGCATTGGAGAAATCCGTACGCGCTTCCGTGGTGCTCGGTCTGGTCGGCGCCGGTGGCATCGGGCAGGAACTCAAGGTCGCCTTCGATCTGTTCCAGTACAAGAATGCCTCGACCATCATTCTCGTGATTTTTGCCATCGTGCTGGCCATGGAATTTCTGACCGACCGGCTGCGCGCCAACGTGCAATAATTCTGGTGAAACCCGGAATTCGCTCGCAACCGCGCTCAAAAGTAATGCCAATTTCGGATTCGCCACATAAGGTGTTCGATACCATGATGAAGTGGACCATAACCAGCGGCGGCATCCCCGCCGCATTGAGCCTTAAACCCGGAAAATTCCAGATCTCCATGGTCCAAATTCGGGGTGCACCTCCGTGGGACACTATCGAGGGCGTATCCGCCAAAGCGGAGAACATGCGGCTCCGGTCAATCTTGACGCTGGCGCTGGAAAAGTGCATTCGCAGCGCCGCCTGCGCGCCAGGGCCGAGGTGCACGCCAATCACGATGGTCTGGACAGCGCCAGTGCACTGTTCCGGTAGCTTTTGTCCTCGGTAACGTCTTCACCGAACCAGTTCGGCGGGATGAATGCGCGGGCGGCAGCTTCAGAGGGAAACTCGACCTCGACCAGCATCAAGGGAACCAGATGTCCCTCAAACACGTCGAGTTCGAATTCCAGTCCGTCGGCCAGCCTGCCGGTGTAACGGGTCTTCTCCACCCGGCGGCCCTCGGTAAGCGGCCAGAGCGTTTCGAATTCCGGCTTGCCGATCGCGATCTCATATTCGTCGCGCACCAGCCCGTCCCCGGATTTGACTGTCAGGAAACAGGCCTCGCCCTTCTGGCGCAGCCGGACTTCGGCTGTATCCGAAGCGGCGGTGATGTAGCCCTGTCGGATCGGCTTGCCGACAAGTCCCTCTGGCACCGGGCCCCTGACCAGGAATTTGCGCTCGATCTCCTTCACGCGACCACCCGCTTTTCGATCTCCTCGAACAGCGTCTGATAGGCTTTTCCAGCGGCGCTATTCGGCGCGGTGGCCAAAACCGGGGCGCGGGTCAGGCCCATGCGCTCGACTTCGGAGGCGAAGGGTATCTGCGCCGTCATGATTCGGCCGGGGTAAGAAAGGGCCATCTCGCCGATCGTGTCACCATGCAGCTTCTTGGTTCCCTGCACCATGGAGAAGAAGGCATGGATCTTGTCGGCAGGCAGTTCACTTTCTCCAAAGAACTCCAGCAATTGCTCGAAGGTGCGTTGCGACAGGGTCGTCGGAATGAGCGGCACGATCACCGCATCGGCTGCCCGCAGGACGTTTTCGGACAGCATCGAGATATTGGGCGGGCAATCAAGCACTACCACATCATAGTCGGCCTTGACCGCCTTCAGCGCCTTTTTCAGCCGTGAGCGGCTGTTCTTCATCCGCGACAGGAAAATATCGAACTCGCGAAAGCTCATATTCGAGGGCAGAATGTCGAGATTGTCATAGTCGCTGCCCCGGATGGCCCCGGTAAAACGCTCCACATCTTCGAAGAACCTGCCCTTGGTCAGCTTTTTCGACGGTTTCACGCGAAAATAGAAGCTCGACGCGCCCTGTGGATCGAGATCGCACAGCAATGTGCGCTTGCCGGATGCGGCGAAGGCATAGGCGAGATTGACTGCGGTCGCAGTTTTGCCGACCCCGCCCTTGTTGGAATAACAGGCGATAATGCGCATCAGCCTTCCTTTCCGGCATGGAAAACCTGGCGGAAGGTCTGTTGCGTCCTGTCGCCGTTGAAATTGGTGAAGGCTGCGACGATCTTTTCGCGCTCCGCCATTTGGTTCTGATGGAGAACGACGACCAGCGCCCCGAGGCTCTGCACGATTTCAAGCTTGCGGGGCTCGCCGCCGAGCGTGTCGGAAAAAGTCAGAAGCCTGACCTGCTGGACAGCCCTGTCATTGAACAGGCCGAGCGAATCCTGGAGCTTCTTGAGCGGCTTCAGGATACTGCGGAAACCATCCTTCGGAAAGACGGGACTGAAGAACTCCATCAGATAGCGCAATTTCTTGCACTCGATCCGCAATTCGTGGATTTCGGCGTCGGGCGTCCTGATCGTGATACCGGCTGCGATGCGGCCGATCTTGCGGTAACGCTTCCAGATCAGCTCGCAGGCAAAATCATAGGAAGCGCGGCTGGCGTTAGGGCCGGGCATGAGCTTCTTTCGTTTGGAAAACAGTTTCGCCAGCGCCTTGATTTCCTTGCCGTATGCTTTGCCGCGCAAATGTTCCGCAAGCACTGCCTGCGCCTCGGCGCGCCGGTCGGCGAGCAGCTCGAACATCGCTTCCAGCCCGCCATGCATCGTCTCAGGCACGAGGTTGAAGAAACGCTGCCGGTCGAGGAGATAGACGTCAAGATCGCGTAGCTGTCCTGTCGGCGCCATCAGGGCGGAAAATCTCGCCTTCAGCTCAACGGTCTGCTCATGGTCGTAGACGCCCTTGAACAGGCTCAGGACCGAGCGAATCTTGCGCAGCGCAATGCGGTAGTCGTGCAGGAATTCCGTATCGAGATCGGCAATGACGCCGGCTTCGTTGACGCGGGCGACAGGCAGATAGCCGTCGATCAGGTCGGTGGCAGCATCGAAGGCGGTCTCATTGCGGCCAACCTCGATGACGGGCTTTGGATTGTAGGCAATGCAGGCCGGATCGATCATCCGGTAGAGATTGCCGGCGGAAAGCGATGTGCCGCCGCAATCGCGGATGCGCGCGACCAGATCGCGCAACGCCCTGTCATAGCCGCGCAATCCCTCCGTCGCCACCAGCAGGGCGGTCTCGCCTTCGGCCGGCTCCAGTTCGCGCAGCAGAGCGCGGGCGCGGGTCTTACCCTCGTCGTCCACCAGAGTCAGCCGCCCCGATCGCACATCTCCCGAAGCGATGGGCAAAAACGCGCGCAGCGGCGACAGATCGGACAGCGCCTCCTTCACCGGCCCGTCGGTGAAATCCGCGACGAAGCGGGCTTCGGGGGTCGTGTTCTGGCTTATTGCCCCGCCTGAGGCGGAAAGCAGTTCCAAGCGCTCGCCATCCTCCAAGAGCAGCCGCTGCGACAAGCGCAGGCTCTGGTCGAAACTGTCGCGGATTGAGAAGGAGCGGCGATCCTCCGCCCATTCCAGAACCGGTTTCAGGCCCTCGACATTGTTTCCGGCAAGCTCGGCCAACCGCTGCGCGGGCATGTAAAAAATCTCATCGGCCAAATTCATGCTTTCGGTTCTCGTGGTTGGTCGAGATATTGCCCGATCAGCTTTTCGACAATTTTCTGCACGCTGGTTTCTTCCTCTATCGCCCTGATCTTCAGGGCTTTCAGCATTTTTCCCGACAGGCGCAGGGAGGTGTTCTTCTTCTCACCCTCGTCTTTCGGCTTTCTGTTCTTGCCCATATTCCTGTCCATCTTTTGACGTCATGATGTCATGAAATGCGGCAGATGGCAATTTGCGCAACGACGCAGGCGATGCCATCACATATAGTTGGCTATCCATAGAATCTCTGGAGGAGCAGAACGTGCGACGATTGATCCTGCTGCGACATACCAAATCCGACTGGCCGGAAGGTGTGGCGGATCATGACCGGCCGCTGGCGAAACGCGGCTTTCGTGCCGGCCCGATCATGGGGGCCTATATGGCGGAGGCGGGTCTTATACCCGATCTCGCCATCGTTTCGACTGCACGCCGGACGCAGGAAACCTGGGCGCTCGCCAGCCCCGCCTTTGCTACCACTATCCCCGCAGTTGATGAACCGCGCATCTATGAGGCGCCTGCGCGCAAGCTTCTCGCCGTCATCCACGAGACGCCGAACGATGTACGAACGCTGCTACTGGTCGGGCATAACCCCGGCCTGGAAGATCTGGCGGCGATCCTCATCGGTGCAGGCACCGAGAGCGATCTCACCCGCCTGCGGGACAAATATCCGACCGGCGGCCTTGCCGTCATCGATTTCGATCTGGCGTTCTGGTCGGTCGTCGCCACGGGTGGCGGAACACTGGACCGCTTTGTCACGCCCAGGCTGCTGGATCGTTCCCACTGAACCTGTATCGGCCCCGCCGCAAGCAAGGCCGCACAATGGCGGCCTCCTGTTCGTGGTTTAGGCGGCCTTCTTCACCGCCTTCTTCAGAGCCTTGATCTTTTTTTCATGGTTCGAGACCTTGGCTTTTCGCTTCTTAATCTCCTGCTTGAGGGAAATCACTTTCTTTTCCGTGGCGTCGTTTTTCTTCGACATGAATTGTCTCCTTACTCAAACGGCTGTCCTTCGACGTGTTCTTCTTGATGAACCCGCGTATGAACTGCCTGATTTCGCGAGCAGCGCTGGTATCCAGCTCATTGCATAATTGCAGGAACTGCTCACGCTCTGTGCTGCTTATACGGATCAGCAGCTGACTGTCCTTCTTGTTGCGTTTCGCTGTCTTGCGCATATCCGTCATAGAGGCCCCATACAAGAAAGATATATGCAATGTATATACAATTACTGCCTTGTCAAGTCGCGCCCCTGCGCGCACAGGTTGCAGACATCAGAGAAGCAATAGGGCGGCAGGTGCTCGACTGCGGGCCAAAGTCGAACGCTCTGTCGAAGCGCTATGGGATGCTGTAGGCAAAGTCAGTACATCGTTCGAACCTGCCGAATGGGCAAACTACTTCGCGGCATGCGGATATGACCCATCATAAAATGAACCTGCTCCAACTCTCCTTCTGAATATATTGTGAGACGAGCCGCCCGGACGTTAAAGTGTGTCGCGATCTTTCAGATTCGCTCCTTGCGCTTTAAGTTGTTGTTTTTACGCATGTCGTTATCCCGAAACCGGTTCCCACTTTCAGGCGACATGCTTTAAAAGACACGGGATCTAAAAACTTCATTCAATCATAAACTGAATACGGTCACCACAAAAGCTGGCCACACCAAAAGCCAGGGGGCGTCCCGTCGTATCCACATCGATCTTAGTGGATTCTATCAATGGCCGTGTACGTGGTATATTAAGAAGCTTTGCTTCTGCACCAGATGGCATTCTGCTGCTGATCAGCGTGCTGTGCCGAACATAGTCGCTTATTCCATAAGCAGCGAGGGCGGCGGTTCTTGAAGCATTCGTGCGCAGCAACTTGTCGATTCCCGCAAAACGGGCCGCTTCATAATAATCCGTAATAAGGCCTGCTGGCCGATGATCAACGATAGCAAGTGCGGAGGCGGTGATGATTTCATCGCCAGGCGAAAGGTCAAGCGCCACCGCGACAGTCTCGGATGCATCGTCGTGAGTCGCATCGATGAAGCGACGCTCGCCGCTTAACCCCAGCCGCTTCAGATTTTCACTGAACCGGGTGCGGCTGTCGAGCAAAAATGGAATTGAGCGTTCGGCAACGAAAATCCCCCGCCCATGTTCAATCTGCACAAGGCCCTGCCGCTCCAGGGATGCGAGCGCCTGCCTGATGGTAAAACGACTCACGGAAAACTGCTTGCTCAAGCTGATCTCTGTCGGCAGTTGCTCTCCAGGTGCCAGTTTACCATCGTCGATCTGCTTTTGAATGTCGCTTGCAATCCGCCGCCATAAAGGATCCGAGGTACGTCTCACCATCACTTCTGCTCCTGAAAATCTTCCCCTGTCATACATATGAAACAGACATACTGTAAAGGACTGGACCTATAGTATTAGGCATATATTTCATTTTAAACTTGGTGAAATCTCCGAGTAATTTTTATTATTTTAATTAATAATCAAAATAACCAATATTAGATTGGTCTGTCATTCAGATTTATAAATAAAGATCTATTGTCCTTTTTGAGCATATCAACGCATTCATCAAGAAGGTACGATTATGACTACGATTTCCAGACGAAAATTTCTTGCTGCGGCATCCGCTGCCTCCACGATGGCCATTTTATCTGGCCCGTCACTTGCGCAAGCACGGCAACGCCCGGAACTGACGATTGCGGTACAAGGTCTACCCGTCAGTTTGGAGCCGGTGAATGCTATCAGCAATGTCGGAAACCGCATCAGCAATGCGATCTTCGATACGCTTATCCGTCGCGATTTTTTCAGCAATGCAGAAGGTTCAGGCGTCGCGCTCGTTCCGGCCATCGCCTCTTCGTGGCAGCGAGAAGATGATCGTACCTTGCGCTTGACCATCGCAGATGGCGTGAAATTTCATAATGGCCGCAATGTAACCGCTCAGGATGTCGCCTTCTCATTTTCGTCCGATCGCATATGGGGTGAAAAGCCCATGGTTGCGCGCGGTCCGCTATTTTCCGCCCGTTTCGAAAGCGTCGAGGCCGTCGACGACAAGACGGTTCTAATGCGGACAAAAGCTGCCGATTATTCACTTGAAAAGCGCCTTGCATCCTGGATTTCCTGGGTTGTACCGGAGAAGGAATATCGTGAAATGGGTCCGGATGCTTTCGGACAGAAGCCGATTGGAACCGGTCCTTACAAGTTTGTTGAATTCGTGAACGGAGATCGCGTCGTCCTGGAAGCCTTTGACGATTATTATCTCGGCAAGCCGACGGCTTCCCGCGTCACTTTCCAGGTTGTTCCGGAAGTCGCTTCCCGCGTCGCGGGCCTGATCAGCGGTGAATACGACATGGCATGTGCGCTTAGCCCGGACAATCTTGCGATGCTTGAAACCCAATCACATGTGGAGCCTCGCGCCTCGCAGATCGAAAACGTCCACCTCTATATCTATCAGAGCGATGCGCCAGTGGTTTCTGACCGTCGTATCCGTCAGGCGCTGAATCTCTCCATCGATCGTGACCTTCTCAACAAGGCGCTCTGGAGCGGCATGGCGGGTGTCACCAACGGATTCCAGATTCCGCAATATGGCGAATGCTATGATGCCGACCGACCGGGTTTCAAGCACGATCCCGAAAAGGCCCGTGCCCTTCTCAAGGAAGCTGGCTACAACGGAGAGAAGATCACATTCCGGACGCTTAACGACTATTATGTCAACTCGGTCGCCGCGATCCAGATGATGATGGAGATGTGGAAGTCGGTTGGCCTGAATGTCGACATGCAGATTCTCGAAACATGGGATCAGGTTCTGGCAAAGGGCCTTCAGATGCGCAATTGGTCGAATGGCTTCCAGATGCCGGATGCGGCGACTCCGCTGACAAGCGATTGGGGCCCCGGCGGCTCGGCGCAGACGACGCATGGCTGGAAAGCGCCGCAAGAATACAATGATCTCGCCGCCAGGGTCGCAAGCCTCCCTGACGGGACAGAACGCAAGCAGGCGTTTCAGCGGATGCTTGATATATGGGAAGAAGAAGCACCGGGCGCCGTATTGTACAGACCCGTCGAAATATATGGCGTTCGCAAGAATATCGGCTGGAAGCCGGTAAGCTTCGAATTCATGGATCTGCGGCCTTACAACCTCCAATTTGCTGACAGCTAAGATGAGCGACGTGACAAAGCGGGCGACCATGTCGCCCGCAAGCTGTCTTGAAGTGCGGGGGGTGACGGTCATCGCCCGTGCGACAGGCAAAATTCTTGTTGAAGATGTAAGTTTCGACCTTCGTGGCGGCGAGGCTCTTGCAATGGTAGGCGAAAGCGGTTCCGGCAAGAGCCTGACCGCACTCGCAACCCTCGGCCTTTTGTCGTCATCGGTACAGCTTGTGGCAGGCTCGGTCTGGCTGGACGGGAAGGACATTACCGGCCTGCAAGGCACTGCCGCAGCATTCCGGGGGCGCGAACTGGCGATGATTTTTCAGGATCCGCAATCCAGTCTGGATCCACGCTGGACAGTGGGTCGTTATCTTGCCAGGCAGATCCGCCGATTACAGGGCATCCGTTCAAGCGCGAAGATTGCCGAAACGACCCAAGCCCTTCTGGAAAGTGTCGGCCTGACGAATCCAGATCGTATCATGCGTAGCTATCCCCATGAACTTTCCGGGGGTATGGCACAACGTGTCATGATTGCCGGTGCGCTGGCCGGAAACCCCCACTTTCTTCTTGCTGACGAGCCGACTACGGCGCTCGATGTCACCACGCAGGCGCAAATTCTCGACCTGCTTGCAGAGCTTTGCAGCGAGCGTGGCCTGGGCCTGTTGATGATCACGCATGATCTGGGCGTCGTTGCCGATACGAGCGATCATGTCATGGTGCTTTATGGTGGGCGCATCATGGAAACTGGCACCACGCGAAAGGTACTTAATTCCCCGGCCCATCCCTACACGCGCGCCTTGCTGGCAGCTATGCCCGACATTGATTCTCCCTTGCCCCCGCGTTCGATCCCCGGAACGCCGGGTCGGCCCGCAGACGACGCCTGTTGTCCATTTCATCTACGTTGCGAACATGCTTTCAACCGCTGCCGCAGTGAAAGCCCGGCATTCACGCCGCATGGCGACGGGGGGCTGGCCTGTCACCTCGATGGCAGCATCTCGCGCGCAATAATGGAAGAAATCAAAGAAAGGGCAGACACATGACGCTTATAGAAGCTCGCGGCGTCTGCCGAATCTACGATAGCAGTTCGCTATTTCGAAAACACCAGAAGCTTGTTGCGGTTGATGGCGTGAGCATAGCGATCAAGGCGGGACGAACCCTTGCCGTCGTCGGCGAGAGCGGTTCGGGAAAAAGCACACTTGGTCGTCTTATGATCGGCGCCGATCTGCCTGATAGCGGCACTTTACGGTTTGATGGTATCGATCTTGCCCAACGGCCCCCTCGGCAGCGGCAATCCATGGCGCGTGATCTGCAAATGGTTTTCCAGAATGCTTTGGCCGCGCTCGATCCACGGCAATCAGTCGAAAGGCAGATTGCTGAACCTCTGCTCATCCATCGCCTGGCTGATCGCAAGGATGCCCAGCAACAGGCCCTTGCCCTGATGGAACGGGTCGGCCTGAACAGGCAACTTGGCAACCGGCTTCCCCTTGAGCTTTCCGGGGGACAGCGCCAGCGGGTCGTTATCGCGCGCGCCCTTATCACCCAGCCGCGTTTTGTTGTCTTTGACGAATCCGTATCTGCGCTCGATGTTTCGGTGCAGGCACAGATAATCGAGCTCATCCGGCAGCTTCAGCAAAACGAAGGCTTTGCGAGTATGTTCATCTCGCACGACCTGCGGGTCGTCCGACATGTCGCCGATGACGTGGCGGTCATGTATCTGGGCCGGATTGTCGAACAGGCACCCGCCACCAGACTCTTCGAGAGTCCTGCTCATCCCTATACCCGCGCGCTCATCGGAGCGATACCGGGCAAGCGGGGCATTGGCGGAGTGCATCCGCCACGCCTTGCGGGAGAGCCGCCTGACCCGGCGCGCAAACCGACCGGCTGTGCCTTTCATCCGCGATGCCCCATTGCCCGCGCCCTTTGCAGCAAAACACCTCCGCCAGAAATCACGGTCGGCACACAGCATCGCGCCGCCTGCCATTTTGCAAAGCCGACGCCGGCGGCCTTTCGTTCCGCTACATCCATATCCGGGAAGGACACGTCATGCGTATCATGACTTACAATATCCAGTACGGCAAAGGCCGAGACGATCAGTATGATATTATCCGTTCGGCAGAGGTCATGGCCGGTGCAGATATCGTTGGCATACAGGAAATCGAGTCCTGTTGGGATCGTTCAGGTAATGTCGATCAGCTTGAGGCTCTGGCGGGCCACCTGCGTGAAAAAGGACAAACCGTATTCACGGCTTTCGGCACAACGGTCGATATCCACAAATTGTTGCCGCCGGGCGAAAGCAAAAGCCAAGCGGTCCGCCGCCGCTTCGGCAACGCAATCCTGTCTCGCTGGCCCGTACTCAGCGTCAGAACTTTTCTGTTCCCGACCAAACTCACGCCGCTCAATGCGCACTCGATCCAGCGTGGCGTTACCGAAGCCGTGATCGATTGCCCGTCCGGCCCGTTGCGAATCTATACCTGCCACCTGTCGCATCTCAGTGAAGAAGAGCGGCTTGAACAGGCTCAATTCATTCTCCAGCTGCACCGCAACGCTGCATTGAACGGTCCTGCAAGCTCCGGTGATCACCCGGACCGAAGCTGGCTTGAAGATCCATTGCCAGCCGTGCCCGGCGAAGCAATCCTGATGGGCGATTTCAACGCTCAACCCGGCGGGCCGGTATATTCAGCACTGGTAGGCGCCTCTCATCCCCATTATGGGCGACTATTCGAACCTGATCGCTTTGTCGATAGCTGGTCGGCGCTCGGTTACAGCGAGACAGCGGGAGCCACCCTTTACCGAGACTGGGATGCCAAGGCCGGCATTCGCATCGATTACATCATGGTGTCGGCGGGCCTTGCCAACCGGCTTGTTGCAGCGGAAGTGCTCAAAGATGCCGATGCATCCGATCATCAGCCGTTGACGGTCGAACTGAAGGATACAGTGTGATCCGGTTCATCCTTTTTCGTACCGCCCGTACGGTTTTCACCATACTGACAGTAATGACCCTGACCTTTGTCATGCTTCGCTTGACAGGTGATCCCGCAGCCCAATTGCTGCCTGATAATGCCACAGAAGAAGTGATCGCCGCCTTTCGTGCGCAATGGGGCCTCGACCGACCGATTGCGGTGCAGTACATGCACTATCTAGCCAATCTGCTGACGGGCGACGGAGGCATTTCCATAGCCAATGGAAGGCCCGCCATAACGGTCGCGAGCGAAAGAATTCCGGCGACGCTATTGCTTACGGGAACGGCCTTTGTATTGATGTTGCTGATTGGCCTGCCGGTGGGCATTATTGCGGCGCTGAGGCGCGGCTCCCTGCTCGACCAGTCCCTGATGACGGTGTCCACAATCGGCTATAGCATACCAAACTTCGTTTTCGGCATTGGACTTGTCTATCTTCTGGCAGTGAGTTTTCGCCTGTTGCCGAGTTCCGGCAGCGCAACCTGGGCGCATATGATCTTGCCGGTCGCGACGCTCGGCCTGTCCGGTACAGCGGTCCTTGCCCGGTTCACCCGCTCGGCAGTCCTTGATGTACTGCATGAGCCTTATATACGTGCCGCACTGGCTTCCGGTGAAACTCCCCGTGAGACCATACTGCGCCATGTGCTTCCGAATGCTGCCATCCCGATCATTACCATCATGGGCTTTCTCGTCGGCGGGCTGGTGGGCGGCTCGATCATAGTGGAGCAGGTCTTTGCATGGCCGGGAATCGGTCGGCTTCTGGTCGATACCGTGGGCCAGCGCGATTTTACCGTCGTTCAGACCCTGGTAATGATCTTCACCATCGCCATCACGATGGCTAATCTTGCGGTCGATATGATTTACGGTTTTCTCAACCCGAGAATAAGGACAGGCGGCCTTGGCTGAGTTATCAATGACCCGGAGCACCGCCCGTCGTTGGCGTATCTCTCTGGTTTCAAATACCCCGCTCGTAACGCTTGCCGCTATTTGGCTGGCGCTGATGCTGATTGCGGCACTCTTTGCTCCATTGCTGGCTCCCTACGGTTTTGCCGAACAGCAGCCGCTGCAAAGACTGTCCCCGCCGAGCCTGCTGGGTTACGATACAAATTTCTGGCTCGGCAGCGATCATCTGGGCCGGGATGTTTTAAGCCGCACGATTTTCGCCATCCGTTTTTCCATAACGCTCGCCGTGCTGGGCACTTTGATCGGCGCTATGCTCGGGATTACGCTTGGCATGATCGCAGCGCGTCGACGGGGCTGGCTGGGCGAGACGATCATGACGATGGTCGACATTCAGGCTTCGTTGCCTTTCCTGATCTTTGCCATCATTGCGGTCGGGCTGCTTGGCAAGTCCTTCTGGCTGATTGTCATCATCATCGGGTTCGCGGGCTGGGAGCGCTATGCACGCCTGACGCGCGGACTGGTGCTGGATGCAGAGGCAAATGGCTATGCTGGGGCGCTACGTATTCTTGGCGCTAAAACGCCCAGAATTTATGTTCTGCACATCCTCCCCAACATTTTGGGCACGCTTCTCGTTCAGATGACGCTCAGCTTCCCTGAAAGCATTCTATTGGAGACCGGCTTGAGTTTTCTTGGCCTGGGGGTCCAGCCGCCACTGACATCCCTTGGCCTTATGGTCAGCGAAAGCCGCAACTATATCGTTACGGCGTGGTGGATGGCCGCCGCACCCAGCCTCGCTATCGTATTGACGACCTTATCGTTTGCGATCGTTGGAGACTGGATACGGGATAAAATCAGTCACTCCCTATAGCATTGAAATGCAACACCTCCTCCGCTTGCCCGCAGATTGCTCATTTTCACCCAGAAGTGATCGCGTGGAGAGTTCGCAGTGCCGTCCGTGGTCAGCGCACCGACATCTTCCGGGTCCGGCAGATCAAACGCCAAATGTACGGCCGAGGAAAATTTGATCTGCTCGAAGCACGTATCGTCGGAACACCCTGATGTCATCGAGATTGCATCAGCCCCCTGTTTAGATGCTGATAACCCCTGAAATGGGGGCCTTATTCCAAGCTTAATGGCACTTCACGCAAACACGACAGAGACCGGGCTGCCGATCTCATAGGTTGCGCCAAACGGCGAAAGCGCGCCGCTGGTCTGATCAATCTTATAGACCACAAGCGAATGGCCGTCCTGATTGGCTGCGACCAGATAGTGTCCGCTCGGATCGATTGCGAAATCGCGCGGTGTCTCACCCTGCGTCGAATACCAGCCAACAGTTTCCATTTGCCCGCTGTCGGCATTTACCCTGAAAGCGACGATTGAATCGTGACCACGATTGGAAGCATAGACAAAGCGTCCATTCGGATGAACGCGTATCGCGGCGCAAGCCGATTCACCGGTGAAATCCTCCGGCAAGGTGGAAATTTCCTGGATCAGGCGTATTTCGTCGCCATCAAAAGCATAGGCGCTCACCGAGCAGCCCAATTCGTGCACGACGAAGAACTGCGATCCATCGGTCGAAAGCGCCAGATGCCGGGGCAGATAACCGCCTCTGGTTTTCACCACAAGATCGCTACTCGTTTCGATCAAGCCTTTGGCAAGCGAATAGCGCGCGATTTCATCCGTTCCCGCATCGCAGACCAGAACGTGGCCGCCATCGGGTGTAACCGCAGCACAGTGGACATGCGGGCCTTCCTGCCTGCTCTCATTCGGGCCCGTCCCGCTACGCTGAATATTGACTGTCACGCCGGTCGGCACACCGGAAGCGTCAAGTTCGCAGGTAACGAAATTCCCGCTCAAATAATTGGAGACAAAAAGCCTGTCTCCGGTTTTGTCCAGCGCGACATGGCAAGGCCAGTCGCCCTCAGCATCGACACGTCCGAGCACACGCATGGCGCCCGATGCCTTGTCGAAACTGAGTGCTGCGACAGCGGAGCCATCCCTGCCGAAAAGCTCTTCGACGGAATAAAGCGTTTTTTTATCGGCGGAGAGCGTGAGATAGGTCGGATTGCGGAGTTCGGTGAATTGCGAAACCGGTGTGATACGACCGCTCTCTTTGGAAAGGCGCAGAACGCTGATCCCCTGCCCGCGCGCCTGCACATGCGGGAGTGAATCCGTATAGCTGCCGATGAGGAGGGTGATTTCGTCCGGATTGTTATTCTGTTCGGTCATGACAGGGTTCTTTTCCATTCATTGGCCAATACGGGCGTAAAGATCGTCCTGCGGCTGATAACCGAGGAACCGCTTGCCATTTTCAAGGCTCCAGTCCGAGCCGGCATTTGCCGATACGCCATTGACGACAATACTTGGCTCCGGCCAGCCATCGCTCGATGCGGTAACGCTGGTGAATACGAGCTGCTCGAAATCCGCGTTGGATAGCCACATATTGCGGAACCATCGCAATGTGCGTGCTTCCTCCACGTCGACCGCGGTGGTTGAACTCTGCCCGCTCGGGGAGCCGGAGGTGCTGATGTCGGCAGGGTCATTATCACCCGGTAACGCCCAGCCGACACGCAACGACACCGCGCTCAAGCGTCCATTGGAGCCTGCGGCGAGACCGGCAACAAAACGCTCGCCCATGATCTTGGATGAACCATAGGCGGTGGAGTCGATGTCTTTCGTACCATCGTTCCACCGGGTGCCGGGGGCCGGCGCCAATTCCTCACGCAATGCGCCGGGCGACATGGCGGCGGCGAGTTCACCGTCCTTGTAACCGCCCATCGCATGATTGGACGAACAGAAGACATAGCGAGCAACGCCGTGTTCGAGACAGGCAAGCCCGAGATTGACGGTCATGTCGAATGAAGCAGCGGCTTCGGACCATGTGGAATCCGGCACGGGATTTTTCGCGGCAAAATGGACAACGGCATCCACGTCTTTCAGATGCTGCCGCCAGCTTCCATTTGCATCCGTCAGATCAGCAACGACGACTTCGATCTTGTCGTTTTCCGGTTTGGGCGGTGTGCGATTGGGCGAATGGAAGCCGATGACTTTCTTGCACCAGGGTGCTGCCGCCAGTGCGGCGACGGCCTTCGCACCCAAATTGCCACCGGCGCCCGTCACAATCACTGTTTTCGCCGCCCTCAATTTGGCATCATTCTCCATATGTCTCACTCCCTTTCAGTACCTTTGCGTCTTTAGCGCATGAATTGTTCAACAGCTCAAACGCCCTGCCCTATTCTTGCGGCGCAGAATAATGGTGCAGCGGCGGGCGAAACCTCAGGACATCCTCGTTCAGAGCGCCAATGTCCGGGCATCCAAGAAGCCCCAGTCCACGGTCCACTTCCGAAGCCAGAATGCCAATGGCGTGCTGCGCGCCCGCCTCGCCTCCTGCGGCAAGGCCATAAATCCCGGCCCGGCCGATCAGCACCAGATCAGCCCCCAGGGCCTTCGCCTTGAGAATATCCGTGCCGCGCCGGAAACCGCCGTCCAGCAATATGGCGAGTTTGCCCTTCAAATCGGCGGCAATTTCCGGCAGCACTTCCAAGGCTGAAACCGCGCCGTCGAGCTGACGCCCGCCGTGATTGGAAATCACGATGCCATCTGCACCACAATCGAGCGCCAGTCTTGCATCCGCAACCGTCGAGATGCCCTTCACAATGAGTTTTCCCGGCCAGAGGTCGCGCAACCAACGAATGTCGTCCCAGTTAAGGGATGGGTCAAGCTCGCGCGCCAGCACAGCCGACGCGCCCTTGGCGGAGTCCTGTCCCGGCGGCAAGAGATCGCCAAGGTTTTTGAACCGTGGCAACCCATGCGGGATCGGCACGTCCAGCAGCCAGCGCGGATGCAAAGCCGTATCGATGAGGTTGCGCAAGTTGAGTTTCATGGGGCGGCGAAAATTGCGCAGGTCCCATTCGCGATTGCCGTAAACGGGAATGTCCGTCGTGACCACAAGCCCCTGAAACCCGGCAGCCTTGGCACGTTCCGCAATTTTACGAACGAATTCACGCGTGCGGTACAAATAGACCTGCATCCACAAGGTGCCGCCCGCATATTTGGCAATATCCTCCAACGAGGTATTCGAGACATTGCTGAGCGTAAATGGAATGCCCGCCTTCGCAGCGGCACGCGCAAGCTTCAGGTCGCCCTGATGCGTGAGCATTCCATTAAAACCGGTCGGTCCGATCGCAAACGGGCTCGCCACGCGCTGACCGAAGAGTTCAACCGACTGGTCACGGTCGGTCACATCGACAAGCGTGCGCGGCAGAAAGCCGATCTGTTCGAATACTTCCCGGTTACGGCGCAATGTTACTTCGTCATCCGCTCCGCCTTCAACGTATTCGAAACAGAAATTCGGCGTTCGACGGCGTGCAATCAGACGCAACTCCTCGATGCTGCGGGCGCGCTTGAAATCCCAACCGGCGTAATAACGTCTTTTCATCAAATACTCGCTGTCCGTTGCAAAACATGACGATGTAAATAGAAATGTAACATGTCATTTATTGCTCAGACGGTTCCGCATCATCTGCGGAACCGTCTGCCTTGGGAATTATGTCAGCCGCTGTGATACCCGCCGTCCACCGGCAATACGGCGCCGGTGACAAAGAGTGCCGCAGGCGAAGCGAGGAAGAGCGTCGGGCCGACCAGATCTTCCACCGTGCCCCAGCGCTTCAGGGCTGCGCGCTGTGCAATCTTGTCCGCGCTGCCCTCGACCTGCCAGAGATCCTTTGTCATGTCCGTCTTGTGATAACCCGGCGCGATGGCATTGACGCGCACGCCGTCACGTCCATATTTATGCGCCATGGCGCGGGTCAGACCGACAATGCCAGCCTTGCTCGCGGTGTAGGCGGGCACGGTTTCGTCGGCAAGATAGCTCAGCATCGAAGCCACATTAACGATGTTGCCGCCGCTCGCCTTCAAAAGAGGATAAGCGCTGCGGGCGAGACGCATGGCGCTCGACAGGTTGATGTCGATCACATTCAGGAATGTGTCTTCGTCCCATTCCTTGTCGGGGCGGGAAATGCCCTGACAATTCACAAGAACATCCAGGCGCCCAAGCTTGCCAAAAAACGCATCGACACCCGGCGCGTCGCGAACATCCAGACGCTGGAATGAAAGCCGGTCGGTCGCAAATTGCGCGGCTTCTGCAATACGTTGTTCGGAACTGCCGGTGGCAATGACAGTCGCACCGGCTTCGGCAAAACCGCGCGCCATGGCAAGACCGATGCCGCTGGTGCCACCGGAAACGATCACGACCTTGCCGTCGAAGACCGGCTTTGCGAATGTGCTTGCACCCATTTTATATAACCTCCTCTTCAGTCCTTGAAATCACGAAGCCAATGCTTTGAGTGCCGAAACCACCATGTCGGCTGTAATTGGCATCGGTTCGTTATGAATAATCTCGCCTTCGCGGGTGGCGCGTCTCGCCACGATGGCGAGCTTTTCTTGCGTTACCTCCGTAATGCCTATGTCGGACAGGCAGGTCGGGAGGCGTACCGATCGGCAGAAACTGCACACGCGTTCGTATTCTTCGGCTTCGCCGGCCATGAGCAGTCCTGCCAGCACGCCGATGGCAACCTTTTCACCATGCAGGTGATGATGCACATCGTCCAGTTCGCAAAGCCCATGGTGAATAGCGTGGGCGGCTGCGACACCACCCGATTCAAAACCGATGCCGGACAAGAGAATATTGGCTTCGACAACACGTTCCAGCGCCGGTCCCGCCTCGTTGCGGTCGCATTGCGCCAGCGCTTCTTCGCCAAAGGCAAAGATTTCATCGCGGCATCTGGAAGCGATGGCATAAGCCAGACTGGCACCGGGCAGACCCATGCAATTATGCGCACCACTTCGGCGGCAGGCGTCAGCCTCATAGAAGGTTGCCAGGGCATCGCCGATCCCCGCCGCCAGAAAGCGGGACGGCGCGCGCGCGATCAGCAGCGTATCGACAAGGACGAGATCGGGATTGCGCGGCAGGAACAGATCGTAAGCGACTGTTCCGTCGTCACGATAGACAACCGCAAGCGCACTGCACGGTGCGTCGGATGCGGCAATTGTCGGCACGACGACCACCGGAACCCCAAGCCGGTGCGCGACCGCCTTGGCCGTATCGAGCACCTTGCCTCCGCCAATCCCCACGATCAGGTCACAGGAGGATGTGACCGCCAGTTCGTGGACATGCTCGACTTCTGTTTCCGAGCACTCACCGCCATGTCTGACGGCCGCCGGATGCATATCCTCGCCGAAAGCAGAACGCAGACGCGGTTGCAATTCGGGGAAAAGGAACCCATCCAGAAGAGCCAGCGGTCGGGAACCGAGTTCACGGCTGTGTTGCCCCAGTTGCGCGAAGACGTCCGGTCCCTGAATATAGCGGCCCGGAAAGCGAATACCATGGAGGGTGGCGGTGACGCTCATGAACCTCCTCCGATCCGGACCACAATTTTCCCTGATACGGTGCATTCACGCATGTTCTTGAGCGCATCGACCGCTGCTTCCAGCGAAATGACCTGCTCGATCATCGGGTCGAGCTTGTTTTGCTGCAAAAGCGCCAGCATTGCGTCACCCATCACGGCAAAGTCTCTCTGGGTCGGAATGTGGCCGGCCGCATAAGCGCCACCCAGCGCAACCTCATGAATGGAGGCCGCATAGGTATAAGGCGGAACCATATTCAGAACCGGCATGGGATCGATGCAGAGCAGATGCCCGTTATAACGGATCAGGTCCAGTGACTGCCGCGCATCGCCGGGATTGGCAACTTCCAGCATGATGTCGGCGCCGTAACCGCCGGTGAGCGCACGGACCTGTTCCTTCAGGTCTTTCGCGTGCCGGTCCAAGACGTAATCAGCGCCGAGCGATCTTATGCGCGGCTCCTGATCCTTGCGTGCCAGAGCAATGACGGTCGCACCTCTGGATTTGGCAATCTGCATGGCAAAGCCGCCCACAGCGCCGCTTGCGCCTTGAACGAGAACCGTTTGCCCCGCTTCCACGCGCGCCTTACGCACCAATGCCTGATAGGCGGTCAGGCCTGCACAGGGCAGTGCCGCCGCAGACGTCGCCGCAATATCATCCGGCAGTCTCGACAGGACATGGCTGTCGGCCAGTGCAAATTCGGCCAGCACACCCTGCCGGTTCAGGTCGCTGTGCCATACGACGCGATCTCCGCTCTTCCAGCCCGTCACATCCGGCCCCACACTGTCGATCACACCGGCACCGTCGAGCCCGACGACATGCGCGCCGGTTCCCTGCCACCATGGCGCAAAACCGGTCGCGAGTTTCCAGTCCACAGGGTTGAGCGAAGCGGCTTCGACGCGGATGCGGACCTGACCTTTTGCCGGTTGCGGGCGTGGAATTCGGCGCAGGCTAACGCCGTTCATCGCCTCATCGGGTGTATCGCACACGACGGCCCACATCAGCGACTCTTCTGAAACATGTAACATGTTAGAATTTTCTGCAATCTGATCTCGGTTTGTCATAGCATTACGCTTCCATCAGGCCGGCATAATAGACTTCGGAATAACCGATATGCTGGCGCAGAAGCTTTTGCACCGCTTCCACATCATTGGCGCTGATCGCATCGCGCAGCCCCTTGTGCTCGTTGAGCGAATGCTCGACATGCTGCGGTTGCTGGCTGAAACGCGTGCGAAGCGCTGCAAAACGGCTATTGACCTTGCTGGTAAACGTCTCCTCCAGGAAAGGCGACTGCGCGCGCTCCACGAACAGAAGATGCAGCCTCGTATCGAGCTTTTGATATTCGTCAATTGCATCGCGCCGCGTGCAATCGACCATCTCGTCATAAATTTCGCTGACGCTGCGTTGCAGGACGGGCAGGCTGCGCTGCATGGCAAGCGAGACTGCCTCCAGTTCCAGCGCCGTGCGCAGCTCGGAGAGAGCCTGAAGTTCCTGCGGCGTCGGCTTGAAAACAAAAGTCCCCGACTGGGGCCGGATTTCAATCAACCCTTCCGCTTCAAGGCGGATATAGGCGGAGCGGATCGGTGCCTTCGTGACCTGATAAAGTTCCGAAAGCTGCCCTTCAGAAATCTTCTCGCCCAGTGCAAATTCGTTGTTGACTATATCGGCACGCAGTCGTTCCAGCACGATCTCAGATACCGGTTTCGGTCGGACAATCCTTGCAATCGTTTTCTTGGCTCTCATATCATCCTGCCCGCCTGCTCCCCATGGCACCGTTCACAGTACCGCTCATCGCTTCGACTGCCTTTGCCGCAATCACAAGTGTCGTCGAGTTGGTGTTGCCACTGATGATATTCGGCATTGCGGAAGTATCGCCGATTCGCAAGCCTTCGACACCCATCACCTTGAGATCGCTGGTCACAACTGCGTTCGGGTCGCCCTCACGCCCCATTCGTGCCGTTCCGACCGGATGATAAACTGTTTTGACGAATGCTCTGGCATGTTTGGCCAGCTCTTCGTCCGTATCCTTGCCCATACCGGGAAAGATTTCGCGATCGACCATATGCTTGAGCGGTGCGCAATCCAGCACCCGGCGCGCCTGACGCAAGCCGGCGATAGACAAGCGCAAGTCTTCGGGATCGGACAGATAATTCGGGTTCACAAGCGGTTGTTCGCCGGCCTTTCCGGAAGCAAGACGGACCGTTCCTCTGGATGCCGGACGCAGCACACAGGAATTGATGGTAACACCATAGCTCGGCTTCAGATCCGTCGTGCCGCGGTCGAGATAGACCGACGGAATACAGAACTGCTGTATCTTCGCATCGTTTGAGAAATCGTCCGGGTCGAAGAACGAACCGGCTTCCACCCCGTTCGATGTGACGGGGCCACTTTTGAACAGAAGATATTGCAGGCCGTTGCGGATCTGGTTCCAGCCCCTGTCCTGTCCGAAATAGCCATATTTGCCGTTACAGAAGGCAAGGACCGGCACCTCGGTGTGATCCTGAAGGTTTTCGCCCACGCCCGGACGATCCAGCACAACGTCAATACCGTGCGCCTTCAGCTGTTGCTGCGGACCGATACCCGACAGCATGAGGATTTTAGGTGTGGCGATAGCTCCTGCGCACAGCACCACTTCCTTTTGCGCCTCGATCTCGGTCATCGCATTGCCGCGCGAGAATATCACGCTCTTTGCGCGTCCATTTTCAATACGCACCCGATGAACGAGACTGCCGCTTGAAATATCGATGAGGCCGGTTTTCATCGCCGGGTAGAGAAAAGCATCTGCGGCCGAACAGCGGCGGCCATTATGCGTGTTGAGCTGGAAAAACCCCGCTCCGGTCTGGTGACCGCGATTGAAGTCGGCCTTGAACGGTAATCCTGTTGCCTGCGCCGCCTGCACATAAGCCCGCGACAGCTCGTTGACATGCAGCGGGTCTGATACTTTCATCGGCCCTTCGCTGCCATGAAGATCGTCATTGAAACGATTATTGCCCTCAATAGCGCGGAACAATGGTAACAGGCGCTCGTAACGCCAGCCCTCGTCGCCGGTCGCTTCCACCCAGCGGTCATAATCGGTGGACTGGCCACGGATGTAAACCATGGCATTGACCGAAGACCCGCCGCCGATAACGCGGCCCGATGGAATGACCGGTGTGCGTCCATTGAGCTGTTCCTGTCGTATCGACTGGAAAAACCACATATAGCGCGCAGCATTCAGAAGCTTCACATAACCTGCCGGCATCTGGATCAGCGGATTGCGATCCGACCCGCCAGCCTCGAGAACCAGAACGCTCGCGCCCTGTTCGGCCATCTTGGCCGCGATATAGGAACCGGACGTACCGCCACCGACGACGATATAATCATAAGCCTTGCGCGTCATTTGAACTGGTCTTCCTTTGCCGCGTGAAACAGGAGCAATTGGGACGGATCGATGGAGATCGTGACCGCCTCACCGCGCCCTACACGAATATCCGGCGGAGTGACGATGGATATGCGCGTCGCACCGACATCGGCAAAGACGATGCTGTGATCCTGTAGTTCCTCGGTGATGAAAGCCTTGGCTTGCAATTGGATCGGGCCATGTGCGCCGAGTTTGAGGAAATGCGGACGCACCGCAATGTTTCCTTGCGGCCCAACATCGTGCAGGCGCGGCAGGAGGTGTTCGGGCAGCTCGATACGATTGCCTTCCACATCCAGCGCACGGTCCGAAGCGACTTTATAGGGAAGAAAATTGATCGGAGGCTCGCCCACGAAGCCCGCCACAAAAGCATTTTTCGGGCGCTGGTAAATCTCGGAGGGAACGTCGAATTGCTGAATATTGCCGTTGCTCATGACCATGATACGATCGGCGAGTGCGAGAGCCTCTTCCTGATCATGGGTCACATAGATCATCGTATGGGCAAATTCCTGATGGATCGCCTTGATGAACCGCCGCATACGATAACGCTGACGCGTGTCGAGATGGCTGATGGGTTCATCCAGCAGGAAGACCGACGGCTTCCTGACCAATGCGCGCGCCAGTGAAACACGCTGTGCCTGACCGGACGACAGACCGCCGGGACGCAATGAGAGCAAAGGCTCCAGCTCCATCTTGGATGCGATGTCACGCACACGCTTTTTCACTTCCGCATCCGCCATGCCGGATGCGCGCAGGGGAAAGGCTATATTTTCGAACACGGTAATCGGCGCATAAAGCGCATAATTCTCAAAGCTCATGGCGACGTTGCGATCACGAGCGCGCACATCGTTGACTTTTTTGCCGTCGAAATAGATCGCGCCATCGGAGATGGTTTCCAGACCCGCAATCATACGCATGGTCGAGGACTTGCCGCAGCCGGAAGGACCCAGAATAGCGACAAATTCACCGTCATTGATCTCGAAATTCAGCGGATGCACGGCTTCAACACTGCCATACCGCTTGACGAGATTTTCCGCTCTTATCGATGCCATTTGTCAGGCCCTTCCTTCCAGAGCCTTTTCGCCCTGGAACAACTGAAACTTGTCGGGGTCGATTGCAACGCCGACCCGGTCGCCCGCCCGCACAGATGTCGATGTCGGCAAGGAGATCGAGACCTGATCCGCGCCCACATTGACGACGGCGATATTCGCATAACCAAGATGCTCGACAACGCTGACCTGTCCTGCAATCGTACCGGGCGTACCCGCTTCGCCTAGCGAGACGGCTTCCGCACGGAAACCGGCCTTGAGATCATCCAGCTTGCCAAAACGGCTGAAATGTTCGTCGGAAACGATCTTTTCACCGGCGAGGCTCGTCAATCCGACAGCCTTGCCTTCCCCCGTCACCCGCACGGAAACGAAGCTCATCGGCGGATCGCCAATGAATGAAGCGACAAAGGCGTTTTCCGGCTTGTGATAAAGCTCCGCAGGCGTTCCCACCTGTTCAAGCTTGCCCAGATTGAGCACTGCGATACGATCGCCGAGCGCCAATGCTTCACGGCTGGAGGTCGTGGTGAAGACAACCGTTGCGTTGAGATCCTGCGCAAGCGCCTTGAGTTCGGCCCGCATCTGATGCCGCAGTTTTGCATCAAGATGGCCGATCGGTTCGTCCAGAAGATAAATATCTGCGGGGCGGATGATGGCACGCCCCAAAGCCACGCGCTGACGCTGGCCGCCGGACAGGAAGCCCGGACGGCGATCGAGCAGATGGCCGATGCCGAGCATCCCCGAGACCCGCTTGACCCTGTCCTCGACTTCCGAGCGCGTCATCTTGCGCGCCTTGAGCGGGAAAGCAAGATTTTCGCCCACGCTCAAATGCGAATAAAGCGCGTAATTTTCGAAGGCCATCGCAGCGTCACGCCGTTCCGGCGGCAATGGCAACAGGGAAACGCCATCGCGCTGAATGTCACCCGATGTCGGCCTGGTGATGCCGCCCAGAAGGTTGAGCATCGTCGACTTTCCCGCACCGGCAGGACCGTAAAGAACGAAGAAGCTGCGCTTTTGAATATCCAGATTGAGCTTGCGCAGCGCGACGGTGCGCAGACCATAACGCTTATGGACGTTGACAAAACTATACATGGTCAGTCCACCTCTTTCAGGAGGGCAGCGATTTCCGCTTCAGCCAGTGCGCGCTCCTTGAGGCAGCGCTGGCGGGCGAAGACGAAGAAGCCTATAGCAAGGACTGCGGCAACGATATTCATGATCGTGACGGAGACCCCACGGTCGGGGAAATTTGCTTCAAGAAAGCAAAGCCACGCGAAGACGACGCCGATATAGATCATGATGGATTTGAAGCCGGTGTCCCAGATTTGTGAAAAAGACATCGTTACCCCCTCACCGCGCCGAAGGTCAGTCCACGGACCATATAGCGCTGCATCAAAAGAACGAAGAGAAGCATCGGCGCCACCGAGATTGTTGCCGCTGCGGCGACGGGGCCCCAGAGGATGCCCTGCAAGGTGAAGAAGCTTTCGACGCCGACTGTCACCGTGGAAGCAAATTTGCGGGTGAGAATATAGGCGAAGAGAAACTCGTTCCAGCAGAAGATCAGGGTGAAAACCGTGGTCACGGCAATGCCGGGTGCAGCCAGCGGCAGGGTCACCTTGCGCAGCACTTTCAGGCGGCTAAGGCCGTCCATTCGCGCCGACTGCTCCAGTTCACGCGGAATATCCTGAAAGAAGCTGACCAGAAGCCAGATGGCGAACGGCAGATTGAACATCACATAGGACACGATCAATGCGCCATGCTGGTCGAGTCCCAGATGCATGAACTTGCCAAAGCCGGTGCGCCCTATATCGCGGAAGATCAGGAAGTAGGGCAGGATCACCGCAATGGCCGGCATCATCTTGGTGGACAGGATGAAGAACAGCACATGGCCGTCGCCAACATTATAACGTGCGAAGCTATACGCCGCGAGCGAGCCGACAACGATCACGATTGCAGTCGAGATCACCGAAATGATGAGCGTATTGCGCACATAGAAAAGGAAACCCTTGTCAAAGAGCGCATGCTGATAGTTTTCCAGTGTCGGCGTGAAGAAGAACCGGGGCGGCGACACCATGATCGCCGCTTCCGGCTTGAAGCTCGTCAGCAACATCCAGAAAATCGGAAAGAAAAAGAACAGGAGCACAACGAGGATCGCCGCATAGCGGAGAATTTCTTTCAGTGGTGATGTCTTGTGTTGCAACATCTCATGCCTCCCCTGCACGATCGGTGAACTGCTTGAGCAAAGGTTTGAGCGCGAAAATCGACGCCACCAGCATCACGTAAAGGAAAAAGACAGCCATGGTCGAAGCGTAGTCCATGCGGAAAAGCTTGAGGCCGGTGCGGTAGAGATAAAATGTCATGGTTTCCGTCGAGGTGCCCGGACCGCCCTGGGTCAGCACAGCGACCGCATCATAGAGACGAACGCAATCTATGGTCCGCAGCACGAGGATGAGGAACAGAACCGGCTTGAGCAATGGAAAGGTCAGCGTGCGCAGGACGCGCCATGTGGATGCGCCGTCCAGTTCGGCGGCTTCGAACGGTTCCTTCGGCAGCGCCTGAAGCCCGGCCAGCACGATCAGGGCAACAAAGGGCGTCCATTGCCAGACGTCAAAAATAATGACCGACCAGAGCGCGATATTGAAATCGCCGAGCCAGTTGGGCTCCGGCAGGCCGAACGCGCCCAGCACCCAGTTCACCACGCCAAATTGCGTATCATAAAGATAACGCCAGAACAGACCCGTCACGGCAGCCGATGTCGCCAGAGGCAGGATCATGATCGACCGGATGAGACCCTTGCCGTAAGTGGCTCCATGGATGAGGAAGGCTATCGCGATGCCGAGCGACATTTGCAGGCCGACCGATACGACGGTGAATTTCAGCGTGATCCAGGCCGCAGCCCAGAAGGCCTGATCGGCAAATATGGTGCGGAAATTGTCGAGCCCGACATAATCCCCCAGTTTACCGCGCGAGAGATCGGCAAACCGGAAAGATACATCCACCGCATAATAAAGCGGCAATAGCGCGAAGATAACGATGACCAGCATCGCAGGAACGATAAGCAGGACCGAAAAAGCACGGTCGGACGCCACCTTTGCAGGCGGGGCGTGATAACTGTTCATGACAGGAATCCAGACTGTTTTCTGAATAGGGGTACCGAAGCGGATCGCAAGTGCCGTCGGACGGAAGCCGCTCCGGATAGATATTGGACATTTCGGCAGGAAGGCTCGCTGCTTCCACGAAACATACCGGTTGACCCGTTGCCGGTGCTTATTCCGACAACGATCTTGTTTTACTTACCGATGGGGCAAGGACCGCCGCAGATCTTTTCGACTTCAGCCGCAAGGCTTTCAGCCGCCTGCCGTGCGCTCAACTGACCAGCCGCCGCTGATTGCAATGGGATTTGCATCGTGTTGTAGATCTTGGCGCCGAATGGTGAGGATACGAGATTGGACGTGAAACCGTTCATGCTCTCGAAAACTTTGGCGAGCGTTGCATATTCGCCGTTGGTCTTGCGCGCTTCAGGCGTCTGGAACTTCGGATCGGTGAGGATCGACATCAGTGTCGTCGCGCCGCCATAGGACGCAAACTTCGCCTGCGCTTCCGGCCCGCCGATATAGGAGATGAACTTCATTGCCATATCCGGATTCGCGGAACTCGACGAAACCGCCAGAAGGAAGCCGCCGACATATGACATTTTGCCCGGCGCCTCCGCGACGGCCATTTTCGCTCCGGGCACGCTCTCCTCGGTTTTGACCGCATTCGGCCACTGGTCGAGGAAAAAATTATGCGTCATCGCAATCTGGCCGTCGCGCATCTGGTTCATCACACCGTCATAAGTGACGGTCAAAGCCGCAGGAGGCGCGAATTTCAAGAGCTCGATATAATCGGAGAGGATTTTCTCCACATCGTCGACAGGAACCTTGCCTTCGTTGTCGAGCCAGTCGGACTTCATGCCCCACAAGGGTGCCGACAATTCGTCCTGAATATCGGGAAAACGACCGGCCATAAGCCCAACGCCGTAGAAGTCCTTCTTCAGAACTTCTCCCTTGAGTTCTTCACCTGCCTTACGCGTGAAAAACTCGGCCATATCGCGATGCTGCTTCCAGTCGGCAGGCTTCGCAAGATCATAGCCATACTTGGCCTTGAATGCCGCCTGCTCCGTTGGATCTTCCCAAAGATCCGCGCGATAGAAGAAGCCCGATGAATAGGTATAATAAGGAAGACCCCACAGATCGCCCTTGTAGCGGATTGTCATGTTGGCAAGGGTGGGATGAATATCATCGACGATGTTCTGCTGGTCTTTGAGGAAGTCCGTCATCGGCAAGATAAAGCCGTTCTCAGCAAATTCCGCATATTCCGCATTGTTGAGCGTCACGACATCATAGGCGCCGGTCTGCCCCACCATCTCGATAACCTGCTTGTTATAGAGCTGGGAATTATCGATGTTGATGACATTGACCTTGGCGCATTCCTTTTCCTGAAAGTCGTTGACGAGCTGCGCCATGGCGTCGGTGTAAAAACCGGCAATCGTGGACCATGTAATCTCGACGCGATCAGCATCCGAACAGGCAGCCGAAGCCGGACTGGACAAGGCAATAACACACAGGGCGGTAGCGCCCAGAAGATAGTTTCGCATGGTTTCCTCCCATTTCCTAAATAGACATGTAACATGTCAGTTTGGATGTCAATAACCCCTTTGTTTTTCTTTTTCACAGCAGTCGGCATAACGGCGAGAAGGCACATAACGCTGGAAATATCCGTGCCGACCAGCGGGCCAGAATGGGACAGGCACGCAAGCGCGGCATGCGGTCGTCGATTCCTGATATGAAACCAGGTCGTGGTGACGAACGCCGTATCCGACTCGCGTCTAGAGCATTTCCAGCAAAAGTGTGAAACGGTTTTGCGTCCGGATAATGCGTAAAAACAAATAGATAGAGCGGTTCCGATGATTCCGTTTAAACAGGAACCGCTCTAGTTTAAGCTATCAGCTTAAACCAATAAGTACTCCATGGTCTGGAGATCGAATCCAACAATACGCTTACCTTCGCCGAAGGCAGCCACAAGCTGCTCGCGAAGCGACAGTCTTGCATTCATCGCTTCTGCCGGATCAGTTGCAAGCAGATGGTCGATGTCGCCCGGTATTTTCACACGTCGAGCATCTGCGGGAAACTCAAGTTTCCGGCCTTGAGATCGAGCTTCCACACGCGGATCGTCCAATTGCCAGTCAGCCACGATTCTGTCCGAAGGCAGGCCAGCATTGATACCGACCATAGGGCCGTAATAATTGACATGATAGATAGACGATGTGGCCGCGAGGCTCGCAATGTTCAGACGGGCATTGACCGCCCGGATCGGATCATAGGTCCAGCGCACATGTGTAATGCCTCTCGCAAGGCACCAATCACGCTGGAACCACTTCATCCGCGCACCAAGCTTCAAGCCTCTTGCTTCCGGAAGAACCGCCAGACGGTGAGAATGCTGGACGCCCGGCGTTGCACTTGGGAAACCAAAGATGAAGCCTATCATCTTCCCGCCATCGAACGCTCCGGCGACAAGGCCGCCTTCGTGCTGGATCGCAAGCAACAGGTCGGAGGCATCGACAGGGTCGTCTTCTCCCCATACCAGCCGTTGCACGGTCTCCGAATCCTTCATCTCGTCGAGAGAGGCGAGTTCACGGACCAATATTTCGCTCATGCGACGAAATCCTCGCGATGGCTGGTGACCGTATCGAGAAATGCATGGTCCAGGGTCACACCGATACCCGGACCGTGCCTGGGAACGGCCATTCGGCCGTTTTCGGCTTCCAGCGGCTCGTTGACAATATCGCGCGGGAAGTAGCGGCTGGCGGACGATGTGTCCCCCGGCTTGGTGAAATTTGGCAATGTGGACAGGTGAATATTATGCGCCCGACCAATGCCTGCTTCAAGCATTCCGCCGCACCATACAGGCACATCAAAGGCTGCGCAGACATCGTGAATTGCGCGTGATGCACTATGCCCACCGACGCGGCCCACCTTGATATTGATGACACGGCAAGCTCTTGCGACAAGCGCCTTGCGGGCATCCACCGAAGAGCGGATGCTCTCATCCAGGCAGATGGCAGTCAGCAGCTTTTCCTGTACATGGACATGATCGGTAATGTCGTCGAAAGCCAGTGGCTGTTCGATATAATCGAGTGCGAAAGCATCCATAGCCTTGAGAAGCGGCAGGTCGGAAAGCCGGTAGTCGGTATTGGCGTCAACCGTCAGCCTGGCTTCGGGGAAACGCTCGCGCACCGCCTCAATCATAGCGAGATCATGACCGCGCTTGATCTTCAGCTTAACGCGCTTGTAACCGGCATCGAGCGAGGCTGCGACCCGGTCAACCGTCGTTGGAATATCGGCAATGCCAAGGCTGACACCCACATCGATCGCATCGCGAACGCCACCAAGCGCAACGCTCAACGGCAGGTTCAGTGCTTTCGCCCACAGGTCCCACACGGCCATTTCGACCATGGCCTTGCTCATTCTGTGTCCGCGCCACGGATCAAGGATTGCGAAAAGATCCGCCGGGCCAGCGAAGCGTTTCCCAACGATTTGCGGCAGCAGAACGTCGCGCAGGAAAGAGAGCGAACCGGAGATGGTTTCTTCCAGATAATCCGGCAACGGATCCATCACGCCTTCGGCATAGCCTTCCAGACCCTCAGCCCGCAGAGTAAGGATCGGAATGATCTTTTCGGTCATTGTTCCGGTAGAAATCACGAAAGGCACGAGCAGCGGCAGACGTATGACCCGTATTTCAGCCGCTTCGATTTTCAACCCGGCGAAAATTGGCGTTGTGTGCATTGGATACTCCATCCGTGAGTACAAATAATCGATCGGGTTCAGGAGTTTCATGGTGACGGAACGTCATCCTGATTGTCCTCCTCGGCCCAATTAAATTCCCTGTTCGCTGGCAAAAGTCCAATAGATTCGACCGCACTCCTACTGATGCTGCCCCGGCAGTGTATCCAGAGGGAAAACCGGACGACGCAGGCGAGCATAGATCCGTCTCGACAGATCCGGTGAGCTCAGACCGCCAGCATCGGTAACGATGATCTGTGATGCAATCGGGCCGAACGCGCCTTTGAAATGCTGCATCGACTTAACCGCCAGAACGGATTTTTCCTTCGGCTCGATGCCGACGATACGGAAGATGTTCTGATCGAGCATCTGCATGCGTTCCGACACGATCATTATATCGATTCCCTCCACACGCAGGCACACGGCTTTTCCGGTCGTTCCAGGCAGGCCTGTGAACATCGGCCCTTCAAAGACGAAGGCACCATCGCTGACCGACATGACACGGCCCGTCACCGTCAAAGGACCGCCACCGACGGATGGATCGGACTTGCCGCCAATCGTCACCGTGACAGTCTCACCTATCGCCTTGGCTGCAATCTCCGCCACCGCTTCAGGGTCGAGAAGCGCGCCTGCGGCGCCATTGGTCACACCGGCCTGAAGCATCGCTGCAATAAGCGCGGTGCAATCGCTATAGGCGCCCGAGCCGGGATTGTCGGAGAAGTCGGCAACAACAATCGTGCCTTCAGCGCCCCGAGCCTCTTTCAATTGCCGGATACATTCATCAAGGGGCATCGGCTGCGACCACTGGTCCTTATAGGTCCAGATTTCATCACACATCTTGCCCGCTAGATCGCAAGCGGTTTGTCGGCTAACGCTTTTACCATCAAAAGTCACGATGACACTTGGCCCGGCCGCCCAGACATCAGCATCGGTAAACCCGGCATTGACCGCCACATTCAGGATACCCGGTTGCTGCATCTCACGGCCTGCACTTTCGAGCAGGCGGCACATCGGACCGTTATCTGTCGTGCGACCATCATCACAACCCAGAAGCATTGGTGGGCGCGCAATGGCCAGCGCAGGTTCGACTTCCCCTTTCATCGCCTGATCCAGCAAAGAACAGGCCTCGACCCCGACCTCACTCATATCGATATGGGGATAAGTCCGGAATGAAACGGCGATCTGCGCCAGATCAGCCAGTTCATCGAAGGTATTCGCGTGAAGGTCGAGAGTGATGGCAATGGGGACATCATACCCGACCACGGACCGGATCTCTCGCAGAAACTGGCTGTCTCCATCCTGATCCGTCTCCGTCACCATGGCCCCATGCAGGGCAACAAATATGCCGTCAAAAGGTCCGGCTTGCTTCAGCCGCCGCAGGCACTCGCCGGTGATTTCCTGACGCGCAGTTTCAAGCACTGGTCCGTTCGGCTCCGCATGGGCTGCGGTGATGTAAACAGGTGTCCAGCCCTTTTCATCCGCGACCTTTATCGCGCCACCGACCTCGGAGCCTGTGCCTCGGAAATTGGCCGGAATCTCATCGCCCTTGAAATAATGCGACGCCCGAAAATCACTGATGCTCGTGCGATTTTGCGTGAAAGTATTACTTTCATTGATGAATTCGATGATCGCAACACGATAGGACACGGATCGATCTTTCTTTTGTCGGCGAAGACCAGTCTGGGTTGGTCGAAACGAAATGGCTGAAAATTGACTTTGCTCACACGCAATGAGTGCCTGATCTGATGTGGTGTCTCAAATCAGGTACTCTATGTGTGGGGGTGGAACGAACTACTCCGCGAAGATTTCGCTCGCGAATTTCGGCTTTTCCCTGATGTCGAAATCAAAGTATTTTGCACTGATCTTGTCGTAGCTCCCGTCCTGGATGATCTCTGCAAGTGCCTTGTTGACACGCGCGCGCAGTTCTTCGTCATCCTTGCGGAAGGCCATTCCGGCACCCAGCGTTCCATCCAGAAGGAACTCCTTGCCGACAAATTCGCAGCAATCCGCACCCTTCTTCATCCAGTCGCTGAGCGCAAACTTGGATTCAAGCAAGAGGTCGATGCGCCCGTTTTCTATATCCAGGAAGGCTTCTTCCAGTGTCGGATAGAGCTTTAGCTCATTATCCGGGAAAAAGCGCTGCAAAGCATCGACTGCGATAGAGCCCGTCTGGGTGCCTATGACTTTGCCCTTGGCACTTTCGGGCGTCACATCTTTCAGGCCGAGTTCCTTCAAGGCAACAAACCGCATCGTGTTGTAGTAATACGGATCGGAGAAGTTGACCTGCTGCATACGCGATTCAGTTATAGCCATCGATGATGCCATGATGTCGAACTTCTTTGACTGAAGCGCCGGGATAATCCCGCTCCACTCGTTGGCGCTCCATACACAATCAGCTTTCAGTTTTTCACAGATCGCATTGCCGACGTCGATATCAAAGCCTTTGAGCTGCCCGCTCGGATCCAGATAATTGAAAGGGGCGTAGGCACCTTCGGCTCCCATGCGGATTTCCTCGGCATGGGCTGGAAGGGTACCGCATACGGCGACAAGAGCGGCAATAATTCCCATTTTAGCTTGCTTAAACACGTTTCGTTCTCCTTTTATATGCCCTTTATATGCCCTTGCCTCGTGCTGCACAGACGCGCACTGTCGCCCGTGATCAGGACCAGATGAGTTCGATACCGAAGGGCGTTTTTGATTATTGACGATTATGCTTGTGCCGGGGGTCGATCAATGCAAAAGATCTATTCAATGATATTAGAAAAATTCATAATGATATGACTTTACGCGCGAAACGACGAAGACTCCCAAGCTTGAGAGCCTTAAGAGCTTTTGAAGCAGTTTCGTATTGTCAAAGCTTCACTGCCGCCGCAGAAGAGCTTGCAGTCAGTCAGGGCGCTGTGAGCCATCAAGTCAAGTTGCTGGAACAGGCTTTGGGTTGTCAGTTGCTTATTCGCGGCTCACGCGGTGTATCCGTTACCGCAGAAGGCGCACTGCTGCTGGAGGTTTGTGCTCGGGCATTTGATGAAATTAGTGCAGTTACGACGCTGATCGGGCAGGACAACAAGGCCCAAATTCTTCGGGTTCGTGCCGGTCCCTTTTTTGCAATGGAAGTGATCGCAAGCAGGATAGCTGGCTTCTTAAAGCAAAATCCAGGTATCCAGCTTCACCTGAATAATCTCGATATAGATTCCAGCGCCCAGGATAGAGAAGACGCACAGATCAAATATTGCCTGCATCCGCCTGCGGGCATGTACAGCATCGAGCTTCTAAAAGAAAGACTGGTGCCTGTCTGTAGCCCCTCACTTCTGGCCAACACGACAAATCCAGAAGATCTCCTCGTAAATCCTGACATTCCTCGCTTGCATTATCGAGACGCAAATGACTGGAAAAGATGGATATCCCACCACGGGTTTGATGATTTAGCCGCCAATTCGAACCTCTTTTTTGACGATCAGCACACATTGTTGGCGGCTGCTCGTTCCGGACAGGGCATTGGTTTTTCTCATCGACCTCTGGTCGAAAGCGACGTGCAGCGCGGAAGCCTCTGTATCGTGTCCGAGCAATATTTCGAGCCCAAGGAATCCTACAAGTTTATATGTAGCCACGAAAACATTGCCTCCAACCCGGCATTGCAGCTCTTTCGCGATTGGCTTGTCAAAGAGGTTTCGACCATCTGTTAGGTTGAATCGACATTCAGGATTCATTTCTGTCGAGGAGTGTGATTCATGGATTTCCAGATTCATTGATCTGGAGATCCCTGATGTCGAAGCCCAAGCGGTATGAACTGACGCCTGAACAATGGCGGCGGATCGGGCATTTGCTACCCGGCAAGCCCAGTGATCCGGGCCGTTCGGGAGGTGATAACCTTACTTTCGTCAACGGCGTGCTTTGGGCATCTTCGCTGCGCGATGTGAAGAAGCGGATGCGTCCATTGTTCACGCAGGAACGGGTGGGAGTTTCGGCGGAACGGTTTATGGACGGGCTGCTCGGGGATGAACGTCGCAAGACCGGATGGATGCGGGCGGAGGCGGCCGGCGATCCCGGTCCATGGCGTCAGCAGGCTATTTTGGGTAGGGGGCGCTGGGATGCGGCTGCGTTGCGCGATATCGTACGCGACTATGCCCTTGAAACGCTGGCCGACGACGATGCGGTTCTTGTGATCGACGAAACCGGCTTTCTCAAGCAGGGCAAGGCGTCGTGCGGGGTTGGGCGGCAATACACCGGCTCGGCGGGCAAGATCACCAATTGTCAGATCGGCGTGTTTGCTTCCTACGTCTCACGCCACGGCCATACCTTCATTGACCGGGCGCTCTATCTGCCGAAGGCCTGGGCGGACGATGCCGGGCATATGGCCAGGGCCCATGTGCTGAACAATACCGGCTTCGCCACCAAGCCGGCGCTGGCATCGCCATGTCTCGTTGGTCATGCTCGCTTTCGCCATGATGGCGGCGATCCGCCGCCATGCCAATGCCGCACCGCCGCCAAAAAGCATGATGAAACGGACGCAGCACCGGCACTGATCCGCTGGTCGATCCAGGAAATCCGCCGAATTGCAACCCGCCTCGCACGGGCGCGCATCGAACCTTCATACATCATCGCTTGGTCGCTCTGGCGACGAGCTCATCAAGCAGCCGCACAACAAGCACACATCAAATTAAAAACGCAACTGGAATGCTAGGCTACGCAGCCATTCGGCGGTTTCTTCTGTCTTCCGTTTCGAAAGACAGTAAACGATGCCGCTTTCGCCCTGGTGATCCTGTAGAAAACGTTTCAATTGCACGCGGGGATTGTTCTTCTCCATGATCGCATAGCGAATATTGGGACGGTCGAAACCGGCGATGAAGGCATCGCGCTCCTCAATCTACAGATGCGACAGGATTTCCGCACGTGTCGGTTCGTCGGCGGTTGCGGTCAACGCCATGCGTGGCGTATCGGGAAACTGCGTCATCAACACATCAAGCTGTCGATAGGATGGCCTGAAGTCATGCCCCCATTGCGACAGACAATGGGCTTCGTCGATAGCGATCAGCGAGAGAGGCACATCGCTCAGGCGTTGCAATGTATCCGGTCTGAGCAGGGTTTCAGGCGCGACATAGAGCAGATCAAGCGCCCCAGCATGGATATCACGCCACAAGGCAAGCCTGTCATCGCCAGCAAGGTCGGAATTGAGCGCCGCTGCCTTTACACCCGCCTGCCGGAGCGCGGAGACCTGATCGGCCATCAGCGCCAGAAGCGGTGAAACCACGATCCCCATGCCCGGGCGCGCAAGGGCGGGAATCTGATAGCATAGCGATTTGCCGCCGCCCGTCGGCATCAGCACGAATGCATTATGGCCTGCGATCACATGCGATACGATATCCGCTTGCTGGCCACGGAAAGCATCGTATCCATAAATGGTTTTGAGAATGTGGAGCGGGTCGGTCGTCATCAGTCGTCAGGGCATCACTTGCTGTTCAGATTCGGCAACCACATTCATAGCAGACATCAGCGGAAAACCAGTCTTTATCTGCGGTATGAGCGGACAACAGCAGCGCTCAGTCGCGTAGCCAGTTTTCGACCTTCAGAGCACGGATGCGTGAGAATTCCCCGATATTGGCCGTGACTAACACCACTCCGAGCGCATACGCGGACGACATCCGGAGGCTCGACGGGAAGAAAGAATGACTATCATCATCCCTTTCGAACGCAAGGATTGACGCATGAAGCGTGCCTATTCATTGATTTCAGGCTCAACCAGCTTCGCGAGCTTGTGTAATGAATCCTGCCAGCCAAGATAGCAGGCCTCCGGCGGGATAATATCTGGTACGCCTTCCTGCTCGATATGCATTTCGGTGCCGACCGACACCGCTTTCAGACTGATCGTGACTTTCATTTCGCCCGGCAGGTTGGGGTCGTCGAACCTGTCGGTATAAACGAGGCGTTCGCCGGGAACGAGTTCAAGATAGGTGCCACCAAAAGAGTGGCCGCGGCCTGTGGTGAAATTGCGAAACGACATTCTGTGGTTGCCGCCAACCTTTGCGTCCAGTTCATGTACGGTGCAAAGATATCCGTATGGCGGAAGCCAGCTTGCAATGGCATCGGGTTCGATAAATGCGCGATAAAGCTTCTCCGGTTTGGCGGCGATGACACGATGCAGGCGAATAGTATTCGGCATGGGGTCCTCCCTGTGGTTTGGTGTAAGCTCGATTGATCGTCTGCGGGATGAAAGCTGTCATTCTTCGTGACAGGAAGCCCGCAATATATCCTTTTTGACAGGAGTATGAAACGGTTCTTCATATTCTTTGTTCCCGGGTCCCCGGTCAGACGCACAATGTCATGCAGATATCCGCCTATTCAAAGGAGAGCTGGACCTTCATGGATTGGCTACGATCACCTGCGATTTCAAAGGCCGCGATGGCTTCCTCAAGCGGGTAGGTTCGGCTCAGAAGCGGCTTTACATCGACCCTCCGGCGGTTGATCATATCGACGGCAAGGCCAAACTCCTCATGGAAGCGGAATGAGCCGCGCATATCGATTTCTTTTGACACCACCAGATTTTGCGGAATGGAAACATCACCGCCAAGGCCGACCTGCACCAGAATGCCGCGGGGCCTGAGCACCTCAAGCCCGGACCGCATGGCACGCTCATTGCCCGACGCTTCAAACATCACGTCGAAATAGCCCTTATTGGCAGAATATGCCGCCAGTTGCTCGGCATTTTCAGCCACATTGATCGTCCGGTCGGCACCGATTTCGCGCACTTTCGCAAGAACCGGCTCCATCACATCGGTTGCCACGATTTCCCGCGCGCCATGGGCCCGGGCAGCAATGATGATCAACGCGCCGATTGGCCCGCACCCCGTGACCAGAACGCGCTTGTTCAGCAGCGATCCGGCACGCGCAACCGCATGAAGCGTCACCGCCAGGGGTTCAGCGAATGCCGCCTCGTTTATGGAAACATTGTCGGCCACCTTATGGCACTGCCAGCTTTCGGCCACCAGTCTCTGGCGAAACGCACCCTGAATATGCGGCATCGGCATTGCGCTGCCGTAAAAGCGCATATTCAGGCAATGGTTCTGCATGCCCTTGAGGCAATAATCGCAGGCACTGCACGGCCTGCTGGGCGATACCGCCACCCGGTCGCCAATTGCCAGACCGTTGACGGAGGCACCCAACGCCGTAATGGTTCCGGCCACTTCATGGCCGAGGATCATCGGTTCACGCACACGGATCGCGCCAATGCCGCCCTCATGATAATAATGCAGATCGGAGCCGCAAATGCCGCCCGCCTGAATGGCGACCTCCACCTGCCCCGGCCCGACGGCTTCGGTTTCCCGGTCCTCGATCCTGAGGTCTTTTGCGGCGTGGATAACGACAGTTTTCATAGCTTCCTCCGTGATCAAACTTGCATATGTTACCGATAACATTTAAGTCAAGGATAATCATCTGGATGCTGGCGGCAACTGCTGCGCCGCACCAAAAACGGGAGAGATTGATGACGTTTCCGCTTTTTGACCTGACGGGCAAACTTGCCCTGATTACCGGTTCCAGTCAGGGCATCGGGCTGGCGCTCGCACAAGGGCTGGCCGAGCATGGCGCAGCCGTGATCATCAATGGCCGCGATCCGAAAAAAGTCGATGCGGCAATGGCGATGCTCACACAAAAGGGCCACACGGCCTATGCCGCAAATTTCGATGTGACTGACGCGCAGGCCGCAAAGGCGGCGGTGGATGCAATCGAGCGGGAGCGCGGGGCCATCGATATTCTCATTAACAATGCCGGTATGCAGTTTCGCGCGCCGCTTGAAGATTTTCCGCAGGACAAATGGCAGCTTCTGCTCGAAACCAATATTTCAAGCGTCTTCTATGTGGGGCAAGCTGTTGCCCGTCATATGATCGCGCGCAAGCGCGGCAAGATCATCAATATTGCCTCGGTACAGAGCGAATTGGCGCGCCCCTCCATCGCGCCCTATACTGCAACCAAGGGCGCGGTGCGCAATCTCACGCGCGGCATGGCGACCGACTGGGCCAAATATGGGCTACAGGTCAATGCTATCGCGCCGGGTTATTTCAAGACCCCGCTCAATCAGGCGCTGGTGGATAATCCCGAATTCACCGGCTGGCTGGAAAAGCGCACCCCGGCGGGGCGCTGGGGCAATGTCGAAGAACTGGTTGGTGCAGCCGTTTATCTAAGCGGCGACGCCTCTTCTTTCGTCAATGGTCAGGTTCTGCATGTGGACGGCGGAATGACAGCCAGCGTATGACGCAAAAGGGGATTTTTGCCATGAGCAAGGCTCAAACAGTTGCAATGATCGGTGCCGGGATCATGGGAACCGCGATTGCAACGCGCCTGCTGGAAACCGGCAATATTGTCACGGTTTTCGATCTGGATAACAGCAAGGTTGATAATCTTGTTGCCAGAGGCGCACAGGCTGCAACGTCGCCAGCAGCAGCAACGGCACAAAGCAGCTTTGTCATTCTCAGCCTCAATCATGCCAATATCGTCCGCAGTGCAGTATTTGGAAAAGATGGCGTTGCGCAATCTGCCGATGCGGAAAAATTGCTGATCGACATGTCGTCGATCGATCCGGTCGATACGGCGCAGATGGCAGGGCAACTGGCGGCGGAGACCGGCATGAAATGGGTGGACTGCCCATTATCCGGTGGCGCACCGCGTGCGCTGTCGGGTGAACTGACCATCATGGCTGGTGGGGATCGGTCAGATTTTGACCGCGCTTATGCGGTGATGCAGCATCTTAGCGCCAATTATACGCTGATGGGGCCAAGCGGAGCCGGACAGACGACCAAGCTTATCAACCAGCTTTTCTGCGCGGTAACGTTTCAGGCCGTTGCCGAGGCGGTCAAGCTGGCCGAAGCGGGCGGCGTCGATCCGGCGGCAATCCCGCAGGCGCTGGCCGGAGGGCGCGCCGATAGCCGCATCATGCAGGAATTCATGGCAAAATTCGCCGCGCGCGATTACAGCCCGACCGGGCGCATCGATAATATGCTCAAAGATCTCGACTCGCTTCAAGCCTTTGCAATGAAAACGAAAACCCCGCTGCCGATGACCGGTCAGGTGGTGGAAATTCATCGGCTTCTTTGCGCTGCCGGATTGGGCGACAAGGATTCAGCAGAAATGATGCGGCTGCTCGATGGAATAGACGCCCGTTAAACCACGGGCGTCACCAGTTCCTTGCCGCTGAAATGCGCAGCCAGATTGGCCAGCACCAGATCCCCCATTGCTTTGCGCGTCTGATGGGTTGCACTGCCAATATGCGGCGTCAGTGTGACATTGGGCATGTCAAACAATTCAGCTGGAACGGTCGGCTCGTTTTCAAACACGTCCAGCCCCGCGCCGCCGATTTGCCCCGCTTTGAGAGCCTGGACCAGAGCGGTTTCATCAACCAGCGAGCCGCGTGCAATATTGATCAGCACGCCATTGGCGCCAAGTGCTGCAAGCACATCCGCATTGATGGCGTGGCGCGTTTCAGCGCTTGCTGCGGCAGCAATGACCAGCACATCGCAATTTTGCGCCAGTTCGAGCAGGCTTGGATAATAGCTATAGGCGACATCCTGTTTTGAGCGGCCCGTATAGCTGATCCGGGCGTCAAATCCCTCCAGCCGTCTGGCAATCGCCTTGCCGATGCGTCCGAGGCCAAAAATACCGTAGCGCCTGCCGGTTACGCGCGTGCCAAGACCGATTTCGGCCTTCGGCCACTCGCCCTTGCGTATATGTGCATCCGCTCTCGCAATATGGCGCGCCTGGGCGATAATCAGGCCGATAGCCGTATCGGCGACGTCCGCGGTCAATACATCGGGCGTATTGGAAACCTGATAGCCTCTGCTGCGTGCTTTGTGCAGATCCACCTTGTCAAAGCCCACGCCGTTGATGGCCACGATTTCCAGATGAGGCAGGCGATCCGCCAGATCGTTGGGAATGCCGATATGGCCTCCGGTAACGACGGCCTTGATCGCATCTGCATGAGCCTTCAACAAGCCGTCCTGATCTTCGGTTTCAAACCAGCGATGGACTTTATATTGCTCGTTGAGACTTGCTTCCAATGCCGGGGTCAGCGGGCAAAGCTGAAGTATTTCAATGGACATGCTGCTTCTCTATATGATTGTGATGCGGTCTATTTGACGTCCGATTTGACGAACTGGCGCAGTTCCGGCGTCTTTGGATTGGCAAAAAGCTCTGCGGACGGTCCTTCTTCCCAAATCTTCCCCTGATGCATGAAAATCGTCTGGGTTGCGACACGGCGTGCAAACGCCATTTCGTGGGTCACGAGGATCATGGTCATGCCTCCGCGCGCCAGTTCCTCCATCACATTGAGCACTTCTTCGGTCAGTTCCGGATCAAGCGCGGACGTCACTTCGTCAAACAGCATCACCTTGGGCTGCATTGCGAGCGATCTGGCAATAGCGACGCGCTGTTGCTGCCCGCCCGAAAGCTGATCGGCATAGGCATCGAATTTTTCCGAAAGCCCCACCATATGCAGCACTTCCTCCGCCTTTTTGCGCGCCTCCGATTTGGGCACATCCTTGACGATCTTGGGTGCGAGCATGATGTTTTCGCCAACGGTGAGATGCGGAAACAGGTTGTAGCTCTGAAAGACGATGCCGACATCCTTGCGCAATCTGCGCAATTGCGCGGGGTCGCTTGTCACCTTGTGACCCGCAATTTCAATCTCGCCGGAATTGATCTTTTCAAGACCGTTCAGGCAGCGCAACAATGTGCTTTTACCTGAGCCAGAACGGCCAATCAGCGCAAAGACTTCACCACGTTCCACGTTCAGCGATATGCCCTTGAGAACTTCGACATCGCCGAAGCTCTTATGGACGTTTTTGACGATGACTTCAGACATTGAGCCTCCTTTCCAGCCAGCGTGCGAGCAGCGAAAGCGGGTAACAAACCGCGAAATAGAGAATCGCCACCGCCACGAACACCCGGAACGGCTGGAACGTTGCATTATTGATGAGTGTGCCCGCGCGGGCCAATTCGACAAAGCCGATGATCGACGCAATCGAAGTATTCTTGACCACCTGCACGGCAAAGCCGACCGTGGATGGCAGCGAGATGCGGATTGCCTGCGGCAAGATCACATAGCGATATTGCTGGCCGCGCGTCATGGCGAGAGATTCTGACGCTTCCCATTGTGGCCTGGGCACCGACTGGATGCAGCCGCGCCAGATCTCCGCCAGATAGCCCGATGCGTAAACCGTCATCGATGCCCCGGCAGCCAGCAGCGGATGCAGGTCGAACCCGGCAAGGCTCAGGCCGTAATAAGACAGAAACAGGATCATCAGAACCGGAATGCCCTGAATAATCTGAATATAGGTTCCGGCGACCACGCGCAGCCACTTCATCGTCGAAACACGGGCCAGCGCTATGATGAAGCCGACAATGCCGCCGCCGATCAAGGTGATTACAGTCAGCAATACCGTCCATTGCAGGCCGGTGAGAAGGAACAGGAATTCGTCCGGTCCGAAGCTGCGAAAATTCATGCTGACGCCTCCGCAATTGCTACGACCGAGCGGCGGGCGACGCGGCGTCCGAACAGCCACAATCCGATCAGAGCGAGAACAGCCCGCAGGCACAATGCCAGCCCCAGATAGATCACGGTGGCGACAATGTAGACTTCAAACGAGCGATAGGTCTGCGATTCTATATAGGCGGCGGATGCGGCCAGCTCATTGGTTGAAATGACCGAACAGATACTGGATGCGAGCATCATCAGCACGAACTGGCTGCACAAGGCGGGGTAAACCTTTGCCAGTGCCGGCAGAATGATGACATGGCGATAGATTTGCAGCCGCGTGAAACCCAGAGCCTCTCCCGCCTCGATCTGGGATTTATGCACCGCCTCTATTCCTGAGCGAATGATTTCGGTCGAATAGGCAGTGAGATTGATGGTCATGCCGATCAGAGCTGCTGTTTCCGCTCCAACACGGAAGCCAATGACAGGCAGGCCGAAATAGATGATGAACAACTGCACCAGAAACGGTGTGTTGCGGATGATTTCAACATAGGCATTGATCAGGAAGCGGATGAAACCGCTTTTCATCGAGCGCAGGGAGGCAAACAGAATGCCGCCCGCACAGCCCAGGATAATGGACATGACGGAGAGTTTGATTGTCAGCCAAATGCCTGCCAGCAGCGCATCCTGATATTGCGCGATGACACCGAACTGAAAAGTGTAGGACAATTTCCGGCCTCCCGCTGAACGTCAGCGCTTGCGCGGACGAATTATGCAAGATGGATAAACCCGCCGGGGCCTCGCGGCACCGGCGGAAGTTCGATTAGAATGACGGCAGGTCGGGCATCGGACGTCCCGTCCACTTTACGGCGATTTCATCGAGATCACCCGAGATCTTCATGAGATAAATAGCCGTGTTCAGCCATTGACGCAGCTCGAAATCCTCAAGCTTGGTAGCCATGGAATTGCCCTGCTTGAAGAAGGTAAAACCGACCTTGAGACCCGCTTCCGGGCGCTGTTTGATGATGGCCTCACCAACAGTCGACGGCAAAGCGACCGCATCGACCTGACCCGCAATCAATGCCTGCGCACTGGTTGAATCGTCTTCATAGACCACGATCTCCAGATCCGGAACCGCTGCCTTGCGCAGAGCCGTTTCCTGCGTGGAGCCACGATTGACCGAGACGCGCTTGCCCGCCAGATCTTCCAGCTTTGCGAAATTCGCATCGGGACCGGAAATAATGTCCATATTAAAAGCATTGTAGGGCTGGGTGAACATTACCGTCTTGGCACGCTCACCGGTTGGCGAAAGGGTTGCAACCAGAAAGTCGACCTTGCCGGTCTGGAGCGCGGGAATACGTGCGGGCGGGGTCAGCGGAACCAGCTCAACCGGCAGATTGAGATAGGTACCGAGCAGATTGGCCACGTCGACATCATATCCGGTCGGATTGCCTTTTTCATCGACCATGCCCATCGGCGGAGCACCGGTCAGAACGCCGATTTTGACGGAACCGCGCTGGGTAATATCGTTGAGCGTGACCGCATGGGCGTCGGCCACGCCGAACATACCAGCTGCCGCCAGCCCCATGGCTACGGCAGTTGTACGAATTGCCTTCAGGATATGCATGACTCTCCTCCAGTTCTCCGCTTCCACACGATCCTCCTCGGGTGGAAGCGCGATAGCATCAATATCCGTTATCGTTCATCTTCTATAACATGTTTTCGATAACATCGCGATATGACATTCTTAAATTTTCAACAATCCCCGCTTATATCTTCGATCCCCATCGCCCTGTATACGCCTCATAGGCCCGTTTAACCGGGCTTTCCATGCCTGCCTGCAATTTTCCTCACAAACATGGTCGCTGAAGATATTGGAACCTATGTTTGTCGCTTGCAATAGTGCATGTTAGCGGTATCATTGCAACATAAAATAATATCGTGTCGAAGGACCGCTTATGCATACACGCTCAGCAATTTTTGAAGGCACAATCCATCCGGGACGCGAAGATGAGTTTTTTCGCATTGTGAAAGATCAGCTGCTTCCGGTGTGGAAGCGGATGCCGAATGCGCAAGCCGTTCGGGTGATGCGGGTGTTGAATACCGATCCCGGCTCCCCTCCCATCGCCATGGTGCAGGAGATCGATTATCCGTCGCTGGCGGCAGTGGAGGAAGCCCTTGCTTCGCCGGTGCGGCTGGAGGGCCGTGTTATCACCGACAAGATGATGGAAATGTTCGATGGCCGTTTTTATCATGTGGTTTATGAGCAGATTCCCACAGACGGACAATAAGCAGATCACGGCCGCATCAGAGCGCATCCCGAAAAGTGTGAAACGGTTTTCGGACAAGATGCGCACAAAACAAACAGTTAGGGCGCCGGCCTGATTCAATCAGATTGAAACACCAGATTGAAACGCGCTCCAACGATACGGACAGGAATCCATGATCGCTTCCCCTCCCAGAAAAGCGACAATGCGTGATGTTTCCCGCCTGGCGGGCGTATCGCAAATGACCGTATCGCGTGTTCTTGCCGAACCGGAGCGGGTGACGGAAACAACACGCAAGCGGGTGATGGAGGCAATTGAACAGTTGGGCTATGTGCCGGATCGGGTGGCCGGCAGCCTCTCCTCTCGACGCACCAATTTTGTCACGGCAATTCTGCCGACCCTGACCAACTCCAATTTTGCCGATACGGCGCAGGGGCTGGCGGAAGCATTGCGGCCAAAGGGCTATCAACTGCTTATCGGCTTTACGATGTACAAGCTGGCCGAAGAAGAGCGCATTATCCGCGCGATGCTGGAGCGGCGCCCCGATGCGATCGTGGTAGCGGGTACGGTTCATACGAAAGCAGCCACGGAGATGTTGCTTCGCGCAGCTATACCCATTGTCGAAATATGGGGCAAACCCGACAAGCCAATCGACCATTCAGTCGGATTTTCCAATTATGAAGTAGGACGCGCCGCCGCTCGCTATCTTTTGTCGCTCGGCCACCGACGCATCGGTGCACTTGGATCGAGGACGGATGCTGAAGCAATCGATTTGCGCGGCGAACGCAGGCTCGCCGGGTTTTCAGCCGCACTACGGGAAGCTGGGATCAGCGATGAACTGATTGTGCGCGAAGGAACTGCACCGGTTTCTCATGAGCACGGCGCGCGCACGATGTCCATATTGCTGGAGCGCGCGCCAGACGTGGAAGCTGTTTTCGCCGTATCGGATGTATCCGCCTTTGGCGCCCTCATGGAATGCCATCGCCGCGGCATCCACGTACCGGGCCAGCTTTCATTAATGGGCTTTGGGGACTTTGATATTGCAAGTCAATCGGTCCCCGCGATAACCACCATGGGGGTCGATGCTGCATCTATCGGGGTGCGGGCAGGCGAATTATTGCTCGATTTGTTTGATAAGATTGAAAAATCGTCGCTGTCTATCAGTCCCTCTTGCATCGATGTCGGCTTTAAGCTCGTAGAACGTCAGACGACAGCACCATGCCCTACAGGGACGGTTTAGCTACGCGGTGACAATCAGGAGTTCGTCCGCATATTTGATACTGTTGGCGAAGTCATGTTTGGACGGGAAGATCCATGAGTCTCGTGAACTGCGATGTCCTTGTTTTTGCGGGCGGATTGCCTGCGATCAAATGAGTGTCCGTCATCGAATGATTTAAACTGCTTTGGCGTGATGGTTCAAGCGCCGCTGTTTGATTATGTCGCCATAGCCCGTCTCCCAGGTGATCTGCTCGACGGCAAAAGTGCTGAATTGCAATATCTCGCAGGCTTTGCTGACCCGTAGCCGCTGCCCATATTCCGACGTCGTCATGCCAATTGCCTTGCGGAAACGGCACAGACGGATGCAAGAATGAAGCCGACGGCGTGGCGATCGCGCAACCAGGCGAGGTATGGCGCGGCAATCTCGACCATCGCCGGAGAATCGAGACTGGGCGGCAGGATCAGAACGTCGGGCCCGACCCCCCCATGGACGCACCGCTGTCGTAGAGGTTATAAGGACGCCTTTAATCTACGCAAAATTTCGCAACATAAGCACACGGACTGATCAAACTGACAATCTTGTGCATCAACGATTTTCAGCTCGTTGAAAGCCGGGAAACAATCTCCCCGACCGTTGATCAATAACTGTAACGGTTCCTTGTTCCGATCCCTTATTGCGGGTCCGACAGGGGCATGCGTGGCGTGAGCACTGATGCGGTATCAGTCTCGGTGGAATGCGTGAGGAAAGCTAAATGCGCCTCGTAGCGTTCCAGAATATCGTCAATCACCTGCTGTTTTGTAAGGCCCATCAAATCATAGCCACCCGATCCGGTCTGCGTAAATACTTCCAGCCGATAGTAGACATCAGTTTCGCGCGTCATGCGACCGCTGAACATCGGTACCGGTGCTTCTACGATTGCGACGTGGTAGTGGAAAGCGCGGAATTCTTCCATCGATATCCGAAGCAGCGGTTCCTCAACACCATATCCGTCAATGACCGTGCTCCGTTCGACGTCGTATCCCTGTTTGATAAACTCATTTGCCACCTCATCGAGAGCAGGCCGCACTGTTTCCTCCAGAAACTGCCTGACCTGGCGAAATGTTGGGAAGGAGAGCATCCGTTCAAGCCGCTGCGTCCACGACCGCTCCGGCAAATGTCCGCCGATCGGAGCGATGGACGGCCTTCTGAGTACGACCCCCTCACGCTCGGCGCGTTCCATCCGCAGTGCTTTATAGAAAGACGCCATGACCAGATAAGCAATAATTGTGACTGGCAGCGCAAAGATGAGTGTCGCGTATTCCATTGTGGTCACACCCCCGGCAAGGAGCATCGCGACGGTCAGAACCGCAGTTAACACCGCCCAGAAGATACGCAGCCATTTGGGTCCGTCATGTGATGGATTGGGGATCGAGGCTGAGAAGTTCGCCGTCACCATTGCGCCCGAATTTGCGCTTGTCAGGTAGAACAGCAATCCAGAAAGCGTTGCCAGACCGATAAGAAACGTTGCACCAGGGAACATTTCCAAAAGCGCATACCACCCACGTTCCGGGCTCTGGACTGCGAGTTCGGCAAAGGCTGTGTTGCCCTGAAGCACATGATGTAATGCCGAGTTGCCAAACAGCGAGACCATGATGAAATCGCACAGCACTGGCGCAGTGATCGCCGCAATCACAAATTCGCGGAGAGTACGTCCGCGTGAAATCCGGGCGAGAAAAACGCCAACAAACGGTCCCCATGCGAGCCAGAATGCCCAGAAAAACAGCGTCCATTTGCTCATCCAATCGGCACCGTCAGGTTCGTAAGCAAAGGTCTGCAGCATGCGCGCGGGAAGTGTCACAAAGAACCGGCCAATATTCTCTACAAGCGCATTCAAAAGGAAGGCGGTCTGTCCGGCTACTAGGATGTAGACCATCATCGCAGCGGCGCTCCAAAGGTTCAGTTCAGATATCCACCGGATTCCACGGTCTACGCCAGACGTCGTAGCGGCGATTGTCAGTATCACCGCCCCAATAACCAGTGCGATCTGCAGAGAAAGGCCTTGTTCAAAGCCGAAGAGCAACGAGAAACCGACATTCAGCAGTACAACGCCAATTCCCATGGATGTGGCGATACCGAACACCGTGCCGACCAGTGCAATAATGTTAATCACATCCCCAAAAGGCCCGCGTACACGTTTGCCGAATAGCGGGTAAAGCGCAGCGCGTATCGACAACGGCATACCCCAGCGGTAGGCGAAGTACCCCATGGCCATACCGAGAAGAGCATACATCGACCAGCCAGCGATGCCATAGTGGAACATTGTCCAGACAACCGCGTCCTGAAGCGCATCAGGCGTACTGCCGTCCCCAGATGGGGGATGAAGGTATTGTGCAACGGGTCCGGTAACGGAATAAAACAGCATATCGATTCCAACGCCCGCTGCAAACAGCATCGATACCCATGTTACGAGCTTGTATTGCGGCCTGGATTGGTCGGGACCAAGCCGGACATCGCCCGCTTTGGAAAGGGCGACCCACAGCACGAAACCGATCACGAACGTGACTGTTATAACGTAGTACCAGCCAAGATTTATGGCGATCCAGTCGACGGTCAGTTTCATTACGTCGCGCGCGTGAACAGGAACGAGACTGGTCCAGATGGAGAAGGCGAGGATCACCACCGACGAGGTCACGAGCACCCACCAGTTTATGCTGACCGTCTCGTGCTCAAGCAGATCTTCGGGTCCCTTGCTGAGATCGCTACGTGACACGGGGGTATCGTCATCGGACAAATGCTCGTTTCTGCGTGAAGTGCCGCCAAACTGGCTACGTTCAAGGCTCGGAAATGATTTCAGCTTCGCGCCAGATACCTGTTTGCTCGATTCAGCCGCTATAGACCGATCACCGTCAGATGGCTCTGCAGGCATATGACTACTCCCTCTAGAATCCAGAAATCTGGAAAGTGGCTATCTGAATCAAACGAAATTTTCAGATGTTCACAATGGTTTATCCCTGATTTTTGTCGATGGCTACAAAACGTTTGCAACATATCCCCTCCGTCTCATGCCTGATTATTTCCGACCTTGCGCCTTGAGAGCGTTTTGGGCTGCCGCGAAGACCTCGCGTGCGAAAGCCGTTCCTGCTACGTGCTACGTGCTCCGTGCCCTCGACTCCGGGGTCCATCCGGCACTTCTGCAAACCCGCAGAAATAGCAAAGCTGCTCTCCGGCTGATGCGCAAGCTACTCAAAGGCCAGGGCATCGCCCCACGGGTCATGGTCACCGACAAGCTGCGGTCCTACGCTGCAGCCAAGGCGGATCTGATGCCGGGTGTCGAGTATCGATCTCACAAGGGCATCAACAATCGAGCAGAGAATTCACATCTTCCCGTGCGACGACGGGAACGGCGTATGATGCGCTTCAAGTCGGCCTGGCAATGCCAGCGTTTCGTCTCGGTCCATGGCCAGATCGCCAATCTCTTCCTTCTTCACCTCAAACATCTCTTCGCCGCAGATCATCGAAAACTTCGCTCCCACGTTATCGCAACATGGCAAGACATCGCCATGTCGATCAGTGCATGAAAGACGGCCTGCGGAGAGAAGTGCGTCCGGTCCCAGATTAAGGCGGCGCAACGTGCCGGTTACGATAGCGTTCGGCACGCTTGAGTGTCGGCCCACAAAGAAGCCGAGTGATGGATCAGGCCCTTTGGCGGTCGCAGCATCGTTATGGCCTTTTCGAGAGCTTGAAGAGCCGGCCCGTCGGCGTAGACGGTCACTAACCGCCCAACCAACGGCACGACGAGCGAAGAGGTCGATAACGACAGGGGAACCCTGATCCTCTAACTCCCCGCCATATGAGGGCTGCGATAAGTTTCCTTCGTGAGAGACCAGGCCAACCATCCCTTCCAGGCAAAGTATCCCCACTCTGGCTGACGCCCATGACATGGCAAAGACGATATGCGGGGGAATTCCTTCTTTGCCTGATCGATGAAACGAAATCTCATCGACTTCCCTCCCTGATGAAAAAAGCCTTCGCCTTCTTCAGAATATCCCGCTTCTGGCGCAATATCTCATTCTCTCGACGGAGCTTTTTGAGTTCAGCAGCCGGGCACGCGCATCACACGGATTGTCACCGGGTTGTTACAACCGTTTCGTAGATTGTACGAAAATGTTCACTGTTGTAGGGAAATGCTTCATGAGAAAACTGTTACTCGCCCTTGCGATCTCGACTTCAATCGTCACGCCGGCCTTCGCGGAGTTCAAGCTCGATCAACGCTATCAGGATGCCGACGGCGACATGATAGCCGACATCCCGACTGATGCCGAGCAACAGATCGACCCGTCCACCCTGATTTTCGCATATACTCCGGTCGAGGATCCCGCGGTTTATGCCGAGGTATGGGCAGGGTTCCTCGATCACATGAAAGCAGTGACAGGCAAGGATGTGCAGTTCTTCCCCGTACAGTCCAACGCCGCCCAGATCGAGGCCATGCGCGCCGGCCGTCTTCATGTGGCGGGCTTCAACACGGGCGGCAATCCGCTGGCCGTTGCCTGTGCCGGGTTCCGTCCCTTCGCCATGATGGCCGCCAATGAAGGCGACGCCTATGGCTACGAAATGGAGATCATCACCTGGCCGGGCTCCGGTATCGAGAAGGTCGAAGACATCAAGGGCAAGAAGCTGGCCTTCACCTCCGAGACCTCCAATTCCGGCTTCAAGGCGCCGTCGGCGATCCTCGAATCCGAATTCAGCATGAAAGCCAATGTCGACTTCGAGCCGGTCTTTTCCGGCAAGCACGACAATTCGATCCTCGGCGTGGCGAACAAGGACTATGCTGCAGCCTCGATCGCCAATTCGGTGCTCAACCGCATGCTGGCCCGCGACGTGGTGAAGAAGGAGCAACTCGTCTCCATCTACACCTCCCAGACCTTCCCGACGACCGGCTACGGTGTCGTTTATAATCTGAAGCCGGAACTCCAGGAGAAGATCAAGGAAGCGTTCTTCACTTTCGACTGGACCGGCTCGAAGCTTCTGGAGGAGTTCCAGAGCTCGGAACCGCCGCAGGAGAAGTTCATCCCGATCTCCTTCAAGGAACACTGGTCGGTGATCCGCGCGATCGACGAGGCGACCGGCGTCTCCTACGATTGCCAGTAAGCCGCCATCATCCGAAACCTGGGAGCGGTCCGGCCATGCCGAGCCGCTCGAACTTTTGAGGTGGTCTCATGTTGCGGATCGAGAGACTGGCAAAGCGCTACAGGACCGGCGACCACGCGCTGAAGGGCGTGTCGTTCGAGATCGCGGGCGGGCAGGTCGTCGGGCTGATCGGACCCTCGGGCGCAGGCAAGTCCACACTCATTCGTTGCGTCAATCGCTTGGTCGAGCCCACTTCGGGCCGCGTCGCGCTCAACGATCGTGACATCACCGCAGCTGGTGGCGGCGAGTTGCGGCGCGTGCGCCGACGCATCGGCATGATCTTCCAGGAATATGCACTGGTCGAGCGGCTCTCGGTCATGGAGAACGTGCTGTCGGGCCGGCTTGGCTATGTCCCGTTCTGGCGCTCCTTCTTTCGGCGCTTCCCGCAGAACGACGTCGACAAGGCCTTCATCCTGCTGGAGCGCGTCGGACTTGCGGACCACGCCGACAAGCGGGCGGATGCGCTTTCGGGTGGACAACGCCAGCGCGTGGGCATTGCGCGTGCGCTTGAGCAGGACCCTGAGCTGCTGCTGGTTGACGAGCCGACTGCCTCGCTAGACCCGAAAACATCGCGGCAGATCATGCGGCTCATTCTGGAAATCTGCCGCGAGCGCGACCTGCCGGCCATCATCAACATTCACGACGTCGCGCTGGCAAAACTGTTCGTCGATCGGATCGTCGGGCTGCGTGCCGGTGAGGTCGTGTTCGACGACGTACCGGGCGCGCTCGACGACGCAGCGCTCACCCTCATCTACGGCGAGGAGGACTGGAAGGCCGGCGCTTTCTCCGAGGATGAGGCGGAAGACGCCGAACCGACGCCCGCACCGATACCATCACACCAGCCGTTGGCGGGGTGGGCCTGATGGCTACCGTCGCCTCGCGGCGCTGGAAGCGGTCGCCTATGCTCATAGCCGACCCGAGGCTGCGTTGGGCCGTCTATGCTGGCGCGCTGCTCTATCTGGCGCTGGCCATCTCCAGCGTGGAGGTGAACTGGACCCGCATCTACGAGGGGCTGGAGCGCGGCCTTCGCTTCGTGCAGGGCTTCCTCGCGCCCGACTTCATCACGCGCAGCCGCGACATCTGGCAGGGCATGGTCGAAAGCCTCACAATGACGCTGACCTCCACGGTCGCGGGCGTGATCCTATCGATCCCGATCGGCGTCGGAGCCGCGCGCAACATCGCGCCACTACCGGTCTATGCCGCCTGCCGCGCCATCGTCGCGGTGTCGCGTTCCTTCCAGGAGATCATCGTCGCGATCCTGTTCGTGGCCATGTTCGGCTTCGGGCCGTTCGCAGGCTTTCTCACGCTCACTTTCGCAACGATCGGCTTCATGGCCAAGCTGCTGGCGGAGGAGATCGAGGACATCGACCGCTCGCAGGCTGAAGCCATTCGCGCCACCGGCGCCGGCTGGTGGCAGGTGCTCAATTACGGCATCCAGCCGCAGGTCATGCCGCGTCTGATCGGTTTGAGCATCTATCGCCTGGACATCAATTTCCGCGAGAGCGCGGTTATCGGCATCGTCGGCGCGGGTGGAATAGGTGCGACACTCAACACGGCGATGGACCGTTACGAATACGACACCGCCGGCGCAGTTCTCATCCTGATCATCGTCATCGTGATGCTGGCTGAATATGCTTCCAGCCAAATCCGCAGGCAGGTGCAGTGATGCCGGTGCAGAAGATCGACGCACGTCCCGTCTGGCGACGCCGCACAACCGTCCGGCAATGGGCTATCTGGGCCGGCTGGCTTGCGCTCGCCATTGCCGCCGTCTGGTGCTGGCAGGTGATGAACCGCAACACTATGTGGGTGTTCGTGGAGGACGCGCCGCAGCAGGCGGCGGACTTGCTGAGCCGCGCGTGGCCGCCGCGCTGGTCCTATCTCGACCGGCTATGGGCGCCGCTCTGGGACACGCTCAACATCGCGACGCTGGGCACGCTGCTGGGTATCGTCATTGCCGTACCCGTGGCCTTCCTCGCAGCGAGCAATACCACGCCAAGCAAGCTGCTGTTGCGGCCACTGGCGCTTTTCATCATCGTCGCGTCCCGCTCCATCAATTCGCTGATCTGGGCGCTGCTGCTGGTGGCCATCATCGGGCCGGGCCTGCTGGCCGGAATTATCGCGATCGCGCTACGCTCGATTGGCTTCATCGGCAAGCTGCTCTATGAGGCGATCGAAGAAGTGGACGCGGCGCAGGTGGAGGCCGTGCGGGCCACGGGCGCTTCCGGCATGCAGGTGATGGATTACGCCATCGTGCCGCAGGTTCTGCCGGCCTTCGCCGGCATCTCCGTCTTCCGCTGGGACATCAACATCCGCGAGTCGACCATCCTCGGGCTTGTCGGGGCCGGAGGCATCGGCGTGCAACTCGAATCGTCGCTGGCGCGCCTCGCCTGGTCGGAGATCGCGGTGATCTTCGCCGTCATCCTGGTCACGGTCGTGTTTTCCGAGTGGGTTTCCGGACGAGTCCGGCAGGCGATCATCTGAACAGTTCCGGCTAACAGGAAGCTGAAAAACAGCGTCAGCAGCAAATCGAAAAAGCGCGCGAAAGAGTGGGCAGCGTTGAAGTTGCGGCCCATAAATTGGTATATTTCCCAAATTATATGCTTGCTACCCTTCCCGGATTGTTTACGGGATAGGAATATTTAAATGCTCAGGGAATTATTAATGGTAGCTTTATTTATTTATGGCTTTTCAGGCCAGGCATTTGCTTCGGGAGATATGGCTTCTTGCAATTATCGTTGCGTTGCCCAATGTGTTAATGCAGTTGATATTCAAAGTTGCTTAAATACCTGCATGGCCCAATGTCGTGCTACATGTAAACAATGCCATCCGGGGGGAAAGGGAATATCAGCACCACTCATCGAACGGCGGGACATTAGAATTTTCAAAATACGCTCTGCAGCACCACAATGTCCTCGCGATCAAAGCCCCATGATACGATCAGCCGATGGTATCAAGAATATTGGAGACGTTTATCGCGAATTTCAATGGTATGCTGCACATTAGGCAATAAGTATGGTTTAAAATAAATATCGACATTCGTTCCTTTTAATTACTTATGAATTTTTTATTACTTATGATTGTTTCCGTGAGGGTCGCTCGTTTTGAGGATTAACTGTTCAGAAAATCGACCATTTTCACGCTTAGAGCGCCTCATTGCTTGGCGCTATCTCACCTCAAAACGCAGCGGCACTGCTTTGTCAGTTATCGCAGTATTTTCATTCCTAGGTGTTTGTTTAGGGGTTGCTACACTCGTGATCGTAATGGCCGTGATGAATGGCTTTCGGGAAGACATTACGTCAAGACTTCTTGGAATAAGTGGCCACGTTTTCGTGGAATCCAAACAATCCCAATTAATCGATAACTACACAACCAAAGCCAAAGCCATAACTGATCTTCCCGGCGTACAATCTGCCATACCTTATGTATACGGAACGGTTCTCGCTCAAAGCGGTCAGATAAGCACGGGTGGTATTCTGAAGGGTATTTCCGCTGAAGATATTCGTAAAATTGAAGCACTCTCGAATGCGCTGCCCAAAAGTGACGATACCCGTTTCGCAGATGGCGATGTAGCACTTATTGGAAGTAGCCTTGCAATGGGGCTTGGGATTACAGTTGGTGATAATATAAGCATACTGACTGCTCCGGAAGGCTTTTGGAAAGACGTCTTTACACCAAGTATCAAAAGTTTCACCGTTGCTGCCATTCTCTCCAGTGGAAACAATGACGAAGCTGCAAACTCACTTTATGTTGATATTTCTTCTGCTCAAAAATTAAAGGGCATTGGAAGAAAAGCCGATTTAATTGAGGTGTACCTAGAAGATCAAAAAGAAACCGCCAGCATTAAACCACTTTTGCAAGACGCAATTGGTAACGATATGACAATTATCGATTGGAAAGAGCGTAATAAGATTCTGTTCTCTGCATTATCGATTGAAAGAAATGTCATGTTTATAATTCTTTCTCTTATAATTGTTGTAGCTGCACTTAACATTATCTCTGGGATGATAATGCTAGTGAAGTCGAAGACGCAAAATATTGCCATATTGAAAACTATGGGGCTAAGCAGATCCGCAGTTCTGCGAGTCTTTATGATGACTGGTTCGCTGATTGGAATTGTTGGTACACTGATAGGCGCTGCAATAGGCGTAGCCGTTTGCTTGAATATACAGTTTATCGGAGCTTTTATAAGTTATCTGCTTCAAACATCAGGATCCGCCGCGGAGTCAAATTTTTTTGCGGGCCTAGCCGCCAGAATGGATCCTGTTGAGACAGCTTTAATTATCGTCTTTTCACTTCTTGTGTCCCTGCTAGCACCAATTTTTCCCGCCGCACGGGCAGCAAGCCTCGATCCGGTGAAAGGTCTCCGATCCTAACCTACATATTGGCACGAATATAGCGGCGAATGGCATGAGTGATGCAGTAGCGAAGATATTGGCGGCTCCCGCTTCGAGGTTTCTTCGTCGTTCTGTCGCCCGCGTAATGCGGTGACAGGACGTGGTTTTCAGGATCGTTGAACGGCAGATAGTCGACCGTCAGCAGCAGCAGAGTGAGCGTCCCTTGCAATTTCCTTGAGGTGTGGGTTTCAGTAATCCACGGACAGTCTTTTCAGTGATGTGCGGACACTGAATTCAGTAATTTGCGGACGGCGATCTCATTAAACCGCGGACAGTTTGGGGGCGTTTTTGCAGGTGCCGATTGAGAGAAGTGGTTCGGTTTGCCTGGACAGTTTCGGGCGTTTCGTTAAGTGGATTTCCGCCTCGATTATGCCGCCACCATCATTGGCGTCAGCGCGTTGAAGTAAGCCTGATCCGGTGTCTGCCGGTCAAGCGATGAATGTGGGCGTCGGCTATTGTAAAAGGTCAGATATCAGCTGATGCCAGCGCGCCTCGGGCACCGTCTTGTAAGCATGCAGATAAACCTCCTCGTATTTGATCGACCGCCATAGCCGCTCAACGAAGACCTTGTCGCGCCAAGCGCCCTTGCCATCCATCGAGATGGCGATTTCCGCTTTCTTTAGCACGGCAGTGAAGTCCATCGAGGTGAACTGCGAGCCCTGTCGGTGTTGAAGATGTCTGGCTTGCCATACCGGGCCAGTGCCTCCTCGACTGCTTCAATGCAGAAGTCCGCCTCCATCGTAATCGACAACCGCCAAGACAGAACCCGGCGACTGAACCAGTCCACGACGGCGCAGAGATAGACAAACCCACGCGCCATGGGGATGTAGGTCAAGTCCATGGCCCAGACCTGATTGGGCCTGATGACCGCCAGCTTGCGCAGGAGATAGGGATAAATTTTGTGTCCAGGTGCGGGCTTCGACGTGTTGGGTCGGCGGTAGATCGCCTCGATGCCTATCTTCTTCATCAGCGTGGCGACATGCACTCGCCCAACTTCAAGCCCTTCTCCCTTCAAAAGCCCCTGCAACATCCGACTTCCCACGAATGGATATTCCAGATGCAGTTCATCAATCCGGCGCATCAGTGCCAGATCGCCATCCGATACCGGGCGCGGAGAATAATAGACGCTACTGCGGCTGAACCCGAGAAGCCGGGCCTGCCTTGCAACCGACAGCTTGTGCGTGCGGTCGATCATTTCTTTCCACTCAGCAATCCCGCCTTGCCGAGCGCTCCGGCTATCGTAGCGGGGACCGTGGCCCCAGTGGGGCCGCGTAAGCCCCAAGCGAAGCATCATTCTCCAGAGTTAGCTCGCCGATCTTGGCGTGAAGCGTTTTGACGTCGACGGTAGGCCCCGCTGGCTCCGCCTTGGTCTCGTCACCGAAAACGCCGGTCGCGCCCTCAAGGAGCTGGTCTTTCCATTGCTTGATCTGGTTCGCGTGCACGTCGAATTGCTGGGATAACTCCACAAGCGTCTGCTCACCTTTGATTGCAGCGAGCGCAACTTTTGCCTTGAAAGCCGGGCTATGGTTCCGGCGTGGTCGTCTCGTCACGGTATCTCCTGTTCCCGGCATCAAAGCCAAAATCAGGCAGAAATTCCACTTATCCCCACTGTTCAGATTCTCCAAGCCACCTCTATAGTGCTAACGCTGACGGCAATGCGACGGAAAACATTCTTCAGCTGTGGAGCGCACCGTCTCTGCCTGCGGAGGCTCTGGTTGCGGAGCCTGCGAAGCGGGAGCGGGGGGGGGCCCGATATTAAGATGCTAAATCGCAGTTGATAGTAATGAAAATATCAATTACTATAATGGCAAATTCAGTAAACGGGAGAATTGCTATGACTTCTCTGGCAGTAACGATGAAAGGTCAGGTCACACTGAAGCGGGATTTGCTGCAACACCTCGGCATCAAGCCGGGAGAGCGGATGGAAGTTGACAAGCTGCCGGGTGGCGAACTTCGGATAAAGGCGGCGCGGGCAACCGGTACGATTGATAGTTTCATCGGTCGGCATGCAGGCAAGGTCAAAAATCCGATGACGATTGAGGAAATGAATGAGATAGTCGCCGCAGGCTGGGCTGGCGAAGAATGAAGATTTCTGTCGATACTAACGTGCTGGCTCGCGCTGTTTTGCAGGACGATGCCGAGCAAGGCCGTGCTGCGAGTAAGCTTCTGAAAAAAGCGTCACTTATTGCGGTTTCATTACCCTGCCTTTGTGCGCTTGTATGGATACTGCGCCGGGGCGCGAAGCTGCCAAAAGAAGATGTTGCCTTAACGCTCCGCGACCTGCTGGATGCCGGGAATGTCGTGATGAACCGCCCCGCTGTTGAGGCCGGGCTTGCCATCCTTGAGGCTGGTGGCTACTTTGTAGATGGCGTTATAGCCTATGAGGGCGCCTGGCTAGGCGGCGAGACTTTTGTGTCTTTCGATAAACAGGCGGTGGATTTGCTGATACAGCAAGGGCAGAAGGCTCAACTTCTTCCCGGGAGCTAGTTGAGCCGTTCGGACAATCCGAGCCGCAATTGCCGCCCTAATTCCTTGCTGGAGATCAGCGCACCATCCTCTCGTAATTGCGCATTGCGCTGTCTGGCCCACACCGATTGCCATATGGTATCTGCGGATATCCGCATCGCTGCGTCGTGATGCGGCGATGCATTGAACTCCTGTATTTTCTTCATCACGTTGTTTTATGCTTCCCTGTCCCCAATCTCACCCCATCAGTTCACAGTTTATCTGGGCCTTTTTAAAGAGAAGACATTAGCCGTTTCACCACTGCTCAGCTAACGGCGTTTGTCTCTTTGCGTTGTAATACCCCTAGCTGTTCGGTTGCGGAACGTCATTGGGATGAGGTAGGTTGGGCTATTGCTGAAAATGCGTGGCGTTTCGAAACCATGATCAATGAGGCCCTGTGATGATGCAAATCCATCCTCAAGCGCGAACGACCCCTGCAGTGCGAGCAGAAATTGCCCGATCAACGGAGCCGACAGGCGTCGTCGCCAGACGCTAGGGCACGTGATCTATGGATCAATCGCCGAAAGCCTTTCTTCAACAAACACACGCCTGTCAAAACGCACCGGATGGTCTGCCAGAGGCAGCTGTTTTGCCGCCTATGCTCCATTCGGTCACTGGAAAACCCAGGCACTTATTGCTGGTCTGCGATGCCATGGCCTGATCGCGCCATGGATCGAAACACAGCTTGTGCCGACACGCTCGCCCGGCGACATCGTCATCCTCGACAATGTCGGCTTCCATAAAAGCGAAAGAGCAGAGTTGTTGGTCAAAGCGAAAGGCGCATGGCTTCTCTTCCTGCCGCCTTATTCGCCAGACCTCAACCCCATCGAAATGGCATTCTCAAAACTCAAGGCGCTTCTGCGAAAGCGAGCCGCACACAGCTTCGATACCATCACGCAAGCCATCGGTGGCATCATCAGCCTATTCTCCGTCGATGAATGCAAAAACTTCTTCAAAGCCGCAGGGTATGAGGTCGAATAGATGCCACACGCTTTAAACAACATAGCTGCAGCTTGGGTCTGTTCACTTTTTACAGCACAAACCGCATCGTAGGACGCAAAACTGCCTCGCAGATCGTTTCCGCATCATTCTTCTGATGCTTCACAAATGGCTTCACATAAGCTGGCGGGATCAATCGAACTGTATGCCCCAGAGCGCCAATCTCTCGGCCCCAATGATGACTGCTGGAACACGCTTCCATCGCCACCATGCAAACAGGCTGTTTGGCGGAGAATGGCAGCAATTGCTCTCGTCGTAATTTCTTGCGCAACAGAACTCGTCCGTCACTGTCACTTCCGTGGACCTGAAATACATTCTTCGCCAGATCCAAACCAACTGTAGTAATCTCTTCCATGGCCGCATCCTCCTCAATGGTGCTAAACGCACCCATTCTGCCACATGAAGGCCGTCGGAGGGGCGTCCATCCCATCAGAGCCCCGGACACACCGACAAGCGATGGCGCGGATGGGTTTTGGAGCAAAGATCCAAGTCAGATCTGATGCGCCAGCAATTGTTGCGCGTCGCTTACGGGCATGGGGCGGCCCAGGAAGTAGCCCTGGACTTCCGTACAGCCCTCGGCTCGCAATCGCTCAAGCTGTTCGATAGTCTCAACGCCCTCTGCCGTTGTCGAGATGCCAAGGCTGGTACCCATGCCGACAACAGCGCTGACGATGGCCGCATCGCCGGAACTATTGACGATCTCGCGCACGAAGGACTGGTCGATCTTGATCTTGTCGAATGGGAACGAGCGGAGATAGGACAGCGAGGAATAACCGGTGCCGAAATCATCCATCGAGATACGGACGCCAAGGGCCCGGAGCTGGTGCAGCATCGCAACATTGGCTTCGCTGTCATGCAGCAATACGGACTCGGTAATTTCGAGTTCGAGACGCCCCGGCGATATGCCGGACATGGCCAGGGCTGTATTCACGACATTGGCGAGTTTCTGACCCTTGAACTGCACTGCCGAGATATTGACGGCGACGCGCGTGTCGTCCGGCCATCTGGCCGCGTCGCGGCAGGCCTGTTGCAGCACCCATTCGCCGATCGGAACGATGAGACCGATATCCTCTGCCAGAGGAATGAACTCGATTGGCGGCACCATGCCCCGCTCGGGATGGTGCCAGCGCAACAGCGCTTCAAAGCCGTTGATCCTGCCGGTTTCGATCGAGACAAAGGGCTGATAGTGAAGGGCAAACTCGCCCGCGACCAGAGCCCTGCGCAATTCGACTTCAAGCGCGCGGCGGGCCTTCACCCGCGCGTCCATCTCCGGCTGGAAATAGCGGAAAGTGCCACGGCCTTCATCCTTTGCCCGGTAGAGAGCCATATCGGCATTCTTGAGAAGCGTGTCGGCGCTATCGCCGTCAGTAGGCACAAGGGCGATCCCGATCGAGGCGCCGATCACCATCATATGGCCATTTATGTCATAGGGCTGGGACAGCACTGAAATCAGACGATCCGAAAGCGCGCCGGCATCGCCGGGCTCGGCAAGATCGCGCTGGATAACGGCAAATTCATCACCACCAAGGCGGGCGACGAGATCATTGTCGCGCAGGGCTCCGCGGAGGCGTTCACTCACCTGTTGCAGCAGCTTGTCGCCGATGGGGTGGCCAAGCGTATCGTTCACGTCCTTGAAATAGTCGAGATCGATGCAAAGGATCGCTGCCGGCTGGTTGTGGCGTTCGAAGTGGCGCAGGGTGCGGCGCAGTTCGTCGAGGAAGAGCACCCGGTTCGGCAGTGCCGTCAGCGCGTCGTGATGCGCCATGAAGCTGATGCGTGCTTCCGTTTGGCGCTGTTCGGTGACATCGACAACCACCGCCAGACGCGCCGGCTGTCCCTTATAATCAACCTGGCGGGAATAGGCTCGGACCTCGATGATGGAGCCATCGGCCTTGATATGCTTCCAGATATCGCCTGTGTCCGTCGGGATTGATGGCTGAGCCAAAATCTGGCGCGCACGTTCCCTTTCCTCAGGTGGCTGAATGTCCAACAGGCCCATGGAAAGGAAATGGTCGCGGCCATAGCCATAATGCTCGACGGCGGCTACGTTGACATCCCGCATCTGCATGGTTTCGGGATTATAGACGAACATCGGGAGCGGGCTGTCCTGGAACAGCAGGCGGAAGGATTCTTCCCGATTCCGGATTTCGGTGACGTCGACCAGACTGACTGAGACCAGATCCTCCATGGCGGAAGCGTGCATCGAAAAGTATCGTACACCGCGATGCGATGAGGGATAGGGGAACTCGAAATCAACGGCGACCTTGGTTCGCGACGCCTCAACCAGTTGAACTATGACCCCTGTGCTGCGCAGATGCGGAAAGAGGTCCGTGAGACGCTGCCAGCGCAATTCATCGATCGATTGCCGAACGAGATCGGCGGCACCCTGATTGAGCGCCACGAGCCGGAAATCATCGACAATGCCTTCCCGGCTGCGCACCGGCGTCAGCGCCATGAGACCATTCGTGGTCGAAGCGAAGATCGCGTCTACGAGGCTGTATTTTTTCAGGCGCGGGCAGACGTAGGCGAGAAGTAGCGAACCGCCCCAGCGGCTCGATAGCGGAAAGATGACCAGGTCATGGGCGCGGACATAACCGCTGTGCTCGGGATAGGCGACGAGATGAATGGGCTGCTTCTGACGCAACGCATCCTGCATGCCTTCGAGAAGGAGATGGGCACAACCGGGCTGCAACGCATCGACAGTGCGTCCTGAGGCTTCCTCGCCGATCCATTCCTCAAAAGCGGGACCGGCATGTGCAAAGACGAAGGTGCCATCCGATAGGGCGCGAACAAGTGCCGTATGATTGCCCGCGCGTCCGATGCGGCCCAGAACGGCTTCATCGTAAAGCGGCAAGTGGCTTGCTCTCTTCGCGGTGCGCCAGTTCCTGTAAAGGACATGCAGGTCAAGCCTGGCATTTTCACCGCGAAGAAACCCCTCAATGCCTCTGTTCCTGATAGCGGCGCCCGCGGGTTGAAGGTCGACTGGTGCAATTAAGGCGGATTGCGGTATCATAATCTCCTGCCACGAAGGTAATCTGCTGGAATCATGCGCCGGAACCTACACCGCCAATTGTTTTCAGCGCGTTTATGAGTTCGTCATAAATTTGTCGCATGCGAGCGAGCTTTGCTGCAAAATTTTCATTTCTCCAGAGCCAGGTTTGGATCAGCGCTCCCATGTCCGGGGGGTATCGGTGCCAAACCGCACTGTTGCATTGGCGCCAAAACGATGGCCGCTTTTATTCTTGCCGATCAGGCCATTATAGAATGCGCCAAACTCTAGACTATCGGAGCGCGAGAACAACAATTGCGCGCTGAGTGCGGCGCTGTCGCGACCGACATCGGAACCGGCGGTTTCAAATGGCAGGCCGGAATTGAAGGATAAATAGCGCACCCGGCTATATTCATGAAATGCCCGGTTCCACTCCACGGCAAAGCGCGTGTCGAGGCGGAAATTATTATTGAGATCGAAGCGCTTGTTGATGCGCAGGCCAGCCATGCCAAGTGCATTGTCGGCGGTCTGTGATGGCCCGCTCAACGCAGCATCTCCAAGACCATATTCCGCAAAACCATCGAAACGGCTGCGAAGATAGCTCACGCCCAGATATGGTTCGACCTGAAAACCGGCCAGGCCGATATTATAGCCCGCTTCGGCAAAAATCTGTCCTGTCCATGCATTATAGTCGCTTTGCAAAGAACCATTCAAGGCGGACAAGGTGATCCCGCGCCGGGTGTCGATTGCATGGTGCTGATAGGTAGCGCCTCCGCGCAGCCCGAAATCACCATATTGCCAGCCGGAATAGATGCCTGCGCCAAATGAGCGTATATCGGCGCTGCTTGCCCGCCCCGATATTTTCAGCGTGTTCTGCTCATATATTCCGGCAAATCCGAGCGCAAAGCCATCTGTAATCGCCCGGTCGAAACCTCCGGTAATGCTATAACCTGTAAGCTCGCTTTTTGCGGACAGTGTATCGCCATCATAGGTATGTGTTGAGCCGCTCGCGGCCAGCCAGCTTCGCCATGGCTGAAATCCGCCAAGGCTCGCGACGGCCGCATGATTGGCATTCTCAAGAAGGTTCATCCTGAACAGGTTGCCCTGATCGGGAATAGTGCCAATCAATGTCGCATGAATTTCGCCCGAAAGCTGATCAAAGCCATCCATCGCCTGCGGCCGCGAGCTGCTGATGATCGCGCGATAAACAGATGCGGATTGCTCCATGCTCTCTATAGCGGCGGCGACGGAACGCTGGTTTCGCGTCTCGGCGACCGCCTCGAAACGCACATCATTGCGATCAAGTGTGATCGCGGTGCCGGGCGTGTTCAGACGCGGATCAACAAAGGCAAAGTCATGGGCCACAGCGGAAGAGAAGCCGGAACCGGAAAAAGTCGCGCCGGAAACGATCTCATAGGTTTCGCCTATCGCATAAAGGAAATCGTCGGCACGCGTGATTGCCAGCATGCCATTTTGCAGTTCCACATCATTGGCAATCAGCTGGCCATAGCCGAGCACGAGACTCATTCTGGATGTGTCGTTCAGAACCGCCTTGTTCTGCACATTCAGAACCGTTCGACCAAGATTGATGTCGCCTGCGCTGGTCAATGAGCCAAGTGATAGGTGCTGCGTTGACAACAGGCTGGTGTCGAGCGCGCCCTTCTGGTCGATGTGAAGCGACGCGCTTGCGCCATCCGCCTGATCCTGAAACCGTATTACACCGCCTTCGCTGGTCAATATGGTCGCCGATCCGGCCGAGCTTCTGTCGCTGAAGGTCAGATCGCCCGCATTGACGATCATGCTGGCATCAGCGCCCGATTGCTCGCGAAATGCCAAAGCTGCACCTGCATTATTGATCAGCCGTGCGTCCCGGGCGTGGCTTTCACCGAAAAAACTGACGGAACCATTATTGGTAATCGTTGCATCTGCGGCATTTGATGTTCCGCTGAATGCAATCGAGCCGGTCTGGTTATTGATGATTGCCGTCTGCCCGGCGGTGGCAGCGTCGGTAAATTCAAGCCCACCGCTATTATTGACCATGGCGTTTGCGCTGGAACTGTCGCCTGAAAAGCTGATCCGGCCCGTTTGATTATTTTCGATCTGGTTGTTTTGCGCGCTGCTTTGGCCATTGAAGCGAATCTGGCCATTATTATAAATATTACGCCGCCCGGCCTGTGCCCGATCGTTGAAATCAATCTGGCCGGTCGCATTATTGGTGATCAACGCATTGTCAGCGCTGGAATGGCCATTGAATGTGGCGGTGCCATTATTGGTGATGACTGCATCGCCCGCCGACGCTCCATCGTTGAATAGGAGCACGCCCGCGCCATTATTGGTGATGCGGGCATCTGCGGCGGTGGCGTTCTGGTTGAATGACAGACGGGCGTCGGCATTATTGGTAATGAAGGCGGAAGCGGCGGTCGATTGATCATGAAAATCCGTCGCACCGCCGGTATTATTGATTATGGCCGCCGAGGATGCCGTGCTGTCATCTCTGAACTGGATCTGTTCGCCGCTATTATTGGTAATCTGCGCATCGCCTGCCGATTGGGTGCCGGAATAAACCATGGTTCTGGTGTCAAGATCGCTTTCCAGAATTTGAAATGGCGCGGGCTCTGCTGAATGTGCCAGCCGGTCCGTCCGCAGATCGCCTGCGCGTATCTGGAATGGCTCGGCACCTTGTGCCTTTCCACTATCGAGAGCTATCCAGCCGGTCGCAATCCCTGCATAAAGAACCACACCGCAGCTTAAACGGGCAGAAGCTTTCCACATATTGTTCTGTCTGCTTCTTATGCGCATGTCGAGCCCTCACGGATCAGAAAATCCGTCATCCTGAAAACGGCGCTTCGAGCGGCTCCAGTCTGAACACAATCCTCGAAACCGCCTTATCTGTTTGTTTTACGTATTATTCCAGACAAAAGCGCTTCACGCTTTTGAGGGAAATGTTCTAGTTTTCCCCCATCAATTCCCTGACCACCGCCAGCCCACGGATACCTTCCCGGTCACCGGATGCGGCCAGAGCTTCATAGACGATACGGGAATCGTTGAGCCGGTTGAGCCTGAGATAGGCCGCCGCCTGCAATCCCATCAGGTCCTTGCGTGGAGCCGCAAGTTGCGAGCGCTGCTCCAGCAACAATAATGTCTCGCGGAAATTGCCGCCCTCATATGCCGCAAGAGCACGATCAGACAGGATTGCAACCCGCAATTCCTTCTGCCGTTGTTTGCTCAAGGGTGCCTTGATCGAAGCTGCGGCAGCCTGATCGAGCAGTCCGAGCCTCAGATAGGCAAGAGCCTGTCCATAAGCTGCGTCGGAGCGTTCGGCCGAAGTTCCACTGGCAAGAGCGGATTCAAAACTCTTCACAGCTTCCACCGGTCTGTTGCGGTCCATCTGACACCAGCCAAGCGCGACGGCGCTGCCGCCGGTCGGCAAGGGGCCTGCAAGGGGCTGCTGGCAATCGCGGATATTGGCTGTCGACGTTTTGCGGGCGCTTGCCGGAGTGGCACGGCGTCTTGCGGCCTCCGCGACCGTGTGTTTTGTTGCAGAAGCCGATTGGGCGGGCCGCGCCGCCGCTTTTTCCGGGACAGCCGAAGCAATCGCCGGATTGCTGTGTCGAGCGCGCTCCGTCCCGACATCCGCTATGCGCTGTGAATGCCCGGACCATGTATTTTTAAGACTGGCGAGTGCCGCCTGATCCTCGGCCAGATGAAGGCTCAGAGCCAAGCCATAGGCGGCAGGCTCATTGGACTTCTCCCACGCCAAAGCCGTCTGGAACCACTGCATGGCGGACGCATGCTGCCCCACTGAACGCGCATACCAGCCCAGTTGCTGCGCGGTATCGGCATTTTTGGCCGCTATAGTCGCAGCCGCAATGCGCGTCATTACATTCTGGGGAATATTGGCAGGCATTTTGATCGGAGGATCGGAAGCCAGCAAATTGGTAGCCGCGGAAAAATACAGTGAAGCTGCTTCTGGCGACTGCTCGCGCCAGGGATACATGACATTTTCAGCCTGCTCATATTGAGCCTGGCTGCTGAACACCAGTGCCAGCCCCTGCGCGATGGTGGGGCTATCATCCTTTTCCTGCGCCCGGAGCAGCCAGTTTTCGGCGGGCTTCATATCATTGCGGCGCAAGTAGTACCATCCGAGCATCTCTGCGTCTGATGCGAGTTTTTGTTGCTCTGCAAGCGCCTCCACAGTGGAAAGATAGTGCGGATCGAGCTTGATTTCAGGATCGCCAGCGGCCAAAGCCAGAAAATGGCGGGCAATATCGGCAGCTTGCGGCGCGAATTCTTCCTTGCCGTCCGTGCCGTTTTTCTGATGTGCCAGAACCTCCTGAGCCTCGTTATAAGGCAGGTTCGCAAGCGCTTTCTGGATCGTTGCCAGACGTTCTTCCTGAACCGTGCAGTTGTCCAGAATATAGATATAACCATCGCGCGCGCGATCGGTTTTTCCAAGTTTCGCAAATGCTTCAGACAGCCGCCACAAGACATCGACTTCCCCGCAGACCAGCAATTCCGGCGCTTCTGCGGCGAGGCTTACCACCATGTCATATTGCTTGTTGTCGGATGCATTGACCAGCCGCTGGCGTTTTTCTGCGTGTTCAAGTTTCTGAAGCAGTTCTGCTGGTGCTTCCCATGCAGCATCTTCTACCTTGCGCGACGCGATAAGCCTGCGCAGCTCAGCATATCGCCCTTCCCCATAAAGAGCCCAAAGCTCATCGAGCTTTTCGTCACGGTTGTCCGCCGGCGCCAAAGGATCATCGGGAGGAGTCCAATTGGGATAAAGTGTCTTGAGGCGCTTGATTTCTGCCTGGAATCTTGCCGTATCGCCTTGGGAAGCGAAATAGCGCAGGGCGCTTTCGTCGACTTGCGGAGCCGTCGCTGGCTGATCGCCCGCCTGTGCGGCACGAAAGATGCCTTTGATCAGCGTTTCCGATTTTGACGCGTCTGTATCGGAAAAGGCGAATTTGCCGTCAGCGACGCCATCCACGCCGTCTCGCCAGAAAAAGATGCCGACCAATGCAATGATTGCCAGAACAAATGCCGTGAACAGCTTTTTCATAAGCACTCCGGATGATTTTGGCGTGCAAAGGACAACGCTAGAAGATGCAGGGTAGAGGGGTAATAGGATGTGGGTGCGAAAGTGCTCAAGGCCGGGGAAAGCCGCGTTCCCGACTGGATGCAGTCAGCAAGTTCGGGGATGACCTTGTAACCCGCATCGCTCAATGAGGCCGTGCTCTTTCCGCTCGACAGCTTGACCAGTTCCACATCGCCATCCGCACCCCGCATGGCTTTTGCCAGCTGCTGCGTTATAACGTCTTTTCCTGATCCCGCCCGCACGAGATAAAGCACGATGCGTAGACTGTTATAGCCGAATTCGTCGGGGAAACCCGACGCAGGCTGCGGCTTGCCCTCAATGCTTGTCCAGTCGGCGGGCAAGCCCTTGCTGCCAAAACGCGCCTCGCCAAGAAGTTCGACACCGTCCTTCCCCAGCTTCTCCCATAGTGTCGAAGGATAAAGCTGGTTGAGCACCGGCAGCGCCTCAAAAATCCAGTAGGAAAGATTTACGATGGGACCATCGGAGCGCTCTTCGGGCGAAAATCCACGCATGGCCGGAAGCAGGATAGTCTGGCCATTATGCTCGATAACCTGCTTTTTCAGGATGGAACCGGCGATCGTGGCAGCCTTGTCCCAGTAAATCTCATTCTGCCATTTGTGTGCCGCCAATGCCAGCGCATAGGCGATCAATATATCGCCGTCGGACGCATTGTTGGTGTCGGTTATATGCGGGCGCGCGATCGGATCCCACTTCCATGCGGCCAGCCCGTCGCGGCGGATGAGCAGTTCGGTTTCGGTAAATCGCCAGATGAGTTCAAAATCTGCCCGCCGATCGGCCAGCACCGCCAGCAACAATCCGTATCCTTGCCCCTCGCTATGACTGATATTGCCGTTGGCATCATCAATGATGCGACCATTTTCGGAAAGAAACCTTCCGGCATAGGCGGACCATTCGCTCGCGCTGATTGTCGGGGCTTGCAGGCTCATGATCTGGTCAGGACTGTCATTTGCCACCGCCTTGTGCCCCATGCAGAACAGGAGGATCGTCAGGATGCGCAGAATGCAAACCGGGAACATGCGATTTATCATCATTCCTCACCCTCTCGTCTCCCGGAATGAGCAAGCAGGGCCGAAGTGGAAAGCTCCAGCAGAACAAGGGCAATCACCACGGCGATCACATAGAACAGGCCATTTTTAGAAAACCAGTTGGTTGCAACAAGCCGCAAATTCTCAAATGAAAGGGAGTGCAGGGCCATATAGGTGATCTTTGTCGCCGGAACGACTTCCGCCGCCTGCGCATTGTCATCAAAGGCGCTCAGGCGTCCGTCCAGCCGCCCCCAATTGGCCTCCCGGACCAGCATTTCCACGGATTTTCGTAAACCAACGGTATCTTTTGCAGTCACGACCGTCCAGACACGTTCCTTGTCCGGGTCCATTCCCTGAGCGGTAACAAGGGACGTGGCCAAAGGTGGATTGAAGGGACTATCGCTGTCGGGCGACAGGATGAAACCGGACCCCGACAGATTGAAAGTCTCGCCCATTCTTTGAAAGAAACCCTGCAGGCGGGCATACCAGCCGGTCTGGAATTGCGCCTGCCAGTCATTGAGCGTGTAACTGTGATTGCGCTCGACATTATCGTCCACATCGTCGCCGCTCCAGGTGCTGCGTGATTGCGGATCGATGCCTGCCTGGGTAAGAATTGCGGGGTCCATGTGAGAAATCGCGTCGATGAACAGCGCATGGCCGTTGCGCAGATCATCGCGCGTATCGCCGGACTTCAATTTCAGCGGGTGCCCGGAGGAAACCGCCAGCCGGGCTATGACATTTGCAGCAGCCGAAAGCACGTTGGTGTCATTCATATCGGCAAAAACAGTGGTTTCATTCGCTGATGTGGCGTAGGGATAACCCATTCCCGCCGTGGCGGAGAGATCGGGCGCCTGATCCAGTCGTGCAAAGGACGGCATCACGAATTTCGACGTGTCAAACAGCGCGAAGCGCGGCGTGTTCGAGGATATGCCCCCGACGATACAGCTCTTGTCGGCATCCGTCATCAAAACAGCTTCAAGCGAAATCGTGTTGAGGCCGGGCCGGAAATGGTTCATCGTAACCTTGATCGGCAATTGCTTCATCACGCCGCCGCCCTCATTGGTGATCGGCACCGTGGTGGCAATATCGCCATTGACATAAATATCGATATGGCTGCCGGGCAGGACTTCGGGGGAATAGGCCGCGTCCAGCAGAATGGTCGCCGAGCCATAGGCTTCGGCATAGAAATCCGCTGGAATGCCGATGGTAAACTGTTCGCGCAGCCGTCTTCCGCTAAATTGCTGCGTATTGACGCCTAATTCCGCAAATGGCAGCGAAGTGGCGTCATAGAGTATTTTCGCATTCGGCAATTGCCAGTTACGCGTATGGATGGTCGTGCGCTGCCCATCGTCAGCCCCTTCGACCTGCGCAACCAGACGCTGGATATTCTGCTCGACTTCCCTTGCGTTTATGCCGCCGATCAGCAGAAACCGCTCACCGGTTTCCTGATTGGAAACAAATCGGATCGGACCGGCATCCGCTTCGCTCGGGGCAATACGTAAATCGTTGAAGGCGCTTGCCAGTTGCGTATCCGTACCGATCAGAACCGTCAATTCACCCGAACGCACACCGTCCTGATGGATCAGGGTCGGATGCAGCGTCTTCTCGATGGCAAAGATCTGGTTGGGCATGTTGCTCATCAGCGCCAGAGCCTGCGATAATTTCAGCAGGCTGATACCGCTGTCGCCACTTCCCGCTCCCGGCGCGACCAGATTGAAATGCGTGCTTCCTTTTTCATTGACGCCAATTGCCTGAATATCCTCCTTCGTCAGGAATCCATGCTTCCTGATGGAAGCGCCTGAAGGCAGGTCAAAAGTGAGATAGGATTTCGCAGGATCGATATTCGTCCAGAGTTCGTAAGTGGATTCAATCGTGCAATCCGTACGGTGGCGTTGCTGGACGCTGATGGTGAGTGTATTGGCGCCGCTTCTGAGAAGCCCTTGCGGCACATCTATATGTAATTCCCCCAGATCACCTGTCGCCCTGATCGCTTGCTTGACCAGTTCGACATTATTCAGGCTGACTGTGAAGCTCGACGTTTCCGGCGCAACAAGTATGGCGCTCTGATAGCCAAGATTAAGCTGGGCCGGGGCGCTGGCTTCCTCTGCGGTCAGGTTGATAGTCCAGCTATGGCGGTCTGCTTCGCCTTGCAGGGTTAGAAGGTCGAAAGGAATAATATAACGCCGCCAGGGCCGGATATTATTGCTGGACGCTGTTGTGCCTCCTCCTTCGATAGCAGGAATGCTTATTGAAGGACGCGGAGCCGCCGGTGCTGTTACCGCGCCCCCTTCGGGAGACATATCGAAAGGAGCAGCCGAAGATGACCCGCTTTGCGCAAAAGCGGGGGAGAACGGATGGAGCGCGCAGATACAGGCTGCAAGAAGGCCGGAACGGAAGCGTTTTTGTGCAGGGCTGATCATGCCTCGCTTCCTTCCTTGACGATTTGGGCCTCACCCGGCACGGCGGATTTACCCGGAGCCTCGGAAAGCCTGTCCACCGTCTTCGTCAGGCCGAAGAAATAGGACAGTCCTCTGCCAGTCTGATAAAACGACAGGCCCAGGAACCATAAAGTCGCGCGAATGACGCCGGGATCGGTGCGGCGCTTTTTCTGGATTTCACTCCAGCGGGCTGAATTTGCAAAATTGAGGTCCGCGATCAGCCGTTGGTGTCCGGCATTTTTCGGCTTGTAGAGACAGCCGAACGAAATGAGATCGCCATCCCGCTCGATATTGCGCACTTCAACAGGTAACTCACCGCTTTCCTGACCGGAATGGGTGATAAATCGGACAAAAATCCCGCTGCCGACCGTGGGAGCAGAAATATCGTTCGCATAGATCGTGATCCGCATTCCATTTGCGGAAACGTCATCGATCGTCGACTGGCCCCATTCCTCGCCGACCTTCACCTCGCAGCGGCGGGTCACTTTCACGCGGACGCTGGAGGATTTTTCTCCGCGTTCCGAGACGACGCCGAGCGCGCAGCCGGCAAGCACGAGATTGAGAAGTGTCCAGCCGCTCACCACAAGCAGCACGTCTATCTTATAGGGTTCGGTATAAATACGGTAACCGGCAACGATGAGGGCAATAATCAGCAGGAAGAATATTATGAAGAATGGCCGGGCAATCTCGGACAGGCGGCTGACCAGAATGCTTTCGTCCTTGGCGGTGACATTGAAAGTCGGCTTGCGCGGGTTGGCGATCACCGAAATGATCGCAGGCAGCAGATGCACTGACTGCACATATTCATACAGTTCGGAAATCCACGGCCAGCGATAATTGCCATAAAGATAGTTTTGCAGCATCAGATTTACGCATAGATAAATCAAGGTATAGGCCATGAACTCGCCGCCGGAAGCGACAAATATCTGAAGATCGAAAAACAGATAAAACAGTGGCGCGATAAGGAAGGTCATACGCGCGAAGGGAAAGAGCCAGAAAAGGGTGGACGACATATAGCAAAGCCGCTGCGGCAGCGAGAGGCCGGGAAGCAGCGGCGGAAAACGGAAGCGCAGAATTTGCATCATGCCCTGTGCCCAGCGGCTGCGTTGTCCGATGAAACTCGCAAATGTCGTGGGTTGCAGCCCGGCGATCAGTGGACGGTCAATATAAAGACTGTCCCATCCGCGCGCATGTAGATTGACGGCGGTTTCGCAGTCTTCGGTAATGCTGACGCCGCTGAAGCCATCCGTTACAAGCAGCGCTTCGCGTCGAAGCAGCGCAGCAGAGCCGCAGAAGAAAGCCGCATTCCACTTGTCCAGCCCGCGCTGAATCATGCTGTAGAACATTTCGTTCTCGCTGGGCATCAGATTGAAGGTGCGCAGATTGCGCTCCACGGGATCGGGATTGATGAAGAAATGCGGCGTCTGGACCAGAAACAGTTTGCTGTTCTCGTTGAAATAACCAACCGTTTCGGTCAAAAAATTGCGGGCGGGCGCATGGTCCGCATCGAAAACAGCAACGAGCTGTCCCGTGGAATGCGCAAGGCCATTGTTCAGATTGCCTGCCTTGGCGCGTTCATTGCGCGCGCGCGTGAGATAATGTACCCCGAAATCAGCGCATAGGGCTTGCAGTTCCTTGCGGCGAGCAATCGCTTTTTTGCTTTCCAGCAGATTGGCGGAATCGCATTTCTGGTCGGTGCCGCCGTCATCCAGCAGCCAGATATTCAGCTTATCCGTCGGATAATCCATGTTGACGGCAGCAGCAAGCGTATTGGCAAGCAATTCCTTGTCTTCATTATAGGTGGGAATGAAGACATCGACCGTAGGCATGTCATCAGGGGATAAGGCGACGGCGGGAGGCGAAGTGCGTGGAAAAGAAACCACGAACATGGACAGCGCCAGCATCATCACGCTGTAGATTTCAGCGAGATAAAGCATGATGCCGGGAATGAAGTTATGTAGCTGATTGATGGGGGGAAGCGTCTGGGACGTGCGCCAGTAGACATAACGCAGCACGATTGCAGTGCCGAGCGCCAATACGACGAGACGCCATTTTCCGCCGACACGAAAATGCTTGAGTACGGCAACGAGGACGAGAAGGCTCACGCCCAAAATGAGTTGCGTGGACAGGCTGATCGGCATGAAGGTGACCAGAAGCACACATGCCGCAGAGAGAAGCCAGCAGACGAAAACCCCAAGCCTAGCCATCTGTCTGATCCATCAATATGCGCAACCGCATGGTTCCTTCTCTTCTCATGGGCAGGCTGCCTTCATCGTTTCGCTACGATCGGAAGACCGGAGGCCTTCTACGACGTTACAGGGAGAAGGCACGACGACAGTGGCCTCGCTTTCTTTCAAAGATGCTGCGGCCGGAAAAGGCACCATTGGTGCCGCCGCTGGCGCAGACTGGTTCAATGATGCATTGTGCGCGGCAGATGAGGGGACGGACGCTAAAGGGTGCGCCGGATTTACCTGCTGCGGCAACGGAACGATCGGAGCTTGCGGAAATGCTTCGGCAGCATTTGCCGGATAAACAGCATTGTCCGTCCGGGTTTTAGCAACGGGAGAACCTGCCGCCGGTTTGGGTGCCGCAGCGGCTGCACTGGAGGACGGCGCAGCCGTTCGTTTTCTCGTCGGGGGGCTGTTATCGTCTGGATAATTAGCCACATAAGGATCGCTCACCGCCGGAGCGTAGATCGGCCGGCCAAGACGCCCCAGATCGGCCGAAGGACCAGCGGGTTCACCAAAAGGATTCCACCCAGCGCCCGAAATAGTCGCATTGATGGTATAATTATACATGGTGGAAAGCAGCGCTTCCGGACGCGCTCCATTTTCACAGATACGCAGCCGGACATCTATCCGCCCAAGGTTCTGGAAAAGATTCTGGTTATATGCCGGGGAGCGGATTTGCTGCCATGCATATAGGCAGGTATCGCCAGCCGCGCTGGTACCGGTCGCGTAGCCGAAGGGCCCGTAATTATTCTGAACATAGAACGGGGAACGGGTCATCCTGACTCCGGGCAGCTCCGCGCGGAGTTCGCGCGCGATTCTGGCTTCGTCAAGTAGCTGATATGAAACCGTTTTTTCGGTGGCGCCTACAGAATTGACAGGACCGAAGAAAACAGATTTGAGATAGCTTTCCCCGGCTACGCGGGAATGGGCGCCGAGGATAACCTTTTGAATTATAGCATTCGAAGCCCGCTCCTGAACGACGCCGGATACGGGGCGGTCTCCCGGAAGGATAAAGGCCTCCGCCACACTGACCTGCTGTTTCCCGCTGGCCAGACTGACAGGGTCACCCGTTGCACAAGAAGCCAGCGCCAGACACAGAAACAACGCTCCAGAGAGATACCAGACTTTCAATTACCGCCCCATAATTTGTCATGGCATATCTGGATTGGATCGTCTCGCGCCGGAGCGGCCTGTGCCATTACAATCCATGCTCGCCGAATCATTACCAAATATCTGCGGCCATTTATAGCGGGTTAACCATATTTATCTAAAAGAAAAAATGCGGGTTATTTGCGGGAGGGGGCGAAATCCTATGCCAAGCCGAGCACGCGCTTTCCATAGTCCCTGAGTTAGCCTTTCGGGCCAGCGTAGCGATAGCGGGTAATGCGCTCGATCTTCAGTTCCTTGCACAGTTCGGAACCAGAAGAGTCGCGCTGAGCCATTGATGCCTAGGCCAGACGCAGCTGCGCTTTAGTGAGGGCGAACTTTCGCCCTCACTGGCGGGCACCGTTACTTTAACCTGATCGCGAACGTCATTCAGTCGGCATGGTGGCGGCGTGTTAACGGAATAGTCTGGAACGATTTGATATTCGATGGCTATGACCGAACCCCATCTTGCTCATTTTCGACGCCACCGCTTTCCCGCCGAGATTATCGCCTATGCGGTCTGGCTCTATTACCGGTTTCCGCTCAGCTTTCGCAACGTTGAAGATCTGCTTGCCGAGCACGGTATTGAGGTTTCGTTCCAGACCGTCTCGGAATGGGCTGCAAAGTTTGGCCTTGAATTCGCCCGCCAACTTCGTCGGCGCTCGCGGGGCCACTTTGCTGACAAATGGCAGTTTGATGAAATGGTGGTGTCGATCAAGGGAAAGAAATACTGGCTCTGGCGCGCCGCTGATGCCAATGGCTACGTTCTTGATGCGCTTCTACAAACCCGCAGAAACAGCAAAGCTGCTCTCCGGCTGCTGCGCGAGATACTCAAAGGCCAAAGCATCGCCCCACGGGTCATGGTCACCGACAAGCTGCGGTCCTACGCTGTAGCGAAGGCGGAACTGATGCCGGGTGTCGAGCGCTGATCTCACAAGGGCATCAACAATCGGGCAGAGAATTCACATCTTCCCGTGCAACGACGGGAACGGCGTATGATGCGCTTCAAATCGGCCCGGCAATGCCAGCGTTTCGTCTCAGTCCATGGCCAGATCGCCAATCTCTTCCTTCTTCACCTCAAACATCTCTTCGCCGCAGATCATCGAAAACTTCGCTCCCACGTTATCGCAACATGGCAAGACATCGCCATGTCGATCAGTGCATGAAAGACGGCCTGCGGAGAGAAGTGCGTCCGGTCCCAGATTAAGGCGACGCCTCCGGCACAACAGGTAACACTGGATCGCGTTGGCTTCTATATCGCTAAAGCGCATTTTTATGATCGGTTTCGCGGTGTCCTCAATCCACGCCAGGAAAAAGTCGTAGCACGGTTGTTTGAAGCCGGGCCCGAAGGCTTTGTCGGCGGCTTGAGCGCCGACAATTATCTGGCCATTACAAAAACCTCGCGCGCTACGGCCACCAGCGATCTGCAAGATCTGGTCGATAAGGGTGCACTGACGCGCAGCGGTCGGTTCCGGTTCACCCGGTTACCCGATACCCGATACCCGCAATCGGGGCATATTTGTTGGCGTTTTTTGTTTTGCGTCGAAGTCAGAAATATTAAACACTGTGCATATTGCGAGTTTCGCATCGATATTTCATGGATATGGGATTCCTGATTTTGGCAAATCATGATTCTGTGTTGAGATGCCGAAGAGAACGCTTCCCTCGCCCAAGCATGCTGACACGCTTTCACTAAATGCGTTGCGCAGTCTGGTCACAGGTCTGGTTGAGAAAGCAGAATTTGCAGAAGTTCGCCTTGAGAAGCTGGAAGCTGAGAATGCAGCACTCCGTAAGGAGAATGCCGAGCTTCGTCTGGAAAACACCCAGCTTAAAGTTGAGAACCAACTCCTTCGCAATGAAATTGCGCGGCTGAAAAACCTGCCGCCGCGGCCACCTTTCAAACCATCGGGCATGGACAAAGCAACCGACGCGAAGGCTCAGGATAAGCAGGCAAGCAAGAAGAAACCTCGTGGAGCAAAACTGGATGTCAAACGCGTTGAACGTGATGTTGTTCTTAATGCCGATGCTCCGGCTGGATCACGCTTCAAGGGCTACAAAAGCTGTTACGTGAGGGATGTGGTTTTGCGCACTGAGGTTATTCATTACCGGCGCGTGTGCTGGGTAACACCTGTGGGCAAGACCGTTCTTGCGCCCCTACCCGCAGGCATTGTCGGTAGCTACGGCCCCAATTTGCGGCGGCTCTGTTTAATGCTGCACGCACAGGGCCAGGTGACGATGGAACGACTATCGACGCTGTTGAACGATATCGGCGTGGATATCTCGAAACGACAGATTGTTCGTCTGCTGACCATGAACCTGGATGGCTTTATCGCTGAAGATGCAGCCGTGCTGCATGCTGGTCTGGTGTCAGCACCTTATGTGACGGTTGATGATACCGGCGCCAGCCATGCCCATGGCAATGGCTATACGACGCAGATCGGCGGCGAACATTTTACCGCCTTCCGCACCACATCGACAAAGTCGCGGCTGAACTTCCTGTCGCTGCTGCGCGGCAGTTACCGGGATTATGTGCTAAACGATGCCGCTTTTGAGTATCTGCAAAGCCGCAAGGCTGACCCTGCTCTTGTGGCCAGGCTTAAAACGCTTGAGCTGCAGTTGTTCTCCAATCAGTCGCAGTTCCTCAAGCACCTGGTGGGCCGAAAGATCGATGTCTTTGACAAACCGCTGATCCGCATGCTGGGGGAAGCTGGCATATGGGGCTCGATCCGTCACCATGGTTTGCTGGGCAATACGGTCATTGTCTCCGACGATGCCGGCCAGTTCCGGGTTGGCAATCACGCGCTTTGCTGGGTTCATGCCGAGCGTTTATTGCAAAAGCTGATGCCCGCCACACCCAGGCAAGCTCGTTGGGTGGAGACGATGCGCGATCTGATCTGGCGGTTTTACAAGGCTTTGAAGGCGTTCCCGCAAAAGCCCTCGCCTGGCAGCATTGCCGCATTCCACAAACGTTTCGATCGCATCTTTGCCATACGCACCGGCTATAATGAACTGGATCGGCTTCTGGCACGCCTCTACCGGCGCAAGCACGAGTTGCTTAAAGTGCTGGAACGACCGGAAACGCCGCTGCACACCAACGCGTCGGAGAACGATCTGCGCACTTTCGTCACCAAGCGCAAGATCTCCGGCGGCACGATGAGCCGGGATGGCCGCATGGCACGTGACACCATGCTGGGCTTGCTCAAAACCTGCCGGAAGCTTGGCGTTTCCTTCTACCACTTTCTGGGTGACCGGCTGGGCATTGCCGACAAAGCTGTCCCGCCGCTGGCTGCACTGGTGCTGGCGAAAGCCTGAGCCAACCTAGCCTTCTATCCTCTTTCTCCCTGGTGTCTATCTGCCGCTGAGCCTGCAGCAAGCGGGTCTGTTCGCCTGATTTGCAACAAGGTACTTCGCGAACCGACGCGATGCCCCCCGCTCGCATTACATTAGAAAAGCCTGCACCGAAACGAACCGGCAACGTCTCTGCACCTGGTCCACGCCATTACCCGCCGCCCCCAAGGGCTTGACCGACAAAACAGCATCAAAGTGCCTGCTTTGAAGGCAGTGCCAACCGATTTGCCCCGGTTACGATCCATAGGCTTTCCAGCTAATTAAGCTGATCATCTATAGACCTGAAAATAATTGCGTTATTTTGCTTGGCGAAAGCTATCTGGTGATTTTGTTTTGTTGGAGCGACGGTCTTTAATTGCCAAATTCGGCTTCTGCGCTCTCTCGAAATCACGACCGCCCTCTTAGAAGGCTGCGTGAGCCAATATAGGATGATTTGGTTAAAAAAGTCCACCCTCTTTGCTAAAGGCCATACCGAGAACCCTCATATGCCATAGCGACCTTAAAAGCTGCGCCTATAAAGTGATGCATATGCCGACCCCTCCCCGCTCAATCACACCAGGCTTCGGCAATATTGAACGCAAGGATGCAACTGCCTGCAACGGGAAGTGCGCGGTATATCCAACGCCCTTATCTGAAAGCGAACGCTCTTATCTGAAAGAATGCCGCGCAAACAATCCATCGCCTCTCATCAGGGCGGCGTTTTGGTCATATCGTTTCGGAAACGGAATATCTGACCTATCTGTCAGCCTTCGGGGAAAGACCAGATTGATTCTACCTCGCGCCCAGCGTCAATGGCGAGGCAAATAGACCGGATACGCCACGCAAAAATATCTGGATTCGTCGCCGCAAATTATAGACTGCCGTCTATTTTCAAAAAGCCCCTTCAAAATCAGCATGATAAGATAATACAGATTCGTAATGAAAGCCGATTACAACGCATCGCCGTTGATGCTAACCTTTTGTTAAGAGAGGGCACTTGCAGCAAAATAAGAATCGGACATAATGACGGTATTCTGGCGGTATTAGTTTCAGTGCCGTCACTTGGGGATTGAAACCGATGAATACCGCGAACCCGGCAGCTCCGTTGTCGTTTGATGACACGATATTGATGCAAGGGCGAGAGATTTCTCGCAAGCTCAATTTGCTGCGCCATGAGAACTTCCCCCCCGATGCCCGCAAGAGCTTGCGGCAATTCTCCATGGCTGAAGCGGCTTATTTCCTCGGCGTGTCTCCGAGCAACCTCAAGAAGCTGCATCTCGAAGGCAAGTCCGTCGAGCCTATCATTCTTTCGGGAGGACGCAGAGCCTATACGATCGAACAGATACAGGAATTGCGGCACTGGCTCGACCAGAATGGCCGGGCGGAAGTCAAACGCTATGTCCCGCATCGGCGCGGCGATGAAAAATTGCAGGTCGTCGGCGTGGTGAACTTCAAGGGCGGGTCGGGCAAGACGACGACCGCAGCCCATCTTGCGCAGCATCTCGCCCTCACAGGACACAGGGTTCTGGCGATTGATCTCGATCCGCAGGCTTCCTTATCGGCGCTGCATGGCATTCAGCCGGAGCTCGACGAGTTCCCCTCCCTTTATGAAGCCATCCGTTATGATTCCGAACGCAAGCCAATTCGTGAAGTCATCCGCCACACGAACTTCCCCGGCCTCGATATTATCCCGGCCATGCTGGAATTGCAGGAATATGAATATGACACGCCCCTGGCGATGCAGAATGGCGGCGAAGGCCGCAGCTTCTGGAATCGCATTGCGCGCGTTCTGGCGGAGGTCGATCAGGATTACGATATTGTCGTCATCGACTGCCCACCGCAGCTTGGCTATCTGACGCTCACCGCCTTATCCGCGGCAACGGCGGTTCTCATCACCGTGCATCCGCAAATGCTCGACCTGATGTCCATGTCGCAATTCCTGCTCATGCTGGGAGATATTCTCAAAACCGTGCGGCAGGCAGGCGGAGCCGTTCATCTCGACTGGTTCAGATACCTGGTCACACGCTATGAGCCGATGGACATACCACAGGCGCAAATGGTCGGCTTCATGCAGAGCATGCTTGCTTCGCATATGCTCAAGAACCAGATGCTCAAATCAACCGCTATTTCGGATGCAGGACTTACCAAGCAGACGCTTTACGAGGTTGATCGCTCTTCGATGAACAGGGCAACCTATGATCGCGCCATGGATTCCATGGAAGCCGTCAATTCAGAGATAAGAGGGCTTATTCATACGGCCTGGGGGCGTTAGACGGCGGTCTAATATAGGAAATATGAAGTGAAATCAGTCCTATGGCTGGTTTGAGGACGAAAAAATGGCACGGAAGAACATCTTTAGAAGCGTAATGCAAACGGAACCGACCGGAACCGACGCCAGCGCGCCGGCAGAAACCGTGACGCGTCGGTTCGGTGCCGCCAAGTCGCTTTCGGCTTCTATTGACGAGCTTGCCAGACAGGCCGCGCAACAGCTGGATGGCGAAGCGGTCGTCGAGCTTGATCCGGCCGATCTCGATGTTTCCTTCGTCGCGGACCGCCTGCCCCAGGCCGATGATCAGGAATATCTTGAGCTTCTGACGGCCATTCGCGAACGCGGACAGGATAGCCCCATTCTGGTTCGCCCGCATCCGCAGGACAACGGCCGCTATATGATCGTCTTCGGCCATCGCCGGGTGCGCGTGGCGCAGGAACTGGGCATAAAGGTCAAGGCGGTTATCAAGCCCCTCGCCGATCTGGAACATATTCTTAGCCAGGGGCAGGAAAACTCCGCCCGTGCAAATCTCAGTTTTATCGAGCGTGTGCTCTTTGCAGCGCGCCTGGAAGCATTACAGTTCGACCGCGAAGCGATACAGGCTGCCTTGTCTGTCGATTATCAAACACTTTCCAAGATGCTGACCATACCGCGTGCAATCCCTGAAGACATGCTGATGGCCATCGGTCCGGCAAAAGGCATCGGGCGTGACCGCTGGCTTGAATTGCGCAAGCTGATCGAAATGCCGGGCAAGGCGGATGCGGCGCGCGAGCTGATCGCCAGTGCGCCATTCAAAGAGGCGCAGTCCAGCGACCGCTTCGAGCAACTTTACGCCTATCTCAAGGGCAGCAGGCAAAAACGGCCTGTAACCAAAGCCGATTCACGCAGCGGAGCGACCTGGGTTGCGACGGATAAAAGCGTGAATGTCGTTATCAGGCAAAATAGCAAAACGGCCACTTTGGCCATGAGTGCTGCAAATGGGCATCGTTTTGCGCAATGGATTTCTCGCAATCTGGATACGCTTTATGCGTCGTTCAAAGATGACGAGAAATGAGTATGAGTAGAAAGGCGAGGGGACTTGTCTCCTCCTTTTCAGCCTAAAGCATATCGCGGCTAGACGGCTTCGTTTAGCCTTCGCGAATATGCGCCACTTGAGTAATCTGGAGCGAGCGTAATGCGTCAGGTTAAACGCGACACGCTCAAGCGTATAAAGGCAAAGGAGGCAGGCGATGGTCGCTTGCAGAATTTGAAGAAAGGCAAACAGAGCAAAAGAAAAAGGCCCCCAAACGTCGCCGCGTGGAAGCCCTTCTCATTGGTTTAGCAGCTAGAGAATCGCAAATCCACGAATCAGTGTCAAGTGTAATTAGCGTCATTTTGGCGGGTGGATATCTTTTGCCTTGTGGAAGGTGAAAGAAAATGGAGTCTCAATTTGGCTTGACGCCGTTTGGCAGTCAAAGGATGACGCATGCCTTGCTGGCAGCGCATCGAAAAACCAGAGAAGTCGCGCAGGGTGCCACTGTTGACAAGTGGCAGCTTTATCGCTGGCTGTGTGAAGGCAAGAGCATTATCGGCATCAGCGACCGTACGCTTGCGGTGCTGTCAGCCTTGCTGTCCTTTCATCCCGAGGCCGTTCTCAATGAAACTGGCGGTCTTGTGGTTTTCCCATCAAACAAGCAACTGGCGCTGCGTGCCCACGGCATGGCGGATGCAACCTTGCGCCGACATCTGGCTGCGCTCGTCGAAACAGGTCTTATCAGCCGCCAGGATAGCCCAAATGGCAAGCGTTATGCCCGTCGCACAAAATCCGGCGAACTCAAGATTGCTTTCGGTTTTTCCCTTGCACCGCTTCTGGCCCGTGCCCAGGAAATCGAAACCGCCGCAGAACAGGTAAAGGAGCAAAAAGCCGCTTTGCGTGAAATACGCGAGCAACTCACCCTGCTGCGCCGCGACATTGCAAAGATGCTCGAATATGGGCTTGAGGAAGAACTGCCCGGTCCATGGGTTGATCTGAAAGCCCGTTACAGAACAATCGTCGACTCCATTCCTCGCCGGGCGGAATACGAAGAACTCAGCGCGCTGGTCGAAGCATTGCGCGATATCCACGTCTCTGTGGGTAAGCTATTGAATAATCAATATAAAACAGAGAAAATGAGCGGCAATGAATCTCATATTGAGCGGCAGCTAAATGAATCAGAACCAGATTCATATTTTGATAGAAATCTAGCAGAAACGGATAACAGCCAACGCGCGTCAAAACCCTTGCCGGATGCCGAACATACAATTTCACTCGATTTCGTTCTTCGATCCTGTCCGGAACTAGCCAATTATGCATCTGGTCCTATCCGACACTGGCAGGACTTACTCGAAACCACGGAGAAAATTCGCGGCTTCATAGGCATCGACACGAAGCTTTACGAAAATGCTTTGAAAGTGCTTGGATCGTTGAATACGGCCATTGTGATCGCCTGTCTTCTTGAACGCTATGAGACTATTCGCTCGACCAGCGGCTATCTGCGCATCCTTACGCAAAAAGCTGCCGAAGGGGCCTTTTGCGCCAAAGCCTTGCTGATTAGCGCCAGACATAAGCAGACGAGATATGGGCAGAACCGAAGTCTGCAATGAATGGGAGCCTGATTATGCAAGTCCCTGCAAGGCGGGATAGAGGGCATGATAGCGCCGATAGGCTTCATCATAAGAGGCAAGCAAAGCCTGTTCAGGCTCTATTGCGCGGGCTGTGGAAGGCGCGCTGCAAATCGCCAGAGGATCGGCGCCGGTTGCGGCTATCAGCCCAAGACGCGCTGCACCGAAGGCTGCACCAAGTTCACTTTCCGCAGGCAGCAGGATTGGAAGATCGAGTGCAGTCGCGATTGCTTTAAGCCAATACGACGACCGGGATCCGCCGCCGACTGCAGTGAGGGCGCTGATTTCTGCGCCGGCTGATTGCAATGCTGCGAGATTGTCGCGAATGGCAAAAGCTACGCCTTCAAGAACGGCCTGTGTCATGGCGTTGCGATCCATCTCATGCTCAAGACCGGTGAAGGCTCCGCGAATTTTCGCATCATTATAAGGTGTGCGCTCGCCGGACAAATAGGGCAGGAAAGTAAGCGAGCCGGGTGCTTTCAAATGCTCGCCCAGTGCCCGATCGAGTTCGCGCGGCGTAGAACCGACAATACCCGAATACCATTCGAACGCACTTGCCGCAGACAGAATAACACCCATCTGATGCCAGGTATCGGGCAATGCGTGACAGAATGTATGTACGGCACTTTCCGGTTTGGGCTGATAAGAGGCGGTGGCGGCAAATAGCACCCCCGACGTGCCAAGCGAGATGAAGGCATGTCCCGGTCTCACTGTTCCCATACCGCAGGCGGAGGCCGCATTGTCACCCGCACCGCCAGCGATAACGGGGCGATTGGCCAGTCCCCATCTGGAGGCCAGTTCCGCTCGCAATCGTCCTGTCACATCGCAGCCTTCAGCAAGGCTGGGCATATGGCTTTCAGCAAGGCCGGTTTTTGCCAACAGTTCCGGCGACCAGCGCCGTGCGCCCGTATCAAGCCAGCTCGTTCCTGCGGAATCCGACATGTCAGAGACATATTCGCCGCTCAGCCAGAGACGCAGATAATCCTTTGGCAGCAGAACCTTGCTGATGCGCGCAAAAATATCAGGCTCGTTGCGAGCCACCCACACAAGCTTGGGCGCGGTAAAGCCGGGAAAGACGATATTGCCGGAAATGGCGCGGAAGGCCGGATCGGCGTCAAGTTCGGCTGCTTCCTGATAGCTGCGCGTATCGTTCCACAAAATGCAGGGACGCAGGACCTCGTCATTTGTATCGAGCAAGGTCGCCCCATGCATCTGGCCAGAAAGGCCGATGCCGACGATTGCCGCAAATTCCTTTGGAAAGGAGGATCTGAGCTCATCGATGGCCGTTTCGCAGGCCTTCACCCATTGCGCCGGGTCCTGTTCGCTCCAGCCTTGCTGCGGTCGCGAAACATCCAGTGCGCCATGCCCCGAGCCAATGGGCTTTTGCGCATCGTCAATCAGCAGCGCCTTGACGCCGGATGTTCCAAGATCGAGGCCAAGATACATAGCAACTCCGTTCCGGTCTGGCAGGCGGGGCGCTGGTCGACCAATGGACAATATGGAGTTCAAACATAGGGGTAGTGGCGAGGTGCGTAAATCACAAAATGCCGACAGGAATTCTGTTTATAGATGGATGTTATTTCGTTGGGAGGAATGCGTTTCTGGCATAAAGCTTTCTGGAAATGATAGCGCGTTGTAATTCTTTTCGTGGCTTGTTTTCCTTGCCGTTGTGACTGCTGCCTTACGGAAGAAATTGCTCTTGACTGACGATATTGCCCATACCGAACTTATCGCCGTGCTTGTCGCCATTACCCGTGAGCAGCCGCGCGTCATGACTGTGCGACAGGGCTACGCCTTGCCTTCGGGGCCATTTGAAACGGAACATCGCTCGCTGCAAATGGGCTTGCGCGCCTGGGTGCAGGCGGAGACCGCACATCCGGTGGGCTACCTCGAACAGCTTTACACATTTGCTGACCGCGATCGTCACGCGCAGGGGGAGCGAATCATTTCCATCAGCTATCTGGGATTGGTGCGCGAGAATCAGGCAACCGTCGAACAGGCTGGCTGGTGCGGCTGGTATGACTATCTGCCATGGGAAGATCATCGTGGCGGTGTGCCGGAAATCCTCGGGCCTTTAAGCGACGGCCTGCATGGATGGGCGCATCAGGCCGCAAGCGCCGGGACAAGAGAACAGCGCCTGCGCCGCATTGCTTTTGCTTTCGGCCTCAACGGCGAACGCTGGAACGAAGACCTGACGCTTCAGCGCTATGAACTTCTCTACGAGGCGGGGCTTGTGCGTGAGGCGGGCAGGGGAGACGAGGGGAACGGCCTGCACATGTTTGCCGATCACCGCCGCATTCTTGCAACCGCCATCGCCCGGCTGCGCGGCAAGATCAAATATCGCCCGGTTATTTTCGAATTGATGCCGGAAAGTTTTACACTCTTGCAGCTCCAGCGTTCGATTGAGGCGCTGGCGGGTCTGCGCCTGCACAAGCAGAATTTCCGCCGTCTGGTCGAGCAGCAGGATCTGGTTGAAGAAACCGGCGAAAGCGACAGTGAAACTGGTGGCCGCCCGGCAAAACTGTTCCGTTTCCGCTATTCCATCGTTGAAGAACGCGCGCTCTCCGAGCGTCATCTGGCCGGAGCAAAATTGCCCGTCTCCCGGATTGACCGGGGATAAAGCAAGCTTTGAAAATATAGGCGCTGCGCTTTTCCAGAAAGCAAAAATCCCGGACGAAACCGGGATTTTGTTGCCTGAGACTTAACGGAAAACTGGAGCGGGCGAAGGGATTCGAACCCTCGACCCCAACCTTGGCAAGGTTGTGCTCTACCCCTGAGCTACACCCGCTCGCGCCAGCGATTCCGTCAGGCAGGCGCTATATGGACCAACCATCGGCTGATTGCAACAGGGAAATTGCAGGAAAATACCGTTACCCGCAAAGAAAGCGCCTGTTGCCTTATTCGCCTTTTATCCGGGGCTGATATAGGTTTTGCCAAGGTGGTGATATAGGAGGGTGAGCCCTATCGAGGATTGCCGATCAATGACATCAAGACGGCCAACTGCTGCCGGGGGAGAAGGAACAGATATGCCTTTAACGCCACAAGATTTGCACGATTATCTGCGCGACCTTCACATCGAGGTGAAAACGGTCGAGCATCCGCCCCTGTTCACGGTGGCTGATTCGCAGAGCCTGCGCGGAGAAATTCCCGGCGGTCACACCAAGAATCTTTTTCTCAAGGACAAGAAAGACAATTTCTTTTTGGTTACCGTGGAAGAAGACGCAATGGTCGATCTCAAATCAATCCACCACGTCATCGGTGCGGCCAGCCGGGTGTCTTTCGGCAAGCCGGAAAAGTTGCTCGAATATCTTGGCGTCATTCCCGGAGCGGTGACGGTATTCGGCGCGGTCAATGACAAGGGGCATAATGTCGAGATCATTCTCGATGAAGCCCTGATGCGCTACGATATCATCAACGGCCATCCGCTGAGCAATGAAGCCACGACCTCGATTGCGCGCGACGACCTGATACGTTTTCTGGAAGAAACCGGCCACAAGCCGCGTATTCTCCCCGTTTCGGAGGATGCGAAGTCGGCCGCTTCGGTATAGACTATATGCGGAATGTTTGTTCGCCCGGCTGACTTGAAATCGGGAAGCATAACCACGACCTGAAATACCAAAACCGGTCACGCCTGCTTTCATGTGGGCCGGCAGATATGAGGAAATCCGATGACGAGCCAGAACAATCCCTATTCGAGCGCCAGTGGGCAAATGTCGGCCAATGTTACTTTCGGCGGTGCGAGCGCTGCGCCGGCAGGGGCGGATCTGATCAAGGACACGACCACTGCGGGTTTTCAGGCGGATGTTCTGACCGAATCGCGTAAACAGCCGGTGCTTGTCGATTTCTGGGCGCCTTGGTGTGGTCCGTGCAAGCAATTGACGCCCGTGCTTGAAAATGCCGTGCGTCAGGCAGGTGGCGCGGTGAAGCTGGTCAAGATGAATATCGATGACCATCCGGCCATTGCCGGTCAATTGGGCATCCAGTCGATTCCCGCCGTCATAGCCTTCGTCAATGGCCAGCCCGCCGATGGCTTCATGGGCGCATTGCCCGAATCGCAGGTGAAGGAATTCATCGCCAAGATCGGCGGTCCCAGCGATCAGGAAGCAGCGCTCGGCGAGGCCATGAAGGCGGCCACCGAACTGCTTGAGAGCGGGGATTATGTGCAGGCGGGTAAAATCTTTTCCTCGATCCTTCAGGTCGCGCCCGACAATGTCGAAGCGGTCGTTGGCCTTGCCACATGCGTGCTGGAATCGGGAGACGCGGAAAAAGCGCGCGAAATGCTCGACAGCCTGCCTGCCGACAAGAAAGATACGCCAGCGGTGCGCGGGCTTGAAGCCAGGCTGGCGCTGGCCGATCAGGTCAAGCTCATTGGCGATCCGATAGAGCTGGAGCGCCGCGTTCAGGCGGATGGTAAGGATTATCAGGCGCGTTTTGATCTGGCGCAGGTGCGCAATGCGCAGGGTCGGCGCGATGAAGCCGCCGATGAATTGCTGGCGATCATGCGAGCCGATCGCACATGGAGCGACGATGGCGCGCGCATGCAGCTTTTGCAGTTCTTCGAAGCCTGGGGCAACAGCGACCCGGCAACGATCAGCGCTCGCCGCAAACTCTCGTCACTGCTCTTCTCCTGACCGGAAAGGCCGCAGGACGGGCCGGGAATGGGTCGGTGGCGGGATTACAAGGGAGATAGCCATGCAAGTGGGCAATGCCCGTTACCGGACGGGTGAAGACATACCGGCTGTAGTATCGGTTTTTCCGTTGCGCGGTGCCTTGCTTTTACCGGGCGGGCAGCTGCCACTGAACATATTCGAGCCGCGCTATCTTGAAATGGTGGACGATGCCATGTCGGGCAACCGGATCATCGGCATGATCCAGCCGCAAATCCGCCCGGATGACGAGGAAAGCGACGAGTTTGACGAGGCGGCGAAGCCTGCCTTGAGCAAGGTCGGCTGCATGGGGCGCATAACCACTTTTTCCGAGACCGGCGACGGGCGCATTCTGATTACGCTGGACGGTATTTGCCGCTTTCGCATGCTTGAAGAGATCCAGTGTCGCCGCCCCTATCGCCAGTGCCGCATCGCGCCCTTCCTTGCCGATCTTGAAGACGCGCGCGATGGTGCCAATATCGACCGCGAAGCCCTTCTGCGCACTTTCCGTGAATATCTTGAAGCCCATAATCTGGAAGCGGACTGGGACAGCATTGCGCGCGCGGGCAATGAAACGCTGGTCAACGCCCTGTCGATGATGTCGCCGTTCGGGCCTGCGGAAAAGCAGGCGCTGCTGGAGGCGGCAGACCTTAAAACGCGGGCGGCGACGTTGATTGCGATTACGGAAATGATGCTGGCCAAGGTCAGGGACGATTATAGTTCGCGCCTGCAATGATGCTCGGGAAATGAAAAATGGCTGAAAGCGAAAAAAGTGACAATCTCGATGTGAAACTGCTCGAACTGCTGGTGTGTCCACTGACCAAGGGGCCGCTCGAATATGATGCGGAACATCACGAGCTGATTTCCAAAAAGGCGCGGCTGGCTTACCCCATTCGCGGGGGAATTCCGATCATGCTGCCCTCGGAAGCAAGGGCGCTGGACTGAAGGATGCTGCTTTAGCGGCATTCGGTCATGGCGTTATATAATTTCGGATTGAAAGCCATTCTTTTTCATAAATTTCAGCGCGCTGGTTGTTGCCTGCCGGGCAGGGCGGTTCTATAACCCTCGTGAAAACTTGAAGCGCATTCCGAAAAGTGTGAAACGGTTTTCGGAAAAGATGCGCGTTAAAACAAAAACTGAAAGCGTAAGGAGCGAATCTGAAAGATCGCGACGCGCTTTATTGCGTAAGAAAAACAGAGGCTTGGCATTATGGCATCCAGAAAACTCTTCCTCCTGCCCGGCGATGGCATCGGTCCTGAAGCGATGGCTGAGGTCCGCAAGATCATCGCTTTCCTCAATTCGGATCTCAATCTCGGATTTGAAACCGATGAAGGTCTGGTAGGCGGATGCGCCTATGACGCGCATGGGCAGGCCATTTCCGATGCCGATATGGAAAAGGCGCTGGTCTCGGACGCTGTTCTTTTCGGTGCCGTCGGCGGACCCAAATGGGACGATGTGCCCTATGAAGTGCGCCCGGAAGCAGGGCTTCTGCGCCTGCGCAAGGATATGGAACTCTATGCCAATCTGCGTCCGGCGATCTGCTATCCGGCGCTGGCGCATTCTTCCTCGCTCAAGCCCGAAGTGATCGAGGGTCTGGATATTCTCATCCTGCGCGAACTCACCGGCGGCGTCTATTTCGGTGAGCCCAAGGAAATCATCGATCTGGGCAATGGACAAAAACGCGGCATCGATACGCAGGTTTATGACACCTACGAAATCGAACGTATCGCCGATGTGGCTTTTGAACTTGCGCGCACGCGCCGCAATAAGGTCACGTCGATGGAAAAGCGCAATGTCATGAAATCGGGAGTGTTGTGGAATCAGGTCGTCACTGCCCGCCACAAGGAAAAACATTCGGACGTCGAGCTTGAGCACATGCTGGCCGATGCCGGTGGCATGCAGCTTGTGCGCTGGCCCAAGCAGTTCGACGTGATCGTAACTGACAATCTGTTTGGCGACATGCTTTCCGACGTTGCCGCCATGCTGACCGGCTCGCTGGGCATGCTGCCGTCCGCCTCGCTGGGGGCTGCGGATGCATTGACCGGCAAGCGCAAGGCGCTTTACGAGCCTGTGCATGGCTCCGCTCCCGATATTGCCGGCAAGGGCATTGCCAATCCGATCGCCATGATTGCATCGCTGGGCATGTGCCTGCGCTATTCGTTCAATCTGGTCGATGAAGCCGACCGTCTGGACAAGGCGATTGCGGCGGTGCTCGATGACGGCCTGCGCACGGCGGACATCTGGTCGGAAGGCACGACCCGCATCAGCACGTCGGAAATGGGCGATGCGATCCTTGCGAAGTTCAAGGCATTGGCGGCTTAGAATGCGTTTCGATCTGATAGGATCAGATCGGCGCTCCAAGCTTTTGTTCAAGAGAAGCGGTTCATCTCATCAGGAAGTGAGCCGCTTTACGCCGTTACGAAATCGACCAATATGCCAAAAAGAAGCAGCGCGATCAGGAAGAACTGAAAGCCGCGCTGCTTTATGCATATGGCGAATATTATGCCGACCGTTTCCACGGAGAACAATAAGGCGTCGCTCTTCATTTCCGTGTAGTCGCGCGCAACCAGATCGATTTTTATCTGGCTTAAAAACTCGATCAGATTGAGAAAGATGAAAAGCGAAAAGAACCAGGCTTTTCGTGAGAGGAAATATCTCTCATAGCCGCCATATTCCTTGACCTCATCCGGCGTCAGCGTCACGCAGACAAAGAACAGGCCGAATACGTAAAGAAGATCAAGAATATAGGTATAAACATCATATTGCTTGGCGCCGCTTTCCAGAAGATAGTTCCACCAGAACTGGATTATCCATAGAAAAACGACGAGAACCCATCCGATATGCATAGAAGAAATCGTATGCCGGGTGGGATGCTGCACGAATTTGGATGCAAAGATGAGCAGCCGCGACAGGCAAAGGCTGATACCCATGCCGTTGATAATTCTCATATGAGAGAAGGAATCGGCAAAGCTGATTGCGGCATCGACACTGGAAGCCAAATTGCACCTATAATCTGCCCGGAATGAATATCCTTGCCGAAAACCGTTTACATGTCGTGAACATGCATAAATCCCGCCCGGAAATGAAAGTTAAGCAGATTTTATGGCCCTGTCCGGTCTTTTCGTTGCAAAAGCTTAAAATATCGCAGTGACGACATGGGCCGATTGATTTATGTCGCTATGTGAACATTGAGACTCATCTCGAAAGCCCCCACCATGACCACACGTCTTTCCTTCGCGCGTGAGCGCATTAACGTTCTTCTTCTCGAAGGCATCAATCAGTCGGCTGTCGATTATTTCAAGTCGGCGGGCTATACGAATATCGTTCACATGCCAAAAGCTCTGGACAAGGCGGAACTGATCGAGGCGATTGCGTCCGCGCATATCATCGGCATTCGTTCGCGTACGCAGCTGACCGATGAAGTGTTCGAAGCCGCACAGCGGCTCATCGCCGTCGGTTGCTATTCGGTGGGAACCAATCAGGTCGATCTGAAAGCGGCGCGCAAACGCGGCATTCCCGTGTTCAATGCGCCTTTCTCCAATACGCGTTCGGTCGCGGAGCTGGTGATCGGCGAGATCATCATGCTGATGCGGCGCATTTTCCCGCGTTCCGTCAAGGCTCATGCGGGCGGGTGGGAGAAGTCGGCCATTGGCAGCCGCGAGGTGCGCGGCAAGACGCTCGGCATCGTCGGCTATGGCAATATCGGCTCGCAGGTAGGCAATCTCGCCGAAAGCCTGGGCATGAACGTGCGTTATTACGACACCACCGACAAGCTGCAATATGGCAATGTCATCCCGACCGAAACGCTCGATGAGCTGCTTGCCATTTCCGATGTGGTGAGCCTGCATGTGCCTTCAAACAAATCGACGGCCAAGATGATTACGGAAGCCCGGCTGCGCAAGATGAAGAAGGGGGCCTTCCTCATCAACAATGCGCGCGGCTCGGTGGTGGATCTGGATGCTCTGGCCCGCGCGCTCAATGACGGCCATCTGGCCGGTGCGGCCATCGACGTCTTCCCGACAGAGCCTGCTTCGAACAAGGACCCGTTCTCGACACCCTTGCAGGGGGTGGAGAATGTCATCCTCACGCCGCATATCGGCGGCTCGACCGAAGAGGCGCAGGAGCGCATCGGCACGGAAGTCGCCCGCAAGCTGGTGGAATATTCCGATGTCGGCTCCACGCTTGGCGCGGTCAATTTCCCGCAGGTGCAATTGCCGCCGCGTCCGACCGGCACGCGCTTCATGCATGTGCATGAAAACCGCCCCGGCATTCTCAATTCGCTGGTCAATATTTTCTCGTCGAACAATATCAATATTGTCAGCCAGTTTCTGCAGACGGACGGTGAAGTGGGCTATGTCGTGATCGAGGCCGACGCCATGGATGATTTCAGCGATGATGTGCTGCAGGCATTGCGCGAGATACCCGGAACCATCCGCACGCGTTTGCTTTACTGACGAAAGGGATTGGCCCATGTGATTTCCTCGGCGGTTTTCCTGCCGCGTGGGCCTTTTTGCGCCGATCTTGGGCGGGCTGCGCATAAAATGGGGAGAAATTATTGACTCTTTTTCTAAAGGGCTTAAAAGCGCAGACGGAAAAGGAGACTCTCTCGTGAACGCTGTCCGCGCATCACACAGCCAGTTGGGAATAAATGGCCTCGCCGCCATTCATTGTTCCTTGGCGACCGTTTCCAAAACCACCACGGCCACTTGCATTAAAACGACCACGAAAACGGTCTGATCCCTTGGCCTGCTCGCCCTCTCTCCCCGGGTCTGGCCCTGGGAAAAGGCCCGCTGGTCGGCGGGTTTATGGAAGCGGAGAGACAGGAGAAGACAGATGGGTTTTAAGGTAGCAATCGTCGGCGCCACCGGAAATGTCGGGCGCGAAATGCTCAATATTCTTGAAGAACGCGGCTTCCCCGCCGATGAGGTGGTAGCGCTTGCTTCGCGCCGCAGTCAGGGCACCGAAGTTTCCTATGGCGACAAGACGCTCAAGGTGAAGGCGCTCGATAATTACGACTTCTCCGATACCGACATCTGCCTCATGTCCGCTGGCGGTTCGATCTCGAAGGAATGGTCGCCGAAGATCGGCGCGCAGGGCTGCGTCGTCATCGATAATTCTTCGGCTTGGCGCTATGATGCCGATATTCCGCTGATCGTGCCGGAAGTAAACCCCGACGCCATCGAAGGTTTCCGCAAGAAGAACATCATCGCCAATCCGAACTGCTCGACCGCGCAGCTCGTCGTGGCGCTCAAGCCGCTGCACGATGCAGCTACGATCAAGCGCGTCGTCGTCTCCACCTATCAGTCGGTTTCGGGCGCGGGCAAGGAAGGCATGGACGAGCTGTTCGAGCAGTCGCGCGCTGTTTTTGTCGCCGATCCGATCTCCACGAAGAAGTTCACCAAGCGCATCGCCTTCAACGTCATTCCGCATATCGACAGCTTCATGGAAGATGGCTACACCAAGGAAGAATGGAAGGTGATGGCCGAAACCAAGAAGATGCTTGATCCCAAGATCAAGCTGACGGCGACGGCTGTGCGCGTGCCGGTCTTCATCGGCCATTCCGAGGCGGTGAATATCGAGTTTGAAAAGCCGATTTCGGCGGATGAAGCGCGTGAAATCCTGCGCGAAGCTCCCGGCTGCCTCGTCATCGATAAGCAGGAAGATGGCGGCTATATCACGCCTTATGAATCCGCTGGTGAAGATGCGACCTATATCAGCCGTATCCGCGAGGACATTACGGTCGAGAACGGGCTGGCGCTTTGGGTTGTCTCGGACAATCTTCGCAAGGGTGCTGCACTCAACACGATCCAGATTGCGGAACTTCTGATCGCGCGCGGTCTGATCACGCCAAAGGCTCTGGCAGCCTGAGCCATCACAAAACAAAAGCGCCGGGAACTCCGGCGCTTTTTTGCAATGTGATTATTCTGCTTGCGCTTCGATGGCTTCCATATCGTCATCGGAGAGACCGAAATGATGGCCGATCTCATGAATGAGGACATGGGTGATGATGTCGCCCAGCGTCTCTTCATGTTCGGCCCAGTAATCGAGAATTGCACGGCGATAAAGCGTTATCCGGTTCGGGCCGTCGCCGGTTTGCAGGCTGAAACGCTCGCCTATGCCGTTGCCCTCGAAAAGTCCCAGAAGATCGAACGGTGTTTCCAGCCCCATATCCTCAAGGATCTGTTCTTCGGGGAAATCGGCAATCTGGATGATAATATCGCCGCACAGCACACGAAATTCCTGCGGAAGATGCGCAAGCGCTTCGATCGCGATGGATTCGATTGCATCAAGCGACGGAGAGAGACGCTCTCCCCAGTCGCGGCTTTGATCTTCATGGGCCATTTCAGCCAACCGGGTGCTTATCAATGGTTCGGTCGCCGGGCTTCAGGCCAATGGTCAGGAACGGGATAAACCATTATGCCCAGGGACGCTCTTGAGCGTTTTTCGCTTCAAACGTATCGATATTATCGGCCTTTTCCATGGTCAGGCCAATATCGTCGAGGCCGTTGAGCAGGCAGTGACGCTTGAAATCATCGACGTCAAAGGAAATCGTGCCGCCATCGGGCCCGTGAATTTCCATGGTTTCCAGATCGATGGTCAGCGTCGCATTGGCGCCGCGCGAAGCATCATCCATCAGCTTTTCGAGATCTTCCGGGCTGACCTTGATCGGCAGAATGCCGTTCTTGAAGCAGTTATTATAGAAGATGTCGGCAAAGGAAGTCGAAATCACGCAGCGAATGCCGAAATCGAGCAAAGCCCATGGTGCGTGCTCACGCGAGGAACCGCAGCCGAAATTGTCGCCGGCGACCAGAATCTGCGCATTGCGATAGCCGGGCTTGTTGAGCACGAAGTCCGGGTTTTCGCTCCCGTCTTCATTGAAACGCATTTCAGCGAACAGTCCCTTGCTCAGACCCGTGCGCTTGATCGTCTTGAGATAATCTTTCGGAATAATCATGTCCGTATCGACATTGACGATCGGCAGGGGGGCGGCAACGCCCGTGAGCTTGGTGAACTTTTCCATGTCCGGAGCCTGTCAGTTTCGTATTTACAAGTTAGAACTGGTTTACATCAGCATGGCACAGAGTCAATCTTTGTGACCACAAGTGCCGAATAGGTCGCAACCTGAAAGGCACATGATAGCAATACCTGCCTGCTTGCGCCGCGCCATTATTCAGTGCACAAATCTCTCATGAAAACGCAGATCCGCCCCCGCCGTTCCGTCCTCTTCGTACCAGCCGCCAACCAGCGCGCGCTTGAAAAATCCCTGACGCTTTCCGCCGATTGCATCATTTACGATCTGGAGGATTCCATCGCACCTGAAGCCAAATCTGCGGCCCGCGCGACACTGGCAGCCCACCTGGCGGCAAATCCGCAAGTGGCATTCGAGCGCATCGTGCGGGTCAATGGGGCGGAAACGCCATGGGGCGGGGACGATCTGGCGGCGGCAGCAGAAATGCATATCGATGGCGTGTTGCTGCCAAAGGTAGAACGCCCGCAGGATGTGATCGATGCAGCCAGAGGGCTTGATCGCAACGATGCCGATCCGGCTATAGGTATCTGGGCGATGATTGAAACCGCGCGCGGAATTCTTAATGCCGATGAGATCGCGGTTCTTGGCCATCGTTCGGCGGCAAGGCTTGCCTGCTTTGTTGTCGGGCCAAACGATATAGCGCGCGAAACCGGCGTGCGGTCGCAGGCAGGAAGACCTTATTTGGTGCCGTGGCTCATGCAGATCATTCTGGCTGCGCGCGCTGGCGGACTGGCAGTGCTCGACGGGGTCTATAATGATTTTCGCGACCATGCCGGTTTTAAGGCCGAATGCGAGCAGGGTGCGGCCATGGGGTTTGACGGCAAGACGCTAATCCATCCGGGGCAGATCGAGGCTGCAAACCATGCCTTTTCACCTACCGAGGCAGAACTGGCCCATGCCCGCGCCGTGATCGATCTTTTTGCTCGCCCGGAAAACTCCGGCAAAGGTGTGGTTTCGCTCGATGGCCAGATGGTCGAGCGACTGCATCTGGAAATGGCCGAACGCCTGCTTGCAAAGGCGGGACTCACAACAAGGGAAAGAACACCATGAAGCTTTATCGATTCATTACCGGACCCGACGACTCCGCCTTTTGCCATCGGGTCACGGCGGCGCTCAACAAGGGCTGGCAGCTTTACGGCTCGCCCACCTATGCCTTCAATGCAGCCACCGGCGTGATGCAGTGTGGTCAGCCGGTGGTGAAGGAAGTGGACGGCGTGGATTATACGCCCGACATCAAGCTCGGCGAATATTGATCGAAAATTGGAAAAGGCCGGTTGCCCGGCCTTTCATTGTTTTTGCTGCACATCTTATCCGAAAAACGCTTCACACTTTTCGGGATGTGCTCTCACTCAACCCGCGCTTTTCGATCATCGCGTCGGGTGTCGGCATCTTACCACGAAACGCCTTGTAAAGCTCTTCCGGGTCGCGGCTGCCGCCAGCGGCATAAATATACTGGCGCAGCTTTGCAGCCAGTTCCGGATTGAACGCGTCGCCCGTCTCCTCGAAGGCCGCGAAAGCATCGGCATCGAGCACTTCCGACCACATATAGGAATAATAGCCGGCTGAATAACCATCACCCGAGAAGACATGGGTGAAATGCGGCGTGCGGTGGCGCATGATGATGGCATCGGGCATGGAAAGCTTTTGCAGCGTCGCCGCTTCAAAGGCGAGTGGATCGGCGATCTTCTCCTTGCCGGTATGGAAGGCCATGTCGACCAGCGCGGACGCGGTGAATTCCACCGTGTTGAAACCGGCATTGAAGGTCTGCGCCGCCAGCACCTTGTCGAGCAGCGCTTTCGGCATTGCTTCGCCGCTGCGATAATGCACGGCATATTTTTCGAGCACTTCCGGCACGGTCAGCCAGTGTTCATAAAGTTGTGACGGCAATTCCACGAAATCGCGCGAAACGGCGGTTCCCGCGACGGCAGGCCATGTGATGTCCGAAAGCAAACCATGCAGCGCATGGCCGAATTCGTGAAACAGCGTGCGCGCATCATCGAGCGAGAGCAGCGCCGGTTCGCCGGCTGCGGGCTTGGCGAAATTCATCACATTATAGATGATCGGCTGTTGCCCGCCATCGAGCTTATGACCCGATTGCAGCGAACTCATCCATGCGCCCGAGCGTTTCGACGTGCGGGCGAAATAATCCCCCAGAAACAGGCCGCGCTTGCTGCCATCTTCATTGAAAACCTGAAATACAAGCACATCGGGGTGCCAGGCTGTGATGCCCTTTTGCTCTTCAAAGCGGATGCCGAACAGGCGGTTGGCCACATCGAAGGCGGCTTCAATGATCTTTTCAAGTTGCAGATAGGGCTTTAGTTCCGCCTCATCGAAAGCGAAGCGTTCCGAGCGCAGTTTTTCGGCATAAAAACGCCAGTCCCATGGCGCGACCTTGTGATTGCCGCCTTCGGCTATGATCAGCCGTTCAAGCTCGGCTTCTTCCTCCGCAGCCTTCGCGCGGGCCTTGTCCCAGACCGGCTCCAGCAATTCCATTACGGCCTTGGGCGTTTTGGCCATGGTGTCGTCGAGCTTATAGGCGGCAAAATTGGCATAGCCCAGCAGATGCGCTTTGCGCTCGCGCAATTCGACCATTTCGCGCACAATCTCGCGATTGTCGGTCTCGCCGCCATTCTCGCCGCGTTTTGCCCATGCCTGAAAAGCGCGTTCGCGCAGATTGCGATTTTCCGAGAATGCGAGGAAAGGCTCAACGATGGAACGCGAGAGCGTGACCGCATAGGCATCGGGCTGGCCGCGTTGTGCAGCGGCGCTGCGCATGGCAGCACGCAGAAAATCCGGCAATCCGGCAAGTTCCGCCTCATCGGTGATGAAAAGCGCCCAGCCTGCTTCATCCTTGAGCACGTTCTGGCCAAAGCGCGCCCCCAGCCCGGCGAGCTTTTCGTTGATGGCTGCAAGTTCCGCCTTTCCGGTCTCATCGAGTTTTGCGCCGGAGCGGACAAAGCCTTTCCATGTCTTTTCCAGCACCCGCTTCGTCTCATGATCGAGATCGAGCATATCGCGGTTTTCGTAAAGCGCATCGATGCGGGCAAAAAGCGCCGGGTCCATCACGACGCGCGAATAATGCCGCGAAAGTTTGGGCGCGATTTCGCGCTCCAGCGCCTGAATGGCCTCATTGGTATGCGCGCCTGCACGCAGCCAGAAAACCGAGGACAGGCGGTCGAGCGCCTTTCCTGAAAGCTGCAGGCTTTTCAATGTATTGTTGATGGTCGGTTCGCTTGTCGTCTGTGCGATTGCCTCGACTTCCGCCAGATCCTGCGCCAGCGCCGCATCGAAGGCGGGGCCGAAATCCGTATCCTTGAATTTGGTGAAATCCGGCAGGCCGAGCGGTCCGTTCCATTCGGTCAGGGCGTGATTACAGGAAGGTTTTTCGGGCATGCGCAAACTCCGCTGGAATATCATTGCTCCAGACTTAGGATTTCAGCGCCCGACGGGCAAGGGTATGAGAATTGCTTCGTGTTCTGAGGGCAAAAAAATTGATGCCTGCTATGGCCGGGGGTTGACTTTGAGGACCAGCCAGCGCACATCAACCCCGCAGCCGGATTTTGCCGCAACTGCAATCTTCAACCGGAGTTTCAACTTCTTATGCCAAGCGACAGTCATAGTCGATTGTTTCAGCCGTCAAGGCAAATCGTGATCTGACCGCTTGTGGTCGGTTTGCACGGTCTGCCTTCGACGGCGGATCGACAGAAAGGCAAGCCTATGACCAACACCGACTTCTCCCCGGAAGTTCTTGATGTGGCCAATCTCCCTGCGGCTGCGATTGCAAGCCGTCTCGCTGATATTCGCACCGGCGATGCAGTCGAGATCGTCAATGAACTGGATGCCGATGATGCAATCGCTGTTATCGGCCAGCTCTCGCATGATGATGCGGTTCGTCTGCTTGACCAGCCCGAACTGGAACATGCAGCCGAAATCATCACGACCCTTTCCCCCGACCTTGCCTGCAAATTGCTGGACGGCATGTCGGCCGACCGCGCTACCGACGTTTTCCAGGAAATGGACGACGAACAGCGCGCCTATCTGTTTCCGCTGCTGGCGCCCGAAACCCGCACAGCGCTGAAAAAACTCATGGACTACCCGCCAAATACGGCCGGTAGCCTCATGACCATCGAATTCATCGCCGTGCCCTCGAACTGGAATGTCGGCCAGACGCTTGAGCATATCCGCAAGGTGGAACGCACGCGCGAGACGGTCTATGCCATCTATGTGCTCGATCCCAAGACCCGGGTTCTGCTGGGCGTGGTAAGCCTGCGCCGCCTGATCATCCGTGAGCCGTCCGAGCCGATCCTGTCGATTGCGCGCGACGATGAGCCGATCACCATTTCGGCGCAGACGAGCCGCGAGGATGTTGCGCGGCTGTTTCGCAAGCACGACCTGCTGGCGGTTCCGGTGGTGGACAGCAACCGGCACCTTATCGGTATCGTGACCGTTGACGATGTGCTCGACGCCATGACCGAGGAAGCCAGTGAGGATGCCTATCGTTTCGGCGGTATGGAAGCACTCGACAAGCCTTATATGCGCATCGGCTTTGGCGAGATGATCAGGAAGCGCGCGGGCTGGCTGGGTATTCTTTTCCTCGGCGAAATGCTGACCGCGAGCGCCATGCAGCATTTCGAACTACAGCTCGAAAAGGCGCTGGTGCTGACCTTGTTCATTCCGCTGATCATGTCTTCGGGCGGCAACTCCGGCTCGCAGGCGACATCGCTGATCATCCGCGCGCTCGCCTTGCAGGAAGTAAAGCTCAGGGACTGGTGGCGTGTCGCGCTGCGTGAAGTGCCCTCTGGTCTCGTGCTGGGCAGTTTTCTTGGCCTGATCGGCGTAATCCGTATCTTTGCCTGGCAGGTGCTGGGCATTTACGATTATGGCGAGCACTGGGTGCTCGTTGCGGCAACTATCGGCATGGCGCTGGTCTGTATCGTCACTTTCGGCTCGGTTACGGGATCGATGCTGCCTTTCATCCTGCAAAGGCTGGGCTTCGACCCGGCAAGCGCATCCGCACCATTTGTTGCGACGCTGGTTGATGTCACCGGACTGGTGATTTATTTCAGCGTGGCGATGCTGATCCTGTCTGGAACGCTCTTATAGGCGGATCTGACAAAAAACTGTCAGATTGACAGGATAAAACGCCATTAACAGGCTATTTGCCATAGAAATAAGGGGCGGTTTGACGCTGCCCCTTTCTAAAAGGCAAAAAAACCTGTAAGAGCGCCGCATTGCTTTTCCGCGCGAACACACAGGCGCGGCTCCCAACTCATACAGAAGTGATCCTGATATGGAATTGCGTAATATCGCCATTATCGCACACGTCGATCATGGCAAAACCACATTGGTCGATGAACTCCTCAAACAAGGCGGTTCGTTCCGTGAGAACCAGCGCGTTGCTGAACGCATGATGGATTCGGGTGACATCGAACGTGAACGCGGCATCACGATTCTGGCCAAGGCGACATCGGCGGTCTGGAAAGATACGCGTATCAATATCGTGGATACGCCGGGTCACGCCGATTTCGGCGGTGAGGTCGAGCGTATCCTGAGCATGGTCGACGGCGTTGTCGTTCTCGTCGACTCCGCCGAAGGGCCGATGCCGCAGACGAAATTCGTCGTCGGCAAGGCGCTCAAGCTCGGCCTGCGCCCCATCGTGGCCATCAACAAGATTGACCGCGCCGATGCGCGTCATCAGGAAGTGGTCAACGAAGTCTTTGATATGTTCGCAGCGCTCGATGCCAATGACGAACAGCTCGACTTCCCCATCCTTTATGGTTCGGGCCGCAACGGCTGGATGGCCGAAAATCCCGAAGGCCCGTCCGATCGCGGGCTGGCTCCGCTTTTTGAGCTGATCATCAAGCATGTTCCGGCACCGACCGTTGCCGAAGGCCCGTTCTCGATGATCGGCACCATTCTGGAAGCCGATCCGTTCCTCGGTCGCGTTATCACTGGTCGTATTCATTCGGGCACATTGAAGCCGAACCAGGCTGTCAAGGTTCTCAATCAGGAAGGCAAAGTGCTTGAAACCGGCCGTGTTTCCAAGATTCTTGCTTTCCGTGGTCTGGAGCGTACAGCGATTGAAGAAGGCATGGCAGGCGACATTGTTGCCATTGCCGGTCTTTCCAAAGGCACTGTTGCCGATACGTTCTGTGATCCTTCGATCAATGTGCCGATGAAGGCGCAGCCGATCGATCCGCCGACCGTGACCATGTCCTTTATCGTCAATGACAGCCCGCTGGCTGGCACGGAAGGCGATAAGGTGACGAGCCGCGTCATTCGTGATCGGCTGCTCAAGGAAGCGGAAGGCTCGGTTGCCCTCAAGATCGAGGAATCGGAAGACAAGGATTCGTTCTATGTTTCCGGTCGCGGTGAATTGCAGCTTGCGGTTCTGATCGAAAACATGCGCCGCGAAGGCTTTGAGCTTAGCATTTCGCGTCCGCGCGTCGTGTTGCAGAAAGCTGAAGACGGCACGATGCTTGAGCCCGTTGAAGAAGTCGTCATCGACGTCGATGAAGAATATTCCGGCACCGTTGTTCAGAAAATGTCTGAACGCAAGGCAGAAATGGTTGAGTTGCGTCCGTCCGGCGGCAACCGGGTTCGTCTGGTGTTTTATGCACCGACGCGCGGCCTGATCGGCTATCAGTCCGAACTGATGACCGATACGCGCGGAACCGCGATCATGAACCGCCTGTTCCACGAATATCAGCCGCATAAGGGCGAGATCGGCGGACGCAACAATGGCGTGCTGATTTCCAACGATCAGGGCGAGGCGGTCGCTTACGCCATGTTCAATCTGGAAGATCGCGGCCCGATGATCATCGACGCGGGCACGAAGGTCTATCAGGGCATGATCGTTGGCATTCATACCCGTGATAACGATCTGGAAGTGAACGTTCTCAAAGGCAAGAAGCTGACGAATATGCGCGCATCCGGCAAGGATGAGGCAGTCAAGCTGACGCCGCCGATCCGCATGACGCTGGAGCGTGCGCTGTCGTGGATTCAGGACGATGAACTGATGGAAGTGACGCCCAAGTCGATCCGCCTGCGCAAGCTCTACCTCGACCCGAACGACCGCAAGCGCTTCGAAAAGTCCCGCTCCAACGCGGCATAAATCAGAGCATTTCCAGCAAAAGTGTGAAGCGGTTTTGCGTCGGATAATGCGATAAATAAAAGCTTAGAGTGGTTCCGGCGATTTCGTATAAACAGGAACCACTCTAAAATAAAACGGCGCCTTCGGGCGCCGTTTCTTTTGTGGGTTAGAGCATGTCGCCCGAAAGTGGGAACCGGTTTCGGGATAACGACATGCGTAAAAACAACAACTTGAAGCGCAAGGAGTGAATCTGAAAGATCGCGACGCGCTTTAGCGTTCGCCACGCCTGTAGGGCTGCATGAGCGCCTGCGGAACGCGCGCTCGCCGCGCCATGACGGCCAGCGCCACAATCGACATGATATAGGGGATCATCAGGAAAAGCTGATAGGGCACCGCCTTGCCATAGACGGTTTGCAGACGAAGCTGGAACGCGTCGAAAAGAGCAAACAGCAATGCGCCGAAAAGCGCACGCGCTGGTCGCCATGAGGCAAAGACCACCAGCGCGATACAAACCCAGCCGCGCCCCTGCATCATGGTCGGGAAGAAACTGTTGAAGGCTGAAAGCGTAAGAAACGCCCCGCCGACCGCCATCAGCGCACTGCCGAACATGATGGTGAAGATGCGCACCCGGATCGGGTTGACGCCCTGCGCTTCGGCGGCATGCGGGTTTTCGCCGGTCATGCGGATGGCAAGGCCGAGCGGTGTGCGAAACAACATATACCCAAGCAAAAGGGCAAGCGGAATTGCAATCCATGTCAGCGCTGTCTGCGTTCCCAGTACCTGCCCGATAAAGGGAATCTCCGCAAGCCATGACGGATTGACCGGCTGAAACGGCACGATGGTCGGCGGCGTCGAGGATAGCGGCACCAGAAGGCGGAACAGAAAATAGGAGAGGCTCGATGCAAGAAGCGTGATGCCAAGCCCCACCACATGCTGCGACAGGCCGAGCGGAACGGTGAGGGCGGCATGGAGCAGGCCAAACAGCGCGCCCGATGCCGCCGCCGCCAGCACGCCCACCCACAAATCAGCGCCGTTATAGACGGTCAGCCAGCCGATCATCGCGCCGAAGGTCATGATGCCTTCGATGCCGAGATTGAGCACGCCCGCCCGTTCGCAAAAAAGCGCGCCAAGTGTGCCGAAAATCAGCGGTGTTGCAATGCGCAGAACCGAAACCCATAGGCCCGCCGAGAGCAGAATATCCATCAATTCGTTCATCGGGCGATCCTGTATTGGGTGAAGAACAGCGCGACCAGCATGGTGAGAAGTGACAGCGCCACGGTGACATCGGCGATGAAAGAGGGAATACCGATGGCGCGGCTCATGCCGTCAGCGCCGACAAACATGGCGGCGGCAAAAAGCGCGGAGAAGATTGCACCAATCGGATTGAGATTGGCGAGCATGGCAACAATGATGCCCGAATAGCCGAAACCGGGCGACAGATCGGTGGTGACATAGCCTTTGACGCCCATCACCTGCACTGCGCCCGCAAGACCGGCCAGACCACCGGAGATGCAGGCAACCTTGATCAAGGTGCGCCCCAGCGGAATGCCCGCAAAACGGGCCGCTTGAGGGTTAAGCCCCGCAGCTTTCGTTTCGAGGCCGAACACCGTATATTTTTGCACATAGGAGAGAATGATGGCCAGCGCGATAGCGATCAGCAGGCCGATATGCAGGCGCATGCCTGACATGATCTTGGGCAGCACAGCGGCATCGGGCACGGGTTCTGATTGCGGCCAGCCGAAGGCCAGCGGGTCTTTCATCGGCCCTTCGATCATCATTGAGACGAACAGCACGGCGACGAAATTCAACAGCAGGGTCGTGACCACTTCATCGACACCGAAACGCAAGCGCAGCCCAAGCGGGATGAGCAGGAACACCATTCCCGCAACAGCACCGGCAAGAAGCAGCATCGGGATCAGCAGGGGGGTGGGGAGTTGCAATTGCATACCCACAGCCACGACCGCGAGCGCACCCATATAGAGTTGTCCCTCGGCCCCGATATTCCACAGCCGCGAGCGGAAGGCAACGGCAGCGGCAAGTCCGGTCAACATCAAAGGTGTCGCGCGGGTCAGCGTTTCGCTGATCGAAAGGCGGTTGCCGAAAGCGCCGATAGCGATCTGGCGGAAGGATTCGAAAACCGGCGCGCCAGCGCTCGCAATCAGCAATCCGGCGAGGACGAAAGCAGTCAGAACGGCGATGACCGGCGCTGTCGTCACCAAAATCACGGGCCTTGTTTCGCGTCGTTCGATGCGCATCAATTCAGCCCTTTCGCGTCATTTAATTCAGCTCCTTGCCACTCACCAGCCATCATCAGCCCCAGCCTTTGCGCGTTTGCCATTTCCGCATCGATGGGCGGCGACAGGCGGCCTTTGACGATGGCCTGCACCCGGTCGGCAAGGCCGATGATTTCATCGAGATCTTCGGAAATGAGAAGGACCGCCGTTCCTTTGGCGCGCGCCTCCAATATTCGCTGGTGGATGGCTGCGACCGCCCCCTCATCAAGACCGCGCGTGGGCTGCGCGGCAATCAGAATATGCGGTGCGGTTTCAAGATTGCGGCCTAAAATGAGCTTTTGCATATTGCCGCCCGAAAGCAGGCGGATGCGGCTGTCGGGCGTGCCGCCGCGCACATCGAAACCCTTGATGATACGATCGGTAAATTCGCGGGCTGCATTTCGATTGACCAGCAGGCCATTGGAAAATTGCGGGTCGCGTATGCGCTCCAGTACGGCATTTTCCCATAATGTCAGATCGCCGATCGTGCCTTCCGCATTGCGGTCTTCGGGGATGCGCCCAACCCCTTGGGCTACGAAGCGGCGTGGGTCGAATTGCGCGACTTCCTGCCCGAACAGGGATAGCGCTCCGCTGGCAGGCTGGCTCAGGCCGGAAACAAGACGCCCAAGCGCTGCCTGCCCATTGCCGGAAACCCCGATAATACCCAGCGTCTCGCCTGCGCGAACGTGAAAATTGAGCTCGGACAGTCGGGCGATACCCTCTTCGATAAGGGTAACGTTGCGGCCTTCGAGCAGGATTTCCCCTGGCATTGCTGCGGCGCGTGCGGGGCGCGATACGCGGCGTCCGACCATGAGTTCGGCCAGTTCCTCCTTGGAGGTTTCATGCGCTTTTCGCTCCGCCACCAGCCTGCCGCCGCGCAGCACGACGATGCGGTCCGCCGCCGACATGACTTCATGCAGCTTGTGCGAAATGAAGATGAGCGAAAGCCCCTGCCGCGCCATTTCCTTCAGCGTCGCGAACAGCCCTTCGGCTTCCTGCGTGGTGAGAACGGCGGTCGGTTCATCGAGGATCAGAATATCGGCGTCATTATAAAGCGCCTTGAGAATTTCGACGCGCTGCTGCTCGCCGACAGAAAGGTCGCCCAGTCGCGCATCGGGATCGACCTTGAGGCCGAAACGCTCGGCAATCCGGGCAATTTTCGCGTGCGCTCCGGCGCGGTCAGATTTCAGCTTCCACAGGCTTTCCGTCCCGGTGATGATGTTTTCCAGAACGGTGAGATTGGGCGCAAGCGTGAAATGCTGGTGCACCATGCCCACACCTGCATCGATGGCCGCGCGCGGTTTGCCTTGCGGAATTTCCGCTCCCTTCACAAAGACGCGGCCTTCATCGGGCACATAATGGCCGAAGAGAATATTCATCAGTGTGGTCTTGCCAGCGCCGTTTTCGCCAAGGAAAGCGAGGATTTCGCCGCGTTCGAGCTTGAGCGAAATATCATCATTGGCGGTCAGTGCGCCAAAGCGCTTGGTGATGTTTTGCAGTTCGAGAACTGTGCTGCTCATTGGTTCAACCCCGCTACGGGAAATTTGTGCTGCCAGCGTTGGTCTTCCTCCAGCCGTCCGCCCAGTGCTAGAAGCATCCTGTCGGCACCCATCGGGGCCATAAGCTGGATGGCAAGCGGCAGGCCCGCCGCATCCTCGCCAAAGGGAAGTGAAAGCGCCGGAAAGCCGGAAATATTGCCTAAGCTCGCATAGGGCGCAAAGGCGGTCATTTTGCGCCAATGCGCTTCCACGTCATTGTGGTCCATCGGGAAAGAACCAAGCGGAAGCGGCGCGCGGCCAAGCATCGGCATTATCAGCACATCAATGTCGTGGAAAATCTGCCAGAGGCTATGGGTGGCGGCGACTGCACCATTCATCGCCTCGTAAAGTGTCGTTGCATTGAAGTTGCGACCCCGCTCGGCCACGGCATACGTTAACGGTTCGAGCTTGTCTTCATCAAGCGCGAGTGCCGCGACCGCGCAAGCGAGATTGACCGAAATGATGCGGTCGAAAGCAAGCGCACTGGCAGCGACCAGCGGCGCTAAGCTCTCTGCATCGATTTCGCTGATGGTGTGTCCCTGCGCCTCCAGAAAGCGCGCCGCACCGGCAACGGTCTGCATGCGTTCGGACGCAATAGGCCAGTCGGCCAGATCGCCGGTGATGATGCCAATGCGAAGATGTTGCGGCAGTTTGCCTGCGGCCAGTTCGGGATCAGGAAGAAAACCTTCCGCCTTGCCTGCAAGCAGCGGAAAAAGGGTGGCGGCATCGCGAACCGAGCGGCAAAGCGCGAATTCGCTGGCAATTCCCGCCAGATAATTGCCAAAATGCGGACCCGACGGCATGGCGCCACGGCTGGGTTTGAGGCCGACAAGGCCGCAAGTTGCAGCAGGCACGCGGATGGAGCCACCTGCATCGGTCGCATGGGCTATGGCGACGATGCCGCGCGCTACGGCGGATGCCGCACCACCGGAAGAGCCTGCGGGCGAGAGTGTTTCGTCAAAGGGGTGGCGCGCAATCGGGCCGCTTGCCGGTTCGCTGGCCAGCGCAAGGCCAAATTCCGGCACGGTCGTTGTGCCAAAGAAATTCAGCCCCGCTTCGCGCAGCCGATGGGCAAGTTCTGAATCGAGTTGCGGCGAGGCATTTGCAAATGCGCGCGAGCCAAGCCGGATCGGCAGGCCCGCACAGGGGCCACCCAGATCCTTGAACAGCGCGGGAACGCCTGCGAAGGGGGCATTTCGTGCATGAGAGCGGGCCGCATTGGCGCGGCCCAGTTCTGCATCAAGATGGGCAATCGCGCCCAGCGATTGCCATTTTTCTGCGGCGGCAAGGGCGGCTTCCATGGCTTCACCGGCAGTCAGGTCGCCATTGCCAATCGCCTGGGCGAGCGCGGTCGCGTCCTGCTGCTTCATATCATTCGCCATATCTGTGCCGCCCCATGCCGTTGCTGTTTAGCTGGGCTCTGCCGTGTTCGGCTCCACAGTGAAGGTGCCGGCCTTGATCTCGGCGCGGCGCGCTTCCATTTTGGCTTCGGCGTCCTCCGTGGCGACGCCCTTGACATAGACGATGTCGTTGCCGCCTTCCTTCATCTTGCTGAAGTCGGTGTAGTCCTTGCCGGTCGGCTGTCCGGCCTTCACATCGGCAATCGCTGCATTGAGGATCGGGCGGAAATACCACATGGCATTGGCAAAGACCGTATCGGGATAGCGCGGCGTGTAGTCGAGCAGCGAGCCGACAGCCTTGATGCCGCGCTCCTTGGCAGCGTCTGCCGTCCCGATACGCTCACCCAGAAGGACATCGGCGCCCGCGTCGATCTGGGCAAGCCCCGCTTCACGCGCCTTTGGCGGATCAAAGAAAGTGCCGATGAAGGAGGCCATGAATTTGGCATCCGGGCGGGTTTCCTTGATGCCTTCCCTGAAAGCGTTGATAAGCATATTGACTTCCGGGATCGGCACAGCACCGACCGCGCCGAAGGTCCCGGTCTTGCTCACCGAACCTGCAAGCATTCCTGCAAGATAGACGGACTCCAGATTCCAGGTGCCGAAGACGCCGAAGTTTTCGCCATGCGGCTTGCCGGAAGACCCCATGATGAAGGTGGTTTGCGGATAATCGCCCGCTACCTGCCGGGCTTCGCGTTCGACGGCATAGGATTCGCCGACGATGAGCTTGATGCCCTGTTCGGCATATTCGCGCATGGCGCGGGGATAATCGCTCGCTGAAATCCCTTCCGAAAAGACATATTCGATTGCGCCTTCATCATTAGCCTGCTGGAGCGCTTCATGCAGGCGCGAGTTCCAGGCATTTTCGACCGGCGAAGCGTGCAGGCCAGCGACTTTGAGCTTTTCGTCGGCGGCAAGGACGCGGGAAGTGAAAGCGGTTGCGCCAATAGCGGCTGATATGGCGAGAATGTCGCGCCGGGTGAATGCGGATTTTCTGGTTCTATCGGTCATGTGGACCCCTCTTATGATTTGTCGGTGCGCATACTCATGCGTCCGGTTGCTTCTTTCTGAACCCAAGGCTTCGCATTTGAGCACGAGGCTTCACAGGCAACAATTGCATTCTTGCCCAAATGCACCTGAATTCAAGTTGTTTCGATCAGTTCACCGGCGCATAATCGGCGGCGTCAATCAGCGTTGGGCGCCCTTCAATATGCAGCGTGGCGGCTCGTTGCGGATTTTCGGCTATCACCTTGCCGCGCCGCACCACCGCCAGACGGTTCGCCTTCAGGCGCAGCGCTTCGAGCGGATCGCGCGCCTGCAAGACGACGAAATCGGCATTGCAGCCCTTTGCCAGCCCGTAGCCTTCAAGCCCCAGCGCCTTGGCGGAATTGACGGTGAGCGCATCGAAAACCTGACGCTTGCCCTCGATCGTGGTCATTTGTGCGACATGCAGCGCCATATGGCCCACTTCCAGCATGTCTGCTGAACCCATCGAATACCAGGGGTCCATCACGCAGTCATGGCCGAAAGCGACATTGACGCCTGCCGCCATGAGTTCTGGAACGCGCGTCATGCCGCGGCGCTTGGGATAGGTGTCGGCGCGGCCCTGAAGGGTGATGTTGATGAGCGGATTGGGGATTGCGTTCATCTGCGCTTCTGCAATCAGCGCAATCAGCTTGGTCGCGTAATAATTGTCCATGGAATGCATGGAGGTGAGATGCGACCCCGAAACGCGGCCCTGCAGGCCGAAACGCACTGTCTCCGCCGCGAGAGATTCGACGTGGCGCGACATGGGGTCGTCGGATTCGTCGCAATGAATATCGACCGGCAGGCCGCGCTCGGCGGCAATGCGGCACAGTGCTTCCAGCGACGCCGCGCCATCCGCCATCGTGCGTTCGAAATGCGGAATACCGCCGACAATATCAAGGCCCATATCCAGAGAACGATTGACCAGATCGATGGCGCCGGGCGAGCGGTAATAACCGTCCTGCGGAAAGGCGACCAGTTGCAGATCGATATAGGGTTTGACCTTTTCGCGCACCTCGATCATCGCTTCGGCGGTCAGAAGGCGCGGATCGCTGACATCCACATGGCTGCGGATGGCAAGCAGGCCCTGGCTGACGGCGAGATCGCAATAGCGCAGCGCGCGCTCGACCATGGCCTCGCGGGTGAGCAATGGCTTCAATTCGCCCCAGACCGCGATGCCTTCCAGAAGCGTTCCGGACATATTGAGGCGCGGCATACCGAGCGAGAGGGTTGAATCCATATGAAAATGCGGATCGACAAAAGGCGGCGTCACCAGCCGGTCGGTCGCGTCGATTTCACGGGGTGCCTGATGCTCGCCATTTGATGCAACGATGTCGGCGATCTTGCCGTCCTTGACCAGAATGTCCTGCTTTTCGCGCCCGTCCGGCAGATTTGCATTTCTCACGATCAAGTCGAACATCGGCGAATCTCCTGATAACTCATCTGGATATGAGCATGAAATAGCGGCTCATTTCCAGATTGGCTTATACCGTCCGATCTTCCCGCGCAATGCCGTGTAAACGTCAAGGGGTCGTCATCCGCAACGTAAAATGTTAGGCCGCAGGGAAAATAGTCACAGGGGCGTCATGTTCACCATCAGCCGCATCGAAACCTTCGATCAGGAAATCAGGAAGAGTCGTTTTCTGGCGATCGCCGGCCCGGTGACGAACGAGCAGGCGGCAAAGGAATTTCTGACGCAGCATTCCGATCTTGCAGCAACGCATAATTGCTGGGCCTGGCGCATGGGACAGAATTACCGTTTCAGCGATGATGGCGAGCCGACCGGCACTGCGGGCAAGCCGATCCTGCAAGCCATCGATGGCCAGAAGCTCGATAATATCGTGGTGGTGGTGACGCGCTGGTTCGGTGGTATTCTTCTGGGCAGCGGCGGTCTGATGCGCGCTTATGGCGGCACTGCCGCTACATGTCTGCGGCAGGCGGAAAAGACGGAAGTGATCCCGGTGGTGGGCTTTTCGCTTGCCTGCGATTTCTCCGATCATGCATTATTAAAGGTGCGTCTCGCGGCGGTGGATAATGTCATGATCAAACAGGAGAATTTTACGGCAGACGGTGTTGAAATGGCGGGCATCATGCCCATTGCCGTCCGGGAGGAACTGTCGCGTCTTGCAATGGATATTACGCGCGGAAAGACTGTCATCAAGTTTGACGACTGATCTTAAAGAGATTTTCGCGCCATCAGGGACAAAGCCGTTATATATTTATGATTGAGTGCATTTGTTAAGGCGCTTTTTTGAATAACAATTACCGATTGCAGAAATATTCATTCTTCATTTGGTTTCTTGTTTTATGCGTTGCATAACGGCGCAGGAAGCGGGGCCTGCCGGGCCAGATATATATATGGGCGGGGAGTGCATATGAACGAGCGGATACAGGGTACACATGTGCCATTGGCAGTAGATCTCGATGGCACTTTGGTTGCAACCGATCTGCTGTGGGAAAGCCTGTTCGTTCTTCTCAAAAAGAATATCTTCTTTGCTTTTCTGCTGCCTGTCTGGCTTCTGTCCGGCAAGGCACATCTCAAGCGCGAGATTGCACGCCGTATCACTATCGATGCCTCCCTGCTGCCCTATCGTCAGGATTTTCTTGAGTTTCTGCGCAAAGAACACAGCCGGGGGCGCAAGCTTGTGCTGGCAACCGCTGCGGCAGAGCCTTTGGCGCAGGCAGTCGCCGCGGAACTTGGCATTTTCGATGCGGTTCATGCGACGCAGACGAATAATCTGTCGTCGCACCGCAAGGCGCGCGCGCTGACCGAGCATTACGGCGCAAACGGTTTTGACTATGCCGGAAACGACCGGGCGGACATAGCTGTCTTTCAGGCTGCGCGCGAAGCGATCATCGTCGCGCCCGACCGCACCGCCGCGCGCTTTCAAAAGGCAAATGGCGGGCGTCTGTTTGCAAACAAATCCCGCGGGATCAAGCCCTATCTGAAAATGCTGCGTGTGCATCAATGGCTCAAGAACCTGCTGGTCTTCGTGCCAGCGTTTCTTGCCCACGATATTTCCGAGCCTGACATTTTCATGGCTGCCTGTCTGGCCTTCATTGCCTTTTCCGCAGCCGCATCGGCCATTTATATCATCAACGATATCATCGATCTTCCGCTTGACCGCCAGCATAAAAGAAAGCGGAACCGGCCTTTCGCAAGCGGGGTGCTGAGCATTCCGTTCGGGCTGACGGTATCGGCTCTCCTTCTGCTCGCAGCGGGGATCATAAGCCTGTATCTGCCCCTTGCCTTTTTGCTCGTCATAGCGACCTATCTGGCTGCGACCACGGCCTATTCGCTGGTGTTGAAACGTATGCTGCTGGTTGATGTGATCTGCCTTGCCGCTCTATACAGTCTGCGGCTTCTGGGGGGCATGGCGGCGACCCATATCCCGCTTTCCTTCTGGCTGATGGCGTTTGCGATGTTTTTCTTCCTGTCGCTGGCACTGGTCAAACGCTATGTCGAGTTGCAGCATTCGACCGTGACCGAGAAAGACAAGATTGCGGGTCGCGGTTATCGCCCCGAAGATATTGATATTGTCGGGCAGAGCGGCGTGGCCTCGGCCTTTACCGCCGTTCTGGTTCTTGCGCTTTATATCAACAGCGATGCGGTGCGCACGCTCTACACCTATCCCTGGCTGATCTGGCCGCTGGTGCCGATCGTGCTTTATATCGTTATCCGTGTGTGGATATTGGCGCACCGCAAGGAAATGGACGACGATCCGGTCGTTTTCATCGCCAATGACTGGCGCAGCCAGTTGGTCATCGTGATTGGTGCAATACTTCTGTTTACCGCCGGAATGCGGTGATGGAATGGTCTTTCGACAGTTTCGGGCGGATCGCCCGGCATGATCGCAGTTCGATTGCGCTTGAAAATGCCAAAGCTATGTTTGGCCGCGCGGCGTTGGATGGCGTAAGCCTGCTCGCCTTTGGCAATGGGCGCTCCTATGGCGATAGCTGTCACAATGATGCGGGGCTTCTGGTGCCGATGCGCTCCCATAATCGGATTCTCGGCTTTGATGAAGAGAGCGGAATTCTGGAAGCGCAGGCCGGAGCTCTGCTGAGCGAAATCATCGAAACGGCTGCGCCGCACGGCTATTTTCTGCCCGTGACGCCCGGAACGCGTTTCGTGACGCTTGGCGGGGCCATCGCCAATGATGTGCACGGCAAGAACCATCATTTACGCGGGACATTCGGCTGTCATATCGAAAGTCTGAAACTGCTGCGCTCCGATGGCATGATCCATCATTGCTCCAATGCTGAAAATGCGCAATTATTCGCGGCAACGGTTGGCGGCATGGGCCTGACGGGCCTGATATTGAGCGCGCGTATCCGGCTGATGGCGGTGGGTTCTCTCGACATCGAACAGCGCATCACGCCGTTTGGCAACCTGTCCGAATATTTCGCTATTGCCGAGGCGGCGGACCGGGTGAACGAATATGCGGTTGCATGGGTGGACCAGTTGGCAAGCGGGCGCTCGGAAGGGCGCGGCGTTCTGATTACCGGCAATCACGCGTCCAATGGCAATCGTGATGCGCAGGGCAGCGAAACGCAGCTTGCCGTACCGTTCGATCTGCCGTTTTCGATGCTGAACCGGCCAAGCCTGACCATATTCAACAGTCTTTATTTCCGTGCGAAATCCCGCAAGAAGGAACCTCATCTCACCGGTTTTGACAGCTTTTTCTATCCGCTTGACGGTGTACGTAACTGGAACCGGCTTTATGGGCCGCGCGGGCTTTATCAGCACCAGAGCGTCGTGCCTTTAGAGGCGGCGCCGCATGTGGTCCCGGCCATGCTTGCTGCAAGCCGCGATGCCGGGCAGGCGTCATTTCTCACGGTGCTGAAGCGCTTTGGCGATATGCGCTCGCCGGGGCTGCTATCCTTTCCCCAGCCGGGCTACACTCTGACCATGGATTTTCCCAATCGTGGGCAAAGGACGCTTGATCTCCTTGCCCTTCTGGACCGGATGACCATCGAAGCAGGCGGACGGGTCAATCCCTACAAGGATCAGCGCATGAGCGCGGCCACGTTCAAGGCGGGCTTTGCGCAATGGCAACAGTTTGAGCAATGGCGCGATGAGCGCTTTTGTTCGGATTTCTGGCGGCGCACAGCGCTGGCATCGGGATAATTGATTAGCGGGCAAAATAAATCAGGCAGGGCAGAAAATGAAATATATTCCTTTCATCCTTTTCACGGTGATGACCAATGCGGCGGCGCAGCTTATGCTCAAACACGGCATGATCACGCTCGGGCCAGTCAGCTTCTCGGCGGACACGCTGGTCCAGCGTATCTTCCAGATCGTCTTCAACCCGTGGGTGTTTGCGGGCCTGTTCACTTTCGTAATTTCCATGGCGTCGCATCTTTATGTGCTCTCGAAGGTCGATCTTTCCTTCGCCTATCCGTTTCTCAGCCTTGCCTATGTGGCGGTCGCACTTTTCGCATGGCTTTTGTTCAAGGAGGAACTGGGTGCTTACAAGATTGCGGGGATTGCCTTCATCTGCATCGGAACCGTGCTGATCGCCCAGAGCGGCAGCAAGGCACCCGATGCCGGGCAAACGGCTGCGGTTCATGAACGTTCATCGATATAGATATAGAGTTGGGGCTGGATTATGAGACATATTATTTTTGGCGGTGACGGCTTTGTCGGGCGCTATCTGGCGCCATCGCTTCTGGCGGATGGGCATGAGGTGATCGTCGCCGATATTGTCAAGAGCGACCTTGCACATTATCGCGACGCGGCTTTCATTCATACGGATGTGACGAAGCCGGAATCGATACAGGCTCTGGGCATTCGCGCCGATGATATGGTCTATAATCTCTCGGCCAAGATGCTCTCACCCATTCAGGTGCGCGCCAAGCGGCATGATTTCTTCTTTCCGGTCAATTATTACGGCACGGAAAATATCATCAAGGCGATGGATGCAGCAGGCGCGAAATCGCTGGTCCATTTCACCACGGACATGGTTTATGGCCATACTTATTCGTGGCCGCAGAAGGAAGATCATCCCTGCAATCCGCTTGGTGAATATGGGCTTTCCAAGCTGAAAACCGAAGAACTGGCTGCCGACTGGCGCACGCGCGGCATGAATATCTCGCTGTTTCGTCCGCGCCTCATCATCGGGCCGGGACGCTTGGGCATTCTGGAAAAACTGTTCAAGCTGATCGACAGCAATCTGCCGGTGCCGATGATCGGTTCGGGCAAGAACCCCTATCAGTTCATTTCCGTCTTCGATTGCGCTTCCGCAGCCTATGCCGCCTATAAGGCAGGGGTGCCCAACGAGGTCTATAATCTCGGCTCGCTCAATCCGCCGCCGGTGCGCAAATTGCTGGGCGATCTGGTCAAGCATGCGGGATCGAAATCTATTCTGGTGCCGACGCCCGCATGGGCAGTCAAGCGGACGCTGGATTTCCTCGATTGGCTCAACATGCCGTTGATGGACCCGGAACAATATCTGATTGCCGATGAAATGTGCGTGCTCGATGTGTCGAAGGGCGAGCGCGAACTGGGCTGGATTCCGCAATATCGCGATGAGGACATGCTGATCGCCGCCTATAGCGAATATCGCAAGAAGCTTGCCGATGGCCGTTCCGGCGCATTGAAGGCAGCGTGAGGGACAGGTTATGACAAAGACAGTTACACCGCAAAATCTGCGCGATACCGCCAATTACACACCGAAGCCAGCCCTGTTGAGCGTCGAGGATGCCAAGGCGCTCGACCTGCCGCGCATGACGGAGCTTTTCACCACGCATCTCAATCCGGGGCAGTTGCATTTCATGAAGCTGCTCGGCTTCCACAAAGTCAAGGTCGAGCGCGCCGAAGGCATGTATTATTACGATCAGACCGGCCGCAGGATACTCGATTTCTTCGGTGGTTTCGGCTCGCTGGCGCTTGGTCATAATCACCCGCGCATCCTTGAGGCACGCCGGAAATTTCAGGAAGAAATGCGCCATGAAATCGCCATTGCCTTCATGTCGCAATATGCGGCGGCGCTGGCCTATGACATAGCCGCCTGCTCACCCGGTGATCTGGATATGGTGTTTCTGGGGTCTTCGGGTTCGGAAGCCATGGAAGCGGCTATCAAAGTTGCCGAACGCGCGGCGGGACCAAAAAAACCGAAGATCGTCTATGCCGAGAATTCCTTTCACGGCAAAACCAAGGGCGTTCTCTCCATCACCGATGGCGGTCTTTATCGTGGCGAGTTCAAGCTTGTGGACAATACCGTCCGCGTGCCGTTCGGCGATATTGAAGCCGTTGAAAATGCTTTCCGTTCGGACCCCGAAATCGGCACCATCGTGCTGGAAACGGTTCAGGGTGGCGGCGGCATCATTCAGGCGGATGCGGAATTCTGGCAGAAGCTGCGCCAGCTTTGCGACCAGTATGGCGTCCTCTGGGTGGCCGATGAAGTGCAGTGCGGCTTGGGCCGGACGGGCAAGTTCTATGCTTTCGAGCATTATGGCGTCATCCCCGATGTGACGGCGCTGGCGAAATCGCTCGGCGGCGGCAAGACCGCCATGGCAGCAATGATCGCGCGGCGCGATATTTACATGAAAGCCTATGGCACGCCTAAAACCGCAATGATCCATGCCATGGCGACATTTGGCGGGATCGGCGAAGCCTGCATCACCGCCATTGAAACGCTCAACGTGCTTTATGACGAGCATCTGATCGATAATTCGGCGGAAACGGGCGATTATCTTATCGCGCAGCTCAAAGAGCTGCAGGCACGCTATCCCGCACTTTTGAAAGATGTGCGCGGGCGGGGCATGATGGTGGGGCTGGAATTCCACGATTTTTCGCAGACCATGCCCTTGGTGCTACGACCAGTGCTTGGAATGCTCGATGACAAGCTCAAGGGTTCGTTACCCGGCTTCATCGGTAGTCATCTTTTGCGCGATCATGGCGTGCTGGTGGCCTTCACCGAATATAATCGCAATGTGATCCGTCTTGAGCCGCCGCTCATTTGCGAGCGGGCCCATGTTGACGAATTTATTGCGGCGCTTGATGAGGTTCTCGGACGCGGCATAGTTCGCATCGTCAAGGATTTCGTGAAGGCGCAGATCAAGTAAGGAAGCGGGCGCGTAAGCGTCCGTTTCATCATTATTTCTTGAGAAGGCCGGGACGCAGGAGCAGGTTCCAGCAGGGATCGAGTTGCACGACTTCCCGGTCTTGCAATGCGTCATCATAAATCTCGCGCAAGGCAAGCCGGGCAGAGGTTGCCGGGCATGTAGGCTGCAAGACGCCATCGGTGGTTTCGACTGCGGCTTTTATTTCGGGTGTCATTGCGGTTACGGTGCGGAAGGGATCGGCACCGATCTGGATTTCGCGGGTTGCCTCGCGGTCGAGAAGCCATGGAAAAGGATCGGCGAAATCGAGCGCCATCAGGCTGTTGAGATGAATGCCGTTCTGCGCTTCGAATTGTTTGATGGCCTTGACCACCTCGTCTGCTTCGATGATCCAGAACATCTGATAATCGAGTTCGGAATAAAGCCGCCAGCTTGCCAGTTGCCCTTGTCTGGCCAGCGCCTTGTATGGCTGCGGATAGTCGGCATAATGCTGCTTGAGCAGCAGCGTGCGTTCCATGATTTCTTTTTTCGTGGAAACCTGCGCCAGATTTTTAACCTCTGTGACGGGCGGCTGCACATAGGTCGGGGCCACGGCAATCGCGCGCAATGTCTTGTGGGTAACCTGAGCGAAAGTCGGGATCGTGCAAAAAGCGGCCAGTATGAGGAATGCAAGCTGCGGCTTTGCTTGGAGATGTTTGAGGCGCTGGTAGATCATCAGCAACACAGGCCACAGGAAGATGAATTCCTGACTGCCGGTATTCTGCGTTTCAAGAATGATGCCGCCCAGCAGGGTGATCGCCAGCCAGACAGAGCCGCGATCGAGAAAACGACCTGCATGGATTATGCCGCCGGTTTCAATCCAGAACAGTGCCAGCACCAGGAGGGATGCGGGCAGAATGACATCCAGCTTCCCGGACATGACAGTGAGAAAACGCGGCAGCAGCACATCATCATTGGCTGCGACAAGCTGGATGATGCTGTCAATATAGGCGGAAATCATCTGTCCGTTCATTTCCAGAACGAGCAATCCGGCTATGGCTATGACGGCGGCGATTATGATGCTTTTGACCGAAATGCGGCCCGCGAGCAGCGCTGTCAGGCCGAACAGACCACCCACCAGAAAGCCGGTGATCTTGATGAGAAACAGGCTCAGCATGGTGAGCGCGCAGAAGATCGCAAGCCTGCGCCCGTCGCGCATAAACATCAGCCCGCACATCAGCACATATAAAAGCAGCGAACTCTGGCGGTTATAAATGCCGAAACCGTCCAGACCCGGATAGGAATGGAAAGACTGTACATTGGCCGGGAAAATGGCAAATACCAGAAACGGGATCAGCAGGGCGAAGGCGAGGGTGCGGTTCTGCGGTCCCGGTTCCGCAAGCACCACGGCCATCAGCGGTACTGCGACGGCAAGCAGGGACCATTGCGCCAGCAACAATGGCTGTGCATGGGGGAGCATATCCAGCCCCCACGCGAAAAGATAATAGCCCAATGGTCCGACGGGTGTGAGAAAGTCCACAGCCGGAATCTGGCCGGTCCTGATGCGCTGCGCGGCATCCAGATAGAGATAGGTATCCCAATACATCGGCCCTATGGGAATGACGATCGGGAAGATCAGCAGGGTGCCAAGGATGACGAGGGAGAAGACAAGCCAGAACAAAGGCGCGCGAAGCAGCCGGATAAATACTGGCCGCCTGTCTGCTAAAGATGAAACCGAACTGGTCAACCCGCCCCCGCCTGATCCTGTGAATTTCAGGGAAACTGAATGACCCGAAGGGGCTTGTCAATCAAAAGCGGTCCCGGCTTCAAAGCCGCATTCGTGGCAGGCCCCGCTTCATTCGGCGGCAATCAGCGGTGCTTCGCTTACAACCGGGAAATGGATCGGACGCAGGGCTGCATAGCCATTATGTATTTCAAGAACATGCGAATAAACATCCGCGCCGTTTTCGAGCGTGGGCAGCTTTTCCTCATGCATGATGCTGATGACGATGGCTTTGGGGCAATGGTTCTTGAGCGCGGTATGGAAAAGCAGTTTCGCTGCCGGATCGAGAGCGCCGGTGGCTTCGTCAAGAAAGAGGATGGAAGGCTTGTGCAGCAGGATTCGCGCCAGCATCACCTTCTGCTTTTGTCCGCCCGATAGCACCATGTCCCAGGGCGAGCCGTCCGCATCGGCATCTTTCATGCGTGCGATGAATTCCCCAAGTCCTGCTTCATGCAGGACGGCGGCCACGGCCAGATCGTCGAAATCTGCTTCACTGTCGGGCAGGCAGACGAGCTGTTTCAGGCTCACTGACGGAAACTTTGCTTCCTGCGGCACATAGATGGATGTCGCGCCCTGCGGATAGATGATGTCACCGGTGCCAAAAGGCCAGAGGCCGTTGAGCGCCTTGATGAAAGAGGTCTTTCCGGAGCCGGATGGACCGCGCATATAGACCCAGTCGCCCGGATGGATATTGATGACACCGGAACGAAGGAAGGGCGCTTCACTGTCCGCACCATGCATCAGGGTCAGATTGCGCACCGACAATCCGAACCGCGGATGCTGCCGGGTGAAGCTGAAACGGTTGACGCCGCTGCGGCCGTAGAATTCTGCCGGGTCCTGCACATTGTCGATTGCCCGTGCCAGTCCAGTGACACGGCCCGCATTGGCGCGCAGGTTGGCAATGGCCGGCATGACCTGAATGAACCACGAGCAATCATTGATCATGGCTGCGACGAGTTCCGCGCCCGTCACATAATTGCGGAAGCTGACAGCCCCGCTCATATAGGGCAGCAGGCCCGGAATATAGGCGACGATCCGGTTCGACATGAAGCCATAGGCCTGCGAAAAGGCGAGATAGGCGGCATCAAACCGATTGAGGCGGTTCCATGTATTATCGACATCGCTGTAAAGACGCCTGTTGACGCTGCGCTGCACGCTTTCGCCTTCGGACGCGGAAATCTGGAAGCTGCGGCGCAGCAGCGTGGTCCATTCGCCACGATAGGAGCCTTCGGCCTTTTGCATGCCCAGATTGAGACGTTCCAGCCTGCGGCCGATCTTGATTGCAACCAGCGTTCCCAGCGGCACATAGATGATGATCGCCGCAAAAGCGAGAATCGCACCGCCATAGGAGCCGAGAAACTCCAGGCCGCTGACCTCGGTGGAGATTTCAAGCAGCTTCTGGCCGACAAAGAAGGCGGAGAGCAGCACGCCGACAACGCCCATGACGAGACCGATGGCCCCGCCGGTCATGCCCTTGATGGATTCCTGCAGGCGCTGGTCGACATTGTCGGGCAGCGCGTCGCCCTTGCCCTGTTGGAGGTGATAATGCGTGTGGTTGCGGTCGAGCAGCGCGTCGGAAAAGCGGTCGTTGAGCCATTTGCGCCATTTGCGATGCAGGGTCGTGGAAAGCAGGTGGCGGAAACCGACCAGGCATACATCCTTGGCCAGCATCAACACGACCAGAATGCCCGCATTGGCGGCAATCACCATGAGCGGGTTCTGCACAGGTGCGGAATTCACATTGACGATGGAATTCATCAGATGGCCTGAAGCTTCTGCCACCCAGACCGTGGTCTTGCTGATGAAGGCGGTGAAAAGGAAAATCGCGAGCGTAAGGCCCCAGGCTTCTTTCCAGCGCTCCGAAATCCAGTAGGCGCGCATCAGCCCCCAGAACGAAGTCATGGAGGACACGGCAGATCCATCCTTTGCAGGCAAAAAATGCTGACCGGTCCGCCGCTGCATGTTCAATCCGTTCTCCTTTCATATGGCGCTGTAATGTGGGCGTCGTAACGCTTTGTAACACATTGCAACAAACTGTGGTTAACACAATGTTAATAGTCAACACAAATCTCGATCACTTTTATGCAACCATCTGCTTTCATGCCGGCAGATCTACGCGTCAGCGTTCGACCTGCCGCCACCGATCATCGGTCGTGACCTTGCGGGCAATTATTAGGAATTGAATGTTCCTCGAAAGAGGTATCTAAATTAGTCCGTCGTACAGAGTATTTTTGTTATAAAATCTGTTTTTCACTTGCCGGTTGTAAAGTATTTCTGGCTTTCTGGCCGGTTATTGAAAAAAGTGCAGCTAATTACGAGGCTACATGGCAAACTATCTCTGCAATATGAAGAGATAGGCGAAGCTTGGAAGTCATGTTAAAATCAAAATAGGTGCTCATATGATCTCTGAAAAATATGATAACAATACTGCTTTAAAAGTCATTGGCAATCGTTTAAATGTGAACATTAGTAATGGTAAAACATTATCTATTGCGTGTTCTATTTATTATTCACCAGTATGTGGATAATTACGAGAGTTGCTTTAATAAAGCATGTTAGTTAATTTATAGAATAACCTTATTGAGCTTGCAAATTGCAAGTTCAATAAGGGGTATTTTTTATTACATCATATATTTTGTCCGCCGGGCTGCTTCGTTCAGGCAGAGTAATAAAGCCGGTAAAATGCGCTTCATCAAGCATGATAAGGTTTGCCGATGACGGGTCTATCATTAGACGATGATATTTTCGCTGATGTTTATCGTCATCTTCTGGCTGATCATTATGATTATGTTCTGCATGTGCGGGATTTGCCCGCTTCTGAAACGGAGCTCAGGCGATTTTTTGAGCGTGCCTGCTTCCCGGTTCTCAAAAAGATATGGGAAAGATTGCTGATCCTGGAGATGAATTTCGCGGATCAGGGCGGATTGCTGCAAGGGCAATCTGACGCTGAACGGTTTTTATTTTTTGTTCGCGAGGTCCGCAAGCAAGAAAATCTGACGGCGCTTTGCAAAAAATATCCACGCTTATGGGAAACATGGCAGCGGGATATAACGATCTATTCAAATTCCCTGAAAGTCTTTCTTGATCGCATTGCTTTGGACATCCGCATGGCGGCTGATTATTTTCATGGGGATAGCGCGGTCAGCCGAATAAGCGACATTCATATGATTGGTGATCCGCACAGAGGCATGCAGCAGACTGCACGGGTGGAATATATCAATCAGGAAGGGTGCTCGCGTGTTCTTTATTACAAGCCGCGAGATATGACGATTGACGAAGGCTTTTATAACCTCATTGGGTGGTGGAACCGTCATTTTTTAATCGATCATGCTGTTCCGCGCGTTCTTAACCGGGGAGATTATGGCTGGGCGGAAGCCGTCTTGCAGAGCGAGTGTGAAACGCCAGAGCAGGTGCGTGCATTTTACCGCCGTTATGGCTCGCTCATAGCACTCGCCCATTTATGTTCTGCAACAGATCTTCATATGGAAAACATTGTTGCCCACGGTGAATATCCGGTCATTGTTGACCTGGAGACTGTTTTCTCCTGCACGCTGGAAACGGAAAAACATATCCCGGCCAACAACCATCTATATGCTTCTCTTCTGTTGCCTACAGAAACTATGTATGACGAGATAGAGATCAGTCCGCTGAGTGCCCGTGCACAAATGCAGACAGCCATTGATATTCTGGTCAACCCGCAACAACGCCGCTCCTCACTGAAAATGGAAAAGCAAAAACTGGTGACCGGAAATTACCCCAGCGGGGTAATACTCAACGGCGATACGGTCGATTTTCTTCACTATGAGCAGGAAATTCTGGATGGAATGCGGGAAACACTTTTGTTTCTGCATGATAACCGGCGCGATGTTCTCGACGTGATAAAAGGCGCCATGCGTCACGCTCAGGTGCGCATTGTCAAACAGGCGACGGAAGAATACGCAAAAATACTCTATAATTGCCGCCATCCTGAATCTCTCATAAGGGGGACTACTGCCCGCGATTTGCGGGCTCTTTGTGATCCTGCCCGTGATGCCGATATTATGGAATCGGAAATTGCTGATTTGGAACGCGGCGATATTCCGTATTTTCAGATGTCGTTCGATGCAGACATTCTGACCAATAGTCTTGGGCAACCGCTTGCAACGAGAGTTTTTCAGTCGCCTCTCAACAAACTGGAGAGCCAGTTTTTACGGCTAACGCCAGCATTCATTGAGCAGACCCTAGAAGATGCCCGATATGCATTCCTTGTGTATCGCCTGCGAACGAAAACCGTTTGTGCCGGAAAACCGCAAAATTATGCAAACCTCACTGCAATATCCGATGACCGGTGGCTTGATGCGTTGGCGCATAGCGTCATGAACAGTGTCATGGATCGCGCGCAGCACGCGGACGGAAAAATCTATTGGCGCAACATTTCTGTAATGGATGATACAATCCGTGCTGATTTAACGGGCCTTGATCTTTATCAGGGCGTTTCTGGTATTGCTCTGGCCTTTCACATTGTCGGACAAGGTTTGTCCAATAGCCGTTTTATGGGGTTTGCGCATAGGCTTGCCGGCCAGATCACCGCGCAGTTGGAGAACATGCCGGCTGCGCAACTGGGGGCGCTAAACGGAACGGCGGGGACCTTATGGAGCTTGAGCCTTATCGAACAGGCACGGCTGACGCGATGCCTTTCCCTGCTGGATCGTGAATTGGCAAAAATTTCTTACCAATTGCTAACGGAGAAATTTGAACAATATCAACAGCTCGACTTTCTGGGGGGCGTCAGTGGCACTTTAAGCATGTTGTCAAGGTTACATGGGCTCTATCGCAATTATCCGATAGCCGAAAAGATCAGGAGGCTTGCCGATACTGCATTCATGCTCTTGAAACATATGTCGAATGCGCTTCTTGATGAAAAAACAACATTGCTGGGCTTTGCACATGGAACCGCAGGGGTTTCCGCTTCGCTGGCCGAATATATGACCTGCTTTCGGCAAGAGGACAGGGAGGCGATTGCAATTATTGGATCTAATATCGAACGGGAAACCAGATACCGGACAAGCCGGGGCTGGCCGCGTCTTGGAAAAGATGACATTTGCGGTACGTCCTGGTGCCATGGCTCCGTGGGGATCGGTTATTCGCGATTACTGTGCCGCCCTTACATTCCGGAAGAAGCCTATGCTGCGGATATGGCAATCGTCACGGCACGGCTGGGTGAAGCACGTCCTTCAATTGGTCTTTGCCACGGCATGATGGCTGACTATTGCCTTGCACGCGCTCTTGGCATTGACAGCACTGAAATATTGCACCGCATTCGGAAAATCATAGAAGATCAGGGTATCAAAACAGATTTCGGTTTGAATGATTTCGAGCTTGTGGGGGCGATGACCGGCGTTACCGGTCTGTTTGTCGGCGATGCCATATTACCGGGGATAATTCGCGGATAAAACAGCGTTATTTTACCTGTTCCGAAATTTGGTTTTCTTTCACGGGAAGGTCTGCTAACCCTCTCCTGCATAGCGGAGAGCGTGAGGGTCATGGAACCGATCATACATACGCTGGTCAGAAAACTGCCCGTTTTCTCCGGCATGGAGGCAGCGGCCTTCAGTCAGCTTATGAGCCAGGCCACGCACCGGATTGTTCCAAAGAACAGTGCCGTTTTTCAGCAGGGCGAAGAAGCCCGCCTTTTCTATCTTCTGATCCAGGGCAGGCTCAAGGTCACGCAGGTGACGGCGGATGGCCAGCAGATCATCGTCCGCGTCGTCAATCCCGGTGACTTGTTCGGTTTTGCCATGGCGCTGGGGCGCACGGATTATCCCGGCACTCCGTCCGCGCTGGTGGACAGCAGCGTGCTTGCCTGGCCCATGGAGATGATGAGCGGCTTCATGGCGCGCAATCCGGTGCTTGCGGTCAATACGATGCAGATGATCGGAAGCCGCCTCGATGCCGCCCATTCACGCATCCGCGAAATTTCGACGGAAGAAGTAGAGCAGCGCGTGGCGCATGCCATCATCCGGTTGCTCGGCGAGGCGGGCGTGAAGGAAAAGGGCGGTATTCGGATCGATTTTCCGGTTTCCCGGCAGGATATAGCGGAATTGACCGGCACGACACTGCATACGGTTTCACGTATCATCAGCCAATGGCAGAGCAAGGGCTGGGTTGAAGGCGGGCGTAAATCGCTGTTCGTTCGCGATCTTTGTCGCCTGCGACAGATTGCCGACCCGGAAATCTGATCAATAGCCGGACTATTTGATCCGGGTCAAAGAAACAGTTCCCCTTCAGCTCTAGTCTGCAACTTGTACGGCCCGCCCGGCACGTTGCGATGCCGGGACCTGAAGCATTTCCAGCAAAAGTGTAAAACGGTTTTGCGCCCGGAAATGCATAAAACAAATAGAGCGGCTCCGACGGTTCTGCTTGAACTGGTAACGCTCTAGACATGGAGATCGAGCTCAAATGCGTAATATTGCCATTCCCTTCGCCGCCGCTGCCGGACTTTCCCTTCTGATGGCCACCCCCGCTCTGGCCGAGAATTTTGAAGTCCAGATGCTCAATAAGGGCGCAGAAGGCGTCATGGTTTTCGAACCCGCGCTGATCAAGGCCAATCCCGGAGATACGATCACATTCATACCCGTGGACAAGGGGCATAATGTCGAGTCGATCAAGGGCATGATCCCGGAAGGTGCTGAAAAGTTCAAAAGCAAGATCAATGAGAATTATACGCTGACCGTCACCCAGCCCGGCGCTTATCTTGTCAAATGTACACCGCATTATGCCATGGGTATGATTGCGCTCATCGAAGTGGGCGAAAACCCCGCCAATCTCGATGCAATCATCGCGGCCAAGAAGCCGAAAGTGGTGCAGACGCGGCTGGAAAAGGCTCTCGCCAGCGCACAATGACCCGTTGCTGGCCGCGCTATGAACCCTACCCGGAGTCGGCTGCATGATGAGGAAGCCATGACCACACAGGAAGGCACACCAGCCGCCTCCGCCAGCCCGGACGCAACGCCCTTCATACGCCGGGGTGCCATCGCACGCGGGCTGAAGACGACGGGTCCGGCAATTTTAGGCTATGGTTTCCGCCCGTTCTTTTTTGGCGGGGCCATCTGGGCGATTCTGGCCATGCTTTTATGGATCCTGTCGCTTACCTTCGGGCTGTCGATCGGCGGTTCTTATGGCGGCGTCAACTGGCATGCGCATGAAATGGTGTTCGGCTTCGCGCCAGCGGTACTGGCAGGCTTTCTGCTGACCGCCGTGCCGAACTGGACCGGCAGGCTGCCGGTTGCCGGAACGCCGCTTGCGATCCTCGTGGGGGTGTGGCTTGCCGGAAGACTGGTCTTTCTGGCGCCCGACCTGATGCATATTTCCATAAGCATTATCGTTGAGAGCCTGTTTCTGCCCCTGCTGCTTTTCATTGCAGCGCGCGAGATCGTTGCAGGAAAGCAATGGCGCAATCTCAAGGTGCTGTCCGGCGTCGCTCTCGTCATGATCGCCAATCTCGTCTTTCATTATATGGTGCTGACCAATGGCGACGTGGCGCTGGCCAGCCGCTTCGGGGTAAGCGCCTTCGTGCTGCTGGTCATGCTGATGGGCGGACGGATCATCCCCAGCTTCACCCGCAACTGGCTCAATCGCGCAGGCGAAACGCGTTTTCCCGTACCGTTCAACCGCTATGACGCGTTGAGTGTTTTTATCGGTGCAATCGCCTGCCTGGGCTGGATCGCGGCCCCTGAAAGCTCACCGACCGTCGTGTTCGCCCTGATCGCCGGGGCCTTGCATGCGATACGGCTTTATCGCTGGCGCGGCTGGAGCACGACGCCTGAAAAGCTAGTGCTTATCCTGCATGTCGCCTATGCTTTCGTGCCCCTTGGCTTTATCGCCGTTGCCTGTTCCGCGCTTGGCTGGCTCAATCCCTATTCTGCCCTGCATGTCATGACGGTCGGCGTCATGGGCTGCATGATGCTGGCGGTGATGACCCGTGCAACCCGTGGCCATACCGGCCGTGAGCTCACCGCTTCGCCGACGACGCAGCTGATTTATCTGTGTATCGTCGCCTCCGCACTTACCCGTCCCTTTGCGGAAATGATACCAGACTTCTTCCATACGTTGCTTGCCGCATCGGCCTTGTTATGGATGGCGGCTTTCAGCCTTTATATTGCGGAATATGCCCCCATGCTGCTCAGGCACCGCCGCTCGCGCGGATAGCACAGCCTGCATCGAGTTGTGGGTCCTTGAGTATTTTCATATCTAGCTGTTGACCCTTATTTAACTTCCTATACCATATCTTGTGTTCAAGGTGCTTTCGATTCGTAAGGGCCGAAAGCGAAGATGGGAATCCGGTGCGGGCTGTCTGGTCCAGATAGCGCAATGCCGGAGCTGCCCCCGCAACTGTAAGCGGTTAGTCCTTATCCTATATGCCACCGGCGTTGCCGGGAAGGCGGATACGGGGCGGTGATCCGCAAGCCAGGAGACCTGCCTTGAACGTGAACGTCCACGGGCGGGGTGTCCGGATGGCGCGCAATCGAGCATGGCGATCATATGCCGTGCCTGTTTGCTGCCCCCGAATATCCCACCACAAGCTTCGGGGTGAAGAGCATGTCCAGTCAGTCTAGTTCATTGTGCTTTTTGTTTGAGCGAAACCGCCGGTCTGTCCGCCGCAAGCGCGGCTGATCCGGCCCTCCACAATACAATTCCCGATAGGGCGCAGATGTAAATGCGCATCGACTTTCTGCGCCCTTTAAACCGCATAATTAGTTGGCTAACTCTTGGTGAGGATAAAATGACCATTACCGTCTATAGCAAGCCTGCATGCGTGCAATGCACGGCCACGACCCGCGCGCTCGACCGTCAGGGTATCGAATATAAACTCATCGATATTTCCGCCGACACGCAGGCTTTCGATCTGGTTCAGGGTATGGGCTACCGGCAGGTTCCGGTTGTCGTTGCGGGCGAAACCCACTGGGCGGGATTTCGTCCCGACATGATCGGCGCGCTCGCCTGAACCCCATCACGAAAACCCGGTTTTGCGGAGCCTGTCATGGGACAGATCGTCTATTTTTCCAGCCGTTCGGAGAATACGCACCGTTTCGTGATGCGGCTTGGAATGCAGGCATCCCGCATTCCGCTGGAAAGCTATGAAGACGGTTCCGGCATGTTGCGTGTGCATCAGCCCTTCGTGCTGGTGACGCCCACCTATGGTGCGGGGGGCCACAAAGGCGCGGTCCCCAAGCCGGTTATCCGTTTTCTCAACAATGCAGATAACCGCTCCCTCATTCGCGGCGTGATTGCTGCGGGCAATTCTAATTTCGGCGAAGCCTTCGGCCTCGCAGGCAACATCATTTCCGCCAAATGTCAGGTTCCCTATCTCTACCGCTTCGAACTTTTGGGAACCGCGGAAGACATTGGCAAGGTTACAGACGGGATGGAACGATTTTGGACACGGCAGACACAACCCTGATCCGCGAGCGCGAAACTGTCGCCTCAGCGGAAAAGCAGCAGCCATTGGTATCGGCGGCAAGCGGCCAGACAAAATTGGCCGAAACGTCGCTGGATTATCACGCGCTCAACGCGATGCTGAATCTCTATGACGACGAGGGCAATATCCAGCTCGAAAGAGACCGGCAGGCCGCACGGCAATATTTTCTCCAGCATGTGAACCAGAATACCGTCTTCTTCCATAATTTGCGGGAGAAGCTCGATTATCTGGTGACGGAAGGCTATTATGAGACAGAGGTTCTCGACCAGTATTCCTTCAATTTCGTGCGCGACCTGTTCGATGAGGCCTATGCGAAGAAATTCCGCTTTCCCACCTTCCTCGGTGCATTCAAATATTACACCAGCTACACGCTGAAGACCTTCGACGGCCAGCGCTATCTGGAACGTTATGAAGACCGTGTCTGCATGGTTGCGCTGACGCTTGCGCGCGGCAATGAGCAACTGGCGCGCGAAATCGTCGAAGAGGTGATTTCGGGCCGCTATCAGCCGGCAACGCCGACCTTCCTCAATGCGGGTAAAAAGCAGCGCGGCGAACTCGTCTCGTGCTTCCTGTTGCGCGTCGAGGACAATATGGAATCGATTGGCCGCTCCATCAATTCGGCGCTGCAACTTTCCAAGCGCGGCGGCGGCGTGGCGCTGAGCCTCACCAATATTCGCGAATCGGGCGCACCGATCAAGCAGATCCAGAACCAGTCCTCGGGCATCATCCCGGTGATGAAGCTGCTTGAAGATTCATTCTCCTACGCCAATCAACTTGGCGCGCGTCAGGGGGCGGGAGCGGTTTATCTGCATGCGCATCATCCCGACATCATGCGTTTTCTCGATACCAAACGCGAAAATGCCGATGAGAAGATCCGCATCAAGACGCTGTCGCTGGGCGTGGTGGTTCCCGACATCACCTTCGAACTGGCGAAGAATGGCGAGGATATGTATCTGTTCTCGCCCTATGATGTGGAGTGCGTCTATGGCGTGCCGTTCACCGAAATCTCGGTTACGGAAAAATACCGCGAAATGGTGAATGATGCGCGCATCACCAAAAAGAAGATCAAGGCCCGCGAGTTCTTTCAGGTGCTGGCCGAAATCCAGTTCGAGTCCGGCTATCCCTATATTATGTTCGAGGACACGGTGAACCGCGCCAATCCGATTGACGGACGCATCACCATGAGCAATCTCTGCTCGGAAATTCTTCAGGTCAGCGAGGCAAGCCTGTTCAACGAAGACCTGTCCTATGAACATCTGGGCAAGGATATTTCCTGCAATCTGGGGTCGCTCAATATTGCAGCGGCAATGGACAGTTCCGATTTTGGCAGGACCATCGAGACTTCGATCCGTGCGCTGAGCGCCGTTTCCGATATGAGCAATATCGGCTCGGTTCCATCGATTGCGCGCGGCAATGACGAGAGCCATGCCATCGGGCTGGGCCAGATGAACCTGCATGGCTATCTTGCTCGCGAGCGCATTTTCTACGGCTCGGAAGAGGGCATCGACTTCACCAATATCTATTTCTACACGGTGACCTATCATGCGATCCGCGCCTCGAACCGGCTGGCGGTCGAAGCCGGGCGCAGCTTCAAGGGTTTTGAAAAATCGAAATATGCTTCCGGCGAATATTTCGACAAATATACCGAGCAGCTTTGGGAGCCGGCGACCGAAAGGGTCAGAGAGCTTTTCGCGGATGCGGGCATTGCGATCCCGACGCAGGACGATTGGCGCGCACTCAAAAAATCGGTCATGGAAGGCGGGCTTTATAACCAGAACCTGCAAGCCGTGCCGCCGACCGGCTCGATCTCCTATATCAACCACTCGACCTCCTCGATCCATCCGATCGTTTCGAAAATCGAAATCCGCAAGGAGGGCAAGATCGGCCGCGTCTATTATCCGGCTGCTTTCATGAGCAATGACAATCTTGAATATTATCAGGATGCCTATGAAATCGGCCCGGAAAAGATCATCGACACCTATGCGGCGGCAACGCAGCACGTCGATCAGGGCCTGTCGCTGACACTGTTCTTCCGCGACACGGCGACCACGCGCGACATCAACCGTGCGCAAATCTATGCGTGGAAGAAAGGCATCAAGACCATTTATTACATCCGCCTGCGCCAGATGGCGCTGGAAGGAACGCAGGTCGAAGGCTGCGTCTCCTGCACATTGTGACCGAGGGAATCTCATGAATATGCAATTTACGCCCGGCAATGAAAAAAAGCCCGGTCTCGTGCGCGCCATCAACTGGAACCGCATCGAAGACGACAAGGATCTGGAGGTCTGGAACCGGCTGACCGGAAATTTCTGGCTGCCGGAAAAGGTTCCGCTTTCCAATGACATCCAGTCATGGGAGACGCTCAAACCGGCAGAAAAACAGCTCACCATCCGCGTGTTCACGGGGCTGACGCTGCTTGATACCATCCAGAATGCCGTTGGTGCGGTCACGCTCATGGACGACGCGGCGACACCGCATGAAGAAGCGGTGCTATCGAACATCTCCTTCATGGAAGCGGTGCATGCACGTTCCTATTCATCGATATTCTCCACGCTCTGCCTGACGCCGGACGTGGACGACGCTTACCGCTGGTCGGAAGAAAACGAGTTTCTGCAAAAGAAATCCGCGCTCATTCTCCAGAACTATCATTGCGGCGATCCGCTGAAGAAAAAGATCGCCAGCGTCTTTCTCGAAAGCTTTCTGTTCTATTCGGGCTTCTATTTGCCGATGTACTGGTCAAGCCGCGCCAAGCTCACCAATACTGCCGACCTGATCCGGCTTATCATCCGCGACGAGGCGGTGCATGGCTATTATATCGGCTATAAATACCAGCGCGCTCTTGAGCATCTGGATGAAAAGCAAAAGCAGGAAATCAAGGACTTTGCCTTCGATCTGCTGCTGGAGCTTTACGATAATGAGGTCCGCTATACCGAAGCGCTTTATGATGGGGTGGGGTTGACGGAAGATGTGAAGAAATTCCTTCACTATAACGCCAACAAGGCGCTGATGAACCTTGGCTATGAAGCGCTGTTTCCGGCGGAGGCCTGCAAGGTCAATCCGGCGATCCTGTCGGCACTTTCACCCAATGCCGACGAGAACCATGACTTCTTCTCCGGCTCCGGCTCATCCTATGTGATCGGCAAGGCGATCGCGACCGAAGACGAGGACTGGGATTTTTAGAATGTGCCCCGAAAAGTGTGAAACGGTTTTCGGGAAAGATACGCGTTAAAATAAAACAGCCGCGCCATTATCGTGATGGCGCGGCTGTTCTTATCATGGCGTTTTAGCTGCGTGGCAGCAGGCGCTTTACTTCCTTGGCCGTATCGGCAAGTGCCTCTTCCGGTGTAGCGCTCTGCTCAACCACACGCGAAGAATTGTCCACGATGGTCTGCGTCACCTTCACGCCGTTTGCACCGGGGAATGCGTACCACGGCACCATCAGCGACATCTGGCTCAGACCGGCGTTGAAGAGCGGATTTTCGTCGTAAAACTTGCCCAGATATTCATCCGACTTGGCGGCCAGTTCGTTATTGGGTACGTAGCCGGTGCCCGGAACGACGACCGAAGCGCCGTAAGGGCCAGCGGCGAATTTGGCGAATTTCCATGCGGCGTCAAGCTTGGCAGGGTCTTCCGAGAGGATAACGACGGCATTGCCGCCGGTCGGCAGGCGACCGTTTTCCGCGTCGATCAGCGGAATCTTTGCGGTGCGCAGATCGAACTTGTCGCCGACATTCTTGATCATGTTGCGCAGTCCGGCGGTGCTCTGGAAAGCGAAGCCGACCTTGCCTGCGGCAAAGGACTGCTCGCCGGCAGCCTTGGTCAGAACCGGCAAGCCGCCTTCCTTGACCATGCGGTCGAGTAGCTGCATGGCAGCAAGCCCTTCCGGTCCGTCGAAGGCGATGTTCTTTTCATCTTCCGAAAGCATGGTGCCGCCAGCACCAAACAAAAGGGCGGAGAACATCCAGTCGTCGCCCTGCCAGCGGAAGTCGATGCCTTCATTGCCGTCGCCGAGCGCCTTGATCTTGCCGCCCATTTCGATCACTTCGTCCCATGTGGTGGGCGGCGTGTCGGGATTGCCGCCAGCAGCGCGCACCAGATCGGCATTGTAATACATGATCGGGTTGGAGGTCGCAAAAGCAAGTCCGACCTGGCGATCGCCGACGCGGCCCAGTTGCAGGATACGGTCCGTGAAGCCCTGCGCTTCCATATCCGCTTCCTTGTCGACCAGCGGCTTCATGTCCACGCCGACATTGCGCTCGGCCAGCATGCGCAGGCGGTTGAGGCCGGTAAAGGTCAGGTCGGGCATTTCCGACGTGCCGACCTGCCGCATGATCGTCTGGATGCCTTCTTCATAAGTGGCCGAAGGGCTGACGAAATTGATCTTGATGTCCGGATTTTCTTCCATGAACTTGGTGGAAATATCCGCCATCACGTCCTTGAAGAAGCCGGGCATCGGATAATGCACGTTGAGGGTCGTGTCAGCCAGGGCAGGCGAGCTGATGCCGGTGGCCAGCATAAGGGCTGCGAAAGCGCGGGAGAGGGGTCTCATAATGTCTCCTTGGGAGGTGGGAGGTGGGAGGTTTCAGCCTTTGAGGCCGGTTAGCGTGATGCCTTCGATGAAACGGCGCTGCGCGGCGAGAAATGCCAGCAGCAGGGGAAGGGTGATGACGAGCGTTGCCGCCATGAGCGCGCCATAGTCGTCACCGGCTTCCGCGGCGCGGAAATAAAGCAGTCCCAGCGGCGGTGTTGCCCGCTCCATGCCGTTGATGACGATTAGCGGCCAGAACAGATCGTTCCAGTGCGCGACGACTGAAAAGATCGAAAAGGCCGTGATGGCGGGCCATGCATTGGGCACGATCACCCGCATGACGATGCCGGTTTCCGACATGCCGTCGAGCCGCGCGGCGCTGATGAGATCGTCAGGCAGCGCGCGGAAGAATTGCAGAAACAGGAAAATGCCGAAGACGGAGATGAAGAAGGGCGCGCTCAGCGCGAAATAGCTGTTGAGCACGCCGAGCTTGTTGAAGCCGACATAGAAAGGCAGCGCGGTGGCGTGGATGGGCACCAGAAGACCCATCATGACCATCGTCATCATGATGCGCTGGCCGCGAAATTTGAGCTTCGCCATGGCATAGGCGCAGGGAATGGCGATCACCACCTGAAAAAACAGGATGATCGCGCAGACGATCACGCCATTGAAAAGCAGCAGCCCCATCGGCACGCGGGTCAGCGCCTTGCCGAGATTTTCCCACAGCGCCCAGTTCTGTGGAATGAGATTAAGCGAGGACGTAAAAATATCCTGCTGCGATTTTGCCGCCGTCGAGAGCATGAAAATGTAAGGCGCGAGGAAGATCAACGCGCCCAGCGAAAGCAGCGCCAGACGGAATGAGCGGGAAAGGGTCATGGCTGTTTCCTCAATAGTGGGTCCGGCGATCCAGCACGCGGAATTGCAGCAGCATCAGAACGATCAGCACGGCAAGGAAGATGACGGTCATCGCGGAGGCGTAGCCGACTCGCAGATAGAGGAAACCTTCCTGATAGATCGTCCACAGCAGCACTTCGGATGCCTTGTTCGGCCCGCCTTCGGTCAGGGTCTTGACGGTCTCGAATACCTTGACGGCATTGATGATGCTGATTGTGGTCACGAAAAGCGTCGTGGGACCGAGCAGCGGCCAGGTGACGAGGCGAAAACGCTCCCAGCTGCTTTTGACGCCATCGACTTCCGCCGCCGAATAAAGCTCGCGCGGGATTGCGGTCAAACCGGCCAGAAACAACACCATGTTGAAGCCGACGCTCTGCCAGATGCCTATAAGCGCCAGACTGAGCAGCACGGTATCGCTCGATCCAAGCCAGTTGGGGCCTTCTATGCCGACCATGCCGAGCATGGCATTGACGGGGCCGAGCGTGGGGTGAAGCAGATATTGCCAGACTGTCGCCATGGCGACGAGGAGCGAGGCGACGGGCAGGAAATAGACTGTGCGAAAGAAGGACTTGCCGCGCGCTTCACTTTCAATGAGCAAGGCAGCACCCAGGCCCAGAAATACCGAAGCCGGGGCGACGATCACCGTATAGATAGCTGTATTCTTCAGAGAAACCAGAAATGTACGGTCATTGAAAATTTCGATGTAGTTTTCCAGACCGACAAACTCGACGCCATCATAGCCCAGTTCGAAATTTGTCAGGCTCCAGATCAATACGGTCGCGGTCGGCAGCAGGATGAGCAGCAGGCTCATCACAATTGCGGGCGCGGAGAGTTTCCAGGCAAGCATTTCCTCGCGGCGGCGCGCCTTTTCCGCGGCGGTGCGGGCAATGCTCTTTGGCGCGGGATGCAAGACGGCTTCAGACATGAGCGGAAGCCTTTTCCTGAGTTGCGATTTGGGGAGCATGACCGGCGGGCTGGCGCAGCCGTGCACCGTCCTCACCAAAGAGATGAGCATTCTCGGCTGCAAAATGCAGGCCGACGGCCAGACCCGGCGCCAGGTCGCGGCCAGCTTCGGGGTCCAGCTTGACGGTAAGATCATGCTCGGATCCGGGGGCGCTCAGATAGACGAGAACCTCGGAGCCGAGAAATTCGATTCTGTTTATGGTAGCGGCAATGCCCGTCTTGTCGTGCGGTACGAGGCGGAAATGTTCCGGGCGGATGCCGATGCGGATATTGGTGCCCGAATAAGCCGCAATGTCCTGCAGGATCGCCCGACCGGCGAAATGAACGGTGCCCTGATCGCTTACCAGCCCGTCGAGAATATTGATGCGCGGCGTGCCGATAAACTGCGCGACCTCGATATGTTTGGGATCATTATATATCGCCGTGGGCGTATCGATTTGCAGCAGCTTGCCGCCCATCATCACCGCAACGCGGTCGGCCATGCTGAGCGCTTCGGCCTGATCATGCGTGACGTAGATCGTGGGGACGCCCGCGCGGCGGTGCAGCTCGACGATCTCCGCACGGGTATGCACGCGCAGGTTCGCATCGAGATTGGAGAGGGGCTCATCCATCAGGAACGCGCCGGGCTGGCGCACAAGCGCGCGTGCAAGCGCGACGCGCTGGCGCTGTCCGCCCGACATCTGGCCCGGCTTGCGGTCGAGCAGATGATCGATCTTGAGGCTGGTCGCGGTGAGCCGGACCTGCTTTTGTATGGCGGTGCGTTTTGCTTTCTGTCCCGGAATGGCCGCTCCGATGAGCGGCAGGCGCTCCGCCGTCGACATATCGCGCATGGCGAGCGGCACCGCGATATTCTGCGCGGCGGTCAGATGCGGATAGAGCGCATAGGACTGAAACACCATCGCCATGTTGCGGTCGGCGGGGTGGGCTGCGGTAATATCGCGGCCCGCTATGGCGATGCTGCCTTCATCGGCATGGTCAAGACCGGCCAGAATGCGCAAAAGCGTGCTCTTGCCGCAACCGGACGGACCGACCAGCGCGATGAACTCGCCTTCCGCGACATCAATGGAAATACCGTTCAGAATCTGGTTGCTGCCGTAGGACTTGCTGATGTCGGTAAGGACGAGTGTGCTCACTGGCTTGCCTCCGCAGCCACCGGCTGTCCGTCACCAGTGTGTTTTGGATAGACTTCATGCACGACGTCATCGATGACATAGGGCGTGAGTTCCTCAAGATGGACGATCTCGCTTTGCACGGTTTCGCCCAGATCGTGGATGGCTGCGCCCAGAATGCGATCGCCCGGCAGGTCGCGCTCCATCGGCCCCACGATGAAGGCCGCTGCGGGCGCCCAGATGCAGTTGAAGCCCACTCCATCGCATGACCAGGCGCGATGCAGGTGTCCGCTGGCGTGAAGCTTCACATTATGCGCGGCGAAAAGATCGTAAAGCCGTTGACGCGCGGCAGGGCGGATGCCCCAGTAGCCGCTGTCGCCCTCATCGGGACTGTCGACGAAAAGCGGCTTGTGCGCGAACACCGCAACCGGCTTGCCGGAGCTATTCGCAAGCTCGCCTTCAAGCCATTCAAACTGCTCTTCTTCCGCGGCCTCGCCCGAGCCGATGATCAGGCTGTTGAGGCCGATCAGCGTCCAGCCGCCGTGTTCCTGAGCCCAGCGGTCTGCTCCGAAATGCCTGTTCCAGCGCGCCAGCCGTTCGGAATTGGCGGGCTGGTGGCTTTCGGGCAGATGCCCGATGTCGTGATTGCCGGGCAGCACCAGAGTGGGGGCGGAAAGTTCATCGAGGCAGGAACGGCAGAATTCGAGATCCGCTTCAATATCCGCGCCGTCAACGCTCACATCGCCGGTATGGATGATGAGGTCCGGTTTCTGCTCCTCGATCCATGCAACAAGCGGTTGCCAGTTGCGATTGAAGTGCGGCTTGAGAGGGCTCAGATGGGTGTCGGTGATCTGGATGATCCGCACGGTTACGCTCCTTGTATGATTCGTTTCTTGCCATTCTTCCCGTTCGTTCTTCCGGACTGGGGGAGGGCTGCATCTGGAGCCGGAGCATGAAAGCTCACCCTGTCTCTGTCTGCTGGCTGTGCGATGGCATTTACAAGGCCTCCATGACGTGCAAGCAACAGTGCTGCGACATTTGGATGACATCGCAATCATGTGTCGCAAGGTAGCGCCGTGCGCGTGCGCGGCGCAGCATTCGCCGTGATTGGAAGGGTGGAGTGCAATCCCCCCGCAATCCACAGCGACAGGGCGGGAACACGCTTAAAACCCTTGTTTTCGAACATAATATAACAGTTAAATCGTTATAATTTTTCAGCCACATTGTGATGTTTTGAAAATGGTGTTAGGCACGCCTTGCCCTCATTTATGGGCGATGCTTGAAATACCGGCAAAGGGATTACGGTCTATGGGTTCTGCTTCATCTGCGTCTGCTGCGTCGCCGGACTCTGATTACCCAAACATTGCACATCATGCTGCCCCGCTTGTTCTTGCGGGCGATAGCGACCATGTCGAAGCCGGGCAGGTCGAGGACTATCTCGACGGCTGGGCCGGTCAGGATGCGCTGCGTCTGGCGACGGTCAATGTGATCAAAGCTATTCTGGCAGGCGCGGGCAGGCTTGCAGGCCGCATCGCGCGCGGTTCGGTTCCGGGTGATCCGGGCAAGCTCGTCGGCGTCAACAGCGATCAGGACCAGCAGAAGAGCATCGATGTCGGCTCGCACAATCTTTTTGTCGAATTGCTGGTTGCGGCGGGTGCCGCCTCCATTCTTTCCGAAGAAGCGGAGCTGCCGATAGCAGGCAATGCAGATGGTCTGGTGGCTGTGGCTATCGATCCGCTCGACGGCTCCGGCAATGTGGGGCTGGGCGCGCCGCTTGGCACCATTTTCTCGATCATGCCCGCCGATACGGATGAACCATTCCTGCAACCGGGCAATCGCCAGATTGCTGCGGGTTATGTCTCCTATGGCAATTCTGTCGATCTTGGATTTTCGGTCGGCGACGGCCTGATCCTTGCGACCTTCGATCCTGTGAGCGGTGCTTTCCTGATTATGCGCCGCGATCTGAAACTGCCTGAGCGCGCTTCCGAGCTTGCATTCAATGCCTCGGTCTACCGGTATTTGTCGGATGGCATGAGAGCCTATATCGATGATGCCTTCAGCGGCAAGGACGGACCGCGCGGGCGCAATTTCAACATGCGCTGGCTTGGCGCGGCCGTGGGTGATCTGCATCGCATCCTGCAGCGCGGGGGCCTGTTTTTCTATGTGAACGACAGCCGCCCGGGCTATGAAAACGGGCGCCTGCGCCTCGTTTACGAAGCAAATCCGATTGCCTTCCTCTGCCAGCAGGCAGGCGGCAAGGCAAGCAACGGGCGTATGCCTGTCCTCGATATTGTTCCGCAAGCCTATCATGAGCGCAGCGGACTGGTGTTCGGCGTGGCCGAAGAAGTTGATCTACTTGGCGAATATTTCGCAAGATAACCATGGGAGTTGAAAATGGCGCGCATTACGCTGCGGCAATTGCTCGATCACGCCGCTGAAAAAGGCTACGGTGTTCCCGCCTTCAATATCAATAATATGGAACAGGCATTGGCCATCATGGAGGCAGCGGATGCCACCGATGCGCCGGTGATCCTGCAGGCATCGCGCGGCGCGCGCGCCTATGCCAATGACATCATGCTCAAGCATATGATGGATGCGGTAACGGAAATCTATCCGCATATTCCGGTCTGCGTGCATCTCGACCATGGCAATGAGCCCGGCACATGCATGACCGCCATTCAGTCGGGCTTCACGTCCGTCATGATGGACGGCTCGCTCATGGCCGATGGCAAGACCCCGGCAGACTGGGACTATAATGTTTCCGTCACGCGGCAGGTCAGCGAGATGGCGCATCTGGGCGGAATTTCCGTGGAAGGTGAACTGGGTGTTCTTGGCTCGCTTGAAACGGGCATGGGTGACGCGGAAGACGGCCATGGCGCGGAAGGCAAGCTGTCGCAGGAACAGCTTCTGACCGATCCGGATGAAGCGGTGAAATTCGTGCGTGAAACCAAGGTCGATGCGCTCGCGATCGCCATGGGCACGTCGCACGGTGCATACAAGTTCAGCCGCAAGCCAGATGGTTCGGTGCTGGCCATGCATGTGATCGAGGAAATCCATCGCAAGCTGCCCAATACGCATCTGGTCATGCATGGTTCGTCTTCGGTGCCCGAAGAGCTTCAGGAAATCATCAATAAATATGGCGGCCAGATGAAGCCGACCTGGGGCGTGCCGGTCGAGGAAATCCAGCGCGGCATCAAGAACGGCGTGCGCAAGATCAATATCGATACCGATAACCGCATGGCGCTGACCGGGCAGATCCGCCGCGTTCTTCAGGAAGATCCGAGCGAATTCGATCCGCGCAAATATCTCAAGCCCGCAATGGCTGCGATGACGAAACTCTGCAAGGAACGCTTCGAGCAGTTCGGCACCGCCGGTCATGCAGGGTCAATTCGCCCGCTGCCGGTTTCGGAAATGGCCAAGCGTTATCGCGATGGTTCGCTGGACCCGAAGTTCAGCTAAATCAATAGATGCAAATAAAAACGGGCGGAAAATTTCCGCCCGTTTTTGATTCCATACGTTGAAATCAGCGCTTGTTATATTTGGCGTCGACGTCGTCGATGGCCTTCACATTGCCGGCTGAGCGGCCATTTTCATCGAATGTCTCGGCAAGGAAAGCGTCGGCAATGGTCTTTGCCACTTCCGAACCGATCACGCGCGCGCCCATGGTGATGATCTGCGCATTATTGGAAAGGGCCGCGCGTTCCGCCGAATAGGTGTCGTGGGTCAATGCTGCGCGAATGCCGGGAACCTTGTTGGCGGCGATGCAAACGCCAATGCCCGTGCCGCAGACCAGAATGGCGCGGTCATAGGTGCCGTCGAGAACGGCGGAAGCCACACGGTCGGAGAGATTGGCGTAGAAAGCATCGGCGCCCGCATCGGTGCGCGATATTTCCGAAACCTCGAAACGGTCCTTGAGGTGGTCCGCGAGAACCTTGGCCAGACCTTCACCGGCGCTGTCGCCTGCTACTGCGATTTTCATGACTATACTCCTTGGCTTTCCTGAATCTTTGCGGCGCATTTATCCAGAATGTCGAGATAACCTTCCACATTCCACGCCGAACGACCGATGAACAATCCATCAATATGTGGGCAGGCGATCAGCTCTTCGCAATTGCCCGGATTGACCGAACCGCCATAAAGGCAGGCTATGCGACGGCCCAATATCTCTTCGGCAACCGCGATGATTTCGGCCTGCCGCGCATCGGCATAATCTGCTGTCGCGGGAATGCCGTTCTCACCGATGGCCCAGACCGGCTCATAGGCCAGCAGGATTTCGGCCTGTTTCTGCGCGCCGGAAAGCCTTGCAAGCGCGCCGCGCACTTCTCCCGCAAGCACTTCTCCCGCGCGTCCGCTTTCGCGGTCTTCGAGCGTCTCGCCGATACAGATAAGCGGAATCAATCCATGGCGCACGGCAGCCTCGACTTTGAGGCCCACGGTCTCGTTGGTTTCACCAAAATGCTCGCGGCGTTCGGAATGCCCCAGTTCCACGATGTCGAGATTGCAGTCTTTGAGCATGAGCGGCGAGATTTCGCCGGTCCATGCGCCCTGATCGGCCCAATGCATGTTCTGCGCGCCGACCTTGACGGATGTATCGGAGAGGATTTCCTTTACTTCGCGAACAGCGGTGAAAGGCGGAATGACGAAGCGCCGGATATGGGGCGAGCGGCCTTCATCGGCAGCTTTGAGCGCTTCGGCAAAAATGCGTGCTTCGGCCAGCGTCTTGTTCATTTTCCAGCTCGTTCCGACCCAGAATTTAGACATGACTGTTCTTCCTACTCTTCTGCTATCGTGAGTTTGATCCCGGCCTGCTCCAGCGGCGCCACAAATTCCTCTGCGGGAGATTTGTCGGTGATGATTGCATCGAAATCCGCAAGATCCGCCATGACATGCAGCGCCGGTCGCCCAAAGCGCCGGTGATTGATCAGCAGGCAGGAGCGGACCGACGAAGAGGTCATGGCGCGTTTGGTGCGCACGACGCTTTCATCCATGTGATAGACCAGCCTGCCATTGACGGCGGGCGCTGAAATGAAGGCGATGTCGGCACTTAGGCGCGACAGCGCTTCTTCAGTCAGCAATCCGAAATAGGCATTGAACTTGGGCGAATATACGCCGCCCAGCGCGATAAGATTGATGCTGTTCTCGCCCTTGAGATTGTCGATGATCACCGCATTATTGGTGATGATGGTCAGCGGGCGCTTTTCACGCAGCAGATTGCCCAGAACCGCTGCGGTCGAGCCGTCATTGATCATCACCGTCATGCCGGGTTCGATCAGCTCCAGCGCCGTGCGCGCCATTTGCAGCTTTGCGGCATTGTCCTGCGTTTCGCGAAAGCGGAAATCGCTCTCAAACTGCGTACCGGTGTCGATGGTGGCCCCGCCGCGCATCTTGCGCAGAACGCCGGCATGTTCCAGTGCATCGAGATCGCGGTGAATGGTCATTTTGGAAACGGCGAAACGCTCTGCCAGATGATCCAGATCGACGGCGTGGTTTTCAATCAGCAGATTGATGATCGCCTGCCTTCTGTCTTCGCGCTTCACTATTTTTCCGATCTGCGTCACGAGCCTTCGTTAAGCAAAGCTAAATCACAAAATCACAAAAAAATCCATTAAAATGTTATTTTGTGATCTTTTACGATCTTTTATCCAGAGGGTCTTCACAGGTCGGGTTCAGGTCTCAACCAGTGCCTTTGCGGTGCGTTCATCGGTGATGAGGCCGTAAAGCCGTCCGCTTTTCAGCACCGCGCGGATGGCTTCCACTTTTGACATGCCGCCGGCAAGGCCGATGATGCGGCTCATATCGGCGTTCTCGACCGAAGCTGCGATGGTGCGCGCGGTGAGGGCGGTTTCCAGTGCCCGCCCCTCGGCATCGAAAAAGTGGCCAAGCATTTCGCCGACCCCGCCCAGATTGGCGATTTCCTCGGCTTCCGCAAGCTCGATGACGCCAGATGTCACAAGCTGCGCCTGCGCGTCGACCGTGCCGATACCCACGATCTTCAACTCGGCGCGGCACCCCATTTCGAATATGCTGGTGACGCCCTTTTGCGCAAGAAGCACCTCGCGGTCCTCTGCCGTATTGGCAAAGAACGGGACGGGCATCACATAGGCGCGCATGCCGGTTTTTTCGGCAATGCGGTGCATCACATCATGCGGATTGGCGGCGAAATCCCGTGTCAGGCCACCAAGCAGCGAGACGAATTGCAGATCCCGGGCGCTGACACGCGGCATATGATTGACGGCGGCGGAAAGCGTGCGTCCATGACCAAGGCCGATCACTTCATGATCGCCATGCTCGATCTCGCGGCGGAGAAATTCGGCACCGGCATTTCCCAGCGCCATCAGGGGCAGACCCTCTTCGCCCAGATCAGGCGCCACTTCGCAATATTCAAGCTCGTAAAGCTCGCCGAGGCGGTTTTCGAGATCGATGCATTCGGTGATGTCGCCATCGATCGTTACCTTGACCGCACCATCGGCAACCGCCTTGGCAATGAGCCGATGCGCCTTCACGGAGGGCAGGCCGAGACGTTTTGCAACCGCCGACTGCGTCATGCCGGCTACGAAATGAAGCCATGCTGCGCGAAGGGCAAGGGAATCATCGGGGTCCGCCATGGTTCGTGATCTTTCAGTCGCTGTTATATTTTCAGGTCTGCAACGCCCGTATCGATATGGGGAGCCCAGAATGCAATGCTTTCCGCGATCTGCGGAATGACTTCGCGGTCATTCGGCTCGCGTTCCTTGAACGACAGTTCGAGGCAGATTTCATTGTCTTTCGCCCCGCCTTCGGCAAAAGCCTTGAGCAGCGGTTCCGGCTGGATGCGGCCTTTGGCGTTGAACTCCGCCGTAAATGGCCGATGCCCGCCCTTATCCATCAGGCTTTGCTTGATGTGGATAATCGGCGAAACTTTCGGCACGGCGCGCGCCCATGCGTAAGGGTCGAAATCATCGGGGTTGGAGGACGTTACGTCGCCATGGTCGATGTCGGCCATCATCCACATGGGGATAGCCATATTGGCAGCCGTCAGGCGGTCCTGAAGCTTCAGGCATTCCGCGATGGTTTCGCCAAATTCGCGGCCAATGCTCATCGGCTCCCAGAACACATAGTCAAGACCTGCGCCTGCCGCGTGTTCCGCCACTTCCGTCCAGCAATCGATGGCGATCTTGATGAGGTCTTCACGGCGCGCCGGATCGTCAAAATCCTTATAGGTGAAGATCGCAAACTGCGTGCCGACCGACTTGCCGCCCAGATCGCCGATAATGTCGGCAAAGGTTTTGAACCAGTCGATATAATAGCGGCGAACATCGGCATCGGGATGGCCGAAATGATTGAGGCGGCCATAGGGTCCGGTCATGCCGGAGGTCACGCGAACGCCGGTGCGCTGCAATGCCTTGTCCATGTCGCGGGTCAGGCGGCGGATAGTCGAAGCCTGCCAGCTTGGATTGATGAATTCATGCGTCAGTTGAAGATCGCGCAGGCGCAGATCGCGCGCGACGGTTTCAATCAGATCGTCCGGTTCGGCAAAGCGGTTGACCAGCGGATTGGTATTGAGCGAGAGCGTAAGGGCCATGCTGTCCTCAGGCGGTAATATGTGCATTGTCGAACCACGCGACGAAGGCGGCGCGTTCGGCTTCTGTCAGATGGAGATAGTGCTTGGTGCGGCGATGGAGAATATCTTCCGCCGTCTTTGCCCATTCCCTTGCCATCAGATAGCGGGCTTCGGCCTCATAGAGATTGCCGCCAAAGTGCTGCCCAAGCCCGGCAAGGTTAGTAGCACCGGCGACCACATCCTTCGTGCGGGCGCCATAAAGGCGGCCATAATGATGGACGAGCTTGCGCGGCATCCAAGGGTAGCTGTCGCGCAGGCTGTTGGCGAAGCTTTCATAATCGGCATTGGGAATTTCACCGCCCGGCAGCGGCGCATCATGGGTCCAGTCGCCGCCCATATTCGGGAAAATATGCTTGAGACGATGCATGCCGCGCTCGGCAAGCTCGCGGAAGGTGGTGATCTTGCCGCCAAACACATTCATCAGCGGCGCGTCGTCGGTCTCGTCGAGGTCGAAGACATAATCGCGTGTGACGGCGGAAGGATTGCCCTTGCCGTCATCGAAGAGCGGACGCACGCCCGAGAAGCTGTGCAGCACATCTTCGCGCCGCAGCTTTTCCTTGAAATAGCGGTTTACGGCAGTCAGCAGATATTCGATTTCCGCCTCGTCCGCCACAACATCTTCGGCGCGGCCCTCATAGGCAATATCGGTGGTGCCGATCAGCGCCTTGTCGCCCTCATAGGGATTGATGAAGATGACGCGCTTGTCGTGGTTCTGCACCAGATAGGCATTCGCACCAGCCCAGAATTTCGGCACGATGATATGGCTGCCTTTGACCAGGCGCACATTGCGGGTCGATTTCGAACCTGCCACATTGGTAATGACATTCGTCACCCATGGCCCCGCGCAATTGACGATGCAGCGGGCGCGGAAGCTGCGCACTTCGCCCGTGTCGCGGTTTTTCGTTTCCACGAGCCAGCCGTCCTTTTCGCGTCTGGCGGCAACAACCGGCGTGCGGGTCAGGATGGTTGCGCCTTTTTCTGCGGCCCCCAATGCATTGAGGACGACCAGACGGGCATCATCCACCCAGCAGTCGGAATATTCAAAGCCCTTGCTATATTGATCCAGAATCGGCGTGCCTTCAGGGTCGCGCTTCAGATCAAGCGTGCGCGTGCCGGGCAGCTTCTTGCGCCCGCCAAGATGATCGTAGAGAAACAGACCGAGCCGCACCAGCCATGCGGGACGGTCCTGCGGACTGTGCGGCAGGACAAAGCGCATCGGCCAGATGATGTGCGGGGCGGCGTTGAGCAGCACTTCGCGTTCGATCAGCGCTTCGCGCACCAGCCGGAACTCATAATATTCCAGATAGCGCAGCCCGCCATGCACCAGCTTGCCTGAGCGCGATGAAGTGCCTTCCGCCAGATCGTCCTTCTCGCAAAGCACGACCGAAAGGCCGCGCCCGGCGGCGTCGCGTGCAACGCCCGCGCCGTTAATACCGCCGCCTATAACGAGCAGATCGTAGATTTCCGGTTCAGCCATTTCGTGCTCCTTCGGATGCCGCGCTTGCGGCGATGTCATAAATTTTCAAACCAGCTATTGGGCGGCAAGCCTGTCCCAGACAGGCGCCAGCGCCAGCCGCGCCTGTTTATAGGCGGCAAAAAGCGCGTCGTAGCGGCGCGCTTCCGCCTCGTCAGGCGCTTCCGCCGGGCCAAGCAGCGGGGCCACCCATTCCGCGATACATTCATCCATATTCGCATAGGCGCCGATGGCGACTGCCGCCATCATGGCAGCACCTGCCGCGCCCGCTTCCTCGCGTGCGGAAATGCGCACCGGCGCATTGACCGCTGCGCCAAGCGTATTGCGCAGCGCGCGTGAGCGCGCGGCACCACCCGTCAAGCGAAGCTCGCCGGGCATCTCGCCCATTGCCGCATAGCAATCGCGTGTCGCCATGCCGAGGCCCTCGACCACCGCACGAACCAGTTCGGGAAAACGGTCGCGGCTGGAAAGGCCGATAAAGCCAGCGCGCGCATAAGCATTTACAAATGGGCCGCGCTCACCGGCCTCCGATATATAGGGGTGATAAAGCAGTGCACCGGGCCTGCTTGCATTGAACCATTCATCAAGGCGCGGAAGCAGATCGCCAAGCGTGACTTCGCTGCCCGCCATCGACATGACATCGGCGGCAAGCTGCAATATCCAGTCGATATTGATGGTTGCGCCCATATTGGTTTGCACCTGCGTGACGATGCCGGGGACCGGCAGCGCAATCACATAGCCGGTGCCTTCATCGTTGAGGTGAATATCGGCAACCTTCTTGGCGCGCATATGAACGCCCGTCGATCCGATGGTTGAGCAGCCAGCATCCTCTGTGCCGCAATAGACACCCGCACCCAGCGCGGTCATGACCATATCGACATAGCCGAGGCTCACCGGCGTTCCCGCCCGCAGGCCGGTGGCCCGAGCCGCTTGCTCGCTTAAAGGATGGGTGATTTGCGTGCCGTCAATGATTTGCGGAAGCAGATTGCGGCGTCCGGTGAGGCCGAGCGCTTCAATGACCGTGTCGTCATATTGGCGGGTGCGGAAATTGCCGAAGGTGAAGCTCGCTTCGGATGGATCGGTCGCCCGCACGCCGGTCAGGTTGAGATAGAGCCAGTCCTTGCAATGAAGCGCAACTTGCGCATTGTCGAGCAATTCGGGCGCGATACGCTCCATATGCGCCATTTGCGCGCCTTGCTGGCAGGTGTTCAGGCCCGTCCCGCTCGCTTCAAAGCGCGCACGGTTCATCGGGCTTGCCGCAAGCCGCGTCACACTCGTTGCTGCGCGGGCATCAAGCCATATCCATGCGTCTCCCACCGGCTTGTCGTCACGACCGACCAGCCATGTGCCGTCGCCCTGGCCGGTGACGGATATGGCGGCAGTGCGCTCGGGCAGGTCCAGGAGTTTTTCCGAAAGCTTGCGCAGCGCGCTTGCGCAATCTTCCCATGTCTGGGTGAGGGATTGCGTGACGGCGCCATGTTCGCCGGTTTCATATTGATTGCGAACGGCAGCCGATTCGAGTTGCTGGCCTTTGAGGTCGAACGCGACCGCCTTGACGACAGATGTGCCGGCATCGATGCCGATGATTATATCACCCTTAGCACGCATGACCGAGATACGCTTTCCCACAGTAATTATTCACGGACATCTGAATTCCTCCGCGAAGAATATGGCGCTCACGATGCCAGTTTCAACAAAAACGGGCTATGGCCTATGATTGAGATAACATAAGCGCGCAGGTGTGTCTGTAAAATTTTTACCATGCCGCATTTTTTTACACAGGGTGACGGCATGAGTAAAACTCCCGTTCAATACCGTCTTTTGCGAACAGGCGTTCTGGATGTGTCTCGTGCTGCCGTGATGAAGGGCATAAGTTCAAGATACTGTTATTAAAGATAAAATTATTATTCCGACGATGAATACAGGCTGGCTTTATCATGCGGCGCGGCATGGCCCGGCAACGAGTTTCATTTAAAAATGTCAGGCTCTTCGGGAAATGGCGGGCCATGAATTGCGTAAGCCGCGCCATAATCTGAAAACATCCGATTGACAGATATTGGTGTTTATAACATGATTATTGAAATTGATAACACGCCGCTATCATAGCATATGGCGCGGCAGCAGAAATTGCTCAGGGCGTTTGATATGAGTGTACAGGCTGATCAAGTATCGCAGAAGCCCGCCAGGTCCAATCGTGCGCTTGTGTGGAGCGCTGTGGCTGCGGTGGTGGTTATCGGTGCAATCGGATTTGATACCACGGTGGTGAAGATTGGCTCCGATGCCGATGTCCGCCAGCAGGTCTTCTCGCCCGAAACCTATGGTGCTGAACAATTTCCAAAGACCAAGGCGGATGTGGAAAGCCGCGCCGTCGATGCGGTTGAGGTGGCGCAGGCCGTCGTCGCCGACAAAGATGCGGCGGGCAAGAAATATGGCGTGGGCAACGTCAATCCCGTCATTCCGGTGAAGTTTACCGGCTCTGTCGAAGAGCGCAAATCCAATTATAATGTCGTCAAGATCGATGGTTTTCCCGAAGGCATGACTATTCGCGTCCAGACCGGCCCGGCCATTAACGGCACCGACCTGCGCGACGCCACGGGCACCGTGGAATTTGGCCAGTTCAAGAACCAGATCGAATACCAGAATGCCGGTTCCGCGCTCAATAACGAGATGAAAAAGCAGATACTGGAAGGCGTGGATGCCAACAATCTGGTGGGGCAGACGGTATCCGTCGTCGGGGTTTTCAAGCTGGTCAATCCGAAGAACTGGCTCGTTACGCCGGTGGGATTTGAAGTCAAATGAAGCCGGAAAATAAAATCGAGGGCAAGCACGGCGAGGTTGTCCTTGCCGCGCAGAATATTGCCAAGGCCTATGGCCGGATTCATGCGCTCAAGGGCGTGAATTTCGAGATCAGGCGCGGACAGGTCACGACGCTGTTCGGCGAGAATGGCGCCGGTAAATCGACGCTGATGAAGGTGCTTTCCGGTGTCATCCAGCCCAGCTCCGGCACAATCATTCTCGATGGCGAGCCGGTGGTTTTCAACTCGTCCTCCGACGCGCGCGATCGCGGCATTTCAATCATCCATCAGGAGTTGAGCCTCGCGCCGAACCTCAATGTGCGCGACAATATTTTCATGGGTCGCGAAATCCGCACGTCCACCGGCGTTGATTTCGCACAGGAAGAACGGCTCACGCGCGCGCTGCTCGAAGAGCTTGAGGAAGATATTGATCCGCTGACGCTGGTCGAGGATTTGCGGCTGGGCCAGCAGCAGATCGTCGAAATCGCACGCGCGCTTTCGGTCAATTCGCGCATTCTCATCATGGATGAGCCGACTTCGGCGCTGAGCGCCTCGGAAGTGGAAGTGCTGTTCAAGGTCATTCGCGATCTTACCGCGCGCGGCGTCGCCATCGTTTATATTTCGCACCATCTGGAAGAAGCCTTGCAGATCACCGATCATGCGGTCGTGCTGCGCGACGGTGCGATGACGGCCTATGCGCCGCGCGCAAAAATCGATCTGGAATGGATCGTGCGCAACATGGTTGGCGAAAATTTTGATCTTGGTTCTCCGCCAACCGGCTATGAATGGGGCGATGTGGCTCTTTCTGTAGAAGAACTCACCGTGCCCGATCCCGCCGGAGCCGGTTTCTCGGTGGTCGACCATATGTCGCTTGATGTGCGCGCTGGCGAAATCGTCTGCATCTATGGTCTCATGGGTGCGGGGCGCACGGAATTGCTCGAAACCATTGCGGGCCGGCTGAAGGCAAGCGGCGGACGCATATTGCTCAACGGGCAGGATGTATCGGCACTGACGATTGCGCAGCGTATTGATCACGGGCTGGTTCTTGTGCCGGAGGATCGCCAGCGCGACGGTCTGGTGCAGACCATGACGGTTGGCGGCAATCTTTCCCTTGCCAGTATCGGCACGATCACCAAGGGGCTTTTCACTTCACGCAAGCGAGAAAAGCAGCTCGTCGCCAATGCGATCAGCAAGGTCCATATCAAGACCGATGGCGGCGAGGCGACGATCGGCTCGCTTTCGGGCGGCAACCAGCAAAAGGTCGTCATCGGCAAGATGCTGGCCACGGACCCGCAGGTGGTTTTGCTGGACGAGCCCAGCCGGGGCATCGACATCGGCGCGAAGGCGGAAGTTTTCAAGCTGCTCGCTGAAAAGGCGCGGCAGGGGCTGGCGGTCGTCTACACAACCTCGGAAGTCGGCGAATGCCTGAGTATCGCCCATCGTATCATCGTTATGCACCGCGGGCGCGTTTCTGCCGAATTCGGCTCGGACGTGTCCAAGGAGAAGATCATGGCCGCCTCCGGCGAGGCCATGGTCAGTCACTAAAGCATTTCCAGCAAAAGTGCGAAGCGGTTTTGCGTCGGATAATGCGTTAAAACAAAAGGATAGAGCATAAGGCCCGACGAAGTCGGGGCGTTGAATGCTCTGGTTATGGAGCACTGATAGAATGTCAGTCACGAGCACCAAAGAAAAGGCGGCGGCTCCGCAAGGCGCAAAGCACAAAACCAGCATCGTGCAGCTGCTGCTCGAAGGCCGCGCGTTCTTCGCATTGATTGCGATCATCGCCGTCTTCTCCTTTCTTTCGCCGTATTATTTTACCGTCGACAATTTCCTGATCATGTCGTCGCATGTCGCTATTTTCGGCCTGCTGGCCATCGGCATGCTGCTGGTCATCCTCAATGGCGGCATCGACCTGTCGGTGGGGTCGACGCTGGGCCTTTCGGGTGTATTTGCAGGCTTTCTGATGCAGGGCGTGACGCTGGAACCTCTGGGCATCATCCTCTATTTCCCCGTCTGGGCCGTCGTGCTCATCACCTGTGCGCTTGGCGCCTTCGTCGGCGCAGTCAATGGCGTGCTGATCGCCTATTTGCGCGTTCCTGCCTTCGTGGCGACGCTTGGCGTGCTTTATTGCGCGCGCGGCGTAGCACTTCTGATGACCAACGGCCTCACCTACAACAATCTGGGCGGGCGTCCCGAACTGGGCAATACGGGCTTCGACTGGCTGGGTTTCAACAAGCTGTTCGGCGTTCCGATCGGCGTGCTGGTTCTGGCGGTGCTTGCGATCATCTGCGCGGTGGTCCTCAACCGCACGGCCTTTGGCCGCTGGCTTTACGCGTCGGGCGGCAATGAACGCGCCGCAGAGCTTTCGGGCGTTCCCGTCAAGCGCGTCAAGGTCTCCGTCTATGTCATTTCGGGCATCTGCGCGGCAATCGCCGGACTGGTTCTGTCATCGCAGCTCACCTCGGCAGGGCCGACGGCAGGCAACACCTATGAATTGACGGCAATCGCCGCGGTGGTGATCGGGGGCGCGGCATTGACGGGCGGGCGCGGTACGATCCTGGGCACAATGCTTGGCGCTTTCGTGATCGGCTTTTTGTCGGATGGTCTGGTGATCATCGGCGTATCGTCCTACTGGCAGACCGTCTTCACCGGCGCGGTGATCGTGCTCGCGGTTCTGCTCAACAGCATTCAATACGCCCGGCGTTAGCAGGAGAGGGTCCGGCGCGCTCTGCGGGCAGGACCATATGCGGGCGTATCGAACGGTTTCCAGGATGGCGGCAGGCCTTGCGCACCGCCCCCGGAAAGAGTACCGCCGGGCAACCGGCATCATTGAAACGATCATTGTTACGGGAGAGAGAAATGTTCAAGAAGGGAATGCGGGTTCTGTTTGCTGCGGCAGCAGCATTGCCGCTCATCGCCGGTTCGGCATGGGCTGAAGGTCTGATGACGATCATCGTCAACGATCCGTCCAATCCTTACTGGTATACCGAAGGTGAAATCGCCAAGAAGACCGCTGAAGGCCTCGGCTATACGGCTGTCGTCGGCGGTCACAAGGGCGACACCAACACGGAAAGCAACCTGATCGACACGGCGATCACCAATAAATCGGTGGCGATCATTCTCGATCCGGCCAATGCCGACGGTTCGATCGGCGCGGTCAAGCGTGCAATCGCCGCCAATATCCCGGTCTTCCTCGTGAATGCCGAGATCAATCAGGAAGGTCTGGCCAAGGCGCAGCTCGTCTCCAACAATGCGCAGGGTGCAGCCCTTGGCGCGACGCAATGGGTCGAAAGCGTGGGTGAGGAAGGCAAATATGTTGAATTGTTCGGCGCTCCGTCGGACAACAATGCCGCCACGCGCTCGAATGGCTATGAAACCGTCCTGTCACAATATCCCGATCTGGTGAAGGCCGGACAGGATGTCGCCAACTGGGACCGCACGCAGGGCCACGACAAGATGCAGGCGCTGCTTCAGGCCAATCCCGATATTATCGGCGTGATCTCCGGTAATGACGAAATGGCGCTGGGCGCGATTGCAGCTCTCAAGAAGGCCGGCAAGCTCGATCAGGTCAAGGTTGGCGGTTTCGACGGTTCGCCCGACGCTGTTGCAGCAATCAAGGCCGGTGAACTTCAGTACACCGTCCTCCAGCCGGTCGCTGTCTTCTCGGAAGCGGCCGTCAAGCAGGCCGATAACTTCATCAAGACGGGTGAGACCGGCGTAGAACAGGAAAAGCAGCTTTTCGACTGCATCCTGATCACCAAGGATAATGTTGACAAATACACGTCGCCATTCGTTCTTGAACAGTAAGAAGCAGCAGGCATGGGGCGCGGAAGTATCTTCGCGCCCCATCTGCGCATGAGGCGGTAAGTTGGCAGTGAGCAGCAAGGCAGCGATTGACAATCTTATGACGGAGCAGGTGCCGAACGACAGCCGGCATGCGCGTCAACTGGTTCGCCGTCAGAAAATCGCAGAAGCCGTGATGTCTGAAGGGTCCATGCGGATCGAGGACATTACCGAGCGCTTCGGCATCAGCCTCATGACCGCCCATCGCGATGTGGACGAACTGGTCAGCCGTGGGCTGTGCCGCAAGACGCGCGGCATTGTTTCGGCAGCGCCCACAAGCCTTATCGAAGCAAGCGATATTTATCGCGTCACCCGACAGGCCGAGGAAAAGAAGCTGATCGCGGCTGCGGCGATGCAGTTCGTCGAGCCGGGGCAGGCGATCTTTTTTGACGATTCCACGACCGTTCTCCAGATGGTGCCGCATCTGTCGGCCAAGACGCCGCTGACCATCATCACCAATTCGCTGACATTGATGAACGAAACCCGCGATATGACCGACATAACGCTTCTGGGACTGGGCGGGCAGCTCTACAACTGGTGCAACGCTTTCGTGGGCGGCATGACCACCAGCGAAATCCGTCGCCTGCGCGCCGATGTTGCGTTCATTTCGATTGCTGCGATTACCGACGATCTCCTGTTTCATCAATCACCGGAAATGGTCGAGACCAAGCGGGCCATGCTTGAAAGCGCCGCAAAACGCGTGCTGCTGGTCGATCACACCAAGTTCGAGCGCCGGGCGCTGCATGGCTTTGGGGCCTTAAGCGATTTTGATGTGGTGATCGTCGATGAGCGCACGCCATTTGCGCATATCGAGCGCATGCAGGCGCAAGGCATCAATGTCGTTATTGCGCGTCCGGCTTCGACCGACACGTAAACAAGAGCGGAGGCTATGCAGCCTTCGCCTCTCTATCGGGAATATCGTTTCATGCCTTGCCTGCTGGGAATTGATAGCGGACTGACCGTCACCAAAGCCGTATTGTTCGACATCGATGGCACGCCGCTTTCCGTCGCGCGCCGTCGGGTGACACAATCCTTTCCCCATGCCCGCCATGTCGAACGCGATATGGACGAATTCTGGAATGCGACGGCGGATGCAATCGCAGAAGCGATCTCAAAGAGCGGGCGCTCTGTATCCGATATTCTGGCAGTAGCCGCGACCGCTCATGGGGACGGCATCTATTTGCTCGACCACGACCGGCATCCGCTGGGTGCCGGCATTTTGTCGCTGGATAGCCGGGCGGTCGATATAGCGGAGCGCTGGGTCAAAAGCCCGATTGCAGAGCAATCCATCGCCATTACCGGACAATTGCCCCATGCTTCGGCTCCATCCGCCATTCTGGCATGGGTGAAGGAAAACGAGCCGGAACGCTATGCACGCATTGGCCATGTTCTTGCGGCCAAGGACTGGCTGCGATTTTGCCTGACCGGTGAAGTGGGCACGGACCGCACTGAAGCCTCGACGTCCTTTACCGATGTGAACACGCAGGAATTCTCCAAGGAAGCGCTTGCGCTGTTCAGGCTGGAAGAACTTTGGACGGCCTTGCCTCCCATGTCGCGTTCCGATGAGATCGTGGGGCGAGTCTCGCGGGCCTGTTCCGAGCGCACCGGACTGGTTGCCGGAACGCCGGTGGTCGCCGGTCTGCACGATGTGACCGCTTCGGCTCTTGGCGTGGGCGGGCTTGCAACCGGCACGGTGGCCGTGGTTGCGGGAACCTATTCGATCAACGAAACGCTTTTTTCTGAACCGCGTGTTCATGAAAGCTGGTTCTGCCGCAATGGCATTGCGCCCGGCGAATGGAACAATATGTCGATCTCACCTGCCTCGACGGCAAATTACGACTGGTTTCTCGACAAGCTTTGCGCTGCGGAACGCGGCGAGGCGGAGCGGGTGGGCCGTTCCATCCACGATATATTGCGACCGGAAATCGATGCCGCGCTGGCGCGGCCCTCCACGGCGATGTTTCATCCCTATCTTTTCGGCTCGCCCTATGGCGCGCTGGCAAGCGGAGCGTTTTTCGGCCTGCGCGGATGGCAGGATCGCGGCGACATGCTGCGCGCGGTATGGGAAGGCATCGCCTTCAATCACCGCATTCATGTCGATCATCTCAAGGGGGGCTTTGCGATTTCGCGCGCGCGGCTGACCGGCGGCGTGTCGCGCAGTCCGGCCTTCGCGCAGATGTTCGCCAATGTGCTTGGCATGCCGGTCACGGTGACGGATACGGATGAAGCCGCCGCATGGGGAGCGGCTCTGTGCGCGGGCAAGGGCGTGGGCGTCTTCAGCGACGTTTATAGCGACCCGCGCGATCTGGATGCGATTGCGACAAGCTATAGCCCCGACGCATCACGCCATGCGCAATATGAAAAGCGTTATGCGCTCTTTTGTGAAATGGCCGCAGCGCTTGGTCCTTTATGGCCGAAAATCGAAGAGACGATGATATGAGCAAGCCCGATAATATCAATGCAAGCCAGCGCATCAGGCAATTGCAGGCGCAGGGTGCCGATGTTCTCATCTTGGGGGCAGGGATCAACGGCGCGGGATTGTTTCGCGATCTGAGCGAGCAGGGCGTCAATTGCCTGATCATCGACAAGGCCGATTTCGGTTCGGGTACGAGTGCCGCGCCGTCGCGCCTCATCCATGGCGGGTTGAAATATCTGGAGACGGGCGAGTTCGGGCTTGTCGCGCAATCCACGCTGGAGCGCAATCTGCTTTTGAAGAATGCGCCGCATAATGTGGAGCCGCTGCCGACTTTCATCCCGGTATTTTCGTGGACGCGGGGTGTGTGGGCGTCCTTGCGCACGCTGATGGGATCGACCACCGCACCACGCAGCCGTGGCGCGGTTCTCATCAAGATCGGCCTTGCCCTTTATGATTATTTCGGTGCGCGCGAGCGCGTCATGCCGCGCCATCGCTTTGTGTTCAGAAACCGCGCAATAAGGGAAATGCCCTATATTACGCCTTCTATCGTCGCGGGCGGCATTTATCACGATGCCAAGGTCAGCCAGCCCGAACGTCTCGTCTATGAACTGGTAAGTGACGGCCTTGCCGCCAACCCGGCAAGTGCGGCCAGTAATTTTACGACCCTCATTTCCGCCAAAGACGGCATCGTCAGTTTTGAAGGCCCTGACGGCGAGGCATTTGACGTTAAACCGAAACTGGTCATCAATGCAGCCGGGCCATGGATCGATCACGTAAATGAGGCATTGGACAGGCCGACGAAGATGATTGGCGGCACCAAGGGATCACATATTCTTATTGATCATCCGCAACTCGTCGAAAGCCTGAATGGCCGCATGATCTATTTCGAGGCGGATGACGGGCGCATCTGCCTTGTCTATGATTATCATGGTCTGGCGCTGGTCGGCTCGACCGATATTCCCTGTGCCGACCCCGACAATGTGCGCGCTGAAGAACCTGAGATCGATTATTTCATCGAAAGCCTGCGTTCATTGCTGCCGAAACTGCAATTCGACCGCAAGCAGATCGTCTATGCCTATAGCGGTATTCGACCGCTGCCCGCGTCGAACGCTTCCGAACCGGGGCTTATCAGCCGCGATCATTCCGCGCCGGTTATCGAACCGGATGCCAAACGGCCTTTTGCGATCATATCGCTGGTCGGCGGCAAGTGGACGACTTTTCGCGGCTTTGCCGAGGAAGTGGCGGATATGGTGCTCTCGCGTCTTGCGCGCGAACGCGTCAAATCCACCCGCAACCTGTCGATTGGCGGCGGCAAGGATTACCCGGCTGACCCCCATGCGCGTGCCATCTGGGTAGCAAGGCATGTCGAGAAAAGCGGTCTGGCTGCGGCGCGCATCGAGATATTGCTGGAGCGTTACGGGACGATTGCCGCCGCGATAATCGCGCAGGAGGCCCGTGACGGCGCAAGCCTCCTGCCTGATACGGATACGGTGAGCGAAGCCGAAATCGCGTGGATCGCGCGCAATGAAATGATCGTGCATCTGGCCGATATTGTGCTGCGGCGCACGACACTGGCGATCGATGGTGCGCTTTCAATCGCCAATGTGCAGGCAATAGCCGATATTGCCGCGCGGGAACTCGGCTGGAATAGCGCGCGCAAGATGCAGGAGATCGAGATGGTCACTGCCGAGCTTGCGCGCCGTCATGGCGTCATCCTGTCCGATCGGCCTGCCAAACGGCGTTGACCGAAAATCCTGCTTATCCGGCCCGTCGTTCTGCGGGGTAGGCATTGGTTTTCAATTGCGGGAAGAGGCATTCCACGAAACGCGCCGCTGTGGGCTGCGGCTCATGATTGGCCAGCCCCGGTCGTTCATTGGCTTCAATGAAGACATATTCCGCCCCTTCGGGCGACTTCACCATGAAATCAATGCCGACGACCGGAATATTGATCACGCGGGCTGCCTCACAAGCTGCATCGACAAGCGTCTTGTTGACCGTTGCGGTCACGTCATGGATTGTGCCGCCCTGATGCAGGTTGGCGGCCTTGCGCACAGTAATCTCGCGGCGATCTTCCAATATGTCGTCCAGCGTGAGTTCCTGCTGGGCCAGACAGCGTTTTGTTTCGGCATCGATGGGAATACGGCTTTCGCCGCCTGTAGCGGCAGCGCGGCGGCGCGATTGAGTTTCTATGAGTTTGCGGATCGTTGTTTTCCCGTCGCCGATGACGCGTGGCGGACGGCGGATTGCCGCCGCCACCAGTTTGTAATCGATGATGACGAGACGCAGATCTTCGCCTTCGAAGCAGGATTCAAGCAAGACCTGATCGCAAACGTCCCGCGCCTGCCTGATTGCAGCCCGCAGGTCTTTCATCGTTGAAATACCGACCGAAATGCCGCGTCCCTGCTCGCCGCGCGCTGGTTTCACGACCAGCTTGCCATGCTTTTCGAGGAAAGCTTCCAGCATTTCATCGCTGCTGCTGGCCGCAATCTGCTCCGGCACGACAAGCCCTGCTTTCGCTACGGTGCGCGTTGTCACCGCCTTGTCGTCACAGATAGACATGGCCACGCCCGATGTCATTTCCGAGAGGCTTTCGCGGCAATGAATGGAACGGCCTCCATGGGAAAGGCGGAAAAAACCGCCCTCCGCATCCGTTATATCGACATGAATGCCGCGCCGCAGCGCCTCATCGACGATGAGGCGCGCATAGGGGTTGAGCGCATCAAGCGAATTGATGGGGGACGCGAAGAATTTCTCGTTGATCGCATTCTTGCGCTTGATGGCAAAGAAGGGAACACGGCGAAACTTCAGTTTGTCGTAAAGCCGGATCGCATTGTCATTATCATGGAGGACAGACAGGTCCACATGGTTGAGGCCGCGTGCCTGAAAATGCTCGGCAAGCTTGCGCACCAGCTTCTCGCCGATGCCTGGCTGGCGTGCCTGCGGATGAACCGCAAGACACCACAGCGATGCCCCCTTGTCGGGATCATCGAAAAGGCGCTCGTGATTGATGCCCGTGACCGTGCCGACAATATCGCCCGTCGTATCGTCCTGCGCCACGAAATAGGTAACGGCGCGATTATCCCGTTCGGCGGAAAAGAAATCGGGGCGCAACTGAACCATTCCGCACGCCGCATAGACCGCGTTGATGCCGTCCGCATCAAGCTCGGAGACGGCGCGGCGAATGGTAATGCCGCGCGTGCGCCTGCCGCCTGCGCGATAGGTGGCCAGTTCCAGCCGGTATGTGTGCGAGGGATCGAGAAAGATTTCCTGCGGGGCCAGCGAAAGCAGAACATGCGGGTCGCTGACATAGAACACAATATCGCGGCTTTCCGGCGCTTCTGCACGCAAGGCATCGACAATTGCTTCGTTGCTATCGAAAGTCTGCGCAAAAAGAAGACGGCCCCAGCCGCAATCGAAGACGACATTGCGGTTTTTATCGGATTTGTCTTCCTGGCCCTGGCCGTGCAGATGTTCCTGATAGGATCCTGCCTCCGCAGGCGAGCGCAGCCGGGTCAGCCGGTGGGAGAAGGCTTTCGTTCCCCTTGTCTTCTGCCGAACCATGTCCGCCTTGTCTGATTTCTTCATGTCAGGCCTCCTGCGTCTGGAGCCACATTTCCAGCAGTCCCGCCTGCCAGAGTTCCGAGCCGCGCAGCGGCGTGATATGGTCGGACGGATTGGCAAAGAGCCTGTCGAGATAGTCCTTCTGGAACAGACCGCGTTCACGCGCTCTTTGCGATGTCAGCGCGTCGCGCAGCATGTCGAGATAGGGGCCAGCGATATATTTCAGCTGTGGTACGGGGAAATAGCCTTTCTTGCGGTCGATCACCGCGGCAGGCACGATCTTGCGCGCGACATCCTTGAGAATGCCCTTGCCGCCATCGCGCAGCTTTTCTTCCGGCGGAATGCGCGCGGCAAGCTCCACCAGTTCATGGTCGAGAAATGGAACACGCGCTTCAAGCCCCCAGGCCATGGTCATGTTGTCGACCCGCTTGACGGGATCGTCGACCAGCATGACGTTGCTATCGAGGCGCAGGGCGCGATCCACCGGCGTATCCGCGCCGTCACGCAACAATTGCTCGTTCAGAAATTCACGGCTGTAATCACGCTCGGATAGCCATTCGGGTGCAAGCTGTGTTGCGAGCACGTCATGCGAGCGGTCGCAAAAGGCCTTGGCGTAATCGCTGACGACATCATTGGAATCAACCAGCGGCGGATACCAGTGATAGCCTCCGAACACCTCGTCTGCGCCCTGACCTGATTGCACGACCTTGATATGTTTCGAGACTTCCTTGGAGAGCAGGTAGAAGCCGACATTATCATAGGAAACCATAGGCTCCGACATGGCGGCGATCGTTCCCGGCAGCGCGTTCATCAGATCGGCGGAGGGCACGAAAATCTTGTGATGCTCGGTGCCAAAATGTTCGGCGATCAGATCGGAATAGATGAATTCGTCTCCTTTCTCGCCATTGGCTTCCTCAAATCCGACTGAAAAACTCATGAGGCCCGTCTGGCCCGCTTCTGCGAGCAAGGCGACAATCATGCTCGAATCCACCCCGCCTGAAAGCAGGACGCCGACCGGCACATCGGAAATCGTGCGGCGTTTGACGGCCAGGCGCAGCGTATCGAGCAATTGTTCCTGCCATTCTTCGCGGCTTATCGCGCTGTCGCCCGGCCTGCGGCTATAGGGCGGCTGCCAGTAGAGGCGATCGGTGAAACGACCATTGGCCTCATAAATGCGGATCGTCGCCGGGCCAAGCTTGCGAACACCGTTATAAATGGTGTGCGGCGGCGGCACCACGGCATGGAAACTCATATAATGATGGAGTGCTGCGCGGTCGATGGATGTATCGACGCCGCCAGCTTTCACCAGCGCCGGAAGCGAGGAGGCAAAGCGCAATGCGCCCGATACCTGCGCCAGATAGAGCGGCTTGATGCCGAAGCGGTCACGCGCCATGATGAGCCTGCCGCTATCGCGCTCATGAATGGCGAAGGCAAACATGCCGTGAAAACGCGAAACGCATTCTTCGCCCCATGCATGCCATGCCTTGAGAATGACTTCCGTGTCGCCATCGGAAAAGAAGCGATAGCCCTTCTGTTCCAGTTCGGCGCGCAATTCCCGGAAATTATAGATGCAGCCATTGAAAACGATGCTGAGGCCGAGATCGGCATCGATCATCGGTTGCTGCGATTTTTCGGAAAGATCGAGGATTCTCAATCGTCTGTGACCAAAACCGACATTGCCCCGTATTACGATGCCGGATGCATCCGGTCCGCGTGGGGCAAGTATGTCTGCCATTTTCGAGATTGCCGAAATCGAGGGCGTACCGCCATCGAACCTCACTTCTCCGCAAATTCCACACATAAAAAGGGTCGAAACCTCCATTGTCGTCGTTAACTAAAAAAGCCGTCGCTTGGAATATGGCGGCGGCTTCATGCGCACTTTTTTGGATATGCCTGATGTAAATGCGCCAGCGCCCGGATGGTTCCCAAATTATCCGTTTTCGGCTGGCGTATCGTCGGGCTTCAAATCCTGTTCCGCTTCGGACGCGGTCTGATGGGTGAAGCCTTTGACGCCTTTGGCGAGTTCTTCGGCATCGCGTTCAATCTGCACTTCGCTCATCGCGTAATGCACCACGAGCCGGGCAATCGATGTAAGAGCGCTCAGATGAATGCGTTCATAACCGTGTGAGGCGTCGACGCCAAATGTCAGTAGCGCCGTGCGCACATCATGACCAGCCTCGACGGCGGAAGCAGCGTCCGAGCGGTAATAGCGGAAAACGTCCTTCTGCACCGCGATGTCGTGCTCATGGCATAGCTCGAACAGTTTTTTGGAAAGATGATAGTCGAAGGGGCCTGTCTGGTCGGCCATGGCGAGGGTGACGCCGAATTCGGAAGAATTCTGCCCCGGCGCGGTGGTGCCATTATCGATTGCGACCAGCGAGGCAATGTCCGGCACGACAACGGCGGAAGCGCCGACGCCGGTTTCTTCCGCAATGGTGAAAAGCCAGTAGGTATCGACCGGCGTTGTCACATTTGCCTTCTGCATGGCTTTGAGCGCGGCCAGCATGATTGCAACACCGGCTTTGTCGTCTAGATGGCGTGAAACGATAAACCCGTTATCGATAAATTCCGGGGCAGGGTCGATGGCGACAATATCGCCGACATCTATGCCAAGCTCGATCAGGTCGTCCTTGTTGCGTGCCAGCGCATCGACGCGAAGCTCGACAAAGGGCCAGCCCACCGGCTGGGTGTCAACTTCCTCGTTGAATGTATGCCCGGAAGCCTTCAGCGGCAGAATGGAGCCGCGATAGATGCCTTTGGATGAAAAGATGGAAACGCGCGCGCCTTCGGCAAACCGTGCCGACCAGTTGCCGATGGGAACGAGTTCCAGCCTGCCGTTCTGCTTGAGATATTTGACCTGTGCGCCGAGCGTGTCGAGATGCGAGACGATGGCGCGGGCGGGACGTCTGCTTTCGCCACGCCGCCGCGCCCTTATCGCCCCGCGCCTTGTAAGCACGACATCGAGGCCGAGTCGTTCCAGTTCACGCGCAACATAATGCACGGCCTCGTCGGTAAAGCCGGTTGGGCTGGGGATTGCCAGCAATTCGGCCAGCTTTTGCGTCAGATAGTCCTGATCGATTGCTAAATGAGCCATATCGGCAATAAGTCGCAAATCAGGACTTCTGCGTCAACCGCGCATAGGAAGGTTTTCTTGTCGCGCTTTTTAATAAGCATATTCGAGGAAGATCGGTTCGATCGATCTGCCCCAAACGCTGTTATAGGCGTTGAGCATGCGTTCTGCATCCGTCACGCCTGCGGCAACAATTTCTTCGAGCGGAGCGAGGAAATGGCTTTCATCAAAGCCGTCGCTGTTGAGCCTGTTGCGATTGAGAAGGCCAAGGCGTGAAATCCGCAGGGTTTCACGCGCAATCTGCGCCACCGGCTTGCCGCGGAAAGTCGCATTGAGCGCCTTGACGGGCACTTCGTTGCGCAGGGCGAGAACTTCTTCATAGCTCCAGTCGCGGGTCAGCGCTTCCGCTGCATCCAGCGCCTCATCATCGTAAAGCAAACCGACCCAATAGGCGGGGAGGGCGCAAATGCGTCGCCATGGACCACCATCGGCGCCGCGCATTTCAAGGAAACGCTTGAGACGCACTTCGGGAAAGAGCGTTGACAGATGATTGGTCCAGTCGCCCATATTGGGCACCGGATCGCTCACCTCGCCCTTGAGCGCGCCATTCATGAACTGGCGGAAGGTGACATGCGTGCAATTATGATAGCGGCCATCGCGCAGGATGAAATACATCGGCACGTCCAGCGCCCATTCGACATAATCCATGAAGCCGAAATTTTCGGAGAAGACGAAAGGCAGAACGCCCGCGCGCTGATTATCCGTGTCGCGCCAGATATTGGAGCGCCATGAAAGCAGGCCGTTGGGCTTGCCTTCGGTAAAGGGCGAACTGGCGAAAAGTGCGGTTGCCACCGATTGCAGCTTCATGGAAACCTGCATCTTGCGGCGCATATCGGTTTCGGAAGCGAAATCGAGATTAACCTGCACGGTCGAGGTGCGATACATCATGTCCAGGCCTTCATGCCCGACCTTGGGCATGTAGTCGGTCATGATGTTGTAGCGCGATTTGGGCATGATCGGCGTTTCAGCCAGCGTCCATTTCGGACTGCCGCCAAGCCCCAGAAAACGAATGCCCAGCGGTTCGGCAATCTCACGCACCTGGCTGAGATGCGCGTTTACCTCGCGGCAGGTCTGATGAATGGTGGAGAGCGGTGCGCCCGAAAGCTCGAACTGGCCACCGGGCTCAAGCGAAATCGCGCCCTGTCCGGTCGGTTCGACCAGCCCGATAATGTTGCCCTCATCCATGATCGGCTCCCAGCCGAGCCGGGCCTGCATACCGTCGAGAATCGCCTTGATGCCGCGCGGGCCGTCATAAGGAACGGGGCTGTTATCGGCGACATAAAAGGGGAATTTTTCGTGTTCCGTGCCGATGCGCCATGCATCCTTGGGTTTGCAGCCTTCTGCAAGATAGGCTGCAAGTTCCTCAACGCCCGTCAGTGCTGTTTCGTCCGTCGTATCGCGCGCCATGCATCTATCCTCAGTCAACTTTTACTTCTCAGCGTGATTGGACAAAAATGTCCAAACACGCAAGTCAATTTCATTGAAGATTGGATTTTGTGCCCTTATCCGCGGCTTTTCCAGTCTCCAAGCACGGCCTGTACCAGAGTGAGGGCCGCGACCGCCGCCGTATCGGCGCGCAGGATACGCGGGCCAAGCGGTATCGCGCTCACAAAGGGCAGCGAGCGCAAAACCCGCCGCTCCTCTTCTGAAAATCCGCCTTCAGGGCCGATCAGAATGCCATAAGGCCCCGGCTGCAACTGGCCGAGAATGGTCAGCGGATCGTCGGCTTCATGGCCTTCATCGCAGAATATCAGACGGCGGGACGTGTCCCACTGTTCGAGAAACCTATCGAATCGCACTGCCTCGCGGCATTCGGGAATGGAAAGGACGCCGCATTGCTCGGCTGCTTCGATGGCATTGGCCCCGATGCGATCTGTGCCGAGTTTCGATAGCTGCGTATGCTGCGTGATGACCGGTTGCAAAATGCCCGCGCCCATTTCAACGGCTTTTTGCACCATATAGTCGAGCCGTCCCTGTTTGAGCGGCGCGAAACAATAGATCAAATCACAGGGCTGCGATTGTGGACGGGTTTGTTCGACGGCTTCGATAAAAAGCCGCTTCTTGCCTTCAGGCCGCAGCCGCATTTTCCATTCGCCGTCCCGCCCGTTGAAGGCGAGGATTTCATCGTCTTCCTTGAGGCGCAGCACATGGGTGAGATAATGGGCGGCCTGCGCGGCCGTTTCCACGTGAGCGCCTTCGCCGAGTGCGGCTTCGATATAAAGTCTGAACATCTTGTAATTTGCGCGCATGATTGCATCGATGGCAGAGGGCAGGGGCCAAGGTCAAGGGACTTCTCACAAGCCACGCCGCCTTGTGCATGCAACCTTTGGAACCCAAGAGCCGCTACGGCGTTGCTGCTTTGTCACAGCCGTTCAGGATTTACGGTTTTACGCGCTAAAGGAGTGTTGGAAAGCCTGCCGTTCAGTTGCAGGTAACTTTTTTCATGTGTAACTGAGCCGTCTCCGGGGTGGTGAATCCCGGCCCTCGTTTCAACCGGTAACCTCTGCGAAAGAGTCCCCCATTATGCCTGCTAAGCATGCCGCTCTTCTGACTGTCCTGATGATTTCCGCAATCGCATTTATGGCAGTGGGCATCTATGCCGTCGATGCGGGCGACCACATGACTTCGACGGATGGCTACGGCATTTCCAGCGCGCATTACTGATTGACCCGGCTGGGGTGAATCCCGATTGCCTCACGGGGCTTTGCCTTCCTTGCCATCTTTTCCCGCCCGCTGACGATAGCGCAATTGCGCAACGCGTTCACGCTCGTCGTTGAGCTGCCGTTCATGGGTCGCCTGTTCGACGAAACGAATATGTTTCTGAACGGCATCGCGCGCAGCTTGCGGATTGCCGGCGATCACGGCATCATGAATAGCGCGGTGCTGCGCCAAAAACATGTCGGCTACGCCGGGATAGCTGTAAATCAGGCTGCGATTATAAAAGACGCCATCCTTTAAAAGCTGATAGCAGGAGCGCAATGTGTGCAGCAGCACGATATTGTGCGCCGCCTCGCCGATCGCATTGTGGAATTCGACATCGAGTTGCGCGCCCTTGTCAAAATCATTGCTCTTATGGGCAGCTTCCATTGCGGCGATGATTTCGGCAAGCAGTGCCTTGTCGGCGGGAGTTGCGCGCAGGGCCGCAAATTCCGCGGCAATGCTCTCGATTTCGCGGCGATATTCGAGATAGTCGCTGGTGGCCTTGCCATGGCTGGCAAAGAGCTTGACCACGGGCGCACTGAAAACCTGTCCGATGACATCGGCGACGAATGTTCCACCACCATGCCGCGATATGAGCAGCCCGGCATTTTCAAGGTGCTTGAGCGCCTCGCGCAGAATGGGGCGGGATATATCGAACTGGCGCGCCAGTTCCCGTTCACCGGGGAGCCGGTCGCCCCCGCGCAAGACCCCTTCAAGAATCAGGCTCTCGATCTGGCGGATGACGTCATCCGCCGTGCGGCTTGCCTGAATGCGCGCGAAAACGGTTTCGGACATGGGTTCGTGCCTCCAGTCAGAGTGGCGGCTGATCGCCGCTCTCCCAATAGGGAACGGGACCATAAAGTTCGCTCAGATAATCGATAAAAATGCGTATTTTCGCGGGCAGAAACTGCCGCGAGGGATAGACCGCATGAATGGCGACATGGCGGGAGGCGGAATAATCCGGCAGGATATGCACGAGTCTGCCTGCCGCAAGATCGGGGCCTATATCCCATGTCGAGCGCAGGGCGATGCCAAGCCCCGCCAGAACGGCTTCACGCACGACTTCGCTGGAATTTGTCTGTAACGGCCCTGCCGGGCGGATGGTGATCGGCCCGTCCGGGCCTTCGAGCCGCCAGGGATCGTTATTATGCGGCGCAACGCAGATATGTTTCTGCAAATCCTCGATACGCCGCGGAATGCCGCGTTCTTCAATATAGACGGGAGCTGCAACCAGAATACGCCGCACCGGTGCCAGCCGCCGCGCGACCAGCGATGAATCAGGCAATTCGCCGATACGGATCGCCAGATCATAGCCCTCGCCGACAATATCCACCATCTCGTCGGAAAGCTGCATATTGACGGTGAGGTCGCAATTGCGCCGCATGAAGGGCACCAGATAGGGCGCTATATGCATGCGCCCGAATGTGGTGGGCGCGGAGATCCTGAGCGTCCCGCGCGCATCCGCTGACTTGCGCGCCAGAAAGGCTTCGGCTTCTTCTATATGCGCAAGAATTTCAAGCACCCGCTCATAATAGCCCTGTCCCGCCTCGGTGAGCGCGATGCGGCGTGTCGTGCGCTGCAACAGCCGCGTGCCGAGGCGCTCTTCCAGCCGCCCCATGCGCTTTGAAACCACCGCCGGAGAGAGCGCAAGATCGCGCGCCGCCGCCGACATGCTGCCGGTTGCGACAACGCGTGCGAAAATCTCCATGTCGGCCAGACTGCTCATCATGCCAGCTTCATCCTCCCGCGAGCAGACGCATTGCTGCCGCAAGGTGTAAACAGTTTTACCATATCCGCCAAGTGGTCAATCGATATTACCACTTGACGCAAAGGGCGCCTGATGCACTTTAGAAGCGGAGGAGTTCAAGAGGAAACCATGAGCGGATTGATCATGCCGGAGCCGGATGCTTCGGTGCTTGGGCGGCGCGAGCATATCGTGGCCGATCTGCGGCGCATCGTGCCGGGGGAAGGCGTGGTCGATACGACCAACGCCATGCGGGTATTCGAGACCGATGGGCTGACCGCGCATCGGCAATTGCCGCTTGTTGTGGTGCTGCCCGAGACGGTGGAGCAGGTTTCGCAGGTTCTTCGCTATTGCTTTGAGCATGAAATCCGCGTCGTGCCGCGTGGCGCAGGCACGTCCCTTTCGGGCGGGGCGATACCGCTCGAAGACGCCGTGCTGCTCGTCATGTCGCGCTTCAACCGTATTCTGGAAATCGATTATCCCAATCGCGTCGCCGTGGTGCAGCCGGGTGTCACCAATCTGGGTATCACCAAAGCCGTTGAACATGAAGGCTTTTACTATGCGCCCGATCCGTCCTCGCAGATCGCTTGCTCCATCGGCGGCAATGTCGCCGAAAATGCCGGCGGCGTGCATTGCCTCAAATATGGCCTGACGGCCAATAATGTTCTCGGCATCGAAATGGTGCTGATCAGCGGCGAGGTGCTGCGGCTGGGCGGCAAGCATCTTGATGGCGAAGCCTATGATCTTCTGGGGCTGATGACCGGCTCGGAGGGCCTGCTGGGGGTGGTGACGGAAGTGACCGTCCGCATATTGCAAAAGCCTGAAACCGCGCGCGCCGTCATGGTCGGCTTTCCGTCGAGCGAGCAGGCGGGGCAATGCGTGGCGGATATTATCGGCGCGGGCATTATTCCGGGTGGCATGGAAATGATGGACCGGCCTGCCATCCATGCGGCGGAGGATTTCGTGCGTGTGGGCTATCCGCTTGATGTCGAGGCGCTTTTGATCGTCGAACTCGATGGCCCGCCGGTGGAGGTGGATTATCTGATCGCTCAGGTAGAAGCCATCGCGCTTAAGAATGGCTCGACCACCTGCACGCTTTCGCAATCGGAAGAAGAGCGCCTGGCGTTCTGGGCCGGACGCAAGGCGGCTTTTCCGGCGGTGGGGCGTATTTCGCCGGATTATCTCTGCATGGATGGAACCATACCGCGAAAGGAATTGCCGCATGTTCTTGCGGGGATGCGCGATCTTTCGGAAAAATACGGATTGCGCGTGGCAAATGTCTTTCATGCAGGCGACGGCAATCTGCATCCGCTCATTCTGTATGACGCAAATATTCCCGGCCAGCTGCGTGCGGCGGAAGATTTCGGAGCGGATATTCTGCGTCTCTGCGTCAAGGTGGGCGGTGTTCTGACCGGCGAGCATGGGGTGGGCATCGAAAAGCGCGACCTGATGCCGGAAATGTTCAATGAGATCGATCTCGATCAGCAGATGCGCGTCAAATGCGCTTTCGACGCCAAACATCTGCTCAATCCCGGCAAGGTGTTTCCACAATTGCGCCGCTGCGCCGAGCTTGGCCGCATGCATGTGCATCGCGGTGAACTGGCCTTCCCGGATATTCCACGGTTCTGATCATGATGAATGGACATATAATCAAGCCGCGGGATGAAGCGGACGTCGTGGAAACGGTGCAATGGGCGCTTGGCAAGGGCGAGGCGCTTGAAATCGTCGGTCACGGCTCCAAGCGCGGCATAGGCCGACCGGTCGAGGCAAGCCATGTGCTCGACCTCTCCGCTCTTTCCGGCGTCACGCTTTATGAGCCGGACGAACTGGTCTTGTCGGCGAGGGCGGGAACGCCGCTCGCAGAAATCGAAAAGCTGCTTGCCGATCATGGCCAGTGCTTTCAGTTCGAGCCGATGGATTACGGCCCGCTGCTTTCAGGCGAGAGCGGGAGCGGCACGATCGGCGGTATGCTGGCGGCAAATCTCGCCGGTCCACGCCGCATCAAGGCGGGGGCTGCGCGCGATCATGTGCTGGGCGTGCGCGTGGTGTCGGGGCGCGGCGAGTTGTTCAAATCGGGCGGGCGCGTCGTCAAGAATGTCACCGGCTATGATCTTTCCAAGGGCATGGCGAATAGCTGGGGGACGCTGGGCGTCGCCACCGAACTGACCTTCAAGGTGCTGCCCGCCGCCGAAACGCTCAACACGCTGGCCTTGCGCGGTCTCGATGACGAGATGGCGGCGCGGGCCATGGCGCTGGCGATGGGATCGCGCGAGGAAGTCGCTTCCGCAGCCCATCTGCCGCCAAGTGTGGCCTGGCGTTTTCTGGATGGCAATCTGGGCGGCGAGGCAGCGACAATCCTGCGGATCGAAGGATTTGCGCCTTCCGTCAGGCATCGCATCGCACAATTGCAGGCACGCTTCGGCAGCGCGGTCAGGCAGGATATTCTCGATGAAGCGCAATCGCGGCAGATATGGCGGGAAGTGCGCGATGTGCTGCCTTTCGTTAAAAAAGGCGACCAGCGCGCGATCTGGCGCGTATCGATGCCGCCTATGGCGGGATGGCGGATGGTCGATGAGTTTCGACGCCATGCGGGCGTGGACGCCTATTATGACTGGCAGGGCGGCTTGATCTGGTTGCGGATGGAAGCCGCACCGGAAGCTAAGATTCTGCGCGCATTGATCGCCAGACATGGCGGCGGACATGCGACTTTGGTTCGCGGCGATGAAAATGTGCGGGCAAGCACCGATATATTCGAGCCGCAAGCACCGGCGCTCGCGGCCCTTTCGCACCGTCTCAAGCAGCAATTTGACCCGGAAAATATTCTCAATCCGGGGCGCATGTATGAATATCCGGCTGGAGTGTGAGCCATGCAAACCAATTTCAGCGCCGAACAATTGCGCGATCCCGGCGTCAATGAAGCCGAAAAAATCCTGCGCAAATGCGTGCATTGCGGTTTCTGCACCGCAACCTGTCCGACCTATGTGACGCTCGGCAATGAGCTCGACAGCCCGCGCGGGCGTATCTATCTCATCAAGGATATGCTGGAAAACGGCCGCCCGGCAGACGAGGAAGTGGTGCGCCATGTCGATCGCTGTCTGTCCTGCCTGTCCTGCATGACGACCTGCCCTTCGGGCGTCAATTACATGCATCTGGTCGACCATGCGCGCGCGCATATCGAAAAAACCTATAAGCGCCCGTTCATGGACCGGCTGCTGCGCAATATTCTGGCGCAGGTTCTGCCTTATCCGGCGCGCTTTCGTGTGGCTTTGACGCTGGCGAAATTTGCGCGTCCGCTGGCCTCGCTGTTTCGCAAGAGTGAGACGTTAAAGCCGGTGGCGGCAATGCTCGACATTGCGCCGCAGCGCCTGCCCACCGCAAAAAGTCCACCTGCCGACAGCGCGCCTGCAAGTGCAGGGCGCGGGCGGGTGGCGATGCTTGATGGCTGTGTGCAGCCGGTTCTCAATCCCGGTATCAACGAGGCCGCGATACGCCTGCTTAACCGTCTTGGCGTCGAGGTGATCATGCCCGCCAAAGAAGGCTGCTGCGGTTCGCTGGTGCATCATATGGGCCATGAGGAACGCGCGCTCGAACAGGCACGGCACAATGTCGATCTGTGGATGCGCGAGATCGAAACAGGCGGGCTCGATGCGATCATCGTTACGGCATCGGGCTGCGGCACGACGATCAAGGATTATGGTTACATGCTGCGTCTCGACCCTGCCTATAAAGACAAGGCGGCGCGGGTTTCGGCTCTTGCCAAGGACGTGACCGAATATCTCGCATCGATCGAAATGCCTGAACCGCAGCAATCCGGCACGCTGACGGTTGCCTATCACTCGGCCTGTTCCATGCAGCATGGGCAGAAGATCGTCCGCCAGCCCAAAGACCTGCTGACGCGTGCGGGCTTTAGCGTCCGCGAGCCGCTGGAGGGGCATTTATGCTGCGGCTCGGCGGGAACTTATAATATCATGCAGTCCGACATTGCCGTGAAGCTGCGTGATCGCAAGGTGAAGAATATCGAGGCCACGGGGGCCGATCTGATTGCGACCGGCAATATTGGCTGCATGACGCAGATCGGGGCGGGCACCGGCCTGCCCATCGTTCATACGGTGGAGCTGATCGACTGGGCCTATGGCGGGCCGAAGCCCGCCGCGCTGTCAGCAATCACGCGCCATTGATCGGCCATATTACAGGGCGACGGTCGTCGGATCGCGCCCGATGCGTCCGTCGGCGCGATCCAGTTCGGTGATCGCATCGTGGTCCGTGCCGTTGAGCTGGAAATCGAAGATTTCGAAATTTTCCCTGATGCGGGCCGGTGTTACGGATTTTGGAATCACGATATTGCCGGTTTCGATATGCCAGCGCAGGATCACCTGAGCTACCGATTTTCCGTGCGCCCGGGCGATGGCTTTCAGCGTCTCGTTTTCCAGAATCTGGCCCTGTCCGAGTGGGCTCCAGGCTTCGGTTGCGATATTGTGCTTGCCGTGGAAGAGCCGCAATTCATCCTGCTGGAATTGCGGATGCAGTTCGATCTGGTTGATTACGGGCGCAACGTCGCTTTCCTTGAGGATACGCTCAAGATCGGCGGTGCGGAAATTCGACAGGCCGATGGATTTCGCCCGGCCGCTTTCCTTGATCTGTGCAAAGGCCCGCCATGTTTCCATGAACAGATCCTTGGAAGGCATCGGCCAGTGGATCAGATAAAGATCGACATAATCGGTGCCCAGTTTTTCCAGGCTGGCATCGAAGGCCTTGAGGGTGGAATCGTAACCCTGTTCAGAGTTCCAGAGTTTGGTGGTGAGGAAAATATCGCCGCGCGCAATGCCGGATTCGCGGATCGCCTTGCCGACGGCTTCCTCATTGCCGTAGATGGCGGCGGTGTCGATATGGCGATAGCCGATTTTCAGGGCTTCGCCGACTGCTGCCGCGGTATCGTCATTGTCGATCCGCCAGACGCCGTAGCCAAGCTGCGGGATGCGATTGCCATCGTTAAGTTTTACCGCCGGTACGCTCATCTTGTACCCTTTCCTCTGAATCGAATGCTTCTCTTTCGGCAGCATACGGGTGTTCTTAAAAAAAGGAAAAGCCCTTTCGACAGCTTTGTCACCCTTCGATGACGTCGGCATCAAAAAGGCCGTTATGATCGGGCGATCATAACGGCCTGTCGATTGCAGTTATATGAAAGGTTCAGCGCACCACGACATGGGTGCCGACGCCGACCCGGTTATAAAGATCGGTGACATCCTCGTTGCGCATGCGGAAGCAACCGGAAGACATTGCCTTGCCGATGGTCCAGGGCTGGTTGGTGCCGTGGATACGGTAAAGGGTGGAGCCAAGATAGAGCGCGCGTGCGCCCAGCGGATTGTTCGCGCCGCCCTTCATCTGGGCGGGCAGGATGCGGCCCTTCTTGCGTTCGCGCTCGATCATGGCTTTGGGCGGCGTCCAGGTGGGCCATTCCGCCTTGCGGCTGACGCGCTGCGTGCCTTTCCAGCCAAAACCCTGCTTGCCGACGCCGACGCCATAGCGGCGCGCCTGCCCGTTGCCTTCCACCAGATAGAGAAAGCGCTTGTTCGTATCGATGACGATCGTGCCCGGCTTTTCCCTGCCGCTATAGGAAACGGTCTGCGGCAGATAGACGGGGTCCATTTGCAGCTGCTTCTTGCGGACGGTCTTGACCGGATTTGCTGCCGGGCGCTGCTGGCTGACATTCTGGTAGCGCGCCCTGGGCTGCTGCTTTTGACGCAGGGTAGCAGGCTTCTGGCGTAGCGCAGGTCTGGTCTGCGGGTCGATCCGGCTTGTCGGACTTTGCAGCTGCGCCACCCAGGGCGCTGCTGCTTGCCGGCTCACCTTGACCGGCGGCTGGGTGGCGTAACGATCATTGGCGAATGCCATGCCGGTGCTGACAACGGAAACAGCAATCGCGGCAAGCGACCCGATCAAAAGAAGATGGCGTGGTTTCATGGCTTCCAATCCAATCCGTCTCTCGCGCGCGCTGGCGTTCACGCTGACGCGGTTGCCTGTGGTGTCTCCTGACAGGCTGCGTCAGGAGGGCTGCTGTAAAATTCATGTGGATATTGTGGGGAGCAATAGAATCATAAAGGTAAACGCCGATGCGGGTTTGCTCGTAATGGCACGCAAATTAGAGTTGTGGTTAGCAGGCCATTGCGCGATATGCTTAAAATTGCATGAAGCCGGGAGTGCGAAAATGAACGATGCAGGATTGGAAAAGACCGGATTGATCCGCGATGCGGGGGGGACAGTGCGCTGTTTCTGGCCCGGCGAACTGCCTGACTATGTCGCCTATCACGACGAAGAATGGGGCGTGCCGGTGGCTGATGATTATCGCCTTTTCGAGAAAATATGTCTCGAAGGCTTCCAGTCCGGCCTCTCCTGGCTGACGATTTTGCGCAAGCGTGAAAACTTTCGCCGGGGCTTTGATGGTTTCGATTTTCATCGTGTCGCCCGTTATGATGAAACCGATGTCGAGCGTTTGCTGGCCGACAAGGGCATTGTGCGCCATCGCGGCAAGATTGAATCCGTGATCAATAATGCGGCGCGCGCTCTTGAACTGGTCGATGAAAAGGGGTCGCTTGCCGCCTATTTCTGGTCGTTTGAGCCGCGATCCGACGAGCGCCCGGCCCTTGTTGATTATCCAACGCTCATCGCCAATCCAAAAACCGCCATATCCACGCGCATTTCCAAAGACCTCAAGAAACGCGGCTGGTCTTTCGTGGGGCCGACGACGGTTTATGCTTTCATGCAGGCGATGGGGCTGGTAAACGACCATATAGAAGGTTGCCATTGCCGCGCGCATGTCGAGAAATTGCGCGCGTCATTTTCAAGACCGGGCCGATTGACTTCAGACAATGATTGAACAGGCACATAATGGAACTGACCTCGCTTGTGGTTTTCGCCGGTATCCTGATCGTTGCGGCTGGCACGCCGGGGCCGAATGTCGGTGCGCTGGTGGCGCGCGTCATCAGCCGGGGCCATAAGGGCGTCTTTCCCTTCATGTTCGGGTTGTGGGTGGGGGACGCCGTGTGGCTGACGCTGGCCGTCTGGGGTCTGGCCGCACTCGCACAAAGCTTTTACATGGTTTTTCTGGCGCTCAAATATGCCGGTGTGGCCTATCTGTTCTATCTGGCATGGAAGATGTGGTTTGCGCCGGTCGAGGAATCGGTTGCGGAAGCCGCCATTCCGCCTGCGGGTGAGGCACGCAAGCTGTTCATGAGCGCGCTTGCCGTGACGCTCGGCAATCCGAAAATCATGGTTTTCTACATGGCGATCCTGCCGACCGTCATTAATATTACCCATGTATCGCTGGTCGGCTGGGCGGAGTTGCTGCTGGTCATGTTCGCCGTGCTGGCCGCGGTGGATACCGGCTGGGTGCTGCTGGCAGCGCAGGCGCGGCGGCTTTTGCGCAGCCCGCGCTCCATGCGTATCGCCAACCGCACCAGCGCGGGAATGATGGCAGGGGCTGCGGTCGCCATTGCCGCACGCTGATCGCATCGGCTGCACTTGCCGCACCGGATTTGATGCGTTAGGAAACCGGCAACGGATTTGCCGGACTCTTCCGGCGTAACATGAACAAAATCAGTGATCAGGCAGGAAAAATGGCCGATAAAGCGGACAAGATGAAAGCGCGGCTGCCGCGCGGGTTTGTCGATCGGGTACCGGACGATCTGCGCGCCGCCGAAAAAATGATGGCGACCATCCGTGAAGTCTATGACCTTTACGGCTTTGAGCCGGTGGAAACGCCGCTCATCGAATATACGGATGCGCTGGGCAAATTCTTGCCGGATCAGGATCGCCCCAATGAAGGCGTGTTCTCGTTTCAGGACGATGACGAGCAATGGCTGTCGCTGCGTTACGACCTGACCGCGCCGCTTGCGCGTTATGTTGCGGAAAATTACGAGAGCCTGCCAAAGCCCTATCGCAGCTATCGCAATGGCTGGGTCTTTCGCAATGAAAAGCCCGGTCCGGGCCGTTTCCGCCAGTTCATGCAGTTCGATGCCGACACGGTCGGCGCGCCGAATGTCTCTGCCGATGCCGAAATGTGCATGATGATGGCCGACACGCTGGAACGGCTGGGCATTCAGCGCGGCGATTACGTGATCCGCGTCAATAACCGCAAGGTGCTTGACGGTGTGCTCGATGCGATCGGCCTCGATGGCGAGGGCAATGCCGTCAGCCGCCTCAATGTCTTGCGCGCGATCGACAAGCTCGACAAGTTCGGCCCGGAAGGCGTGCGCCTCCTGCTCGGCAAGGGACGTCTCGACGAAAGCGGCGATTTCACCAAGGGCGCGGAATTGCCGGATACGGCAATTGAAAAAGTTCTGGCCTTCACTGCCGCAGGCGGTGCGACGGGCGCAGAAACCGCAGCCAACTTGCAGGCCGTTGTGGCGGGTAACGCCAAGGGCGAAGAGGGCGTGGCGGAGCTTGCGGAAATGCAGACGCTGTTTAACGCAAGCGGCTATGAGGGCCGCGTAAGGATCGACCCGTCGGTGGTGCGCGGTCTGGAATATTATACCGGGCCGGTTTTCGAGGCCGAACTGCTGTTCGATGTCACCAATGAGGATGGCCAGAAGGTGGTGTTCGGCTCGGTCGGCGGCGGCGGACGCTATGACGGTCTCGTATCGCGCTTTCGCGGCGAGCCGGTTCCGGCAACGGGTTTCTCCATCGGCGTTTCCCGCCTGATGACGGCGCTCAAGAATCTTGGCAAGCTGGATGTTTCCGACACGCTCGGCCCCGTCGTGGTGCTGGTCATGGACAAGGACGCAGCCAGCCTTGGCGGTTATCAGAAAATGGTTTCGGATCTGCGGCAGGCAGGTATTCGCGCGGAAATGTATGTCGGCGGTTCCGGCATGAAGGCGCAGATGAAATATGCCGATCGCCGCAATGCGCCCTGCGTCGTCATTCAGGGCTCGCAGGAGCGGGAGGCGGGCGAAGTGCAGATCAAGGATCTGATCGAAGGCAAGCGCCTTTCCGCCGAAATCGAAGACAATGTGACGTGGCGCGAAAGCCGCCCGGCGCAAATCACCGTCGCGGAAGGCGGGCTTGTCGAAGCCATTCGCGCAATCCTTGACGCTCAGGCGCTCGATCGCGCCGAACAGGCGAAGTGATGGACACATGACGGGACAACGAAATGTGCCGCTTTTTGACAGGCTGCGCGCGCAGTTTGCGGCCAGCGAAGCAAAACTGGTGCAAATTCCCCTGATCCAGCCAGCCGATCCGTTTCTGGATATGGCAGGCGAGGATTTGCGCCGCCGCATCTTCCTGACCGAAAACGAAAATGGCGACAGTCTTTGCCTGCGGCCCGAATTCACCATTCCGGTCTGTCGCAATCATATTGCGCTCAATGCGGCAACGCCCAAGCGCTATGCCTATATTGGCGAGGTGTTTCGCCAGCATCGTGACGGCGCTGCGGAATTTCTTCAGGCCGGGATTGAAGATCTCGGTGCGGCGGACGAAGCCGCGTCCGACGCCCGCTCCATCGCCGATGCGCTGGCCTGCGTGAAGACGGCGACACCCGGCATCAAGCTTGAAATCATTCTGGGCGATCAATCGGTTTTTGCCGGCGTGCTCAAGGCGCTGGGCCTGCCGCAGGGATGGCGCGGAAAATTGCTGCGTGCATTTGGCGATGCCCGCTCGATGGAAGCTGCCTTCGCCGATTTAACCGGTGAACAACGCAGCAGCCCGTTGCCGGAAGCTCTTGCTTCGCATGTCGCGGCGGGGGATGCGGTGGCGCTGGGGCATGTGCTGGAGGCGGAAATGCTGGCTTCCGGTATTTCGCCCGGTGCCGGGCGTACGCCTGCGGAAATCGCCCATCGCCTGATCGAAAAAGAAAAGCTGGCGGCTGCGCGCTTTCCAACCGCAGCGCTTGATGCGCTCAAACGCTTTCTCGCCATCCGGGTGACGCTCGATACAGCCTCCATCACGATGCGGGCTTTTGCGGCGGATAATGCGCTGGATCTGGGCGCTGTCTTGCAGAAATTCGAGACCCGCGTGGATGCTATGGCAGCGTCGGGCATTGCCATCGAGGATGTTACCTACAAGGCATCTTTTGGCCGTCCGCTCGATTATTACACCGGCCTGGTCTATGAAATCCGGCGGGCAGGCGACGGGAGCGAGACGGTTCTGGCAGGTGGCGGTCGTTATGATCGGCTGCTGACCATGCTGGGCGCCGCCGAAAATATTCCCGGTGTGGGTTTTTCAATCTGGCTCGACCGGCTTGCTGCGCTGGCAGGAGATCCATCATGAGTGTGACACTGGCGCTGCCCTCGAAAGGGCGGCTGAAGGCGCAGACGCTCGCCGTTTTGGAAAAGGCCGGATACAAGGTCATTTTGCCCGATGACGAGCGTAATTATCGCGCCCGGATCGAGGGCGAACCCGATCTTGACATATTGTTCCTGTCAGCTTCGGAAATCGCGCGCGAACTGGGTTATGGCAGCGTCGATCTTGGCGTGACCGGCGAAGATCTGGTGCGCGAAACCCTGTCGCGTGCCGATGAGCGCGTTGCAATCGAAGCGCAACTGGGCTTCGGCCATGCCGATGTAGTCGTAGCCGTGCCGGAAGTCTGGCACGATGTCATCACCATGGCGGACCTCGATGATGTTGCGGCTGATTTTCGCCAGCGCCATGGCCGTCGCCTGCGCATTGCCACCAAATACTGGCGGCTGACGCAGCAATTCTTCTCGCAAAAACACGGAATTCAGGTCTATCGCATCGTCGAGAGTCTGGGCGCGACTGAAGGCGCTCCGGCTGCGGGTTCCGCCGATATGATCGTCGATATTACCTCGACCGGCTCGACCCTGAAAGCCAACCGCCTCAAGGTACTTGAAGATGGTGTTATTCTGCGCTCGCAGGCCTGTCTGGTTTCGGCGCGCGGCAGCCGGGTCGATGTGCGTGTGCGCGAAATCATCGAACGCGTTCATGCGGGGCTGAAAGCCTGATTCATCGCAAGCTTATAAAAAAAGCCGCGTCCCCTATTATGGAGCGCGGCTTTTTTCTTTTCTACAGGCTATGATCAGCCGCGCTTGGCGTCGACCGAGAGCGAGCCCGCGCCATGCAGGGCAAGCACGAAGAAGCCGCCAGCAACAGCAAGGTTCTTGAGGAAGCCGGTCTGGTCGAACGGGATCATATGACCGATCATGGCCGCGCCGATGGTGAACAGGCCGAGAAGAACGGCTGCGATACGGGTCTGAAAGCCGACCAGTACGGCAATGCCGCCGACAAATTCAAGCAGGGCGACGATAATTGCCGTCACATAGGGCATGGGAAGCCCGATGCTGGCAAAATATTCGGAAGTGCCGCCCAGCGCCACCAGCTTGGCATAGCCGGCGGGGATGAACAGGATCGAGAGCAGAATGCGGGAGAGGAGCGTCACCGCTCCATTGGTCTGTGGGGTTATGGTTGACATTGAATATCTATCTCCAATTGAACTGTCCTGCAATTAAACCTGATATAGTGTCCACGAAAGACTGGTATTCAGAGATAGATTGTTCATTAGGAACGAACAATTACTCCGGGGCAATCATTCTTTCCGCACGGACCAGCCGCTGATAATCCTCTTGCGTAACCAGTCCGCTATTTAGCGCTTCCTCGCGCAAGGTCGTGCCGTTCTTGTGCGCTGTCTTGGCGATCCTGGCCGCATTGTCGTAACCGATGGCCGGTGCGAGCGCTGTCACCAGCATCAGCGACCGTTCCAGCAGGTCCTTGATACGGTCTTCGTTTGCCTCAATTCCTTCGACACAATGATCGGCGAAAGAGACCATGGCATCACTGAGAATACGGATCGACTGCAAGACGTTATAGGCAATGACCGGCTTGAAGACATTCAGTTCGAAATGGCCCTGACTTGCGGCAAACGTCACGGCGGCATGATTGCCGAAGACCTGTGTGGCGACCATGGTCATGGCCTCTGCCTGCGTCGGGTTGACCTTGCCGGGCATGATGGAGGAACCGGGTTCGTTTTCCGGCAGCGATAATTCGCCAAGTCCGGAACGGGGACCGGAGCCGAGGAAACGAATATCATTGGCGATCTTGAACAAGTCGGTTGCCAGCGCATTGAGACTGCCATGGAAATTTGCAAGCGCGCCATGGCTTGCCAGTGCTTCAAACTTGTTGGGCGCGGTCTTGAAGGCAAGGCCGGTGATCGCGCTTACGGCATCGGCAAAGCCGGTATCGAAGCCCTTGGGCGCATTCAGTCCCGTACCGACCGCAGTTCCGCCCTGTGCGAGCAGGAAGACATCGCCCAGCGACTGCTCGATGCGCTGGCGCCCATATTCGAGTGCTGCGCGATAGCCCGAAAATTCCTGGCCCAATGTGATGGGAGTGGCATCCTGCGTGTGCGTGCGCCCGATCTTGATGATGTCCCTGAAGGCTTCTTCCTTGGCCTTGAGCGCCTTTGTGAGATGTTCCAGCGCGGGATAGAGCCGGTTGACCGCTTCCACTGCCGTGGCGATGTGAATAGCCGTCGGGAAGCTGTCATTGGATGACTGGCCCATATTGACGTGATCATTGGGATGAACCGGCTTCTTGCTGCCAAGCTCCCCGCCAAGCATTTCTATGGCGCGATTGGAAATGACTTCATTGGCATTCATGTTGGACTGCGTACCGGAGCCGGTCTGCCAGACGACAAGCGGAAAATGATCGTCGAGCTTACCTTCGATAACTTCGGATGCCGCAACGGCGATCACCTGCCCCAGTACCGGATCGAGCTTGCCCAAGGCGACATTGGTTTCCGCCGCTGCACGCTTGACGATGCCCAGAGCGTGAACCAGCGGCAAAGGCATGCGTTCGCCACCGATCTTGAAATTCTGCAAGGAACGCTGCGTTTGCGCACCCCAGTAGCGGTCGGCTGGAACTTCAATCGGTCCGAAAGTGTCCGTTTCGGTGCGCGTGGCGGTCATTCTCAATCTCCGGCTTGTCCTGGGCGATTATAATGTCATGAACAGCCATTGTCGGATAATGCGGTGCATTGTTCTCGCAAGCTGGCTGGCAGGCTCATATGAATAAATATGAGTAGAGAAGTCAAATTTTATTGGCTGGTATTCGAGCAGGAATATCAGTCGCTTTCTTCGTCATCTTCCGTTTCGGAAACCCACAGGATCGGGTCGATTTTCTGCTGCCTCTTACTGTCGATGAATACCCACCAGCCGGCATCGGTTTCGTCCCAGTCTCCGCCGCTTGCGCGCAAGCGCTCCAATGAGCGGTATTGGGCAATGGATTCGTTGCGCTGGTCGTCCTCATCCATCCAGATGACGGTGATCTTGCTGCCGTCCCTTGGGGCCGTGTCTATCGGCAATTCCTTGCGCATGAGCCTCTCCTGTCTTGCTATATTTAGCAGAATAGCGCGGGGGCGCAGAAGGGCAAGCAGGGATGAAAGAACTTATAAAAGTGGAAAGGCAGGCCGAGGCCTGCCTTTCCTGTCGCCTGAGACAGGACTTCCGAAGCGGGGGGCAAATGGAAGTCCATCTCAATTGCATCTGCGACTGATCACGAATAGAAAAGGATGTAAATGAGAAAATGCTCAAATAGGTATATTAGCCCCAGCATATTGGGCTCTGGGTAAATTTTCTATAAATCACAATTGGTTACACAATGTAAGAAAGGCGGCCAAAGGGCCGCCTTCCCATAAAACGGATGTTTTGTGCGTGGACTTCTTAGAAGTCCATCCCGCCCATGCCACCCATGCCGCCCGGCATGCCAGCCGGAGCTGCATCCTTCTTGGGCAGTTCGGCAATCATGGCTTCCGTGGTGATCAGCAGGCCGGCAACCGAAGCTGCGTTCTGCAGGGCGGTGCGGACGACCTTGACCGGATCGACGATGCCCAGAGCGATCAGATCGCCATATTCGCCATTGGCCGTGTTGTAGCCATAGGTTTCCGAAGCATTTTCGAGGATCTTGCCTACGATGATCGAAGCTTCTTCGCCAGCATTGGTCGTGATCTGACGGGCCGGGGCCTGAAGTGCGCGGCGAACGATGTTGATGCCGGCTTCCTGATCAGGGTTCGCACCCTTGGCAGTGACCTTCACGGAAGCGCGGAGCAGAGCCGTGCCGCCGCCAGCAACGATGCCTTCTTCAACCGCAGCGCGGGTTGCGTTCAGGGCGTCGTCAACGCGGTCCTTCTTTTCCTTCACTTCAACTTCAGTCGCACCGCCGACGCGGATGACTGCTACGCCGCCAGCGAGCTTGGCAAGGCGTTCCTGAAGCTTTTCACGATCGTAGTCCGACGTGGTTTCTTCGATCTGCTGCTTGATCTGGCCAACGCGGGCATCGATTTCAGCCTTCTGACCGGCGCCATCAACGATGGTGGTGTTTTCCTTGTTGATCGACACCTTCTTGGCGCGGCCGAGCATGTCGAGCGTGACGCTTTCGAGCTTGATGCCGAGATCTTCGGAAATGACCTGACCGCCGGTGAGGATTGCGATGTCTTCGAGCATGGCCTTGCGGCGATCGCCGAAGCCGGGAGCCTTGACGGCAGCAATCTTCAGGCCGCCGCGCAGCTTGTTGACGACCAGCGTTGCAAGGGCTTCGCCTTCAACGTCTTCAGCGATGATGACGAGCGGCTTGGAGGTCTGGACGACAGCTTCGAGAACCGGCAGGAGAGCCTGAAGGTTGGAAAGCTTCTTTTCGTGCAGAAGGATATAGGCGTCTTCGAGGTCAGCAACCATCTTGTCGGGGTTGGTGACGAAGTATGGCGACAGGTAGCCGCGGTCGAACTGCATGCCTTCGACGACTTCGAGTTCGGTTTCGGCGGTCTTGGCTTCTTCAACCGTGATCACGCCTTCATTGCCGACCTTCTGCATCGCTTCAGCGATCATCTTGCCGATTTCGGCTTCGCCGTTAGCGGAGATCGTGCCGACCTGCGCAACTTCTTCCGAAGTCTTGATCTTGGTGGCCTTCTTGACCAGTTCGGCGACAACTTCGTTGACGGCCAGATCGATGCCGCGCTTGAGGTCCATCGGGTTCATGCCGGCAGCAACAGCCTTGGCGCCTTCCTGAACGATAGCCTGACCAAGAACGGTGGCGGTGGTGGTGCCGTCGCCTGCGGTGTCGTTGGTCTTGGAAGCTACTTCGCGCAGCATCTGCGCGCCCATGTTTTCGAACTTGTCTTCAAGTTCGATTTCCTTGGCGACGGAAACGCCGTCCTTGGTGATGCGTGGAGCGCCGAAGGACTTGTCGATGACAACGTTACGACCCTTCGGGCCGAGCGTCACCTTGACAGCATCTGCGAGGATGTCGACGCCGCGCAGCATCTTTTCGCGCGCAGTACGACCGAATTTTACGTCTTTAGCAGCCATTTTACTCTCCTGGGAAGTTCCCGGTCAGATATTATGGTGATTGATTGGTAAGGTGGGGGCTATCAGCCGACGATACCCAGAATATCGGATTCCTTCATGATCAGCAGGTCTTCGCCGCCGATCTTGACTTCGGTGCCCGACCACTTGCCGAAAAGAATCTTGTCGCCAGCCTTGACGTCCAGTGCGATCAGCTTGCCGGCTTCATCACGCGCGCCTGCGCCAACAGCAACGATTTCGCCTTCCTGCGGCTTTTCCTTGGCGGTGTCAGGGATAATGATGCCGCCAGCAGTCTTTGCTTCCGATTCTACGCGACGCACGACAACGCGGTCGTGGAGCGGACGGAACTTGATCTCAGCCATGGTATAACCCTTGGTGTTGTAGATGTTGAACCTGTTTCAGCGAGCCGACCGGCTCACGCCGTTAGCACTCCTGTGTATAGAGTGCTAACACGCCATTTGAGATAGAAGCGCCGCTGATCTTTGTCAAGATTGACCCGTGTTTTTTGACAGGGTTGCATCAAAGTCCGGTAACAAGGTGAAAAAGCCCGATCCGGAGGCAAGGTGCATGTGGGGATTGGTGTCCCTTACAACAAGCCCGTCGAACAATATGAATTTCATCCGCCTTGCGGACAGAAAATGGCTGGCCTGGTTAACGATATATGAAAAGCGGGCGGGTCTTTAATCATGATCATTTGGACGCATGCGGTTCTAAGCGTGGTGACAGATCAGCCTCCTTGGGGTAGATGAAACGCGACGGTGCGTATAGCAGCTTGCCCCGGCCCGCCAATTACCCGTTTGCGAGGCCGTTTTCGCTTTCGCCGGACATAACCGGACCAGCATGCAGAGGACAGTGATGAAATTGCCAGAGTGTCTAGACGAGTTGACAGATGGGTATGACGCGCTCTTCTGTGATGTTTGGGGCGTCCTGCATAATGGCGTATCTTCCTTTCCGGCTGCAATCGCTGCCTTGCAGCGCGCTCGCGCCAAGGGCCTGAGCGTTGTTCTGGTGACCAACGCACCGCGCCCTTTCCCAAGCGTTGCAGCGCAGCTGACCTTGCTTGGGGTGCCCGAAGATGCCTATGACCGCATCGTGACCTCGGGTGACGTGACGCGTGATCTCATCGCCGAAGGTCCACGTCAGGTTTTCCATATTGGCAATGAGCGCGAACTGGCCATTTATGATGGCCTCGATGTGGAACTGGTCGAAGAATTCGAGGCGTCCGGGGTCGTCTGTACCGGACTTTACGATGACGAAACGGAAACGCCCGAGGATTATGCCGAATTGTTGCAGCGCCTGCGTTCGCGCAATCTGCCTTTCATCTGCGCCAATCCCGACATTATGGTCGAACGCGGATCGCGCCTTGTCTGGTGCGCGGGGGCGCTGGCGCGCGACTATGGCCAGCTGGGCGGACGCATGCTGATTGCCGGAAAGCCGCATCGCCCCATTTATGAAGCCGCCTCAAGAGCGGTCGAGGAAGTCCGGGGGCAGGCGGTCGCACGCAATCGCATCCTTGCCATCGGCGACGGCGTGTTGACGGATGTGAAGGGCGCGGCCGATTACGGAACGGATGTGCTCTATATTTCGGGCGGAGTGCATGCGGCCGATTATACCGCTGACGGCAGTGTGGATCTCGCCAGAATGGACGCATTTTTGCAAAAGCACGGCCATTCGCCCATCGCTTCCCTGCATGCACTTGTCTGATCCTTGCTGCGAGTTGAATTCCCGGCCATGACAGAAACCTCATTCCAGCGTCTTTCCGGAACAGATTCGGTGCCCGAATCGCTGCATGATTGCGTGGTGGCCATTGGTAATTTCGATGGCGTTCATCGCGGACATCAGGCTGTTCTCGAACGCGCGCTGGAACTGGCGCGAAAAAGGGGCTTGCCAGCGGTCGTGCTTACTTTCGAGCCGCATCCGCGCAGTTTCTTCAGGCCGGACGAGCCGGTCGAGCGCCTCACCGACGCAGGCGAAAAAGCGCAGGTGCTCAAGTTTCTGGGTTTCAGCGCCGTCATCGAGCAGCCTTTCACGGCGGCATTTTCCGAGCAGTCGGCAGAGGATTTCGTGCAGCATATTCTCATCGACAGGCTGCATGCGAATTGTGTTGTGACCGGCTATGACTTCCATTTCGGGAAGGGGCGCTATGGAACCCCGCAATTTTTGCAGGCAGCGGGAAATCAGGCCGGCTTCGGCGTATCGCTGGTGGAAGCCTTTGACGATGAGGGCGGCAATCTCGTCTCGTCGACGCGCATCCGGGCGCTTTTGTGTGCTGGTGATGTGGCGCAGGCCGCAGGGCTGCTGGGCTATCGCTACCGCGTGAGTGGCGAGGTCATCCATGGCAGGAAACTTGGAAGAACACTCGGATTTCCGACGGCGAATATGTCGGTCGATGGCCATGTGAGCCTGAAACACGGGATCTATGCCGTGCGCTTTCGCCGTGCTGACGGCACGCTCTATGATGGTGTTGCAAGCCTTGGTCGTCGCCCTACCGTCGATAGCGACGGCACGCCCTTGCTGGAAACGTTCCTTTTTGATTTTTCCGGCGATCTTTACGGCGAAACCGGAACAGTCTCATTTTTCGGATTCTTGCGCGGCGAGGTAAAGTTCGACGGGCTCGATCCGCTGATCGAGCAAATGAAGCGCGACGAACAGGAAGCGCGTGCCATTCTCGCAGCCGCGCAGCCATTATCGCAGCTGGACCGTCTTCTGTCCTTTCCCGCGCAGTAGCGGCTTTCAGCCAGAGGCAAACCATTTGCGGGATCAAGTTTATTGCGTTCGGCCTCTTTATTCCTCCCCGGCGGATTGCTAAAAGCATGCCCATGATGATGCATATTCGGCGAGTCTTTACGGGCATACGAATTATTGGCCCGGCCTTTCCATAAGCCTCAATAGCACTGCCTGGTTGCGGTGCGTGGCAGGAAGGTCCGGGATCGAACGGCTGTGTCTCACAGTCCCCTGAATTTTCAGACTATTCGCCCGCCATCTGTTGCGCGGGGTTACAGGCAAATCATAAAATGACCGAAACGACCGCCAAGATCGATTATTCCAAGACCCTCAATCTGCCGCAGACCGAGTTTCCCATGCGCGCTGGCCTGCCTGCGCGCGAACCGCTTTTCGTGCAGCGCTGGGAAGAGATGAACCTCTACAAGAAGCTGCGCGAAGACGCCAGGGACCGTCCGCTTTATGTGCTGCATGATGGCCCGCCCTATGCCAACGGCAATATCCATATCGGCCATGCGCTCAACAAGATCCTCAAGGACGTAATCACCCGTTCCTTCCAGATGCGCGGTTTCAACTCGAATTATGTGCCGGGCTGGGATTGCCACGGCTTGCCGATCGAGTGGAAGATCGAAGAAAAATATCGCGCGCAGGGCAAGAACAAGGACGAAGTCGAGATCAACGAGTTCCGCAGGGAATGTCGTGAATTCGCCAGTCACTGGATCGGGGTCCAGACCGAGGAATTCAAGCGGCTCGCCATTTGCGGCGATTTCGAAAATCCTTACACCACCATGAATTTCCATGCCGAGGCACGCATTGCCGGTGAATTGCTCAAATTTGCAAGCTCCGGCCAGCTTTATCGCGGTTCCAAGCCGGTCATGTGGTCGGTGGTCGAGCGCACGGCGCTCGCCGAGGCGGAAGTCGAATATCACGATGTCGAATCGGATATGATCTGGGTCAAGTTCCCCGTCGCTACTGCGGGCGAGCTCTCGGGCAGTTTCGTCGTCATCTGGACGACGACACCATGGACCATTCCCGGCAACCGCGCCGTGGCTTATTCCCCTCGTATTGCTTATGGTCTTTACGAGGTCGTTGCCGCTGAGAACGAGTTTGGACCTCAGCCCGGCGAAAAGCTTGTTTTTGCTGACAATCTGGCCGAAGAATGCGGGAAGAAAGCGAAGCTCGAATTCAAACGCCTGCGCGACGTTTTGGCGGACGAGCTTGCAAGGAGCGTTCTGGCGCACCCGCTCAAGGGTTTTGGCGGCGGTTATGAATTCACCGTGCCGCTGATTGCGGGCAATCATGTGACCGACGATGCCGGTACGGGCTTCGTTCATACCGCGCCGAGCCATGGCCGCGAAGACTTTGAAGCATGGACGGACCATGCGCGTGAGCTTGAAGCGCGCGGCATTGACCCGACCATTCCTTTTCCGGTCGATGATGCCGGTTTCTACACCAAGGACGCGCCGGGCTTTGGCCCCGACCGTGAAGGCAGTCCTGCGCGCGTGATCGATGATAACGGCAAGTCGGGCGATGCCAACAAATCCGTGATTGCCCAGCTTATCGCTCATGACAGGCTTTTTGCCCGTGGGCGCCTGAAACATTCCTACCCGCATTCCTGGCGCTCCAAGAAGCCGGTCATTTTCCGCAATACGCCGCAATGGTTCGTCTATATGGACAAGAAACTGGGCGACGGCACCACGCTTCGCTCGCGCGCGCTCAAGGCCATCGACGATACGCGTTTTGTGCCCGGCGCCGGCCAGACGCGTCTGCGCGCCATGATCGAAAGCCGCCCCGACTGGGTGCTTTCGCGCCAGCGCGCATGGGGCGTGCCGATCTGCGTCTTCGTGGATGAGGATGGCAATATTCTCAATGATGATGGCGTCAACAAGCGCATTCTGGATGCCTTCGAGGCCGAAGGTGCGGATGCGTGGTTCACAGAGGGCGCGCGCGAACGTTTCCTTGGCGAGCGCGCTGCGGAAGGCTGGGTGCAGGTTCGCGACATTCTCGATGTGTGGTTCGATTCCGGCTCGACGCATACTTTCACGCTGGAAGACCGCCCCGATATGAAATGGCCTGCGGATGTCTATCTTGAAGGGTCCGACCAGCATCGCGGCTGGTTCCATTCCTCGCTGCTCGAAAGCTGCGGCACGCGGGGTCGCGCGCCTTACGATGCCGTCATCACCCACGGTTTCACGATGGACGAGCACGGCAAGAAAATGTCGAAATCGCTCGGCAACACGGTGACGCCGCAGGATGTGATCAAGGATTCGGGCGCGGATATTCTGCGCCTCTGGGTCATGACGACGGATTATTGGGAAGATCAGCGTCTGGGCAAAAGCATCATCCAGACCAATATCGACGCCTATCGCAAGCTGCGCAACACCATTCGCTGGATGCTGGGCACGCTCGCCCATGATGCAGGCGAAACGGTCGCCTATGCCGATCTGCCGGAACTGGAGCGGCTGATGCTGCATCGGCTTGCAGAACTCGATGAGGTGGTGCGCTCAGGCTATGACGCTTTCGACTTCAAGCGTATTTCGCGCACATTGATCGATTTCATGAATGTCGAACTGTCGGCATTCTATTTCGATATTCGCAAGGATGCGCTTTATTGCGATGCGCCGTCGAGTCTGCGCCGCAAGGCCGCTTTGCAGACCGTGCGCGCAATTTTCGATCGCGTCGCAACCTGGCTTGCGCCGATGCTGCCCTTCACCATGGAAGAAGCCTGGCTCGATCGTTACCCGGATTCTTCATCGGTGCATCTTGAGCAGTTCCGCCCGACGCCTGCCGAATGGCGCGATGATGTGCTGGCGGAAAAATGGCGCAAGGTGCGCAATGTCCGCCGTGTCGTCACCGGGGCGCTGGAGCTGGAGCGGGCGGATAAGAGAATAGGCTCTTCGCTGGAGGCCGCACCTCGCGTCTATATCGCAGACAAGAGCCTGAGCGATTCGCTCGATGGGCTGGATTTTGCGGAAATCTGCATCACCAGCGGCATCGAAGTGGTTGCGGGTGCCGCACCCGAAACAGCCTTCATCCTTGATGACGTCAAGGGAGTGGCGGTTGTGCCGGTGCGCGCCGAAGGGCAAAAATGCGCCCGTTCCTGGCGTTATACCACCGATGTGGGCTCTGATCCGGAGTTCCCCGAGGTCAGCGCGCGGGACGCAGCCGCATTGCGGGAACTGAAGGCGCTCGGCAGGCTTGCTGCCGCTTGAAGATCAAACGGGCGCATCCTGCGCCCGTTTCTTTGCGCCGGGACTTGCCCTGACGGGCATGGACATGGTCAAATGAGGATAATAACGCGATTGCCGCAAGGGATGCTCTGCTGTAGAAAGCTCCCTTGGATTAACTTGCAATCTGCCTTGGAGTTGCCTGTTTCTTGCGGCAAGGGTGGCCGACAAGCCTTTGCTGGTGAAATGTGGCAGGCGTAAAAGAAGTGGCGCTGATGAAGACTGAAGGACGAGTTCTGGTATTGATGACGGCGGTTGCGGGCCTTGCATTGTCTGGCTGCGTGTCATCGCCGACCTATGGAACCGACAAGACGGCGAGCGCGCAGTTCCTCGACGACATGTCGAATCTGGCAAGCTTCGGCCAGGGCAAGAATAAAGAGCGGATTGATTACAAGCCGCGTCCTGATCTTGTGCGTCCGGGTGAAGGCGAAAGAGCGGCATTGCCCCCGCCGCAGCAAAGCGTGGCGAGCGCTGGCGATCCGTCATGGCCGGAATCGCCGGAACAGCGCCGCAAGCGTCTGCGCGATGAAATTACTGCAAATCGCGACAATCCGAACTATGTCTCGCCGATCGAGCAGGACATTTCGGTCGCTTCCAATCTGAATGTGGCGCTTCCAAGCGGAAGCAGCCGTCGCGAAGATTATGCGTCGCGCACGCCGACTGCGGACCCTGCACGGGTCAGCGCTCTGAAAAAAGCGAGAGAGGAACAGACCAGGGGTTCTTCGACAACGCGCCGCTATCTTAGCGAGCCGCCTTTGACCTATCGCGCCCCGGCGCAAACGGCTGCAGTGGGCGAGCTGGGCAAGGATGAAGCGCAGAAAGAACGTGAGCGCAAAAAGGCCGCGACCGGCAGCAAGGGCTGGCGCGACTATCTGCCCTGGAATTGATGTAATCGAGAAAAGCCCGGAATTTCGCCCCAGAATTTCCGGGCTTTTTTGCCTGTTAACGTTTGTCGCGGAAAAAATCCCTGAGCAGTTTCTGCGCTCTTGCTTCGGAAAAGCCTGCATAGATTTCCGGTGCGTGATGGCAGGTGGGCTGCGTATAAAAGCGTGGACCATGATCGACGCCGCCGCCCTTGGGATCGGGCGCGCCGTAATAAAGCCGCCTTATGCGGGCGAAGGAAATTGCAGCGGCGCACATGGCGCATGGTTCGAGCGTGACATGGAGATCGCATTCCGGCAGGCGCTCGGACTGGAGCACTTCGCTGGCCTGCCGGATAACGAGTATTTCGGCATGCGCGGTGACATCATTGTTCTCGCGGGTGCGGTTGCCTGCGCGGGCGATAATATTGCCCCGATGCACGATCACGGCACCGATCGGCACCTCGCCGCGTGCGCCCGCAGCGGCTGCTTCTTCGAGCGCTGCGTCCATCGGGGACGTCGATCCGGTCGATGAAATTCCTGCCGCCTTTTCCAATAGAACCTCATTTCGTGCCCGTAGAGGGAAATTTCGCTCGCAAGCCTTTGAGTGATTTGTTACTGCATAAGTCTCGAAATCGAAACCGATTTGCGAATGAATTTATACGGCGCTGACGATCTTGCTCGCATTGACCGACTAAGATGACAGGGTAACGCTGCTGAGAGGCCAACACCAAATGAGTAAAGAAGACGACAACAAGGGCGGCAAACGTCCTCCTCGCGGGCGAGGTGAAGGGGGAGGCCGCGGACATGGCTCTAAGGGAGGCGCTGGTGGTGGAGATCAGCGCGGATTTGACAAGCCGCGCAAATCTGCAAGACCGGCATCCCCCAGGATCGAAGGCGAAACGGAAACGGCGGAGCGTATCGCAAAAAGGCTGGCGCGGGCCGGTATCGCCTCGCGACGCGACGCGGAAATGATGATTGCCGCCGGGCGTATAGCGGTAAATGGCAAGGTGCTTGACAGCCCGGCCGTCAATGTCAGACGCACCGATACCATCACTGTGGATGGCAAGCCTGTCAAACCGGCGGAGCGGACACGGCTCTGGCTCTATCATAAGCCCGCAGGTCTGGTGACGACCAATCGCGACCCGGAAGGGCGTCCGACCGTATTCGATGCCTTGCCGCCGGAAATGCCGCGTGTGCTTTCAGTTGGCCGGCTCGACATCAATACCGAAGGGCTGTTGCTGCTGACCAATGATGGCGGCCTGTCGCGTGTGCTGGAACTGCCTTCGACCGGCTGGCTGCGCCGCTATCGGGTGCGCGCGCATGGCAAGGTCACTCAGGCCCAGCTTGACGAGCTTAAAAACGGCATTGCCGTCGACGGCGTCTTTTACGGCAGCGTTGAAGCAACGCTTGAGCGCGAGCAGGGCGCAAATGTCTGGATTTCAATCGGTCTGCGTGAAGGCAAGAACCGCGAAGTGAAGAATATTCTCGGCGCGCTTGGCCTGACCGTTTCCCGGCTGATCCGCGTTTCCTTCGGCCCTTTCCAGCTTGGCGATCTGGAGGAGGGCGCGGTTCGCGAAATTCGCGGTCGCATCCTGCGCGATCAGCTTGGCGAAAAGCTGGTCGAGGAATCGGGCGCGGATTTCGATGCGCCGATCCAGAATGAATTTTCCAATGCCAGTGTGCAGGGTCGTACGCGCCGCGAGATGGAGGAGCCCGAACCGGAAGGCGAGCGCTGCCGCGCGCCGCGCGAGCGGGAATGGATTTCAAGCAGTCCGGTGCGCCGCAAGGGCCGCGATGATAAATCCGCCGAACGGGTGGAGCCGCGCCGCCGCGGAAATGCCAATGTCTGGATGGCGCCCGGTGCGCGCCCCAAGGGCGAGAAGGCCGCAGCGCAAAGCGAGGCCAAGCGCGCGGCGCGTTTCGAGCCGCAATCGCCCCATCGTCCGGCCAGGGTGAGCGGGGATATGCCATTGCGTCCGCGCCGGTCTGAAGAGGATGAGCAGCAGCCTCGCAACGAACGCAGGCGCAATGAGCATCCGCGCAGCGCCCCGCGTTCCGAAGAAGGCGGCGAGCAGCGCCCGAAACGTCTGGGCAAGCGGGAGCGCGCAGCGCAATTGCGCGGCGAGGAACCGCGTGAAGGCGGCAAGTTTGATCGCGGCGCTGCCGGGAAGGGGCCTGCAAGAAGCGGTGGTTTCAAGAGCGGTCCTGCCAAGAGTGGTCCGGCAAAGGGGCCAAAGGGTGCTGGCAAGGGCCCGAACCGCAGCGGTTCGGATCGTGGTGGACCCGATCGGAACGGTTCAGGCGGACGACCGGACGGCGGAAAGCCACGGGGCAGACCGGGAGGCGGCGGTGCGGATCGTCGGCGGTAAGTTTCGCGGGCGCGCACTGGTGACGCCTGCCACCAGCGCTATTCGCCCGACCACCGACCGCACGCGCGAGAGCCTTTTCAATATTCTGGCGCATAGTTTTCCGCACAAAGTCGAGGGCGCGCGCGTTCTCGATCTTTTCGCGGGGACGGGCGCTCTGGGTCTGGAAGCCTTGTCGCGCGGTGCGCGCTATGCGATTTTCGTCGAGGAATCGGCGGAAGGACGCGGTATTCTCCGGCAGAATGTCGAGGCGTTCGCCTTGCAGGGGCATTCCAAGATACTGCGCCGCGATGCGTGTCGTCTGGGTGAGGCGGGGACGATAGAACCGTTTGATCTGGTTTTCGCCGATCCGCCTTATGGGCGTCTCATGGGCGAGAAGGCATTTATATCGGCGCTCGAAGGCGGCTGGCTTAATCCTGACGCACTTCTGGTGCTTGAAGAGGATATGCAGGCATCGCTTGCGCTCGATGAGCGCTTCGTTGTGCTGGAAGAACGAAATTATGGCGGCACGATTATCCGCTTCATACAGTTGAAGCATGATAATTGAGCTGGCAGTCTGATTGATGCAATTTATGTCCCCGCATAATGGTGCGGGAAAAACGGATTGGAGATGTCGTTTGGTGTCTAACCCCTCACTCCGGCGTATCTTATTGTCCACGGCCCTTGGCTTTGCGCTGGCCATGCCGATGGGTGCAATTGGCGCGCAGGCGCAGGAAGCAGCCCCGGCTCCAGCCGCCGCCACCAAGGTGGAAGCCCCAAAGCCCCAGGCCGCGCAGCCGGACATCACCTTGTCGGAAGATGTGGCAAGCTTCACGCTCGATAACGGGCTGAAGGTCGTGGTCATCCCCGATCATCGCGCTCCGGTTGTCACGCAGATGATCTGGTATCATGTCGGCTCCGCCGATGAGGCGCCGGGAAAATCGGGCATTGCGCATTTTCTCGAACACCTGATGTTCAAGGGCACCAAGAACCATCCGGCGGGTGAGTTCTCCGCGCAGATCGCGGCAATCGGCGGTCAGGAAAACGCTTTTACCTCCTATGATTATACGGCCTATTTCCAGCGCGTTGCACCCGAGGCGCTGGAAATGGTGATGGGCTATGAGTCCGACCGCATGGCCAATCTGGTGCTTGGCGAGGAAGAGGTAACCACCGAACGCGAGGTTATTCTGGAAGAACGGCGCATGCGGGTGGATTCCAATCCTGCGGCAATGCTGATGGAAAACACCGACGCGGTGCTTTTCTACAACCACCCCTATCGCGTGCCGGTCATCGGCTGGCGGCAGGAAATGGAAAAGCTCAGCCTGAAGGATGCGGTGGATTTCTACCGGCAATATTATACGCCCAACAATGCGACGCTGGTGATCACCGGAGACGTTACGCCGGAACGGGTGCGCGAGCTTGCGATGAAGACATGGGGACAGGTGCCCAAACGCGCGGAAGTTTTGCCGCGTGAGCGCCCGCAGGAGCCGGTCAAACATGCGGCGCGCGTCGTGACCCTGCATGATGAACGCGTCAGTACCCCCTCCTTCCGCATTTCATGGCTGGTGCCCTCCTATGCCAATGAAAAGCGCTATCCGGGCGTCGAGCAGGGCGATGCACCTGCGCTCGATCTGCTGGGTGAAATATTGGGCGGCTCGCTGCGCTCACGGCTCTATCAGGAACTGATCGTCAAGCAGGGCATCGCCGCCAGTACCGGCGCAAATTATAGCGGAGATGCGCTCGATGATGGCGAATTCTCGGTTTATGGATCGCCGCAGAATGGCAAGACGCTTGCCGAAGTGGAAAAGGCGGTGAGGGACGAAGTCGCGCGCATCGTCAGGGACGGCGTTACGCAGGAGGAACTGGATCAGGCGCGCAACCGCTTCCTGAAAGCGGTGATTTTTGCGCGTGACAGCCAATCCGGGATGGCACGTATTTACGGCTCGACCCTCTCTGTCGGGCAGTCGATCGAGGACATCCAGAAATGGCCGGAACTGATCAAGTCCGTGACCGTTGCCCAGATCAAGGATGCCGCCGGCCGCTATCTCGTTGAGGATCAGTCAGTGACGAGCTATTTGCTTCCACCGGATACCGATCCGGAAAACGCCCGTGAAAATCCCGGTATCTCGCTGCAAGAGCCAGGCGCCAATGATGATGGAGGGGCAATCCAGTGAATATTCTGATTATGCGCGGCTTTGCCTTTGCACGTATCACTCTTGCTGCCCTTGTGACCGTCATTGTGCTGATGGTGTACAGCCTGCCTGCAAACGCCATCGAAATACAGGAAGTCGTCTCGCCGAAGGGCATTCGCGCATGGCTGGTTGAAGATTCCTCCGTGCCGCTCGTTTCCATGCGGTTTTCGTTCAAGGGCGGCACCTCGCAGGATCCGTCCGGCAAGGAAGGCCTTGCCAACTTGATGACCGGTCTTTTCGATGAAGGTGCGGGCGATCTCGATTCCGACAGCTTTCAGGAACAGATCGACAATCTGGGCGCGGAAATGAGTTTTTCCGCTTCTGCTGATTCTGTCTCGGGCAAGATTCGCATGCTGGCTGAGAATCGCGACGCGGTCACGAAACTATTGACGCTTGCGGTCAATAATCCGCGCTTCGATCAATCGGCAATCGACCGCATTCGTCACCAGATCGTGGCGGGCATCGAGGCTTCCCAGCGCAATCCCTCGACCATCGCCTCGCGTAAGTTTGCCGAAGTGCTTTATGGCGACCATACCTATGGCCGCCCCGATGAAGGCACGGTGAAGTCGCTGCAATCCATCAGCCGTGACGATCTGGTGAATTTTCATCGCAAGAATTTTGCCCGCGATCATTTGACCATCGGCGTCGTCGGTTCGATCAATGCGCAGGAACTGGGCGAAATGCTGGACCGGGTTTTCGGCGATCTGCCCGCCATGGCAGAACTGGTGCCGGTGCCTGACGCGAAACTGGCGCTTGGCACGACAACCAGCCTCAGTTTTGATGTGCCGCAAACGTCGATCAGCTTCGTCTATCCGGCCATCCCGCGCAAGGATCCGGAATTTTTCGCAGCCTATCTGATGAACCACATTCTGGGCGGCGGCTTCACCTCCCGCCTTTATGCGGAAGTGCGCGAAAAGCGCGGACTGGCCTATTCCGTTTCGTCCATGCTGCTGCTGCGCGATCATGTATCGGCGCTGATGATCGCGACCGCGACCCGGCCCGAAAAGGCGCAGGAATCGCTGAAAATCATTCGCGAGCAGGTTGCGGCCATGGCCAATGACGGCCCGACGGAAGCCGAGCTTGCCGCCGCAAGAAGCTTCTTGAAGGGCTCTTATGCGGTCAACAATCTCGATTCCTCCGTGGCGATAGCCGATACTCTGGTCGGATTGCAGGAAGCCGAACTGCCGCGCGATTATATCGACAAGCGCGCTGAACTGATCGATGCGGTCACGCTGGATCAGGTCAAGGCCATCGCCAAAAAGCTGTTGCAGACGGAGCCGGCAATCCTGATTTATGGACCGGCCCAGTCCTGAAAGAGCAAGCGATGAGGACAGCCACATGGATATAGTCGTGCCATCAAGCCCCCGCATCGGCGTTGCTTTTGGCGGTGGCGGCGCGCGCGGTATTGCGCATATCCATATTGTCGATGTGCTGGACGAACTGGGCATCCGGCCCGTTGCCATAGCCGGTTCCTCCATCGGTTCCATCATCGGCACCGGCATGGCCAATGGCATGAGCGGCAAGGAACTGCACGAATATATGGGGATGATCTTTACCCATCGTGCCGAGATCGCGCGCCGCATATGGCGGACGCGGCCTGAAAGCTGGAGTGAAATCCTCAAGGGCGGCTTTCGCGTCAGCCAGTTCAATATCGAGAAGATTCTGGACGTGTTCCTGCCCTCGGAATTGCCGGACAATATCGAAGATCTGAAAATCCCGATGAGCATAACGGCCTCGGATTTTCATGCGGCGCAGGAATTGACGATCGAAAGCGGTGATCTGCGTTCGGCGATTGCGGCATCCTGCGCCATACCGCCGGTTTTTGCGCCTGTCCGGCGCGACGGCAGGATTTTGGTCGATGGCGGGTTGATCAATCCCGTGCCGTTTGATCTGCTTTTTGACAAAGCCGATATTGTGATCGGCATCGATGTGGTGGGCGCGCCTGTCGGGCCGGATGACCACATGCCCTCGACATTCGAGGCGATAATGGGGGCCAACCAGCTTACCATGTGCTCGATCATCGAGAACAAGTTCCGCTGTTGCGCGCCGCATATTTTCCTTCGTCCCAATGTGGACCGGATCGGGCTGCTCGATTTCACCCGTTTTGAACAGATATTCGAACAAAGTGCGGGTGTGCGCGATGAACTCAAGCGGGCATTGGATGCGGTAATCACTGGTGATACCGTGTCATCCTGAACAGTGTCCGGTTCAAAATTTTACTCAGCAGGTTTGGAATATATAATGATTTCAGAGAATTCAGCGAGCAAACTGGTCGACTTCGCTGCTTCGCTGGTTGCCGCGGCAAAGCACGCTGGCGCGGATGAAGCGGATGCGGTCGTAATCCGCGCCCGTTCATTGAGTGTCTCTGTCAGGCTTGGAAAGGTGGAAGGCACCGAATCGTCGGAAAGTGACGATTTCGCACTGCGCGTCTTCGTCGGGCGGCGCATCGCCAGCGTTTCGGCCAATGCCGGCAGCGATCCCGACCAGCTTGCCGAACGCGCGGTCGCCATGGCAAGGGTCGCTCCCGAAGATCCCTATGAGCAACTGGCCGACCCGCAATTGCTTGTAAGGTCGCCGCGCGATCTCGATCTTTTTGATCCGACCCGGATCGATACGGTTCGCCTGACCGAAGATGCGCTTGCTGCGGAAGCGGCTGCGCGCGCTGTGCAGGGTGTGACGAATTCGGGCGGCGCGGGTGCGAGTGCCAGCATGGGCGGCCTTGTTCTGGTGACATCGACCGGCTTTTCCGGCCATTATGCCACGACGCGTTTTGGCCGTTCCGTCTCGGCGATTGCGGGCGAGGGGACGAAGATGGAACGCGACTATGATTTCAGTTCGCGGCTGCATTTTACCGATCTCGATACGCCTGAGACCGTTGGCAGGCGCGCTGGGGAGCGTGCCGTGCGCAGGCTTGGCGCAAGGCAGGCAAAGACCGGACCGGTGAATGTCGTTTATGACCCGCGCGTGGCGCGCGGTATCGCAGCCCATCTTGCCAGCGCCATCAACGGCGCATCGGTTGCGCGCAAGACAAGCTTCCTGCGTGACAGCATGGGCAGGCAGATTCTCAAAAAGGGACTGCAAGTCACCGATGATCCCCTGCGGCGTCGCGGCTCTTCCTCGCGCCCTTTTGACGGCGAGGGGATTGAAGGCCAGCCTTTATCGATGATCGAGGATGGCGTTTTGCAGCATTGGCTGCTTTCGGGTTCGAGCGCGCGCGAACTGGGATTGAGCAGCAATGGGCGCGGCGTGCGATCAGGCTCCGGCGTGTCGCCCGCATCGACCAATTTCGCCATCGAACCCGGCACACAGACGCCGGAAGAACTCATCCGCGCGCTTGGAACCGGTTTTTATGTGACGGAACTTTTCGGTCAGGGTGTGGACATGATCACCGGCCAATACAGTCGCGGTGCGTCCGGTTTCTGGATCGAAAACGGTGAATTGGCCTATCCGGTGAGTGAGGTGACGATAGCCTCCAATCTCAAGGACATGTTCCTCAACATGACCCCCGCTTCCGATATTGACCGCAATTTCGGCATGGCGGCGCCCACACTTGTAATCGAAGGCATGACCCTTGCCGGAAATTAAGCGACGCCAGGATATACACGCCGAGCTTGAATTGCTGCGTCATGCTGCGCGTGAAGCCGGGCGCATTGCCATGCGTTATTTTGGCCAGTCGCCGGAAGTGTGGCTGAAGGACGGCCGCTCGCCGGTCAGCGAAGCCGACATGGCGGTCGACCACTACCTGCGCGAAGTCCTTCTGGAAGCCCGCCCCGATTACGGCTGGATTTCCGAGGAAACCATCGATGAAAGGGCCGTCGCACCGAGAGACCGCACTTTCATTGTCGACCCGATTGACGGAACCCGCGCCTATATTGGCGGGCAGGACCAATGGTGCATCAGCATCGCCATCGTCGAGAACGGCAAGCCGCTGGCCGGCGTGCTGCAATGTCCGGCGCGCGGTGAGGTCATCGAGGCGGGCAAGGGGCTTGGAGCATCACAGAACGGAATGCCGATCCGGGTGCATGTGCCGCCCGCGGGCGAAAAAATGGCCATCGCATCGGCAAGGTCGATGGTCGATGCCCTGCCTGAACTGTGGCGCGAGCGCGTCGCCCTGCATCCTTATGTGCCCTCGCTTGCCTATCGCATCGCCATGGTGGCGCGGGGTGACATCGCAGGCACCTTCATTCGGCCCAATTCGCATGATTGGGATCTGGCCGCCGCCGATCTCATTCTCAGCGAGTCGGGCGGAGCCATTCTTGGCTGCGACGCTTCAGCGCTGGTCTATGGGGGGCCGACGCTGTCGCACGGCACCCTCGTTGCAGCCAGTGGAAATCTCCTTCAGGAGATGTTGAGTGTTGTCGCGGAGTGGCCGTTGGGCTAATCATGCCGCAACCGATCTTATTCAGGAGTTATTGTCATGAGTGTCGAAGGCGACAAGAAACAGCTTCTTCATCTGGTATTTGGCGGTGAACTGAAAAAACTTGGAAGTGTCGAGTTCCGCGATCTCGACAAGCTCGATATTGTCGGCGTCTATCCGAATTACGAGACGGCGAAAACAGCCTGGAAGGCCAAGGCCCAGCAGACGGTCGACAATGCGCATATGCGCTATTTCATCGTTCACATGCACCGCCTGCTCGATCCGGGAAGCATCGAGACGCAGGCCGAGTAAGACTTTGCCGGACAGGTTCCGGCAGCGATCCATTATGCACAATGACAGGAACAGCCCGGCAATGACCGCAGAACGCAAGCGGACGGATGGCTTCGCCAAGAATTTGTGGCGGCGCATCCGCGGGCCGCTTGCGCGCTCTGCTTTCGTCAAATCCGCACTGGTGCAGCTTATTGCGGGCTATCTCAAGCTCGTGCGTGCGACCAATCCGCCGCTTGAAGAATCTGCGGATCTTGAAGCTATTTTGCGCAGGTTCAGCCCGTCCATCATCACCTTCTGGCATGGCCAGCATATAATGGCGCCCACGGCTCGACCGGATGATCTTGCGGTCGTGGCGATGTTCTCGCGCAGCAACGATGCCGAACTCAATGCGCGCGTGGCCGAGAAATTCGGCTTTATAACCGTTCGCGGCTCGGGTGGGCGCCGCGCGCAGCAATCGCCGGAAAAGGGTGGGGCGCGAGCGCTGCTGACCTTGAAGAATGCCTTGAAAAAAGGGCAGTCGGCCTCGATGATTGCTGACATAGCCCATGGCAGGGCACGCGAGGCCGGGCAGGGGGTTGTTCTGCTGGCAAAACTGTCGGGACGGCCGATACTGCCATTTGCTTACGCTTTCTCGCGCAATCATATTCTGCAAAAAACATGGGATAAGACCACTATTCCTTTGCCATTCGGCCGTTCTATGATTGTCTGCGGAGAGCCGGTCTGGGTAGATGCTGATGCCGATGAGGCACAACTGGAAGAAAAGCGTATGGAATTGACGCGCCAGCTCAATGACGCCACGACAAAAGCATATGCCGCATTGGAGAAAGCGAAATGAGTGAGCGCTGGGCACGAAATCTGTTGTCGGCCTATCGTCTGCTTGGCTCTACCGCCTATCCATTCATCGGAACCTATATCGCCTATCGTACCTCGCGCGGCAAGGAAGAGCGCGGTCGGCGCAGCGAACGCTACGGCAAGACAGCTATCGCGCGACCGCAGGGGCCGGTCGTCTGGGCGCATGCGGCAAGCGTGGGCGAATCGGTGGCGATCATTCCGCTGGTCGAGAGCATTGCTGCGACGGGAATTCACGTCGTCATGACCACGGGAACCGTGACATCCGCCAGGCTGGTGGCCGATCAGCTGGGTTCGATGGTCATCCATCAATATGCGCCGCTCGACCTGCAACCGGCGGTCAACCGGTTTCTGGATCACTGGAAACCGGATCTTGTGATTGGCTGTGAGTCTGAAATCTGGCCTGCCACGGTATTGTCGCTCAGCGCGCGGCATATCCCGCATGTCCTGGTGAATGGCAGGCTGTCGGATCGTTCTTTTGCGGCGTGGGAGAAACGCCCTGCGCTGGCGGAAGCATTATTTGAAAACTTCGCGCATGTGATCGCGCAGTCGGAGCTGGATGGCGAGCGCTTTCGCAAGCTTGGCGCGCGGCCCGTCAGTGTTTCAGGCAATCTGAAGGTGGATACGGCCCCCGCCCCGGCTGACCCGCAGGCTCTTTCCGCCTTGCAGCGGCAGATTGCCGGGCGACGCACATGGGCTGCTATCTCCACCCATGACGGCGAGGAGGAAATCGCCGCCGAAGTGCACCAGATGCTGAGCGTGCGTTATCCGCAGCTCCTCACGATCATCGTGCCGCGCCATCCGCATCGCGCGCCCGAAATCGAGGCGATGCTTGTTGAAAAGGGATTGAAGGTGGCGGCAAGAAGCCGTGGCGATACGATCGAAGCGGACACCAATGTCCTGCTTGGCGATACGATCGGTGAAATGGGCCTCTATCTCCAGCTCACCGATATTGCCTTTATCGGCAATTCGCTGACCAAGTCGGGCGGGCATAATCCGCTGGAGCCAGCCATGATGGGGACGGCGGTTCTGACTGGCCGCAATGTGCAGAATTTCCGCGAAGCCTTCCAGCGCCTTATCAAGAATGGCGGCGCGCGCGTGGTCAAGGATCGCAATATGCTCGCAGGCGCGATCAACTTCCTGTTCAATAATCCGCAGCATCTGCGCACGATGATTAATGCGGGTGCAAATACGGTCAGGGATATGCGCGGTGCGCTGGATCGGACCCTGAGCGCGCTTGAGCCTTTTATTCAGCCTTTGATCCTGCAAGCCCAATTGCCGGGCAATCGCAACGGGGCGGCCCTCGTAACGGACCGGGACTGATATGGCGAGCGAGGCTCCGCCCTTCTGGTGGGAGAAGCCCGATTGGCGCGCGATGGCGCTTGCTCCGGCTGCGTGGATTTATGGTGCGGTGGCCGGTCGGCGGCTTTTGAAGTCGGAACCGCCCCGGATTTCCGCACCGGTCTTGTGCATCGGCAATTTCACCGTCGGCGGGGCGGGCAAGACGCCGACCGCGATCGCGCTCACCAGGGCTGCAAAAGTTCTGGGCCATAATCCCGGAATCGTCTCGCGCGGCTATGGCGGCACCTATACCGGTCTTCATGTGGTGGACCCCGGACGCGACAGCGCGCGCTATGTCGGTGACGAGCCGTTTTTGCTCGCAAACCATGCCCCGGTTGCCCTTTGCCCCGACCGGCATAGGGCAGCCATGCGCCTCATGGAAAATGGTTGCGATTTCATCATCATGGATGACGGCTTTCAAAGCGCGCGCCTGCATATGGATTTTGCCTTGCTCGTGGTCGATTCCATGCGCGGCATCGGCAATGGGCGGGTCATTCCTGCGGGACCATTGCGCGCGCCGCTGACAGACCAGATGCGCAGGACCGATGCCGTGCTGCGTATAGGGCAAGGGGCGGAAGCAGATTTTGTCGTGCGCCGTGCATCGCGCGCCGGACGTGCAATCTATGAGGCCCAGCTTGTGCCGTCTTCGGCCATGCAGGTGGCCGGCGGAAAATGGCTGGCCTTTGCCGGGATCGGCAATCCGGAGAAATTTTTCGCAAGCGTGCGGCAGGCCGGAGGCGAAGTGGTGGAGACGCGCGCATTTGCCGATCACCACAATTATCGGCCTGAAGAGCTCAGCGCGTTGCAACAGGCTGCAAACGAGCGCGGCATCGGGCTGATCACGACTGCGAAAGATCATGCAAGGCTTTCAACGATGACCAGCGCGCCAGAAGAGTTTCTGCGCCGACTGGCCGTACTCGATGTGGATCTGGTGTTCGCGCGCAAGGATGCACCCGCCCGCATTATCGAAACGGCGATCGAGCGGTTCAGGATACGCTCGTAGAGGTAACTATGCTGTCGGCGGCGGGTTGCCATGGTGCCTCCCGCGCTTTGATTATTTTCATTTTATTTGAGATGCAGCAAACGTCCCGTCCGCGTTCCGCTATAGGGTGAGCCGTGATGAAATGGCTGTCGTCATCCTTTGACAGGAACGGACGGCGGGAGCGGTTCCGTTTTAAACGGAAGCGCCGAAACCGCTCCAGCCATTTGTCTTTACGCATTACCCTGCCAAAACTGAACACTCGGATTTGAAGGTCAAAAATGTTCGGTGTCTCGCTTTCCCGTTGGACCTTATCCTATTTCATGGCCTCGCTTTTTTTCCTGCTCATGGCGACAGGTCTGATGGTGTCGGGCTTTGGATACCCGTCTGCGGAAATCAGGGCTGCGGAAACACTGATCATCGTGCATATGGTGGCTATCGGCTGGCTTGCATTGCTCATGTGCGGAGCCCTCTTACAATTTGTGCCGGTATTGGCCGCCAAGCCCCTGTGGGGCAGCGCTGCCGCCTTGCCGGCGCTGCTTCTTCTGCTCATCGGCTTGCTGGGCCTGCTTGGCGGTTTTGCCGGACTGGCTGGAATTATATCCGCGCCTGTCTGGCTCATGCCGTTATCCGCCTTGCTTCTGATCTGCGGCTTTATAATTATCGCGCTGATGCTGGGTGTAACCCTGTGGAATGCCAGGCCGCTCTCCTTGCCTGCCCGCTTTGTCTGTGTCGGTCTTGTCTGCCTGATCTGCGTGGCGGCCTTGGGAGGGCTTTTCTCCTTGTCCCTGTCGGGGGTGCTGCGCAACACTGTCTGGCTTGCGCTTGCTGGAAACGGTGTTTCAATTCATGCTGCTTTGGGACTGGGCGGCTGGATGAGCTTTACGGCGATGGGCGTCAGCTATCGCCTGCTGGGCATGTTTATTCTTTCGCCGGACAATCATGGCCCTGTCGCCCGCACTATATGGTGGAGCGGGGCCGGGGCGCTCGCATCGCTTGCCGTCTCGCTGGTTCTTGTCGTCTTGGGCTACGGCTCGCTTGAGCTGCTGTTGCTGGCGGCATTGGTGCCGGGGCTGGCGAGCATTGCCTTATATATCTGGGATGTGCGCGCGATCTACAGGCAGCGAAAGCGCAAGGCGATTGAACTCAACTCCAAGGCGAGCATTCCGGCCTTCGCCGCCCTGTTTCTGGTTTTGCTGCTGGCTGTGCTGATGGCATGGCGTGGCGCGAGCGACGCAATCGTTGCAGCCTTTGTCTATCTCGTCGCTTTTGGATGGCTCACGGGACTTGGGCTGGCGCAACTCTACAAGATCGTGCCATTCCTGACATGGCTGGAATGCTATGGTCCCGTCATGGGCCGGATGCAGGCCCCTCGCGTGCAGGATTTTGTCGATGAAAGCCGCGCGCGCGTCTGGTTCGGCCTTTATTATGGTGGTGTGGCTCTTGCGACCCTGGCGCTGCTTGCCAATTATCCCGCTGCCTTCCGGCTGGCGTCCACCCTTAATCTGGTTGCGATCGGCGCACTTGTCATTCACTACATTCGCGCAAGACGGCTGACAGATGTTCCGCAGACTGTGCGCCTGCCCGATCAAGTCAATATCCCGCATCTGCTCTATGCTGCGAGACCCGTATCGAGGAGAACAAGATGACATCGAATGCTTACCCGCTCATTCCGCATGAGCTTGATGTGCGCCCCCTGCTGAAAGAGGGCATCGAGCCGTTTCAGACGATCATGAGCGCCGTCGAAAATCTCGCTCCGGGACAAAGCCTGTTGCTCATTGCGCCTTTCAAGCCGCTGCCTTTGTTCGGGGTCATGGAACGCAAGGGCTTTTCGGCGAAAGCAGAGCCGATTGGCGAGAATGACTGGCAGGTGCTGTTTTCACCCGTCGATCAAGCTGCGCCGCAAGTGCAGGTTTCTGACAATGCCGGTTCTCCTTCGATATGGCCTGAGCCCTCCAGTTATCTGGACTGTTCCGATATGGAACCGCCGGAGCCGATGGTTCGTATCCTGAGTGAAATCGAAAACATGTCGGAAGGGGAAGTGCTGTTTGCGCTGTTGCATCGTGAGCCACTGTTTCTCTTCCCCGAGCTTGAGACACGCGGCCACCAATGGGTGGGAAATTTCGACGAGAGCGGACAGAAATATCGCATCATGATCCGCGTCGGACAGGCATGAGGATCCAGCCATGAAACGGCAAGAGCAAGTGGCCCTCGAACAAGCAGTCATAGAGGCGCTGCGTATTGTGCTGGACCCGGAACTCGGCGTTAATATCGTCGATCTGGGCATGATCTATGGGGTCATTGCGAGTGAAGACGGGGTTGTCGATATATTGATGACCACGACCACCCGCGGCTGTCCTGCGGCGGGTTTTTTGACGCAGGCCGTTCAGGCCTGTGCCGAAGGCGTGGCAGGCGTAGAAAAAGCAAATGTCGAGCTGACTTACGAGCCTGAATGGCAACCCGAAATGGCAAGCGCCGAAGCGCAGGCGCGTTTTGCTGCTCCCCTTTTCTAGAGCGCGTCCCGAAAAGTGTGAAACGGTTTTCGGACAAGATGCGCGGTAAAGACAAACAGTTAGAGCGCCGATCTGATTCAGTCAGATCGAAATGCGCTCTAAAGAAGCCGTAGCAAGGGCGCGCGTCCTTGGCCCGCTTTTGATTCTGTCATTATTTTCATAGCGATGTTTTGCCCGATGAAATGAATGTGCATGAAGTTGCTCCAAAGCAAAGAACGCCTTACCCATTCAGATAGGCTCTCAACCGAAAGATAAACCGCGCCTGAGACGGCAAGGTAAAGTAGGTTGAAAGTGACGAGCGACTTCTCTAGCCATCTGCCCCTTTTTTCCCGTCAGGCACTTGCCCGGACAGGCCTTCGCCGGATCATTGCCGGTGTGATCCGCTTTTTCCTCGGAAGAATCTGCACGCTGGCGATCGTGTTTTTGCTGGCTGTTGCCAGTCTTCTTCCGGCGAGCGCGGGCGAATTGGAAAAATACCTGCCGCAACTGGAAGCAGGGGCGATTTTCGAGGGAGCCGACAGCATCGGCGCGCCGCAGGGCGAGCCGCCCATCGCGCCGGTGATGAAGGGCGATGAGCTGCTGGGATATGTCTATCTCAACTCTGACTTCACCAGTTCCATCGGTTATTCCGGCAAGCCGATTCATATTCTGGTCGGCATCGACACCAAGGGCATTATTCGCAGCATCAAGCTTGTGGATCATAAAGAGCCGATCGTGCTGATCGGCATTCCCGAACCCAAGGTCGTTGCCGCATTGAATTCTCTGGTCAATAGCGATCTGAGCGCCGTTGCTGCGGGAAAAGCGCGACCGCCACAGGTCGAGATCGTCAGCGGCGCAACTGTTACCGTTCTCGTGATGGGCGACAGTGTGGTGCGCTCGGCGGTTGGCCTTATCCGCAGCGGGCGGCTCGGCAATGCGCCGATTGCAGCCGCTGGCGTTGCAGAAGTACGTCAACTCAATCCCGATATGCGCGACGTGCAGGATTGGCAGACCCTTGTCGGAGACGGCTCGGTGCGCAGCCTCAAGCTCAGCGTCGGTGAGGTCACGCAGGCCTTCCGCGATGCCAGACAGGAGGAGGCGGCGGCCAATCCTGAAACCGGCAATCCCGAAGACGATTTCATCGAGCTTTATGCCGCGCCCGTTTCCGTGCCTTCCATCGGCATCAGCCTGCTTGGCAAGAGCGGCTATGAGCGGCTGGAAAAGCAGCTCAAGCCGGGCCAGCAGGCCATCCTTGTGGCGGGCGATGGCGCTTATTCCTTCAAGGGATCGGGCTATGTGCGCGGCGGCATCTTCGACCGCATCGAACTGTTGCAGAACGGTCAGGGCGTGCGCTTTCGTGACAAGGGCCATACCCGCATAGGCGACATCATGGCCGAGGGCGCGCCGCGCCTGCGCGAGATTTCCGTCTTCCGCGTGCCCGAAGGCTTCGCGTTCGACGTTGCCCAGCCATGGGAGTTGCAACTGCTCGTGCAGCGCGGCTTCGGTGCACGCGACAAGGCCAATATCAACTATGATCTGGGCTATAAGCTGCCCGAACAATATCTGCTCGCACAGCCCGAACCTGCGCCGTCGCAGCCGGCTTCTGCCTCGGCTGCTGCCGATGCGCCCCGCCAGCCGCAGCCTGTCGGGGAAGGCATGGCGGCGGATATATTCGGCGAGGACAATCCGCTCTGGGTGAAAATGTGGGAGATGAACCGCATCAATGTGGTCATCACCGCCATCGCCATCATCGTTCTTGTCGGTATTTTCTTCTTCCAGAACAGCCTTGTAAAACGCCCGCGCGTCTTTGCATGGGTGCGGCGCAGCTATCTTTTATTCGTGCTGGTGTGGCTGGGCTTTTACAACAATGCGCAATTGTCGGTGGTCAATGTCCTGACCTTCACCAATTCGCTGATAACCGGCTTCAACTGGGAATTTTTCCTCACTTCTCCGCTGATCTTTATCCTGTGGGCTTCGGTTGCGGCGGGGCTTTTGTTCTGGGGACGCGGCCCGTTCTGCGGCTGGCTCTGCCCCTTTGGCGCTTTGCAGGAACTAAGCAACAATCTGGCCAAATGGCTCAAAGTGCCGCAAGTCACGCTGCCCTGGGGCCTGCATGAACGCCTGTGGCCGATCAAATATATGATCTTCCTCGGACTGTTCGGCCTGTCGCTTTATTCGGTGGCATTGGCGGAGGTGTTTGCGGAAGTCGAGCCGTTCAAAACGTCGATCATCCTCAAATTCTCGCGTGAATGGCCATTCGTGATCTATGCGCTGACGCTGTTGTCCCTGGGGCTGTTCATCGAGCGCTTTTACTGCCGCTATATGTGCCCGCTCGGTGCAGCGCTTGCCATCCCCGGACGCATTCGCATGTTCGAATGGCTCAAGCGCTGGCCCGAATGCGGCTCGCCCTGCCAGCGTTGCGCCAAGGAGTGCCCGGTCGAGGCGATCCATCCCGAAGGCCAGATCAATGTCAATGAATGCATCTACTGCATGCATTGTCAGGAGCTTTATCACGACGACCAGCGCTGCCCGCACATGATTCAGGTGCGTGTAAAGCGCGAGAAATTCGCCGCCCGCAACGCGCCTCTTTCGGCAGCAGCCGAACGCGGCGGCGGCCCAGCCAAACCCATCATTTCAGTCAAGGGCCAGCCGGTCGGAGCACAAACAGGCTCCGGTCCTGCCGCCTGAATCTTCCCAAGGAGAGAACCATGACAGAAGAAACCAGAAAAACCCAGTTCAGCAGACGGCAATTGCTCGGCACGTCGGCGATTGTCGCCGCCGCCGGTGCAAGCGGCGTCGGCAGCGCGCTGTTTGCCGGATCGAGCACGCAGGCTTTGGCCGCCAGCAGCTCGCAAGGCGGGGCGAATGCTGTGGTCGCACCCGGCGAACTTGACGAATATTATGTCTTTTTCTCCAGCGGCCAGACGGGCGAGGTCCGCATTCTGGGCCTGCCCTCCATGCGCGAATTGATGCGTATTCCCGTCTTTAACCGCGACAGCGCGACGGGCTGGGGACAGACCAATGAGAGCCTGAAGATATTGACTGAAGGCATGTTGCCGGAAGATCGCGAATTCATGCAGGATCGCGGCGGTATTTTCCACAATGGCGACTTGCACCACCCGCATCTTTCCTTCACTGACGGAACCTATGACGGGCGCTATCTTTATGCCAACGACAAGGCCAATACGCGCGTCTGCCGCATTCGCCTTGACGTGATGAAGTGCGACAAGATCATTCAACTGCCCAACCAGCATACGGTTCATGGTCTGCGCGTGCAGAAATACCCCAAGACCGGCTATGTCTTCTGCAATGGCGAGGACCGCGTGCCGATCCCCAATGACGGCACCAATATGAACGATACCGATCAGTATCGCGCAATCTTCACCGCCGTCGATGGCGAGACGATGAAAATCGCCTGGCAGATCATGGTCGACGGCAATCTGGATAATGTCGACTGCGATTATCAGGGCAAATATGCCTTCGCCACCTGCTACAATTCGGAAGAAGGTCTGACCCTTCCCGAAATGATGAGCAGCGAGCAGGACTGGATCGTCGTCTTCAACCTCAAGCGTATCGAGGATGCGGTCGCAAAGGGCGAATTCAAGGAGATCAACGGCGTGCCGGTTCTCGATGGACGCGGCAATTCGCCCTTCACCCGGTATATTCCGGTGCCCAACAGCCCGCATGGTATCAACACGGCGCCCGACGGCATCCATGTGGTTGCCAATGGCAAGCTCTCGCCTACCGTCACCGTGTTTGACGTGCGCAAGTTCGATGATCTGTTCGACGACAAGATCAAGCCGCGCGATGCGGTCGTCGCCGAGCCGGAACTGGGACTTGGGCCTTTGCATACAGCCTATGACGGCGCGGGTAACGCCTATACCACGCTGTTCATCGACAGCCAGATCTGCAAATGGAACATCGAGGACGCCAAGCGTGCCTTCCAGGGCGAGAAGGTTGATCCGATCCGCCAGAAGCTCGATGTGCATTATCAGCCCGGTCACAACCACACATCCATGGGGCAGACCAAGGACGCCGATGGTAAATGGCTGATTTCGCTTAATAAATTCTCGAAGGATCGCTATCTCAATGTCGGGCCGCTCAAGCCCGAGAATGACCAGCTCATCGATATTTCCGGCGAGAGAATGGAGATTGTCCATGACGGGCCGAGCTTTGCAGAACCGCATGACGCCACGATCGTACATCGTTCCAAGATCAATCCCGTCAACTTCTGGGACCGTGCGGATCCATTTTTCGCCGATGCCGTCAAGCAGGCAGAGGCCGATGGACTAGACCTGATGGATGCCAACGAGGTCATTCGCGACGGCAACAAGGTGCGCGTCTACATGACCTCTGCCGCTCCCGCTTTCGGCCTTGAGGAATTCACGGTCCAGCAGGGCGACGAAGTGACGGTCTATGTCACCAATATTGATGAGATCGAGGACCTTACCCATGGCTTCTCGATCATCAATTACGGCATCAACATGGAAGTCGCGCCGCAGGCAACGGCCTCTGTCACCTTCAAGGCCAACAAGCCCGGCGTGTGGTGGTATTACTGCTCGTGGTTCTGCCACGCCATGCACATGGAAATGAAGGGTCGTATGCTCGTGGAACCAAAGAAAGCCTGACGCTATGATGATCCCCCGCCTGCCGCTTTCCCTTTGTCTGGGTGCTGTGCTTTCCGTCTCCGCCTGGGGGGCGGCAGAAGCAAAGCAGATCGATGTGGCCGAGGGCGAAAGCGTGCAGGCGGCCATTGACAGGGCCATGCCGGGCGATGTCGTCCGGCTGGCCGCAGGTCGCCATGAAGGCTCCATCATCATTGATCGGGCCATCGAACTGACGGGAGAACCGGGAGCGGTTCTCGACGGGCTTGGAACAGGCAATGCCATCACGGTCAATGCGCCCGGCACCCTCGTTCGCGGCCTTGAAGTGCATGGTTCGGGCGAGAATGTTCCCGAACTCAATGCCGGTATTTTCGTCTCCCGGACGGCCACCGGCACGCGTGTTGAGAATAACCGTCTCATCGACAATCTTTACGGAATCTACCTGCATGGCGCTGCCGATTCCATCGCCACCGGCAACGAGGTGATCGGGCGGCGCAATGTGCGCATGACCCAGACTGGCAGCGGCATTTCGATCTGGAATGCGCCGGGCGCGAAGGTCATTGGCAATATCATCCGCTATGGGCGCGACGGCATTTATACCAATGCCAGCCGCAAGAATGTCTTTCGCGACAATCTGATGGAGAATGTGCGTTTTGCGGTCCATTATATGTACACAAACAGCAGCGAAGTGACCGGCAATATATCGCGCAATAATTCGGTCGGCTTTGCGATCATGTATACCAATCGCCTCAAGGTGACAGACAATCTCTCCGAGGGCGACCGCGATCACGGATTGCTGCTCAACTATGCCAATAGTTCGGTGGTTTCCGGCAATCGCGTCATCGGGCGGATGCAATCGATCGACCGCTGGCTCGATGCGGGTTTGCAAAAGGGCGAGCACGGCCTGCCCGCCGAGGATGAAAGCGCCGCCGCGACTGGTGAAACCATGCGCCTTGGGCCGGAAAAATGCGTTTTCATCTACAACGCCAACAAGAACAAGTTCACCGATAACAGCTTTGAGAATTGCAGTATCGGCATTCATTTCACTGCCGGATCGGAAGGCAATGCCATGAGCGGCAATGCCTTCATCAACAACCGCAATCAGGTCAAATATGTCGGTACGCGCGATCTCGACTGGTCGGTTGAAGGCCGCGGCAATTACTGGAGCGATAATCCTGCTTTCGATCTCAACGGCGACGGTATCGCCGATAATCCCTACCGGCCCAATGATCTGATCGACAAGGTTCTGTGGACCGCGCCGCAGGCAAAAATTCTTATCAACAGCCCTGCGGTGGAAACGATCCGATGGGCGCAAACGCAGTTTCCCGCCCTTCTGCCCGGCGGTGTTGTGGACAGCCATCCTCTCATGAAGCCGCCCCTAGCGGAGATTAAAAGCAATGACTGAAACTGTAGTTCTTGATCAGGTAACGAAATCCTATGGCGGATTTCATGCCATCAGTGATGCGAGCTTCCGCCTCAATGCAGGAGAATCCATCGCGCTGGTCGGCCATAATGGGGCCGGCAAGACGACGATGATCAAGCTCATGCTTGGCCTGATCCGCCCCACGAAAGGCAATATCCGCTTGCTGGGCGAGGACCCGGCAGCGGGTGCTTTCGCGGCGCGGCAGCGACTTGGCTATCTGCCCGAACATGTCTCCTTCAACATGGCGCTGACCGGCATTGAAACGCTCGGCTTTTACGCACGCCTGAAAAATGTGCCGCTGGGGCAGATTGGTGAACTGCTCGACCGTGTCGGTCTGTCTCATGCGGCGGGGCGACGGGTGGGCACCTATTCCAAAGGCATGCGGCAGCGGCTGGGGCTTGCGCAGGCGCTTCTGGGTAAACCCGCCGTGCTGCTGCTCGATGAGCCGACGACCGGGCTGGACCCCGCATTGCGCCAGAACTTCTACGATATTCTGGAAGTTTTACGGCAGGAGGGCACCACCATTCTCATGTCGTCCCATGCGCTGACAGAACTCGAAACCAAGGTCGGGCGCGTCATCATCGCCAATAAAGGCCGGATCATTGCCGATGGCTCCATCGAGGCCCTGCGCCGGATTTCACGTTTGCCATTGCGTATCCGTGTGCAGGTGGACGGCATAGCGCAACTGCCCGATGAGGCGGAGCGCAGCAGCCTGCAATGGCAGCGGCTGGGCGCGAATGTTTTTGAAACCGAAGCGCCTGCGGAAGGCAAGATGGAGCTTGTCCGGCGCATCATTGCTTCCAATGACAATCTTTCCGAGCTCGATGTCATACCGCCGACGCTCGATGAACTCTATGCGCATTTTCTCAATGTCGGAAATGCCGTTGTAAAGGATGCGGCAGAATGAAAAACATAGCTATCATTGCGCGTAAGGAAATTCAGGAAGGCTTGCGCAATCGCTGGGTGCTGGCGACCACGCTGCTGCTGGCAGCACTTGCGCTCAGCATGACGTTTCTGGGCAGCGCACCAACGGGTAGCTCCGTTGCAGCAAGCCGCCTTGATGTGGTGATCGTCAGCCTGTCCAGCCTTACCATCTTTCTCATACCGCTGATCGCGCTGCTGATTTCGCATGATGCAATCGTGGGCGAGATGGAACGCGGCACCATGCTGCTGCTTTTAAGCTATCCGCTCAGCCGCACGCAGGTCGTGCTCGGCAAATTTCTCGGCCATCTGGCCATCCTCGCCTTTGCGACCTTCTTCGGCTATGGCATCGCCGCTCTGGCGCTGGTTCTTGCGGGCGCGGGGACGGGAAGTGAAAGCTGGTATGGTTTTGCTACGCTGGTCGGCTCTTCAGTGCTGCTTGGCGCGGTCTTCATCGCCATCGGATTTCTCGCAAGTACGCTGGTGCGCGAGCGCAGCACGGCGGCGGGCGTCGCCATCGGCGTCTGGCTGTTCTTCGTGCTCATTTATGACGCCGCATTGCTGGCGCTGCTGGTTTTCGATCAGGGCCAGATGATCGGCGTCAATGCGCTCAATAGTTTCCTGCTGCTTAATCCTGCGGATTCTTACCGGCTGCTCAATTTCGGCACGGGGCAGGCCGGTGCGCTTACCGGCATGGCTGGCAATGCGACGCTTGGGCCGCTGGCACTCACGACGGCCCTTGGCATCTGGACGCTTCTGCCGCTGGGGCTCTCCATGTGGGTTTTTTCGAGGAAAGAACTATGAAAAGGTCTTTGCTTATCGCTGCCGCGCTGATGGGGCTTTTGCTTGCCGGATGCTCGCAGGAGCAGAAACAGGAAATCATCATGCCGTTTGCGCTGACGGATTCGGCCATGGGGCGCTATTGCGGCATGAATGTGCTCGAACATCCCGGCCCAAAAGGCCAGATCATCCTCCAGCCCGCTAATGAGCCGGTCTGGTTTTCTTCGGCGCGCGACGCAATCGCCTTTACGATGCTGCCGGAAGAGCCCAAGGGCATCGCGGCGATCTATGTTTCGGATATGGCCAAAGCGCCAAACTGGGACGAGCCGGGCGCGGAAAACTGGGTCGATGCGCGCAAGGCGCTGTTCGTGATCGAAAGCAAGGCTGTGGGCGGCATGGGCGCACAGGAGGCTGTGCCGTTTTCTACGCGCGAGGCCGCCGAGCAATTCGCTGCCGACAAGGGCGGGCGGATCGTTGGTTTCGACGAAATACCGCAAGATTACGTATTGGGCGATCAGGACACCCCGCAGGATGGGCAGTCATTCGGGGAAGCTCATGCGCATTAACCGCCGCTCGGTTCTGGCCGGCAGTGCCTGTTCTATGGCGGTGTTGGCAATGCCGCCTTTCGCGTTTGCATCCAGGCAAGCGGAGCCGCTGATCTGGAAAGGGCAGGCGCTTGGCGCTCCGGCAAAGATTATCCTCTATCATCCCGACCGCGAGCGCGCGCAGGGGCTTTTGCGTGAAGCTGTGCGGGAGGCGGAACGGCTGGAGAATATTTTCAGTCTCTATAAGACAAATTCCGAACTTTCGCGTCTCAACCGCGCGGGTGCATTGGCAATGCCATCGCCAGAATTGGTGGAATTGCTCACCATCTGCCGTGATTATTGGACGCTGAGCAGCGGCCTCTTCGATCCGACCATACAGCCGCTCTGGCAATGTTTGTACCAGCATTTTTCGCAAGCTGATCCCAGCCCCTCCGGCCCGACGCGCGCACAATGGGATGCGGCGCTGAAAAAGGTCGGGTTCGGCCATGTGCTGTTTAATGAAACGCGCATCGCCTTTGCCCAGCCTGCAATGGCGCTGACGCTTAACGGCATTGCGCAGGGGTTTATAACGGATCGTGTGGTATCTGTACTTGAAAAGGGGGGCGTCAAACATGGACTGGTCGATATGGGTGAATATCGCGCCATCGGCACCCAACCGGACGGCGAGCCATGGCGCATTGGCATTGCCGAGCTTGAAAGCGACCGGGACCCTGTGGACTATCTCGATATAAGCAATCAGGCGCTGGCGACTTCAAGCTTCGCCGGATTTCAGTTCGATGAAAAGGGGCGCTTCAACCATTTGCTTAATCCGAAGACCGGCTATTCAAGCGCACTATACCAGCATATCAGTGTGCAGGCGCCCAGCGCCGCAGCCGCCGACGCGTGGGCCACCGCCTTTAACCTGATGGAGGTCCCCCAAATAAAGGCGGTTGCCGAGAAGCTGCCGGGCCTGTCTGTCTCTATTCGCACGCGTGAAGGCAGGAATATCCGTCTGGACTCATGATCGTTATCTTGTCGACAAATTGCGTACAGCAGCTTATCCTTTTCTGACGCCCCGGTTCCCGGCATGCGGGCGAGGACAGAAGGATGAGCCTATGACAGATAGCGACAAGAACTCCGTCAGCGAACGCAAGCGTGGTTCCGGCGCGAAAATGGTCTATGACGTGCTTCGCGATGAAATCCTCGATCTTGTTCTGGCTCCCGGAAGCCCTGTCGATGAGGTGCATCTGGCCGAGCGTTTTCAGATGTCGCGTACGCCCATTCGCGAGGCGCTGGTGCGGCTGGCGGGTGAGGGGTTGATCGATGCGCTGCCCAACCGCTCGACCATGGTTTCGAATATCGACTTCCTCAATATGCATACCTATTTCGACGCGCTGACGCTGATGTATCGCGTGACGACGCAGCTTGCTGCCAAAAACCATCGTCCTTCCGATCTTGAGATCATCGCCGGGCATCAGGCCGAGTTCGCAGCGGCGGTGAAGGCGCAGGACGCGCTGGCAATGATCGCGACCAATGCAGCGCTGCATCTGGCCATAGCAGAAGCAGGGCGCAATCCGTATTTCACCAGCCTGTTCAAGCGGCTTCAGGATGAGGGACGCCGCATTTTGCGGCTTTACTATCAGTCTTATAACGACCGATTGCCGAAACGTTTTGTCGAGGAACATGACGAAATGATCGCTGCCATCGCCGCGCGCGACGAAAAACTGGCAGAGCAACTGGCGAGCGCGCATTCCGAGCAGATCGTGCGGCAGGTACAGAAACTGGTGATGCGCGAGGATCGGCTGGAAATAAGCCTATAGGCTGTCGATTTTTTGTCGACAAATAAAATACAAAGAGTAATATCCCTTTCCAGATGTGATTTCTGGTCTGGAAATGCGTCAAGACAAGAAGCTGACCGAGAGGAGGTTGAAATGGCGGCCAATGTTTTTTCCGGTGTGATTCCGGCTCTGATGACCCCATGCAAGGATGATCGCACCCCTGATTTTGATGCGCTGGTGCGCAAGGGCAAGGAACTGATTGCCGATGGCATGTCGGCTGTCGTTTATTGCGGCTCCATGGGCGACTGGCCGCTTTTGACGGATGCACAGCGCATGGAAGGCGTCGAACGTCTTGTGAAAGCTGGTGTCCCGGTGATTGTTGGCACGGGCGCGGTCAATACGGCTTCAGCCGTGGCTCATGCCGCTCATGCGCAGAAGGTGGGTGCGAAGGGCTTGATGGTCATTCCGCGTATTTTGTCGCGCGGCTCGGTGATTGCAGCGCAAAAGGCGCATTTCAAGGCCATTCTTTCGGCGGCTCCCGATCTTCCGGCCGTGATTTACAACAGCCCCTATTATGGCTTTGCAACCCGTGCGGATCTGTTTTTCGCTGTGCGCGCCGAGCACCCGAACCTTGTGGGCTTCAAGGAATTCGGCGGTGCCGCCGATATGCGCTATGCGGCCGAGAACATCACCAGCCGCGATGATGACGTGACGCTGATGATCGGCGTCGATACGACAGTGGTTCATGGTTTCGTGAATTGTGGCGCGACAGGCGCGATCACCGGTATCGGCAATGTTCTGCCCAAGGAAATCATCCACCTGTGCAATCTGGCGCAAGCAGCCGCGAAGGGCGATGCTGATGCACGTCAGCGCGCGCAGGAACTCGAAGAGGCACTTGCCATTCTCTCTTCCTTCGATGAAGGCCCGGATCTGGTTCTCTACTTCAAATATCTGATGGTTTTGAAGGGAGACAAGGAATACACGCTGCATTTCAACGAAACGGACGAACTTTCCGACAGCCAGCGCGGTTACGCGGAAGCGCAGTTTAAGCTGTTCAACAGCTGGTATGCCGAATGGAGCAAGCTTCCGGGCGCGGTGCAGCAATATAAAGCCTGATCACCAAACATGAGAACAAAAGGCCCTTCCTTCCGGAAGGGCCTTTTGCTTTGCAGGATCAGGAAATGGCATCAAGTCCCTTGTCGAGCAGGAAATCGAGCTGATCGATTTCCGCTTTGGTCAGCTTGATGCCTTCGTTTTCGGATTCGGCGCGCGCAGCAAAGCGGCGCTGCGAGGGCAGGCGTGCGCCCTGGCCGATGATTGCATCAAACAGGGTTTCGGCGCGCGCGAACGGATCGCCGGGGCGTCCCGCTGAAAATGCTTCCGGCGAAAATGCGACAATCAATTCCCCATGCACTGGCGAAAGCGTCGTGGTGCCAAGGAAATCGAGTACTTCCGGGCTGGTAAGATCGCCAATCATGATGGCGGCGAGCAGTTCGACCATCGTGCTGATGGCAGACCCTTTATGTCCGCCAAAAGGCAGCATGGCTCCGGCAAGGGCTGTTTCGGGGTCGGTGGTCGGATTGCCATCGGCGTCGAGCGCCCAGCCTTCGGGCAATTGCTTGCCAGCGCGGCGGTGCAATTCGATCTCGCCGCGAGCGGCAACCGATGTGGCGAAGTCGAAAACATAAGGCGCGGTGTTTTTGCGCGGCCAGCCAAAGGCAAACGGGTTGGTGCCCAGCAACGGCTTGTTGCCGCCGGTGGGGGCAACGGTTGCATAGCTTGGGCACATGACGAGTGCTGCCAGACCTTGTTCGGTCAGCGCTTCCACTTCCGGCCAGAGGGCTGCGAAATGCGTGCAATCATTGATGACGAGGGCTGCGACGCCGTGTTTGCGCGCGCGCTCGGCAACGACCGGCACGCCCATTTCAAAAGCCGGGTTAGAAAAGCCAAAATTTGCGTTTACGCGCACGATGGCCGAGGCTTCCTGCTCGATGATTTCAGGGATTGCGTCCGGCTTCACCTTACCGGCCTTGACCGTGCGCAGCGCGCCCTCGATACGATAGATGCCGTGCGATTTACAGTGATCGCGCTCGCCGGCGACGATGACACGGGCAACGGCCCCGGCCTGTACGGTATTCAGGCCGGCTTTGCGAAAAATCGCCTCTACGCGCTCTTGAAGGGTGGCAATGGTCAGGATGGTGGTCTCGCTCATCATGCGTCTTTCGTGGCTGCGCCGGACGGAAAGCCGGCAGGACAATCTGGACAGCCCGGATAGTGGCCCAACCGGGGGCCAAATGCTACCGCAGGATGGAAAAACGAACGTCATTCCAACGGAAATATCTCCGCATCACTGCTGATCTTCATAGAGCGCACTTGCCAGTTTTCGCACCGCTTCGGCGGTTCTGGGTCCAAAGCCCAGCATGTAAGGCCCGTCCAGCACGACCAAGGCCCGATTGCGCGCTGCGGGCGTTTGCTGCAAAGCCTTGACCGAAAATACCTCTTCCGGCGTGGGGCCGCCCTTGCCATCCGAGACCATCATGACCACGTCGGGTTCGGCTTTCACCAGCCATTCCTCCGAAACAGCCTTAAAGCCGGAATAGACCGATAGCGGATTGACGCCTCCGGCATAACGGATGAACGCATCGCCAGCCGTATTGCTGCCCGCGCCGCTCAGCCGGACCAGACCGTGGAAGAAAACGACCTTCTTGCGCTTGCCAGCAGAAATCTTGTCGGCATAGGCCACTGCCGCATCGAAATCGGCAGCGACCTTGCGGACCAGCGCGTCGCCTTGCTGCTTCAGATCGAGCCGCTCTGCGATCATCTCGATCTTCCGTATCAGCCCCTCGCGGCTGTTGTCGACCGGAGTATAAAACATCTCAATGCCCGATTGATCGAGCACGTCGGTTGCTTCCGGCGGCCCGATGTCGTCAGAGGCGATGACAAGATCGGCATTGAGCCCCAATATCCCTTCGGGCGAGAGACTGCGGCGGTAGCCAGCATTGATCTTGCTTGCGGTTTCGTCGGGATATTTGCTGCTCCGGTCCACGGCGATGATCCTGTCGCCCGCACCCAGCGCAAAGATTATTTCGGTCACATCCGGACCAAGTGCCACGATACGTTGCCCGCCCTGCTGTTGGGCCGAGGCCATGGGCAGGGCGATGGCCTGAAAGCAGAGGACGCACATCAGCATAGAAAGAAATTTCATGAGGCCGTGCGAATAGGAATGCGGAAGCCGCAAAGATGCAAAATGAGGCAAGATTTCTGTTCCACTCGAAGTTTTCAATCGGTCAGGACGGGTAATGCGAGCCTAGTTAATATGAGTTTTATATTCAAGTTAAATGGATGAGGCATTGCAAAATATAAAGCTGCCCGACAGGCATATATTCGAGACCCAACAAAAAGCCCCGCGAAAAGCGGGGCTTTTTGTTGGTTGATTGGGGTTTTAACCGCTGACGGCGCGCCCGATCCATATGAGGATGCAGGCGCCGATGAAGCCCGCAATCAGATAGCCAAGCCAGCCGCCAAATGAGACGCCGAGAAAACCGAAAATAAAGCTGGCCAGCGCCGCGCCGACAATACCCAGAATGATATTCATGAATATGCCGGTGCCGCTATTCATGAAGTTCGAGGCTATCCATCCGGCAAGGCCGCCTATGATGATTGCTGCAATCCAGCCGATACCTGCACCACTCATTTGAATACTCCCTTTTTTAGTGGATATTCAGTGATATGTAGCGCGATCTTGCTTCGGCAAGGGCGAGCCAGGCACTCTCTTTCAAAATGCGCAGACAGCTATGCATGGGAAAGAAGCGCCAAAACAACCTGCGAGGTGAGAAATCTTTCCGCAGGTTGTCTGGTCCTATTGGCTGGAACCAGCCTGACGACAGCGCCGATTGCCGCGATTTAATCACGTTCCTTCTTGATGATCTCAAGCGTTGCGGGATCGAGTTTCAGATCATAACGCTGGCCATCCGAGTGCCGCGCATCATCAACTTCCCAAACCTTGTCGTCGAGTTCCACTTCGCCCCATGAAGAATAACCGGCGGCGGTGAGTGCCGCATCGATTTTCTGGCGCTCTTCCGCATTCGGGTGACGATCAGCAAGTGCAACCGAACTTGCGAGCACTGCAACAGTGAAAGAGACGGCAAAGGCAAGAGATGATTTCATGACGATTTCCTATTTCTGTTCACAGGTTGAAAGGCAAGCTTAGCCCAACAAGGTGACAGGTAGAAGGGCGGGAAGAAAGCGCGGCTCCGCTGTTTCAAATATCGCGCCTGAGAGTGGGCGTAACCGCGTCTTTCCATCATTCAGGTGAGCTTATGTCAGCAGCAAAATGAGCGGCACTGTAACCAGAAACACAGCGGCCACGCCGCTTTCGATTTTCGAATACCAAAGCATACCAGCCTCCCTATGGTTAACGACTGGTTAAGAAACGCTGCTTTGGCGATTTGGTTCAATCTTGCTGCGATATTTCAAAAAAAGGGGGGATTTCGAATGGTGGGCGTGACAGGGATTGAACCTGTGACCCCTACAATGTCAACGAAACGGCCTGACCGGAAATGCTGGTATTCTGGGGAAGGGGGAACTTAATAATTGGCATTTCCGGCCCTATGTTCATTTTGTGTTCTTCTTCGCAGGTTCAAATGAACCGGGGGGAACTTCATATATACCCATCTCTAAAGCTTCTGCGGCCCGCCGTAAATGAGTGGGGGAATATTTAGCGTAAACCTTGCGGGTTATATTCACATTTTTATGCCCAAGATATTGCGACACTTCCTCCATCGGCACTCCAGCCTCTACCATCCAGACGGCTGCGGTATGCCTGAATACGTGTGCGGAAATACCTTCAAGACCTGCTTTATCCGCCGCAGTGGCAATCCCTTTCTTTAAACTTTTTACGGGTTGTCCCGCCCATTCGATGACGTAATCCGTCAACGCGCCGCCGCGCGCTTCCTGCAATGCTGCCAAAAGCGTTGCATTGATCGGAACAATGGCACGGCCTTTTCTCCGCGTCGGGTCGTTGGGGTCGCGCAAATAGATTAGGCGGCGGTCCATATCCACACGATCCCATGTCAGTTCCAGCAGGGCGGTAACACGCGCTGCCGTTGCCAGCATTAGATGAAATGCCAAACGCAAATGAGGCGTTCTTGCCTCATTAATTATGCGCTTGGCTTCGTCTCTGGTCATGTATCGATCTTTAGGCTCTGGCTTTTGTGGCCGCTCTATATATGGGGCTTTGTCGATTAAGCCGTGCTTTTCTGCCCACACCAGCACCATGCGCAGATGGCCTAGTTCTGTGTGAATTGTCCCATCTGATATTCCTGCGCGCTTTCTTTCTTCGGTATGGGCGCGGCAATCACCAATCGATATTCTTTCCCCGTCCATGTCTCCAAATCGTGCTTCCAGCGCTCGCCATGTATACTTCATGGTCTCTATGATCGCGTGGCCTGACTTGTCGCTCATGTATCCTTGCCACAAGTCTTTAACCTTCCCTCCCTTAGATCGTGTTAGCTCGGCAAAGATTGCAGGCGCAATGCGGTAAGCCTCGCGCGGGTCATCGGTTCCGAGCGAGTATCGCTTTCGCTTCCCGTCTTGCTCGAATGTGAGAGCGAACTTGCCTCGCAATCTGGTAATTCGCCATTCTGACATTCAAGCGCCTCCACATCTTCCCCGCGTATTCTTAGCAGCTTGCCGCCCAGACGGAAGGCAGGCAATTCGCCCCGATCTATCATGTTGCGGATATGCCGCTCGGAGCAGTCCCACCGCTTCGCTAGCGTGGTGGGCGTGTATATTATCTCTTTCATCCCTCACTCCCTTTCCCGCAGTGCGGCGCGATCCCGTTGAATGTCCTGACAAATGACATTCCAAACGAACAGCGGCGCGCCACCATCGGACCAACCGAGTTCCCGCGCTTTTGTGAAAACCGCATCTCGGCCCGTTTCATCGATCAGTTTTTCGATGTACTCAGGTGTCAGCTTAGCCATTGTCACCGCCTTTCAGGGCTTGGCGAAGCGCAACCATGAATGCTTTGTGCGCTGCGTCGGAAGCTTCTTTTGCCATCTTGTGAAACTCATAAGGTGTGATCCAAGTCCACTTCATTCGCTCTGCTCCCCAAGTGCGGAGGCGGCGAGCATGGCGCGCCATGTGTGCCACGGTGTTTCCGGATCAATGTAAATCTCGTGGTTCACATAGCCTGTGCCGCCCATAATCTCCCGCATACCAGATTGCTCTTGGTTCGCGTTCGGCTCCTGTAGAGCGGCGTAGATGGTGGAGATGGCGGCTTTGGCGATAACCGTGTGTACCATGGCGAGCGGGTAGTTTTGGTATCCACTGTTCCCAATAGCGCGCTCCACCTTCTCGATGAGTTCCTTACTTGCCATGGGTGGCCTCCCATCCGCGCCATTGCTCGCGCTTTGCGTTTCCTCGCTGATATTCAACTTCGTTGAACCACTTAGCTAAAAGCTTCTCTTGAGGCTTACCGGCATGTTTGCGCATCGCATCTTGGATAATATCTTGCAAAAATAGCGCTTGAGCATCGGTGCCGTAATAGATGCCAGCAAACGTTAGGCCGAACTGCGGTGGTGGGTCATCGTAACGGCTCATGGCTTGCCTCCTTTGCGCGCAAGAGGGTACCTAGCCATTCCTTTAAGGCTGGCTGCGGCACCGGACGTTCATCGTGGCCGTGTTCGATAAGAGCGATAACTCCGGCTCTGTTTTCTTCGCAGAATGGCTCGCTGCACCATTGGACTGAAAAGTCAGCGTAAGGCGGGCATTTGCCGCACATCATGCTCCATGACGGGACGTGAAACCGCGCCCCCTGCCTAACAATATGCTCTTGGCATAGCTTTTCGTTGATAGCATCGCGAAGAACAGCGGGAACCTCACGTGTATTGCGGAATGCATCACGGATTTTCTGTTTGGTTGCGGCGGTCGTCCTGTCAGGCACGTCTAGCTTGGAGAGACGGGTAATGAGGTCGGAAGTCATTTAATATCCAGCCTCCATAGCTGCGAATATGTGGCAACGGGCTTGGTCCAAGTCGCGCTCTTGTTCTTCGATAATCGCTTCGAAGCGTCGAATTATCTTGGCAACATCGCCGGGAAATTCGAATGAGCCGGTTTTCGGATCGCGGTATTTGTCGACAAGTGCGTGGTCCGCTTCAGTGCGATCAGCAAGTTTGGCTTCCATCGACAGAATTTGCGAAGCGCTGTAGTTCTTGCCGTTGATCTGGATGCCGTCGATTTCAGCCTGCACCCATCCCTGATAGAGCGCATAAACTTTCATTCTTCCTCTCCATAAGCTTCGTCGGCGTGAACAATGCGTTCGTATTCCTCGCCAGTTGCGTCAACGCGAACAGTTTGGCTCACTCGACCATCAAGCCTATCGGCTTGCTCAAGTATCGTATGGCCATTTGGGAGGTGGTCGGGGTTCATGACGGCTTCCCTCCCAGCACGGCTCGGGCTGCCAAAAGATAGTGCTGCGAGAAGCAAACGGACCCCGTGACGCTCTCGCTCTTCCGCCCATCTGCCGCATTAGCAAACGGCTCCAGCGCCTTTTCAGCAACCGCGAGCTTGGCTTCGAGGGCTTCACACCGGGCATTTGCTCTTTCAACATCCCCGTAAGTGTCGCCGCATCCGTCCGCAAACCCGTGGTCGTAAGCCTTTTTGAAATCCGCCTCCAACTCCTTAATCCGCGCATCCTTTGCCGCGTTGTCGGTTTCTGATTTCAGCAGAAGTTTGCTCTTTTGGGTGTATTCATTTTGCCAAAAGCGCTTTCCTTCCCGTTCCGCCGCCAATAGCTCTTCGGCCTGCGAGCGGGTGACGACAGCGACATAGTTTTCGGCAATGCTGACACTACGGAATATGTCGTTGTAATCCGCACCTTTGCCTTCAACGAACATCGGTGGGACAAACCCGACTGTCACCAATCCTGTATCTGTAGCGGCAGGAGCGGGGCGGGCGGCAACCCATGCACTTTCCGGCGTTCCGAAGTCGTGCAGACACCCTATGCAACGCTCTCGCTCACTGGTTGCACCACATCCACCGCATGGCTTCAGTTCACTCGCCATGACGGTCGCCTCCTGATGGGGCTTCAAAAGGCGTTTCTTCGTGCGCGACATAGGCGTAAAACACCACGTCGCAGATGAAGTCGTAGAACTCGCGGGTAATTGCCATGCCCGCTGCGCCACCGTCGATGTGTCCAGCTTCTCGAAGCTGTGAAAGGATTGATCGCTCTTCCTGATTGACCTTATTCGGGTCGATCCTTTGTTCGTTGACCATCACATAGTGCAAGTAAGGCAAGAGGCGCAGTTCTGTTCTGGACGTCTCTCGACCAAGAAACGCTTCCATTTTGGATTTGATGAATGGTGTAAATTCGCCGCGCTTGCTCATTCCGCGCCCTCCGAAGCTGGTGCAGAGTGGAGAGGACGCCAGCGAACAGGTTGCGTGTCGGGCGATAGATCGCGCCCCACTGCCCATCCGAACGTTGTCCAGCGTTGTCCGGCTCCCCTATCAACAAGCATTCCAGCGTAGACGCCCTCATTGCCGTAATAATCAGCATTCGGGACAAAAATCTGGATGGCCTTGTTTGTCGGCGCCGTCTCAATCGGCAGCCACCCATCCCCCTCGACAGATTTACCGGCGTCGGAAATAAACCCTTGAATGGCGTCTTCGATCATAGCGAGTTCGCCGTCTGTCGGCGTGTACCCACCGCCATTGTCGGCCCGGAACTCGTAGCCCTGCACATATTCATGCACCTTACCGGCGTCGGCATGGTCCGGGGAGGATAGGGCGGCGAGAAGCTTACGGATTTGCCGTAGATCGCGAACGGTTATCATCGCATCCTGAATGTCAGGAAACGGGCCGATCTCATCCGGTTCATCATAGTCGTCAGCGACTTTCGCCAAGCGTTCTAGTACCGATAGGTCCAACGCCTGTTCTCGCGCTGCTCCCTGCATATAAGGGGCTGCTGCGGTGAGGGCAGCGCGCATCCGTGGCGTATCTAGTGTCCCGTCAAATTCATGGTCGCGCCATTTATCAAGCGCCGCCTTCACGGCCTGTTCTGAAATGGTCATGGCCGCACACCTTCGCTAACAGGGCGCGTCACGTCTCTGTAATAGGCGTTGAGCGCATCAATGACGGCAGGTTCGAGCGCAACTGACGGGGCAGCATCATGCCGATTGACGTGCAACCAGACCTGATAGCCGTCGAATGACGCATAGACGCCATCGCCCAAATATCTCTGTTCAAATTGCATCACCGCAACTCCTTCATCGCAGCGACGAAATCAATGATCGGGTCAAGATCAATGCGCGCTTCCGATCCATCATCGAGGATCATAAACAGCGTATTGCCTTCGCAGCGGTGCAGTGATGCATCTTCATCGAAATAATCGGACACGTTATCAAGCTGGCACTTTGCTTGAAAAATCAGGTCTTCATAGTCAATCATCCGGGTCAGTTTCATGATGAAATACCTTCGCTAACAGGGCGACCGAATATGTCGCGCTTACGGGGAGGGAGTTGTTTTGTGAGGCGTTTGGGCTGCTTGTTTTTCGCGGCGAGCGCAGACTTTTTCACGCGCGATCCGTCATGATTTCCAGCCTGCCGCTTGACTTTGGCAATAGTGGCAAGATCGGTTGCTGTTTTTGCCAAATGACATTTTGCATGAGCGAGACGCAGGTTGCCATCGCTGTTATCGTCCGAGATTGCCAGCGGGATCACATGCTCGATTTCAAAGCGTTCTTTCTTACGATCGATCTGGCCATCACAGAGATAGCACTTGCCAGCATAAAGCTTGAAAAGGCGGTCGCGCTCTTTGGCGTTGAAGGATTTACGCGCCATGGCTCACCTCCGGAAAGTCAGTGGATGCCAGAGCTATATCGACGGCAAGAACGCATTCACGGTCGAACGGGCCGTAAACCTCGCGTTCAAGCTGCTTGGTTTTCTTGATCTTCACAGCGTCATAAGGCTTGCTGCGGTAATGGGACGGTATAAGGAGGGGCTTGCTCATGCTGCTGCCCTCGCTGTTGCTCCGGGTTCCACGCCAAGCAGCTTGTCAATCGCGGCGAGAACGGCTTCTTTGCTTTCTTGAAACTCACGTTTGCCCATGGCCTTCATGCTCTGGCTTTGAGCGGTGAATACCTTCACGACTGCTTCGCGATGAATGACAACTGCGTATTCATCCATGGGCTTGATGAAAGCGGCTATCCGATCGGCTTCGGCCTTGCTGGCGCAAACTATGCTGCGTTCATCAGCGTAACCGCACTTGACCAGCATCTTTTTACGCAGATGCTCGGCGGTCGGGTAATCAGCCAGCAGGTGATCCGGCAGCGTGTTCCATGCATTCGCAATGGAAGCGAAATAATGGTTGTGGCTGGCTTCCGAACGGTCGTGATGCTCGACAAGCTTGTAAGTTTCACCAACGACAAACTGGCGATCTGCGCGGGACGCCCAATAAGGGGAGGTCGGCACCATGGCCTCGCCATCCCATGACATTGTGATTGGAGCGCTGGACATTATGCGGCCTCCCTCTGATCATCAGGCAAGGAAGTGCCATGCCTCACGAATTCCTCATGGAGGTCCTTTTGCCAATCGCTCGGAAGCTGTCTGCGCTTTTCAACACACTCGCTATCCTTCCACCATGCGGCAAGGTCGGAGCGGGTGGAAATCTTCCGCATATCCTTTTCGAGGGCAGAGAACAAAGCGCGAGCCTCGCCATTTTTTGGAGAGGGTTTCTGCTCGTTGTTGTCTGGTGCAGTTTGGCCGTATTCGGCTTTGAGGCCATTGACGTACTTGCTGTCGTCAAACATCCCCATATGTACGTCAGCGCCGACGCCGATCAGTTTGAGAGCATTTGTGATGGCGTCAGTGAATGCCTTCTTGAACGCTTCATCGTCACCAGAAAGGCCGTATTTATTTTTACCGACAACCTTGTCTCCGCCAACGCCCCATGAGCGTTGCTCTGGCTTTTCGTACCAAATCGAGACGGTGCAATAGACCAGCACTTCGCCATCTGAACCGGGGATGACCTGAAAAGAGGGCTCATAAATTCCCCATCCTTGCCCAACAGGGCCGAATTCTTCCGTCATGCGGTAGTAAGACCACATGGGCTTGATTGCGGTGCCGGAAAAGCCGCCAGAGCGCTTGAATGATTTTGTGTGCGCGGGGTCGGTTTTCCCTAACTTCTCCCAAAGATCGAGATTGCCCATCACTTGCTCCTGATCATAAGGCCATGAACGCCGATGGTAAGTTGCGCGCCGGGGATAGCCTCGCCGTTCTCAAGGGCGGACTTAATCGCCTTGAGGTCCGCTTTCTTTTCGATGCGGTAATATCCCTGCGGAATATCTTCGAGGTTGATCACCTCTGCCTTGGTGCGCGGTGACGTGACGCTGTATGTCGCGAAAGGCGTCACAAGCTTTTCAACATTTGCAGAATTCAGAATGCTAAGAGCAAGCGCCCTGTAGCCTTCTGCCTGCTTTTCAAACCGTGACTGACGGTCTGCTGCGTCCTGCTTTTCTGATTTTGCGCCCTCGGCAAGGGCCTCTGCCTTTTTCTGGCGGCGATAGACACGGTGCAGGAATTCAATCGCAGAGGTTTCCCCGTCGATCATATCAACTCGGAGTTCTTCATCATCGGCCAGTTCTGGATTGTCCGATACGAGTTCAGCAATTTGCGCCTGAATGGTGGCAAGATCGGATTTCAGGTAACGGTCACTCATGACGCAAGCCTTTCCTGCTTGGCTGTAGCAATATTGCCCCATGCCTTCGCGCGGTATTCCCAATAGTGATCCCACCACTTACGGGCGAGTTCGCCGCGCTGCTTCGCTTCGTTCTCGATCGCAACACGGCGGCAATAATTGGCGGTGTTGCGACGGCTGCGGGCTGACGAAAGATAAATCTGGCCGCGAGGGGTCATGCTGCAACCCTTTCTACTGCACGGAAATCATCTGACTTTGGCAGGGCGTCGAGCGCATCAGTGTTGCCGTAGAGAGTGATTTCCGTTTCCTCGCCCTTGTTGTTCGTGATGCGGATTGTTCGGGAGTTGCCGTTGTCAACGTAAGACGTGACCAACTCGACCTTGGCGACGCGGTGAAATGACATGTCGATCATGACGGTACTCCATAGGCCAGCGCCAAAAACGGCACGGCGAAAGCGAAAATCGGAAGGGTTAAGGCTTCAAGGCGGGTGAGGGGCATGATTAAATCCCCCTGCGCGATGTGAAAGAACTGTCGGAACGGCAGGATTGGAACGTTGCCTCGTCAATTGCGATGCGCTGCGTTTCCCCACGGTGCCAAGCGTCGCGAGCGCGTTTTGCCTTGATGAAGCTCCATGCCATTGCGAGGCAAATACCAAAATCTGCGGCGCTATATGCTGCTGGCGCATTCATCCAGCGACCGTTCACGCGCTTGGTTTTTGCATTGCGCTCGCGATAAAGGCGGTAGCGGTAATGGGCCTCGGCCATCACTTCGGCCTGCAAGCTCGTGTCGCGGACTTTCTTCACTGGCTTTGTCGAGCCGCTAGGCTCTCTGGCAAGGTCGTTTCCGGTGATCTGGTAGGTGGTTTGCATCGGTGGCTCCCAACTCGTTTGTTGAGAGAAGTATGCATAACGCAAACATATCCGTCAAGTTAAAAAGTATGCATTACGAAAAATAATCGGCATAAACGCATACACCCCATTGCCCCGCCGCCGCAATGCGGTAGAATCAGTGGGCCAAGAAGCCTCCCGGTGATGGGAGGCTTCCTGCTACATCAGAGCTTTAATGATGGCTGCTATACCGAATAGGCACAGGGCCACATTCAGCTTGATGTTGACGGTCAAAGTGAACTTGGGCTTCATCGCCGGTTTCCCTTTGAGCCGCACCGGTGCAGCCCATAACGGGTTGCGTCGGAGTATTTATATCGCGCCCTTGCTGGCGCTAGACCGTGCCGAGCTAGCATCGGTTTGGTCGATTTCGGCGGTTATACCCATGGCTCTCCCATGAAGTGTCCGCCTAGCCCTCCCGGCTAAGGAGAACAGCAGCCCCGCCAAGGGCCTACTGCGCGAAGTGAACCCGATCCCAAGTTATCGCTTTTGATGCGGCAAGGGGCGGGTTCATCAGCGGCAGGTAAAAGGATTGTTGGTGATTCACGCGCATAAGTCGAGTCCAGCGCTCAGCCGCTCGCCGCCACCCACGCCCGAAGGATTTCCAGCGGCCAAAAAGAAACCCCGGCGCGTCTCCTGACGAGCCGGGGCCTATGCAGGTTTCAGGTTCGCACGTCCTTCGACACTGCACGGCAGTAAAGATAGGGCAGATAGCCAAAAAGAAACCCCGCCGGAGCGGGGTAGAGTATATCAAATTTGCATTTGCTTCATTTGCTGCCGCGTTAAAAGGCCGTCTTTGAAGCCTTTCATTATGATGAATGGTCGGTGCAATGGACTTGCAAAACGGTAGCGTATTCGTCTCGTTTCGCCGGTTCTCAAGAGGATTGACCCACGGCTTTCCTCACTGAAGTTCTTCAGGTGTTGAGCAAAGTTCGGAATATCGTAATCCCGCGATGTCAACGTCCTTAGAGGTGTGCGTACAGCAGACGCAGAGAAGAATCCCATGTCGTCTGTTTCAGCTAGAGCGCAAGCGAGCAAGACCTGCTTATAAATGTTCCCGGGCTGGGCGCTTTGAACAGCATCGTAATACGACTTGGTTGTTGTTTGCTGCCAACCAGATAGAGCTTCCGTGATTCCTATCTCGACATCGGCAGAAGAAACAGACAATGCCCGTCTGGTTATTGTTGCCTTCGTACTATGCAGGGCAAGTAGGTGGGTGATGTAAGGTAGTCCTTGAGATAGACCTACTATTTCCGAAAGAGCGGAGGGTTCAATCGACATGTTAAGGCGGTCCAATCCCTTCGTGACAATCTGTCGAATTTCATCTGTCGACATTCTTGGCATGGGGATTTGAATCATAGCCCTCTCAATAGATTGATGACCCTCGACCAATCCATCGACGGAATCCGCAACACCGATAAGCAGTACGGTTACAGGAATCGAGTAGTCCGAAAGCCCCTTCAAAGTGTCTGCCATCAACACCGCCACGTTCTTATCGCCTAGGCGGTCAAACTCATCAAAAGCAATCAGAATAAGTGCCTGACGGCTTATCTGTGATAGAACGTTTCTAACCAAATCGGGAGTTAGGACGTCAGGTAAACCGTCGACGATAGATGAAACGGTTAGGTTTTTCTCTCCCGTAAAGCCGATGCCATGCGTTTCAGTGGTAAAAGTTATATCTCTAAAAGCCTTCTTCCAGAGGCTTGAGAACGTATCGGTTCCATCACAGTTTACCCGCGGCACAATCCACGAGCCCGGAAGAATATCCTTTATTATGTTGGCTAGAGACGTCTTCCCGACGCCGCGTTCTCCATAAAGAACTGCATGGTAGCCCTGCTGCGAAACAGCATCAGCTACACTTCCGATTTGCTTGATGCGACCTGCAAAAAGATCCCTCTCGTTGACCGGTGATCCTGGAGTAAAAATTGACCCAACTTGGAACTGTAGTGCTTCGAATGAATTGCTGTTCGCCATAGAAGACCCTTTAATATGCCATCGTTCGCCTCAGGATGCTTCTAATTAAAGCATAAAAGCACCTAATTGCAACGGGGGCGCAACAATCCCGCCAGATAACCCCCCGACTTTTCGCTGGCTCGCTGCTGTTTCGGGTTGGTGATGCGACGCCGGGGCGCTGAAGTGCTCCGATAATTTGCCCCTCTATTCCCACAACAACGCAAAGCGGCGGCAAAATGCCGTTAACGCTTCGTCAAGAATGTTCTTGTTTCGTTCTCATTTGTGAGTCATCCTGTCGCACATAACAAGCGTACAGGGAGTAATGAGTATGGGCATGCAAACCAATTATATCGTGCAGAGCTACATCAAAATTAAAGGCGGAGGCTTGCGACCAGACACGCCTTTCATTGCAAAAGATGCAGCGCATGCGAAGCGAACGGCTGAACGTATGGCGGCGATCAGCCCCATGGTCATAGCCTTCACAAATACCGGCGATGCAGACACAGGCGATTTTGATCCGCCAAAGCTGATCTTTGCGCATGGCAATCAATTGCCGCCAGAAGTCGATGAAATGGAGCGCATCTAATGCTCGATGGGTCCATTGTTGATGAGGGTAACCGCCTCGTGATCGAGTTAGCCTCCGTTTACGTCGCCTGCGACGATTGCGGGCATTCTCGGACGCTGTACCTATCCAATCTTCGACGGGCGGCAGAATTAGGGGTGCAAAACTATCGCGACCTTTGCCGAAAGATACGATGTGGAGAGTGTCCACCAGCGCCGCCGCGCGCGAGAAATTTGACTATTAGGCCCACATGGCGCTGTGACGACCCTGATCAGGGGTTGGCTTTGAATACGATCTTATGAACTGAAAACACGTCCGCAGCATCGAATTCAAGTTCATGCTCTTCGCCTTCATCCGGATTGTATTGGTAAAGACGGAGAACCCGCGAGGATCGAGATTCGAATCGCTTGATATAGCTTTCGACCGGCGCATCTTCGCCATCATCAATGAGCTGGGCGATCACGTCATCGCCTGCTCGTACGGGCAAATGCGGATTTACCCATACGGTCTCCCCGGCAAAATATCGTGGCTCCATCGACGTCCCATAAACCATCACCGCATAAGCGCCCTCGACACCTTCAAGCATAGGGGGGCAAAATACCCGCCCAACTTCCGTGCCGTTCAGAATGAAGCGCCCATTTGGACCACCGGCTGTTTGGCCAAGTAGTGGAATTGAATGATCTTGAGGGAACTCTTGGTAGCGCGGTGGGAAGCTCGCGTTTGGCCTCGGCTTAGACCTTGATAGCGCGGCATCGACCTCTAAAGATAATTCTTCGCCGTCCGGCCCTTTCCCCTCTCCAGTCAGAAGCCAGGCTTCACTTACCCGAAAAGCCTTAGCGTATTGGTTGGCGGCACGAACTATGCCTCGCTGCCCGCTTTCGTGCTGTGTGTACGTCACGTAACGCCAGCCGAAATAATCAGCGGCTTGGCGCGCGTTTTTGAATCCTCGAGCTATGCGGGCTTGTTCAAGCCGTTTTGCAGCGTCTGGGCGAGTGTCTTCTGTCATTCTTGCATATTGCACATTATCCGTATGCGTTTCGACTTGACGATTATGTTTGCGTAACGCATACTATGCATATGGAAAACGCAAACATCGATCTCCCGGCCATTCGCCGTGCTTTAAAGTTGACGCAAACCCAATTGGCCCAAATGGCCGGGGTTAATCTCTCGACGGTATGGCGTTGGGAGAACGAAGGCTTACCGACGCGAGGGCCAGCTAAAGCGTTCATTGATCGCTTAGCCCTTGATGCATCCCCCAAGCCCCGCAAAGAGGCGAGAAGCGGGGTGGCGGTATGAGTGTCACAAAGCGCATTCGCGGTTGGTGGTGGCAATACCGCATTCGCCGCATTTTCCAAAAATCGAAACGTAATCCGGGCCGCGCGTATCGCGTGTGGTTTCACCGTCGATCCATTTTGTAAAACGAGGATGGCCTTATGAGTGACGACATCACATCGGAAGCACAGACAATTGCAGTCGGCCAGCTTCGCGCCTTCATAGAGCGTATTGAACGCCTTGAAGAAGAAAAGAAGACCATCGGCGACGACATCAAGGAAGTTTACGCGGAACTGAAAGGCTCTGGCTTCGATAGCAAAGTCGTCCGCACGATCATCCGCCTTCGCAAAAAGGAAGACCACGAGCGGCAGGAGGAAGAAGCAATGCTTCAAATGTACTGCGATGCTCTGGGAATGGCCTGATCCATGAACGCGACCGTATATTCCACACAAGACGGTAATTTCATTGCGACTTGCCAGATCACTGGCCGAGGCGCGAGCGGTCGCACTCGTCATCATGCTTTACGCAATCTCCTTTCGTCTGCTTCCTCCGCCTCCCAAGCAGCAGACGAGAAAAGCCTCACCGCCTTCAATAAGCGCGGTGAGGCTCCCCTTTCTGGACAGGATTGAGGCGGCGATGAGGAACTGTCCTGTCCAATTCTCAAATTCACAGACACACCGAGCGTCACGTGCGCGTTCTTCCGGGCGCGAATGCCTGTCCGCCAAGTTCTTCGGTGTCAGCGGATGCGCCTTGGCGGCGCGTGGGCGGGGCTTCCCTCTCAACCTTGGACAAAGCAGGTCCACGCATTTCAGCATCCGCGTTTTCTTTCTGTCGGGCTATCGCTGCTTTGCGAGCGTTTTGCAGAACTCTCCAAGCGTAATAGCCGATCAACTCCAAGCTTTCTCTCCTGCGTTCGTTTCGTTTCAGGCTGCTCTCCATGTCCTGAAACGTAGCGAAGGATTTTTGGCATGGGGTGCAAAGAATTTCAGTCAATGGAACATCAATTGGCTTCGGAGCGCAAAGTTATGAGTAGCTGCGAACTAGTGGATAGAGCCGGACAGTATGTCCGCGACATGACGGAGAAAGAAGCAAGAGGGTGGGGCGATCACAGTCAAGCTCTTAAGCGCCTGAGCCGTCGATATGGCTTGTCTTATTGGACTTTAAACAATCTGCGCATTGGCCGCTCAAAGACCGTGGAAGCGTCAGTTTTTAGTCGCGTCCGTTCGGCTTATCTCGATTTTTGCGAGCGCCAGATTGCGCAACTTCAACACGAATTGGAACTCGAAAGAGCGGTGAGCAGTGATGCTGATATGGAGGATTTGGTCGGCGAGGCTTCGCAGCTTTTGGCGAAGGTTCGTCAAGAGAAGGAAGCTTCGAAAACAAATCTTCGAACGCATGGAGAGTGACGAGAAATGAACCTTCTCCACGCCGCTATCGCTGCCGTCTTTACGGTTTCCCTGACAATCCTGCTGATCTGTCTGATCGGCCTCTATTTCGCATGGAGGGTGTAATGGAAGCGCAAAAAATACCGCATTACGTGAAGCCAACCCTTGGTCGCCTGCATGGGGGGGGCAATCCTTGCCCGCGAGGTCTCCCTCACAGAGGAAGCCATAAAGGGCGGCGGTTTCGTTTATTTCACCTTACCCGATGGGAAATCGGTCGGGCCTGCGTCCGGTCGCTGGCTGATCGAGCATGGCTATGTTTCTCCGCACGGCGACGACCTGTTTCCGGGCGGATCGCAAACGTATCGGCTTGCGTGAGGTGAATATGCTCACGCTGCGCGAAATGCTCGATATGGCCACAGGTGAAGTCTGGTCAAAGACTGACCAGATTGAAAAGGGCAGGCGTGAAAAGCCGCCGCGCCCTGAGCACTGGTTTGCCCAACAGGAACGCATTCTCCAGCATCGCAAGCAAGTGGTGAAGCTCGTTGAAAACGAGATTGAGCGCCGCAAGGCAGAAAGCGAGGCGGCATGAGAATGACCGCCGCAGAATTCCGCCAGCAGACCAAGCCGAACAAATACGGCGCGAAGAAAACTGTTGTTGATGGCATCACTTTCGATAGTCGGGCAGAGGCTCGCTATTACGTGCAGCTTAAACTGCGCGAGCAGGCAGGCGAGGTTGGTGGCGTAGAGCTTCAACGTCCTTTTGCCGTCCTTGGCCCCAAGGGTGAGCTTATCACGACATACAAGGCTGATTTTGCCTTCTGGGATTTCACAGAAGACCGCTTTCGCGTGATCGATGTGAAGGGTGTTGAAACACCCGTTTTCCGCCTCAAGAGCAAGCTTGTGAAGGCATTCCTCGGTATTGATATTGAGGTGGTGCAATGAGCATTGCCGCCGCCATTCGCCGTATGCTTGAAGCTGGATTGACTATTGAGCAAGCCTTGATAGCTGCCGAAGCAATAGAGCAAGAAATTAAGCCCGCTCGTACGGCGCGTCAGGAACGTAATCGTCGCTACTACGAAAAGAAAGCGTCTGAAAAGCGTCTTAATAAGACGGAACAAGACGTTTCAGACGGTGAAAACCTTTCCCCTGAAAAAAGGTCCCCCACACCCCCTAAAAAACTAACCCCTATCAATCCCCCTTCGCCCCCTAAAGGGGGCTCTTCCCCCACAGATTTCGATCATTCGGAAGCTCTCGAAGCCTATCACGCCACTGCTGGCCGCTGTGGACTGCCTTCGGTTCGGGTTTTGACCGAAACTCGAAAGCGGAAACTGGCTGCCACGGTTCGCCAGCATGGCCTGTCGGTCTGGTTGGAGGCGCTTGCCAAGATCGAGGCGAGCAGTTTTTGCACTGGTGGCAACGACCGGGGGTGGAGGGCTGATCTGGATTTCCTGCTCCAGCCCTCGTCCTTCGCCGCAATTCTCGAAGGCCGGTACGACAATCGGCAGGGTAAACGCCGCGAACCGCCTCCAAAGCGAGGTGAGAGCGCAACCGACATTTGGCGAGATGACCTGATCGAACGAGGAATTTTACGAGATGAACCAGATAGCCCCCAATCAAACGTATTCGATGCTGGTTACGGAGGAGGACATTTCGAAAGCAATGTACATCCTCTCCGCCTTGCCTTCTCGGGTTCAAAGTGACCGAAAGCTATTCAAGGAGGTGTATTTCCGGGCCTTGCATGGCGTATCGCGCCATAGCCTTGAAATGGCGGTTCAGAACATCATTCAGGGTCATTCAGACCTCCAGCATGGGTTTATGCCGTCTCCCCCGGAACTGCGCCGGGAATGCGAGCGGGTAATGAAGCCCATCCTCGATAACATGGCATATGTCCGCGAAGTCGAGAAGGCGCGCGCCGAGGCGATTGCTTACAGCAAGTCTCGCACGAAAACGGATCATACGAAGGGACGTGAAATTCTCGCAGTTGGTATCGATCACGGAACATGGGTTGCCAGAGCCAAGCATGATTACCCGCCCGGATCCCTGTGGGCCGCTAAAACCGCGACAGTTTACGGACCAGCGAGGGCAGCATGACCAGCACAGCCCACTACGCTTATCCTGATGCCCAATCCTCGTACTACTGGTCAAAAAAGGACCGGGAAGTTTTCAAGCCGCTGCGTCTATTCCGCCAAGGGAAGGACACGCTGGAAATCGCTCAAATCATGGGCATCACAGAAGCGGACGCTGCCATGCGTGTCCACCGGGCAATCAGCAGTGAGAAGCGCAGGAAGGTCCGCACCGTTCCGCATGGAGAGTTGGCATGAAATTCGAAACCATCCTGATCGAAGAATATCTTTCAAAGCATGGTGTGCGCCGGTTTGAGCAAGGGGAATCTACGGATTTCCATCATCTGGCAAGCTTTCTTTCGGAGTACGGCTACACGGTATCAGGCTCACCTATGGGCATGGTGAATGTCAGTCAAGGGCGAGGCAGACCAAGGCGGATGGGCATGGCAAAGCTGATTGCCATCGCCGATGAAATCAGAGTGGCGCAAGGCTTGGAACCATTCAACGCGGCAAGCAAGCAGGCAGCATAAGTACACGGCAGCGAGGAACGACATGGCGGCTTACAGTAAGGCAGCAAAGATAAAAGCTAAGCGGAGCAGAGGGAGGCCGAAGAAGGAAGGCGTGATGCGCGAGCCAAACGGCAGGCGGTCCCGCGCAAAGGAGCATCCAGCAAAAGCAGCCATCGATGCCAGAATGAGAATATTCAATTTGACGAAAGATCAGGCTATGGACCAGAAGGCGGCAACAAACCTCGGGCGGCTTGCTATGATGGGACGTGCAGACGGCTTGAGCCAAGACCAGTATGAGGCAGCGCTTCGCTATCTGGACGTGCGGAACGATTATCAGAAGTCCCTCTTGTCACCCGGTGCATATTTCGAGCCGAATGGAAGCGTCGATACTTCCGATCCTGATCAGTATTCAGAATGGTGCAAGCGAGTAAAAAAATCATATGACGCAGCCCATAAAGCTGTTCAGGAGACGCAAGATCAGCATCGGTCAGAAAACCTATGGGCCGCTTTGCAGTTTATCATCGTCCAAGATGAGATGATGCCCCACATGCTCGGCGCAGCAAGACTTGTGTGCAATGCGCTTCATCGGCACTTCATTCTTGACAACAAGAGCAAATCACTTAATAAATGACATCAGATTTTAAGGTGCAGAGTTGCGCCCAGATTACAGCGGCTTACGGGCCGCTTTTTGATTCGAGGCACTGCCTCAACGGAATGCGAGGCGGTATAGCGCTCACTGGTCCATGCTGCGGCAAACCCGTCAACTATCCGCCTCGCACACATGACATGGCCGCTGCCTCTTCCTTTGCAACCAGATAGCGCAAGGGTAAGTGGCGGCCTTCTTATCCGCCCTCATGCAGTAACGCCCCACTTATCCGGGTAGCGCGAGCCATAAGGGCTAACTTCACCCTCGTTCAGATATTTACGAAAGCGTTAGAAGCGACTGCATAAGCAGTATAAAGAACTGCTAACACCGCAAAAAAGAAAATGGCGTAGTCCAACAGGTGTTTCATAGCTGAGTGCTTAATGCACTCAACCTTACGCTAGCATGTCGCACGCATTAACTAAGTTTCATGAAGCCTCGCTCACGCGGGGCTTTTGCATTGGAGAGAGCAAATGGCACGGTACTTTTCTCTCCGTTGCCGTCCGAAGATGGATTGGGGTGAAGCTAACGCGCTCGATAGCCTCTCCCGCGAAGTATTTGACCCGGAGCCGGTAGACACCGGCATCATTGATGCAGACGGCTTCCCTATCATTCGCATGATGGATCAAATCGGCTTTGTAAGGGATGAGGATAGATGACCGCCAAGCTTCTCGCTCTCTCTGCCTTCATTGTTCTGGCGGCATGTGCCCTTCCATATCAGAGCCACTGCAACACAACAGATTGGCTAACGGATAGCAGGTGTAAGTGATGGATGAGTTCCCCATTGTGTTCGCTTTTGTGGTGCTGTCCGCCGTAATCATCGTTATCGGACATATTCAGGTTGTTCGTTTCATGAGGGAATACGGGCATCATCCTTTCTGTGGACCGGCAAGAAAGAAAAGCAAGCCCATCCTCATTGACCGAGAAGGCGTGGCCTATCTCCCAAAGCGCCGCGTAGTGCTGAAAGCCAAGGCCTCTAGCCGCTGTAGTTGAAAAACAATCAAGGAATTCAAGATGACACGCAAGCACGGCGGTGCGCGCCCCGGTGCAGGGCGTAAAAAAGGAAAAGTCGGCCAGGCAAAGCGTGAGTTGGCAGAGATGGCAAAAGAGCACGCAGAGCAGGCTTTGCAGGTGCTCGTCAATATCGCTTTGTCCGGTGAAAGTGAAGCGGCTCGTGTATCTGCGGCCAATGCTATTCTGGATCGCGGATACGGCAGACCAATGCAGGGTATAGATCACAAGTCTAGCGATGGCAGTATGACGCCTCCGACCCGCATTGAGCTTATCCCGCTGATAGGCAATGACAACAGCAAGGATTGAACTGCCCCCGAAATTGATCCCGGTCTTTTCCGGTGATGCTGACGTAAGAGCGTCATGGGGCGGACGGGGATCTGGGAAGACAAGATCCTTTGCCAAGATGGCCGCAGTCAGGGGCTATCAGTTTGGCATGCAGGGCATATCGGGGATTATCCTGTGCGCCCGTCAGTTTATGAACTCATTGGCGGATAGCTCGCTAGAGGAAATCAAACGCGCCATTGAGGATGAGCCATTTCTTTTGGCTTATTATGAGATTGGCGAGAAATACATCAAATCAAAGGATGGGCGCATATCATTTGCGTTTGCCGGACTCGATCGAAACATTGCCAGTATCAAGTCGAAAGGTCGCTTGCTTCTATGTTGGGTTGATGAAGCTGAGCCTGTCACCGATGAAGCATGGCGCACGCTAATCCCGACATTGCGTGAAGAGGGTGAGGACTGGAATGCAGAGCTTTGGGTTACATGGAACCCGCTGCGCAAAGATGCCCCGGTCGAGAAGCGGTTTCGCTTTTCGGATAATCCGCGAATAAAAGGCGCAGAGCTTAATTGGCGCGACAATCCGAAGTTTCCGGCCAAGCTTGAACGTGACAGGCAGGACGATTACGCAGAACGTCCCGATCAATACGAGCATATCTGGGAAGGCGATTACGTCACCGTCATTGAAGGCGCTTATTACGCCAAGCATTTGACTGAGGCTCGATCAGAGGGGCGCATTGGCAGAGTGGCTAAAGACCCGCTCATGTCACTCAGAGCTTATTGGGATATTGGTGGCACCGGCGCTAAGGCGGATCATACCGTTATTTGGGTTGCTCAGTTTGTCGGTCGGGAAATCCGCATTCTTGATCATTACGAAGCGCAGGGCCAGCCGCTCTCGGTTCATGTACAATGGTTGCGCGATAATGGATATGGAAGCGCGCTCTGTGTTCTGCCCCATGATGGTGCCACAAAAGATAAGGTTCACGATGTGAGCTTTGAAAGCGCTTTAATGGATGCGGGCTTTGAAACGGAAGTGGTTCCGAACCAAGGCTCAGGCGCTGCAAAAATGCGTATTGAGGCGGCAAGACGGCTGTTTCCTTCCATGTGGTTCAATGAAGATACCACATCGGCAGGGCTTGATGCTCTCGGATGGTATCACGAAAAGAAAGACGAACAGCGCGGCATAGGGTTGGGCCCTAACCACGACTGGTCGTCACATAGCGCAGATGCGTTCGGCCTTATGGCTATTCATTACGAGCAGCCCAAAACGAATAACCGCATGCCACAGCCGCAAACGGCATGGGTGGTTTGAACGTCGTGAGACGTACAGTCCCTTAGATGGATCATTAATTCATGGCAAAATCTAACCAGTCGATGGATGACGTCGATCTGGCTTCGCTTGTGCGTGCCGGTATCTCAAGTGCGATATCCTATGACGACACAGAACTGTCAGGGCGCCGTGCGCGAGCGATAGAGTACTATCGCGGCCAAATGTCCGATGTTCCGGCCATGGAAGGTCGATCATCGGTTACATCGCATGATCTATCCGACAATATTGGGTGGATCCTGCCCGGTTTGATGCGGGTATTCACTGCTTCTGAAACCATTGCTGTTTATGAGCCACAAAACCCGCAGGACGATGCATTCGCGAAGCAGGCCACCGATTACATCAACTACGTATTTATGCGCGAATGTGATGGTTATCGCGTCCTAAGCCAAGGTTTTCATGAAGGCTTGCTGTTTGGCAACGGTATCTGGAAACACTGGTGGGATCACAGCGTAGAGTATGAGACGCTTGATTACACCGGTTTGGGTGATATTGAATTCACACAGCTTGTTTCCGACGATGATGTTGAGGTGCTGCAGCATACGGCAGACATAACTGTTGAGACTGTTACAGACCCAGAAACAGGGCAACCGGTTGAGCAGGAAGTTGTCACCCACGCCGTTAAGATTAAGCGGGTTATTAGTACTGGTCGATTGAAAATTTGCTCAATCCCGCCAGAAGAATTTCTCATTAATAGCGGTGCAAAATCGATTGAGGATGCCACGCTGCTTGATCATCGATCAATGCGGACAAAGCAAAGCCTCATAGCGGATGGACATGACCGTCAGAAGGTCATGGAGCTTGCAGCATCATCCGATCTGGATGATAGCGAAGAACAGACCGCACGTTGGAAGAGCGCAGATCTAAGCAAGGCTGATGGCGTTGACCCACTTATGGTTGAGGTCGAAGTTCACGAAGTTTATCTTCGGTGTGATTATGACGGTGACGGCCATGCTGAATGGCGCAAGGTCGTTATGGCCGGCTCTGGCGATGGCGGGGTAATTCTGGCAAACGACGAATGGTCGGACGATGTGCCATTTTCGGATGCTGTGCCCATTCCTGAGCCGCATCGCTGGAACGGACGATCACTGTTCGACGAGCTAGAAGACGTTCAGAGAGTTAAGACCGTTTTACTGCGTCAGACACTGGACAATCTTTATCTCGCCAACAGACCGCAGCGAAAAGTTATCAAAAATCAGATTGAAAATCTTGACGAGGTTGTGAACCCAAGTTTTGGCGGCATGATCTTGATGAAGACGATGGACGCCGTGCAGGATTTGGCCGTTCCGTTTGTGGCTGACAAGTCCTATCCCATGCTTGGCTATATGGACGAGCTGAGCGAGAAGCGCACCGGCGTTTCACGTCAGTCGATGGCACTTGATCCGGACGCGCTGCAAAATCAGACCGCAGCTGGTCAAATGATGGCGCAGAGCGCAGCCTATGCGAAGATCGAACTCTATGCCCGTAATATCGCCGAAACTGGCCTAAAGCGCTTATTCCGCTGCTTGCTTAAGCTGATTGTACGGCATCAGGACAGGCCGCGCACTATTCGTTTGCGTGATCAGTGGGTGGAGATGGACCCGCGTTCGTGGAATGCGAATATGGACGTGACTGTCAGTGTCGGGCTTGGCTCCGGCTCACGTGACCGCGACTTGGCTATTCTTCAACAGATCGCTGCTAAGCAAGAGCTAATTATAGCTCAGGGCGGCCCCGGCAATGGCATCGTGACTTTAGAGCAATACGCTAACACGTTGCGTAAGATTGTCGAGACGGCTGGCATTCGCAATCCAGATAGCTTCTTTACCGAACTCACGCAGGATAAGCTTCAAGCGATGCAGCAGGGGCAAGAGCAGAAGCCTGACCCCGAAGTGCAGAAGGCACAAGCGCAAATCCAGCTTGAGCAAATGAAGGCGCAGGCTCATGCAGAGCTAGAGCAGCAAAAAGCCGCCGCTGGCATACAGGCCCAACGCGAAAGGATGCAACTGGAATTGCAAGCGGCGCGTGAGCGAGGCGAGCTAGAAATGAGCCTGATGCGTGAAAAGGCTGCGGCACAGCTACAGCTGGATCGTGAGAAGGCAGAAGTGAGCGCCCAATTACGACGAGAGGAAATGTTGCTTGAGGCAGAACTAACAGCTCAAGCCAATCAGCTCAAAGCGGCAATGCAAGTGAGTGCTCCAGTTCCCGACACGAATATCGAGCCACCGGCAGGGGTGTAATCATGAATGATGAGCGCCGTGCGGCCGAGTTTCGCCAGCTTCTGGAAAACCCAACGCTTAAAGCTGTCTTTGCCGAAGTTGAGAAAGACACATTCGAGGAATTGATCACGCTGAAGTTAGGCGAGGCGTCCGAGCAGGAAAAAGACGCTCTGATCCACCGGATGCAGATCATTAGAGACCTTTGGACCACGATTGAGCAAAAAGCCCAGATCGTGACAACCAAGGTTCAGCAGGTCGTTTGACCGCTGAAAACCCGCGCAGTGATGCGCCATGACCCAGTGCGGTTTATCCGCCCGATGGAGCCTATATCATGACTATGACCGACAATCCGGAACAGACCGGAACCGTGTCCGATACCTCCCCGAATGAAGCCAATGACGTGACCAGCTTCCAAGAAGCCACGGATGACGTCTTTGGATCGATTGCCGAAGCTGCCGCACATCTTGAAGATGAAGAAGACGAGCAGCAATCGGATGAAGCCGCAGCGTCTACGGACGAAGCGCATCAATCGGACGATGAAACGTCAGAAGACGATCAGGCCGAGGAACCGAAATACCGTCTCGCAGACGGCACAGAGGCCACCCTTAGTGAGATCGAAGAATGGCGGAAGGGCAACCTTCGGCAGTCCGATTACACTCGAAAGACGATGGAACTTGCAGAAACCCGTAAGGAACTGGAAGCGCGTCAGCAGAGCACCAATCAACAAGCACAGTTTTTCCAGCAGAACATCGATTTTGCGATTGACGTTGCCAAGGCTCATTTGCCTCAAGCCCCGGATCCCGCGCTTGCATATAGTGACCCTATCACTTTTATGCAGCAGAAAGCGGATTACGAGGCCCGTACAGAGCAGTTGCAGCAGCTCTTATCTGCCAAGCAGCAGCACTTGTCCGAGACAAGCCAGCAACGACAGCAGGCGCACAAGGATATGGCACTGAATGAGGCGAAAGCTCTCATGGATGCAATGCCAGAACTTAAAGACCCCGCAAAACTTCAATCGTTCCAAGCAGATTTGTCCAGAAGCGTTCAGAGCTATGGCATCAAGCCCGACGAGATCGGTAATGTGATGGACCATAGGCTGTTCCTGATGGCTCGTGACGCCATGGCTTATCAAAAGCTTATGTCGCAAAAGCCGAAAGCACTCGACAAGGCTAGAAATGCGCCCCCGGTACAAGTGCCAGGTCAGCGCCAAAGCCCAACCGAAGCAGTAGCAAGGGCAAATCGCGCTCGAATGGAGAAGCTGAGCAAAACCGGATCGATCAACGATGCAATGCAGATCGATTTCGAATAGCCAACTTCATTCATAGGAGGCCATGATGGCCGCATTAGCAAATACCTTCGTTACCACTTCCGCTAAGGGTAATCGCGAACAGCTCCACGATGTGGTGTCGCGACTGACCCCAGAAGACACGCCAATCTATTCAGCAATCGGCACGGAAGGAGCCAATGGCGTTCACCCTGAATGGGAAACCATTGACCTGAATGCGCCCGCTGCAAACGTTGTGCCAGAAGGCGATGAATACACGTTCGCAGCGTCGACGCCTGCCGTGCGTATGGGGAACTACACCCAGATCATGCGCAAGACCGGTATTGTATCCGGCACACAGGATAGCGTTGACAACGCTGGTAAGGCTGAACAGGTCAAATACCAAAAACTGATGCGCGGCAAGGAACTCAAGAAGGATGTTGAATTCTCCTTAGTCTCTAACGTTGCTTCGGTCGGCGGCACTTCCCGTGTTTCAGGTGGCCTGCCTTCGTGGGTAACGACCAACGTTTCCCGTGGCGCGACTGGTACCAATGGTGGCTATAGTCAGGCTACCGGTTTGACCGTCGCAGCCACTAATGGCGATCAGCGTGCATTCACCAAGGTATTGCTCGATGATGTCATGCAGCAGGGCTACAACAGCGGTGCCAACTTCTCCGATCTCGTTGTTTCGCCTTATGTCAAAAGTGTGTTCGTCACGTTTATGTCGGACAGCAATGTCGCTTCGTTCCGCCATTCAGTGAGCAATGGCAACAGCAATTCGATTATTTCGAACGCTGACATCTACGAAGGCCCATTCGGCAAGATCAACGTGGTTCCGAACCGCGTCCAGGCGACCAGTGCAGCTGTTGCACGTAATGCCTTCGCCATTGATCGCGAAATGCTGTCTTGGCAGTGGCTTCGTAAGATCCATGAAGACAAAAAGGTCGCTAAAACTGGCGATGCTGAGAAATTTGTCTTGCTTGGCGAGGGTTGCCTCAAGGTGAAGAACGAAAAAGGCATTGGCGTTGTAGCTGATCTGTTCGGACTTACCGCCGCGACCTAAGCGGTGCATCACACTGAAACTCAAGGACTGGCGTTGTGCTGGTCCTTTTTCTTATGAACACGGAGAAACCGAATGTCTGATCCAAAAGTACAGCCGAAAGCTCAGACCATTGAAGTGGAAATCGTCCGCGATTTTTGGGACGCAGACGGCAATCGCTGCGAAGCTGGAACATGCATAGAAGTTCCTGTCGAAGCAGCACTTGAAGGTATTGAAACAGGTGCTCTGCGCCGTGCTCCAAAGGCTGGCAAATGATTAAGGACGGCGACTGGACCCTGCTTGAGTGGGACGCCCACACCGGTCGCACCGTCTGGCATATGTTTGATGGTGAAAAGACCGTGATCCGCACCGATTACCCTATCACCGCGACAGTGGCAGAAAACGAAAAAGCGCGAAACGAAGCCGGTAAAGCTTGGACTGGCGACTGGCATCGTATCGCGTCCGTACCACTCAATATCTATCACGAGCAGCTCGCCGAAGCGGAACGACAGGGCGATAAGAAATTCATATCGAGCTGGCTTAACGACAGTGATAACCGCGCATGGCGAACTAAGGAAGGACGCGTCTAATGGCTCTATCTTCCTATGGTGACCTGATCGCATCAATTCAAAGCTGGATGCTGGACAGAGTCGATTTAGCGTCGATGTGCGGTGATTTCATCGCATTGGCCGAAGGAGACATGAATAAGCATCTGCGCACGCGAGATCAATTGACAACAGTCACCCTGACGCTCGATGCCAATGGACAAGCCGATCTTCCGTCTGACTATCTTGCAGTGCGGCAAGCGGTTTCGTCCGCCAATCCTCGGTGTGAGCTGGAACTGATCGTTCCACCCTATGAAACGCAATTTTCCGCCAGTGCAGGTGTAGCGCAGCATTTCACTATTGATGGCAACAAAATCACAGTTTGGCCGCGTTCCACCGGCGAGGTCCGCTTTTCATATTTTGCGAAGATCCCGGCGCTCACAGAGAGCAATCCAACAAACTGGTTGCTGAGCAGCTACCCCAATATTTACCTCTACGGCTCCTGCATGCACGCTGGCATTTTTATCAGCGATGCTGAGCGCACAGTCGGCATGACTTCAATGTTTACCAGCCAAATTGAAGCGCTCAAAGATGCCAGCGAGGTTTCGATGTATCGCGGCGCGGCGATGCGCATCTCAGGACCAACGCCATGATCCCAATTGCCGAATATGCGCCCGACCGGTCGAAGTTTGATCCCACTGCATCAAGAAATCTTGTGAATGTGCTTCCGCATGTTAACTCATGGGGACCATTCCCAGCATTTGTCCCTTTGTCTGCTGCAACAAGTGATAGACCGCAGGGATCGCATCTGGCGTATGTCAGTAACGGTCAGTACCTCCAATTTGTGGGCACCGGGGACGCGATTTACGTTCTCAACTCTAGTACACTGGCGTGGGATAATCTCTCGAAGACTGGCGGATATTCCACACCTGCAACGTCCCGCTGGAGCTTTACTGATTATGGCTCGTGGGTTCTTGCCTCTAACGGCATTGATCCAATCCAGTACATCGATATTTCCGGCGTGATTGGCACTTTTGCAGACCTGAGCGCCGATGCCCCGATTGCAAATCATGTCAGTGTTGTCGGTGATTTCGTGGTGGCGATGAACCTCTCTACGAGCGAGCAGTCTGTCCAATGGTCGGGGCTTAACCAGCCTCAATTCTGGACCCCGCGCCAAAGGTCATCTGACTTCCAGATGTTCCCGGACGGTGGCGAGATTATGGGATCATGCGGGTTTGAACGCGGTGCGGTCATCTTTCAGGAAAAATGCATCCGTGAAATGACTTTGGCGCTCACATCCCCCCTCGTTGCAACGTTCAACAAGACGGTTGATGCGCACGGCGCGGTAGCTCCACAGTCGATTGTTTCGACAGGCAACGGGATTTTCTATCTCGCACTTGATGGCTTCTATCGGTACGGGACGCCGCCAACGCCGATTGGTGTGGAGCGTGTCGACGAGACTTTTCTGGATGATATAGCTCTTTCAGAACTCTATCAGGTGTTTGGCAGCGCTGATCCTGTTCGCAAGATTGTCTATTGGGCGTATCGCTCGAAGGGCAATCCGATAGAGTATTCGTATGACAAGGTGCTCTGCTATCATTACGGGATCGACAAATGGTCGTTGTTGAAACCCGGTACAATCATGACCGGTTTGGTCCGGGCGACAACACCGGGCTACACGCTCGATAGCCTCACAGCATTGGGCTACACGCTGGATGATCTCCCGTTCTCGCTCGACAGCCGCGCATGGGCAGCAGGCGCGCCATCTCTGGCCGCATTTGATACGCAATACAGGATGGGCTTTTTCAGCGGTAAGCCGTTGGGAGCCACGCTTGCAACAGGCGCGGTGGAGCTTTCCAAGGGACGGAGAACCTTCGTTTCAGGCTGGCGTCCGTTATGCGACGCGCCAAAGATCAATGGCCGTGTCGGCGCTCTCGATCGTGCGGGCGGGGCAACGAACTGGAAGCCTGTTTATCCGACGAACCGAACAGGACTTATCCCGGCGCGCGCCAGCGGCCGCTTTCATGCATTTGAAATCGACATACCCGCCGATCAGGACTGGTCACACTGTCATGGTGTAGACCCCGTGGGCAAGGCGGAGGGGCAGCAGTAATGGCTAACTTCTCTCGCGAGAACTGCCGCGCCATTGGTGCGCATATCACCACAACCGCCAATACGACGATTTATTCGGCCACCGGCTATCCGCATGTCATCGATATTCGTTGCGCTAACCTTACCAGCAATGACGTGCCGGTGACTATCAGTTGGTATTCCATTCAGGACAGCGACCAATACAGGCTGATTTATCAGCACCCAATCCCGGCCAATGGTGCAATCACATTCCCGTTAGATGCCTTTGCGCCGATTGATGGCGATGAAATCCGTGTTCAGGCAGGTTCAGCAAACGCCATCGATGTCATCCTGACCATCGCAGAAGTGCCAGGACGGTTTATATGATGAAGCTGAGACTGACTTCTGACATGAGCGCCGATGAAATGTCACCGCTCTGGCCGGATATTATCTCCTGCTTGGAAAAGTATGTCGCGCGGTTCCCGGATGAGACGGTTTCAAACATTATCGCGCAATGTGCATCAGGCAGACGCCAACTCTGGATCATTCAAGATGAGGTCGGGCGAGTCATTCTCACTCCCATAACGGAAATCACGGCGGACGATGCCACCGGGGCAAAGACGCTCGTTCTGGCGGAGGTTGGTGGCTCACGGCTGCGAGAAGCGATGCCCTGCCTCAAGGAAATAGAATCGTGGGCCAAGCGTAAGCATGGAGCGACGAAAGCGCGTTTGATTGGCCGCGACGGCTGGATGCGCCTGCTACCGCGATACGGCTATCAGCCCGAAGCAAGAATTTATTCGAAAGGTCTGTGAAGATGGGCAGCAAAAGCACCAAAACCACTCAGGAAAACAAACCGCCTGCATGGGCCGCTCCGCTGTTTAAGCAAGGTGCCAGCGAAGCCCAGAGGCTTTACGACACCAAGACTGGATACAACACCTACACCGGCCCAACTCAGGCAGCGTTGAGCGCGCCAACCCTTTCAGGGATGAATAGCGCGTTAGCAGCGACAGGCTTCACTGGAGCGCCGATCTCTAACGAGAGCATCAATGCTGGCATTCCGGACGTTATGGCGATTATGCAGCAGGCCATGGCTGGACGACAGCAGCCGCAAGCGCCAGCAAACCGGGGCGGTGATCTGATCTGGATCGATGCTATGGGACCCGGTCGTGAGGGATATTACATCCAACGCCCATTCGACAAACGCACCGGGGAATACCTGAGCGACGATGATGCCGCGATGCAGGAACGTCGAAATTTCCGCAACAAAATGCTTGAAAATCGCGGTAGCCGGTAAGGGGCGGGATTATGGGAAATAGCAACAGCTCCACGAATAAAACCTCATCCAGCCCGGTTCAGGGATCGCTACCTCAATGGGCAAAGACGGGAACGAGCGATTACAATAATATGAACACGGCATTGCAGACCTTGCCGATGAATGCCGCTGTTCAAACCATTGGATCAGGTGGGCTTGGGCAAGCTTCGCAGGATGCGATTAAAAACCTGCAACAGTCTGACGGGACTAACCCTTGGATGGATCAAGCAGCATCGTTCCTTGGCGACACTGCTGGCTCTATCGGGCAGGGTGGCGCGGCGAATGAATATCTGACATCGACCGCGCGCGGCGATTATCTGGGCGGCAGCAATCCCTATCTCGATAGCATCATCTCTAAGGGTGCCGACGACATAGCCACGCAAACGAACAATATGTTTGCAGCAGGTGGGCGCTATGGTTCAGGCGCAAATCAGGGTGTTTTGTCTGACAGCATTGCCAATGCCAGCAATAATCTCCGCTATCAGGATTACGCGACAGAGCGACAGAACCAGCTTGCCGCCGCGAATGCGCTTGAAGGCGCGGAGCAGGCGCGCGCTGGCCTTGGTACATCAGCCGCAAATGCACTAGGTTCACTTGGGCAGTCCGCTTTCGGCAATAATTACAATTCTCAAGTCGGCGCAGCCAATATCGAAAATCAGGGCATGTCCAATATGCTCAACATGATTTCTCAACTGCCGACCATTCAGGGCAACAAGATGTTTGACGCTGACCGCCAGATGCAGATCGGCGGTGCGATTGATCAGCGCACCCAGCAGGGCCTTACAGACCTCATCAACCAGTGGACGCGAAGCGATAACGAGGATTGGGCGCGCCTTGGTGGTCTGCTATCTGCTGCACAAGGCTCGGCTGGCAATTATGGAACGCAAACGCAGACGAGCCAGCAGCCGGCAAATATTCTTGGCGGTCTGGCTGGCCTTCTGAGCATCCTATAAGGGGTAGAACATCATGGCAGGTCTTCTCGATGTATTGGCTGGCATGTTTGGCGGACAGGCCACTCCACCACAGATGCAGCCGAATGCACAGCCGGAGAGCTATCAGGGCACACCTATGCCGCAAGCGCCACAGCAGGCGCAGCAGATGCCGCAGCAGCAATCTGGGGGCCTGTTTAGTGGAGGAATGCGCGATACCCTGCGTAATCTTGCCCCTGCAATAGCCATGATCGATCCGCGCAATCAGCAGATGGGCATGGCAATGATGGCTATAAACCAAAATCGCCAAAAACTGGCCGCAGGGCAGGCGCAGCAGAACCGCACTGTCCAACACCTCATATCTCAAGGTGTTGATCCAGAAGAAGCAGCGGTCATCGTCTCGGACCCTGAACTCATGCGCTCATGGTTCGGAGAGCGCGCCAAGGCCGGTAAGCCTGATTGGCAGATTACCGAGATTTACGACGAGCAGGGCAGGCCGAAAAAGGTTCTGATCGACAAAAACAACCCGCAGAGTATGCAGGATTTGGGCGGCTCAAAGAACGAGCAAACTACTCTCATGCAAAACCTTTCTGCAGCAGGCTTACAGCCGGGAACGCCTGAATATCAGCAGGCAGTGCTTGAAGGGACAAAGAGCGGCGTGAATGTGAGCGTTGGTGCCGGAGAAAAGGCGTGGAGTACGGAAAGCGCCAAACTCTTTGCTAAGCGCTATGATGACATTTCGGCTGGTGCATCCAACGCGCAACAGATGATGGGTATGTATGACCTTGCTGAGCAAGCACTCAACAGTGGTGTACGCACTGGCATGGGAGCAGAAGCCGAATTGACGTTGCGCCAGCTAGGCTCAGCTATGGGTGTTGATACAGATCCCGAAAAGCTCGCAGGTGGCGAACTTATCCGCGCTGTTCAGAACCGTATGGCTCTTACCATGCGTTCGCCTGATGGTGGGATGGGGATGCCAGGCGCATTGTCTGATCGCGATATTAAGTTCCTGAAAGACAGCCAGATCGGCATTGACCGCTCTACAGAAGGCAACCGGAAAATGCTTGCTGCTTTCCGTGCGATGGAAGCTCGTAAGATTGATATTGCACGGCTCGCTGATGAGTACATTGAGGAGCATGGCCAACTTGATCCCGGCTTCAATCGTCGGGTTCGCGAGTGGGCAGAGGCTAATCCATTATTCGATGAAAATGCTTTATCTGGGAACAATGCTGGCGGCGTTGTCGACTTCTCCGATTTCTTTAACCAGTGAGGCTATGATGAAAAAACTTACGCCGTTCCAGAAGGTCTGCGAAGGAATGTCTCGGCTTCCAGTAGATCCCGTCTCAGGGCGTCAATATTTTGTTGATCAACACGGAGAACGATGGTTCCCGCTTCCTTTGTCGTCAAAGAAATTCCTACCCCGTGAATGGGGTGTGCCGCAGCCTGTGAGGATAGAACAGTTACTTCCGTAACCCTGTTTGAACCGTCCGTATAAAGTTTCGGCATTTACTCCCCTCCCATTTTTCTGATCATGCTTTGATTCCGATAAGGTGTCCATATGCCCATAGTTAAGATGCCGGACGGCACGCAAGTGCGGTTTCCTGACGATATGCCCCGTGAGCAGATCAGGGATATGATTGCGTCGAAATTTCCGGATGCCGCGAAACCGCAGCAGCCTGAAACAGGCAGGATGCTTGATGACTTTTATTCATCTGGAATGTACGCGGGAAAATACAATCCACTCGGCCCCATCGCACGATCACTTAGCGCTTCAACATCCGCAGTTGGGGACGCGCTTACATTCGGTTGGGGTGATGAAATATCCGGTCTCTTGGGCATGGATACACAAGCCATTCGCAACCGTCAGAGCGCACTTAGAGAAAGTAACCCTGTCGCCAGCATGGTAGGTAGTGTCGGTGGGGCTTTGGCGGCAGGCGGGCCGATTGGTAAAGCTGGTCTGTCAGCTCGGGCGGCGGGGGCTGGTCTGGGCGTCCGCGCAGCAGCGGGCAGCGCAGAGGGGGCGGCCCTTGGTAGCCTTTACGGCGCAGGCGCTGCCGATGACGGTAGCCGTGGCATGGGTGCGCTTACGGGCGGAACTATTGGTGGTATTGCAGGCGGGGCATTTCCGCTAGTCGCATCGGGCGTGGGGAAGGCCTATGAGGCTTTCCGCAATTCTCGGAATGCTGCCCCTATCGCTAAAAGCGCCGGTATTACTCCTGAAGCAGCGCGGATGCTTGGCAGCATCTTGGATGCAGACGGCGCGCTTGGCCCGCAGGGGCAGGCTTCAATGTCTCGGGCTGGCCGAGAAGCTATGCTTGTTGACGCTGGCCCAACTGCGCAGGGTGTGCTTGATACGACGATTCAGCGAGGGGGGCCGGGATCGAAAATTGCTCGAGAAGCCATAGATGCCCGTGTCGGTCGAGATAGCGCGGCGCTTTCTGCCGCTCTTGATGATGCTCTGGGCGCTCCGCAAGGCGTCACTGCAACACGAGAAGGCATCCGCACTGGCTCAAGTTCTGCGAGGCAGTCTGCGTATAATCGTGCGTATTCGCAGCCTATCGACTATGCACATCCGCAGGCTATGCAGATTGAAGCTCTGGTAAAAGGCCGTGTTCCTAGCTCTGCAATCAATCGCGCAAACCAGCTTATGCGGGCCGAGGGCAATCAGTCACAGCAAATACTCGCGAATATCTCTGATGATGGCGCTGTTCTTTTTGAGCGCCTGCCAGACGTGCGCCAGCTTGATTATATCACTCGTGCACTGAATGATCTTGCGGAAGCTGGCGAAGGTGCAGGCGCAATGGGTGGGCAGAACGCCCTTGGCCGTGCATACCAGAACCTTTCTCGCGAAATCCGGGACAATCTTAAATCTCTAGTTCCTGAGTATGGACAAGCGTTGGAAACCGCTGCCGATCCTATTCGCCGGTCTAAGGCCGTTGAACTCGGTTCAAAACTACTGTCTCGTGGTATGGCTCGCGATGAGGCGGCTATAGCTGTTCGGGGCATGACAGGGCCAGAAAAACATGCCGTTGCGCAAGGCATCCGCTCGCAGATTGACGAGGTGATGGCAAACGTCCAGAGGACGGCCACCGATCCTAATGTCGATGCACGAGCAGCGCTCAACACCCTGAAACAGCTATCCAGCGCGGCCAATCGTGAAAAGACGTCACTGGTTTTAGGTGAGCAAGCGTCGAGAAAGCTGTTCGATGAACTTGATAGGGTCGCGCAGTCATTCGAATTAAGGGCGGGCGTTACGACCAACTCAAGGACTTACGGTCGTCAAGCAATAAGTAAGCGCGTGAAAGATATGGCCGGGGCGGACGGTCCTGTCAGAACAGTCATGCGCGGGGAGCCTGTGAATGCGACTAAGGGCATCATGCAGATACTCACCGGGGAAACGCCAGCGCGTCAGGCAGCGAGAGAGGACGGCCTCTTTGCAGAAATCGCCCGCCTGCTTACGCAGCAAGGCGGTGCGGGGCAGGGTGTCTATGACGCTATAGGGAAGATCGGTCAGACGGATGCAGCGACGTCAATCATGCGGGATGGTATTATTCGCGCTCTTTCCGGCCCGCAGACTTCTTATCCAGCAGGAACCCTATCCCAACGCATAAAGGAATAGCTATCGCGCCTATGATGAATAGGATGTGGTGAGGGTATGTGTCGCGTATCCATACAAGCGCCTTCACAAGCGCGATGGTGAATATAATCGCCACGACTGTCCCGAAAAGCTGCGCTTGCTTACTCATCTGGTTCATCAATGAGAATGTCGCGGCTTGTGGCTGTTGGGGCGCTCTTTGTATTCATGCCAGCGCACAGCGGCATAGGCCAAGGCCACTACCGCAGCCGGGGCAATTACAAAAGCCAGTGTCCATGATCCATTCATTATCGTAGCCCTTTCAGGACGCGTCTTGAGAGCAAGTGTAATGCAATAGCAGCTAAAAGCCAACCAACCAGACCGAAGGCCAGACGAAGCGAGCTAAGAGACGCTCCAAGATTGCCGACATTATATAGATACCCGGCGATAGGAGTTGCAATGCCAACCGTGAAGCACGCTGTTGACGCCCTATCCAGCGCATTCGCCAGCAGCTTTGTTTTCTCGTTGTGGATCAGGGTCATTACTTCTTCTTCAACGATGCTAACACCTGCGCTGCGTCAAGGGCATTGGATGGCGCTGATTTCGCATTGAACATCACAACCGTTACCGATGCATTGGCCGTTCTTCGGCGCATTGCAAAGCCGGGCGAATAGGTTGTATTTGCGTATGCGGAGTTTCCAAACGTGTTGATGGTCGTATTGGATTGGCCTGGCATATATCCGGCGAACTCAGAACCGGATCGCAAATTGGCATTCCCCATAAGGAAGTGACTATATCCTTTGGAAATCGTGAGTTCCGCCGCCCTCTTTTGAATACTGCCCGGAACTTGCGAGGCGGCAATAAGGCCGCTGCCACTGACCTCTAGCTGATAAACATTCTTGGCTAATGCCATTTCTTGCGTTTGAACGCAGCCTGAAAGCGCTGTGGCACACACAGCCACCAATACTATGCTTCTCATAAAAGACCCCAAGTTTAACCGCCGACAACAACATACGACGATGAACCGTTGACAGCAAGCCGCCTTCGGGCGGCTTTTTCTATTGGAGAATGCCAATGGCGTTTCAGCCGAACGTGCAGCAGGCAATCATGCAGGCAGCATCCAGATATGGCGTTGATCCTGCTGCGCTCATGCGAATTGCGCAAATCGAGAGCGGCGGGAACCCAAACGCTAAAAATCCCAAATCATCCGCTGGCGGGCTGTTTCAATTCATCGACGGGACGGCGAAGCAGTACGGCCTTGAGAACAGGTTTGATCCGGCTCAAGCATCGGACGCAGCCGCGAGACTTGCGCGAGATAACGCATCGATTTTGTCTAGAACGCTAGGCCGCGATCCCTCGGCAGGCGAGCTTTATCTTGCCCATCAGCAAGGGGCAGGAGGCGCGGCAAAGCTGCTGGGGAACCCCGGAGCACGGGCTGTCGATATTGTTGGCGCTGATGCTGTCCGCCTGAATGGCGGGGATATGGATATGACGGCAGGTGAGTTCGCCAACAAATGGATAAATAAGGGGTCAATAGGTTCCCAAATCGCGGCTCAGCCGTCATCACCGCCGCAAGCGCCCGGAACGCCAGCGCCGCCACTAGACCCGCCGATTAACGTGGCTTCGCACCCGGCACAGCCCATTCAATCGCAGCCCGAACCACCTTCCGGCCTTCTGTCTGCCCTCGGCGTCGATGCAGCGCAGGCAAATCCGATCTTCGCGGCAATGGGCCAGATGATGCCCGAACAGCAGCAGCCGCAGATGATGCAGCCCATGCAGGCCCCGCAATCCATGCCTGCACTGACTGATTACATTTCCCAATTTCTCAAAACCCGCATGGTATGAGGTCATAAAACATGGCTACGATTTTTGATTGGAGCGTAATCGCTGCCAATAACGATACCGCTGACGCTGATATCAACTGGAAAGAGGGGCAGTTCCCGGACACGGTGAACAACTCTGCGCGTCAAATGATGGCTCGCATTGCTGAGTGGATTAAAGATCAGGGAGTTTTGACTGCTGGCGGTTCGGCTACAGCAATATCACTTCCGACCACCAATACGTCTATGACCGTTCCTGTAGGTGGTATGACAGTTGCATTTCGTGCTGCCGTTACTAATACAGGCACAACCACACTGGCGCTAAACGGCGGTGGTTCAAAGCCATTGCGTAAGGTGTTTGTGGGTGACGCCTCAGCACGCGCCCTTGAGGCTGGTGATATAGTCGCTCAAGGCGTTTATCTCGCCCATTATGATGCAAATGCGAATGCAGGGGCTGGCGCGTGGATACTCGTTAATCCGACAAACTACGAGCAGATGAAGGCCGTTGTTCTAACGGCGATTAACAACGCGCCTGCAAAGTCGACGGTTGTGGATGCAGATACCGCCGTCATCACCGATAGTGCGGATAGCGGCAAATCTAAACGCGTCCTTTGGTCCAACATCAAAGCTTGGCTCAAGGGCTATTTCGATACGATCTATTATGTTCGATCATTGGTTTACACTAGGACCGAAACGAACTCTCAAATCTCAAATGCCGTCGCAGGTAGCATGAATGGCCGAGCTTACCCCCGCAGGGTAGGGGGAGGAAATTTAAACTTCAATTGGTCATTTGGTAGTGGTCAACCGTCTCATATTGTTGCTCATTTTGGCGGTAACCAGTCAGAAGCCGAACTTGTCGCCCCGAGCAATCTCAGTGTTGGCTCAGCATCAAGCGCGAACTATGCGACCAGTGCGGGGAACGCTAATACTGTCGGAGGATGGTCCACCGCCACTATTCAGAACAATATCAATTCAGCGGTGTCGGGACGGATGGAGCTAGGCCTCAACAACCAAATAATAGGCGACAGTTGGTCTGGCCCCACGCCTCGGTTTCAGACGAGAGCCGCCACTCCTTATCGCGCTGCAAACTTTATGGATGGCGCGGCAGAGCGTGGGAGTATTCAAGTGAATACCTCCGGAACTGCTTTCAATACAACTTCTGATTACCGCCTCAAAACCAATGTGACAGAGCTAGACCGAGAAGGTGCATTACAAACTGTTCTGAATATGCGTCCCGTTTCCTTTAACTGGAAAGACAATCCCGATTATCCTCAAACAATCGGCTTCATAGCCCATGAGCTACAAGCCGTGTTCCCTGATGCTGTGACCGGCGAGAAAGACGGTGAAACATTCCAGGGGGTTGATTATGGGCGTCCCACACCTGTGCTTGTCGCAGCAATACAAGCTCTCTCCGACCGTATTGACCAACTGGAAGCTTCGGCATGACTTTGTCTCCGTTCTCAGCCACGTGGAGATCTGACTTAATAAAACGCGTGAAAGCCGTGTTAACTTATGAGCCGCAGACGCTAACCAACGCTCAACAACAACAAGCTCGTGCGAATATCGGTGCTTTCAGCACTAGCGGAGGCACTGTAAGCGGATCGGTTACAGTAACTGGCGTTTTAGATGGCAGATTAAAGCATATTGAAGGTGGCGGATATCTTGAGATCGGGTCGTTTAATTTAAACTCGTATGGGGCTGGCTACGGTCGCCTGTGGTTTAATCCGTCTACCAATACTTTTACACTCACCCAAGAAGCTTCTGGGGCAACTACGTTAGCTGTAAATCACTTTCGTATCGGGGCAACGCCGACCGAGAGCAATCATGCCGCTCGTAAGGCGGACGTTGATGCGGTTGCAGCTAATCGCGTTGCTAATGTGAGACTGGGGTCGGCTGCTATTACGCCGACTGCATCACCGGGGAGTAATGCAGACGCTCCAGAAGGCTGCGTGCTGTTTGGGATTAGGATATTCGCGGGCGGTGATTTCCAAGGAAGATATAGGCCCGTCCAAATATCCATCGGCGGTTCGTGGGTAAATATCTAAGGTGCGTTCAATGAAAAATTATGGAAAAATGACAAGAGAGCGCACAACCTTAGAGTTGCCGGACGGTTCTCCAATAGAAGTCTGGATGTATTATGACAAGGATGGAGTGAATTGGCTCGACCTGACCAAAGACAGCCCGAGTAATTTTTATATAGCGGTCGATGATGAAGGCAATGTTGTGTCTATAACTGATGATGCAAGCATGTTGCAAATTCACGATCTGGAAATGGTAGGGATTGATACCGATTTCGGGTTAAATGAAGATACTGTACTCGGAAAGATTTGGGACGGTTCGGCGATTGTTGAGGCCCCTGTAGTCGAAGAAATAAAGCCGCTTACCGCCCGGCAACTGCGTCTCGGGCTTGTCTCAAACGGCATTTTGCTATCGCAGGTCGAAGCAACAATAGATGCGATTGAAAGTCAGCAAGAACGCGACGTTGCGCGGATTGAATGGGAGTACGCTTCTACGTTTGATCGCAACCACCCACTTATCGAACAGGTTGGCGGTTCGCTCGGCCTTACTGTCGAACAGATTGACGCAATGTGGCTTGCTGCATCAACATTATAAAAAGCCCACAATCAGACTACATGCACCGCCCTTGAGGCGGCTTTTTGTTGCTCAAGAAAAGCCCCGGCACCGGGGGGGTAAACTGGGGCTGCGTCCGCTGATCATTGATCGCTAGACGCCTCATCATTCTGACACAAAATCAGGAAAATCCAACATGAATATGCATCTTGGCGATACCCGCCTCTTGATTGAGGTGGGCCGAAAGCACGGCCTGTTGCGCAATCAGTTAGCTTACGTGCTGGCGACCGCATATCACGAAACGGCGCACACGATGAAACCAGTGCGCGAGACACTGGCAAAAACCGATGCGAAAGCAAAGGAAATCCTCACCAAAGCGTGGAAAGCTGGAAAGCTGCCATGGGTGAAGTCTGACTACTGGTCGGGTGGGTATTTCGGCAGGGGCTACGTCCAGCTTACCCACAAGGCCAATTATGAACGGGCAGGGCGCGAGTTTGGAGTTGATCTGGTCAACAATCCTTCCTTGGCGCTTGAAGCCGACATTGCCGCTCAAATTATCGTGCTCGGGATGCGAGACGGCTGGTTCACCGGGAAAGAACTGGGCGATTACATCACGCTTCAATATTCCAACTTTGTGAGCGCGCGCCGGATTGTCAACGGGACGGACAAAGATGCTCTGATCGCCGGCTATGCCCGAAAGTACGATGATCTACTCCGGGCAGAAGGCTATGGCGTGACGCCTGCCGATAAGCCCGAAATCGGTATACCCGCAACGGAAACGCAGCCACCCACCGGCTGGCTGGCCGCTCTCATCAAGGCGATTTCTTCCATCTTCAAAAGGAGAACGGCATGACCCGTCTCAACAAAATGTGGGCTGCGCTCATCGTGGCCTTTGTCGCATGGGTGCGCTCGTACTTCGGGATTGATCTTGGGATCGATGACGCGACCGCTACGGCCATCGTCGGCGGGATCACGACATTTCTGGTGTGGCTTATTCCGAACAGGGAGCCGAAACCAGAGAAGCCGGAGCCGATGGATAAAGTGCAGGAGCATCACTGATGAGCGCTCTTGCCTTCTTCACATCCCATTGGCGCGTTCTGGCGCTCATAGGCGCGTGTTTGGCGGCAATCGGCCTTTACCAGCTTGGCAAGCGTGACGGGCGGCAGGATGCAGCACTAGAGGCCGCAAGGGCCACTGCAAAGGCAATCTCACAAAGGGCGAACATCGATGAAAAGATTATCGGTATGGATAGCTATCGGCTCTGCATTGAGCTTGGGGGCTTGCAGCCAGACTGCGAGCAATTGCGCGGGCTTCAAGGCAATCCCCGTTAAGCCAACCACCGCCGTCTATCTGGCGCAGAACGATGTTCCTGCAGGGCAGGGCATCGCGGGGCATAATGCATATTTCAAAGCAGCGGGGTGTGGAAGGTGACACCAATGGATAATGAGGCGCCTACCGTAAATCGCATGGTCGAGCTTCCCGACGAGACGCGGGAATTTCTGTCTCAACTGCGGGAGGAAGATATTGACCTGATGAAAGACGGACTGGAACTGGTTCGATCAATGCGCACCATTGGCCGCTTTATGCGGTGGGTGATCCTCGGCATTCTCGCCATCATGATCGGCGTTGTAGCGCTGTATGAAAACGCTGTGAAAATGTGGAGTTGGTTTCAGAAGTGAGCGCGACCGGGTGGGCGCTTTGACTGCGTAAAATGGCCTATAGGTTCATTGAACCGAAGGGGAACTATTTATACGCTTGGGGATTATGCCTTAACCCATTGAGTATCAAGGGTTCGAATGGTGGGCGTGACAGGGATTGAACCTGTGACCCCTACAATGTCAATGTAGTGCTCTCCCGCTGAGCTACACGCCCATTCGATGTGGCGCATACACCATATCGCGTTCCGTCCGTCAATGCCCTTTCCAAAGTTTTTTGGGCTTTATGCCGAACAACTTATCGCAAGCCGGCAAAGATGCTGATCGCCTCAGGCGGCGATCAGCATTTTTTCGATTTCATTGACGAGATCGCGCAGGTGAAATGGCTTCGAGAGCACTTTCGCGTCGCGCGGTGCGTCCGAATCGGGATTGAGCGCGACAGCCGCAAAACCGGTGATAAACATGATCTTCAGGTCAGGGTCGATCTCGGTCGCGCGGCGGGCCAGTTCGATCCCGTCCATTTCCGGCATCACGATGTCGGTCAGCAGCAGCGAGAACGGCTCCTCGCGCAGCCGCTCATAGGCGCTCGCGCCATTATCGAAATGGGTGACGTGATAGCCCGCCTTTTCCAGCGCCTTCACAAGGAAACGACGCATATCGTTATCGTCTTCAGCTAGAAGAATTCTTTTCATTGGTCCGTCCGAATTTCACATCGATCGTTCGTGTCCGCTAACACGACTCAGCCTTCACACTAGAAAACGCTTTTTTGGTAAATATGAAATGAATGATCGCGTAAATGTTAATTGTTATTGCGCTGCTTTGGCAACAAGCTGATATGTGTTACAGGAACGAACGGCAGAAAAGCTGGACGACAGGACGAAAGGCCGGTTATCAAATATTGGTATTGAACACGGCCCATCTTGCATAAGATACTGCTTTTAAAGCACAATGAGCACAGCGCCGTGAGTTCAAGGGTAGTTGAGGCGGGTTGAAGCATGAGTCTGGAACGCGATTTTCCCCTGGTGCCACCTTTTGAGGTGCGCGCGCCTGCCCAGCAGCGCATTCCTTTCGTTTTCAACTCGCCCCATAGCGGTCGCTATTATCCCGAATCATTTCTGCAAGCCTCGCGGCTCGATGCGTTGGCCATCCGCTATTCCGAAGATTGCTATGTCGATGAGTTGTTCGCTTCCGTGCCGCGCCTTGGCGCGCCCCTGCTCAAAGCGCATTTTCCGCGTGCTTTTCTTGATGTGAACCGCGAGCCATACGAACTCGATCCGCGCATGTTCGATGAGCCTCTGCCGCCTTTTGTGAATATCCAGTCTGCGCGTGTGGCGGGAGGGCTGGGCACCATACCGCGCCTGGTGGGCGAGGGACAACTTATCTATCCCGGCCGCATAATGCTTGATGAGGCTTTTTATCGGATTGAGCAGATATACAAGCCCTATCATGCCGCGCTGGAGGAATTGCTGCGTGCGACGCGGCAGCGTTTCAGCTATTCTGTCCTGATCGATTGCCACTCCATGCCGGGCGGTATCCGGCCCGGTGAGATTGGCTCCCGGCCCGATTTTATCATTGGCGACCGTTTCGGGCGTTCATGCAGCGAACAACTCACGCAGGCCGCTATCGAACTGCTTCAGCAGCTTGGATATACGGTGGCGCATAACAAGCCTTATGCGGGCGGTTTTATCACCGAACACTACGGCAGACCGGCAACAGGCTGCTATGCCTTGCAGATCGAGATCAATCGCAGCCTCTATATGGATGAGCAAAGCCTGCAAAAACTGCCCGGCTTCGAGGCGCTTTGTTCGGATCTTTATCAGTTCGTGAGCGATCTTACCTCATTGCCTGATGATCTTTTCAGCGTGCCTCCGCTTGCTGCCGAATAATCCCGCAGGGCCTATCGCTTCATGAAACAGGAGAATGGATTGTTGATCGACCGGACGTTTTTTGCCGAATTAGCCGCCGTGGCCGCTGCGGAAACGCTGCCGCGGTTCCGTCAGTTCAATGCGGTGGACAATAAATACAGTTCCGGATTCGATCCCGTAACGGAAGCCGATCGCGCGGCGGAACGTGCAATCCGCGCGGTCATCGAGCGCAATTTCCCCGATCACGGCATTCTTGGAGAAGAATATGGGCCGCAAAATGTGGATCGCAGCCATGTCTGGGTCATCGATCCGGTCGATGGCACGCGCGCCTTTATCTCTGGTCTGCCCGTATGGGGAACCTTGGTGGGCCTGACCATCGATGGCGATGCCCATGCGGGGATGATGTCGCAGCCCTTTACCGGTGAGTTGTTTTACAGCGATGGAGAGGGCAGCTATCTTGTGCGGCAGGGCGAGGCCGCCGAACCACGGCGCCTTTCGGTGCGTAGCGATGTGAAGCTTGATGAGGCGACGCTTTTCACCACCACGCCCGGCCATTTCAAGGGCGAATTGGGCAAGGGCTTTGACCGGCTGAAAAATGCGGTGCGCCTGACGCGCTATGGCGTGGATTGCTACGCTTTTGCCATGCTGGCTGGCGGCTTTGTCGATATTGTCGTGGAGGCGGGTTTGCAGCCATATGATATTGTTGCGCTTATCCCGATTATCGAGCAGGCAGGCGGCATTATCACGCGGCGCGATGGCGGCCCGGCGGAGCAGGGCGGCGATGTGGTGGCCGCGGCAACGCCAGCCCTGCATGCGGCGGCGCTGGAATTGCTCAACGGATAATCATGCAGGCTCGATGCTTGGCGGCATCGCTTCAATTTCGGACGAGCCGGGAATGAAGGCATCGAATGCCGCCAGCGCCTGTTCGCGATAAAAATCGGCTTCCTGCAACAATTCGTGGCGCGCGCCGTCGATGATGGTGAGTGAGATATTGCGCGTACGCGCCGCGAAGCGTTCAATGGCAGCGGTGGACACGACGCGGTCATTGCCTGCCGCGATTATGAGGACCGGCACGGCAGGGGCCTGTTGAAACTCGGGCTGGCTGACGCGTAAAGCGGTGGTCAGCGCGCCCCACAGCCATTGCACGGTCGGGCCTCCAAGCGCCAGTTCGGGATGAGCGCGGGATATTGCCCCATTGCGCATGAAACGGGCGGGATCGCTGGTGAGAGGATTGTTGGCGAAAGGCCGGTTTCGCCGCGTTTTCCCGCCGGAGGCATAAATCCGGCCAAGGCCCATCCAGCGCAAGGCCAGTGCCGCGCGGCGCATCGTGTCGTCGCTCAATCGCGGATCGCCCAGACCGATGAGCGGCGTGCTGAGCACCATGCGCGTTATGCGTGAGGAAAGTTTCGGCATCGATGCATAGGCGATCAATGCGCCTGCGGAATGTGCGAGCACATAGAAGGGCGGCGGGCAGTCGGGCAGGACGATTTCGCTCAGGAACTGATCGAGATCGTCGGTGTAATCACTGAATCGATCCACATAGCCGCGCAGCCGGTCTTTGAGCAATCTGTGCGAGCCGCCCTGTCCGCGCCAATCGAAAGTGGCGACGGTGAAACCGCGCCGGGACAGATCGATCATAGTCTCGAAATATTTTTCGATGAATTCATTGCGCCCATGCAGCAGAACAACGGTTCCGCGGAGCGGCCTGCTATCGGCTTTCAGCAGTGCATAGCGAAGCTTTTTGCCGTCCCTGCTTTCAAACAGACCGGATTTTATCCCCGAAGGGATCGGATTGGCGTCGGTTTCAAAAAGCAGTTCCGGCATGGACACGACCTGCGGCTATGAATGGCTGATATTGCTCCTATTATAATGAAACAGAATGATAAAAAGTAACCGGAAGTTTGTAAGCAAACTTCCGGTTCCAAAACAGCAGGCGCAAGGGACGTTGCAACCGGCTGAATTTCTAAAAGATCATGAAATTATCGGCCGCGACCAACGCGGCGCTCATCGAGAATGCGGCCACTATAGGCGTCGACCGTCAGGATGACGCGTCCGCCGCGCGGACGGGTAGCGCGGATACGATAGGTATCGCGACGCCGGTCCATGTCGCCCACCGCATAGCCGCGCCGTTCGAGTGAGCGGGCAATCTGTCTTGGCCCCATTGCACCGCGCCGACGATCATTCCCCCAGTCGGGGCGGCGATCGCGATGCCCGTCATGCCATTGAATCTCTATGACAGAACCGTGACCGGCAGCGAAAGATGGTACCGTATAAGCGGTAGCGATAGTGGCAAGAGCGGCAAAAGCGAGAACAGATTTTCTCATGGTAGTGATCCTTAAAGGGACTTGTTATCGGTCAGTTGTCGTGTAGTGGAACAGTAGCCCCAGCCACCTGAACGCTCGCCGAAGATATTGTTCATTTTTGGTTCAGCGAATGACGATTTGTTTCAGCATGCAGAAGGGCTTGAAATCAAAAATATCCATTCCCAAATGAACAATGCGGTCGCCGATAACGGGATCGCCGGCATGAGAGAGCTCGCCAAAACGGGAGTTCTGCCGCCAGTCAATGCATCCTGTCGCTCTTAAGGAGGGCTAACATATGCGTCACGTAGATTTTTCTCCGCTTTATCGTTCCACCGTTGGTTTCGACCGTCTTTTCTCGATGCTCGATACGCTTGCATCGCCGGAAGGCACGCAGTCCTATCCGCCTTATAATATTGAGCGGACCGGCGAGAACGCCTATCGCATCACCATGGCGGTTGCGGGTTTTTCGGAAAACGAACTGGAGATCGAAGCACACCGCAATCAACTGACCATCAAGGGCCAAAAGGCGGAAAATGACACTTCCGAAACCGGCGAAGTGCTTTATCGCGGCATTGCTTCGCGCGCTTTCGAGCGCCGCTTCCAGCTTGCGGATTTTGTCGAGGTCGCGGGCGCCAGCCTGCAAAACGGCTTGCTGCATATCGATCTCAAGCGCGAGATTCCCGAGCAGATGAAACCGCGCAAGATCGAGGTTGGCACGGCATCGTCTGCCGATAGCCAGCAGATCGAGACGAAAACCACCCATTAATTGCCAATGGAATGAATGAGAGGGCGGCGCTTCAAGCGCCGCCTTTGTTTTTCAGGCGATCAATGCGCCGAGACGGTCCACTTCTTCTTCGCTATTGGCGAAGCTGGTGACGAAGCGGGCGAAAATCTCGCCCTCGCTGATGCGATCGACTTCCGAATGGGGCGGGTTCCAGTCGTAGAAAACAGCACCCTTCTCCTGCAAATGCTCATAGACCGATTGTTGCATGATCGCGAAAACCTCATTGGCTTCGGGCGTCCATGCAAGACGCATCTGGTTGGAAGCTTCGATATGCTGCGCCAGACGGGCGGCCAGCGCATTGGAATGTTGCGCCAGTTCAAGCCAGAGGCCGTCGGCCAGATAGGCGTCGAACTGTGCGGCGATGAAACGGGTCTTGGAAAAAAGCTGTGCTGCGCGCTTGCGGATGAAAGGCAGGTCGCGTGCGCGTTCGGGTTTCATGAAAACCAGCGCTTCCGCACACCAGCAGCCGTTCTTGGTGCCGCCAAAGGAGACAATATCGACGCCCCGTTTCCACGTCATTTCGGCAGGCGTCATGTCCAGCGAGACCAGCGCATTGGCAAAACGGGCGCCATCCATATGCAAAGGCAGGCCATTGTCATGGCAGATTTTTGCAATCGCTTCTATATGATCGGGCTGATAGATCGTGCCGACTTCGGTCGCTTGCGTGATGCTCACCGCCATGGGCTGGCCGGCATGAACAAAGGCCGGATCGAAGCGTTTCAATTCGCGCTTGAGAAGCTCCGGGTCCATGCGACCCAAAGCGCCATCGATTGGGTGCAGGCGTGCGCCGCCGGTAAAATATTCCGGTGCGCCGCATTCATCCTCGATCACATGGGCTTCGCGATGGACCATAGAAACGCCGCCGGGACGGTTGACGCTGGCAAGCGCCAATGAATTGGCCGCCGTACCGGTGCCGACGAAAAACACAGCGACTTCGCGCTCGAACAATTCATTGAAACGCTGTTCAACGCGCTTGTCGAGTTCGCTTGCGCCATAGGCTTCGGCAAAACCCGCAGCATGAGTGGAAAGGCTTTCGGCGATTTTTGGATGGGCCCCGGCCCAGTTATCGGAAGCAAAATGCAAGTTTCTCTCCGCTGGCAAGAATTGCTGGCGCAAACAGGATGCGTCATTTCAAAAACGTAAAATGTGTCTATAGCCGCTCAGCGCCGCAGGAGTAACCCGTCTTTGCGAAAAATCGGAAGCACCGGCTATTTCATTCGTCGTATGGTTGCCTGAGCACGGCGCCAGCGCAACTAAATGAGGCAGACTGCCATTGCTGTGGCATTTTATTACGCCAGATGCCGAAAAAAATCGCGTTTCCATCTTGTGAGTGAATTTGAATTCTGCCATAGATAATTAGGACAGCAATACTGACTAGTTCACCGATGCTGTCCCATAAAACACTGCGATTGGCTGAATATCTGTTAGAATGTTCTCGTCGGTCGCAGAAAGAAAATGTTCGTGCAAGCGGGTAGGATCCCGTTCAAAGGACATTGATTTAGACAGGGAGTTTGGTGCGCCTGTTCTGGCGGGCCGGGTCAACCTGTCCGAGCCTGACAAGACAAGGCGCTTAAACAATATTCCCCGCGGCGGCTGTTATCCGCACGCATTGGAACGTCGTCCAACGCCTTTTCGATAAGGCTCTCCACATATGCAAAGCAATTGCGGAACGGTGTGCCGTTCCGGCCTGTATCTGATCGCGACGCCCCGCAGCCGGGGCCTATTGGAGGAAATGACGATGCCGCATTTGACGCCATCTGTATCGCACGTGATGTCTCACACCATACAGAACGAAAACGTCAAGGCTGCCACGACAACCACCATGGATTCGGCACGAAAAACGACGCGGCACACACGCGGCGTTCCGCCAGCGCAAGGTCTTTACGACCCGCGCAACGAGCATGACGCCTGCGGCGTTGGCTTTGTTGCGCATATGAAGGGTAAAAAATCACATCAGGTCATCGAGAACGGCCTGTTCATGCTTGAAAATCTCACCCATCGCGGTGCGGTGGGCGCCGATCCCCTGATGGGCGACGGCGCGGGCATTCTGGTACAGATTCCCGACCGCTTTTTTCGCGAGGAAATGGCGCGGCAGGGCATCGATCTGCCACAGCCCGGCCATTATGGCGTCGGCTATCTCTTCATGCCGCGCGATGCGGAATTGCGCGCGCATATTGAAGAAATCGTCCGGGAAGTGATTGCGGCGGAAGGCCAGTCCTTCATCGGCTTTCGCGAAGTGCCGGTCGATAATTCGTCGCTGTCGAAAGCACCGGAAATTGCCGCAACCGAGCCGTTTCACTTGCAGGTCTTTATTGGCCGCAATCCGGCACTGGAAACGGATGACGATTTCGAGCGCCGTCTGTTCGTGCTGCGCAAGGTCATTTCCAATCGTATCTATCAGGAGAATGACGGCGACGATAACGGCTTTTACATCGTCTCCATGTCGGCGCGTACGGTGGTCTATAAGGGCATGTTTCTGGCCTATCAGGTCGGCAGCTATTATCGCGATCTCAAAGACCCGCGCTTTGAAAGTGCCGTGGCGCTGGTGCATCAGCGCTTTTCCACCAACACCTTCCCGTCATGGCGGCTGGCGCATCCCTACCGCATGGTCGCGCATAATGGTGAAATCAACACGCTGCGCGGCAATGTGAACTGGATGGCTGCGCGTCAGGCTTCGGTGGATTCGGAGCTTTTCGGCAACGATATTTCCAAGCTGTGGCCGATCTCCTATGAGGGCCAGTCGGATACGGCCTGCTTCGACAATGCGCTCGAATTTCTGCATCAGGGCGGCTACAGCCTCGCTCATGCGATGATGATGCTGATCCCCGAAGCATGGTCGGGCAACAAGCTGATGTCGGACGAGCGCCGTGCATTCTACGAATATCATGCGGCCCTCATGGAGCCGTGGGACGGCCCTGCCGCTGTCGCTTTCACCGATGGCCGCCAGATTGGTGCTACGCTCGACCGCAATGGTTTGCGCCCGGCGCGCTATATCGTGACGGATGACGATTTCGTCATTCTGGCGTCCGAAGCGGGTGTCCTGCCGGTCGAGGAAAAGAAGATCGTCAAGAAATGGCGTCTTCAGCCGGGCCGCATGCTGCTCATCGATATGGAAGAGGGCCGCATTGTTTCCGACGAGGAAATCAAGTCGCAGATTGCCCGGAAGCATCCTTACAAGCAATGGCTCGCCAATACGCAGCTCATTCTGGAGGAGCTCAATCCGGTTGAGCCGCGCGCATTGCGCAAGGATGTAAGCCTTCTCGACCGCCAGCAATCATTTGGCTACAGCCAGGAAGACACCCGGCTTCTGATGTCGCCCATGGCCACGACCGGACAGGAAGCCATCGGCTCGATGGGGACGGATACGCCGATTTCGGCCATGTCCGACAAGGCGAAGCTGCTTTACACCTATTTCAAGCAGAATTTCGCGCAGGTCACCAATCCGCCGATCGATCCGATCCGCGAGGAACTGGTGATGAGCCTTGTTTCCTTCATCGGTCCGCGCCCGAACATTTTCGATCTGGTGGGCACCTCGCGCCGCAAGCGGCTGGAAGTGCGCCAGCCGATCCTGACCAATGGCGATCTGGAAAAAATCCGCTCCATCGGCCACACCGAAGACCGTTTCGACACCAAGACGCTCGACATCACCTATAATGTCGGCGAGGGTGCTGCGGGTATGCATGGCGCCATCGAACGCCTGTGCGACCGTGCGGAAGCCGCCGTTCATGGCGGTTACAACATTGTCATCCTGTCGGATCGTCAGGTTGGTGCGGATCGCATTCCGATCCCCGCTTTGCTTGCGACGGCTGCCGTCCACCATCATCTGATCCGCAAGGGCCTGCGCACCTCGGTCGGCCTTGTGGTCGAATCGGGCGAGCCGCGCGAAGTGCATCATTTCGCCTGTCTTGCGGGCTATGGTGCGGAGGCAATCAATCCCTATCTCGCCTTTGACACGCTGCTCGACATGCATCGCCGCCGCGAATTTCCGCCGGAAGTGGACGCGGATGAAGTCGTCAAGCGCTACATCAAGTCGATTGGCAAGGGCATATTGAAAGTCATGTCCAAAATGGGCATTTCGACTTATCAGTCCTATTGCGGCGCGCAGATTTTCGATGCGGTGGGGCTGAAGACAGGCTTCGTCGATCAGTATTTCTTCGGCACCGCCACCAGTATCGAGGGTGTCGGGCTTGAGGAAATCGCCGAGGAAACCGTGCGTCGTCACAAGGATGCATTCGGCGATGATCCGGTTTTGCTGACCGCGCTCGAAGTCGGCGGCGAATATGCCTATCGCGTGCGCGGCGAGGCGCATATGTGGTCGCCGGATGCGGTGGCGAAGCTGCAACATGCGGTGCGCACCTCCAATCCGCAGACATTCAGCGAATATACTGCGATGCTCGACGCGAAGTCGGCGCAGGCAAGGACCATTCGCGGATTGTTCGATATTCGTTTTGCAAAGGATCGGGGCTTTGAGCCTATCTCTATCGATGAGGTCGAACCGGCTGTTGAAATCGTCAAGCGTTTCTCGACGGGGGCCATGTCTTTCGGCTCGATCTCGCGTGAGGCGCACACCACGCTGGCGCGGGCGATGAACGCCATTGGCGGCAAGTCGAATACGGGCGAGGGTGGTGAGGAGCCGGATCGCTTCTATCCGCTGCCCGACGGGACGCCTAACCCGGAGCGTTCTGCCATCAAGCAGGTGGCCTCGGGCCGGTTCGGCGTGACGACGGAATATCTGGTCAATGCCGATCTTATCCAGATCAAGGTCGCGCAGGGTGCAAAGCCCGGCGAGGGTGGCCAGCTTCCGGGCCACAAGGTCGATGCGACAATCGCCAAGACCCGGCATTCGACGCCGGGGGTGGGCCTCATTTCGCCGCCGCCGCATCACGACATCTATTCCATCGAAGATCTGGCGCAACTCATTTACGATCTTAAAAACGTCAATCCGGCTGCCGATATTTCGGTCAAGCTGGTGTCGGAAGTGGGTGTGGGCACGGTTGCGGCTGGCGTCGCAAAGGCGCGCGCCGATCACATTACTGTATCCGGCTATGATGGCGGCACGGGTGCCTCGCCGCTCACTTCGCTCAAACATGCGGGTTCGCCATGGGAAATCGGCCTTGCCGAAACCCATCAGACGCTGGTGCTCAACGGCCTTCGTTCGCGCATCGCCTTGCAGGTCGATGGCGGGCTGCGCACCGGGCGCGACGTGGTGATCGGGGCGCTGTTGGGGGCCGATGAATTCGGCTTCTCGACCGCGCCGCTGATTGCCGCAGGCTGTATCATGATGCGCAAATGTCATCTCAACACCTGCCCGGTGGGCGTGGCGACGCAGGACCCGGTGCTGCGCAAGCGCTTCAAGGGCACGCCGGAGCATGTCATCAACTTCTTCTTTTATCTTGCGGAAGAAGTGCGGGCACTTCTCGCGCAGATGGGCTTTACCCGGCTGGAAGACATTATCGGCCAGACGGAATTGCTCGAAAAGCAGGCGATGATCGATCACTGGAAAGCCCGAGGCCTCGATTTCAGCCGCATCCTCCATAAGCCTGAGGCTGAAAGGAAGGCGGTTTACTGGACCGAACGTCAGCATCATCCGATTGAAGACGTTCTTGATCGCAAGCTGATCGCCGAAGCGATGCCTGCGCTCGAAGAGCGCCAGCCGGTCAGGATCGATGTCGACATCAAGAATGTGGATCGTTCGGCAGGCGCGATGCTTTCGGGCGAAGTGGCCAGGCGCTTCCGGCACAAGGGCCTGCCGGAAGACACAATAGCCGTTACCCTGCGCGGTACGGCAGGCCAGTCGTTTGGGGCATTCCTTGCGCGTGGCATCTCGTTCGATCTGATCGGTGATGGCAATGATTATGTCGGCAAAGGGCTTTCGGGCGGACGCATCATCGTGCGGCCACCGGAAGACGCGCGTATTGCAGCTGAAAACTCCATCATTGTCGGCAATACCGTGCTTTATGGCGCGCTGGAAGGCGAATGCTATTTCCGCGGCGTGGCGGGCGAGCGCTTTGCGGTGCGCAATTCGGGCGCGGTAACGGTTGTCGAAGGCGTCGGCGATCACGGCTGCGAATATATGACCGGCGGTGTGGTCGTGGTCATTGGCCAGACCGGGCGTAATTTCGCGGCGGGCATGTCGGGCGGCGTCGCCTATGTGCTCGACGAGGAAGGCGATTTTGCCCAGCGCTGCAATATGGCGATGGTCGAACTGGAGCCGGTGCCCGAAGAGGACGATATTCTCGAAAAACTGCACCATCACGGCGGCGACCTGATGCATAAGGGCCGTGTCGACGTTTCCGCCAACATGACCCACCATGACGAGGAACGTCTGGCGCAATTGATTGCCAATCATCTCCATTACACCGGCTCAACGCGGGCAAAGGATATTCTCGACAATTGGGAGAGCTATCGCCCCAAATTCGTGAAGGTCATGCCGGTCGAATATCGTCGCGCTCTGGAAGAGATGGAGCGCATGCAGATCGGTGTCGCGGCGGAATGACCGCCTTGCAGTTTCAAGATTCAGCCTCGATCAGCGAGGGAGAGCATTTCTATGGGTAAGGTAACTGGTTTTCTTGAGATCGACCGGCAGGTGGCAAAATACCAGCCGGCATCGGATCGCATTCGCCATTTTCATGAATTCACCCTGCCGATGACGGATGGTGAAGTGCAGAAGCAGGCAGCGCGCTGCATGGATTGTGGCATTCCCTTCTGTCATGGTCCGACGGGCTGCCCGGTCCACAACCAGATCCCCGATTGGAACGATCTGGTCTATAACGGCAACTGGGATCAGGCGATCCGCAACCTGCATCTGACCAATAATTTTCCGGAATTCACCGGTCGCATCTGCCCGGCACCCTGCGAGGAAGCCTGCACGCTGAACCTCGAAGACATGCCGGTTGCAATCAAGACGGTCGAGCAGGCTTTGGGGGACAAAGCCTATGAGTTGGGCCATATCGTGCCGCAGCCCGCCGCCAAGAAGACCGGCAAATCGGTGGCGATCATCGGCTCTGGCCCGGCGGGGCTTGCAGCCGCGCAGCAACTCGCCCGCGCTGGTCACATGGTCGATGTCTATGAGCGCGAAAGCCGCCCCGGCGGGCTGCTGCGCTATGGCATCCCTGATTTCAAGATGGAAAAGCACCTGATCGACCGGCGCATCACACAGATGGAAGGCGAGGGCGTGCGTTTTCTCTGCGGCGTCAATATCGGCGTCGACAAGCCGCTGCGCGGATTGCTCGACACCTATGATGCGGTGCTTTATTGCGGCGGTTCTGAAAAGCCGCGCCCCGCAGGCATCCCCGGCGCTGATCTTGAAGGTGTCTATGACGCCATGCCTTATCTGGTGCAGCAAAACCGTCGGGTGGGCCGCGAAAATATCGAATCCGTCGCCTGGCCCTCCGCGCCTATCCTTGCAGGCGGCAAGCATATCGTGGTGGTCGGCGGTGGCGACACTGCATCCGATTGCGTCGGCACTGCCTTCCGGCAGGGGGCTGTCAACGTCACTCAACTCGATATTCGCCCGCAGCCGCCCGAAAAGGAAGACAAGCTCAGCGTCTGGCCCTATTGGGCGACCAAGATGCGCACCTCATCCAGTCAGGCGGAAGGCGCTTCACGTGAATTTCAGGTGGCAACGCTTGAATTCATCGGCGAGGACGGACGGCTTACCCATGTGAAGTGCTGTCAGGTCGATGAGCAGCGCAAGCCCGTTGCGGGCAGCGAATTCTTCATCAAGGCCGATCTCGCCTTCATCGCCATCGGCTTTTATGGCCCGGCAGAAAACAGCGTTCTGCATGAAATGTCAGACAGGCTGGAAATCGCCACGGATCGGCGCGGCGCGACTTCTGTGAAGGCCAATGACCGGGATTACCGCACCAATATCGGCAAGCTCTATGCAGCGGGCGATATACGGCGCGGCCAGTCGCTGGTGGTCTGGGCCATTCGCGAAGGCCGTCAGGCCGCGCACGCCATCGATGCCGATCTGATGGGCGCGTCGGTTCTGCCGCGCTGATTTTGCGCGGGTAAATATGAACAAAAAGCCCGGCGTCAGTTTGCCGGGCTTTTACGCGGCCATGAGAAATCATCGGCCCTTCCGGGTGTGGCCTTATGTTCGGACGGCTGCGCAGTCGGCTCTTTTTGGCCGATGGCAAGCCTGCTCCCCAGCAATACGCCGCTATTGTCGCGGCCTATGTCGCGCAGGCTTACCGGCGCGATGCGATCGACGGGTTTCGAGGGATCGGGCGCTCCGGCGGCGGGCAGAAGCTGCTCACTGTCCCTGCTGTCGCCCAGCAGGGCCTTCAAGGGTTTTTCGGCATAAAAGGCGAGTTTGCGTTTGCCTGCCGAGGTGGTGTTGATGCCGTCATTGGCGCGTAATCGTGCGGTCTGGCCATTAATGTCGAAGCCGGTCTGGCTGAAATTGCCCTCTTCATCGACAAAGCCATCCCAGACATCGACGAATTTCCCGCCCGCCTTTTCCGATGCCGTACGATAGATTTCGTTAAGCGCAAGCATATCCTGCGACATGCCGCGCGGCCGGAAAGGCGGCTGTCCCACCCAGATCAACGGATAATGTTCATCGACAATATCCTTCGTGAAACTGGAGACGCGGCGCTGATATTCTGTGGTCCATTCGGGTGAGCGCGCGGCGTGATTCTGGCCCCCGATATTGATCGGCTGGCGGTCGTTGGAGCCGATCATGACGATGACCGCGGCGGGTTTTTCCTCTTCGAGGATTTTTGAAATATGGGCGGGCCAGTCAAAATGATCGTCGCGCACGAAGCCGGACGAGCCGTTGACGCGGCTGGCGATGCTGATTTCGGGATCGGCTGCAAATGCTATTTCCAGTCCTTCCGCCAACCCGGCAGCGATGAAATCGCCCACCACGAGAACCTTTTTGGCGTCGGCGCTCTTTTCGACAAATTCGATTTCAGGCTTTGTTTCGACGGGTGCCTTGGCGCGCGCGGGCGCTGCTGGTTTCGAAGAGCGTTTGGGCTTTGCAGGCCGGGTGCGCTGCTGCCTTGGCTGTTCATACTGGCGCTGCGGTTCGGCGCGTCGCTGGCCAAACAGCAGATCAAAAATCGTTCGGGGTCGTTCCTGCGCCTGTGCGTGCCCAGCCAGCAGGCAAAGCGCGGCAAATAGGGCAAGCATTGCTGCTGCGACAGATGTTGTTTTGTTCCGAAACCGTTTTGCCTGCATTTCTTGCCTTCCTGCCATGGGATTATGGGCGCTTTCGGCAAAAAAGAACAGGGAGCGCAGAATGATTATGCGCTCCCGATATTAATGCAGGGTTTAGCGCCGACGCAGAACCGAGAGCACTTCCTTGCTCGGATGCCCGTCTTTTTGCAAACCGTTGCGCTGCTGAAACGCCTCGATCGCTGCCCGCGAGGAAGAGCCGATCTTGCCGTCTATATTGCCGTCATAATAGCCAAGCGCCTTGAGATGCGACTGCAATTCCAGACGCTCGGTCACGGTAATGGGCGTGAAAGGCCGGTTCCAGTCCCGCTGAAGCCCCTGATAGCCGCCGATACGATCCGCCAGCAGGCCGACCGCCAGCGCATATTTATCGGCATTGTTATAGCGCTTGATGACGAAGAAGTTCTTGGTCATCAGAAATGCCGGTCCCTCGCGGCCATCAAGAACCTTGAGGGTAGCCTGTTCATTATTATCGGGGAAGGCGCGTCCATTGGCGCGCACAAGCCCGAGTTTGCGCCATTGGGCGATGGAAAGCGACCCGGCAGGGAATTTGCGCCCCGGTGGAAGTGTTACCTCGTAGCCCCATGTGCGTCCCGGCTGCCAGCCATTGCGGTGCAGAAGATTGGCGGCGGTGGCAAGCGCATCGGGCACGGAATTCCAGATGTCGCGCTTGCCGTTGCCATCCATATCGACCGCATAGGCCTGATAGCTGGTCGGGATGAACTGCGTATGGCCCATTGCGCCTGCCCATGAGCCGCTGAGGTGGCCCCGGTCGATGTCGCGGGTCTGGAGGATCTTCATGGCCGCAATCAACTGGGTGCGGCCAAATTTGGCGCGCCGCTTGTCGGCATAGGCAAGAGTTGCGAGCGAGCGAACCACATCGCGCATCACATCCTCTCGCTTGAGAGCTTCGCCGTAGCTGCTTTCCATCGACCATATGGCCAGCAATATATTGGGGCTGACCGAGAAGCGCTGTTCGATGCGCTTGAGCCACGGACCCCATTTGCGCGCCATGTTCTGCCCGTCGGCGACGGTCTGTTCGTTGACCCGATTGTCCATATAGCTCCAGATCGGATCGATGAATTCCGGCTGGTAGCGCGCCTTCTCCAGAACGACCGGATCGGGCGCATTCACGCCCCGGAAAGCCTGATCGAAGGTGGATGGCGTCACCCCGCTCTGGATGGCGGTATTGCGGAAACCGGCAACCCATTTGCGGAAATTGGCATCGGCCGAGGCATGGCCCACCGACAGGCCCGATAGCAGCATCGCCATCGCGACGGTCGCCGTGAATCGAGCGCTTATGCCTCGCCCCGGAATGGATGGAAATCGCAGCATTCTGTGTTTCCCTTCTGCAAGCGTCTTTCTGCCATCCTCAAACGGCAGGTTCCTTTCAGAGCACCTTCCTGAACGCACTCTGGACCGGACCCTGGTTCATTGCGATAGATAGAGTGTTAATTCTATCCGGTGTTGAATTTGAGGTCGGCACTCTTGAGCCGACATTACTGGCCGCAGGTTAGCATTTGGTTTACCATCTGAAAAAGAACGCATAAAAAAGGGGGCTATCAAACAGAATTAAGACGGGGACATTTAATGTGATGGCACAATCCACCGGCTTTCGCCCTTCCTTAATAAAGGTGCCATAATTAAAGCCCAGCAGTTGCAACCTGTTGATGCAGTTCGCTTGGGAGCGGACGTGTTCAACCGGAATGATCAGGTTAAGTCTTTGTGTGCTGCATTGTCCCAGGCAAATCGTTTCACGGTGTTGCTGGAAATGCTCTAGTGAAAATCGAGGAGAGGAATGAGTTCGATCCGTAAAATACGTAAAGCCGTCTTTCCAGTCGCAGGACTTGGCACCCGTTTCCTGCCCGCCACCAAATCCGTTCCGAAAGAAATGCTGACGGTCGTTGACAAGCCCGTCATTCAATACGTGGTCGATGAAGCACGCGAAGCGGGGATCGAACATCTCATTTTTGTCACCGGGCGCAACAAGGCGGTCATCGAGGATTATTTCGATGCGCAGGTGGAGCTTTATTCCACGCTGGCCGAGCGCGGCAAAACTGCGGAACTGGACCATTTGAAGGATTTGCAGCCGCAGCCGGGAACAACGAGCTTCACCCGCCAGCAAGTGCCGCTTGGCCTTGGCCATGCGGTGTGGTGCGCGCGCGAACTGGTCGGCAACGAACCCTTCGCGCTTCTTCTGCCCGACATGGTGATGCAGTCGAAAAAAGGCTGCCTTGCGGAAATGGTCGAGCTTTATGAACAGACCGGCGGCAATATCATCGCCGTGCAGGAATGCGATCCGGAAGAAGCCCATAAATACGGCATCGTCGGCAAGGGCGAGACCGTCGGAAACGGTTTCGAGATCAACCGAATGGTTGAAAAACCGGCCAAGGGAACCGCGCCTTCCAACCTCTATATCAATGGCCGTTATATTCTGCAGCCGGAGATTTTCGAGCTTCTGGGCAAGCAGGAAAAAGGCGCCGGTAATGAAATCCAGTTGACCGATGCCATGCTGAAGCTGGCGGATGCGCAAAGTTTCTATGGCTTCAACTATCAGGGCCTGACATTCGATTGCGGCTCCAAAGCGGGCTTCATCGAGGCAAATGTCGCCTTTGCGCTCTGGCGCAAGGATATTCGCTCATCGGTTGAGCATTCGATTGCCGATCTTCTCAAGACGATCCAGCCGGAATAGGCGGCTCACGTCCCGAACCCCAAACCCGCCTCACCAACGAGGCGGGTTTTTCATATTCAGCGTTGCAGCTTCATGCCGACATAGACGCTATTGGAGCTGTATTCACGATCAGCGATCCCGCTTGTCTGCCGTTCATGACGCAGCCGCGCATCAAGGCCCAGAAAACGGTTGATCCAGTAGGTCGCGCCTATCTGTGCGCCGATTGTATAATCGGTGCCGGTGCCGTCCTTGTTGTCGCGGATATTCAGATCGAGCCTGCCGTTCAGGCTGAGATCGGAACGCACCCGCCGCGTCACGTCGAGACTGGCGAAATGTATGAGCGAGCCGGCAATGCCGGGCGTCGTGGAGGCATCCACCATTGTTTGCGCATAAAGGCGGACATCGGTGCCGCGCAGCGGCGACCAGTTGAGCATCGCCGCGATGGAAGGCCCGCTTATGCTGCCAAGACGGGGATCGTCGCTGTTGGCCCGCATAAAGCCTGCGGCCAGTTCGCCATTGAATTTTTCACCCCGGTCGATCATCAGCCCGCCGCGCAGGGCATATTGCGTCCCGCTGCGCTCATAGCCATTGCTGTCGAGACGCTCGTCAAAGATGCGTTTGCCCAGCTCGACTTCGGCAAATGGTCTTAGCGCAGGCGAAAGAGCAAAGCCGCTGCGCAGGACGATGCTGGCATAGCTGTTGTCGCGGTCCTTCTGGCTTACGGTGCCGCCCGAAGCCAGCTTGGCGTCCCCATACATATCATGCTGGATACGGGCGGTCGCGCGTCCCAACAGCAGCCCCGTATCGCGCTCGATGCCCAGGCTGCCATCGAATGTATGCAGCAACGGGCGTTCGATTGCGTCCGTCACACCGTTGGGACTGGAAGCGCTTTCGCGTCGTATCCTGTATCCGCCGTGCATATTGACCGTCGTGAGCGCGTCGAGGTCCAAGCGAAGATCGCCCTGAATATCGAGACGCGGCTCGGAAACATCCTGGCCGGAGATGGATTTGCTCAGCGTGCCGGATGCGTCGATCGTAGCCTGATGGCGCGACCAGTCAGACTGGGCATTAAGGCGCAGGGTGGTTTCCGAAAGCACCGCGCTTGAGCCGCTCGAACTGTTGTCGCCATTTGAAGTCGCGCGAATGCCCTGTTCAAGCGAAGGCCGCAGGATGAATGTGCCTGCACGAATTCCGACCGGAGCAAAAGGATCGCTTTGCGTTGTGATGCGCCCTCCCTGCTCGGCAGGTGCACGCGGGTTTTCACTGCGTGCGCGTCCGTTTCCGCCTTCGGATTCGGGGCTGATCGCTTCGGCGCGCGCATTATCCGAAGATGAATGCACCGATGATTGCGGCTCTGAAACGATAGTCGCGGGTTTAACCCTGTCATTTTCAGGCGGCGCGGTATTTTCTTCTACAGGTGGCGTGAAATCCTCGTCCTGTATCTCGTTTTCCGGTAACGCATTGCTATCGTTTCCCGCAAGCCTGTGATTTTCAAGTGTTTCCGGCGACGATACGGCAAGCACATCCTCGGCAACGCTGCCGCGCAATTCCGCATCCTGTGCATGAAGGGGACAGGTGCCGATAACCACAACCACACCCGCCAGCAAAAGGCTGCGCAGCCTGCGGGTAAGGGGCGCTGATACGCTATTAGCGATCCTGGCAAAAAACATATGTTCTTCAATTGGTTGCAACGTGGTGGATAAACCGTAAAAGGATATGGTTAATTCTTGGTTGCCACAGGTCTCGACGCAGCCCTTGCCGGGGCAATAAATGTTTGGACAACCCGGCCCGAAGGCGCTAACCCTGTGCGCCATGATAAAGCTCGATGAGACCCTTACTGCGGAAGGTGCGGAAGCGGCGATTGCTTCGGCCCTGCGCACGATCAAAACCGAAAACACGGGGCTTCTGGCGCTTGAGCAAGCGCTTCAGAACGACCTCTCTGCTTCCTTTGTGGAAGCTGTGAAGGTGATTGCCGCTTCAAAGGGGCGGGTCATCCTGACGGGACTGGGCAAAAGCGGCCATGTGGGGGCGAAGCTTGCCGCGACTTTCGCTTCGACCGGCACGTCGGCCTTCTTCGTTCATGCCGCCGAGGCCAATCATGGCGATCTGGGCATGATCGGCGACAATGATGTGATCGTCGCGCTGTCATGGTCCGGTGAAACAGCCGAATTGCGCGGGATCGTCAATTATTCGCAACGCTTTCGCATTCCGCTGATCGCAATCACCTCGCGCGAGGGTTCCGCTCTGGGGCGCGCTGCAACCGTTGCACTGATCCTGCCGCGCTCTGCCGAAGCCTGCCCGCACGGCCTCGCTCCCACCACTTCGACGATGATGCAGCTTGCCATCGGCGACGCTCTCGCCATCGCATTGCTGGAAGCGCGCGGCTTTACGCCGACGGACTTCCGCACGTTCCATCCCGGCGGATCGCTGGGCGCGAGCCTCACGCATATTCGCGAGATCATGCATCGCGGTGATAGCGTGCCGCTGGTGAAAACCGGCACATCCATGCCGGAGGCCATGAAAGTCCAGTCCCATAAGCGCTTTGGCTGCGTGGGCATCGTGGACGATCAGGGCAAGCTGGCGGGCATCATCACCGATGGCGATCTGGCGCGCAATCTGCACCGCAATCTCGCGGAACTCTCCGTCGATGAGGTGATGACGCATAACCCCAAGACCATTTCGCCGCAGATGCTGGTCGGCGCGGCCATGAGCCTGCTTGAAGAGCATCACATCAGCGCGCTGATCGTGGTCGAGGAGGGCAAGCCTGTCGGGCTGGTGCATTTCCACGACCTGCTGCGGATCGGCGCGGCTTGAAGCTTACCTAGAGCGGTTCCGGTTAACACGGAATCGGAACCGCGCCTCAAGCCTTTGTTTTATCGCATTATCCCACGCAAAACCGTTTCACACTTTTGCTGGAAATGCTCTAAACCGCGACTTCGACTTCCATATTGACGGGATCGAAGGATACCACACGCACTTGCGTTCCCGCAGGCAGGTCCGGCCCTCTGGCGCGCCACATCGTATCATTGATGCGAATGCGGCCGCGGCCATTGACGATGGGTTCGCTCAAGGTCGCGCGCTGCCCTACCAATTGTTCGCCGCGCTGATTGAGCAGGGGTTCGTCCTGCTTGCCCTTTACGCCGAAAAAGCGGCGTCCCGCCAGCACGAAGATGACGGCGAGGATGAGGAATATGACGGTCTGCAACTGCCAGCCGAAACCCGCAGCCGTGCCCAGCAGGAAGGCGAGGGCCCCTGTGACCAATGCCGCAAGCGCGAACCAGATGAAGAAGAAGCCCGGCGCAAGAATTTCAAGCATGAGCAAAACCAGCCCGAATACGATCCAGTTCCAGATGCCCAGCTCATAAAGGAAATCCACGATCATGCCGGGCGTCCTGTCAATTGCGATTGGTCGGAGGCACGCTGCGCGGGCGCGTCGGGGGTGTGTCGGGCGCAGGATCGGCGGGTTTGCCGCCATCGCCGAACACTTCCCGGGCAATCGCCCCGATGCCGCCAAGCGATCCGATCAGCGAACTGGCTTCAAGCGGCATGAGGATGACTTTCTGGTTCTTCGCGCTGGCGATATTGCCGATAGCCTCGGTATATTTCTGTGCCACGAAATAATTGAGCGCCTGCACATTGCCATTGGCCACCGCGTCCGAAACCATGGTGGTGGCCTTGGCTTCTGCTTCCGCCAGTCGTTCGCGGGCTTCTGCTTCGCGCTTGGCCGCTTCCAGCTTGCCTTCCGCTTCCAGAATTTGTGATTGCTTCTGGCCTTCCGCGCGCAGGATCTGCGCATTGCGGTCGCCTTCGGCTTCCAGAACCTGCGCGCGCTTGTCGCGCTCCGCCTTCATCTGGCGGGCCATGGAATTGACGATGTCTTCGGGCGGGTTGATGTCCTTGATCTCCACGCGGGTCATCTTGAGCCCCCATGGATGCGCGGCTTCATCGACAACGCGCAGCAGGCGGTCATTGATCGCATCGCGGTTGGAAAGCAGTTCATCAAGGTCCATTGATCCCATGACGGTACGGATATTTGTCATGGTCAGGTTGAGAAGCGCATATTGCAGATTGGAAACCTGATAGGCGGCCTGTGCTGCATTGAGCACCTGATAGAAGGCCACGCCATCGACGCCGACAATGGCATTGTCGCGGGTGATGACCTCCTGTGTCGGCACGTCGAGCACCTGCTCCATCATGTTGAGCCGTGCGCCGATGCGGTCGAAAAAAGGCACGATCAGATTGAGGCCGGGCATCAGCGTGCGTGTATAACGGCCAAAGCGTTCGACCGTATAATTATAGCCCTGCGGCACCGTCTTGATACCGGCGAAAAGCGTCGCCAGCACCAGTGCCGCAAGAATGAGTAGCGTGATGTCGAAACCTGTCATTGATTGCGTCCCTTCGGTAAGGCAACCGCTTTAGCAGGAGAGAGGGGAGCATGGCAGTAGGGGAGTGTGGGAGCAAGTTTTTTTGCGGTTTTCGCCTGCTCCCCTATTTCCTTATACCCATCCCTGCAATTCGCGGCGCACCAGCGTTTCGATAACCTTCATGCCATCTTCACCATCGTTGAGACAGGGAATATGGCTTAAATTTTCACCGCCATGTTCATGGAATATTTCAGCTGCTTCATTGCCGATTTCATCGACGGTTTCGAGGCAATCAACCACGAACCCCGGATTGAGCACAGCCATGGATTTCACGCCCTGCCGCGCGAGTTCTTCTACCGTGTCGTCAGTATAGGGTTGCAGCCATTCTTCCGGGCCGAAGCGCGACTGGAATGTGGAGCGGAACTGCTTGTCATCCATGCCAAGGCGCGCGCGCAGCAGGCGCGAGGTCTCAAGGCATTGGGCGCGGTATGGATCGCCCTTGTCGGAATAGCTTTTTGGAATGCCGTGATAAGACGCCAGAATGACTTCCGGCTTGAAATCCAGCGTCGCCAGATGCCGCTCGATAGAACGTGCCAGCGCCTCGATATAGACCGGCTCCACCTCATAGGACGGCACTGTACGCACGGCGGGCATGAAGCGCTTTTTCATCAGCGCCTCAAAGAACTTGTCATTGACGGTTGCCGTGGTGGTGGCGGAATATTGCGGATAGAGCGGAAACATCACGATCCGTTCGCAGCCCTGCTGCAAAAGGCGGTCAGTCACCGTTTCAATTGACGGCTGGCCGTAACGCATGGCCCAGTCCACAACCACATTGGGATGGTCCTTGAGCGCCTGCGCCAGCTTTTCGCCTTGTGAGCGGGTATAGGTGCGCAGGGGCGATTCGTTCTGCTCATGGTTCCAGATACGGTCATAGAGCTTGCCCGAACGCGAGGGGCGCGTGCTCAGCACGATGCCTTGCAAAATCGGATACCAGATCAGGCGCGGCCATTCGATGACACGGCGATCGGACAGAAACTCCGACAAATAACGCCGCATCGGCGCATAGCTGGTGCCATCCGGTGTTCCCAGATTGACCAGAAGAACGCCGACTTTCGGCAGTTTTGCCGCCGGGATATTACTCTGTACCGCGCTGTTTATAGCCTGTGCTTTATCCATCTCACTCATTGTCCGACTCCTGATAGGCGGAAACTAGAGTAAAAAAGACAAATTACAATCCTGACAAATGAGCGCGCGGCCTTCCGTAGCGGTTTAACCTGCCGCGCGGCGATTCAGCGAGAAATGCGAGCCGTCGGATGTCGTGCAATTAAGCTGCGACGGAGAGACCAGCGCGCAGTTAACTTTTGACGTGGTGCCGCGCACGATCGACCGCAGGTCGATCTCAACGAGCTGCGGCGAGCGGTAACGGTAATTGCCTTCCGCCAGCCGTTCATTGGTGTCGGTCGTGCGCGTTTCGAAAATGCCATTATTGAAGGAGGACAAGATGCCGTTCGCATCGACCCAGCTTCCGTCGATGCCCGAAGGTGCGCGCGATACGACCGGGACGTTGCCGCCGCCGCCCGGGCCGGTTGCAACGCAGGCCGCCAGCACGAGCGGCACGACTACCATGGGGCCAATGATGCGCAAGCGTTTCATGTGCTCGTCTCCATAAAATGTTTCTTATGTGATGTATGGAAATTTACACGAAAACAAGCCCTTTTGGCGAGGATAACAAAACTGTTGCGAAACTGCCGCAATTGCCGGTTGCCATCAGCGGACCAGAATATTGCGGAACTGCCATGGATCATTGGTATCGATGTCTTCGGCAAAGAGTTCGCCGCGGCCTTCAAGCGGCGTCCAGTCCGTGTAATGGCCTTCCATACCGCCCAGATAAGGAGCCTGCACTTCAAGGCAGCGGCGATAATCCATCTCATCGGTTTCAACGATGCCGCTTTGCGGGTTTTCAAGCGCCCAGACCATGCCCGCAAGCACGGCGGAGGAAACCTGCAGGCCGGTGGCGTTCTGATAGGGCGCGAGTTTGCGAGCTTCTTCGATGCTCAGATGCGAGCCGTACCAATAGGCGTTTTTGCCATGGCCATAAAGCAGGACGCCCAGTTCATCCATGCCATCGAGTATTTCTGATTCTTCGAGCACATGCTGTACGGTTTGCGCCTTGCCGCCAGCGCCAAACATTTCATCGAGCGCCAGCATGGCGTCGTTGCAGGGATGATAGGCATAGTTGCAGGTCGGGCGGTATTCCAGCTTGCCCTTCTTGTTGCGCAGCGTGAAGAAATCGGCAATCGAAATGGCTTCATTATGGGTGACGAGCAGGCCATATTGCGCGCCATGGGTCGGACACCATGTGCGGATGCGCGTGTTGCCGCCCGGCTGTTCGAGGAAAATGGCCGCCTTGTTGCCTTTCTTTTGCTTGCGCGCATTTTTGGGCTTCCATTTTTCATGGCTGCCCCAGCCAAGCTCCGCCGGTTGCAGCCCCTCGGCGATAAAGCCTTCGACCGACCATGTGTTCCAGAATGTGTTGAAGGGCTTGGGGGCCTTTGCGCGCTGCGTGTCGCGCTCGGCAATGTGGATGCCCTTGACGCCTGCTTTCTTCATGAGCTTGGCCCAGCCGCGCCGGTCATCGGGAGCAGGCTCTTCGAAATCCAGCTCAAGTTCCTGCGCAAGATCCAGCAATGCCTTCTTGACGAACCATGACACCATGCCCGGATTGGCCCCGCAGCAGGAAACAGCCGTCGTCCCGCTGGGGTTCTTGCGCTTTTCCGCCCGCACCGTTTCGCGCAGCGCATAATTGGTGCGCGCGGCATTATCGGCGGTTGCGTCGAAATAAAAGCCCAGCCATGGCTCTACGACCGTATCGATATAAAGCGCGTCGTGCTCCCGGCAAAAACGCATCAGATCGAGAGAGCCGGTATCGACGGAGAGATTGACGACGAATGGCTGTCCTTCAGCGCCTTCCAGCAGCGGCCCGAGGACATCCTTGTAGTTTTCCCTTGTGATCGCCTGCTGTATAAATTGAATGCCGCGCTCATCGAGGAGCTTGCGATTTTTCTCGCTGGGATCGATCACGACCATGCGGGCTTTGTCGAATTTGAAGTGACGCTCGATCAGCGGCAGGGTGCCGCTCCCGATCGATCCGAATCCGATCATGATAAGAGGGCCGGTAATCTCGCCATATACGGGCCAATTCTTTTTCGCCATTTTCTCTCTCTTTCGCTGCAAAAGCGCAGTCACCGGCATTGCCTGAAGCTGTATAATAATACTGAAAGATGAACAGAAAAAAACGTTCTGCTTTTAGCGCCTATATAACTATAGCGACACGAGGCGGGCGCGGATCGTACCGCGCAGCGAATTGCCGACAAGAATATCGCGGGCCTTATGCAGATCATCTAGCGTGATTATGCCTTCGGCTGCCGTATTATTATTGAGAAACTCCCGACGCAACACGCCATCGAGCAGGCCGCAGGAAAGTGCGGGCGTTATGTAGCCGCGATGGTCCATATCCACGAAAACCGAGGTGATCGTGCCTTCGCAGACCTCGTCGCGCTCATTGAGCAGGATCACTTCGTCCACTTCGGATATGGCATATTCCTCGCGCGCTGCAATATAGGCCTGGCGCTGCGTGGTCTTGTGGCGCAGCAACCGATCATCATGGCGAAGGCGCGTGCGCGCAATGGCAATCCGCCAGATGCTGTCGGGCGCAAGCGGCGGGTAGCTTGCGGTTGTGATGTCCACGATGCCGTCGGGTGCAAGGGTGAGACGCAGGCGAAGCGGGTCTTCACCGGTCGCAGTTTCGGCAAGGCTTTGGCGGATGGTGTCCATATCGTAATGAAAGCCGAGCGTGCGGGCCGAGTTTTCAAGCCGCGCCAGATGCAGGCCAAGGCGCAATATGCCCGAAAAGGGCTCCCAGCGCATGGTTTCGATAAGCTGATAATCAGGCTGCTGTTTCAGTTCTTCGCTACGGGTTTTTCTCCCGTCGCGAACCGTGCTTTCAGAAGACATTCGTCATACTCCGCCCGCGCCGTGGAATCGAAAACCACGCCGCCTCCGACATTGAAAATCGCACGATTATCATCATGAAGCGAGATGGTGCGGATAGCAACGTTGAAGCGCATGCGCCCGTTCGGTTCTATCCAGCCCAGCGAACCGCAATAGATGTCGCGCGGACCGCTTTCCAGAGCACGCAGGATTTCCATAGCGCTGATTTTCGGCGCGCCGGTGATTGAACCGCAGGGAAAAAGCGCGCGGAATATGGAATGCAGGGAAAGGCCGGATTTGAGTTTTGCCCGCACGCGGCTGATCATCTGATGAACGGTGGGGTAGCTTTCCACCCGGAAAAGCTCCGGTACATCGAGCGTTCCGACCTCGCTGATGAGCGATATGTCATTGCGCAACAGATCGACGATCATGCGGTTTTCGGCCTGATTTTTGGGGTCGTTCATCAGGAATTCGCGGTTCTGCTCGTCCTCCTGCGGCGTTGCCCCGCGCGGCATGGTGCCTTTCATCGGGTGCGTTTCGATCCAGCCCTCGTCATTGACTTCAAAGAACAGTTCAGGCGAGCGCGAGAGCACGACCGGCCCGCCCAGATTGCAGAAACTGGCGTAGCGCACCGGCTGGCGTCTGGTGAGGGCGTTGAACAAGGTCAAGGGATCGCCGCCCCATTCGGCATGGATCGGAAATGTCAGATTGCCCTGATAGCAATCGCCTTCACGTAAATGCCGGTGCAATCGCGAAAACCGCGTCTGGTACTCATCGAACGACCATTGCGCGACAGGGTTGCGCAGAAATGTTGCCTCATCATCGCAGCGGTGATGCAGGCTCCCATCCGATGGGCTGTCGAAAACCCCGAAGCACAAAAGCGGAATTTTACGCTTTTCCGGCAAAAGCGGCTGAAGCTTGGCTTCAAGCAAATAGCCCGCCTCATAGGACAAAAAACCCGCCAGCCATTTTCCAGCTTCATGCGCCTGCTGCAAGGCAATCCACGCCGCTTCGAAATCCTGCGGATTATCGGCACGAATAATGGTTGAAGGGGCCGTGAAAAGCACTTCACGGCCCGCCTTGTCATCACGGAACAGGATAAGCGGCTGGTCTTTGCCCGGCAGGCTCACGGCTGTCTCACAGTAGTCTCAGTCTTCCATGGCTTCCAGTTCGTCGATGATGCCTTCAATCACCGACAGGCCCTTGCTCCAGAAATCTGGATCCGATGCATCGAGGCCGAAGGGGGCGAGCAATTCCTTGTGATGTCTGGTGCCGCCGGCCTTCAGCATGTCGAAATATTTCTGCTGAAAGCCCTGTTCCGAATTCTGGTAGACCGCATAGAGCGAGTTCACCAGACAATCGCCGAATGCATAGGCATAGACATAGAACGGCGAATGGATGAAGTGCGGAATATAGGTCCAGAAGGTCTCGTAGCCGGGGTTGAGGCGCACGGCATCGCCAAGGCTTTCGCGCTGCACATCCATCCAGATTTCGCCGATGCGCTCCGAGGTCAGTTCGCCCTCGCGGCGTTCGGTGTGGACGCGGCGTTCAAACTGGTAGAAGGCGATCTGGCGCACGACCGTATTGATCATGTCCTCTGCCTTCTGCGCCAGCATTGCCTTGCGCTCGCGCTTGTCCTTCGTGCGCTCAAGCAGCGAACGGAAGGTCAGCATTTCGCCAAACACAGAAGCGGTTTCAGCAAGCGTCAATGGCGTCGAGGCCATCAGCGCGCCTTGCTCGCCTGCCAATACCTGATGCACGCCATGGCCCAGCTCATGGGCGAGTGTCATCACGTCGCGCGGCTTGCCCATATAGTTGAGCAGCACATAGGGATGGGCTGAAGGCACGGTGGGATGCGCAAAAGCGCCCGGCGCCTTGCCCGGACGAACCGGAGCGTCGATCCAGTTCCTGTCGAAGAAGCGCTTTGCAATATCGGCCATTTCGGGTGCGAAATTGCCATAGGCTGAAAGCACGGTCTCGCGTGCTTCATCCCACGAAATCAGCGCCTGCGGCGTTTCGGGCAGCGGCGCGTTGCGATCCCAGTTTTCAAGCTTGTCCAGACCGAGCCATTTGGCTTTCAATGCGTAATAGCGATGTGACAGGCGCGGATAGGCATCCTCGACGGCCTTGGCCAGCGCATCCACCACCTCGCGTTCGACGCGATTGGCGAGGTGGCGGCTGTCGGCGATGTCTTCAAAGCCGCGCCAGCGGTCGGAGATTTCCTTGTCCTTGGCCAGCGTATTGGTGATCAGCGTGAAGGTACGCAGATTGGCGCCGAAGGTCTTGGCAAGGGCATCGGAAGCTTTTTTGCGCACCGCGCTGTCTGCATCCTGCAATAGATTGAGCGTCGGCTCGATGGCCAGTTCCTCGCCGTCGATTTCAAAACGCAGACTGGACATGGTTTCGTCGAACAGCCGGTTCCATGCGCTGTATCCGGTGACGGATTTTTCGTGGAAAAGCTGCTCCAGCTTGTCATCAAGCTGATATGGCTTGTCCATGCGCAAATCTTCCAGCCATGGCCGATAATGGCCGATGGCCGGGTTGGCCGTCATTGCCTTTTCCAGAACGGTGTCGTTGATGCGGTTGATCTCAAGGCCGAAGAAAATGAGCGGCGTGTTGGCATCGGTCAGTTTCTGCTGCACGTCGCCAAAAAGCTTCATGCGTTTGGGATCGGTCGTATCGCCATAATAATAAAGCCCCGCAAACGACCCGATGCGGCCCATGAGTTCAGCGAGAGCCTCATATTCCCTGATGGCTTCGGCAAGGTTTCCGCCATTGGCTTTTGCCGCTTCCTCGCCGAGCCTGCCTTTCCAGCGCGCTTCAAAATCTACTGCGTCCCTTGCGGCTTTTTCCATATCCGCGGCCAGCGCGGGGCTGTCGGCAGAAGGATAGAGATCGCTCAGATCCCATTCGGGCAGAAGGCCCGGATCGGTCTTCAAAACCGCGCCTGTCTCTCCGGCAGGCGTTAAAAGAGCGGCGCTCGACGAAACAGATTGTGAAAAACGGTGCATGACATTCTCCTGTTGGCCTTCTTCTCGCACGTCTTTTGAAGCTCGCCAAGGGGGTTGAGGGATCGCATAGCGGCAGGGGTTCATCCGCGCCATGCGGAATGAAGACGAAAGAATAGGGCTTGCTTTAGGAAGCGCTCATGTTCCAAATGTCCAGCCCGATACAGGCTTATGCGCAAGATATTGGGGTGTTCGAACATCGATCCCACTGGTAAATGAAGCGGTTCATGGGTACGCGTATTCTCATAGCGGATGACGATCCGGTACAGCGCCGCAATCTTGAGGCGTCGATCTTGCGCATGGGCTACCGTACCCTTCTTGCCGATGGCGGCTTGAGCGCATATGGCTTCATCCGAAGCCGCAAGGACATAAGCCTCGTTCTGCTTGATCTTGCCATGCCGGATCTGGACGGATTTAGCGTTCTTGCCCGATTGCAGCATGTAAATGCCACGCCGCCGGTGATTGCGCTGGTTCAGAATGACGATATGCAAGGCGCGATGCGGGCGATCAGGCTCGGCGCTGTCGATTTCCTGACCAAGCCAGCCGCTTTTGAGCGTTTGCAGCTTTCTGTCGCCAATGCCTTCAAGCTCGATGCATTGACGCAGGAGCTCCAGCGCACCCGTTTTCCCTTGAAGCGGCATATTCAGCTTTCGGATATGGCCGCCAAAAGCCCCGAAATGGAAAAAGTCGCCATTCTTGCGCGCCGCGCCGCCGCTCTTGATGCGCCGCTTCTGATTGAAGGCGAGCCGGGGGCGGGGAAAGAAACGCTGGCGCGGGCTATTTCCTGCGGCAGCGATCGCTGGCAGGCATCCTTTGTCGCGGTCGATTGTCGGTCTTTGACGCCACAAAGCGCGGAAGAGGAACTTTTCGGCTGTCCGGCGATGTCCGTGCCTGATTCTGGAAATGATCCAGCGAAGACGGCCGGAAAGCTGATGCAGGCGCGTGGCGGCACGCTGTTCTTGAACGAGGTCGGGGATATGCCCTATCGCGTTCAGCTTCGGCTCTTCAAGGCGATCAAGGGCGCTTGTGCATCGCTGCTGTCAGATGTGCGCATTATTGCGTCCAGCAGTGAGTGCCTGTCCGAACTCGTCCAGCTGGGGCGCTTTCATGCCGGATTATATCACTGGCTTGCATCTTTCCTGATAAAGATTCCGCCATTGCGCCATCGCACCGAAGATATTCCGATTCTGGCGCATCGCTTCATGGTGCAGTTTGCCGGAGAAGAACGCCTGAGTCATATAACGGGAATTAAGCCGTTTGCGCTGGAACTCCTGAAAAACCACCACTGGCCCGGCAATGTGCGCGAACTGAAAAACGCCATCTATCAGGCGGTTCTTTTATGCGAAAAAGACGCGCTGACGGCGCGAGATTTCCGTCATGCGGGCCTTGTTTATGGCAGTCAATATGCCGAGCCTATCCGGGCGGAAGATGCGGAATGCGGATCGCAATGCCTGAAAGAGTTTGGCAAGGGCGCATTCAGCAGCATTGACAATGACGGTGAAGTCAAGACGCTCGCGGCAGCAGAAGAAGAAATGATCCGCTTTGCGATTGCTCATTATGATGGGCAGATCAGCGAGGTCGCGCGCCGTTTGGGCATCGGAAGGACCACGCTTTATCGCAAGCTCAAAGAATATGGCATCGATATGGCGCTGTCCGAAGGGAGAGGTCGGGGGACAAGCGAATCCCGCCATACAGCATCGCCGAAGGGTGTTTCCAAGGGCTAAAATTTACTTAAATATTTGAAAACAAATAAAAATTTCCTAAACCCTGTTTGCCTTGGCAGTTGGTTAGCAGCTTCGAAGATTGTTAATAATTTTTTCACCATAACGAAAATAGATGCGCATATGTGGCTTTTTTGCCATGGTGTTTCCGCAATTGTTGTTCACTAAGCGTCCATTAACCATTAAATCGGACAATCAGAGTTCAAGCATATTCGGATGCATGATCTTTGATGAGGCCCTCGGGCAGACAACGGTAAGGCGATACGATTCAATGAGCAGCATATTGACCCTCAAAGAGCGCTTTGCGAAAGCCCGGACTGCAATATCTGCCAATCTCGGTCGAATGGGGGCCTGTACTGTCGCTACGCTTGTCGCGGCCATGGCGATCACGGCGTTTTCATCCTCTCAGGCGGCTGCCGAAACCCGTTCGCTCAAGCTTTACTATGTGCATACCGGAGAGAAGGCTGAAATCGCGTTCAAGAAGAATGGCCGGTTTCTTCCCGATGGGCTGAAACGCCTGAACGTGTTCTTGCGCGACTGGCGCCGCAATGAACCGACGAAAATGGATCCGCGCCTTTTCGACCTGGTCTGGCAGGTCTATCGCTCCTCTGGTTCCAGCCAGTATATCACCGTCGTTTCCGCTTATCGTTCTCCTGCGACCAACAACATGTTGCGCTCCAAATCGAGCGGTGTGGCCAAGAAAAGCCAGCATACGCTGGGCCGGGCCATGGATTTCTTCATTCCGGGCGTTCCGCTCGCCAAGCTGCGCAGCATCGGCATGCGTTATCAGATCGGCGGTGTCGGCTATTATCCGCGTTCCGGATCGCCTTTCGTGCATATGGATGTGGGTAATGTGCGTTCGTGGCCGCGTATGAGCCGCCGTGAACTGCTGGCCCTGTTCCCCGATGGGCAGACGGCGCATATTCCAAGCGATGGCAAGCCCTTGCCGGGCTACAAGCAGGCGCTGGCCATGATTGAAAAGCGCAAGGCCGGCGGCGGCGAAGTCTTGATGGCCAGCAATTCTTCATCCTCACGCAAGAGCAAGACGCTGTTCGGTGCCCTGTTCGGCGGCGGTGCGGATGAAGAAGAAGACAATAATGATGTCGCGCCTGCAGCGCCGCGTCCTGCCCGTGCGGCTCCGGCCCGTCAGGCGCCTGCGGCAACGCCGCCTGCGCCGGTCCAGCAGCCTGAAACCTTGATCGCGGCCCTTCCGACGCGCGATGTGCCTCGTCCGATGGCGGCTCCGCGTCCTGAAATTGCACTTGCCGAAGCGCAGCAGCTCCTCGCGCAATCCGCCCCGGCGGAAGCATCTGTGGTCGCTCTTGCTGTTCCAATTCCTGCCAGCAAGCCCGCTGTGGCAGCGCAGGATCCGGTTGCCTTGGCGAGCGCGGGTCAGTTGGCGGAGGAAACCGTGGCTGCGGCTGGCTCCGACGGCGATGCAGCGCAGGTCGCAGATGCAGGCACCGCGCAGCTTCTGACAGGTTTCGTCCCGGTTCCCGCTACCCGTCCGCAGCATGAGGCGGATAATATCCAGCTGGCGGCCGTGGCCGTTCCTTCCGCCCGACCCGAAGGTGAGGGTGCGAATGCCAGCGCCCAGGATGCAATCGCTGAAATCGTCGGTCAGGCGGAGGAGGGCGCGAGCGTTGTGGCTGATGCTGATGCGGCGATAACACCGCCTCAGGATGCTGAAATCTCTTCAGCGCCTGCCCCTGCACCGCGCGCGCAGGCCCAGCTTGCAATGCTATCGCCCAAGGATGAGATCGGTGAGCTGATCGGGCCGCCGGAAGATGATTATGATATGCAGCCCGTTGCGGCAACGGTGTCCGCACCGGCCAGGGTCCAGCCCGAAGAACTGGCCCCGGTAATGACCGCTTCTCTTGATCCAGCCGATGCCAGCGCTGCGGAAAAGGCGAAAACCGTAGCCAACGAGCCGGCAAGGCGCCAACAGATCAAGGCCGTCGGTAACGGCGTCAAGACGGGTGTGCGGACCACTGCCAAGGGCGCGCGTCATGTCGCCAAGGCCCCGTCGCGTCCGCGTCCGGTGGTGCAGCCTGCTGTTCTTCCCGCCTCGGAGATCGCCATGTCGACGCAATCGGTTGCGCGTACGGTGCCGCCGACCAATCCTAATCTGCGCAATGATGCGCTGCGCACCGCGCCGACCATGGTCTATATGACCGGCTTCCAGCAGCAGGAACTGCCACGCGAGCGGCTGCATAAATTTAGCGGCAATGCCGTGACCTTCCTGGCTGTCGCCAAGTTTTCCGAGACGAACTGATAAAAAGGGGCCGTAATGGCCCCTTTATCTTATCCGTATCAAACCTGCGGCGACCGCTGATCAGCCTTTCAGGCTTGCGGCCTCACGAGCAAGCGTGGTGATGCCGTCCCAGTCCGCAGCCTCGACCAGCTCTTTCGGCGCAACCCACGATCCGCCGACGCAGATCACATTGGGCAGCGCAAGATAGGTCTTGGCATTGGCAAGGCTGATGCCGCCGGTGGGGCAGAAGATGGTTCCGGCCAGCGGCGAGGAAAGCGCCTTGAGGAAAGCTGCGCCACCTGCCTGTTCGGCGGGGAAGAATTTCAGATGCGTATAGCCTTCGTCGCGAAGCGAGAGCATTTCGCCCGGCGTGATGGCGGCTGGCAGAAGCGGCACGTCGCTATCATCGGCTGCGGCCAGTATGTTTCTGGTCACGCCGGGGCTGACGATAAAGCGCGAGCCTGCCTTGGCAGCATCTTCATAGTGTTTTGCGTTGAGGATCGTGCCTGCACCGACGATGGCTTCCGGAACTTCCGCCGCGACCGCGCGGATGGCATCGAGTGCGGCTGCGGTGCGCAATGTGATTTCGATTGCGGGCAGACCGCCTTTTGCCAGCGCGCGCGCCAGCGGAACCGCGTGTTCGGCCTTGTCGATCAGCAAAACCGGAATGACGGGCTGTCCTTGCAGGACGGGAACAAGAAGATCGGTTTTCTGCGGCATGGGAGGCTCGTTTGCTGAATGTTGAAAGGATAAATCGGTTTAGAATGCCGCTGACCATTTGTCCACCGCCGCTTTTTGCGTCAAAACCGACGCAGGGATGGGGTCACGCGGCCTTGGGCAGGCGGTTCAGGACGCTGCTCCATCTTTCAAAGGCGCTAGCCATGCGGCTGTCATACTGGTTGCGCGCAAATGCCAGCCCATTATAGCGGCGGGCAAAGTTTCGCCAGTCCTGCGCCTGAAGAACCTCTTTCAATCCGGCCTTCTCGATAAAGCGCAGCATCAGCCGCACCTGACCGGCGATGGAACCGCGCGCTTCTTCCACAAGCGCCTCCACGCCTTCATAACCGAGCCATTCCCAATGCGCTCCCATCACTTGCCCCAGCCCCCATGAGGTGGATTCAAGCGCAGCCCTGCGATGAATATCCATGGCGCGTGAGAGCAGAAGCCAGCGTCCGCTTTGCGATTTGGGATTGGGTATTCTTCCGGCTTCCGGTGCTGCAAGCCCGGCCTTACGGGCATGCTCGCGCAGGCGGCCCGAAAGTCTGCGGTCGAAATAATGCCCCTCAAAGCGGATCGCGGGTTCCTTGAGGCCACCCACATCGAACAGCGCGTGGCCGCCGCTTTCCACTTCGGCTACGGCCAGGAGGGCCGCAGGTTCGATGGCGGAATCCATTGCCATGGTGATCAGTGCATTGCGGGTCTCATGATCGAACATTATTTCTCCTTTCATAAATGCTCGTCGAGACGCGATTATCGCCGCTCTCGCGAAGCGGGGGATAAATGACTTGAATTTGCCACTTGGGAAGAATAGTTCGGGCGTAAATTTGCAAGAGATGGAACCGATGAGTAATCTGCCTTTCACCGTTGCCGCGCTTTATTGCTTTGCGCCGCTGCCGCAATATGAAAGCCTGCGCGAGCCGCTGGCCAAACTTTGCTGCGCCAATGGCATCAAGGGAACGCTGCTGCTGGCTGCCGAAGGGATCAACGGCACAGTGGCGGGAAATGCTGCGGCCATTGAAAAACTGGTTGCCTTTATCACCGCCATTCCCGAACTCGCCGACCCGGAACTCAAATATTCCTATGCCAGTGAGATGCCGTTCCACCGCATGAAGGTGCGGCTGAAACGCGAAATCGTCACCATGGGTGTGGAAGGGATCGACCCGCTCAAAAGCGTCGGCACCTATGTTGCGCCGCAGGAATGGAATGCACTGATTGCCGACGAGAATACGGTCGTGGTCGATACGCGCAACGATTATGAAGTGGCGATCGGAACTTTCGAGCGCGCGCTGGACCCCAACACCAGAACATTTCGCGAATTTCCGGAATGGGTGGAGCAGAACCGCGACAAGCTGGAAGGCAAGAAGATCGCGATGTTCTGCACCGGCGGCATCCGCTGCGAAAAGGCCACTGCCTTCGTCAAGGGATTGGGCTTTGACGATGTTTACCACCTCAAGGGCGGTATCCTGAAATACCTTGAAGAAACGCCGCGCGAAAACAGCCTCTGGAACGGCGAATGTTTCGTCTTTGATGAGCGCGTGGCGGTCGGACACGGCCTGATCGAAAGCGATATAGAATTATGCCGCGCCTGCCGCCGCCCGATCACGGCAGAAGACAAGCTTTCGCAATTTTATGAGGAAGGCGTTTCCTGTGCTGGCTGCTATGATGAACGCACGCCCGAAGATCGCGCCCGTTATGCGGAACGGCAGAAACAGGTGAAGCTCGCACAACAGCGCGGCACGCATAAACATATCGGAAGCTGACGGCGCGCTGATGCCGCACAAGGGCTAGCCAAAGCAGCCGGGCCGCATTATCGTGACCGCGTTTTTGGAACGATCTGGATTCGTTGCAAATTCCGGGCGGCTTGCATGGACGCCCCTGTTAGCCAAGGGTCTGACGGCATCCGGGTCGCGTTTGCCTCCATCACACCCATCATCGCAGGTGACAACGCCGGATTTTCCGGCGGATGATGAGGTTTGTCCGCACTTTGCGGACGGGATGGAGAAACAGATGAAGAAATTAGTCGCAGCCTTTCTCGTGCTCGTGGCCACGGCAGGCGCTTCGGTCGCCTATGCTGCCGAAAAGGTTACGGTTTTTGCCGCTGCCAGCATGAAAGACGTGATCGAAGAAGCCGCCAAAGAATTCAACGCCAGGGACGGCACGGAAATCGTGGCATCATTTGCGTCCTCGTCCGTGCTTGCCAAGCAGATCGAAGCGGGTGCACCGGCGCAGATTTTCATTTCCGCTGATCTCGACTGGATGGACTATATCGATGAGCGCAATCTGATCGACAAGGATTCGCGCAAGGTGATTGCAGGCAATGCGCTGGTGATCGCAGCACAAAAAGATACGCCACAGGGTGACGCCAAGGCGCTTCTGGGTGCTGGTCGTTTTGCCATGGGCGATCCGTCCAATGTGCCAGCGGGCAAATATGGCAAGGCGGCGCTCGAAAAACTCGATCTCTGGAGGGAAGTCGAAAAAAATGCCGTTTTCACGGAAAATGTGCGCGTGGCCCTGCAATATGTCAGTCGGGGCGAGGTGAAGGCGTCTATCGTCTATGCCTCCGACCGCATGGCCGCGCCTGAACTTGCCGAAGCCTATCGCTTCCCGGCTTCGAGCCATGCGCCGATCCTTTATCCGGCGGCTCTGATTGCGAGCAACGAATCGGATGCGGCCAAGGCATTCCTCGCCTTCCTAGAAAGCGATGCAGGACAGGCGATCATCAAGGATAAGGGCTTTGTCGGAGCCGGGGAGACCGCGCAGTAATGATGGAAGCAGGCGTCTGGCAGATCGTTCTGCTGTCGCTCCGCGTTGCCGGAGTGGCTATCATCATTGCTCTGCCGGTCGCCTTTGCGGTTGCGTGGGTGCTGGCCCGGTTTGAATTTCCGGGAAAGTCGCTCATGCAGGCTATCGTCACCATGCCGCTGGTGCTGCCTCCCGTCGTCACGGGCTATTTGCTGCTGGTCGCATTTGGCGCACGGGGTGCGCTGGGCGCGCCGTTACAGGAATGGCTGGGGCTTTCCTTTGCCTTTCGCTGGACGGGGGCCGCACTTGCCGCCGGCGTCATGGCTTTTCCGCTGCTGGTTCGTCCTATTCGCCTTTCCATCGAGGGGCTGGATCGGGGGTTGGAGGAAGCAGCGCGCACGCTGGGCGCAAGTCGGCTCGTCGCATTCTGCACGGTGATATTGCCGCCCTTGCTGCCGGGAATTCTGGCCGGGGCCGTTCTGGGCTTTGCCAAGGCGCTGGGCGAATTCGGCGCAACCATCACTTTCGTTTCCAATATTCCGGGCGAAACGCAGACCCTTTCGCTGGCCATCTATGCGCTGCTGCAAACGCCCTCCGGCGACGCCGAGGCTTTCCGGCTGATTATCATTTGCGCAGTCATCTCCATTCTCGCGGTGGTGCTGTCTGAATGGTTGCAGCGCAGGCTTGCAGGAGAGGCAAAATGAGCAGGCTTGAGGTTTCCATTGCAGGCCGCAACGGTAAATTCGCCGTCGAGGCCGATTTTGCCGCCGATTGGGGCGTGACTGCTCTCTTCGGTCATTCGGGTGCAGGCAAAACCACGCTTTTGAAGATGATTGCGGGCACATTGCGGCCCGAAAGCGGGCGCATTGCCGTGGGCGATTTCACATTTTTCGACGCACAGAAAAGCATCAACCTGCCGCCCGAAAAACGGCGCATCGGCTATGTCTTTCAGGAAGCGCGGCTGTTTCCCCATATGAATGTCAAAAGCAATCTTACCTATGCGCGCTGGGCGGGGCGGCGCGAGGCGAGGCGCAATTTTAGCGAAGTGCTAGACCTGCTCGGCATAAAACATCTGCTTGAGCGGCGTCCATCGACACTTTCGGGCGGCGAGCGCCAGCGCGTTGCCATCGGGCGCGCGCTTTTGTCCGATCCTGCGCTTTTATTGCTTGATGAGCCGCTCTCTTCACTCGATCATGCAAGGCGGCAGGAAATATTGCCCTTCATCGAGCGGCTACGCGATGAAAGCCATGTGCCGATCGTCTATGTCAGCCATGAGACCGATGAAGTGGCGCGGCTTGCCGATGAAATCGTGCTGCTTTCGGGCGGTAAGGTTCAGGCGAGTGGACCGGCTGCGGAAATCTTCCCGATAATCGATGCGGATGGCGAGCGCGGCGGCGTGCTTCTGGAAGGCATGGTTTGTGCCTATGATAGCGCCTATCAACTGGCGGAAATCGATCTGGACGGCGCGATTTTCCAGCTTGGCGATATGGGGTTGCGCAAGAATATGCATGTGCGCCTGCGCGTGCGGGCGCGCGATGTCTCCATCGCCCGCGCCGTGCCCGATACGATCAGCATTCGCAATATCCTGCCTGTAACCATTAAGGCAATCGAGGCCGATGGGGGGCCGAATGCTCTCGTGGCGCTCGATTTCAAGGGGCGGCGGCTCGGCGCGCGGCTGACGCGGCGTTCGGTTGACGAACTGGGCTTGCGCGAAGGTGAAAAGGTCTTTGCTCTTGTCAAGGCGGTGTCGGTGGACCGCGCGGCGATCAGAGAAGGCTGAAAAGCAAAACTTTCCGGTTTCCGCTCGCGCGGTTTTATGCTCCTGTCTTGAGAACATGGGAGATGTATATGAGTGATTTGCAAGACTGGACGCCGCGCCCCCGACCGGAACGCAAAGTGCTGGAAGGCCGCTATGTGCGGCTGGAGCCGCTGGATGCGGAAAAACACGGCGATGGTCTTTTCGCAGCGTCTTCGGTAGCGGATGCAGATCAGCGCTTTACCTGGCTTTTTGAGCCTGCGCCTGCAACCCGCGCAGAACTTGAGCCATGGCTGGAAAAAGCCGCCGCAAGCAACGACCCGCTGTTTTTTGCCGTCATCGACAAGGCGAGCGGCAAGGTGGCTGGCCGTCAGGCACTCATGCGCATTGATCCGGTGCATGGCGTCATCGAGATCGGCAGCATCTATTGGGGGCCGCTCGTCTCGCGCAAGCCTGCTGCCACTGAAGCGCAATTTCTGTTCATGCAATATGTTTTTGATGGGTTGGGCTATCGCCGCTATGAATGGAAGTGCCATAATGATAATGCGCCATCAAAGCGCGCGGCGGAGCGTTTCGGATTTCAGTTCGAGGGCGTTTTCCGCCAGCATATGGTGGCCAAGGGCAAAAACCGTGACACGGCGTGGTTTTCCATCATCGACAGCGAGTGGCCTGCGCTGAAGAAAGCCTATCAGGCATGGCTTGCGCCGGAAAATTTTGCCGAAGACGGGCAGCAGATCAAACGGCTTGAGGAATTTTTCACCCATGGTTGAGACGAAAAAAAGCGGTAATGCCGCGCTGGCCGCATTCATTATCCTGCTGGGCTTTGGCGTGCTGGGTTATTTCGTACCCACCATCATGCTGGCGCTGGGTGGTTATTCGCAGGTGCTTGCCATCATTTTCCCCATTATCTTCGTGCTTGGTTTTTTCGCCATTTTCTGGCTGCGCGCCCGTAGCCAGAAAAAGCGCGATTAAAAGCTCAACGCCGCGCTGAGCAGCAATGCGCCGGTCAAGGTGATGAAAAGTGCTGCCGCCACTTCAATCGCCGCCTTGAGCCTGCCGGATGCAGCATTGTGTCCGGCAAATCGCAAAGCGGCATTTTTTGCCGTCACCGCCAATGTGGCGAGGGCTGCCACCGTCAGGAAGGTGCCGAACGCCATTGCGAAGGTCGAGAGCAGCCCGCCGATCAATATCCCGTTGAGAAGCGAAAAGGTGAGCACGATCAGCGCGCCCGAACAGGGCCGCAGGCCGACCGCCAGAATGGCTGACCAGGCGGCTTTCCAGCTAAACTCCCCCGAAAGGGCCGAAGGGTCGGCAATATGTGCACTGCCGCAGGCGGTGCAGACTTCACCGTCGCCAATAAAAACATGGTCGGTGCCAGCGCTTGCAGGTTTGTATTGAAGCCGTGCCGTACCTTTGGATGCGGCAGCGCGTGTTGTCTGTGAAATGCTGCTTTCGCCCGCAAAAGCAATTGCAGGGGTCGCGGTCGTGAAAGCCACGGCAGCGACGGGTTGCGGCTTTTTGAACAGGAGCGGCAATTTGCGCACAAGCAGCCACAGGCCGAAAAACAGCACCAGCGCGAAGCTTGCAATTTCCATATAGCGCGCGGTCTGGTTCATGGAAATGCCGGTGCCGCGCAGCACCAGCCATGCAAGGCCCACAATGGCAATAGCGACGACGGCCTGCAACATGGACGAGACGAAGGAGAGCATGATGCCGCGGCGCAGGGCCGTCTCATTGGCGATCATATAGGACGATATGACAGCCTTTCCGTGGCCGGGACCGGCAGCATGAAAAATCCCGTAAATGAAAGACAGGCTGATCAGACCCCACGCCTGCCACGAATCCTCGCGCATTGCCCTGAGAGCATTGGTCATGGCGAGATAGAAGCTGCGCTGCTGTTCGTTGATCCATAAAATGAGATGGGCGAACGGGCCGGTCGGCTTCATGGCCACTTCATTGGCCCCGATGCCGAGCGATGATTGCGCCAGTGCATTGGCGGCCAGCATCACAAGACAGGCGGTTAAAATGAAACAGGCTGATCTTCTCATCAATCTGACTATTCCTTGGCTGTGCAATTTATCTCCAGACGGGTGGCGAAAATCTTCGACATGTCATTGCCGGTCGGATCGCTGAAAAACGCTTCCGTAAGCGTTCCCTGATTTTGCGCTATGGCTTCATCGGGATCAGGACGCACCACTTTCGGGGCACATTGTTTGGGCAAGCCGGTGACGACCATATCGCTGTCATGCACATAGTCGATGGCGGTATAGAAGGTCGGATCATATACGCCGAAGCTGACCGTGTGGCCGGGTTCAAGCTTGATCGGCTCTTCCGGCTTGCTGGAAAAGACGATCAGCAGGCGATTGTCGATGAAGTCAGCCGCCAGATCGGTGGGGCGGACCATTTTCACTTCCTGACCATCGGCAAGCACGCTCTGGAAATATTTGAACTCGGCGATGGAACTGTTGATGACATGCGAAAGGTCGATCAATTCATTCTTGTCGAGTTGAAGATCGCCGTTCTTGTCGAATTCCATCAGCACGGTGGAAGAGAAAATATCGTCAAAACGCCAGACATGGGCGAGTTGTTCAACCGTACCATCCGGCGCGACCGTAAGCTCAAGCCGGGCATCGGCGAAAACATGCGGATGCGCATTGGCTGCCGTTGGCGCCATTGCTGCCAGAATGCCGCCAAGCAGCAGAGAAAGAATTTTCAGTTGTGACGGCGAATTCCGCATGCGTCCGATCCCCAGGTGACAGGATTCAAGCCATAGCCGCGAAGGCGGCAAAAATGGGATGCCCGATGCCGTTCCTACTCTTTTTCCCGTTCCTTGAACCATTTGGTGAGGAAATCGACCAAAGCGCGGGTCTTGGCGGGCAGATAGCGGCGATGGGGATAAACCACATAGATCCCGCCGTCTTTCACGATGAAATCTTCCAGACAGGAAACCAGCCTGCCACGCGCGATTTCTTCCTCGGCGATGAAGGCGGGAAGTGAACTGAAGCCAAGCCCGGCAATCGCGGCCTGTTTGGTGGCGACAGGACTGTTGATCTCGATGGGGCCGCGCACATTGACGGTCATCATGGAACCATCGCTGTTGCGGAAATGCCAGTTATTGCGTGAGCGCGAATTGGTGTCGATGATGCAGGGCTTGTCTGACAATTCTTCGGGGCGTTCTGGCTTTCCGACGCGGGCGATCAGTTCCGGCGCTCCGCATAGCACCGTATGGAACGGAGCAAGCCGCTTGGCGATCAGGGAGGAATCCTGAAGGCGCGTTATGCGTATCGCCAGATCGAAGCCTTCCTCGACCAGATCGACGAAACGGTCGTCAAGGCGCACATCCAATACGATTTCCGGATGGGCGAGGCAGAAATCGACCAGCGATTGCCCGATGACCGCATCGGCAAAAGTGCGCGGTGCGGAGAGCTTGACGCGCCCGCGTGCATTGGCGCTCGTCTCGCTGACCGCATCCTGCAATGCGTCAATATCGCGGATAATTTCGATGGCGCGGTGATAATAGGTATGGCCCGCTTCGGTCAGCGAAAATTGCCGCGTCGTCCGGTTGAGAAGTCGCGCACCCAGTTCGTCTTCGAGCTCACGCACATATTTGGAGAGCAGCGCCTTCGAGCGTCCGATCTTGCGCGCGGCGGCAGAGAAGCCTTCCGCTTCGACCACATCGATGAATGCGCGCATGCGTGTCAGTGTGTCCATGATCTAGCCTTGCATATGGGAGGTTATTTTCGGGTAGGGAGTGATTCGTTTAACGAGGATGGATGCCAGCGCCCGGTGCATCACCAGGATGATAAAAGCGCCCGCGTGGGTACTTCGGCTGCGCGCGCAAGGATATTTCAGCCTTGGCGGCAAGGGTGCCGCAGGAAGCAGAGAAACTCATTGTTCACGTCTTGCTCCAGGTTTACGCCATCAAGCCGCATGGAAAGGGCCGATTTAGCAGAAATTGTTTCATTTCTAATGAACAATGGCAAGCTTGCAGTGCTAAAACCCGCGTAAAAAAATAAACATGCGAGGGGCCGGATTTCTTATTGAACGGATCGGCGTTTGCGCTTATATCACGCTTGCCCAAAGTCGCACGTGCCTGTGGGTGTCCGCCGGTCCTCGAATGGTGAGGAACCCGGTACGGTACCTGGACCTAACCGCTCCAGTCGATCTGTTGGCCAACCGCCAGATCGAGGACATCTTGAAGCAACGACGGTGCGGGCCTTTCTAGTGTCTTCCGGCTGTCCAAAAGTCGGGATTACTGAAGAGGCACACCTTCATTGCCGGCAGTGCGGATGCGGTTCTCCAATTCCAATCCAAGGCAGACAAAGCGGGATGACGCGAGTGAAGCGTCGTTCCATCGCCGCATGAGTTTTCGCGTGATTTCAGCATCTCCAAAGGCTGGTCTTACGGCGAAGGCGTTCGTGCATACTTTGTCCCCTTTGAAAAACGGCAGATAAAGGCCGTGTGGGAGAACGACCATGGCAACGCAGCGCATTATTGATTTCCTCAACACCCGCCGTCCCGATGGCCCTTGCCTCGTCGTCGATACCGATGTCGTGCGCGAAAACTATCAGAATTTTGAGAAGGCCCTGCCTTACTCGCGCATCTTCTATGCGGTGAAAGCAAATCCGGCACCGGAAATCCTGCGTCTGCTGGCTTCGCTCGGCTCCTGCTTCGATACGGCTTCGGTGGCTGAAATCGAGATGGCGCTGGACGCCGGTGCCACGCCCGACCGCATCTCCTATGGCAACACCATCAAGAAAGAGCGCGATATTGCGCGCGCTTTCGAACTGGGCATTCGCCTTTATGCGGTTGATTGCGTCGAGGAAGTCGAAAAAGTCGCCCGTGCGGCCCCCGGCGCCCGCGTGTTCTGCCGCGTTCTGACCGATGGTGAAGGCGCTGAATGGCCGCTGTCGCGCAAATTCGGCTGCGTTCCCGCGATGGCTGTCGATGTGCTGCGCCATGCAAAAGTATTCGGCCTCGATGCCTATGGCGTGTCGTTCCATGTCGGTTCGCAGCAGACGGACCTCAGCGCCTGGGATCGCGCGCTGGGCGATGCTGCTTCGGTATTCCGCACGCTGGCTGACGAAGGCATCATGCTGCGCATGGTCAATATGGGCGGCGGTTTCCCGACCCGCTATCTCAAGGATGTGCCGACCGCACAGGCCTATGGCATGTCGATCTTCGATGCGCTGTCAAAGCATTTCGGCAACCGCATTCCCGAAACCATCATCGAGCCGGGCCGCGGCATGGTCGGCAATGCGGGCGTGATCAAGACGGAAGTCGTGCTGGTTTCGCGCAAGGCCGATAATGACAATGTGCGCTGGGTCTATCTCGACATCGGCAAATTCGGCGGTCTTGCCGAAACCATGGATGAGGCGATCCGCTACCAGATCGTCACGCCGCATGATGGCGGCGAAACCGAGCCTTGCGTTCTGGCTGGCCCGACCTGCGATAGCGCGGACGTTCTTTATGAAAAGACGCCCTATCCGCTGCCGATCTCGCTGACCATTGGCGACGAACTGCTCATTGAAGGCACGGGTGCCTACACCACGACCTATTCGGCGGTGGCCTTCAATGGCTTCGAGCCGCTGCGATCCTACGTCATCTGATCTTTTCGTCGTAACGAAGAGATATTCTCAATCCGTCCGGCGCCGCAAGGGCCGGACGGGATTTGCGGCTGCATGGTTGCAGGGACAGACGTTATGAATGCAATTCTGGGTATTGAGAACAATATTGCGCCGGCCTTCGCACCGCTTTTTGCGATTGCCGATGAAAATGCGCGCCATGTGGGTGCGCGTGAAGCTCTGCTCGACCGCGCCATGGGCGACGGGCGGCGGCGCAAGTCATCCGAAAAACTGCGCCGTGGACGCCTTCCCGCCAAAGGGCTTGCCCTGATTGCTCAAAGTGCCGAAGGCTTGCTTGTGGGCACGGTGCGGCTATGGAACATTCAGGCAGGGCTTGATGCGTCGGGTTCTCCGGTGGCAGCGCTGCTGCTCGGCCCGCTCGCGGTCGATCCCTCGATGGAAGGTTGCGGCATCGGCTCCGCCTTGATGCGCCATGCCATTGCTGAGGCTGCGCGCCTTGGCCACGCCGCCATTTTGCTGGTCGGCGATCCGGAATATTATGCGCGTTTCGGCTTTTCGGCGGAAAAGACCGGCGAACTGGCCATGCCCGGCCCCTATGAAAAACACCGCCTGCTGGCGCTCGAAATCATGCCCGGCCATCTCGACGGCGCGCATGGTATATTGCGCGCTTCAGGAAAAGCCCGCCCGCATCGGATACGCTCAAAAGCGGACCAGTCGTCCGAAATTGCGGACGACTGCGATGCCAAGGCCGGTTAGCAGGCCGAGAACAAGTCCCATCAGGACGATCAACTTGCGCGGGGGGCCGGAGGGATCAAGCGGGGGGCGGGCCTCGGAAAGCACACGAATATTGGTCGTCGTGATTCCCTCCTGCTCCTCTGTTTCGCGCGCGCGCAGCAGGAAAGCCTCATAGACGGAGCGCTGCGTTTCCGCCTCGCGTTGCAGCTCGCGCAGCCTGACCCGGTCGTCATTGCTGTTGGCTTGCTGTGACTTGAGTTGAGCCAGGCGGGCGGAGAGATCTTTTTCCTGCTGGTCAGAGCGCTGTACTTCGACCTGCAAGGATGCGCGAATGCGCCGCAATTCCGCATCTATATCGTTGAGAAGCGTCTGTTTTTGCGACTGCAACTGCATCAGTTGAGGGTGGCGCGGGCCGAGGCGGGTCGCCATTCCATTCGCGGCCTGATTGGCTGCGGCAAATTGTGAACGCAATGCGGTCAATGTATTGGAGCGCATGTCTTCAGGCATCGTACCCGAAACCACGCTGTCGCGCGTAGCGGAGTTGAGCACCTGCACCCGCGCCTGAAGGCGCATGGTTTCATTGCGCTGGTTGGTCAGCTGATCATTGAGACGGGTCAGCTCATTATCGCTGATGAGCTTGCCATCCACATCGACAAGATCATGTGTGGCGCGAAAATCGGCGACGGCTTTTTCTGCCTGCTCGACGCCGCTGCGCATTTCGCTCAGCCGCTGCGCAAGTTCTTCAGAATTGCGGCGCGCTGCATCCGAATTCAGAGAAGCAAGTTCGGATTGAAACACCGTGCTGATGGTATTGGCGAGATCGGCCGACTTTTGCGGGTCTAAAGTCTTCACCCCGATGGAATAGATGAATGTCTTGGCGTCCCGCCCGATGAAAAGATTCTTATGGAGATTATAAAGAACGCGGGTCTCAAGCGCCTGTTCATCGGCGGCGGTTTGCGGTTTGAACAGGCTTCTGATCTGCGCAATCAGTCCGGCTATGCCGACCGGGGCGAGACTGCCGTTGAATTCGGGATCTTTGGTCAGTTCTGACTGTTCTATGACCTTGAGCAGAACGCTGCTCGAATCGATCATGCGCGCCTGACTTTCGGCAATTGCCAGCGATGCGTCGGTCGGGAGCGGCCCCGGCGTCAGTTCCGTGCCGACTGTCTTGATATTGCGCGGATCGACAAGAAGATCGGTCGTTGCCTCGTAGGTTTTCGGCAATGTCATTGCGTAGGCCGCCGCCGCTATGCCGCCCAGAAGTGTCGTTGCGATCAACAGTCGGCGCGATCCCTTGAGGACGTCGACCACCACGCGAGGGTCTATCAAGGGCTTCCACTCGTTCTGCGTATCGGGATGTGTCACGCTTGCGGGGCTGACATGCCTGTTGCGCGCGACTTCCGGCTGCGGCGCGACATCTTCTTCCTCAAACCGGCGCTCGTCGCGGTTCTGCCGCCAGTGTGCGTGTTCCTGTTCCTCCAGCTTGCGTTCCAGCTCTCTTCTGACGGAGGCGATACGCCGGTTCAGTTCCTGAATGTCATGATCGTCATGCGGCGGCATGGTGGCTTTATGGTCGCGAAAAAACGCGGCTCGCTCTTCCGGCGTGGCCGGGGGCGTCCATGGCGGCGTGCCCGATTGCGTGCGGTCGCGATCACGCGCATCTGAAAATGCAAGAAGAGGCTTGTCCTCTCTTCCTTTACTGCGCTTGTTTTCGCCGCTCATCGTCAAAGCTGTCCGTAATTGAAAGTTCTTCTATTTTTACGAGTATAATTTTTTATGCAGAACAAATGGTTAAAATATGCGCTGATAGACGGGACGATGCTTTTAATTAAGTCTTTTTGGCTAGCTTTTCGCTTATGGCCATGAAACATGGCGCTTCAGGCAACAGGCACGACGAAAAGAGGCTCTCCCGGTGATGGCGAATGCGCTTCAGAAACTGGCTGGCGACAAGGCCGGAGTGCTGCGCGACTATCTTTCGCTGATTTCCGGCTCCGTGGGCCGGCTGGTTGTTTCGCTGGCTTATTTCGTTGCGCTCGCCAATACTTTGCCCACCAGTGATTTTGGCATTTTCGCCACAGCTTCCGGGGCGGGCGTCGTGCTCTCTCGCCTCGTTTCGTTGGGCTTCACTTCGCCGCTTTATCGGATCGCCACCGTCAAGCCGCGCCTTCTGGGTACTTATACGGCGGGTTATTTGAGCGCTCTGGTGCTGTCATTGCCCTTGCTGGCGCTCGGATCGTGGCTGGTTTATTTCGCCTTTTTTAGCCGCGATATTTCCTTTGTGCCCTTTGCTATAGTCGCGGTGGTGGCGGAGGCGTTGCTGTGGCGGTGCACGGAAGTCGTTATCATCGTCAATAACGGCCTGCGCCGGTTTGGAATTGCTGCCGGGCTGGTGATCTTCGGAACCTTGACCCGTGCGATTGCGGCGATCCTGTTCATGTGGCTCGCATCGGCGCATGATCTTGCGCATTGGGCATGGTGGTATGCTGTGGCCAATGCTGTGGCGCTGATTGTGAGCCTGCGCTTTTATCCGCGTGTGAGATTGCGTTTCGAGCCGCGTCTTTATCTGCGTCGTATTGCCGATTCCATCGCAGTGACAGGCGCAGAACTGCTTTTTTATATTCAGAGCGAACTCGACAAACTGCTTGTTCTAAGTATTGGCGGACCAGCCAATGCCGGTCTTTATGCGATCATTATGCGTCTTGTCGATCTCACCGCCCTCCCGGTGCGCTCCTTCAATATGATGCTGGTGCAAAAGCTCATGCGAACGCCTGATATGCTGGCATCGCTGCGCATCCGCGCGGGGCTTGAGCTTGCGGTTTTCGCGGTTTCGGTGGCCGGTCTGGGCGCTATGATAATCTTCCTGCAATTTTTCCCCAATGCGCTTGGAACCAATGTCGCGGTCATTGCCGGATTGCTGCCGCTGGTGCTGTTCGTGCCGGGACTGCGCAATCTGATCGAATATCAGGCGGAGATTCTTTATGCGCGCGGCCAGTCGGGCCTGCGCACATTGAGCGTGTTGCTGATGGCTGTGGCCAAGGCGCTTCTTGTCTGGCTGCTGCTGCTTTATTATGGCGACAGCAATGACTGGTTGTTGGGCCTCAATCCCGTCTTTACCGGTCTTTATCTTCTTTCCACCGCCTTTACCTATGTGAGCATCAGACTGCCCGCAAAACGCATCTGATATTATTTCTGCGCGCCGATGATGCGGCGTATATCGGCTGGCGGAAATCCGAGAAAAGATTGCATGCCGATGGCGACCTGTTCGGGTTCGAGTTCGGCGATAAAGGTGCGGAATTCATCTTCTGTCGGTGGTGGCGCCACCCAGTAAACCCGGCAAAGGTCGGATGTGGCGTGAAAATGGCCTGCACCTTTGAGCACATCGTCGACATAGCGTCCATAAAGCATACATTCGGAAAAACGGCGCGTCCTGCCGAGGGCGGCAACCCAATGCATATGGTTTTGCTGTTCGATGCGCTCGCACATGCCAAGAATCGCATCCCGGCGCCAGCCGATCAGCGTGCCGATATAATCATCAAGCGCATGGGTGCTGGCCTCAAGGCCGAGGAGCCGGGCCGTATTGGCTGACCATATGAGATGCTCCTGCCTCGCTTGGGAACCGCCAAGCGCACCGGGACGCACGAGAAGGCGCAGGCGGTCTTTCTGCCATAATGAATTGCAATCGAACGGGCGGACGAAGGCCACATCGGAATCAATATAGAAAAAGGCGTCCTCCTGCACATGGTTAGCGATGGCGATGCGGCGCAATTGCTGCACATGCCAGCCGCGCAACGGTTTCGTTTTCAACGACAGCCATATGCGGCGGCGGCCCCATGTGGTTGGATCGGGGAACGCACGCAGCCATGAAGGCAGCAATTCCCGCTCGTCCACGATGATGCGGCGCGGCCCCGCAAGTTGGCGGAACAGGGCGACATCGCGTGCTTCGACAAGAATATAATGGTTGGTAAAACCGCTGGCATAGGTATCGATGGTTTCACACAACAGCTTGCAGCGCTCAAAATCCTTGTCGTAGCTTGCGGTGACGATAGCGGTTTTCAAGTTTTCGCTCCCGATAGCCGATGTTTGATGACGCGCCAGAGAAACAGCGGATTGCCGACGAGATAGCGTTTTGCCAGACGTGCAGGTTCAAGCCACAGGCGATAGACCCATTCCATGCGCATCATGCGCACCCATTGCGGCGCGCGCTCGACGCGCCCGGATTGAAAGTCCAGCAATGCTCCGACAGCGCTTGCAATGGTGCAATGCTGCGCCGTGATATGTTCATCGATGAACAGTTCCTGCCGCGGGACACCCATAGCGACCAGCAATATGTCGGGGCGAAGCGCTGCCAGCCGATCCAGCAGGGCCTCAACGTCTCCGGGCTTGAAATAACCATCTGAAATCACGTGATAATCATGCTGCGGAGATTGCGTCCGGAAAGTTGCGAGCGCCTCATCCGCCACGCCGGGCTTGCCGCCCAGAAGCCCGATCCGCAATGGCCGCTTGATATGGTGCAACAGGCCGGGAATGAAATCCGTGCCGTTGAGATTGGCCGGAAATTTCGTTCCGTAAGCCGCCTTGCTGGCAATATCGACGCCGATCCCGTCGGGGAGGATCAGGAAATTTTCCAGCCTGGTCTTAAAGGCATGATCCGTATAGGCGATATTGGCGACATGGGCGTTGAGCCAGCCCAGTTTGAGAAACCGGCGCTCATCGATGCATTTCTCGAAAAACGCAAAGGCTCCGTCCCAGTCGAAACAGGCGACCCGCACGCCGAGAATATTTCGATATGCGACTTCTTTTCCGATCCGCTGATCCATTACCGCTCCGCCGTTCTCCCAAGCGCCGCTGCAAGTGCGCCCAGACCCTTGCCGATGGCCGCATCCATGCCCGCTATCTGCGATTGCCTGAAAGCCTCGCCCTCCAGCCGTTGGGCGTCTCCGCTGCGAATTGCTTCGATCCGCTGGCGGATTGCCTGTGCAAATTCCGCTGGCCTGTCGGCAATGGTGCAGTTGGCAGGAATATTAGCGATGCCGCGGATGGAATGGGTGGTGGCGACACTTGGCATTCCAAGCTCGAATGTCTCGATTGTCTTGAGCTGCACGCCAGTGCCTGCGCGGCTGACAAGCGGCACGAGCCGCCCGCTTTCCACGAAAGCCGTTGCATCGGCGACCCTGCCCACGAAATTCACGCCGGGCCATGCGTTCTGGAGATCGGCCGGGGCGCTGCCTGCAATGGCTATCGAAATATCCTGCGGCAGCAGAGGCTTCACCTCGCGCAAGAACCATTCAAGGCCGATCCGGTTGGGATGCCATGTCCATGTACCGATCAGGGCAAGGTCATATTCGACCTTCTGCGGCTCAATATCCGCCGCGCTGCCGGGCATGACAAGCGGCACGGTGGCAAAGCGGCTGGCATTGAGGCCGAGCGCGGGGCCGTCATCTTCCGCAAAGGTAAAGATGAAATCCGCCTGTGCGCAGAGCCGGTTTTCGAGCTTGCGCAATATGTGCGCTTCGCGGCGAAACAGCAGCTTCTGCACGATGCTTTTCGCGTCCAATGCATTTTCTGCGGCAGAGCGATGCTCGACATTATGGGCGACGAACAGCGACGGCTTGTTGCGAAAAACCTCTTCAAAGGCTCCGGGAAGGGTTACGCCATTGAGGATATAGGCGTCGAAATCGCCAATTCCGGCAATCGCCTTGCGCAAGCCGGCAGCGCTGATGACGCGCAGCTTGACTGACGATACGGTCAACCCGGTGAGGAAAGATTTCAGAACCCAGCCGATCTTGCGCCGCAGGCTCGCGCCGTCCGTGCGCACTTCGACCTCGCCAAGCACCACCATGTCCCTGTCGCCTGCCGCCTGATGGCCGGGCCAGGTGAAGCCGATGACGGTAACGCGCGCGCCTGCGCGGCGCAGGCCATCGATCACGGCCGCATTGGCCACCTCATAGCCCGTCGATGCAACCGCGTGGGGGACGAGCGATGTTACGAAGACAAGATGTAATGGCTGCAACGGGCTTCCTGACATTACCGGCGATTGATATTGTTCATCGTTTACAGTCATGCGGTGAACTTTTCTTTAAACGTTTATATATACGCCCTGTAATATAAATTCTTTCAATAAATCGGGGCAGGTATGTCGCCACTACCAGGGCATATTGAAGTAATCGCTAATACACCTGATCTTCATTTTGAAGATATTGAGGTTGTGGTTACACTGCCAACCTTTCGCCGGCCCGAACATTTGCTGCGCACGCTTGATACGCTGAATGCGCAGACGACCGGACGGCGCTTTGCCATTGTCGTCATTGAAAATGAGGCCAGCGAGCGGGAAGGGGCCAAAGTGGCCGCACCGCTGTTTGAAAGCGGCAAATATCCGGGCATTCTGATCGTCGAAACACAGCGCGGAAATTGTAATGCCTATAATGCGGGCTGGCTGACCGCGATGACATATTTCCTCAATTTCAAATATATCATCGTCATCGATGATGATGAACTGGCCGATCCGGACTGGATCGAGAATATGGTTTCCACCGCCGAGCGCTTCAATGTCGATCTGGTGGGAGGCCCGCAGCATCCGGTCTTTGAAAAGCCCGGTGCTGAAAAATGGGCGCGACATCCGGTATTCCTGCCCTTTTACACAAAAACAGGCGTGGTCCCGATCATATATTCGTCGGGTAATCTTCTGATAGCCCGTCCGGTTCTCGAAGCGGCAGAATATCCTTTTCTGGATGTGAAGTTCAACTTCACCGGCGGCGGCGATGCCGATTTCATCAGCCGTTCCAAGGCAAAGGGCTTCAAGATCGCCTGGTGCGCGGAAGGCATTGTGCGCGAAACCGTGCCCGCGCGCAGGCTGGAGCGCGACTGGATCACCGCGCGGGGCTTGCGCAATGGCGCGCTCTCGACGCTGGTCGAACAGCGCAAGCGCCGGGATGAACCTTTTGGCCAGCTCCGCGTCTTTCTCAAAAGTCTGGCGCTGCTGGCCTATTCACCGATCAAGGCGGTGCGGAAAGGCTTTGCTGCCGGTTTCTTTCCCGTCGGCACCTATTTCATCCATATCGGGCTGGGCCGTGTCATGGCCCATTTTGGCTATCTGAATGAACAATATCGCGATCCGGACAAAAACTGATACCGGCTGGTCCAAGTCTCGGAAAGCGCTGATGCGGCAGATCGCGCTTGCCGCTGCGACGATCATTTTTTGTATTTTGCTGATTTCCTTTCGCCCCTTCGCGCCGCAGGCTCCCGCTGATGCGCAGCAGACGGGCGATATGGTGAACCAGCTTGGCTTCGGTCTTGTCGGGGTGATTGCGCTGGTCGCAATGGCACTGCTGGCGGAACCGCGCAAGGTAATGCGCATGATCAGTCCGGGCTGGCTGTTGATGTTCGGCTTTCTGCTGGCATCCGTTTTCAGCGCTCCCGATCCATCCGTCGCCATACGCGGCGTCATGCTCACCCTGATCGGCGTGCTGGCGATTTTCGCGGTTCTTGCCTTGCCGCAGGATGGCGACAGCTATTCGGCCATGCTGCTTGTCACGGCGGCAATCGTCATCATTGTGTCTTATGCAGGCGTGCTTCTGCTACCCAATCTGGGCACGCATGGGTTCGATGCGGTGGAGCCATTGAATTCGTTTTTATGGCGGGGTCTTTTCACCCACAAGAATATTGCCGGGCCTGTCATGGCCGCTTTTGCATTCGCAGGCGTTTATCTGTGGCGGCGCGGCTGGCGCATCAGCGGCGCGCTCATCGCCCTGTCGGCGCTGTTTTTCGTAGCGCATACCGGATCGAAGACAACGGTGGCGCTCGTTCCCTTTGCAATACTTATGGTGATCGGGCCGGGGATTTTTGGCCTTCGCTCCCTCGCTCCCTTGATGATATTCACTATTCAGGTGCTGTTTGCTTTGTTTACGATAGGCACGGTGCTGTTTGAACCGCTGCACCAGTTTGTGCTTCAACTGGGCATTGATTCAACCTTTACCGGCCGCACATCGATCTGGTCCTTCGCCATTGATGCGCTGCAAAACCGCCCATGGACCGGCTTTGGTTATGAAAGCTTCTGGAGCACGGGCCTGGCCAAAGAAGCCGCCAATCCCTACCATCTGGATTGGGACGTGCGCGGCATCGTACACGGCCATAATGGTTATCTCGATGTGGCAATGTCGATGGGGATCCCGGCCCTGATCTGTGCAATCGCGGTCATCATCGTCATGCCGCTTGTCAATTATACGCGGTGCAGGCCCACGCGCGAGAACCTGCTGCTGGCGGATTTCTTCCTGATGTTCATGTTTTTCGGTACGCTCAACGCGATGCTGGAGAGCTTTTTCTTTCGCCGTATGGATCCGGTCTGGCTCATGCTCGTTCTTGCCGCCTTCGGCCTGCAACTGACGGCCAGAACCACGATCCCCAAACGATCCGTTTAAAGCCGCACTTGCCGGTTTGGGCGGAGCGGCCCGGCGCGATTGGTTTTTCCCCTTCATTCACGGGATTTTCATGCCGGAGCCCTATCAAAATTACGCCATGTGCCCTAGATCATCTACAACAGGACGCAGACTATAGCTGGCGCTGTCCGGCGACAGGCCCGTCTGCCCGCCCCTTTTATATGACAAGGTTGCAAAATGGAAAAAGCGGATATCGGAATGGTTGGACTCGGCGTCATGGGTTCAAACCTTGCGCTCAACATTGCCGAGAAAGGCTACAGGGTAGCCGTCTATGATCGCGATGAGCCTGTTCTGAAAGCTTTTGTTGAAAATGCCGGCGCGCTGCGCGAGCGCATCATTCCCTGCCCGACCTTTGAAGACCTCGCAGCCAATATTCGCGCGCCTCGCCCCATCATTTTTCTTATCAAGGCCGGTGCCCCGGTCGATACGGAAACCGCGCGCCTGAAGCCTTTCCTTGAGAAGGGCGATATTATGATCGATGCGGGCAATTCCGATTATCGCGACACGATGCGCCGTCTCAAGGCGCTCGGTCCCAATGATCCGACCTTCGTGGGCATGGGCGTTTCAGGCGGTGCGGAAGGTGCGCGTCACGGCCCGTCCATGATGGTCGGCGGCACGCAGGAAGCCTATGAGCGCATCGCGCCGATCCTGCTGGCTGCGTCCGCAAAATACAAGGGTGAACCCTGCTGTGCGCTGGTGGGTCCGGATGGCGCGGGTCATTTCGTCAAGACCATCCATAATGGCATCGAATATGCCGATATGCAGATGATTGCTGAAATCTATGGCATTTTGCGCGATGGCCTTGGCCTGTCCGCACCTGCCATCGGCGATGTTTTCGAGAAATGGAATTCAGGTCCGCTCAATTCCTATCTGATCGAGATCACGGCAAAGGTGCTCAAGGCAAGCGATCCTGACACCGGCAAGGCGATGGTCGATATGATTCTCGACGAAGCCGGGCAAAAGGGGACTGGGCGCTGGGCTGCAATCGAAGCGCAGATGCTCGGCGTTCCCGCCACAGCAATGGAAGCGGCTGTTGCCGCCCGCTCGATTTCATCGCTCAAGAGCGAACGGCTGGCTGCCGAAAAGGCATATCAGCCCGCGCCGCGCCGCCTTCACATCGATGATCAGGCGGGCTTTCTTGCCGATCTTGAACAGGGGCTTCTGGCTGGCAAGATCGCAGCCTATGCGCAGGGTTTTGCCGTCATGGCGGCGGCATCGAAAGAGCATGGCTGGAACATTCCGCTGGCGACCACCGCCCGCATCTGGCGCGAAGGCTGCATCATCCGCTCGCAATTCCTCGATGATATTGCACGCGCCTTCGAGGGGCAGGAGATTGAAAACCTTCTGCTGGTGCCTGCTTTCGTCGAACGCATGAGCACGGCTTCAAAGGGGCTGCGCAGAGTCGTGGCGCAGGCAGCACTGGCTGGCCTGCCGCTTCCAGCACTTGGCTCGGCACTGAGCTATTTCGACAGCTTCACCCAGTCGCTGGGAACCGCCAATCTCATTCAGGGCCAGCGCGATTTCTTCGGCTCGCACGGCTTCAAGCGCACCGACCGGGAAGGCGATTTCCACGGTCCCTGGAACTAATCCATAAGCACCAGAAGATCGTGCGATGCAAAATGCACCGTCACCTTGTCGCCGCGCTGCGGCGGCGGCTGGGTCGGGTCGTTAAAGGCATCGAATGAAAGCCGGTTTTTGCCCAGCGCCACGCGGGTACGGATCACCGAACCAAGAAAATGCACATCTTCGATGGTCGCATCCAGCGCCGTATCGTGGCTTTTGCGCGCTTCGAGGCTCACCGCTTCAGGGCGCAGAGCCAGCGTAAGCGGCTTGCCTTTGGCATATTGACCGAGTTCTTCGTGTACGGTGATGGTGTGCCCGTCGAGGACGATGCGGTTTTGCTCCGGTTCGCTGACCGCGGCTTCGAGCATATTGAGCGTACCGACGAAAGACGCGACAAAGCGCGAGGCCGGGCGGTTGTAAATGTCGAATGGCGTGCCGATCTGGTCGGCGCGGCCTTCATGCATCACCACCACGCGGTCGGAGATCGACAGAGCCTCTTCCTGATCGTGGGTCACGAAAACCGTGGTTATGCCAAGTTTTTGCTGAATGGCGCGGATTTCCTGTCGCAAGGAAATGCGGATCTTGGCATCGAGAGCCGATAGCGGCTCATCAAGCAGGAGCACCTGCGGCTTGGTGGCCAGCGCGCGAGCCAGCGCCACGCGCTGCTGCTGGCCGCCCGACATCTGATAGGGGTAGCGGTCTTCGAGATGTTCCAGCCGGATCAGGCTGAGCATTTCCTTGACGGTGGCATCGATTTCCGCCTTCGGCCTGCCGGAAACGCGCAGGCCAAACGAGACATTCTGCGCAACCGTCATATTGGGAAACAGTGCATAGGCCTGAAACACCATGCCGATATTGCGCTGGTTGGGCTTGAGATCGACAATATCCTTGCCGTTGATTTCGATGGCGCCGCTGTCGGGCGTTTCGAAACCGGCGATCATGCGCAGCACAGTGGTCTTGCCGCAGCCCGAAGGCCCGAGAAAGGAGACGAATTCACCTTTTTCGACGGCGAGGTCGAAGTCATGCACGACGGTATTTGCGCCGAAGCTTTTTTTCAGGTTTCTGAGGTTTAGAAATGCCATGAATCTTACCCGGCCACTATCTTGAATTTATTGAGACGCGAGAAAAGCTGCAACATGATGATGCTCAGCCATGTTATGCCAAAGGCGATGATCGCCAGCGCGGACGGTTCATAAGCGCGATTTGCGCCGATGAGCTGAAGATAGGGCCCGAAAGCCGGCCGATTGAGCAAGGATGCGAGGGTGAATTCACCCATGACAATGGCGAAAGTGATGAATGCGCCGCTCATGACGCCTGACATTACATTTGGGAAAATCACCCGAAACATGATGGTGGCCCAGTTTGCGCCAAGACTTTGCGCTGCTTCCGTCAGGGTGCGGACATCAATGGTGCGCATGGCCGTATCGATAGCGCGATACATATAGGGCAGCGACAATGTCACATAGCCGAACATCAGCAGGAGGTCTGTCGCCCGTGTCGAAGAGGTAAACGGCAGCCATGATGACGAATTATAAATCCGCAAATAGCCAAACACGATCACGATGGCCGGGATGACCAGCGGCATCAGCGTGATGAATTCGATGACGGGCCGCAGACGGGGCAGGCGCAGGCGAACCCAGTAAGCGGTCGGGACGACCAGAAGAACGCCGAATATGATAGTCAGAAAGCCCAGAATGATCGAATAGCCGAAGGTTGCCTGAAAATTGGGATCGCTGAAGACCACCCGATAGGCGTCAAAGGAATATTCTCCGCGCCGCATGCGCAGCGAAAACTCGAAAGTGCCGATCAGCGGTACAATGAAATAAATCGCGCCGATCAGGAATGCGATCCAGGCGCCGATCTTTTGCGCGGTTAGGCCCTTTATCATTGCTGCCACCTTTCGGCGCGTGCACGCAGCCAGATATAGATAAAATTGGACAGGCCGGTGATGACGATCATGCCCAGTGCCAGGGCATAGCCGAGGTTCTGGTTATGCAGGACATCGCCGCGAATCTGCGCATAAAGCAGGATCGGCACAATATTGAGCGAGGAGCCGGTCAGCGCATAGGCCGTGGCGACAGCGCCAAATGAATTGGCAAAAAGAAGCAGGGTAGTACCCAGCAGGCTTGGCCAGAGGATCGGGAAAGCCACCATGCGCCAATATTGCAGGGTGGTCGCGCCCAGAATGGAAGAGGCTTCCCGCCATTCTTTTTTAAGGCCGTCGAGCGCGGGCGTGAGGATCAGCACCATCAGCGGTATCTGGAAAAACAGATAGGTGATCGTCAGCCCGAAGAAGCTGAGCAGGTTGAAGCCAGTTGAATAGAGATTGAAGTCGAACCAGTCGCGCAGCAAGATCGTGACAAAGCCAGTGCGGCCCAGAGTGGCCAGAAAGGCAAAAGCCAGCGGAACGCCGGCAAAGTTCGAAGCCACCCCGGAAAAGGTCAGCACCGTGGGGCGCAGCCAGCGCGGGAGATTGCCGAGCACCACGGACCACGCCAGAAAAAAGCCGATGATTGCGCCGCCAACGGCGGAGGCAAAGCTTACCTTGATCGAAACCCAGTAAGCGCTCAGAATCTGCGGCTGGAACAGGTCGTGGATGTTCTGGAGTGTGAAATTGCCAGATGAATCCTGAAATGCGCCGACGACGAGATACATGGTCGGCCATAGAAGAAAAAGAATCGCGAATAGAAAAAACGGAGCAACACCAAGCCAGGATAGCGGCAATCTGCGTTTGCGCATCCCGCTGTCTGGCGCAGCTGTGTCTGTTGGTGAATTCATACGTTTTTCTTCAGCAATTGGCTTGAACAGGAACCGCGACGACCGTTTCTGGTCGCCGCAGGCCCAAACAGGGATGTCAGGTCAAACGCTTATTGGACGTTTGCGCCGACGACGCTATCCCAATTCTTGGTGATCTCTTCCTGTGCGGCTTCGATCTGTTCAAGCGTCGGGAAGATCGCCTTTTCATAGGCTTCAGCCGGAGGCAGCTTGTCGAGCAGATCCTGCGGAATCTTGCCGGCCTTCGCCATCGCGTTGAAGCGGATCGGGTGGCAATAGCCTTTCAGGTAGCCCAACTGGCCTTCATCCGAATAAAGATGCTCCATCCAGAGCTTGGCAGCGTTTGGATGCGGGGCGTAAGCACTGATCGCCTGCACGTAGACGCCAGCGAACACGCCCGTCTTCGGGATGACGGTCTCGACTTCCGGATTGCCATTGAGCGTATCGCGGTCGGCAAGGGAATTATAGTCCCAGCGAATGACGATCGGGGTTGAGCCCTGCGCCAGCGATGCGGCCTTGCCGATGACCGGTACGAAATTGCCGTTGGCATTGAGTTCCTTGTAGAATTCAAGGCCCTTCTTCGCTGCATCCGCGCCCGGCTCACCGCCGCGGGCAATGCCAGCCGCATGGACGCTCAGAATGGCCTGCGCCGATACGCGCGGATCGCCTGCCAGCGCCACTGCATTGGCGTAATCGCTCTTGAGAAGATCTTCCCAATCCTGCGGAATATCCTTGACGATGTCCTTGTTCACTTCAAATGCCAGAACGCCGTAATAGTCGCCATACCAATGGCCGTCCGCATCCTTGGCGCTATCGGGAATTTCGTCCCAGGTCGAAACCTTGTAAGGCTGAACCAGCCCTTCCTTCTGAGCGGATGTGCCGAAGGCGAAGCCCACGTCGATGACGTCAGGCGCCTGCGGGCCTTTATTATCCTTATTGGCCTTGATGGCCTCAATTTCATCGCCCGAACCCGCATCAGGGTTCAGCTCATTCACCTTCAGGCCGTATTTGTCCTTGAAGCTCTGGATGATTTCGCCATAGCCGCACCAGTCGTGCGGCAGAGCGATCGTGGTCAGTTCGCCTTCCGCTTTAGCCGCCGCGATGAGTTCGGCTGAGGGTTCCGCGGAAGCAATGGAAACGCTTGCGAGGGCGATTGCGGTCGATAGAGACAGCAGTCGCGCAGTATGAGTGAGCATTGTTTGACTCCCCTGTTTTAAGTCGGACGAACGTCTCCGGCCGATTCCGGTGTCCGTCTGTTCCCGTTAGCGACCGTCAATGACGAATGGATGACAGTTCTGCGCTGTCATAAATGACGCCACCGCGAAGTGAACCACGTTTTCAGTAGCTTAGCAATTAATCCGTTTACGGGATTTGTATTTTGTGACAGTGAATATGACTGCGATTATCGCCTTGTCACAATGCGACAGTACGCAATCGTGTGGCGGCAGGGCGATCGTCAGGCTGAAACTAAAGCGTTCTTGATCACTTGCCCGACACTCATTTCAGGTCCGGGAGAATCTCGGAGACAGAATCGGTGAATGATTTTGTTTCAATTTAAAGGAAGAAGCGGTGAGTTGTTCTTAAAGGGAACAACTGGCCTTGCAGCAGTGGGCATAAACCGCTCAATTTCACATTCCCGTTGAGTTTTTCTTTGAAAAGTCACATTTCGTGCTGTTTTTGTGTGTAAGTCGCCGCGATCAATTAATTGCGGGTTGTCAGAGTACCCATTTTTTATGTGACTTAAAAACGATTGAAAGCCGGATGGAAGTCGATTCGCTGCTGTTTTTTCGGCACGAAGCAGGGTCCACCTGACTTTATTATTAAGGATATTGCTCTAATGAGTCTTGATCTGATCCATTTTCCAAATTTCAAGAAAACTTTCTTCGGAACCGCCTTTCAGGGCGATACGCTGGCGCTCCTGACCCGTATTCGTGATGAAATCGGCTGCCGCCATATCTTGCATGCTTTTCGCGGACGTGTGGGTGAATGCACGAAAGCAGGTTCCTCCGATCTGACTGTGGTCATGACGGCGCCCACCAATTGGGCGACCCGCTACGCGCATAAGAACTATTTTGTCGTTGACCCGATCTTTCAAGAAGACACCCCCTATTTTCGCAGCGATTCCGGCAGTATCGTGCGTGATCTTGGCGAAGATGCCAAACAATGCCCCGCAATCGCGGAACTGTTGCAGGATGCCGAAAAACACGGCCTGGGTAATCTTTTTGTCGGCGTATCGGCGCGCAATTCGAAAGCCGTGCCGGGCTGCACCCTGTTCAGCTTCGAAGTCGCCGAGAATGAAGACCGCGAGCAGTTCATCGCCAGGCTGCGTCCCCGCCTGCTGAGCATATCCGGCCTCATTCACGGGACGCTGTGCGGCTGCAAGGATTCGAGCGCCGTCGCATCCCTTCTGACACCGCGCGAGATCGATTGCCTGCGCTGGGCAGCCAATGGCAAGACAGACGGGGAGATCGCCGAAATCCTGAGCATCGCCCGCTGGACCGTCGTAACCTATCTCCAGAACGCCAAGATCAAACTCAACTGCTCCAATCGCACATCCGCAGTGGCGACGGCGCTTTCGCTTGGCATTATCGATATGCCCGAAGTCCAGCATCTTATGTAATTGCCAATCCCGCCGGATGCCTTCCGCTTCCGGCAGGCACAGCCTATGCGATCTTGCGCAGGGGCAGCCGGGCATCGTTGAAAGCGTCAACAAGCCGGGCGGTATTCTTTGCCGGGTCTTCGTCGGCATTTTCGAAAACGATGTGGTTTAGCTCCACCCCTGCCGTTTTGTCGCCGAGCGTGAGACGGAAATAGGCGTAAACGCCCTTGTTGCGAAATTCCATGTCGAGGACGATGGATGGCAGGGTGTGCCAGTCGCAGTGAAAATCGCCGCCGTGCCCGAATTCCAGTGTGCCGGGGAAAAAGTGCAGTTCTGTGGCGGAACTGACGATGTCGGCAATATTGGCGAAAAGTTCGCAGCGGATGAAGGCGATATAATCGGCAGGGTCGACGAGCCGGAGATCGGTCGCGACTTCGCGTATATTCTCGGCAATGATCGCCTCTCGTTCGTTCGAAAATTGCAGGCTCTTCATCGTGTCACCGCCGATCCGGAAGAACAGGATAATAATATTTCAGAATAGATCAAAACGACTGTAAAATCTATCAATGTGACGAATGCCGTGAATTGATGACGCGGATAAGTTCTGCGACGGCCTGATAGAATTCCGGTGCGATCATCTGGTCGACATTCACTTGCTTATAGAGCGCACGCGCCAATTGTACGTCTTCGAAGATTGGAATCGAATTGGCAGCGGCGATTTCTTTTATTTTGAGAGCGATCAAATCCTGTCCTTTTGCAACTACTATTGGAGCCGCGTCTTTATTGGGTCGATAGCGTAGTGCCACGGAAAAATGTGTCGGATTTGCGACGATGAGCGTCGCGGTCGGTACGGCTGCGATCATGCGCCTGCGGGCGCGATCGCGCCCGAGCGAGCGCAGGCGCGCCTTCACCAGCGGGTCGCCTTCGGACTGCTTGTGTTCGTCCTTTATTTCCTGCTTGGTCATGCGCAATTCCTGTCGCCAGTGGAAACGCGACCATACAAGGTCGAACCCGGCAATGACCGCGATGGCAAGCACATTGGCGACCAGAAGCCGGACCATGTTTTCGCGCAGGAATTCGGGCAGGGCGCTTGGGTCGGTCGAGATGGCGTCGGTGAAAAGGCTGTTGCCCCGAAAAAATACGAAAAACACGATGATGCTGGCGGCAATGAATTTCGCGAGCGATTTGAGGAATTCGACCTGACCGGCGCGGCCGAATATGCGCTGCCAGCCTTTTAAGGGTGATATGCGCGAGGCTTGCGGCCGGATGCGTTCGCCGACGATGCGCGGTGCATTTTGCAAGACCGAAGCCGCAATACCCGCAAGCGGAATGATGATGAAGATCGGCACCAGTGCCGCGCCCACTGCTAATGCCAGCACGCCGAACAGCCGGCTGGCATCCTCGGCGCTGTTGAGCAGCCAGTCTTCCGGTCGGTCGATCAGTTCGCGCAGAAAAACCGCGAGCCTGCTTGCCGAAGGTGCTGCGGCAAAAACGGCTATGACCAGAAAAGAGACAACACCGGCCAGAATCGGCGCTTCACGGGAGAAGGGCATATTGCCCTTGTCGAGAGCATCGCTGATCTTCTTCTCGGTCGCGTCTTCTGTTTTGCTCTCTTTGTCAGCATCATCGGACATGCTTCACCGACAACCTAGCTGGAAGCTTCGCCTGCATCGAGGCTGATAATGCCGCGTTCCGCAAGGTCGATGGCAATGCGGGCGATGGCGCGGCGAGCGTCCGTGATGTTCTGGCTGGTGATGTTGCCCTGTTCAGCGCCAAGTTCGCTTTCGACCATACGCCGTCCACGTGTCGAAAGCGACGCGAGCACCATTTCCTGTAATGTTGCATCGGCACTGCGCAAGGCGGTTGCGATCTGTTCGGTCTGTACTTCATCAAAAAGCAACAGTCGCGCGCGCTGGGACAGCCGCCCAATATCCTCGAACGTGAAGAGCTTGGCCTTGATGCGCGCAATGTCGTCGCGGTTGAGATCCTGAAGACTGCCCATGAGTTCTTCCATCTCGTGCTTGTCGAGCTGGTTGAAAATATTGGCGATCTGGCTGTGATGCGCCTTGACCGGACCCGCATCGCTGCGTCCAAGCAGATCGCGCCGCAATACATCTTCCAGAAGTTCGGCTGCGACCGGGGCGACATTTCCGATATGCAGCGAGCGCTGGACGACCGCGCTGCGCAATTGAGGCGGCAATACCACGAAAATGCGCGCGGCGAGATCGGAAGGCAGTTTGGAGACGATAAAGGCAATGATCTGTGGATGCTGGTCGGCGAGATAGGCTTGCAGGCTATCGACAGGCAGGCGGGCAATCTGCACCCAGACCGATTCCTGTACCAGTTGCGGCTGGATGCGCTCTTCAAATACCGCATCTGCTTCATCCTGCGGCAGCGCTTCGCGCAGCAGGCCCTCGAAACGCTGGGCAGCTTCCGAAACAGGCGCGCCTTCAGCGAAGGAATCCTCGAACTGTTTGACGAGTTGCTCGAAATCGAGCGGCGAAATGGGCTCCAGCGTGCGCGCATGACCGGCAAGCTTGCGCAAATCGTCCGAGTTGAAATGCTTGAGAAGACGCGCGGCAGATGGACGGCCTATGGCGACGAGGATCGCAGCCGCCTTCTGCGGGCCGGTGAGCGTATCGATCAGTTCGTCGGAATTATTGTCGTCAGGGAGGGTTTGCTGCGCGCTGTCCGTCATGTCGGCTCCGTTACTTGCCGATAATTTCGGTGAGGCTGACGCCAAAGCGCGAGGAATCGTCTTCGAGAACGATTACTTCGCCGCGCGCGATCACCCGTCCATTGACGACGATGTCGACGGGATCGCCGATCTGTTTGTCGAGCGTGATGACAGCACCGCGGCCCAGTTTCATCAGGTTGGCCACCGGCATGGTCGTGCCGCCGAGCACGACCTGCACATCGACCGGAATGCCCATGATGAGTTCGAGATTGGGTTTTGAAGCTCCTTTCGGTGCACTGCGCGGCTGCTCTTCGCGCAGTTCTTCGATGGCTTCGTCCAGCTCATGCTGCATGTCATTATCCTCGTTTTCGGCGCTCATGCCTGCCCTGCCATTTCAACATTTGCCTTCTTGACGGTCCGGCGCACAAAGACCGGCAAGGCGCTTTTTTCCTGTGGCAAGGGCTCTTTGCTGAGAGCGAGCGTATTATTGGCGATATGAACCGTGCTTTCCGTGATGTTGCGCGCCTGACGCATATCGCGCGTCAGCGCCTTGCGCAGACGGTTCAGTTCTTCGACTGCCTCATCCACCTCGCGCCTGACGCGCGCGGTTTCAGCCAGACGCGCTTCCAGCCTGATGGTTTCGTCAGAAAGGTCGGTACGCTCGCTTTGCAGCGCCTTGACCACCCGTTCCAGCCCGTTGGAAGCGGCGGCAACGCGCAGCGTCAGAACCTTGCCAAGCCTGATCGTCTCATTGGCCTTGCGGCCCACCACCACCAGCGCGCCAAGCGAGGCGAGGGCCATCAACGTGGAAAGAACATTAGCCAGCAACAAGCTCATCGATAAAATCCTCTTCCTGATTGACCGGATCGCCGACCTTGACGGTAAAATGGATGCCCGATTTGCCGAGCGTGCATTTGAAAAGCTGCTGTTGGCCTGCACGAAGGCGAACCTGATCCATCGCATCGACGGGCAGCGTAAGTACTTGCCCCACTTCCAGTCTGGACAGGGCTTCCAGTGTCATCGTGCCCTGCTGGATGAAGCCTTCGAGCTCGATGCGGGCGCGGCTCACTTCCTGACGCAGCTTCTTCGTCCAGGCCGGATCGGTTTGATTCATCGGGCGGCGCAGGAATGCCGCAACGGCGTCCTGCATGGGCTTGTGGCTGCTGCGCGGCAAAAGGAGGTGGACAGCACCCGTCTTGCCTGCCGCCATTACATTGATCCGGCAGATGAAAAGCCGCGAGCGCTCGAAGGATTCCGTGTCGAAATCGGCCATGTCGGCACATTCATCTGGCGTGAACAGCGCCTGTCCGCCGCCGGTGAATGCCTGATCCAGTGCATGGGCAAGATTGGAGGCCAGAAGCGCTGAAACCTTGCGTTCAAGCATGCCGAAAGGCCGTTCCGTATCGACGCTTCCAAGATTTCCCTGTGCGCCGAACATGGCTTCGATCACAGAAAAGACCAGCGTTGCGTCTGCGGTCAGATAAAGAGCACATCCCCAGCGTTCGGCCTTGAGCGGCGCGATGATCGCAGCCTGTTCGAGAACTGTCTGGAATGCGTGGTCGTCTGCACTTTCAACCGCGCCGGCCTCGACGTCGAATGCCGCCGCGCAGCCATGTTTGAGCCGCTCGCAAAAATGAGCCGATGCATCCTTGAAGACATGGGCCAGCGACTTCAGGTCGTCGCCGGAAAGCCCGGCTGCCCGCAGCAGGTTTTCTGCAAGGACATCATTCTTACGGTTTTGCTCTAAATTCGCCATGTCAGGCTGCCTGCTGGATCGGCGTCGTCGCCATGGTCTCCTGCTCGACCACATCGATGCTGGGTCGATCATAGGCGGAGATGGTCTTGCGGCCATATTCGAGCGCGATCTGCGGCAGCGATCCGTTCATATAAGCAAGCAGGGTTTGCTTCACGACGACATAGAGACGGTTCTTCTTGTCACGCGTGGATTTGATCTTGGCGGCGATGGGGCCCACCACGCCATAGGAGAAGAAAATACCGGCGAAAGTGCCGACCAGCGCGGCCCCGATCAGGTGGCCCAGCACTTCCGGCGACTGGTCGAGCGCGCCCATGGCCTTGATGACGCCGAGAACGGCGGCCACGATGCCAAGCGCGGGCAGGGCTTCGGCGATGGTGTTCATCGCCTGATAGGGCTTCAGCTTGTCGCGCGAAATCGTGTGGATTTCCTCATCCATCAGCGCCTCGATCTCATAGGGGCGCACATTGCCGACGATGATGAGGCGGCAATAATCGCAGATGAAATGCATGAGGTCTTCGTTTTTGAGGATGCTTGGATAGGCTTGGAAGATTGGAGATTCGGTCGGGTTGTCGATATGGATTTCCACCTCGTTGCGCGACTTGGCGCGCAATTCGCGCATCAGGCTGTAGAGCAGGCCCAGCACGTCGAGATAATCGCGCTGCTTGGGCACGGCATTGGTGAAAGCTTCCACACATGCGCGGCCCGTATCTTTCACGAGCGAGAAGGGATTGGCGATGAAAAACGTGCCCAGCGCTGCACCCAGAATGATGACGAATTCCCACGGCTGGATAAGCACGCTGACATTGCCGCCCATGGCGATGAAACCACCCAGCATGCAGCCCAGTGTAATGGCGAGGCCGATGATAATGCCCAAAGCGCAAGACTCCCGTGGATAGAATTTCTTTGAGCACATTTAGAGACTGCGGCTTGCGCGAAGCTTGCACGGCGCAATGGCTGTGAACTGGCAGGAGCATCAGCTTCGGACAAGCTTGGCCCGGCATAAGGAAGCAGAAGAATAGCGGGGTTATGCGCATGGTCGATACAATGACGAGCTATCGTCTGATCGCGTCCGATATGGCGCGATCGTTGCAGCGTGTCTCGAAGGAGCCGCTGGTCGAACGGGAAACCGCCTATTACAAGGAGAATATCGGCAATGTGAAATCCGTCGATGATTTCATGGCCGATACGCGGCTTTATAATTATGCGATGAAGGCATTCGGCCTTGAAGATATGGCCTTTGCCAAGGCATTCGTCCGCAAGGTCCTGACCGAAGGCGTCACAAGCGACGACGCCATGGCAAATAAGCTGGCCGACAAGCGCTACAAGGAATTCGCAACCGTCTTCGACTTTACCGGCAAAGGCGCGGAAGCCACGCAAAGTAGTGCCGTGCAGCAGGGTGTGGTCGATAAATATCTTCGCCAGACGCTTGAGGCTGATGCTGGTAGCCAGAATGAAGGCGTGCGTCTGGCGCTTTATTTCGAGCGCAAGGCATCCACGCTGAGCAATGCCTACGAGATCTTGGGTGACAGGGCTCTTCTGGCCATGGTGCAGACGACTTTCGGCTGGCCATCCTCCATCTCGAATGCCGATATCGACAAGCAGGCCAAGATGATCGAGGACAAGATCGATTTTTCCAAGATGTCCGATCCCGATTATGTGTCCAAGCTCATTTCGCGCTTCACGGCCATGTACGAGATGAACAATCCGAATGCCAGCAGCCCCTCTTCGATTGCATCGCTGCTGCTGGGCGGTGCGTCGAGCGTGGGCATTTCCGACAATATCCTGATGACATTGCAGAATTTCAAGCCGGGCGGACGTTGAGCGAAAGATGCAGAATAATTCCATCTATGTAGGGCTTTCCTCGCTGGTCACACTGGAACGGCGGATGAATGCGATCGCCCATAATGTCGCGAATATTTCCACGCCCGGCTTTCGCGGCGAAGGAACCAAGTTCGATACGATCGTCTCCGGCAAGGCCAGCGAGAATGTGAATTTCGCCAGCGCCGGAAAAAGTTTCATCCGTACTGAAGCAGGACCGCTGATCGAGACGGGCAACCCGCTCGATGTGGCCGTCAAGGGGGATGTCTGGATGTCCGTGGCAACGCCGCAGGGGCAGGTCTATACGCGCGATGGCCGCATGAAGATGATGCCGACGGGCGAACTGGTATCTGTCTCCGGAAACGCCATCCTCGATGTCGGCGGCGCGCCCATCGTGCTCGATCCTGATGGCGGTGCGCCCAAAATTTCTTCTGATGGCGCGGTCTATCAGAACGGCAATCAGATCGGCGCAATCGGGCTTTATTCGATCCCCGCCGATGCGGAACTGACTTATGCCGGTAATTCCGGCGTCGTCTCCGACAAGCCCGTCATGCCTGTGGTGGATGATATGAGCGCCGGTGTCGTGCAGGGAGCAATCGAAGGCTCGAATGTCGATGGCATGACCGAGATGACCCGGCTCATAAGCGTCAGCCGCGCCTTCGAGCAGGTCAATAATCTGCTGACACAGCAGGAAAATACGCTCGCTGAAGCGATCAAGACGCTGGGCTCCAGAAACGGATGACGCCTGATCTGCCCCTCGCGCGACTTGCTGCTTTTGCGCGGCAGCAATCAGTGGCCCCAAAACCCATTGTGGGCGTTGGCGGGACGGTTTGCGACGTCTCGCGTTCGGCAATTGCCGTGCGCGGGCTGTCGCGTGACGCGCGGCTGGGCGATGTTGTGGCGATCCGGGCCGAAGATCGGCAGAGTCTGGCCGAAATCATCCGGGTCGCCGACAATCAGGTGCTGGTAAAACCGTTCGATGACCGCATCATTCCATCGCTGGGCGCTGCCGTTTTCGAGGAAGGGTTGTTACGCATCCGCCCTGCTCCGCAATGGAAAGGGCGGGTCATCAATGCGCTCGGTCAGGCGGTCGATGGCAAGGGCGCCTTGCAGCCCGGAACAAAGCCGATGGCTTCCGAAAATCTCGCTCCGGCGGCGCTGCGGCGCGCGCGCGTGGACAAGGGCCTGCGCACCGGCGTCAATGTGATCGATATTTTCACGCCGCTTTGCTTCGGGCAGCGCATCGGCATTTTTGCAGGCTCGGGCGTGGGAAAATCGACGCTGCTTGCCATGATGACGCGCGCCGCCGATTTCGATACGGTGGTGCTGGCGCTGACGGGCGAGCGCGGGCGCGAAGTGCGCGAGATGCTCGAAGAGACTTTGGCAGGGCATCTCGACAAGACCGTTACCGTGGTTGCGACCGGTGACGAAAGCCCGATGATGCGGCGGCTTGCGCCCAATACGGCAACTGCCATTGCTGAATATTTTCGCGATCTTGGCCAGAATGTGCTTTTGATCGTCGATTCAGTGACCCGCTTTGCCCATGCCGCGCGCGAGGTGGCGATTGCCGCCGAGGAGCCGCCGGTTTCGCGTGGTTATCCGCCAAGCGTTTTCAGCCAGTTGCCGCGCCTGCTTGAACGCGCCGGTCCGGGCATAACGGAGGCTGGCGGCAGCATTACTGGCATCTACTCGGTGCTTGTCGATGGCGACGATCATAACGACCCGGTATCCGACACTATTCGCGGCACATTGGATGGCCATATCGTGCTTGATCGCGCCATTGCAGCTCAAGGCCGCTTTCCTGCCGTCGATATTCCGGCCTCCGTGTCGCGTCTGGCCCGGCACAACTGGACGGCGGACCAGCGCAAGCTCGCCGGTCAGTTGCGGGCCATGATCGCGCGTTTCGAGGAGACGCGCGACCTGCGCGCCATCGGAGCCTATCAACGAGGGCATGACGAGTTGCTGGATCAGGCGGTTGACCTTGTGCCGCGCATTTATAACGCCCTGCAACAGTCTCCGGAAACCGGCCTTTCGGAAGACCCCTATCATGATCTGGCTGTAGCGCTGCGCGGAGAAAAACAGGCATGAAACCCATGAGGAAAGCTTCGCATCAGACGGACGAGAAGAAGCTTCTTGCCGAACTGGCCGCCGAGGTGGAGGCAGTGGCGAGCGAAAAAAAGCCGCAAAGCAAGATAGATCGCTATCTGAAAGCCGCTGCGATCACGCTGGCTGCGGGTTCGGCGATGCTGCCCTTCATCGCCTATCTCCAGCGCGTCGATCTCAATCCGGTGGAGAAAAGCGAAAGCCGCGTCACAGATCCACTTGATCGCTCGGAGCAGAAGACGATGCGGCGCTTTCCTTCGTTCCGGCCAAATGATCAGGCGGCCCAAACCGAGGATATCGACAACACCATGACCGGATCGGTCATGTCGAACGGCGAGGGCCTGCCAGGAAGCGGCGCTGGCAAGGACAGCGAAGGTGGCGGCGATGGCCAGCCTCTTCCAAAGCCGGTCTTTGCGCTGCGCGATGTGGTGGGCGGCATGGCCATGATCGAGGATACGTCCGGTTACTGGTTCGTGGAAAAGGGTTCGCTTCTGCCCGATGGGAGCCATCTGGTGTCCATTGCGCACAAAGCAGGCTCTTGGCAGCTCACAACCTCGTCAGGCGATGTGATCGAGATGCGCAGATAGGACAGCTTCGCAAGCTTGACGCAAGTTCCATCCTTTAGCTTCACCGGTGTAAAGGCGGGATACTCAATGAGCTCCATTCATCTTTTCGATCTGGCTGCAAGGCAGGCGCAGTGGTTGTCGGTGAGACAGGCCACCGTCGCAGGCAATGTCGCCAATGCGAATACGCCCGATTTCAGGGCGCGCGATGTCCAGCCCTTTGCGGATGTGCTGGACAAGACGCAGCTCACTATGGCGGCGACCAATCCGCAGCATCTGGAAGCGGAGGCGAACGGCATTGCCGGTGTGCGAATGCGCCCCGAAGACATCAGCGAGCAGACCCATTCCGGCAATACGGTGGATGTGGAGCAGGAGATGATGAAGGCTGGCGAGATTGCCCGCGAATATTCGCTCAACACAAGCATCATCAAGTCGTTTCACCGCATGATGATGTCGGTCGCAAAGGGATAGCCATGTCTTCTGACGCTTTGCAAAGCGCGTTGAAAATTGCGGCTTCCGGCCTTTCGGCCCAGTCGACCCGCTTGCGCATTGTTTCTGAAAACCTTGCCAATGCCCAATCCACCGCCAAGACGGCGGATGCCGATCCCTATCAGCGCAAGACGGTGTCGTTTCGCACCGAGGTCGAGCAGGCCACCGGCGCGGCACAGGTGCGGGTGGCGGAAGTCGGCAAGGATATAGCGCCCTTCATCGAGCAATATGAGCCGAGCCATCCGGCAGCGGACGAGCGCGGCTATGTCAAATATCCCAACGTCAACACGATTGTTGAAATGGCGGATATGCGCGAAGCAAACCGTTCTTATGAAGCCAATTTGCAGGTCGTCAAACAGGCGCGCGAGTTGATTTCCATGACCATCGATATGCTGAGGAGCACATAATGTACGACTCGATCATGAGCATTTCGGCGCGCAATGCCCTGTCGCGTCTGTCTGAAACCGTCGCTGAAAAGGGCGTGGGTTCCACTGCTGCGCCGCAGGCGGTTCCTGCTGCTCCCGGCGCTTCGTTTGGCGAAGTGCTGTCGCAGATGACGGATTCGGTGGGGCAGAAGCTGCAAGCGGCGGAAGCCACTTCAATTCAGGGCATCAAGGGCGACGCGCCGGTGCGTGATGTGGTCAGCTCCGTCATGGAAGCAGAGCAATCGCTCCAGACGGCAATCGCGATCCGCGACAAGATCGTGCAGGCCTATCTCGAAATCAGCCGCATGTCGATCTGAGGATTCCAGACCGTTCGCCTGATTGATTGAACTGTTCAAGGATGCATCATGAAAGCCCTCACCATCGCCGCCACCGGCATGAACGCCCAGCAGCTCAATCTGGAAGTGATTGCCAATAATATTGCCAATATCAACACCACCGGCTTCAAGCGCGCGCGCGCGGAGTTCACCGATCTGCTCTATCAGTCCGAACGCACCGCAGGCGTGCCCAATCGGGCCAATCAGAGCATCGTTCCGGAAGGCGCGCTGGTGGGGCTTGGCGTGCAGACGGCGGCAGTACGCAACGTGCATCTTCAGGGCAGCTTCAACCAGACCGGCAATCCCTTCGATGTGGCGCTGACGGGGCGGGGCTGGTTCCAGATCCAGAGCCCCACGGGCGAGACGCTTTACACGCGCGCCGGTGCATTCAACAAGAATGCTGACGGCCAACTCGTGACGCTTGATGGCAATCCGGTGGAGCCTGCGATCACTATTCCGCCCGAGGCAATCGAAGTGACAGTCACAGAAACCGGTCAGGTTTTCGCCAAGTTGCAAGATGAGATCAATCAGGTCGATCTGGGGCAGCTTACTCTTGCCAATTTCACCAATGAAGCGGGCCTTGAGCCGCTCGGCGGCAATCTTTACCGCGAAACCGAAGCGTCGGGCGGGCCACTTGTCGGCGTGCCGGGCGATCCCGGCTATGGCGCGATCAAACAGGGCTATCTCGAAGCGTCCAATGTCGATCCGGTCAAGGAGATCACCGATCTCATCACGGCGCAGCGCGCCTACGAGATGAATTCCAAGGTCATTCAGGCTGCTGATGAAATGGCCGCTACCGTGTCGAAGAACCTGCGCTGACGGTGATGGTGATGAAACGGGCGAAACCATTGCTGCACAAAAAAGGCTGGGCGCTTGTCGCTGTTCTTGTCCTGTCTGCGGTTTCGGGAGCGGGCGCTGCCGACCGCATCGCTTTCGTCGTGCCTTCGGCAACCGTTTATCCGGGGCAGGTGGTGAGCGATACCGCGCTTTTGGAAAAGAACTTCTATATAAATGCGCCAGCGGCAAACCAATATGTGCTCTCGCCCGATCAGGCCGCAGGCAAGGTCGCGCGCAAGACGCTGCTGCCCGGCAAGCCCATCCTCGTTTCAGCCCTTGCCGAGCCGTCACTGGTCAAGCGCGGCGTACCCGCGCCGCTGGTTTTCACGTCGGGCATGTTGACCATTACCGCCATGGGGACGCCGCTTGAATCGGGTGCTGCGGGCGATTTCATCAAGATACGCAACATCGACAGCGGCATTATCGTGTCCGGCACCGTGCTGGCCGATGGACGGATTCAGGTGGGGATGCAGTGAAAAAAACATGCGTCACACTGGTTGCTCTTCTGGCCCTCGTTCTTTCGCCTGTGACGGGGTTTGCCGACGAGTCGTCGAAAAACGCGAAGGAATTCAGTTCTGCCGTGGAAGCGGATGCCGATTGGCTGGGCGCTGGCGGTGATCCTTCCAAAATGGCCTATGCAGAGCTTGGCAGGGGCAGCGCGGTCGCGCGCCTCAAGGATATAGCCACCATTCAGGGCGTGCGTGAAAACCAGCTTGTCGGCTATGGTCTGGTGATCGGCCTCAAGGGGACGGGCGACAGCCTGCGCAATTCGCCCTTCACCGAACAGTCCATGCGCGCCATGCTCGATAATCTGGGCATCAGCGCGCCGCGCAACGCCACCCGCTCCAAAAACACCGCCGCCGTCATCGTTACCGCCAATCTGCCTGCGTTCGCAGGTGCGGGTTCGCGCATCGATATTACGGTTTCGTCGCTTGGCGATGCAACATCGCTGCAAGGCGGCACGCTGGTCATGACGCCCTTGATGGGTGCTGACAATCAGGTCTATGCGGTGGCGCAGGGCAATATGATCGTTTCGGGTTTCGCCGCTGAAGGTGATGCCGCAAGCGTCACGCAGGGCGTGCCCACTTCGGGGCGCATCCCCAATGGCGCGTTGGTGGAGCGTGAGGTTGCAGGCAATTTCGGCAAGAAAAACGAATTGGTAGTCGAATTGCGCGATCCCGATTTCACCACTGCCGTTCGCGTGGCCGATACGATCAATATTTTTGCCAAGCGCCGTTACGGCAAGGGTGTCGCCAGAGAACGCGATGCCAAGACGATCCGTCTCGTGAAGCCCAATAACATTTCCGCCGCCCGCTTTCTTGCGGAGCTTGAGGGCCTGCCGATCACCACCGACGAAGTGGCGCGCGTCGTGGTGGACGAGCGCACCGGCACCGTGGTCATCGGAGAAAAAGTACGCATTTCCAAAGTCGCGATCAGCCATGGCAGCCTGACGGTGCGGGTGACGGAAACGCCGATGGTCGTGCAGCCCGAGCCGTTCAGCGATGGCGTGACCGCCATGGAACCCAATACCGAGATTGGAATTGCCGAGCAGAATGCCAAGATCGGTATATTGACCGGGGCCAATCTGGAAAATTTGGTGAAGGGTCTTAACCAGATCGGTGTGAAGCCCACCGGCATCATCGCCATTCTTCAGGCAATCAAGACATCGGGCGCGCTTCACGCGGAACTGGTGGTGCAATGATGAGAGCCAAAGCAATTATCCGTTGCGGTTCAGTGCTTGCGCTTCTTGTGTGCACGGGTTTTCCGGCTCTTGCGCAAGGGGGCGCTACATCTGCCCCATTGGGCAATCTCGATGAAATCCGCACCTTTTGCGGCAATATCGACGATCAGGCCGCCGATGCCCGCTATTCGCTTCAGGCCAAGCAGCTTGCCGATCTCAAGGTCGAGGTCGAGAAGCGGATGCAGGCGCTGGAAGAAAAGCGCAAGGAATATGAGATCTGGCTGAAGCGCCGCGATGAGTTCGTCAGCAAGGCGCGCGATTCGCTGGTCGATATTATTTCCAAGATGAAACCGGATGCGGCAGCCGCACAGATGACCCTTATCGGTGACGAGGCGGCGGCAGCACTACTGCTCAAGCTCAATCCTCGCGTCTCCAGCGTTATTCTCAATGAAATGCCGCCCGAAGAGGCAGCAAGGCTTGCCCGCGTCATCGTCGGCTCGCAGCGAACGGCCGCAAGGCCCGCAACCAATCAAGACCAGCGTGCACAGGCAGAAACCGGGAATACGGTGCAATGAGCAAAAATATCGACAAATCCCTTCTTGCTGTCGCAGCGCTGGCTCTTCTCGCAGGCTGTGCCACGCACCCGGAAGAAATCGGCCGTGCGCCCGCGCTTTCGCCGGTCGCGGCCAATCTCGGGCTGGAGAACAATTCGCGATATAGCGGCTATCCCGCCAATCCCGGCCAGGCTTCCTATTCATTGTGGAACCAGCGTTCGACCAATTTTTTCAAGGATCCGCGCGCGGCGGAACCCGGCGATGTGCTGACGGTCGTGATCTCGATCAACGACCGGGCCAATCTGGACAACAAGACGGATCGCGAGCGCGTTTCAAAAGGCATTTACGGAGCGGGCGGCGCATTTTCGACCAGCAGCTTTTCCGGTGCCGGAGCAGGCGGCGACATGGATGCATCGGTCAACACCCATTCAGACAGCAAGTCGAAGGGCAAGGGCACGATCGAGCGCAGCGAGGAAATCCGTCTGCAGGTCGCAGCCATCGTGACCGACACGTTGCCCAACGGCAATATGGTCATTCGCGGCTCGCAGGAAGTGCGCGTGAACAACGAGTTGCGGGTTCTCAATGTGGTGGGCGTGGTTCGCCCGCGCGACATTTCGGGCAACAATACGATTTCCTATGACAAGATCGCCGAGGCGCGTATTTCCTATGGCGGTCGCGGGCGTCTGAGCGAGGTTCAGCAGCCGCCTTATGGCCAGCAGATTCTCGATCAGGTTTCTCCTTTCTAAGGAGCATATCTGCACTTTAGGTTTTTGTTTTAACGCGCATCTTTTCCGAAAACCGTTCCACACTTTTCGGGATGCGCTTCAGAGTGACAGGCATGAGCGATACGGCATCAGACAAGAGCGACAAGGCAAAAGGCTCCATCAGGGATATGCTGGCTGCTGTCGCCATCCTCACCGTCATCGCCGGGGGCGGGGGCTGGTACTTTGGTGGAATGATCCCTGTTGAGCGACAGGAATCCGCCAGCGCGAGCGGCAAGGAAGACAAGCCGAAGCGAGGAAGTTTTGAATCGCGCGCTATAGGTGATGTCGTGCTATTGCAACCCATCATCACCAATCTGGGCATTCCACAAACGACATGGGTGCGGCTTGAAGCTGCGCTGGTTGCAAAGCCGGGCCATGAAATCCTTCCGGCAATGGCTGCAAACGTGACCGACGATTTCCTGAGCTTCCTGCGCAGTGTCAATCTCATGCAGTTGCAGGGTGCGGCCGGGCTTGCCTATCTGCGCGCCGACCTTGAAGAACGCGCGCGCCTGCGCTCGGAAGGCGCGGTGGACCGGGTTTTCATTTCGGCGCTGGTGGTGGAATGAAAAAGACTTTTGGTCCCGGCCTTTTCCTGATGCTCGCCTTCACGAGCGCCGCGAATGCGCAGGCCCTGTCGCTCGACAGCCTGCTGCCTGCGGGCGGCGGGGCCGCAAGCGGGCAGATCGTGCAGCTTTTCGGCCTGCTCACGGTGCTGTCGATTGCACCGGGGCTTCTCATCATGGTGACGAGCTTCACGCGCTTTGCCATTGCTTTCTCGCTGTTGCGTTCGGGGCTGGGGTTGCAGACCGCGCCTGCCAGCATGGTGATGATTTCGCTCGCGCTTTTCATGACCTTCTATGTCATGGCGCCGGTATTCGACCGCGCATGGAACAATGGCGTGCAGCCTTTGATGCGCAACGAAATCGCGCAGGACGCGGCCCTTGACGAAATTTCGCAGCCCTTCCGTGAATTCATGATGGGGCAGGTGCGCGACAAGGATTTGCGCCTGTTCGAGGATCTGGCCGATCCTGCCTTTCGTACCGGCGAGGACGGCATCGTCGATTTTCGCGTGCTGGTGCCTGCCTTCATGATTTCGGAATTGCGGCGTGGTTTCGAGATCGGCTTTCTGATCGTGCTGCCGTTTCTGGTGATTGATCTTGTTGTTGCGACGCTCACCATGTCGATGGGCATGATGATGCTGCCGCCCACGGTCATTTCCCTGCCGTTCAAGATTTTGTTTTTCGTGCTGATCGATGGCTGGAACATCCTTGTGGGAAGCCTGATCCGGTCATTTGCGTGATGGAAATCTGGAAGCCGCTCTGCACGTTAATAATTTGTTAACAATTGGGCCCTAGAAGGACTTGCTATAGCGGGTTTCTACGAAACAGGCATGATGCCGCTCCGCTATGCCGGTATATAGCCCGGCCTGTCCCTCATTTGATTTTTCCCAAGGGGCAAAATAATGGCTAGCATTCTTACAAACTCTTCGGCTCTGACCGCTCTCCAGACGCTTTCCTCGACCAACAAGTCGCTGGAAACGACGCAGAACCGTATTTCGACCGGCCTTCGTATTGGCGAAGCTTCGGACAATGCTTCCTACTGGTCGATTGCGACCTCGATGAAGTCTGACAACAAGGCCAATTCGGCTGTTCAGGACGCCCTTGGCCTCGGTGCCGGTAAAGTCGACACCGCTTACTCCGCGATCAACAAGATCAAGGATTCGGTTGATCAGATTAAAGAAAAGCTGGTGACGGCGATCGGTGCCAGCACCGACGACAAAGTTAAGATCGAGGCCGAAATCAAGTCGATCGTGTCGAATATCAATTCGGCGATCAGCAATGCCAATTATGCAGGTTCCAACCTTTTGGATGGTTCGGCGGCTGGCGACCTCGAAATCGTCTCGTCGTACAACCGGTCGGAACAGGCCGTCACCATCGATATGATCAAAGTCGTTAAGGATGACACCGATGCGAGCGCCATGGTTGCGACCATCGTCGCTGATGGCTTCTTTGCATCGACTATGGATGACGATACGATTGCGGGTGCACCAGATCCGACCACCGGCGCACGTTCGAACGGTCTTCTCGACACCGTGGAAGCGGCTCTTGCAGAACTCGTGAATGGAGCAGCGACGCTTGGTGCGGCCAAGTCGCAGATCGACAGCCAGAAGAGCTTCCTTTCGGGTCTGTCCGACTCCATCGAAAAGGGCGTTGGCCAGTTGATCGACGCTGACATGAACAAGGAATCGGCACGTCTGTCGGCTCTCCAGGTTCAGCAGCAGCTCGGCGTTCAGGCTCTCTCGATCGCCAACTCGTCGAACCAGAACATCCTGTCGCTGTTCCGTTAATAGCGGCGCGAGCAGCCAGCCCGGACATCGGGCGACATGCTTCGACAATAGTCTGGGCGCGGTTCATTCCGCGCCCTTCTTTTTTGAAAAACCCTGCCGCCGCCACCCTCGCGCAAGCTTCGCGGTCTATTTTGCCCGCATCATGATGGCGGTGGTCTCGATGCAGCAGAATATTCGGCAATTACTGGAACAGCTTTCAGGAACTCTGGGCAAGCTTGGTACGCGCAAGCTGATTGCTCTGGGGCTTGTCGGGGCAGCGCTGATGGCGGTGATCCTTTCTTCCAGTTTTTATCTGAGCCGCCCGACCTATGAGACGCTTTATGTCGGTCTTTCGCGCGATGATGTGAACCGCATGGGGCTGGCGCTGGGCGAAGCGGGCATCCCCTTCGATGTCAAATCCGATGGTTCGTCCATTCTTGTGCCTATCGGCAAGGCCGAGCAGTCGCGCATGTATCTCGCGGAAAAGGGACTGCCGACCTCCAACAATGCCGGTTACGAGCTTTTCGACAATATGGGCTCGCTGGGGCTCACTTCCTTTATGCAGGAAATTACCCGCGTTCGTGCGCTTGAAGGCGAAATTGCGCGCACGATTCAGGCCATTCGCGGCGTCAAAGCTGCACGCGTGCATATCGTGCTGGCGGAAAAAGGCTCGTTCCGCCGCGGCGACCAGAAGCCTTCGGCCTCGGTGGTGGTTCGCGCTGAAGGCGGCTTTGCTGCTGAATCGGCCCAGTCGATCCGCCAGCTCGTTGCCGCAGCCGTCCCGTCGCTTGATGCTTCCGCAGTTACCGTTCTCGATACCAATGGCCGCCTGCTTGCTTCCGCTGGCGAAGCCGCCAATGGCGCAGCCCTCATGACGGCTTCGCTTGAACAGCAGGTCGCGGATAATGTGGATGAGAGCATCCGCAAGGCGCTGGCACCCTATCTGGGCATGGGCCATTTTCAGACCAGTGTTCAGGCGAGCCTCGATACCGACCGCCGCCAGATCAATGAAACCACATTCGATCCTGAATCGCGCGTTGAGCGTTCGGTTCGTGTGGTGCGGGAGAGCGGCGATTCACGCAATGCGCGCAATGATAATGCTACGGGCGTCGAACAGAATATTCCGCAGGAAGAAATCCAGAATCGTAATGGTGAAAGCTCCACGGAAAAGACCGACCGTCGCGAGGAACTCACCAATTACGAAATGAACAGCAAGACGGTTTCCACTATCAGCGATGGCTATGCCGTCAAACGGCTGTCCATCGCCGTGGTGATCGATCAGGCGCGCTTGCTCGAAACCGCAGGCACGACACCCGCGCCTGCCAATTTCGTCGACCAGCAGATCACCAAAATCCGCGATCTGGTCTCAACCGCCGCCGGGCTGAATACGGCTCGCGGCGACGTCATCAACGTGACTGCGGTGAATTTCCTTGATCCTGCGGGCACGGATATGGAGCCAGTCTCGACGCCATGGTCTGAAACGATCCTGCGCCAGAGCGGCAGCTATATCAACGCCTTGGCGATCCTTGGCGCGGTGGCTCTGCTGATCTGGTTCGGGCTGCGCCCGTTGATGCGCGATCCCAATGCCCGGCAGACAGGAACCGAAGTGGCGGTTCGCGAAGCGGGCGAAGTGACGGCACCGAATTTCGTTGACGGTGCGCAAGCGGCTGGCGAAGGCACGCAAGCTGTGATCGGCGGACCGGAAGCTTATGCCGACCAGATGAAGACGAGCCTCAGCGATCTGCGCCAGCGCATGCGCATGCCGGCCAAACTGCGTCTGGAGCAGATGATCGAGATGGATGAGGAGCGCGTCGCCGCCGTCCTCAAGCAATGGATTCACGAAACCGCGGTGAAGCAGGAAACCGGGTCAGCCGAGCGTTCCGCCACGCCGGAGCTTGAAGCGGCCTGACCATGAGCACATTTGCCCTTAGCCGCCATCTTCCCGATTTTTCCACCCATCGCATTGCCGATGATGCGGTCGAAATCATCGCTGCGCCGCTTTCGCCGCGTCCCTTGCGTGCGCAGGCAGAGCCGAACACCGGCACCGAGGCGGAAAAAACCGCTTCGGATGAGCAGGCCGAGATTGCACGGATGGTTGCGCTGGAAGAAGAAAAGCGCCTGGCCTTCGAAGCAGGGCGTGAGGAAGGCCATAGGGAAGCAGAGGCTTTATATGAAGCCGAGAAAGCAAGATTGCAGCGCGAACATGAGGCTGAAATCGAGAATTTGCGTGCCGCATTTTCACGCGAGCAGGCGGTCTTGCTCGCCAGTGCCTTGAGCGATGGGCTTGGTGCGCTGGAGCGCAACTTTTCTGCCCAGATCGCGGATATTCTTGCACCGCTTCTTGCCGGCAAAATGCAGGGCGATGCTGCATCTGAGTTTGCGGCGCGGATTGGTGCGCTTGTCCTTGATGGCGAAGCGCCCGAAATTTCAGGACCGGCGCAGCTTTTGCAGCCTTTGCGTGATCATGCGGATCGCTTGCCATCCGGCTGCCGCTTTGTTGAAACGTCATCCGATGAGCTTTCGTTTTCCTTTGGTGAGCGGGTTCTTGAAACGCGGATTGCGCCGCTTCTGGAAGAATTGAGGGCAGCGGTTCAATGAGCGTCGATCCGGAAAGCAAGCGCGAAATCATTATCGTCCGGCGCGGCGGGCATGGCGAGCATGACAGTCACCATGGCGGCGTCTGGAAGATCGCCTATGCGGATTTCATGACTGCCATGATGGCTTTCTTCCTTGTCATGTGGCTTATCAACGCCGCCAACGAGGAGACGAAGGCCGCGGTCGCCAGTTATTTCAATCCCATCAAGCTGATGGACCGGCACTCCAGCCCCAAGGGTGTGGAGGATATTGACTCAAACAACGGCAAGGTTCGCTATGAGAGCGACCAATCAGTGGAAAACGGCACCAAAGTCATCAATGACGATACTGTCGTTCCGCCAAGCGAACAGGAAGAACGGCAGATGTTTCGCGAGCCCTATGCGGTTCTGTCGGAAATTGCACATGAGACAGGCGTTTTGCAAAACCTGTCATCGAAGGGGGATGGCGGTGTTTCAGACGCAGGGCCTCAGACCGGTGCCGACGGGGGGGATGCCTATCGCGATCCGTTCAGCCCGGATTACTGGTCGAGCAAAGCATCTGAAGAGCTGATGCCGCCGGTGGCCGCACCTACCACCCCGCCACAACCGCAAGCGGCGGAAGCCAAAATGGAAGTGAAGCCGGAGGAAGCGGAAAAACCTGCCGACAATCAGCAACAGCTTGTTTCCGAACTCAAAAAGGCTGCGGAAGGCGAAGCGGCAAAGGATGACGGCAAGGCCGCAAAGGCGGAGCCTATGCCCGACGTCACGGTGGTTCCCGTTGAGGGCGGGGTGATGATCCAGCTCACCGACAAGGCGGATTTCGGTATGTTTGCGATTGGTTCGGCCAAGCCGGACGCGCGCGTGGTCCAGATGCTTGAGCGCATTGCTCAGGTGATTTCCCGCCAGCCGGGCGAGGTCATCATCAGCGGGCACACGGATGCGCGCCCGTTCAGGAGCGCGACCTATGATAATTGGCGGCTTTCTTCGGCGCGCGCGCAGATGGCTTATTATATGCTGGTGCGTGGCGGGCTGGATGAAAAGCGCGTATTGCGTGTGGAAGGCTATGCCGAGCGCCAGCCGAAGAATCCTGACGATCCGAATGCCGCAGAAAACCGTCGCATCGACATTTTCTTAAAGTCCGATCCATGATGCGCTTGCTTGCCCGATCCTTTCTGGCATTTGCAGCAAGCCTCACCCTGGCGGGCGGGGCAGGCGTTGCCCATGCGCAGACGCAAACGGACGTGGAAAGCCGTAGCTTGCCGGTGCTCGAACCCTATAAGCTCGTGCGTTCGCTGCGCATGTTGCAGGACCGGGTGGTCGCGGGAAAGCCGGAAGCGGTTGTGATGCTGAACAGGCTTCTTGGTTTTGTCAGTGCGGATATGGAGCGCGCGCCAAAGGAATTCTGGGACAGGCCGGAGAATATTTACGCGGCGATCATCTATCTTTTCAATGGAGGCAATCCCGATTCCGTGCGCAATGTGCTCACAGGCCTGAAGGCAGATATTGTGCCGCAGGAGCTTGTCAAAGGTGCTCTCGCTTATGCTTCCGGGCGGAGCGTGGAAGTGGTGAAGCTCTTTTCAGTGCCGCTTTCGGCGGAGGTTCCAGCAGAATTGAAGTCGTCCATCGTTCTGGTGACGGCGGGCCAGATGACGGCTTTCGATCCTGCCACCGCGTTGCTGCGGCTTGATCAGGTGCGGCTTGAGGCGCCGGGTACGCTTTTTGAGGAAGCAGCGATCCGCCGCTCGCTGCCGATTGCCGCGAGGCTGGGCGATGCCGATAAAGTGCGGATGCTTTCGCGCAACTATCTGCAACGTTTCTTGCGCTCGCCCTACACGCGCGATTTCATGCAGCACTTCGTAAGTGCCGCCCTGAAGCTCAATGACCGTATCGGCAATGCGGAACTGGCGGCGCTGATCGGCCTTGCCGATCCGGCCATGCAATATTCGCTCTATTTGCAGATCGCGCGCGGAGCGCTTGTAAACGGGGAAACCGACCGCGCCCGCTTCATGTCGGAGGAAGCGAAAAAACTTGCCGAGCGGCTGAAAACCGATCCGACCCTCGCCAATCTTTATGCTGCAGCAAGCGATGTGGCGTCCGATGCGGCAGGCAACGCCCTACAGGAACTGTCGCGCATTTCCCGCGATCGCTTGCATGAGCGTGACTTGCAGCTTCTCAATGCAGCGGAGGCCGTTGGTTTCGTGGTGACACGCAAGCCGAAAGCAGTGCAGCCAGCCAAAAAAGAGCAAAGGGAAACAGACCTTCCTCCCATGCCGGTTGCCGATGCGTCCTCCATGCCCGCCGGGTCTGCGCCGGTGTCGTCATCTGCGCGCTGGAAACCCGCCTATACGCTGCCGGATGATGATTTACAGAAGGCGATAGACGGGGCGCACCGTAAACTTGCAGAAATTGATGCTTTGCTGGGAAAGGCCATTCAATGAGCGTGGAGATTTTACTGAATTCCGCCGGGCGGCTGGCCTCTCTCGCCAAAAATTCTCGCCTGCAGCAGGGTAATATTGCAGTGAAGGCCACCCATGAGGGGCAGGAAAATTCCGATCCTGTAAAGCTTTTCGGCGCACTTGTGGAAAAGCCGCAAGGTAAAATAGCCACAAAAGGCGAGGAGCCGGAAGAGCAACAGCCTGCCGAGGGTGACAAGACCGAAAATCCAGCGCCCCAGCATGCGACAGCCTATGTTCTGCCGCAAAGCTTCCTTGCCTTGGCGACCAACCAGCCAGATCAGACGGCGGAAGACAGCGGTCCTGTTCCTGTGAAAAGCAAAACGGCAAATACGGATGAGATTATTGCCGAAGTAGAGCCTTTGGCCGATGATGCCATGCCTGCAAAAAATGGTGAGCCGCAGCCAAAGCCGAAGGTAAGTGCCGCTGTTGCGCTCAATGTCGCTATGGTGGCGAAGCCGGAAGCGGCTTCGCGCCATGACACGCCCCCCGCATTGAATAGCGCGTCGCCTGATGGCGTCCAGCCAGATATTGCCAATCTGCTGAAAGCTGATGCGCCTGCAAGCGCCCAGCCGGTGGTCGATGGTGGTGAGCCCAGCCGTGCTATCTTGCAGCCGTCACAGCAGGGAGCAAGGAATGCTGACCTGGCCAATCCCGGTCCCACCTCGGCGCAGCCTTCGGCCCCTGCGCGTATTGCCGATGTGCAGATTGTTTCCGAACGCAGCTTTGGCAGCGTGAAAACCCTGCAAATTCGGCTGGACCCGGTGGAGCTTGGCTCCGTAACCGCGCGTATTCGTCTGGTGGGGGACGGGGTGGAAGTGCATCTGGTGGCAGAAAAGACCCATGGGGCTGAGGCACTTGCTGCTGATCGGACGGTCATTGAGAAGGCGTTGAAAAGTGCGGGCATCGGGGATGAAGGCCGGATTAGCGTCACGGTGACGGAACGAGGTGCCGCCAATCCCGCACAATATACGTCAGCGAGCCAGAATGCGGGGCATCAGCAGGCGAGCGGCCAGCAACCGGGCCAGCAAACATTCAATATGCAGGACAATTCCGGTGGCCGTAACCAGCCGCAGATGCAATTTACGAGCGGAGAGGGTGGGCAGAATGGTGAATCCGGCCACACAGGACGCAACAATGCCGGTGAACGCCTTGCTGCTGAGGCTGGCGAGCGTGAAACCGTTGCTGGTGTTACTGGCCGCAATCGCGGCATTGTCGTCTGATCCGCAGGCGGCTCGGGCCGAAAATATCTGTGAAAGGGAGATGCACAGGGCGTCGATCCGTCATGATGTACCGCTCGGCATTCTTTATGCGGTCGGTCTTACCGAAACGGGGCGCAAGAATTCGTTGCAACCTTATGCGATGAATATCGAAGGCAGGGCCGAATTCCTGTCTTCACCCGTGGAGGCGCTCCGCCGTTTTACAGAGGTGCGAGCCGAGGGTGCCCGATTGATCGATCTGGGCTGCATGCAGATTAATTACTATTACCACAACCAGGAATTTTCCTCCGTCGCGGCAATGCTCACGCCGAGCCTGAATGTGGACTATGCCGCCCGTTTTCTCAGGCGTCTGCGCGAGCGGGAAGGCAACTGGACCATGGCGGTTGCCCGCTACCATGCCGGGCCGAATAACGATCCGGCCCAGAAGCGATATGTATGCCGCGTCATGACGAATATGGTCGCTACCGGCTTCGGAAACTGGACGCCACAGGCTCGCAGCTTCTGTTTCGGCTGAACAAATATGTTCCGAATATGGCGGGTTGCAACCCGCAACTGATTGCACGTGACAATCATGTAAACACGCTTGAGTTGTGTTTTCCATAAGGGATATTTTTCGTGTTGGCTTTTTAAGCCCTTGTAATGAATCGTAAAACTCCGTGATCTGTTAACCGAAAGTTAAGGTTTCTATATAAAAAGTTATACACGCAATACAATCAATGCGATTCCCCATAGTTTAGAGATACCTAAAATGCCTCCCAATTAATTGGTAGCAACTTCTTGCCATTGTCTGCGAGTCATTCGGCCAGTTACCACTTTGCTTGCTTGGGTTAACTCATTGATTCGGAAGGCGGGCCGTTGATTATCGTCGTGGATGACAGGGATATTGTGATCGAAGGATATACGTCCTTGTTCGGTCGTGAAGGCATCACGACGACGGGTTTCACGCCTGCCGATTTTGGTGAGTGGATGGAAAGTGTCTCGCAGCAGGATGTCATGGCTGTAGAGGCATTCCTCATCGGCGAATGTGCAACCCAGAACAGTCTTCCCGCGCGAATTCGTGAACGCTGCAAAGCGCCTGTGATTGCTGTCAATGATCGCCCGACTCTTGAGCATACGCTGGAATTGTTTCAATCGGGAGTTGACGATGTCGTGCGCAAGCCCGTGCACGTGCGTGAAATCCTCGCACGGATCAATGCAATCCGCCGCCGGGCGGGTGTATCGGTCGGTGTTACCGAAAGCGGTACGGAACTTGGCCCGATTCGTGTTTTTTCCGATGGGCGCGATCCGCAGATCAATGGCGTTGACTTTCCGCTCCCGCGCCGTGAGCGTCGCATTTTGGAATATTTGATCGCCAATCGCGGACGCCGTCTCAATAAGGGGCAGATATTCAGCGCCATTTACGGCATTTTCGATAGCGAAGTCGAAGAGAATGTCGTGGAAAGCCATATCAGCAAATTGCGCAAGAAACTGCGCGAGCGTCTTGGCTTCGATCCTGTCGATTCCAAGCGTTTTCTTGGCTATTGCATCAATATAGAATGACGTTTCTGCCTCGCCTTTTAGTTCGATTGCTTCCCCCTTGGGTATTTACGGTTTCATACGATCATTCGTATCATTCCCTTCCCGAAGAAGCTGTCCGCGTCCCTCTGTAAAAGTGTAAAATTCCAGGGCTACAGTTTCACGCAAGCGTGGTTCGTTAGCTTATCTGCGGATTCTTAAATTCTCAGGAGTTGCCAATGAGCCTTTACGGTATGATGCGGACCGGTATTTCGGGCATGAATGCTCAGGCAAATCGCTTGTCAGCGGTGGCGGATAATATCGCCAATGCAAGCACGGTGGGCTACAAGCGCGCCGATGCGCAGTTCTCCTCGCTGGTTCTGCCAAATACCTCCGGCCAGTACAATTCCGGCAGCGTGACAACCAATATCCGCTATGGCATTTCCGATCAGGGCGGCATCCGTTCGACATCGTCGGCGACCGATCTTGCCATCGACGGCAACGGCTATTTCGTCGTGGGTAATGCCGATGGCACGCCCTATCTGACGCGGGCGGGCTCGTTTGTGCCCGACCAGTTCGGCAATCTCGTCAACACAGCTGGTTATTACCTGATGGGCTATCCGGCGGATGCCAATGGCAACGTCAATACGGTCGCTAATGATTTTGACGGGCTGGAGAAGGTCAACGTCACTCCGTCCGATCTGGTGGCAACCCCCAGCGACGCAGGCAATTTCACGGTCAATCTGCCTTCGACGGATGAGATTCCGGCGGCAGGTGATTTCAATCACAAGACATCGCTGATCGCCTATGACAATCTTGGCGGCAAGATCACGCTCGACGTCTATTTCACCAGAGCTGCCGATATGACCCTGTCGGATCCCAATGATCCGACAAGCCCGATGGTGCCGCTGGATGGCTATGACCAATGGAACGTTTCCATCCGGAACGCCGCAGACGGTACGCAAGTCGGGGGTTCGACGCTGATTTTTGACGAGACGACCGGTGGATTGGTGTCGGGCGGCAATATTTCTGTCAATCTTCAGGCCCATAACGGGCAGATGCTGGAGCTTGATCTTGGCGCATCCAAACAGTTGGCCAAGGAATACACGATTTCGGAAGCGGTCATTAATGGTCAGGCACCGTCCTCGATCGAACGGGTGGACATCGGCAATGACGGTTCCGTTATCGCCCGCTACGAGAACGGTTCGCAGAAGCTGCTCTACCGTCTTCCGCTGGGCACTGTCGCCAGTCCTGACCGCATGTCGGTCATCAGCGGCAATGTGTTCTCGCCAAGCGCGGAATCCGGCAATATTCAACTCGGTTTTCCTGAAAGCGGGTCCATGGGCAAGATTTCCGCTGGTGCGCTCGAAGAATCCAACGCCGACATTGCGCAGGAACTTACCGACATGATCGAAGCGCAGCGCAGCTATACGGCCAATTCAAAAGTCTTCCAGACCGGCTCCGAACTCATGGATGTTCTGGTCAATTTGAAGAGGTAATTAGACAGCATCTCCCATAAGGCAGCCACCTTTTGGGAGTTGCGGAACTCAAAATGGGGGTCGTCTTCGCAACAAAGACGATCCGAAGGTGGGGTAAAGATGTCTCTTAGTTCTGCTCTCTTGACGGCCAAAAGCTCGCTTGCGGCAACGTCCAAGCAGACGTCGGTTGTCTCTCGCAATATTGCGGGGGTCAACGATCCCAATTATTCGCGGCGCACCGCATCGCTTGTATCCGGGCCTTATGGCTCTCTCTATGTGGGCATCAGCCGCTCTGCGGATGAGGCGCTGTTCAACCGCTATATACAGGCCAACAGCGTCGCGTCATCTTCGTCAGTTCTCGCAGGCGGGCTGGACCGCCTTTCATCGCTCTATTCGGCGGATAATTATTCCGCTTCGCCTTCGGGACTGATCGCAGATCTGCGCGATGCGCTTCAGACCTTTGCTGCAGCGCCGTCGAATTCGTCCCTTGGCGACAGTGTTGTTTCAAAAGCCGACGCACTCGCCAATGCTCTCAATGAGGGCACGAAGCAGGTGCAGGCCCTGCGCGACGATGCGGATAATGAGATTGCGGCATCTGTCGCCAATATCAACGATGTCCTGTCGAAGTTCGAGAAGGTCAACCAGCAGATTGTCGGGGGCACACGTTCAGGCAATGATGTTTCGGAATTGCTTGATCAACGCGACGCGCTTTTAAAGCAGCTTTCCGGTGAAATCGGCATCACCACCATGGTACGTGGCGATAATGACATGGTCATCTTCGCCGAAAACGGCGTGACGCTTTTTGAGACGGCACCGCGGCAGGTCAGCTTTCAGCCTTCGGGCGGACTGGCCGCTGGCATTGCCGGCAATCCGGTGCTGGTGGATGGGGTGCCGCTTACGCACGATACGTTCGACCAGCCGTATGGTACGGGCCGTTTGAGCGGCCTTCTGCAATTGCGCGACCAGATCGCGCCGCAATATCAGATGCAGCTTGACGAGATCGCGCGCGGGCTGGTGACTATGTTCGCGGAAAGCGACCCGGCAGGCGCGGGGCCGGATATGACGGGACTGTTTGGCTATTCCGGCTCACCAGATGTTCCGGGCGCTGCTACATCGCCGGGTATTGCCGGGACGATCAGGGTATCTTCGGATTTCATTGCATCGGAGGGCGGCAGTTCGCTTCTTTTGCGCGATGGGTCGCAATATAACTACAATACGGAGAATGCAGGAGGCTTCAGCGACCGCCTGCGGGCGCTGAACGAAGCTTTCTCGATGCCGATGGGGTTTGCAGCACTGGCTGGGCTCAATAGCAATGTGAGCCTTCTGGATTACAGCACCTCATCTATAGGCTGGCTCGAAGGCAAACGGCAGGTTGCCAGCAGCGGGTTCTCCTATAATCAGACGGTCGCCGTGCAGGCTGATCAGGCGCTTTCTAACGCCAATGGTGTCGATATGGACACGGAAATGGCGCTGCTTCTCGATCTTGAACATTCCTTTCAAGCATCAAGCCGGGTGTTGATGACCGTCAACGCCATGCTCGATGACTTGCTCAACGCGGTATGAGACTTATGAAAGCGCAATCGGTTTCCACTTACGGTTCAGCTTCCGCCCTTAAGGCGCTCGTTGCAAAGACCAAGGCGGAGCTTATCAAAGCCCAGCAGGAAGCGACGACCGGCACGGTTTTCGACGTGGGGCTTTCGCTCGGCGCCAAGTCCGGCCAGACCATTTCACTTCGCAAGGAATATGATCGCCTGACCGTCCTGACGGACATGAACAAGCTGGTTCAGCAGCGCATGGCGACGACGCAGACTGCAACAAGCGCGATCATCGAAAACATGCAGGATTTTCTGGGCAGTCTGACCGGCGCCAACAACACTGCTGATAGCGCCGCCACAGTTGCAAAGTCGGCGCAATCGATGCTCGATTCCGTAACCGGGCTTCTCAACAGCAGCTATAATGGCGAATATATCTTCGCTGGCGTGAATACTGATGTGAAGCCGATAGCCGATTATACGCAAGGCGGCAGCGCGCAGACCGCGCTTCGTAATGCTTTTCAGGATCATTTCGGTTTTGGCATCGACGATCCGCAAGTAGCGAACATCACCGGCGACGAGATGCAAGCCTTTCTCGAAGGGGATTTCACCGATCAGTTCAATGATGCGAATTGGAGCGCCAACTGGTCGAATGCTTCCGATACGCTCGTTAAAAGCCGTATTTCGCCTACCGAGACAGCTGCCACCTCCATCAGTGCCAATGCGGACGGTTTCCGCACGGCTGCAATGTCATATGTGATGATGAGCGAAATCGCCACGATCGGTCTGAATGCTTCGGCATTTCAAGCTCTTGCCGGTCACGCTATTCAGACGACGACTCAGGCGATCACGCAGATTACCGGGGAGCAGACGACGCTCGGCCTTGTCCAATCGCGCACGACGGATGCCACGACCCGGATTACGGCACAGCAGAAAATCCTGAACCAGTCCGTGCTCAATCTTGAGGAAGTCGATCCATATGAAGCGGCGACGCGCGTGAATACGCTGATGACGCAGATGGAAACCTCCTATGCGCTGACGGTTCAGTTACAGAATATGAGCCTGCTCAACTATCTTCGATAATTTGGCAGGGACAGGGATGGGCGGCTATCCGCCCCGATGATGAAACGGCGCCACGGCGGAAGCATGAGGCTATCTGAACCTGTGGTGCCGGAAAGCGGAGACTTCATGTACCAGTTGCGCTATCAGGATGTCATGACCGACGATATGGCGAGCGCCAAGGAACGCGAGCGGATGCTTTTCGACCGCTCGCTCGATATGCTCGCTGCCGCAAAAATAAATGGATCGGATTCGCGCGAGGGGATCGACGCGGCCTATTTTACCACCAAGCTGTGGACCACGATCATCGATGATCTGGGCTCTGAAGAAAATGCGCTGCCAAAAGAACTCAAGGCGGCGATCATTTCGGTGGGCATTTTCGTGCTGAAAGAAATTGAGCGCATTCGTCAGGGCGAGAGCGACGATTACGACACAGTTATCGAGGTCACCCAGTCTATCCGGGACGGTCTGTGAAATGACCGCCAGCAGCAAGCCGGCCATGCGCCTCTCTCTTCGCGCAGGCGAAAAAATTTATATCAATGGCGCTGTCCTGAAGGCTGACCGGAAAGTGTCGCTCGAACTTCTCAACGATGCGACCTTCCTGCTTGAAAACCATGTTTTGCAGCCAGAAGACACGACGACCCCTTTGCGCCAGCTCTATTTTGCCGCCCAGATGATGCTTATTGAGCCGGCGATGCACGAGCAGGCCAGAAGCACTTTCATGAAAATGCTCAAGGGCATGATCACCGCTTTTTCCGATGCGGAAATTCTCAATGCCCTCAAGATCATCGATGAGCTTGTGCATTGCGGGCGGGTTTTCGAGGCCCTCAAGATGATACGCGCGCTCTATCCGCGCGAGGCCGAACTGATGGGTGAACGCGGCATGGCCGTGCCGTCCGCCAAGACCCAAAATGCTACGGAGGCGAGCCTGTGACCACAACATCCATGGTAGGCGGTGCTGCAACCACCAATACGACAGCCGATACATCCGGTGCCAGTGCGGCAGCGGCGAAGGCCAATGTCGATTACGATTCGTTTCTCAAGCTTCTTGTCGCCCAGATGAAGAATCAGGACCCGACGGAACCGATGGACGCCACGCAATATGTGGCGCAGCTTGCGACCTTCTCCAATGTCGAACAATCGGTGCAGATAAACAGCAAGCTCGAAACGCTGATCGCCAATTCGTCGCTGACGCAGGCGGAGGGCTGGATCGGGCGCACGCTGACCAATGCGGACGGCAGTGTTACCGGCATCGTCAAATCCGTAACCATTCAGCAATCAGGAATGCTGGCCGAACTCGACAACGGCCAGACGATGCTGATCGGCGAAGGCGTCAAAATCAGTTGAGGATACGCCTGTGAACGAGGCCGATGCGCTCGACATGATAAATTCGGCCATCTGGACCGTACTTATGGCCAGTGGTCCCGCCGTGCTGGCCGCGATGCTTGCGGGCATCGGCATTGCGCTTTTTCAGGCGCTGACGCAAATTCAGGAAATGACGCTGACTTTCGTGCCGAAGATCATCGTCATTTTCGTCGTGCTGGCCTTTACAGCACCCTTCGTCGGCGCGCAGATCAATTCTTTCACGCTGCTTGCCTATTCGCGCATCGAAAAGGGCTTTTGATACGAAGCCTTCGCGCAAGCTTCGCCATTTAATATCCGTCTTCGAATACTCGAAACAAATAATAGAGCGGTGTTTGTGTCAAACGGGCCGCTTCGGGAGACGGGCGTGCAGCAGGCGACAGCCAGGCCATTGGCGAAAAACGGACTTCTGACCGGCAGTGATCTCGGTCTGGCCGCAGGCATCGTTATCATTTTGACGGTGCTTTTCCTGCCGGTTCCAGCCGTTGTTCTCGACATTGGGCTTGCATTCTCGATTGCGTTCTCCGTCCTTATCCTGATGGTTTCGCTATGGATCCAGCGGCCGCTCGATTTCTCCGCCTTTCCCACCGTCCTGCTGATTGCGACGATGATGCGCCTGTCGCTCAACATCGCGACGACGCGCGTGATTCTCACCCATGGCAATGAAGGTTATCTCGCTGCCGGGCATGTTATCCATGGCTTTTCGCAATTCGTGATGGGCGGCGATTTCGTCATCGGGCTTGTCGTTTTCACGATCCTCATCATCGTCAATTTCCTCGTCATCACCAAGGGTGCCACCCGTATTGCGGAAGTGGGCGCACGCTTCACGCTTGATGCGATTCCCGGAAAACAGATGGCGATCGATGCTGATCTTTCGTCTGGCTTGATCGATGAGAAACAGGCGCAGCACCGCCGCCGCGAACTGGAGGAGGAAAGCTCCTTCTTCGGTTCGATGGACGGCGCTTCAAAATTTGTGCGCGGCGATGCGATTGCGGGCCTGATCATTACTGCCGTCAATATTTTCGGCGGTATCATTATTGGTGTGACCCGCCATGGTATGGATATTTCGCAAGCTGCCGATATTTTTACGAAACTGTCGGTCGGCGACGGCCTCGTCACGCAGATTCCCGCCCTGATCGTCTCGCTGGCTGCGGGCCTTCTGGTGTCCAAGGGTGGTACGCGCGGCTCTGCCGATCAGGCGATTTTCGGTCAGCTTGGCGCTTATCCGAAAGCGCTTCTCATCGCTTCATTTCTCATGTTCGTTCTGGGCATCATGCCGGGGCTTCCGGCGTTTCCGTTCTTCCTGCTTGGCAGTGCCATGGCTTTCGTCGGCGTCGCGGTGCCGCGCCGGCAGGCGCGCCAGCGGGAGACGGAAGCGGCAGCGGAAGAAACGAAGCTGCGCGACGCGGCGGAGCAGGAGCGTAATTCTGTCAAGGCATCGCTTGAAACGGCGCAGATCGAATTGTGCCTGGGCAAGCAGCTTTCGGCGCGTCTCATCGCCTCGCAGCAGGAACTTGCGCACCGCGTCAACAAGATGCGCCGCAAATTCGCGCAGGAATACGGGTTCGTCATTCCTGAAATCAAGGTGACGGACGATATTTCGCTTCCGCCGAAGAGCTATCGCATAAAGATACATGGTACTGCCGTAGCAAGCCATGAATTGCGCGTCGGCGAAACTCTCGTCGTGCTGGGCGAGCGTCCGATCCCGGCAATTCCGGGTGAGGAAGTGCGCGAACCGGCCTTCGGCATGCGCGCCTATTCGGTGCCGGAGACCTTTGCCGCCGATCTGCGCCGCGAAGGTTACATGACCGTCGATAATCTGTCTGTACTGCTCACCCATTTGAGCGAAATCGTGCGCAATAATCTGGCGCAGCTTCTTTCCTACAAGGATATGCGCATTCTTCTCGACCGCCTCGGACCGGAATATCGCAAGCTTCTCGAAGACATCTGCCCCGCGCATATTTCCTACTCGGGCATGCAGGCCGTGCTCAAGCTGCTTCTGGCCGAGCGTGTTTCCATCCGCAATCTGCACCTGATCCTCGAAGCCATTGCGGAGATCGCCCCTCTGGTGCGGCGTCCTGAAATGATTACCGAACATGTGCGGATGCGCATGGCACAGCAAATATGCGGCGATCTTTCGGAAAATGGCGTGCTGAATGTGCTGCGTCTGGGCAACCGGTGGGATCTGGTGTTCCATCAGAGCCTCAAGCGTGACAGCAAGGGCGAGATCGTCGAATTCGACATTGATCCGCGCCTTTTGGAGCAATTCGGCACCGAGGCGACGAATGCAATTCGCCAGCATTTCGACAATGGCGAACGGTTCGTGCTCGTTTCCTCGCCGGAAGCCCGTCCCTATATCCGCATGATTATCGAACGGCTTTTCGCCACGCTGCCGGTGCTTTCCCATGTCGAGATTGCGCGCGGTGTCGAGGTGAAATCGCTTGGTGCAATTTCCTGATTAAAGGATAGCCGGTTGCCCATCGCGCAATTGCCGCTCAACGAAATCGTGTTCGCCGCCATGCTGGCAGTCTGCCGCGTCGGTGCCTGCCTGATGCTGATGCCGGGCCTGTCGAGTGCACGCATACCCTTGCAGGTGCGGCTGTTCATTGCGCTTGCCTGCTCCTTTGCCGTGCTGCCGCTGGTGATAGAGAGGATTGCGCCGCTCATTGATGGGGGGCAGCCATGGACGCTGTTGCGGCTTATGGCAAGCGAGATGTTCATCGGTGCGATGATCGGCATATTGGCGCAAATCTATTTCTGGGCCTTGCAGTTCATGGCCAATATGATGGCGATGGCGGTGGGCTATTCGGGCGCGCCAGCGGACGCCATTACCGAAACCGAGCCGCAGGCCACGCTTGCGACCATCGTGACATTCGGAGCGCTGCTGCTGTTCTTCGTTTCCGATCTGCATCTGGAAATCCTGCGCGCGCTTCTCACCTCCTATGCCGCGATACCGCTCGACGGGCAGTTCCGGCCCGATGCTGCGATGATCGATTTTGCGGATGCGCTTTCTGCGGCCTTCCTTGCGAGCTTGCGCATCGCTGCACCCTTTATCGTCTTTGCCATTCTGGTCAATTTCGCCATCGGTCTGGTCAACAAGCTGACGCCGACTATTCCGGTCTATTTCGTGTCGATGCCGTTTGTGCTCGGCGGCGGGCTTCTGCTGGCCTATTTCATCTTGCCGGAACTGCTGCGCTTTTTCATCGGTGAAACGGCAACGCAAATGCGCAATCTGTTCTGAGGTTCTCATGACCCGATCGAACGTTCGTAATCTGAACAAACTGATCGAACTGCAAAAGCTCGGCACAGCCCGGCTTGAATCGGCTCTTGCTTCGACGAATATCCGCAAGGCGGCACTGGACGAGGAACGCGCAGCACTTCTTGGCATGCAGGACCGGCGTTACGATGGTTGCGCTTTCACTATCGATCCATCGCTGCTCATCAAGCGGCTCGGAATGAACGCAACGAAAACGCAGCATATAGAGCAAAGGCTCGAAACGGAGCGCGGCGCGCTTTTGAAAGAACAGCGCCGCGTGGAATTGCTCGAAGACAGGCTGAAGATGCTGCACGATGATCGCGAGAGGCGGGAACTGGCAGGTCTGATAGAGGAATTTATTAGCCGGAAAAATGTCGAACCTTCTGTAAAATAACGCAGTTCCACTCACAAGCTTCAGTCAAGTTTGGTTCGCTATTGTGCAATCAAGAGATGAAAAGGAAGGAATTGCATGGCGATCAACCCGCCGTCAGATCTGGTAATGGATGTAGCGCGGGCGGCTGATCCGCACGCTTATCGTGCGGCGGCGGAACGTCTGAAATCCATATCGGGCGGTATGGGGACGACTGCGGCGGGCACCGGACTGACAAGGGATAATTTCGCCAGTTTTTCGGAAAAACTGGCGGCGGGTGTCAGCGTCAGGCCGGAAGGCGGGAGTGCTGCCAGTCCAGCCTATCGTAAGTTTGAAGCTTTCATGTTGCAGTCCTTCGTCCAGTCGATGTTCACCAGCGATACGACGGCGAGTTTTGGCAAAGGTATTTCTGGCGAATACTGGAAATCGATGATGGCGGAAGCCATGGCAAATAAAATGGCGGATACCGGCGGCGTCGGTGTTGCCAGAATGCTCGAAGAACAGGCCGCGCGAAACAAGGGGGCTGACGCGCCGGCAACGGTCGCTTTGGGAGAGGTAATGACCAGTCTGGAGAGCGGAGCGCACGCGGATACGGTTTCCAGGGATATCGTCCACGGCTTCGAACGAAGGCTCATTCGGCAACAATTGGAAGATAACAACAGTGCGGACTCGCATAGCTGAGGATACGCACTGAGTATAATCGAGGAACCTGATAATGACCGATACAAGCTCCGAAACCGGCCCGCAGCCTGAAATGCCGGTAATCGCACAGGCGATTGATCCGGTGGGGGAACTGGAACAGGAGCCGGCACTCAGGCCGGTCCTGCGGGCAATCCAGCGTCTTGAAGACGTTATCGATACGGAAACACGCCTGCTGCTGGAAGGCGGCAATCCGGATCTTGTTGACATCAATACGCGTAAAAGTCGCGGCCTTTATGATTTCAACAAGGCGATCAGGAAGGCAACCGGTCTTGCGGATCCTGCGGCGATGAAGGGTTTGCAGCCCTTGCTCGACGGATTGAAGCACAAGCTTGAAAAGAACTGCGAAGCGCTGCAACTGCATTTGCGCGCGGTCGGCGAATTGGCCGATCTCATCCGCGGTGCGCTTGAAACGCAAGAAGCCGACGGAACCTATAGTATGCAAAGCGCGAGGCTCGGTCACGCCCGATGATCCGCATTATTGCCATAGGTCTGTGGATATGTGCTGTCGCGTTCGGCTCGCTGTATTTTGCCATGCGTCAGAACACTGCGTCATCGGGCGAAGCGGCGGTAACAGGCGGCTTTGGCGGCGTGGATTATGTGAAAACCGATGTCATGAGCGTGCCGATCATCGCCAAAGGCGCGGTGGCCGGCTATATCGTGGCGCAACTGGTTTATACGGTCGATACGAAGATACACAGCAAGCTTACCGTGCCACTCGAATATTTCATCAGCGACGAGATATTCCGCACCTTCTATGGCAATTATTCAGACACGAAGGCGGTTGAAAAAGTGAGTTTCGAGGATGTGCGCGCCTCGGTGATCGCTGATATTAATGCACGTTTTCCGGCGCCCCTTATCAAGGATCTTTTGGTCGAGCAGTTCAATTACATTTCTGCTGAAGAAATTCGCCACATGAACATGCGGCGCGGCGAAAGGGTGAGTGCGACCGAAAAGGAGTCCGTGCCCGATCATGATTCATAAGGAATAATATTTTCCTGCAAGCTGGCGCAGGCGCTCGTCATCGAGCGGGGGGATCGAGGGATCGCTGATGAATTGCACACCCAGTTCGGCCCCGCCGCGCCAGACGATCCGGGCAAGCAGCGCTCGCACATAAAAATCGTCGAAAAGCCAGAAGCGCTCCGGCACTCTGGAAGCCTCGACGGTTCTTAGTTTTGCGCCATGTGGCGCTATATCGCTGAATTGGCATTCGACGAGAAAACGTCCGTCAAGGCCGATAATCTTGCCCGAGCGTAGCCTTGTGCGATGTCTTTCCTCTGCGCGTCGGTCTTTAGACGATTTGTGGCGTGCCATGCGAAACTCTACCTGCTATTCCCCTTGCATGAGGTCTAAGCGTGTTTCGCTTTCGTAAGTGTTACCGCTTTAGATTTTCCCCGCATGTCGTTATCCCGAAACCGGTTCCCACTTTCGGGCGACATGCTTTAGTGTTCTCCACATTTTTCGCACAGGCCGCGCAGTTCCAGCGTGGTCTTTTTTGATTTGAAACCGTTTTGCAGCCCCCATGCGCTGACGAGGTTTTCGATTGCCGGATCGGAGAATTCGGTGACCTGTCCGCATTTCTCACAAATGGCAAAGGCAATGAGATCATGCTGGTGGCACTGCGGATGGGCGCAGGCAACGAAAGCATTCAGGCTTTCGAGACGATGGATCATCCCGTAATCGAGGAGCTTGTCCAGCGCGCGGTAGACCTGCAATGGTGCGCGAAAACCGTCCTCGCGCAGCTGGTCGAGGATCGTATAGGCACTGACCGGGCCTTCGGCTTTGGACAGGACATCGAAAACGAGAGCCTGATTACGGGTCAGGTCGCGTGGTTCGTGATGATGGTGATGGTTGCTCATTTTCCGATGCTCCGTTTGGATGAAGCCTGCATGTCTTGTTCTGTCGAGAGGCGTTCACGATTGCCTCTATGTAAGGGCAGAAGGCTCAATATGAAAATAGCCAGTGCGGCGACCACGATTGACGGACCTGATGGCGAGTCGAAATGGATGGAGCCGTAAAGCCCGCCAATGACGCCGAAAACGCCGATCAGGGATGCCAGAATGGCCATCTGTTCCGGCGTCGCCGCAAAGCGCCGCGCGGTTGCTGCCGGAATGATGAGCAGCGAGGTTATCAATAAAATCCCGACAATCTTCATTGCGATGGCGATGACGATGGCCAGAAGCAGCATGAAGACGATACGCGACAGGGCAGGGTTCATTCCCTCCGCGCGGGCAATATCCTCGCTGACGGTTGCAGCAAGAAATGGACGCCACAGCCAAGCGAGAATTGCCAGCACGAGCGCACCGCCGCCATAGACGAAGGCAATATCCACGCGCGAGACAGCCAGGATGTCGCCGAACAGGAATGACAACAGATCGACACGCACCCATGTCATGAAGGCGACCAGCACAAGGCCGAGCGCGAGCGTGGCATGGGACAGGATGCCCAGCAGGGAGTCGGCCGATAATGTATGGCGGCGTTGCAGGAGCAGCAGAATGGCTGAAATCGCAACTGCAACCGCGAATACGCCCACCATCAGGTTGATGTCGAAAATGAGCGCCAATGCAACGCCAAGAAGCGCCGAATGCGCCATGGTATCGCCGAAATAGGCCATGCGCCGCCAGACGATGAAGCAGCCAAGCGGGCCCGTGGTCAGTGCCAGCCCGATCCCTGCAATAAGCGCGCGTGAGAAAAAATCGTCAAGCATGGGGCGCGCTTCCTTCGTGATGATGACCGTCATCGGCATGACAATGATCGGTGATGGAGCCGTCCGCATGCAGCACCCGCCCGTCGGGAAGATGGGTATGATCGTGGTGATGCTCATAAACGGCAAGGGGGCCGACCGCCCGGCTGCCGAACAGCCGCATATATTCAGGGCTGGCGGTCACATCGCGCGGGCTTCCGCTACAGCAAACATGCCCGTTGAGGCAGATCACCCGGTCGGTCGCAGCCATGACCAGATGCAGGTCATGCGAAATCAGCAGAACACCGCAGCCGGTATCATCGCGCAGCTTTGCAATCAGTTCGTAAAGGGCGGCTTCTCCGGAAAAGTCGACGCCCTGCACCGGCTCATCAAGCACCATAATATCGGGTTTGCGCGCAAGGGCGCGCGCCATCAGGGCGCGCTGGAATTCTCCGCCGGAGAGATTTGCGATCTCGGCTTTTGCAAGATGGGGGATGCCGACCACTTCCAGGGCCGCGTAAATATCCCTGCGGGCGAGAGGGGCGGTCAGCGAGATCAGGCGTTCGACCGAAAGCGGCAATGTGCGGTCGATATTGATTTTCTGCGGCACATAGCCGATGCGCAGCCCCGGCGCATGGACCACATTGCCTTCATCGGGCTTGAGAATACGCAGCGCCATCTTGGCGGTGGTGCTTTTTCCCGCGCCATTCGGGCCGATAAGCGTTACGATCTCACCGCGATGCAGAGAAAGATCGACATTGCGAACCAGCCATCGCCCGCCGCGATAGACGCCGGCATCTTTGAGTTCGATCAATTTTTCCCGCGCCGTTCTGGCGGGGAGGGCGGTTTTCCTGCTCATCTGCTTGCGGCTTTCACTGCTTGTTTGTTCTTCCCCGATGTCAGGGTCATCCGCCGATTCGGGATTTTTCCAGAGCGGTTTCAGTTAAAGCGGAATCATGGAACCGATCTAGCTCTTTGTTTGACGCCTTATTTAATGCAAAACCGCTCCGAATTTTTGCCAGAAACGGCTGGTGGCTTTTTGGAGCGTTCGTTGCGACGCCATCTCGTTGCAAGGTCGCGGGTATGAATTTTCCAAAATGGGGGTTGCCTCACCTTATGGCAGACGTTATAGCATAACGCAACTTATGTAATAAAATAACATATCACTTAAATAATGCCTTCGGCCCAATCATACAAGAGAGAGACCATGAAACATCTGCGCTCCCTGCTTCTCGCTTCAGCACTTATGGCTGGTTTAGCCGGTATGGCAAATGCCTCGTTTGCCGCTGAGCGCGAAGGCGTCGTCGTATCGATCAAGCCGCTTCATTCGATCGTTTCCGCAGTCATGCAGGGGGTGGACATGCAGGGCGCGGGCGAGCCCAGACTGATCGTTCAGGGCGCGGGTTCCGAACATGTCTATAGCCTGAAGCCGTCCGATGCAGAAGCGATCGAGAACGCCAAGGTGATCTTCTGGGCCGGACCATCGATGGAGACCTTCCTCGACAAGCCTCTCGATACGTTGGGCGATGGCGCGAAGATTGTCGCTCTCGGTGATGTGGACGGGCTGACCAGACTGAAATTTCGTGAAGGTGGCCCGTTTGAAGCGCATGATCATGCTCATGAAGAGGGCGGGCACGACGACGCACATAACCACTCTCATGACCATAGCCATGATCACGATCATGATCATGGCGAATATGACCTGCACTTCTGGCTTGATCCGCAGAACGGTAAGGTTCTGGCGGCAGACATTGCCAGGACGCTGAGCGAGAGCGACCCCGAACATGCGGCGCAATATCAGAAAAATGCCCGGGACCTTGGCGAAAAACTCGATGCGCTGACCAAAGATATTGCCACCGAGTTGGAAGCGGTCAAAGACAAGCCCTTTATCGTCTTCCACGATGCCTATCAGTATTTTGAAAACCGATTCGGCATAAGCGCGGCTGGATCGATCACGGTCAGTCCGGAAAAGACCCCCGGCGCGGCCCGCATCAAGGAAATCCACGATAAGATCAAATCGCTTGGTGCAACCTGCGTATTTTCCGAACCGCAGTTCGAGCCGAAGCTTGTAAATACCGTTATCGAGGGGACGGAAGCCAAAACCGGTGTTCTCGATCCTCTGGGCGCGGAACTTACCGATGGTCCTGACCTTTATCCGCAGCTTATCCGCAATCTTGCCACTTCGCTGAAAGATTGCCTGTCGAAATAATTGCACGAGCTGCGACCTGCCAACGGCCCGGCACTTCGAGACGGGCTTGGCACTTCAAGACCAGCCCGGTACTTTGAGACCAGAATGAGCGGATTGGCACCCAGCTTGTGCATTGAGGCTGATTCTCAAGGGCCAGCGAATTCAAGGCGGCTTCGTCCGCCTGTTTTCAGCAGTAAAAATGTAATGATATAACATTAAATATTAAGCGCGCATGAAGCATTCCAGACAGGCGCGCCCCATCTGATCCCGCCAAATATGCATGAGGAATGGATTTATGAAGAAGAGATTGCCCGTTACCGTCTTGTCCGGCTTCCTCGGGGCCGGGAAGACGACACTTCTCAATCATGTGCTTAATAATCGCGAGAACCGGCGCGTTGCGGTGATCGTCAATGATATGAGTGAGGTGAATATAGATGCCGCTCTTATACGTGACGGCGGCGCCAATCTTTCGCGCACGGATGAGCAGCTCGTCGAAATGACCAATGGCTGCATCTGCTGTACATTGCGCGATGATCTCCTGAAAGAAATTTCCCTACTGGCGGCGCAGGGTCGATTCGATTATCTGCTGATCGAATCGACCGGCATTTCCGAACCTTTGCCCGTAGCCGCCACGTTCGAGTTTCGCGACGAGAAGGGTAAAAGCCTTTCGGATGTTGCGCGGCTCGATACGATGGTGACGGTTGTGGATGCCGCCAATCTGCTCAAGGACTATGCGTCGAGTGATTTTCTGTATGAGCGTGGCGAATCGCTTGGCGAGGAGGATGAGCGCACACTTGTCGATCTTCTGGTCGAGCAAATCGAATTCGCCGACGTGGTCGTGCTGAACAAGATTTCGGCCGCTTCAAAAGAAGAGCGCGATCTGGCCCGCAAGATCATCCGCTCGCTCAATCCCGATGCCCGCATCAAGGAGGTGGACTTCGGCAAGGTATCGCTTGATGCGATTCTCGATACGAAGCTGTTCGATTTCAACAAGGCGCATGAACATCCGCTTTGGTATAAGGAACTCTACGGCTTTGCTTCGCACACGCCGGAAACTGAAGAATATGGTGTTCGTTCTTTCGTCTATCGCGCGCGCCGCCCCTTCGATCCTGAGCGGTTCCAGGCATTCATCGATAAGGATTGGCCGGGGGTCGTGCGGGCAAAGGGCTTCTTCTGGCTTGCGACACGGCCGGATTTCGTCGGTGAAATCAGTCAGGCAGGCGCGCTGGTGCGCACCGAAAAAAGGGGCCGCTGGTGGTCGGCGGTGCCCAAACCATATTGGCCCGCGGATCCGGCCTGGCACGATGCGATGAAACCCTATTTCCATGAGGTCTGGGGCGACAGGCGACAGGAAATCGTGTTCATCGGCGTCGATCCGATGCGCGAAGATACGCTCATTAACGAACTGGATCAGTGTCTCGTTGCGGAAGAGGACTTTATGCCCGAACGCTGGTCGGGATTGACCGATCCGTTCCCGGCATGGTCGGCGGCAGCCGCCTGACGCCTATTTCGATAGCAAAGCCATATCCGTTGTCTTGCTGTCAGCCAGCGTTCTATGATCCAGAACGCTGGCGATGGCCTCACGCACATCCAGCATCATCTGCCGCACTTCGCATTCGTCTTCATCGCAATCCTCGCAAGGATGGTAATCGGTCTTGCTGGCGCAGGCGATGGGGGCGAGGGCGCCGTCCAGCGCACGAATGATATTGCCAATGGCGATTTCGTTTGCCGGACGGGCGAGGCAGAAGCCGCCGCCCTTGCC
>NZ_QGDB01000035.1 GCF_003149535.1 Falsochrobactrum shanghaiense | reverse complement strand
TCAACAGCCACGAGATCCTCTTCGGTCAGCGTACTGGTCAATTCGACGCGACGCTCGCGCCGCATCAGGCGCAGATAGTCCTCGTAAGCGAGCAGAACGGTGCGCGGACGACCGTTTTTGGTAATGATGACCGGATCGCGCACGGCGGCGTCCTGGTAAGCGCCAAAATTCTTCGAAATGACTGCGGCTGTTACTGTGGATGTCATGATCAACCTTCGTTTTCCGTAATATACGGACTTTCCGGGTTTTCCGCAAGTTTTGAATCAGGACGCTTTGTGTAATGACCAAACCAAACCCTATGTCTTCCAATATACAGAGCCGGGCGGAACAGCTCGACACGATCGCATCTGTCTTGCCGATGAACCGGCGCAACAGGCTGGCGGGTATTTTGACGGACGAGGACGTCGAAACCCTGCGCCATCTGGTCAATGAAGGCATGGGCGAAAACACCCTGCGTGCGCTGACCTCGGATCTGGCCTATCTCGAAGCCTGGGCGATGGCGGCAACCGGCAGCCCCCTCCCCTGGCCTGCACCAGAAGCCTTGTTGCTGAAATTCGTCGCCCATCATCTCTGGCGACCGCAGCAACGCGAAATCGACCCCGATCACGGCATGCCGACTGGCGTAGAGGACGAATTGCGCCAGCAAGGCTTTCTGCGCGTATCCGGACCGCATGCACCGGCAACCGTGCGTCGGCGTCTGGCCAACTGGTCGACGCTGACCCGCTGGCGGGGTCTGGAGGGTGCGTTCAC
>NZ_QGDB01000034.1 GCF_003149535.1 Falsochrobactrum shanghaiense | reverse complement strand
CGGCATTGCCAAGTTGTTTTAGCTTGTCGTTTCCGATATTGATGTGGCATGCAATTACCGAGTTCATTTCCCCGGCTGAAGGGGTTTCGATTTCCGCGTGAGATTGTCGCTTATGCGGTTTGGGCCTATCATCGGTTTGCACTGAGCACCGCCGATGTGGAAGATCTGCTTGCCGAGCGAGGCGTGATTGTCAGCCGGGAAACGGTTCGACTTTGGATTAATCGCTTCGGCTGCCATTTTGCCAATTGCATTCGCAAAGAGCGGCCAAGGCCGAAAAACAAGTGGCACATGGATGAAGCCGTCATCACCATCGGTGGAAAGAAATTCTGGCTCTGGCGAGCAATCGATACGGACGGCGACGTTCTCGACATACTGGTTCAAGCGCGCCGTAATACAAAAGCCGCCAAACGCTTCTTCTCAAGGCTCGTCAGGCAATTCGGCCAGCCCCGCGTCGTCGTAACGGACAAGCTGGGCAGCTATGTAAAGCCGATACAGACTATCGCGCCCAATGCCGATCATCGTGCTCATAAAGGTTTGAACAACAGAATTGAAAATTCACACAGTCTAACTCGAAAACGTGAGAAAATCATGGGGCGGTTCAAATCGCTGCGTCAGGCGCAACGGTTCTTATCGGCCCACGATCAAATCAACACCATCTTCCGTCCTTGCCGTTACAATCTCACCGCCATCTCATACCGACATGCACGCACTGACGCATTTGCATTATGGCGTGACTACACTGCTGAAATGAACGCATAGCCGCCGGATCGCTATTATATTGCGACCCGCTTCAAACAACTTGGCAATGCCC
>NZ_QGDB01000033.1 GCF_003149535.1 Falsochrobactrum shanghaiense | reverse complement strand
TGGGCTTGTAGCTCAGTTGGTTAGAGCACACGCTTGATAAGCGTGGGGTCGGAGGTTCAAGTCCTCCCAGGCCCACCATGTTACATGAAAGGGGCCGTAGCTCAGCTGGGAGAGCACCTGCTTTGCAAGCAGGGGGTCGTCGGTTCGATCCCGTCCGGCTCCACCATTGTTCCTTGAATGGGCGTGTTTTGGTGTTGAGTAGGATATTGGCAATCAACAAGAGAAAGAACCGTGTTTGCGGACTTTATGAAGTCTGCCTGTTCTGTATGAAAATCGTGAAGAGAAGATGTAATCGGATCAACTGTTGAGTTGATGTCGCAATGGCTTGCTCAAGCCTTGCATTATGATTGATGTGTTTAACCGCCATCACCGATTGTATCTCGAGAAGCTGGTCTTTCTGCTGATACTGTTGAACAGCAATGTTTGATGGATATTGGCAATGAGAGTGATCAAGTGTCTTAAGGGCATTTGGTGGATGCCTTGGCATGCACAGGCGATGAAGGACGTGATACGCTGCGATAAGCGTCGGGGAGGTGCGAATACCCTTTGATCCGACGATTTCCGAATGGGGCAACCCACCTTAGATAACTAGAAAATTTGAGCTGTTGGACTTTTTTGGCGTGTTGAACGGTTGCCGTTCGGCGCGCTTTTGCGCAAAGCTTGATGGGTATTTACCCATACAGACCGCCAGGTCGTCGGCCCATGTGGGCCGCCCTCGCGGAGCGCCAGCATCCGGCAGGATGCGTACGGCGCGTGAGCGAAAAACAGAACATCTCATCTTTCTAGTTATCGTAATAAGGTATCTAATTCTGAATACATAGGGGTTAGAAGCGAACCCGGGGAACTGAAACATCTA
>NZ_QGDB01000032.1 GCF_003149535.1 Falsochrobactrum shanghaiense | reverse complement strand
TATCTGGCGCCCTTCGAGGAATTCCAGCGCTTCAAGACGCATCCGGCGATCCGCGACACATTCGAGGGCGGCAAGCGGCTCTCCTATGGCGCGCGCGCGATTACCGAAGGCGGCTTCCAGTCGGTGCCAAAGCTTTCCTTCCCCGGCGGAGCGCTGATTGGCTGCTCGGCGGGCCTCGTCAATGTGCCTCGCATCAAGGGCAGCCACAATGCGGTGCTTTCCGGCATTCTCGCCGCCGACAAGATCGCGGAGGCTATCGCCGCAGGCCGCGCCAATGACGAGCCGGTCGAGATCGAAAACAGCTGGCGTGATAGCGCCATCGGCAAGGATTTGAAAAAAGTCCGCAACGTTAAGCCGCTCTGGTCGCGCTTTGGCACGGCAATCGGGGTGGGGCTCGGCGGTCTTGATATGTGGACCAACCAGCTTTTCGGCTTTTCGCTTTTCGGCACGCTCAAACACGGCAAGACCGATGCGCAATCGCTGGAACCAGCGGCAAAGCACAGGAAGATCGACTACCCCAAGCCGGATGGCGTGCTGACCTTTGATCGTTTGTCATCGGTGTTCCTGTCGAACACCAATCACGATGAAAACGAGCCGGTGCATTTGCTGGTTCGCGATATGGAGTTGCAGAAGACATCGGAACACGATGTTTTTGCTGGCCCATCGACGCGCTATTGCCCGGCAGGCGTTTATGAATGGGTGGATGCCGACGGCAATGCGGCGTCCGATCCGAGCGCGAAGGATGTGCGTTTTGTGATCAATGCGCAGAACTGCGTGCACTGCAAGACCTGCGACATCAAGGATCCGAACCAGAACATCAACTGGGTTCCGCCCCAAGGCGGCGAAGGACCGGTCTATGTAAACATGTA
>NZ_QGDB01000031.1 GCF_003149535.1 Falsochrobactrum shanghaiense | reverse complement strand
GGGGTTGGGCGGCAATACACCGGCTCGGCGGGCAAGATCACCAATTGTCAGATCGGCGTGTTTGCTTCCTACGTCTCGCGTCACGGTCATGCCTTCATTGACCGGGCGCTCTATCTGCCGAAGGCCTGGACGGACGACGCCGGGCGTATGGCGAGAGCCCATGTGCCGGTCAATACCGGCTTCGCCACCAAGCCGACGCTGGCGCTCGCCATGATCGAGCGGGCGATTGCTTCGAACGTGCCCTTTTCCTGGGTGGCGGCAGACAGCATCTACGGCGTCGGCGATATCGAGATGGCGCTTAAACGCGCCGCCAAGGGTTATGTGCTGGGTGTGAACGCCAACCATCCCTTTCATTCATGGGCCAGACCGCAACCCGTCGGCGGAACCGCGAAGGACATCGCGGAGGCCTTACCCGAAGATGCCTGGCGGCGCCTGTCGTCCGGCGAAGGGACCAAAGGCCCGCGACTGCACGATTGGGTCTATCTCGACCTAGCCGATCTCGACGCCGATGATTTTGATGCGACATTCCCCGGCATCTGGACACGCGGGCTGCTGATCCGCCGCAATATCGCCGACGGTGACCTCGCCTTCTTCTCGACCTGGTGTCCGATCGGCACATCCATCGAAACGCTGGTGCGAGTGGAGGGGCATCGATGGGCGATCGAAGACAGCTTCGAGACCGCCAAAAACGAACTCGGCCTCGACCACAACGAGACCCGCTCCTGGCATGGCTGGCATCGCCATGTCTCGCTGGTCATGCTCGCCTTCGCCATGATGGCCGCTATCCGCCATCGGGCCAATGCCACGCCCCCAAAAACGATGCGCCGGGCAGGCTCGGGAACCCGCCGCTGATCCGCTGGTCGGTTCAGGAAATCCGCCGTATCGCTACACGCCTTGCCCGACGACGTATCCACCCCGCCCATGTCATCGCATGGTCGCTCTGGCGACGAGCACATCAGGCAACTGCACAACGAGCACACATCAAATCAAAAACGCAACTGTAATGCTA
>NZ_QGDB01000030.1 GCF_003149535.1 Falsochrobactrum shanghaiense | reverse complement strand
AGTCAGAAGATGATAGCCAGTTCCCGGGCGGTTTGTCTCAAACACCGATCGATCGCTTGGTAGGCTGGCGCTGCAAGGCGTCCAGGTGTGGCTTGACCCACACTCCGATCGACCAGCGTGTCTTTCCCTGGACCTGTCAGCCGCCCGGGAGCGCCTTGCGGTGAGGCTTTGCCTCGGCGTTTGCTTGTGACCCAAGAAGGGCCTGACCGCGTTGGTCACATGACTGTCCTGTCCATGCATATGCCCGTGGTTGAGCCGTGCGATAGCGGTCAAACTCCAGAGGTTACGGCATGGAACAGAAGAACAAGCCAGCGCGTCATGTTGTCGGCGGCGTCGATACCCATAAGGATTTACATGTCGCAGCGGTCGTCGATGATTACGACCGCGTTCTTGAGACGCGCAGTTTCCCGACGACCCGTAACGGCTATCGGTTGATGCTTGCCTGGATGCGGACATTCGGAGAGTTGCAGCGCGTCGGTGTCGAGTGCACAGGCAGTTATGGTGCTGGGCTGCTGCGATATATGCAGGCCGCGGGCGTGGAGGTCCTTGAAGTTACCACACCAGATCGTCACGACCGTCGAAGACGGGGTAAGAATGATGATCTCGATGCCCAGGCTGCGGCACATGCCGCCTTTGCCGAACGGCGAACCGTCACACCTCGAAGCCGGGACGGCATGGTGGAATCTCTCAGAGTTTTAAAGGCTTGCCGAAAGACGGCAGTCAACGCTCGGCGCATAGCCTTGCAATTAATCCAGAATACGATCATCGCAGCGCCCGACGTGTTGCGGGATCAGCTGCGTCGCATGACCCGCATGCAACTGGTTCGATTGCTTGCCGCCTGGCGTCCGGACTTGACAGCCTATCGCGATGTGGAAGCGGCGTATCGGATTACCCTGAAGTCGCTTGGTCGCAGATACCTCGAACTGCATGATGAGATTGCCGATCTCGACATGATGATCGCTGCAATCGTCGAAGACCTGGCTCCGGACCTTGTCGAACGTAATTCAATTGGACACAACAGCGCCGCGCAGCTTTTGCTCACCGCCGGCGACAATCCCGAGCGATTAAAGTCAGAAGCAAGTTTCGCGGCGCTCTGCGGCGTCAGCCCTGTGCCAGCATCCTCAGGAAAGACCACAAGACATCGTCTGAACCGGGGCGGCGACCGGCTTGCCAATAGCGCCCTCCATATCATTGCAATTGGCCGCCTCAGGACCGATGACAAGACAAAGCAGTATGTCGCTCGCCGTATGGCTGCGGGCCACTCCAAGCTCGATGCAATCCGGGCATTGAAACGTTACATCGCTCGGGAAGTCTTCGGCATCATCATGCGTCGCCAGAAGCAGATCAATCAAACCAGGATCGTCGCTTGACAAACAGAAGGGCGTCCAGGGCTCGCAGTTCAC
>NZ_QGDB01000029.1 GCF_003149535.1 Falsochrobactrum shanghaiense | reverse complement strand
TGCATTGCTGGCTGATGCAATCCGGCTGCGTTATTTTGCTTGAATATGATGGTTTCGCCAAGCTACAGAAGTTTCATGCCCATACTTATTGAACAGCTACATCATATCGTCGGCCGCAAGCACGTTTTGACGGGCGATACGCAGACACGCCGCTTTCGCCAAGGCTATCGCTATGGAGGCGGAACCGTGCTCGCGGTCGTGCGTCCCGGCACCCTGCTTGAGATGTGGCGCGTGCTGGAGGCGTGCCACAAGGCGGGAACAATCATTATTTGTCAGGCCGCAAATACCGGGCTGACGGGAGGCTCGACGCCGGTGCCGCAAGGCTATGACCGCCCGGTGGTCATCATAAACATGATGCGCCTTAGCCGGCTCGACCTGCTCGATGGTGGCGCGCAAGTCGTCTCTCATCCCGGCGTCACGCTCGACCAGCTGGAGAAGAGGCTGCGTCCCATCGGACGTGAGCCGCATTCTGTGATCGGCTCAAGCTGCATCGGCGCCTCGGTTACTGGCGGCATATGCAACAATTCGGGCGGCTCGCTGATAAGACGAGGCCCGGCCTACACCCAGCTTGCACTCTTTGCCCGCATCGATGCCAATGGGGAATTATCCCTCGTCAACCATCTTGGCATCGATCTGGGCGATACGCCTGAAGAGATATTGAGCCGTTTGGACAATGGTGAGATTGCGGCTGATAAAGTCGATCGATCATCGAACCTTTCCGCATCGGATCACGAATATTGCAATCATGTGCGTGATATTTCCGCCAGTTCCCCGGCAAGGTATAATGCCGATCCCCGGCGGCTTTACGAGGCGTCGGGATCCGCGGGCAAGCTTGCGGTCTTTGCGCTGAGGATCGACACATTCCCTGCCGATGACAAAACCCAGGTCTTTTATATCGGGTCTAATGATCCCGCCGAACTCGAAAGCATCAGACGGGATATTCTATCGACTTTCGATAGTCTTCCGATCGCTGGTGAATATATGCACCGCGATGCTTATGAGCTTTCGCAACGCTATGGCAAGGACATGTTCCTGTTCATCCGGACTTTCGGAACGGACAGGGTTCCGCTTGCATTCAGCCTGAAAAGCCGTTTCGACGGCATGACTGAAAAACTGGGCTTTGGTGGAGCGATCAGTGACAGGCTGCTTCAGTTTGGGGCAAAATTTCTGCCGAACCACCTGCCATCGAGACTGAATGACTTTGGCGAGCGGTATGAGCACCATCTCCTTCTTAAAATGGGAAATGATGGCATTGAGGAAGCGCGGCAATATCTGGCAGCGCGCTTCCCGAGCGCGCAGGGCGCTTATTTTGAATGTAGCGAAGAAGAGGGAAAAGCCGCCTTCCTGAACCGTTTTGCTGTCGGGGGCGCGGTCGTCAGGTATCGCGCTGTCCATTCCACGACTGTCGAAGATATTGTCGCGCTCGACATTGCCTTGCCGCGCAACACCATTGACTGGTTTGAGCGGCTGCCTGCTGAAATCCAGCAGAAAATTGATACCATCATGTATTGCGGGCATTTCTTCTGCCACGTTCTCCATCAGGAATATCTGGTGAAGAAGGGAGAGGATTGTGAAGCGCTGAAAAAAGAGATTCTTGCGCTATTGCAGGAACGCGGCGCGAAATATCCGGCGGAGCATAATGTCGGGCATCTTTATGAAGCTGAAGACAGCCTGAAACAGTTTTATCGGGAACTCGATCCGACAAATTCCTTCAATCCGGGGATAGGGCAAACCAGCCGCCTGCTGAACTGGAAAGAGGCAGGGCATTATTCCGAAAGCTGCTGATGGAAGCGGGAAGGCGGTTATCGC
>NZ_QGDB01000003.1 GCF_003149535.1 Falsochrobactrum shanghaiense | reverse complement strand
GGGGAGTAGGTTCACATGGCTCAATTCTCGATGGAAATTAGTCGCCCAACCGGCTCAGTTCCGCGTGAAAACCAACAGAGCACCGACACGGCGCTGTTCGACTGGATCATCTCGGATTTCGGCCTGAATGATGCGATCGAGGCCGGGCTGGTGAAGACGCCGCGGGTCGTGGTCCGCGACGATGCTGTCCCGGACGCCAAGACGCTGCGCTCGAAACTCTACCACATCTACCGCGACCCAACCGTTTCCGAAGACCTGAACCGCAAGGCCGAAGCGCACGAGGCGCTGCCAAAGCTGGTCCAGGACGCATATACGCTGCTCGGTGCCGACTGGCGGGAAACCCGCGCGCAATGGCAGGAGGCCGGGCATCATTCCCCGCCGGTCATGCTGACAGTCTGCAACCGCACCGAAACCGCAGCCCGCATCGAGACCTATTTCAACAAAGGCGATGCGCATTGGCCCGAGTTGCACGCACCGACCCGAACGCTCCGGGTCGATTCCAAGGTGCTGGAGAAGGCCGAGATCGGCGAGACCGCGACCTCCGACAAGGATTACGAGGCGCGGCTGAAGGCAATCATCGACGCTGCGACCATCCCTGAGACCCGCCGCCAGCAATTCCGCGCCCTGAAGAAAGAAGAACTGCTGCGCGAGATCGTGGACAACGTCGGGAAGCGAGGAGCGGCCGGACAGGATCTGCAGAACGTCATATCGGTTGCGATGCTTTCCGAGGGATGGGACGCCAAGAATGTGACGCACATCATGGGGCTCAGGGCCTTCACGTCCCAGCTCCTTTGTGAGCAGGTCGTCGGGCGCGGGTTGCGCCGAGTGTCCTACGACACCGACGAGAACGGACTTTTCCTGCCCGAATATGTCAACGTCTTCGGGGTGCCGCTTTCAATCTCGGAAACCGGTGAAGGCGGTGAAGCTCCGCCGCCACCGAAGCCGAGCACGCAAATCGAAGTCGTTCCAGACCGAAGTCATCTGGAAATCAGGTGGCCCAACGTCCAGCGTGTCGAGACAGTCGTGAGACCGCAGTTGTCCATCGACTGGGATAACGTGGCACCGCTCGTGCTCGATCCTGCCAGCACACCGATCAGTGCAGAGCTTGCACCGGCCCTCGGCGGTGCGACTGATATCGGGAAGGTGACCGCGATCGACCTCGAAAAGCTACCCGATGGTTTTCGTCTTCAACGCCTCGTTTTTCAGGCCGCGAGAAAGGCCTTTGCCGAGTTGCGCCACGGCTTCACTGGCACGCACGAATACCTCGCTGCGCAGCTCGTCAGGATCGTCGAAGAATTCGTGGACTCGGACCGCCTCGATATCCCGTCGCTGTTCCACTCCGACCCACTCCGACGGCGTATTCTCATTGCGCTCAACATCGACGTCGTGGTCCAGCACGTGCTGAGGAACGTCACGGAGCAAAACACCGAACGCCTGTCTCCGGTCTTCGATGAAGAGAACCCGATTGGCGCAACCGGCCAGATGCGGACTTGGTATACCACCAAGCCGTGCTTCCCGACGACCAAGTCGCACATCAGTCATCTGGTAGGAGACTCCGCCTGGGAAGGCCATGCGGCTAACATCTTCGAGAAACGCGAGGACGTTCTCGCCTATGCCAAGAACGATCACCTCGGCTTCCAAATCCATTACATGTGGGCAGGCTCTCGGCGGCGGTACGTCCCTGACTTCCTCGTCCGCCTTGCGGGCGGCACGATCTTGGCTCTGGAGATCAAAGGAAGCGATAGCCCGCAGAACAAGGCTAAGCGTGACGCGCTGAACGAGTGGGTGGGGGCCATCAACGCGGCAGGCGGATTCGGGCGCTGGGCATGGGATGTCGCGTTCAAACCAAGCGACGTACAGGATATTGTAACGAAGCACGCCAATGTCGCCATGGCAGAACCGGCATCATGACCCCGTACCGCTGGCGTGCGGCAAGGTTTGATTCTGCCCTGTCCAGATGTGTCGCGGGCCTCGGTAGCCGGAAAATTCGACCCCAGAGTTATTCTCCCGTCGCTGTGCACCACAAAAAGTACGGACGAAACAAGAAAAACAACTCTGCATTTACAGCGACTTACATCTCCGTACCAAATCTGCGCAGTCAGGAGCTTTGGAGAATGTCAGCGCAGAGAGAACGAAATCAGCGATTCGCACAGGTGGCGCAGTCAACAGCTTTGGACCGAAAGCCCGCAGTTCTGCGCCGTTCCGGCTGGCAATCTCAGATTAGAGAATGATTCCAATGAGTTTAATGGCGGAGAGGATGGGATTCGAACCCACGAGACCCTTCCGGGTCTACTCCCTTAGCAGGGGAGCGCCTTCGACCACTCGGCCACCTCTCCGGTAAGGGCGAGATAGCCGGTACGCTTCATCATTTCAAGCGATTTGCGCACATGGACGCAAAATTCTCGGCAAAATATCACTCTTATATATATGGCGGTGCATCCGGTCCGGCTTTTCGCCCGGTTGCAAGGCGTGATCCGGGGAACGATGAGAGCGTATTCCAGGAGGAGATTCGCTCTTTTCGAGCCGGATAGTCCCGGTCTCGGCTTGTTCCGGCATGCGCTGCCACATTTCCACAGATGGCCGAAGATTCGTGCCTGCTTTCTGTCTGGATGCTAAAAAATACGCGTTTTCAATCGTTAAGAGCGGTTAACAGGCGTTAATCAGTATTAACAACATCTAAATTTATAGAACCAAAGGCGGCGAATTCGTGTCTTTTCTGCAACAACGGTCATGCATAGCAGCCTCGCAAGGGCCGCTGGAGTATATTCGGTGTTGAAACGAAAAAGCTGGCGAGTATCTTCACATCCAGAAGAAGGAGCGCTTCGGGGCGACTTTTTCGGCAGGGGATGGGGACAGGTTGTCCTTCAGCCAAATCAAAATGCCCAGACCCATTTTTAACGTTTGACTGGAGGTCAGAAATGAACATTAAGAGCCTTCTCCTCGGCTCCGCTGCAGCACTGGTTGCAGCCACCGGCGCTCAGGCAGCTGACGTCATCGTCGCGCCAGAACCAGAAGCAGTTGAATATGTCCGCGTTTGCGATGCATACGGCGCTGGCTACTTCTACATCCCAGGCACCGAAACCTGCCTGCGTATCCATGGCTACATCCGTTACGACGTTCGTGGCGGCGACGACGCATACAGCGGCGTTGAGTGGGGCGGCTGGCGTAAGCGTACGCGCTTCACCCTGCGCACCTCGACCGCTTCGGAAACCGAACTCGGCACCCTGAAGACCTACACCGAAACCCGTTTCCAGTGGGATGCAACCCCGGGCAACTACGGTGACACCGGCTACGAAGGCTATGGTGACGACGCAGACAGCACCAAGATCCAGTTCGCCTACATTCAGCTCGGCGGCCTGAAGGTCGGTCTCGATGAATCCGAGTTCCTCACCTTCACTGGCTACCTCGGCGACATCATGAACGATGACGTGGTCTATGCTGGTAACTACCGCACGGGCAAGATCTCGTACACCTTCTCCGGCGGCAACGGCTTCTCCGCTGTTATCGCTCTTGAAGAAGGCGGCGACGACTATGTTGTCAACGATTACGTTCCGCACATCGTTGGTGGCCTGAAGTACGCTCAGGGCTGGGGTTCGATCGCAGCTGTTGCAGCTTACGACTCGGTCATCGAAGAGTGGTCCGCAAAGGCTCGCTTGGACGTCAACCTCACCGATCAGTTCTCGGCCTGGGTACAGGGCGGCTACTCTTCGGAAGAATCTGACGATCAGATGTACGGCGCTTGGGGCGGCGACTGGGCTGTCTGGGGTGGTCTGAAGTACAAGGCAACCGAAAAGGCGACCTTCAACATTCAGGCTGCTTACGAAGACTGGGGCAAGACCGCCATTGCGGCCAACGTTGCTTACCAGCTCGTTCCTGGCTTCACCATTACGCCGGAAGTTTCCTACACCAAGTGGGATAGCGATCATCCGGATTACACCCGCGACACCAAGGACGCTTGGCAGGGCATGATCCGCTTCCAGCGTTCGTTCTAATCCTTTCAGGATTGGTTGCAGAAAACCCGGTAGCGAATGCTACCGGGTTTTTTGTATGCGCGATTGCGATAAACTGTCTGCCTGTTTAAATTTGGCCAGCTTCTCTGATAAGACCGGTTCTATAACGGAGATACTGGCATATGAATAAATGGTTCTGGCCCGGTGTGACATGCACGGCAGCGCTTACCGCGCTGGCATTGTGGTTTGGCGTCAATCGGGTCGAAGCGGATCTGGCCGCTCAGGCCGCGGCGGCGCTGGCACCTTTTGGCTGGGCGAATTTCGATATTGATGGCCGCGATCTGACCCTGAAAGGGACGGCGCCCGATCAGCAGGCGCAGGATGCTGCCTTATCCGCTGCGGGACAGATAAGAGGCATCCGCACGATTGCCGATCTCACGGCGCTCTTGCAGATTGCGGAGCCATATGTTTTTAAAATTGTGAAGAATGCCGATACCATCATTCTGTCGGGCTATGTTCCTGAAAACAGCCTGCGCGATAAAATCCTGAACGCTGCGGAAATGACTGATCCTCAGGCGCAGATTGATGATCAATTGACTCTGGCGCGCGGCAACCAGCCGCAATTTGCAGTCTGGGCGCTTTTTGCGCTGGAGCTTTCCCGCAAATTTGCAACGGTTGAAGTTGAAATTTCAGGCGATGCCCTTTCGGTAAGAGGTCAGGCGCTGAATGACAGGGCCTATAACGATCTTGGTGCCGGGCTGAAGAATCCTTTGCCGGTCGGCCTCGATCTGGCAAATGTCGATATTGCAAAACCCTGAGCGACGAGGTCGGGACAGGTCATCCCCTGTTTCTTGGCGGAGCGTGATTGACAGAAACGCCCGGGTGCTTTTTCAGTCTTACCGGTAAATGCTTTGAGGTGAATGGCGAGCGGGTTTCATATGTTATATGTTGCACAAATGTTCTGGCCAGCCCTCGTGCTTGCACTCTTGATCGGTATCACTGTTGGCTGGCTGACGAGGGTTGATTAAAGCATGTCGCCCGAAAGTGGGAACCGGTTTCGGGATAACGACATGCGTAAAAACAGAAAACTGGAGCGCAGGTCTGATTCAATCAGATCGAAACGCGCATGAATGGGCTGGGATAGCGTTTTGCCCAAAGGCGAATGGGTATAGTATGAGGAAATCTACATGCCGGTGTTGATCGTTCAACTGGCGGCACTCGTTGCCATTGCCTTTATTGTCGGCGCTGTTCTGGGGCGTCTGGTCAAAGGACGCAAAGCTGCAAGCAAGGATAAGGAAGATATTATCATTGCCGCTGCCCTTGCCGCGCCTGCCGGAGACGGGAAAGTCGAAGTGCAACCGACGCCGCAGGTGGCCTTAGCCGAAAAACCGGGTGCTGACACAGGCGAACGAGAAGACAAGGCTGACGAAGATTCGGTCGAAGCGCCAAATGAAGAGGCCGTGGAAGCGCCGGGGATTATAGAGGCCGAAGAGCCGGACGAAGCGGTTGTCGTTGTTGAAGTGCCTGAACCGGACCATCGCCCGGAGCGGCTGGAAGCACCATTGCGCGGCAAGGCCGATGATCTGACGGCCATTGCGGGCATAGGCAATGCCGTGCAAGCCATGCTGCATGAATTGGGTATTTTCCATTATGCGCAAATTGCGCAATGGAATGCCGATGAGGCAAAATGGATCGAGGACCGGATTGGTTTTGCCGGTCGGGTGAGCCGGGAAAAATGGGTCGCGCAGGCAAAGAGGCTTGCCGAATCGGCACGCAAGCCTGCACCAAAACGTTCATCCAGACCCAGAAAGACAACATCCGGACCAAAAAACGCACGCACGCGCCAGAAAAAGACGCAGGCTTGAGCGCTGCTTGTTTAACGGATCAGGAACGCCCGTTCACAAGATCGGCCTCAATATCGGCGTGGCCGGTGAGGCGCGCCTTGTAGACCTCGTAATTTTCCATCACGCGCTGCACATAATTGCGTGTTTCCGAATAGGGAATGCGCTCAATCCAGTCGATCACCTCTTCGACGGGCATTCCCCGCGGATCGCCGAATTTTTCAGCCCATTGTGCGGCCCGTCGCGGCCCCGCATTATAGCCCGCGAAAGTCAGCACATAGGAGCCGTCGAAGCGATCAAGCTGTTCGCCAAGAAAATGCGCGCCCAGAGTGGCGTTATAGGCAGCGTCGGTGGTCAGCTTCTGCGGCGTAAAGGCCATGCCCTTGCGGTTAGCCACGCTTTTGGCCGTCGCGGGCATGAGCTGCAAAAGGCCGCGCGCGCCTGCTTTCGAGACAGCGCCGACATTGAATTCGCTTTCCTGCCGGGCGATCGCATAGGCGAGCGCTTTGCCCGATCCGCTGATATTGGCCTGTGCCGGAATCGCACCGAGCGGATGCGACAGCGCGCCGACATCCAGTCCGCGTGAAGCTGCATTCTTGCCAATGCGCAAGGCGAGATAATGATTTTCGTTCTTTTCGGCCATGACCGCCAGAAGAGCGAGTTCCCCGACGCTGCGAAGTTCCTGCGAAAGCTGGATATAAAGCGTATTCGCCCGGTTTGCGTAGCCGATCTGCTCCAGCCGCCTGATCGCCTGAACGGCGGGACGCCCGGAAAAACGGATGCGCTCTGCGTCGTCCGGTTTGGGATAGGCAAGTTCGGGGGCCTTTTCTCCAAGCTTTGCAGCCGCAAGCTGGCCATAGAAACTCGTGCCGAAATGCGCCGAGCGGCGGTAATATTCGCGTGCATCGCCCTTGGCGCCCGCTTCGGCGGCTCGCCCCAGCCAATAATAGGCGCGGGAAGCGGAAATCGGGCCGGATGAAATCTCCGCTATCTTCGCAAAATGCGGTGCCGCAAGCGATGGCTGCCTGAGCGCCCGCAATGCATACCAGCCCGCATGGAATTCGGCTTCGGCGGCCATTGCCGGTGATTCGGCAGCATGGGCGGCAGCCAGCTTATAGGCGAGCTGCGGCTTGCCAAGATCGAGAAGTTCACGCGAAAGGATACGCCGTTCGACCCACCATGCATCGGGATCGCCAAGGGCGGATGCTTCTCGCGGCGCTTTGAGCATCAGATTGGCGGCTTCAATGATGCGCTCGGAGCGCCTGAGATGGCGAATGCGTAAAAACTGGTAAACAGGATTTGCGTGCCATGAAGGATCCACCTCCGCAATCAGCTTGGCAGCGTTGGGCGCTTTCTGGCCAAGCGCGGCATAGGCGGTATAAAGTGATTGCGCCTGCGCGGGCCCGGCCAGCAATCTGGCCGATTGCAGCCTGTCATTATAGAGCAGGCGGATCAGGCGCTTCTGGTGGTCGTCACGCGTCAGCACGGCATCGAATTCTTTAAGGATCCGCTTTTCTTCATCCGTCGAAAGCCGTGCATTCGGCCACCAGGAAGCCAGAAGCTTGTGCGCCTTTGCCGCCTGCCCATTTGCCAGATAGGCCCGGCCAAGGGCAATCATGCCTTGTGTGGTTTGCGGGCGTGTTGCGGCCAGTGCCGCAATCACCGCGCTGGCTGGCGGGTTTTCTCTAAGCAAGGCGCGCTCTGACGAGCGCCGCAATGAGGCCATTCCGGGCCATCCGGTCAATTCCGTCTGGGCTGCCGCTATTTCCGAGACCGGAACCCCGGCTGTTGCAGAGGTTGCAATTGCCCATGTGAGAATCTGCCGGTCAAGCGAGCCTTTCGGCATCCCGTTACGAAAGGCGATGGCGCTTGCGGCATCCCCCGAATAAAGCGCATCAAGGCCCGATTTCAGCGTCCCGGCAATGATTGCGGGATTTTCAACCCGGCTGAACGATGAGGTAATGACCGGATCGGGTGCGGCAGGCCGCGCCATGGGGACGACAAGATTGATCGGGGAGTCCGACAGGCTTGCACCGGGCTTTTCGGGCGCGGCGAAGGGGCGCGCAAGCGGAGTCGGAATATCCGTCGGCAGTGCGGATTGCGCGTGCGACGGCGTGACCTGTCCCGCAAGAAGCGCACCGGCCAGAAGCAAGCTGCCTGAAAGGCGCGCTTTATGTTTCGTGGGCGTGACGATGTTTTTTCCCCGAATGAAACGGCGAGGCGAAGCCCCGATTGAAGGCAGGCTATTGTTTGAATCAGGCATTTCTAAGCCTCGCTCGCCCCGGCTTTGTGGCAAATGTAATCCTGACAGGGATCGATGAAGCAAGGGTTAACAAAGCGTTATGACGAGTTTTCTGTGATGGCCGAAGAAGCATTAGCCGCATTCGCGCGGCGGCAATAATCGATCATTGACGCCATCATGATTTTGCATTTTCGCGAGTGTAATTTGCTTGCTCGATCAGCGCTGCAAGACTATGGTGCACCGCCTTGCAAGCGCTTTTGAGACAATATTGCGCGATCAGGCTTCATCTGTATTCTCGGGAGTTCACCTATGCTGAAAGGCTCAATCACCGCCCTCGTTACGCCATTCGACAGCGAAGGGGCGTTCGACGAAAAAGCTTTTCGTGATTTCGTGAACTGGCAGATCGAAGAAGGCACGCAAGGGCTGGTTCCGGTCGGCACCACAGGCGAAACCCCAACCCTTTCGCATGATGAACATAAGCGCGTTGTCGAAGTCTGCATCGAAGTCGCGGCTGGCCGTGTGCCGGTGATCGCAGGCGCAGGCTCCAACAGCACGGTGGAAGCCATCGAACTGGCGCAGCACGCGCAGGAAGCGGGTGCGGATGCGGTGCTCGTCGTCACGCCCTATTACAACAAGCCCAGCCAGCGCGGCCTTTACGAACATTTTTCGCGCGTGGCGAAATCAATCTCTATTCCGCTCATAATCTACAATATACCCGGTCGTTCGATCGTTGACATGCTGCCCGAAACCATGGGCGCACTGGTGCGCGATCATAAGAACATCATTGGCGTCAAGGATGCGACCGGCAAGATCGAACGCGTGTCGGAACAGCGCATCACATGCGGAACGGATTTCATCCAGCTTTCGGGTGAAGACGCCTCCGCGCTCGGCTTCAATGCCCATGGCGGGGTCGGGTGCATTTCCGTGACCGCCAATATAGCGCCGCGCCTTTGCGCGGAGTTTCAGGCGGCTTGCCAGGCGGGCGACTTTAGCCGCGCACTGGAATTGCAGGACCGGCTGATGCCCTTGCATAAGGCCCTGTTCATTGAGCCGAACCCCTCCGGCCCCAAATATGCGCTCTCGCGTCTTGGCCGCGTGGAAAATGTCCTGCGCTCGCCAATGGTGACGGTGGAAGCCGCGACAGCCGACAAGATCGGGCAGGCCATGCAGCATGCAGGTCTCATCAACTGATCTGCCCTGCGGCCTATGCAGTGATGAATGATTTGCGCTCCCGTTTGCGGGAGCGTTTTATTTGCGGCATTGAATGAACGGCTTGCCCCACCCGGAAAACAGCTTCGGACAGGTAACTTCTTGAATCTGCGGCCTATGCACGCCAAATATCGATTCCGCTTTGAGAAGTGATACTGTATATGATGCCAATATGAATAAGCCGAAGAACTCTCCCGCGCGCAAAATCATTGCTGAAAATCGCAAGGCGCGTTTCAATTTCGAGATTATCGATACTCTGGAAGCCGGTCTGGTTCTGACGGGCACCGAAGTCAAGTCGTTGCGCGCCAATCAGGCCAATATAGCGGAAAGTTATGCGAGCTTTGAAAATGGCGAGTTCTGGCTGATCAATTCCTATGTGCCCGAATATACGCAGGGCAACCGCTTCAATCACGAGCCGCGCCGGTTGCGCAAGCTTCTCGTCAGTCGTCGCGAAATGGCCCGGCTGTTCAATTCGGTCTCCCGCGAAGGCATGACGGTCGTTCCGCTGAAGCTTTATTTCAATGATCGCGGGCGGGCGAAGCTTGAGCTGGCCCTGGCGCGCGGCAAGAAAAACCACGACAAGCGCGAAACCGAAAAGAAGCGCGACTGGAATCGCGAAAAGGCGCGGCTTTTGCGCGATCGTGGCTGATTAAGCCGCCTCATTGAGAAAGGCGCGCGCATTTCTGAAAATATCGCGAAACATCGGGTCGGTCAGCCGGCCCGTATTTGTATTATAGCGTGAGCAATGATAGCTCGAAAAAATGCGCAATCCGTTGATTTCCGTCTCTTTGCCGTGCCCGAAAGGGTGGCGCGCAACGGGTGCGCCCATGGCGCGGATGGTGGATTGATGGGCAATGGTGCCCAATGTCACCACGGCGCGCAGATTACGGAAATGCGTCAGCAACGGGCTGAAGAACTGGCGGCAATTGTTGATCTCGCTGCCGGTGGGCTTGTTCTCCGGCGGCACGCATCGCACCGCATTGACGATACAGGCGTCAAGCAGCCGCAGGCTGTCATCGGGGCGCGCTTCGAATGTTCCAGCCGCAAAGCCGAATTCGCATAAGGTGCTGTAGAGAAGTTCGCCCGCATAATCGCCGGTGAACGGACGACCGGTGCGATTGGCCCCGCGAAGGCCGGGTGCAAGGCCCACGATCAGCAGCCGCACATCATCGGCATGGGCAGGCACGAACGGAGGAACCGGCGCATTATGCCATCGAGGCTCCTTGCGCCGCCATTCCTGTAAGAATTCATGCAATCGTGGGCAGATCGCACAATCGGAGGAGGGTTCTGAAATCATGTCCCTGCATGAACCGGGGGCAGATGGACGTCAATAGTCCTCGTCGGCATCCTCATCGTGGCGGCGTACCTGCGGCCGTTCGGACGGGTCGCGCCCGATTTCCGATTTCAGCGAGACAAGATCGATGAAATGATCTGCCTGCCGCCGCAACTCGTCGGAAATCATCGCGGGCTGCGTGGTGAGGGTCGAAACCACCGACACTTTACGGCCTTTGCGCTGCAATGCCTCGACCAGCGAGCGGAAATCGCCATCGCCGGAGAAGATCACGAAATGATCGACCGTATCGGTAAGCTGCATGGCATCGACGGTGAGTTCGATGTCCATATTGCCTTTTACCTTGCGGCGGCCCGTTGAATCCGTGAATTCCTTGGCGGCCTTGGTAATGACCTTGTAGCCATTATAGTCGAGCCAGTCGATAAGCGGGCGGATCGATGAATATTCCTGATCTTCCACCAGCGCCGTATAATAATAAGCGCGCAGCAGATAGCCGCGCTTTTGAAAAGCCTTCAATAATTTGCGGTAATCGATGTCGAAACCGAGTGTCTTTGAGGCTGCATATAAATTGGCGCCATCAATAAAAAGCGCAATCTTTTCACGAGAATCAAACATCGTGCAATATATCCACTCTACGGTCGCAGGGAGTGGGCCATCGACCGCGTATTTAGATTTGTTTTCAAACGGCGGGCGGTATTCATTTTTACCAAAGACGTTTATTGCGTTCTAAGGAGAAATTATAGAAAAACAAGCAACTAATGGTTGTTATTTGATCCCACTAAATTACCAGTCACCCGATTTCGGCAGCATGATCTGGCAAGTTTATATAGCGCATTTTGGAGGCTGTATGTCAAAATCCGCATATGAACGCGGGCTTGAATGACAAATTCGCCTTATGACCTTCGCGCCGCACCCCCGTGCTGAATCGACAGCAAGCTGCCATGGTCGGTATTCTGGCGGCACATATGCGTGCATTCTTGCGCTTTTGCTTGTAATTTTGCCGGACAAGCGCTATGTGCAGGGAAATTCCGTTAAAGTTTAAGCAATGAAAGGGACCGCCTATGGCCCGCGTCACCGTTGAGGACTGCGTAGATAAGGTCGAGAACCGTTTTGAACTGGTTCTTCTGGCCGGGCACCGTGCGCGGCAGATTTCGCAGGGCGCATCGATCACCGTCGATCGCGATAACGACAAGAACCCTGTGGTTGCGCTGCGTGAAATCGCCGATGAAACGCTGTCGCCCGACGATCTGAAAGAAGCCCTGATTCATTCGTTGCAGAAGCATGTCGAGATCGACGAGCCGGAAGCTGCCGCGCCTGCGCAGATTGGTGTCGCATCGGACGAGCTTGCCGAAGGCATCTCGGAAGCTGCGGAAGAAGATGTGCTTTCCTTCGACCGCATGTCGGAAGAAGAACTGCTCGCCGGCATTGAAGGTCTTGTCGCACCGGAAAAAAGCGACGATTTCTGATCGGCGTCACGACTGCTGAAAACAATGAAACGTGCGTGCGGCTGACCGGCTGTGGCGCACGTTTTTCTATGTGGACGATCCGAAGACCGGTTGATCGCCCGAAAGTGGGAACCGGTTTTGGGATAACGACACGCTTTAGAAAAAAAGCTGCATCACAGGCGCGTAAAATATTATATTTTTTAGCAATTTTTAGCCAGAATAGTGATCATGTCTGTACGCGGTGGTAGGAGTTTTAGTCGATGATGCGCCAATATGAGCTTGTGGAGCGGGTCCAGCGATACAAGCCTGACGTCAATGAGGCGCTTCTCAACAAGGCATATGTCTATGCCATGCAGAAGCATGGCAGCCAGAAACGTGCTTCGGGCGATCCCTATTTTTCCCACCCGCTGGAAGTGGCGGCTATCCTTACGGATATGCATCTTGACGAGGCGACGATTGCCATCGCCCTCCTGCATGATACGATCGAAGACACCACGGCGACACGTCAGGAGATCGACCAGCTTTTCGGGCCGGAAATCGGCAAGCTCGTCGAAGGGCTGACAAAGCTCAAGAAGCTTGATCTGGTTTCCAAGAAGGCGGTGCAGGCGGAAAACCTGCGCAAGCTTCTTCTGGCTATTTCCGAAGACGTCCGGGTGCTTCTGGTCAAGCTTGCCGACCGGCTGCACAATATGCGCACGCTTGGCGTCATGCGCGAGGATAAGCGCCTGCGCATCGCCGAAGAGACGATGGATATTTATGCGCCCCTGGCCGGGCGTATGGGCATGCAGGATACGCGTGAAGAACTGGAAGATCTGGCGTTCCGCTATATCAATCCCGATGCCTGGCGCGCCGTTACCGACCGGCTGGCGGAACTTCTCGAAAAGAATCGCGGCCTGCTGCAAAAGATCGAGGACGATCTTTCCGCGATCTTCGAGGAACACGGCATCAAGGCCAGCGTCAAAAGCCGCCAGAAAAAGCCGTGGTCCGTATTCCGCAAGATGGAAACCAAGGGACTGTCCTTCGAACAGCTCTCCGATATTTTCGGCTTCCGCGTGATGGTCGACACGGTGCAGGATTGCTACCGCGCGCTGGGCCTGATCCACACCACATGGTCCATGGTGCCGGGCCGGTTCAAGGATTATATCTCCACGCCCAAGCAGAACGATTATCGATCCATCCACACGACGATCATCGGCCCGTCGCGCCAGCGTATCGAATTGCAGATCAGAACGCGCGAAATGGACGAGATCGCCGAATTCGGCGTCGCCGCCCATTCGATCTACAAGGATCGCGGCAGCGCCAGCAATCCGCACAAGATTTCCACCGAAACCAATGCCTATGCATGGCTGCGCCAGACCATCGAGCAGCTTTCGGAAGGTGACAATCCGGAAGAATTTCTGGAGCACACCAAGCTCGAACTGTTTCAGGATCAGGTTTTCTGCTTCACGCCCAAGGGACGCCTTATCGCTTTGCCGCGCGGCGCAACGCCAATCGATTTCGCCTATGCAGTCCACACCGACATTGGCGACAGCTGTGTCGGAGCCAAGGTCAATGGCCGTATCATGCCGCTGATGACCGAGCTTAAAAACGGCGATGAAGTCGAAATCATTCGCTCCAAGGCGCAGGTGCCGCCTGCTGCATGGGAATCGCTTGTCGCAACCGGCAAGGCGCGCGCAGCTATCCGCCGCGCCACGCGCTCAGCTGTGCGCAAGCAATATTCGGGCCTTGGCATGCGTATTCTCGAACGCGCTTTCGAGCGCGCGGGAAAGCCGTTCAGCAAGGAAATTCTCAAGCCCGGCCTGCCGCGGCTGGCGCGCAAGGATGTCGAGGATGTGCTGGCTTCGGTGGGCCGCGGCGAGCTGCCTTCGACGGACGTGGTGAAGGCGGTTTATCCCGATTATCAGGATACCCGTGTCACCTCGCAGAACAATCCCGCCAAGACCGGCGAAAAGGGCTGGTTTAACATCCAGAACGCGGCTGGCATGATCTTCAAGGTGCCGGAAGGCTCCGAAGATGCGGCGGCATTGCCGGAAAATGGCGAAAAACCCAGCCGCAAGGCATTGCCCATTCGCGGCACCAATTCCGATCTGCCGGTGCGTTTTGCACCCGAAGGTGCTGTGCCGGGGGACCGTATCGTGGGCATCCTGCAGCCCGGTGCAGGCATTACGATCTACCCGATCCAGTCGCCGGCCCTGACGGCCTATGACGACCAGCCGGAACGCTGGATCGACGTGCGCTGGGATATTGACGAGGGAATGCATGAGCGCTTTCCCGCCCGCATCAGCGTCTCTGCGATCAATTCGCCGGGATCATTGGCGGAGATCGCGCAGATTGTTGCGTCCAACGATGCCAATATTCACAATCTCTCCATGGTGCGCACTGCGCCCGACTTTACCGAAATGATCATTGACGTCGAGGTCTGGGACCTTAAACACCTCAATCGCATCATTTCCCAATTGAAAGAAAGCGCGAGCGTGAGCGGCGCAAAGCGTGTGAACGGATAGGACCAGAATGAATACCGAAGACGTGATTGCCGTCTTCCGCGAAGCGGGAGCGATCCTTGAGGGCCATTTTATTCTCACCTCCGGCCTGCGCAGCCCCATCTTTCTGCAAAAGGCGCGGGTCTTCATGCATGCCGACAAGACTGAAAAGCTTTGCAAGGCACTTGCGGAAAAAATCCGGGCAGCGGATCTGGGCCGGATAGATTATGTGGTCGGGCCTGCCATCGGCGGGCTGATCCCTTCTTACGAGACCTCCCGCCACCTGGGCGTCCCTTCGGTCTGGGTGGAGCGCGAGAATGGCGTGTTCCGCCTGCGCCGTTTCGAAGTGCCGCAAGGTGCGCGCGTCGTGATCGTGGAAGACATCGTCACGACCGGCCTGTCCATTCGTGAAACCATCCAATGCATGCAGGATATAGGCGTCGAAGTGGTCGCGGCTGCCTGCATCGTGGACCGCTCCGCAGGCAAGGCCGATGTCGGCACAAGGCTGATTTCGCTGGCTGAATATGAAGTGCCGGCCTATTCGCCCGATAATCTGCCGCCGGAACTGGCCGCGATCCCGGCAGTCAAACCGGGCAGCCGCAATATCTGACCCGGTTTTTGAGATTTCGCCGCAGAATAATTCAATCTTAAAAAACTGGCCTGCGGCGAAATCGCTCTTGGAGTATTGGCTCTGGACCCCTAATTTAGCGGGGCAGGTCAAATGCCTCCTCATACCCCCCGTCGCTAGGAAATCATCGTGGCTGTTGTGCCTTTCACCGTGGAGCCAAAATCGAGCAGCCATCGCGCCGCCTGCGGGGTTTGCGCCGAATGCGAAGTGCGCCAGATGGCCGTTTGTGCTGCGCTCGACGATGATGATCTGGGCGCGCTTGAAGCCATCATGACTTCGAAAAAACTCAATGCCAACGAATCGCTGGTGGAAGAAGGCGCGCCGAAACAGCGCGTTTTTAGCCTCACATCGGGCATGCTGCGCATTTATACGCTGCTTCCCGACGGGCGCCGCCAGATCACGGGCTTTCTGGTTCCGGGCGATTATCTTGGACTTGCCGATGATGACGTCTATTCGCAATCGGCTGAAGCGGTGGTGCCATCCGTTCTTTGCGCTTTTTCCGCAAGGGAAATGGATATGCTGATGGAAAAATTCCCCCGGCTCAAAGAGCGGCTGCATCTGATGACCCGCGATGCGCTGCGGACCGCCCGCGACAACCAGTTGGTGCTGGGCCGTCTTGCGCCCGTGGAAAAGCTCGCAAGCTTCCTGCTGGTTCTGGCAGCCCGGTCGGAAAAGCACGGCGGCAGGCGCGATCTGGTCCATCTTTTGATGAACCGTATCGATATTGCCGATCATCTTGGCCTGACCATCGAAACGGTGAGCCGCAGCTTCACCAAGCTCAAGACGCAGGGCCTGATCCAGCTGCCCGAGGCCAATATTGTCGAAATTCTTTCGCGCCGTTCGCTGGCGGCCGTCGCCGGTATGGATCCTGACGCCGTCTGATATTTATCTGCAAGTCTTGATTGCATTGATTCAAATCAATGCACTTCCCGTCAATGTCGCCTAGACCTGATCATGAAGTTGAACCGGCTTGAACCATAAGCCGATTGCAATGAGGTGAGCAGGTGTCATCGTGGCTGGCAATCGAATATCGTCTGCATGCGGGGTGGGTGCGCCATGCATGAAGCTTCGATAAGGCGCTATGCGGCGCTGGCCGTGCCGCGCTACACCTCCTTTCCCACCGCGGCTGATTTTGTGCCGGTCACACCCGATACGACAAGCCGCTGGCTGCGCCAGATCGGACCGCAGGAAGCCGTCTCTCTTTATATCCATGTGCCTTATTGCAAGGAGATCTGTCACTATTGCGGATGCCATTCCAAGATGGCGGTGCGCGAGAGTGTGGTAGAGAATTTTGTAATAGCCCTGCTCAGTGAAATTAAAACGGTAAGCAGCAATCTCACGGCCCGGCCGCAGGTGGTGCATTTGCATTGGGGTGGCGGAACCCCTTCAATTCTTGATGTGGATCAGTTTGAACGCATAATTGCGGCTTTGCGACTGGCTTTCGATTTCCATCCTGAAATGGAACACGCCATCGAGCTCGATCCGCGGACGGTCACGCCGGTGCTCGCGGATGCATTGGCGCAGATGGGGGTTAATCGCGCCAGCCTGGGCGTTCAGGATGTAGATGGCAGGGTGCAGAAGGCCATTGGCCGCATTCAGCCTATAGAAACGGTTATCCGCGCAACAAATCTCTTGCGCGAAGCCGGGATCGAGCGGCTGAATTTCGATCTCATCTATGGCCTGCCTTACCAGACGGTCGAAACCTTGCGTGAAACCTGCGAGCGGGTTGCGGCGCTCAAGCCGGACCGGATCGCCTGCTTCGGCTATGCGCATCTGCCGCAGCGCCGCGCCAACCAGCGATTGATCGACGCTTCTGTTCTGCCCGATACCGAAGAACGGTTTGCGCAGGCCGCTGTCGTTACGGAAAGCTTCGTGCGCCTTGGTTATCAGCCTGTGGGGATCGACCATTTCGCGCTGCCCCATGACGAATTGGCCATCGCTGCCGCCAATGGCACGCTGAACCGTAATTTTCAGGGCTACACGACCGATAGCTGCCAGACGCTGATCGGCCTTGGACCGTCCTCGATCTCTCAATATCCCGCCGGTTACGCGCAGAATATTTCCGATGTGGGCCAATATAGCCGACGCGTGAATGCGGGCGAACTGGTGACTGTCCGGGGCTATTTCATGCGCGAGAGCGACAGGGTGCGTGCAGGCATCATTAGCGCGCTTATGTGCAATTTCCGCGTCGATCTCAACGAGGCTGCGCCGGAAATGGAGTTCGCCGACGAAATGGCCTTGCTGCGTCCGCTGGCGTCGGATGGTCTGGTCGAGGTGCGAGACAGGGTAATCAGCGCGACCGAGGACGGCAAGCCGCTCATCCGTCTTGTGGCGGCTGCATTCGATGAATTTCGCCGGGGAAATGTGCAGAGTTTCAGCTTGGCGGTGTGAATTTGCGGTACGGCAAGGAATGAGGCCGTGCCGTCCGCTATAAAAATATTGCTGCCGTACCGGGCCGTCAAAAGGTCGGCGGCAATTCGGAGCACCGTTCGTTGGGGGATGAGCGGTGCTCCACTCTTTTTAACCGGAAACCGCTCTGTTGAGCTTCGGCAGGAATATGGTCAGAAGCCCCAGCAACGGCAGATAGGAACAGATCCGGTAGACATATTCGATGCTCGTGCGGTCGGCGACGATGCCGAGCACTGCCGCGGCAATTCCCGCTACGCCGAAAGCCAGCCCGAAAAACAGTCCCGAAACCATGCCGACGCGACCGGGCAGCAATTCCTGGGCAAAGACGATAATGGCCGGGAAGGCGGAAGCCAGCACAAAGCCGATGATGATGGTGAGGATCGCTGTCACTTCCAGATTTGCGTATGGCAGCGCCAGCGTGAAGGGAAGGATGCCGAGGATGGACGCCCAGATTACCGTGCGCGTGCCGATTTTATCGCCTATGGGGCCGCCGATGATCGTGCCTGCCGCCACGGCTCCGAGAAACAGGAAAAGCAGAAGCTGCGACGCTTGCACCGTGACGCCGAAATGGCTGATCGTATAAAAGGTATAATAGTTCGTGAGGCTCACCATATAGACATATTTGGTGAAGATGAGCATGACGAGCACGGTGATCGACGCGATAACCTTGTTGCGGGAGACGGGCAGTGTTTTATCCGGTTTGGGCCGGTTGGCGTTGGCGCGGCGATAATTATTATACCAGCTGCTCACATGCCAGAGCACGAACATGCCGAGCAGTGCTGCGATCGAAAACCATGAAAGGCTTATCTGGCCGAATGGCAATACGATGAAAGCCGCCAGCAACGGTCCCGCCGCCGAACCGAAATTGCCGCCCACCTGAAACAGCGACTGCGCGAAACCATGCCGCCCGCCCGATGCAAGACGGGCGACGCGCGCCGCTTCGGGGTGAAAAACGGACGAGCCGAAGCCAATGCAGGCGGCTCCCAGCAGCAGGAATGGATAATCATGCGCGGTTGCGAGCAGGACAAGCCCGACAAGCGTGCACCCCATGCCGAAAGGCAATGAAAAGGGCATTGGTTTGCGGTCTGTATAGATGCCTACCAATGGTTGCAGGATCGATGCCGTCATCTGAAAGGTGAAGGTAAGCAACCCGATCTGCCAGAAGGAAAGGCTGTAGTTGTCCTTGAGCATGGGATAGATGGCCGGCAATAACGACTGCATGAGGTCATTGAGAAAATGAGCCATGCTTGTAGCCAGAATGATGCCGAGAGCCGTATTGTTGGCGCCGTTTTCGGAAGGCTGCCCGGCAGCGCTGATGCTCATTATCCCACCTCAATGCACGTCCGCTGCGGGCTGACGCTGCACGCAACGGAAGATTGTGAAAGTTACTTATCCTTATTGTGCCTGTCACGAAAGCGAAAATGCCCCGCTACAATAAGAATACCCGCTATAATAATAATAATTGTCTCCGTGCACGCAGATCAGTATGAGAGAAGCATGTTGTTCAGCCGTCGAAATCCGCCGACCATGAAGGAGCGCCTGAGGCTTCTTATCTGGCCGCGCCGGTCCTTTTCCCGTTCATTGAAATATGGCGGCAAGCGAATCCTGCGTATTGCCGCTTCGCCCCATGCGGTGGCGACGGGATTGGCAATCGGCGTATTCGCAGCCTTTACGCCGTTTTTCGGCTTTCATCTCATCATAGCGCTCGTGCTGGCTTATATTCTGGCGGGTAATGTCGCAGCCGCAGCCCTTGGCACTGCGGTCGCCAATCCGCTCACGCTGCCGTTCATATGGGGCGGCACCTATGAGCTTGGGCGTATAACGCTGGGCGAAGCTGCGAATGCTCAGCCGCTGCATTTGACGCAGATGCTCGAAACCATGCGCTTTAATGAAATCTGGGCGCCTGTGCTCAAGCCGATGCTGTTCGGATCGGTAATCCTCGGCGCGGCCTGTGCGGCAATAACTTATATTGTAACGCGATTTGCCGTCTCGGCATTCCGCCGCCGCAGGCTCGAAGCACTCGCTCAAGGACGCAGGCTGCACAACCGATGGGAGCCGTAATCATATGATTATTGGTATTGGCAGCGACCTTATCGATATAAGGCGCGTTGAAAAGACGCTGGAAAAACACGGTGACCGCTTCCGGCAACGTGTGTTTACCCCGGTCGAACAGGCCAAATCCGAAGGCCGCAAGCAGCGTGCGGCATCCTATGCCAAGCGTTTCGCTGCCAAGGAAGCCTGCGCCAAGGCGCTTGGCACCGGCATTTCGCATGGCGTTTTCTGGCGCGACATGGGTGTTGTGAACCTGCCTTCGGGCAAGCCGACCATGCAGCTTACCGGCGGGGCTGCGCAACAATTGCAGCGTCTTTTGCCCAAAGGCATGCGTGCCGCCATACATCTGACAATTACCGATGATTTTCCTCTCGCACAGGCTTTTGTGATTATCGAAGCCCTGGCAGAGACAGAATGATTGCAATCGGATTGCCTCTGGCAATCTTAGCCGTTATTAGATCGCACAACGGCAAGCGGAGAGACAATGAGCGTGTCCAGCAAGAGTGAAAGCAAAAAATCCGGCGGCCTTGGCGAAACCGTCAGTGTTATCGTACAGGCGCTGCTGCTGGCGCTGATTATCCGCAGCCTGCTTTTCCAGCCTTTCAGCATTCCGTCCGGCTCGATGCGCCCGACCTTGCTTGAAGGCGATTATCTGTTCGTGTCCAAATATGCCTATGGCTATTCGCGCTATTCTCTGCCGTTCGGCCTCGATCTGTTTTCAGGCCGCATCTGGAGCGCTGAACCCAAGCGCGGCGATGTGGTGGTGTTCAAGCTGCCCAGTGACACATCGGTCGATTACATCAAGCGCGTGATCGGTCTTCCCGGCGACCGCGTGCAGATGCGCGGCGGCGTGCTTTACATCAACGACGAGCCGGTAAAGCGCGAACTGGTCGGCACCATCGACAACCCGGACGTCACCGAGGTCAACCGCCCCGTTCAGGTCTATCGCGAAACGCTGTCCAACGGCGTGACCTATGATACGCTGGACCTTGCGCCCAATTCCATTGGCGACGATACGCGCGTGTTTGAAGTGCCAGCCGGTCATTATTTCATGATGGGCGACAATCGCGACAATTCGCTCGATAGCCGTTTCGGCGTCGGCTATGTGCCGTTTGATAATCTGGTCGGCCGCTCGAACATTATCTTCTTCTCTATCGCCGACAAGGCAAGCCCGCTGGAAATCTGGAAATGGCCGACCGACGTTCGTTTCAGCCGCCTTTTCTCATGGGTCAGCGGTGAACCGCATACCGCTGTTACCGGAAATTGAGATGGTTTCCACGCAGAAGGCCGCAACCGTTCTGGAAGAGCGCACAGGCTACCGCTTCCATGATCTGAAGCGGCTGGAGCGTGCGCTTACCCATTCGAGCGTTCAGACGCCGTCGCGCGCCAATTACGAGCGGCTGGAATTTCTCGGCGACCGCGTGTTGGGCCTCACCGTTGCCGAAATGCTTTTCGATGCATTCCCTGATGCGCCGGAAGGCGAATTGTCGGTGCGCCTGAACGCGCTGGTCAATGCCGAAACCTGTGCCGCTATTGCTGATGAAATCGGGCTTGCCGATTTCATTCACACCGGATCGGACATAAAATCGCTCAATGACAAGCGCCTTCTGAATGTGCGGGCTGATGTTGTGGAAGCGCTGATCGCCGCCATCTATCTCGAAAGCGGACTTGAAGCGGCGCGCGACTTCATCAATCGCTTCTGGCAAAAACGTTCGCTTGAAACGGGTGCTGCGCGGCGCGATGCGAAGACGGAATTGCAGGAATGGGCGCATCAGCAAAACAATGTGCACCCGGTCTACAGCACCCTGAGCCGCAGCGGGCCCGACCATGACCCGCTCTTTGTGGTGGAAGTGACGGTGCAGGGATTTGCCTCCGAAAGAGGCGAGGGGCGCTCCAAACGCATTGCTGAACAAAGTGCAGCCGAGGCGATGCTCTATCGACAGGGAATTTGGAAGCGCGACGTTTCCACCTGATGCGGAACCGCCGGCTGATTTTTTAAATTGATAAATAGGGCGTGCCATCGATGATGAACGCTCTCAAAAGGACGAACAATGAACAATCCGACGACGCCTGAAACTGGCGAAACTGAAACCGGAGCGACCCGCTCCGGCTTTGTGGCGCTGATCGGTGCGCCGAATGCCGGAAAATCCACACTGGTCAACCAGCTTGTGGGAAGCAAGGTTTCCATCGTAACCCATAAGGTGCAGACGACGCGTGCGCTGGTGCGCGGCATCTTCATCGAGGATAATGCGCAGATCGTGCTTGTGGATACACCGGGAATTTTCCGGCCCAAGCGCAGGCTCGACCGCGCCATGGTCACGACCGCCTGGGGCGGGGCCAAGGATGCCGATATTATTCTCGTCATCATTGATGCGCAGGGCGGCTTGAACGAGAATGCCGAAGCGCTCCTCGAAAGCATGGCCAATGTTCGCCAGACGAAGATACTGGTGCTCAACAAGGTTGATCGGGTTGATCCGCCCAAGCTGCTTGAGCTTGCGCAAAAGGCGAATGAAACCGTCGCCTTCGACCGCACCTTCATGATTTCCGCGCTCAATGGTTCGGGCTGCAAAGATCTGGCGAAATATCTGGCGCAAAGCGTGCCTGAAGGCCCGTGGTATTATCCGGAAGACCAGATTTCCGATATGCCGATGCGCCAGCTTGCTGCTGAAATCACCCGCGAAAAGCTTTATTTGCGCCTGCATGAAGAACTGCCTTATTCTTCCACCGTCGAAACCGAGCGATGGGAAGAGCGCAAGGATGGCTCGGTACGGATCGAGCAGGTGATCTATGTCGAGCGGGAAAGCCAGAAGAAGATCGTTCTTGGCCACAAGGGCGAGACGATCAAGGCGATCGGGCAGTCCGCACGCAAGGAGATCGGCGAAATTCTCGAACAGAATGTGCATCTGTTCCTGTTTGTGAAAGTGCGCGAAAACTGGGGCAACGACCCGGAACGTTATCGCGAAATGGGCTTGGATTTTCCGCAATAGCGGACTAACACTGGTCATGGAATGGCGTGATGAAGGCATAATTCTCGGCACGCGCCGTCACGGTGAAACCAGCGCTATCGTCGAGGTGATGACACTTGCCCATGGCCGCCATATGGGCATGGTGCGCGGTGGCCGCTCGCGCCGTATGCAGCCGCTGCTCCAGCCCGGAAACCATGTCGATCTGACATGGTGGGCGCGGCTGGACGAGCATCTGGGCAGCTTCACTATCGAGCCGCTGGGATTTGCCGCAGCAAGGCTGATCGAAACGCCGGTGGCCCTTTACGGCATCCAGCTTGCGGCATCGCATTTGCGGCTCTTGCCCGAACGCGACCCCCATGGGGGACTTTACGAGACGTTGCGGCTCATCATCGGGCATTTCGACGATCCGCTGGCCGCGGGCGAATTGCTGTTGCGCTTTGAAGTAATGATGCTTGAGGAACTTGGCTTTGGCCTTGATCTCAAGGAATGTGCTGCGACTGGCACTCATGAAAACCTGATCTACGTCTCGCCCAAATCCGGGCGCGCGGTCTGTGCCGATGCAGGCGCACCATGGGCGGATAAGCTTCTGCCGCTGCCTGCCTTCGTCAACAGCACCGCCGTGCGTGCCTCCTGCTATGATGATCTCGACCGCGCTTTCACCATGACGGGTTTCTTTTTCATGCGCCATGTCTGGGAGCCGCGCGCCCAGACCCCGCCCGATGCAAGGGGCGGATTTCTCAATGCGCTGGCGCGCATCATCGATCCGCAACCGGCAGGCTGAAAACCTCGCCTTCAAACGCTTCCGCCCCGCGTCCGATTGCTTTTATGGCCGCAACCATACGGCCCCGGCGCCCGAGGATTTCGTCTGCAAGGCCGATCAACCGAAGATTGGGCGTTGCGGAAGGCGAAAGCTGGCGGAGCGTGTTTGCAAGCTCTGCTTCATCAAGTTTCTGATCAAGGGCGAGCTTTATAATATAAGCGCCCGCCGTGGAGCGCGATATGCCAGCATAGCAATGGATCAGCAGCGGCAGCGCACGATCCCAGCCTGCGGCAAAATCGAGCAATTGCTCGACATGAGTTTGATCGGGCAGCACCAGCCCGTCGCGCGGCTCGACAATATCATTGAAGATCAGGCTGAGACGCTTGGCATCGGAAGGCAGGGAAGGCACATCGGCACTTGTCAGCGTCACGATATGGCTGGGCCGGTGCTGCCCGATCTGCTCGGCCAGTTGCGAAAGCGGGCTGACGACGATATGCGGCATATCTAACCTTTGCGCGCCCTTTCCAGTTGCGAAAACCGCGCCAGAAACTCTTCCTGTATTTCCTGCGTCGGGCGCGGTTTAAGCGAAAGCCCTTCCGGATCGAACCCGCGCGGACGACCAAAATATTTGACCGCTTCGCTTTCCGTGAAGCCTGCAAGTTTTGTGGCTTCAAAATAGGCGGCGATCCGGTCGGCACGCTTGATAAGCTTTTTCAATATTGCGGTGGGCGTGGGCGGGAGCGAAAAACGCAGATGAATGGCGCTTTCAAGCCGCGCTTCGATCAGTTTGTAATTGCCGCCCATTACCGCCTTGAACGGCGAAATCATGTCGCCGATCACATATTCCGGCGCATCGTGCAGCAATGTCAGCATCTGCCATTCTTTGCTGGCATCAGGAACGAGCCGGTTGAAAATCTGCTCGACCAGCAGCGAATGCTGCGCCACGCTATAAGCGTGTTCGCCCACCGTCTGCCCGTTCCAGCGCGCAACCCGCGCAAGCCCATGGGCAATATCCTCGATCTCGATGTCGAGCGGCGAGGGGTCGAGCAGGTCCAGCCTGCGACCGGACAGCATACGCTGCCAGGCGCGTTCCTTGCCCGATGAACGGTCGATTGCGGCCATCAGGCGTTTCCCGTATCCGTTTCAGGAAATCCGAAGCCGACATGCGGCGGCAGGCTAAGCGTGATTGCGCTGTCACCAGCCATGATCGGCGTGCCGGAATCAAGTGCATCCTTCACCCGGTCGATGCGCACCAGAGCCAGACCGAGACCATCCGCTGAACTGCCGAGCGTGCCGATCTCGCGCTCGCCCACCTTGACCGGCGTGCCCATGGCGGGCAGGGCGCTTTGCGCTTTCGCCACCAGAACGCGGCGCCGCGCCGTGCCGCGATGTTGCATCCGCGAGACGACTTCCTGCCCGACAAAGCAGCCTTTGGGAAATGTCACCCCGCCGGTCTGGTCGAAATTTACATCATGCGGAAAGACATCATTATAGGCGAAATCGGCTTCGCCTTCGGCAATGCCATATTCGGCGCGCAGCCTGATCCATGCGCTTTCATCGCTGGTCCCATCAGCCCGGCCATAGATGCGCAAGACATTCAGCTCTTGCGGAAAGCGCGAATCACGCTTGATTGAATCATCTTGTGAAGGGACGGAATCATTTTGCCAGCAAACGCTCACAAGTGATTCCGGCAATTGAGTAATTTCGGCCTTGGCGCGCAGGCGATAGAGCGTCATGCGCTTGATGAAATCGCTGGCAATGCTTGCGGGCATATCAAAACGCAGCCCGTTTTCGATGCGCGATACCAGAAAGTCGAACAGGATTTTCCCCTGCGGTGCCAGCAACGCGCCGGGTTTGAGTTCATCGGGGCCAAGCTTGTCGAGATTGGTGGTGATCACGGCTTGCAGGAATTTTTCCGCATCTTCGCCCGTGATATGAACCAGCGCTCTGTTGGAAAGATTTACCGTTCCGGCTACCATTGTCATTGCTTCTTCCTTGCCTTTGCCGCCATCGTTACGTAAGCCGCATCGAAGAGGCTCGCAAGTCCCAACAAGCCAGCAGGAGACCACAATGGCTGAAACGTTCGATACGATCCTGAAAGGTGCAACCCTCGTCAATCATGACGGCACAGGCCAGCGCGACATCGGTATTCGTAACGGACGCATAGAGGCGATAGGTTCTCTGGGCTCAGCATCCGCCGGTGAAGTTATCGATTGCACCGGCCTTCACATCCTGCCCGGCGTGGTCGATAGTCAGGTTCATTTCCGCGAGCCGGGGCTGGAGCATAAGGAAGACCTCGAAACCGGCTCCCTTGCCGCTGTTCTGGGCGGCGTGACGGCGGTTTTTGAAATGCCCAACACCAAGCCGCTGACCACTTCCGCCGAGACGCTTGAAGACAAGATTGCGCGCGCTCGTCATCGCATGCATTGCGATTTCGCCTTCTGGGTCGGCGGAACCCGCGACAATGCGAAGGATGTGGCGGAACTCGAACGCCTGCCGGGTGCCGCCGGTATTAAGGTGTTCATGGGCTCATCGACCGGTGATCTGCTGGTCGAGGACGATGACGGCGTTCGTTCCATTCTCGAAAATACCCGCCGCCGTGCCGCCTTCCATTCGGAAGACGAATTCCGCCTGAAAGAGCGCGAGGGCCTGCGCGTTGCGGGCGATCCGTCCAGCCATCCGGTCTGGCGTGATGAGGTGGCCGCACTCCAATGCACGCAGCGCCTGGTGCGCATCGCGCGCGAAACCGGCGCGCGCATTCATGTGCTGCATATTTCAACGGCAGAAGAAATCGACTTCTTGCAGGCGCACAAGGATATGGCGACCTGCGAGGCCACCCCGCATCACCTCACATTGTCGGCGGATGATTATGCGACGCTGGGCAATCTCATCCAGATGAACCCGCCGGTGCGCGACAAGCGCCACCGCGATGGGGTCTGGAAAGGTATCGATCAGGGTATTGTCGATGTGCTTGGTTCCGACCATGCGCCGCATACGCTGGAAGAAAAGCAGAAAACCTATCCGGCTTCACCGTCCGGCATGACGGGCGTGCAGACGCTGGTGCCGATCATGCTCGATCATGTGAATGCGGGAAAACTGTCGCTTGAGCGCTTTGTCGATTTGTCGAGCCATGGCCCCAACCGTATTTTCGGCATGGCGCGCAAGGGCCGTATTGCGGTGGGCTATGATGCCGATCTCACCATCGTCGATATGAAACGCCGCGAAACCATCACGCATGAGCAGGCAGGCTCAAAGGCAGGCTGGACGCCTTATCATGGCAAGAGCGTCACCGGCTGGCCGGTGGGCACTTTCGTGCGCGGTATCAAGGTGATGTGGGAAGCGGAAATCGTCAATCCGCATCAGGGCGAGCCGGTCGAGTTTCTGGAGGCTCTACTGTGCAGGTGATCTACTGAAGAATACGTTCAGGCAGCAAGGTTCCGGCGATGATCTGCTCGCGCATTTTCTCGATCAGTTCGAGCGCGCAATCTTCGCCTGCCTCGCGCATAAGCTCGGTCAGAGCCGTGGTGAAAGCAGCTTCGGCCAATATTTCAGGCTCGATACCGTCTGAAATTCCGTCGGCCCAGGCTTCGTTCTGATATTCGATCGCGACCAGCTTTTTTTCGCGGGCAATCATTTCGTCCAGATCGGCTGGCATATGTTCCATCGACTTCATGCTGTCTAATGTCTTTCTGCTGCGCGGCCCGTTTCTCGCTTTTTATGAGAGATGAAAGCGTCGCAGCCAATGTCAGTTTAAGAGAGTGTTAACAGAATAAAGCGGATTTGGATGATTTAATTCGCGTCAATCCGCACAAGAGTTATGAATTGGTTAATTGCCATAACGCGAGATGATCTCGTTCGACAAGCTTTCTCCCTCTTTCATATAGCGATCAATCGCCGCAAGGGCAGAGGGGGTGCAGCGGGTATAATTGTCGCTGAAAACGCGATAGCCGTAGTTGAAACTCGAAACAAGCTGCAACTTTTCCGCTTCGGATGGATTTTCGGCAGCGATGATCGCATCCATCCGGTCGCGCCATTCGCTGCCGGTTTCCCCACAAAGATTGCGCAGATAATGCAGCGAGCCCAGAACCTCGGCGACCCGGAGCAACTTTCCGTCATAGGGCGCATCCTGTGCGGACAGGGCCGGGTACACCGTCCCCAGCCACATTCCAACCGCCAACAGGGAAAGCCAGTTGCCTTTCAAGTGTTACCCTCTCGCTCTTCCGGTTTGTTGCGCAGAATAGAGGCTGCTTCATGGCGTGAGAAGGCTGAAACTATCATGGCCCGTCTTCGCGTTCGGCAACGCAACGCGCCACATCCAGCGTACTCTCGGTCACATTCACCTTCGCCATTTCTTCAATTGTCAGCCAGTGAATCGAAACGGCGTCGTCACCCGCCTGCTCAATGCCTGAAAGATCAAAGGCGCGAAAGACGGACAGATAATAGCTTTTTTCATAAGCCTTGCCCTCAAGCGCCAGATCGACGGTGATGAGATGCGCCAGCGAACCCGCATCAAGCGCCGTTTCTTCCTTCAATTCGCGAAGGGCTGCTTCTTCGGCGGTTTCCCCGGCTTCGACGCTGCCGCCCGGAAAAGCAAGCCAGTCCTTCCACGGTTCCTTGCCGCGCCTGACGAGCAGAAAGCGCCTGTCGCGACGGCAGACAAGCGAGACGCCATGGATTTGCAAAGGAAGCGGAGAAAGCGGAACGGTAATCATGATCCAGCTATGATCGCGCTGCACGGATTTTGCAATACGACCATGGCTTGACCCATGAGGAAAAAGCCTGAACATGAGCGCCATGTGTGGACGTTTTTCTTTAACTGCAAGCCGGGAAGAGGTTGAAGCCTTGCTCGGCGCGATGATCGCGGAGGATTTTCCTCCGCGTTACAATATTGCGCCTACCCAGCCGATCCTCTCCATTCTGGCTGGTGAAACCCCGCCGCCCGGCAGCAATCGCCCCGACAGGGCAGGGCTGCTGGTGCGCTGGGGCTTTGTGCCCTCATGGGTGAAGAACCCCAATGACTGGCCGCTTGTGTTCAATATTCGCTCGGAAACGGCTGCGGAAAAGAACTCTTTCCGGGCTGCTCTCAATCATCGTCGTGCACTTGTGCCTGCTTCCGGCTTTTATGAGTGGCGGCGCGTGGGCAAGAACAAATCGCAGCCCTACTGGATCAGGCCGCGCAATGGCGGCATCGTGGCTTTTGGCGCGCTGGTGGAAACATGGAGCAGTGCCGATGGATCGCAGATCGATACGGCGGGTCTTTTGACCACGAGTGCCAATAATTTGCTGCGCCCGATTCATGCGCGCATGCCGGTGGTGGTGCAGCCGGAAGATTTTGCGCGCTGGCTCGATTGTAAAAATTTTCTGCCAAAGGAAGTGGCCGACATCATGCGGCCCGTTCAGGATGACTTTTTCGAGGTCATTCCGGTGTCCGATAAGGTCAACAACGTGGCCAATACGTCACCGGATTTGCAGGCTCGCGTGGAAGAAGACTTGACGGCGGAACCCGCGCAGCCAAAAAGAAAGAAAAGCTCTGAACCTGAGGCGGATTCGGGCGACCAGCTTTCCATGTTCTGATTTCACTTTTATTTTCGGGGAATGTCCGTGTATTCAGCCGCCCTGTCCGGGTTTCTTCTTGGTGCGTCGCTCATCATCGCCATCGGCGCGCAAAATGCGTTCATCTTGCGTCAGGGATTGTTGCGCCAGCATGTCTTCATTCTGTGCCTGATCTGCGCATTATCCGACGCCCTGCTGATCGCAGCCGGTGTCGCGGGGCTTGGCACGCTGATTGCGCAATCGCCGCAGCTTATTGCATTTGTCACTCTGGCGGGTGCGGCTTTTTTGTTCTGGTATGCTTCGGTGGCCTTTCGCCGCGCATTCCACCCCGAAGCCATGCAGGTCAGATCGAATGGCAGTGTAAGCCTGAAAGCCGCAATCGCGACCTGTCTGGCGCTGACTTTCCTCAACCCGCATGTCTATCTCGACACGGTGGTGCTGCTCGGCAGCCTGTCGGCCCGTTTTGAGGGCCTTGCCCGCGCTGCCTATGCTGCGGGCGCGGCCATTGCATCATTCGTGTGGTTTTTCTCGCTTGGCTACGGCGCGCGGCTATTGCAGCCCGTCTTCGCCAGGCCTGCCGCCTGGCGTGTGCTTGATTGCATCATCGGCGCGGTGATGGCGCTGATCGCTATCAGCCTTTTAACCCGGTTTTTTAACGGCTAGGATCGAGCGGCGATGATTGTCGTTGCGCGCTTCTTCCTTGCTCTCCGCCTTGTTCAACAGGGCGGCAACCAGAACGGCAGGTCCGATTTCGCGGTACTGGTCGATCAACTGGTCTTGCCGCGGCTGCGGCTCACTTTTACGCATTGGTCCATCCTCATCCAAACTACTCCTCACTATTTTGTGATGGATTGAGACGGAATGAAGGCTGATTGAGGCCGGTTTTACGGTATTCGAGTTAACGCTTCGCAAGATTTGGAAGGGTTGCTAAAATACCACAGGACGATTGGGGGCAATGCTGCCATTTTGAGGGCGTTTTCTAAAAGTCCTTGACGTAAGCCGATGGCGCAGGGATAAGTGTCTGCATGAAAACGCTGACCGCAATCATTTGTACTGGTTCGATTATTATTGGCTAGCAGCTTGCTGGCCCGGCCGTTTTCGTCTCCCCTTGCATTAACAGGATGATAACGCCCCGGCCAGTCGGCTGCGGTTTTTCGTACCCGTATTTCAGGTCTTTTGGGGAATTAGAATGGCTGATGCGCCGCAACTTCGCCTCTATAATACGCTGACCCGCACGAAGGAGGATTTTGTCCCCCTCGAAGCGAATAATGTGCGCATGTATGTCTGCGGACCGACCGTCTATGACCATGCCCATATCGGCAATGCAAGGCCGGTAATCGTTTTCGACGTGCTGTTTCGCCTGCTGCGTCATGTCTATGGTGCGGAGCACGTCACCTATGCACGCAACATCACGGACGTCGATGACAAGATCAATGCGCGCGCCGCGCGTGATTACCCCGGTCTGCCCTTCAATGAGGCGATCCGCAAGGTTACAGAAAGCACCAATGCGCAGTTTCAGGCCGATGTGAGTGCGCTTGGAAATTTGCAGCCCACCGTGCAGCCGCGTGCGACCGAGCATATGGACGAAATGCGCGCGCTCATCGACCGGCTCGTGCAGCGCGGTGTCGCCTATGTCGCGGAAGACCATGTGCTGTTTTCTCCATCGACGATGAATACGCTCAAGGGACCGCGTTATGGCGCGCTTGCGCGCCGTTCGCTCGATGAAATGCTGGCGGGCGCGCGGGTGGATGTGGCGTCTTACAAGCGCGACGAAATGGATTTCGTGCTGTGGAAGCCGTCCAGAGAGGGCGAACCGGGCTGGCCGTCGCCTGCGGGAATCCAGACATTTGGCCGCCCCGGCTGGCATATAGAATGCTCGGCCATGTCGATGGCAAAGCTTCTGGAGCCATTTGGCGGCGGTCTGAAATGCGACGACCCGGAAAAAAACCAGTTCGACATTCATGGCGGCGGCATCGATCTGGTCTTCCCGCATCATGAAAACGAGATCGCCCAGTCCTGCTGCGCTTTTGGCACCGAACGCATGGCAAGCGTGTGGATGCATAACGGCTTTTTGCAGGTCGAAGGGCAGAAAATGTCGAAATCACTCGGCAATTTCATCACCATTCGCGATGTCCTCGACAGCGGCCTGCCGCACTTAGGCGATTGGGACGACAAGAATATCCGTGATCGCTGGGTGGGGCTGGCCGCGCGCCTGTCCATGCTGCAAACCCATTATCGCGAGCCGATCAACTGGACGGCGCAACGTCTGGCGGAATCTGCCGAGGAGCTTCATCGCTGGTATGGCCTGCTGCGCAGCGAAGGTTTTGCTTCGCCACAGCAGGTTTGCGCAGACCATGAAGCTGTCGCGGCATTGGCGGACGATCTCAACACATGGGCTGCGATTACGGCCCTGCGCAAAGCCTTCAAGACGAAGGATGCGGCGGCACTGGGCGAGGGCATGGCGCTGATGGGGCTGCTCGATATGCATTTCGTAACGGCCTCGGACCTGCCGATTTTTGCAGGAGCGAATGTGGATGCGGCCTCAATCGAAGCGCGTATCGGCGAGCGCCTGCGCTTGATCGCAGAGAAGAATTGGGCGGAAGCAGATCGCATCCGTGACGAACTTCTTGGCGAGGGTGTGCAGTTGAAGGACGGCAAGGACCCTTCTACCGGCGAACGCATCACGACATGGGATGTGGTAAGCTGACCGGATCATGGAAAAGGAGGAGACCATGACGCTCGATAACAAACCGTTTTATAGCGGCGGATGCCAGTGCGGCGCGGTGCGCTTTCATATTGAAGGTGCGCTCGAATCTGCTTCCATTTGCCATTGCCGCATGTGCCAGAAGGCGTTCGGCAGCTTCTACGCGCCGCTCGCCTCCATTGGTGAAGCAAAGCTCACATGGACGCGCGATGAGCCGAAGCGCTTTCAATCGTCCAACCATGTCAGCCGTGGTTTTTGTTCCGAATGCGGAACGCCTTTGACCTATGAAGCACCGGACGGCGTGGGACTGGCAATCGGCGCTTTTGACAATCCCGAAGAGGTCGTGCCGCTCGTGCAATGGGGCATCGAAAAGAAGCTGTCCTATGTTGATGGCCTTGCAAATCTGCCCGGTAAGGAAACCGAGCACGATCCGAAAAGCATCGAATTTGTAAGGACCATGGTGTCCTACCAGCATCCCGATCACGATACGGACAACAATTAAAAGCATGACCCACCGACAGGCAGGCAACATGGCACGCGAACGCCTCTATATCTACGACACGACCTTGCGGGATGGGCAGCAAACACCCGGCATCGATTTCTCGGTCGAGGACAAGAAAGCCATTGTCGCGCTGCTGGAAGAACTCGGCGTCGATTATGTCGAAGGCGGCTATCCCGGTGCCAATCCCACCGATACGGCATTCTTCAAAAAGCGGCAGACCAGGCGCGCGAAGTTTGCAGCCTTCGGCATGACCAAGCGGGCGGGAATCTCCGCTTCGAACGATCCGGGACTTGCGACCTTGTTGCAGGCGTCGAGCGATGCCATCTGTTTCGTCGCCAAAAGCTGGGATTATCATGTGCGGCTCGCGCTTGGTTGCACCAATGAGGAAAATCTCGAATCGATCACCGCCTCGGTAATGGCCGCGCGCATGGCGGGACGCGAGGCGCTGGTCGATTGCGAACATTTTTTCGACGGCTACAAGGCAAATCCGGAATATGCGCTGGCCTGCGTGAGTGCGGCCTATGCCGCAGGCGCGCGCTGGGTGGTGCTGTGCGACACCAATGGCGGCACGCAGCCTTCCGAAGTCGCCAGTATCGTCAAGGCGGTCTGTGCTGTCGTGCCGGGCGAAAGCCTTGGCATTCATGCGCATAATGATACGGAACAGGCGGTTGCCGTTTCGCTTGCCGCCATTGATGCGGGTGTGCGGCATGTGCAGGGAACGCTCAATGGAATTGGCGAACGATGCGGCAATGCCAATCTCATCTCCCTGATCCCCACTCTGGCGTTGAAACCTTATTGGGCCGATCGTTTTGAACTGGGCGTCACGCCGGAAGCCTTGAAGGCGATTACGCGGATTTCGCGCGCTTTCGACGATATTCTCAATCGCGCGCCTGCTGAACAGGCGCCCTATGCAGGCACATCGGCCTTCGCCACCAAGGCAGGCATTCATGCCTCGGCGCTTCTCAAGGAGCCGCAGACTTACGAACATATTCCGCCGGAAACAGTCGGCAATCGCCGCCGCGTCATGGTATCCGATCAGGGCGGCAAGTCGAACTTTATTGCAGAGCTTGAGCGGCGCGGCATTCATGTCGCAAAAGACGACGCCCGCCTCGATATGCTGATCTCGCTGGTCAAGGAACGCGAAGCGGAAGGTTACGCCTATGAAGGGGCCGATGCGAGTTTCGAGCTTCTGGCGCGTAACATGCTCAATCCACAGCCGGAATTCTTCAAGGTGGATTCCTTTCGCTGTCTGGTCGAGCGCCGTTTTGATGCCAATGGCGCGTTGAAGACCGTTTCGGAAGCGGTGGTCAAGGTCGAGGTGGATGGCGAAACGCATATGTCGGTTGCGGAGGGGCACGGCCCGGTCAATGCGCTCGATATTGCCTTGCGCAAGGATCTAGGCCGCTATCAGGAAGAAATCGCCGATCTCGAACTGGTCGATTTCAAGGTGCGCATTCTCAATGGCGGCACGGCGGCGATCACGCGGGTACTGATCGAATCGGGCGACGCCACCGGCGCACGCTGGCGCACGGTGGGCGTTTCCGACAATATTATCGATGCTTCTTTTCAGGCCTTGATGGATTCCATCAATTACAAGCTGATGAAAAACCGCGCACTCGCCGGAATGATAGCAGCGGAATAGATGGTTCGATCAGCTTGATTGATGTATCAATCAGTTTAATTGAATGGATTTTATCAATCATTGGGCGCATAGCATGCTCAACAGGTTTCTCGAAATTGCGGCATCCCAAGAGCCGGACCCAGCGCGGAGATTGAAATGACCGACCAGACCATGTCCGGGACCCGCCTTTCGGACGGGACGCGGGGCTTTCTCATGGCTCTGGCTGCCTATGGACTTTGGGGCGCATTGCCCTTCTATCTCAAGGCGCTTTCTCATGTGCCCGCGCTTGAAGTCGTGGCGCATCGCATCGTCTGGTCCGTGCCTGTCGCGCTGCTGCTTCTGGTGCTGATGGGCCAGTTCAAGGATATTTTTGCAACCCTGCGCCAGCCGCGTATGCTGGCCATGGCGGCGCTGACGGCAACGCTCGTCTCGGGCAACTGGACGGTGTATATCTGGGCAGTCGCGCATGACCAGGTTATGGCGACGGCGCTCGGTTATTATATCGGCCCGCTGGTCAACGTGGTTCTGGGCGGTCTTTTCCTCGGAGAGCGCTTGAACAGGACGCAATATATCGCGGTCGGCTTCGCCTTTGCGGCGGTGATGCTTCTGACGATCGAGGCCGGGGGGCTGCCCTGGATTTCGATCATCCTGCCCGTGACGTTCGGCCTTTACGGGTTTTTCCGCAAGTCCCTGCCGATGCCCGCCTTGCAGGGCTTCACGCTTGAAGTGCTGATCCTTGGTGTTCCTGCGCTCGGCTATATTCTGTGGCTCGGTATGAACGGGCAGGATCATTTCGTCGCCGGTTCGTCATCCGACATTTCGCTGCTGCTGCTGGCTGGTCCCCTCACGGCCATTCCGCTCATCCTCTATGCAGGCGGCGCGAAACTGCTGCGCTATACGACGCTGGGGCTGATGCAATATATGACGCCGACGATGCTGTTTCTGTTTGCGATCTTCATTTTCAACGAGCCGTTCTCGACGGCGCAACTCGGCGCATTCGTACTGATCTGGACGGGGCTTGCGCTCTATACATGGTCGATGGTGCGCGAGCATCGCCGTAACCGCATACGGGTAGAGCAATAGGTTTCACGCGCCCGGACGGCTTCTGAAACCTATACAGTAGCCAGCGCCACGAATTCCTCGACGCTGAGCGTCTCCGCACGGCGCGTTCCGTCGATGCCGGTTTTTTCCAGCAATTGCGCGCCGCCAACCGGCTTGAGGCTCTGCCGCAGCATCTTGCGGCGCTGGCCGAAGGCGGCTTGCGTTATCTGGCCCAGCCTTGCAGCACTGCATGGCAGAGGCTCCTCGCGCGGTACGATATGCACGACCGACGAAGTTACTTTTGGCGGCGGCGTGAAAGCCTGCGGAGGAACGTCGAAGGCGATTTTCGCCTGTGTTCGCCAGCCGGCGAGGACACCGAGCCGTCCGTAATGATCGCCATTGGGCAAAGCCACAATACGTTCGGCGACCTCACGCTGAAACATCAGCGTCATCGAAGAATAAAAGGGTGGCCATGGTTCGGCCAGCAGCCAGTTGAGCAGCAATTGCGTGCCGACATTATAGGGCAGATTGGCGACGATACGCGGTTTCGGCCCATCGGGGAACAGGGTCGTGAAATCCTGTTCAAGCGCATCGCCTGAAATGATCCGCAATCGCCCCGGATAATGCGCCTCGATCTCAGCAAGCGCAGCAAGGCAGCGTTCATCGCGCTCGATTGCGGTCACGTAAGCGCCTTGTGCAAGAAGCGCGCGGGTAAGCCCGCCCGGCCCGGGACCGACTTCGATCACCGGCTGGCCTTCGAGATTGCCCGCTTGGCGTGCGATTTTCGAGGTCAGGTTCAGATCGAAAAGAAAGTTCTGGCCCAGTGATTTTTTGGGCATCAGGTCGTGCCGCTCAATGACTTCGCGCAGCGGTGGCAGATTATCGATGCTCATGATTCAACCCCGCTGCATTCTCGGCCTGTTGATGCGCAAGACGGATAGCGGCGATGAGACTGTCGGGACGTGCGACGCCCTTTCCGGCAATGTCGAAAGCAGTGCCGTGATCGGGCGAAGTGCGGATGAAAGGCAGGCCGAGCGTCACATTGACCGTTTCGTCAAAGGCCAGCGCCTTGGCGGGGATCAGTGCCTGATCATGATACATGCAGATCGCAGCGTCATACGTCGCGCGCGCTGGCGCATGAAACATGGTATCCGCAGGCAGCGGACCCCGGGCATTGATGCCTTCGCGCTGCAATTCTTCAATCGCCGGGCGGATGATGGCGTCATCTTCCTTGCCGAGCGCACCGCCTTCGCCTGCATGCGGATTAAGCCCGGAAATGGCAAGGCGAGGGGAAGCGATGCCAAAGCGTTCTTCCAGCTCCCGCGCAGTGATATGCGAGATCTCGATGATGTCTTTCTTTGTCAGCGCGATCGGCACCTGCGCCAGCGGTATATGGATTGTCACAGGCACGGCGCGCAATTGCGGCCCTGCAAGCATCATGACCGGCGTGACATTGCGGCCCAGATGACGGCTGGCCAGTTCGGCGAGGAATTCCGTATGGCCGGGGTGGCGGAAACCCGCTTCATAAAGTGGCTTCTTGGCGATCGGACAGGTGACGATGGCGGAAGCTTCGCCGCCCAATGTGAGCGCGACTGCCCGTTCGATTGCCTCTATGGTTCCCGCCGCGTTTTCCGGCAATGGCGTGCCGGGGTTTTCTTTGTGGCTGTTTGCCAGTGGCAGAACGGGAAGTTGCTGCGTGAAAATGGCGGCGGCTTGCGATGCAGAGCTTATCACAGCAATGCAAATATCGAGACCGAGATGACGCGCGCGCGCCGCAAGCTGCTCAGGATCGGCAATGAGCATGAAGGGGGGCAATGCGAATTCGGCACGCCTGAGCCATGCCGCAAGTGCAATATCCGGCCCGATGCCGGAAGGGTCGCCAATGCTGACGGCGAGCGGAAGAACAGGCTGCTTGCTCATTTCCAGAGCATTTCCTGTTTTGCTTCAATCATGGGAAATGCTCTGCCTATCTGTTGCGACGCGCATCTTGTTCCGAAAACCGTTTCACACTTTTCGGATCAGCTATATTAGCGGTTTACGATCTTGGCGTCCTTGCGCAATTCCTCAAGATATTTGCTGCTCATCTCTTCAGCTTTCTTTTCCTGCCCTGCGGCGGAATCGACCCCTTCCATGGAGAAGACAAGCTGGGCAACGCGGTCATCCGATACCTGACGGGTTGCGCAAACGGCTAGGAACTCGACGCCTTTTTCCGTATCATGCGGTGGCGTGGTGCGATTGACGCCGGTGGCCTTGATGTCCTTGGCCCATTCCGGCGGAAGCTGCTGCTCGATGATGCGGCCAAGATCGCGCACGGTCACATCGATTATGCCTTTGGCCTGCTGACGGGTGGTGTCGCAGGTCTGGAAACGTGAACGCACAGCATTTGCATCCTGCCTGCGCTTGGCAAGGGCTGCGGGCGAGCGCTTGGAATTGGGTACGACAAAGATCACTTGCTGCAAGTGATATTCCGTGGCGACTGGCTTCTTGCCGCCATCCTTGAGCATCCGCTGTACGGCGTCCTGCTCACTGATCATTCCATCGGAACGAAAACGTGCGCTTACCAGCCGTCCCCAGCCCATCTGGACCATGATGAATTTCTTGAAGTGGTCGGGCGTGATTCCCGCCTGATTCATCAGCTGGTTAAGCTGCGTCACGCTCATCTTGTTGCGGGTCGCAAAGCCCGCATAGGCCTGATCCACTTCCTGATCGGAAATATTGATCCCGCGCGTTTTCATCTCCACGCGCTTGAGCATGTCATCGGTCAGTTCCTGACGGGCGATCTGGTTGAGATTACCGCCCTTGCGCTGCAACTTCAGAAAAGCCACGCGACGCTGAATGTCGCCGCTGGTAATGGCATTGCCCGAAACGATGATCTTGACCTCTGTTCCACCGCTGGCAGCGAAGGCCGGATCAAGCGTCACGGCTGTTCCAAGTGCCGTCAGACATACCGCAGCACCCAGTATGGAGGCAAAAAGAGGTCTTGCAAACATCATCGTTCTGTCCCGATTCCTTCAGGTCGGCAATGCGACGCCTTACCGGATGTACTTAATTCTGATTAGTCCATGCCGCATTTACTATAGGGCAGGCATGCCGAAAACCAATCCTGTTCCGACTTCTGTATAGAATAGGCAGTGCGGCGAAACAATGACCTTTGGCATGCAGCAGCAACGGAAAGACCGGTAAATGAACTATATCCGGTCTTAGAATGTCTGGCTGCCGCTGCCTATATCGCCAAGCGTGCGGAACGATATATTAAACCCTATACTATGCGAAGCCTTGTCTTCACCGGGATTGCGCGTCTGCACATAGGCCATTGAATAGGTGAAGCATTCATCGTCATAGGCAAGGCCCGACGAAGCACGCACCAGAGTATCGGACACCAGATCGTAAGTCCCTGAACCGAACACGCTCCAATTGGTATTGATGCGCGCTGTCGCAGATCCCTTGATTTCCTGCCTGACTTCCGAATAGCCATAAGCGGGCTGCGGCGCGATATAGGCATATTGGGCCGAAACAGTCAGGCGCTTGAAGCTTTGCTGTGCTTCCAGCTCGCCACGCTTGATGTCGAGATCATCCTTGTCGAACCGTCCGCGCGCTGCCAGCGAAAGCCCGGTCGAATTGGCAGTGCCGATCATTGCGACATAGTCGGAGCGCGCATCTTCCAAACCGGAATCGGCACCTACATTGACGAAGTCGCTGGTGCCGAACGAATTGACGCCGCCCAACTGGAATGACTGACCGGCAAGGGCATAAAGCGCCCAGTCGCTATTGTCGAAGTTGCCCGAATAGCGCAGTCCCAGATTGGCGCGTGTGCCGCCCTCGACGCGATCATAGCCGGAGAACTTGTCGCGTGAAAACAGATTGGTCGCGTCAAAGACGAAGCTTTGCGCATCTTCATTGGGAAGCTCGCCCGCATAGCGTTCATTATTGCGCATGAAGACCTGCGCGATGGGCTCCAGAATATGCGTGGAGCTGGTGCTTGAGAAGAGGATCGGCCAGCGCAGTTCCAGTCCCGCCGTGGCCATGGCGCGGAATGCTTCCGAGCGCACCGAATCTGCGGCAAAACCGGCAAGTGTCGGATCAAAATTCGTATTGGCGCCGATTGCATCGCCGCGCAATGCAAGAAGCGGCGTAATGATGAGCCCGGCGGGTGTGATGAAGGTGCGCTTCCACTCCGCTTCCTGGGTCAGCCGCATATTGGTGCCGCTGAAACCGGGAATGCGGGGATATGCAACATTGTCCGGTGTATGATTGGCGTTCTTGCGGTAGAGCACCTGCAAATTCGTATTGAAGTTCAGCTCGCCGCCATAGACGGAGTCGGGCAGGGTGTAGGAATAGTCGAGACTCGGGAAAACCCATGGCTGCCTGGAATGCATCTCATTGGGATTATCCGGCAGAATCGATTCCTGCACATTGAAGCGATAGAAATTCAGATCGAAATAATTGCGGTTATTAACACCGGTCAGATAGATTTTCGAAACCTGTGTCGCGCTGGAATAACCTTCAATATCATAGGTGCGGCTGAAATTGCGGTCGGTCTGCGCCATCACGTCCCAGCCGAAACGCCAGCGCGAATTGATCGCGAAGTCGCCCTTTGATGACACCATGCCGCGATTGTCTTCTTCACGGTCGATAGTCCTCAGGTCGAATTCTTCAGGCTTGTTCTGGTGAATGCCCGCAATACGCAGATTGTAGGTGCCGTTTTCCAGGCGATGACGCCATTCCGCTTCCGTCAGGAAGCCCTGCTTGGTGTAAGCGGTGGTGGAAAGGGTCACATCATAATTGGGTGCAAGCGCCCAGAAGTAGGAATTCTTGATGCCGAAGCCCAGATCTTCCTTGTATTTGAAACCGGGGAACAGGAAGCCGCTTTTGCGCTTGACGGTGGGGTCGGCCATTTCAAAGGCCGGAAAATAGGCCAGAGGCATGCCGAAAAGCTCAAAGCGCCCGCGCTCGAAGCGAACCGTCTTCGTCGTGCTGTTCCAGATGATCTTGCGGGCCTTGATCTGCCAGAGAACCGGCTTGTCCGGGTTCTTTTCGCAGGCCTCGCAGGCCGTGTAGACGCCATTGTTGAAGGCCGTGATCTCGCCATTGCTGCGCTCGGCGCTTTCAGCAGCAAATCGCGTATTGTCGGTCGTCTCGACGCGCAGGCCATTGACGAAGCCGTCGCGGAAACTGTCCGTCACATCGATATGGTCGGAATAGATACGGTTGCCGTCGCGCTCGATGATTTCGACATTGCCCGATGCCGTCATGCGCCGCGTCTGCTGGTTATAGGTCACCTGATCCGCAACGAGACGGTTGCCGTCATATTCGATGCGCACCTTGCCCTGTGCCGTGACGACACTCACATCGCGATCATAGACGAGTTCATCCGCCTGCAGGAGCATGCGTGCATTCGGATCGGTCTGATACTCGGTGCCAAGCGCTTCCTGCGCCTGGGCAGAAGAAGGAAGGACAGCAGCAGAAACAAAGGGGAGTGCAAGGGCGCACATCAACGCCGTCCCGCGCGCAAGACGCGAGAACGAATGAGGCAACACCATGCGGGCATTACTCAAACCCACTAACCATCCTCCTTATGCAGCAAAAAGGAGACACCAAAGAACGTCGCGATGACAACCGGAACCCAGGCAGCCACGAACGGCGGAACGAATCCCGCATTCCCGAATGCCTTCACCAGCACCGAAACGACATAAAGCATGAAGCCGGCAACAACGCCACCCAGAATCATTGCTCCTGACTGACCAAATCGCACAAATTTCAGCGACACTGTTGCCGCGATGAGCGTCATCGCCATCAGAAGCGCAGGCAATGCCAGAAGTGACTGGTATTGCATGTCAAATGCATTGGCGGAATAGCCGAAGGAACGGGCTACTTCGATCTTGTGACGCAATTGCGTGAAGGGAATCGTATCGGGCGAGGCGAGTTTTTCTTCCACATATTCCGGCCGCAGCTGCGTGGGAATATTCAGGCTTTCAAGCCTGACCGGCTCCTGCCCATAGGAAAAGCGCGTGACATCGCTCAGTTCCCAATGGCCTTGCCTGAGCCGGGCCACGCGCGCATCATAGCGTTGCCTGATCTGCTTCTTGCCGTCGAACTGAATGAATGTCGCATCGGCGAGGGTGGCCCCGCGATCCAGAATGCTCTTGGCGCCGATGATCGTCTCGCCTTCGTCCGTCTTCTGGCGCAGCCAGGGATCACGCAGGGCGGAGACATCCGTGACCTTGCCGCTCTTCCATGTGGCGGCGATTTCTTCCGCCTTGGAAAAACCATAGGCGGCGAAGGGATTGAGGATGAAGATCGTTGCAAGGCCGAACAGCAGCGCGCCGAAACAGGCGGGCAGCAGGAATTGCCAGGCTGAAACGCCGACCGAGCGCGCGACCACAAGTTCATAGCGGCGATTGAGTGAGATAAGCGTGGCCATAGCCGAGAACAGGGCAACGAATGGGATCATCTGCTGCATGATGAAAGGAACGCGCATGGCGGAAATGCCCAGCGCGGCCCAAACCGAATATCCGGGCAGATTGGCAAGCTTGCTTGCATTTTCCGTGAAGTCGAGCAGCAGCGCCAGCGCGAAAATTCCGAGCAGGAAGTAGAAGGTGATCTGCACATAACGCAGGAAGAAATAGCGGCCAAGCGTCCAACCGATCATGCCCGGCCTCCTGCATCACCGCGAAATCGTCCTGTCAGGCGATTGTAAAGATCGGAGAAACCACGCCGCAGACGATCGAACCCATCGAGAAGCCGGTCATTCCACTTGTCTGGAAGTCCTATTCGTCGGCCTGTCGCCAGAGTGAAACCGGTCACAAGAATAACGCCGAGCGGCACCAGATACATCACCGCGATATAGGTTTCGTCCTTGTCCGCCCTGTCGGCTGCAAAATAACCGGCCCAATAGACCAGAAGCGCCGTGCTGATTGCCGAGAACGATGCCGATATGCGTGCTTCGCGATGCGAACGCGAATCGCCTGCAAAGGCGAGGGCGATCAGCGCAAAGACAACGGGATAGAGCCACTCGGTCAGCCGCCGATGCAGCTCCGCCTTGTAGCGCAATGGCCGCGTTTGCAGGATCGGGTCGTTGGGATCGGGATTGATCAGATAGGACAGCGGGCGGTCTTTTGCGTAAATGACCATTTCATCGCCCGCAGAGGTAAACTGGCTCAGGTCGAACGCATAGGAATTGAACTTGATGAGCGAAACGGTGCCGTCTGAAACGTCGCGGCGCTGGACTTCGCCGTTCTGCATCAAAAGCATGTCGCCTGCAGGCGTGCTCGCGATAGCGCCGTCAGATGCATAATAGATCAGATCGAGCGACGGATCACGCGAATCGGCGATGAACAGCCCGCCAATGCTGCCATCGGGCTGGCGTTCGGCGATCTGGATATAAAGATTGTCGGCGAGCTTGCGAAAGCTGCCTTCCTGAATCACCACATTGAGCAGATCGGCGCTGGCATTGGCGATCATGGCGCGCATGTTCATGCGGGAATAGGGATCGACATAATTGGCGATAAGAAACGAAACCACGGCAATGACGGCGGCAAGCAGCAGGATCGGGCGCATGACGGCGCTGCGCGGTGCTCCCGACGCATTGATGACCACCAGTTCCGAATCCTGATTCATGGTCGAAAGCGTCTGCGTGATCGCGATAATCAATGCAAACGGCATGACCAGTGGAATGGCGGAAGGGATCAGCAGCGAGCTGAACTGCACGATGGTCTGGAAGGATTGGCCGCTGGTGGTGAGAAAGTCGATGCGCTGAAGCACCTGCACCGTCCACGTAATGCCCACTGCGGCCCCCAGCACCGCAAAGAACATGATGGCCACGCGGCGCAGGATGTACAACTCGATCAATCTCATAGGTGGAGTCTACATCCCGGTTTCGTTGAAGGGCCTGCCTGAAAAAACAGTGCCGATAATCTAGCGTATATTCTAATTGCGGTTGGCTAAAATTAACCCAACAAACGCGGTTAACAGATTACTAAATATTCTCCGCCGGAGCCAGCTTTGAAGAATGTTAAAGGGATCGGGCGAATTGGAGCAACCTGTTTTTGTTCGGGATGGGAGATGTAGAACATATTCAGTGAGACCTCGCGCCAGTTAACGCAAACTTGAATTTGATGCTGCGGCGCTCTTGCCGTTTCGCCATATTCATTTCACATGAGTAAGGAAAAGTCGCGACACATTCGTGTCATCTCATTGTCTGGTTCCAGTCTGGAGTTGTTATGTCCAAACGTCCTTCCATTTCTTTTAGTGAATTTTCCGCACCGCAAAAAGGCGTAAGCATCGTTCTGGTCGCCAAAGGCGGGGGCTTCACGGATGAGGCGGCGCAAGCGGCGGGCGGCGCAGATAAAATCCGGCGCATAATCGAAGTTTCAGGCTTTTCCGGTGCGCTGGGCAAAACTGCCGAGGCAATAGAAACATCTGGCGACGATGTGGAAAAGATCGTTCTTGTTGGCGTCGGCGAACCGGGCAAGCTTGGCAATGATGACTGGATCAGGATCGGCGGCGCGGCTTTTTCGCGAATCGGTAAATCCACGCGCGCGACCGTGACGCTGGCTCTGCCTGAAACCACGATTGCCGGTGACGAAGCCGCCGATGTGGCACTCGGCATGATTCTGCGCTCTTATGATTTCAATCGCTACAAGACCCGCAAGGATGAAGAAAACGGTGAGCCGAAACATGCGGCCAAGATCAGCCTTTGCGTGGCGGATACCGCAAGCGCCAAAAAGGCGCTCGAAGTCGCGGAAGCGGTTGCCGATGGCGTGCTGAAAGCGCGCGATCTGGTCAATGAACCGGCCAATATTCTTGGGCCTGTTGAATTTGCCGAAGAAGCGGAAAAGCTCGAAAAACTTGGCGTGAAGGTCGAGGTTCTGGGCGAAAAGGAAATGAAGAAGCTCGGAATGGGCTCGCTCCTTGGTGTTGCGCAGGGTTCTGTGCGCCCGCCACGCCTTGTGGTGATGGAATGGCAGGGGGCCAAAGGCAAGGATCAGCCGGTGGCCTTTGTCGGCAAGGGCGTGGTTTTCGATACGGGCGGCATCTCCATCAAGCCCGCATCCGGCATGGAAGAAATGAAGGGCGATATGGGCGGTGCCGCAGCCGTGACCGGCCTGATGCGCGCGCTTGCAGGACGCAAGGCGAAGGTCAACGCCATCGGCGTGATCGGCCTTGTTGAAAATATGCCCGACGGCAATGCGCAGCGTCCCGGCGACATTGTAACTTCCATGTCAGGCCAGACCATTGAGATCATCAATACGGATGCGGAAGGCCGTCTGGTTCTGGCCGATGCGCTCCATTACACCAATGACCGCTTCAAGCCGCGTTTCATCATCAATCTTGCAACGCTTACCGGCGCGATCATGGTGGCGCTGGGTACGCATCATGCGGGCCTCTTCTCCAATGACGATGAACTGGCCGACCAGCTTTATGATGCCGGGCAATCAACGGGCGAGAAGGTGTGGCGCATGCCGCTTGGAAGCGAATATGACAAGATGATCGATTCCAAGTTTGCCGATATGAAAAACAGTTCGGGCCGTTACGCTGGCTCGATCACGGCGGCGCAGTTTCTCAAGCGCTTTGTCGGCGAAACGCCATGGGCGCATCTGGATGTTGCAGGCACGGCGATGGGCTCGCCTGCCAATGAATACAACCGGTCATGGGCTTCGGGCTATGGCGTGCGCCTTCTCGACCGCCTCGTGCGCGATCATTTTGAAAGCTGAAATCGATTCAGGAACAACAGGTTGGAGCGGGGAAGTGAATCACTTTCTTCGCTCCGCTTTATCCTGTACGGATAGGCATGGCTGAAATCCTCTTTTATCATCTGACCGAATCCACTCTCGATGAGGCCCTGCCGGGCCTTGTCGAGCGTTCGCTGGCGCGCGGCTGGCGGGTGGTGATTCAGGCGGTCAGCGAGGAGCGACGCGATGCTCTCGACAGCCTGCTCTGGACCTTTTCCGACACATCCTTTGTGGCGCATGGCACTGACAAGGAGCCTCATCCCGAGCATCAGCCCGTATTGCTCACCACATCGCAGGCCAATCCCAATGGCGCGACGGTCCGCTTTCTTGTCGAAGGAGCGGCGCTGGAGCAGGCAGGGGATTATGAACGGCTCGTCGTCATGTTCGACGGTCACGATCAGGACCAGCTTGAGCAGGCGCGCGCGCAATGGAAAGCCTTCAAGGCGGAAAGCCACGATTTGACCTATTGGCAGCAGACACCGGACCGTCGCTGGGAGAGAAAAGCCTGATGCGCGCAATTTTTGTTGCCATGATCATTGCGGGATTCGGCCTCGCGCTGGGCTATCCATGGTATATGCGCCATTTTACCGGCAGCGAAATCGGTCGCTGGACCATCCTTGAAAGCCGTGGCAGCGGTTTTAAAACGCAGGAAATACGCCTCTCCGAAACCGACGCGCCGGTGCGTATTTTTATAGATGCCACGCCGCTGCCCGGTTACATCCCGGCCGAACGCCGCTCGGCACTGACGATTGCTGTCAGCCGTGATGGTTTTCCGATTCTGTCCAAAGGGCTGGATTTCGCCTCGACCAGCAGTTCGATCAATTCGGATCGCCCGCAGGACGGTTCCATATTGCGCCAGAGCGCGGGCGACATCGATCCGGTCCTGCCGGGGCTTTATGCTTTCCGCGCCGTGCAAGGCAATACGGATGGCCTGCAACTTTCAAAGGCTGATCTGGTCCTGCGCCGTGGGGCACAGGAAGCTGATGAAACCTATACGACGATTGGCCTCGTGCTCGGAGTGCTCGGCGTCTATGCTTTGATGCGGACGCGCCTGCGTCGGCCTCGCGGCTGATTCAATCGGCCATAGCCTCTTCATATTCGGATGACATTTCCAGCCATGCATCTTCTGCCTGTGCAAGACTGGTTTTGGCGTCGCTCATCTCCTTGTTGATCCGGATCGCTTTCTGCGGTTCCTTCTCATAGAGCGCAGGGTCTTCGAGTTGTGCGGCGAAGCCCTGAATCTGTTTCTGCAATTTCTGGATCAAGCTCTCGGTTTCCTTGATCTTTTTTTGCAAGGGCGCCAGCGTTTCGCGCTTTTGTGCGGCCTGCTTGCGCTGCTCCGCCTTGGTAAGCTTCGGCCCTTCGTCGCGTTGCCCCGCAGGCTCTCCTCTGGAGTCGGACAACACGATCTGGCGATATTCATCAAGATCGCCGTCAAAAGGCTGCACGCCGCCTTCGCGCACCAGCCAGAGGCGCTCCATGGTCGCTTCGATCAGATGCCGGTCATGGGCAATCAGGATCACCGCGCCATTGAAATCATTGAGCGCGTGAACCAGTTCTTCGCGGCTGTCTATGTCGAGATGGTTGGTCGGCTCGTCAAGGATCAGCAGGTTGGGACCATGGAAGGTAGCCAGCCCCATGAGAAGCCGTGCCTTTTCGCCGCCCGATAAATCCCTGGCCGGTGTCAGCATTTTTTCGGTCGAAAGCCCCATTTGGGCAACACGCGCGCGCACTTTCGCCTCCGGCTCGGTGGGCATCAGTTTGCGCACATGCTCGATGGCGTTGTCTTCCGGTATCAGATCGTCAAGCTGATGCTGGGCGAAAAAGGCAACTTTGAGATTGGGCGAAAGCGTCAGCTTGCCTTTTTCCGGGGACAAGCGCCCGGCGATCAGCTTGGCCAGTGTCGACTTGCCGTTGCCGTTGGAGCCAAGCAGCGCGATGCGGTCATCATTGTCGATACGCAAGGTGAGATCGCGCAAGACCGGCTTGTCCGGCACATAGCCGACATCTGCATTATCGAGCGCGATAATCGGCGATGCGGTCTTCTTTTCGGCATCGGGAAAGCGGAATGGCTGCACATTGCTTTCGACGTAAAGATCGATGGGCTTGAGCTTTTGCAATGCCTTCAGGCGTGATTGCGCCTGCCGGGCCTTGGTCGCCTTGGCCCGGAAGCGCTCGACAAAGGATTCCATATGCTTGCGATGGGCTTCCTGCTTGGCATGGGCCTTTTGCTGGAGTTCGAGCATTTCATGCCTTTGCCGCTCGAACTGATCGTAATTGCCGCGCCAGAAGCTGATCTTCTTCTGATCGAGATGCATGATCGACGAGGTGGCCGAATTAAGCAGATCGCGATCATGGCTGATGATGATGACCGTATGCGGATAGCGCTTCACATAATCGACGAGCCATAACACGCCTTCAAGGTCGAGATAGTTTGTCGGTTCGTCAAGTAACAACAGGTCGGGCTGGGCAAACAGCACTGCCGCCAGCGCAACGCGCATACGCCAGCCGCCGGAAAAGGCCGAAGCCGGCTGCCGCTGCGCCTGTGCATTGAAACCGAGACCCGAAAGGATCGCGCCTGCGCGCGCCTCCGCCGAATGAGCGTCAATATCGGCAAGGCGCGTATGAATTTCCGCGATCCGGTGCGGGTCGGTCGCAGTCTCGGCTTCTTCGAGCAGCGCCGTGCGCTCCTTGTCAGCCTTCATCACGATTTCAATGAGTGCTTCTTCCGTGCCCGGCGCTTCCTGCGCCACCTGACCGATGCGGGTGTTTTTAGGCAGCGAAATGCTGCCCGTTTCGGGCGCAAGATCGCTGGTGATCACGCGGAACAGGGTGGATTTGCCCGTGCCGTTTCGCCCGACGAAGCCGGTCTTGGACCCCGCTGGCAGCGTCACGCTGGCGTGGTCGATAAGGAGGCGCCCGGCTATGCGAACGGATATGTCATCAAGAATAAGCATGGTGAGGCTCTATCGCATGGCTTTCGATAATTTCGCAAGGGAGGGCGCGAGTCACGACGCGCAATTTTCATAAAGACGGGTACTTCCTGCAAGAGTGCCGTGCCGAAGCACTTGGCAACCGGGCCTATCGACGGTATAGAGCCTCATTTCCTCCTTTTCCCATCAAAGGTATCATAATGGCAATCGAACGTACCTTCTCCATGATCAAGCCCGACGCGACCCGCCGCAATCTGACCGGCGCAATCACCGCCAAGCTCGAAGAGGCTGGCTTGCGCGTCGTCGCTTCCAAGCGCGTCTGGATGAGCCTGCGTGAAGCTGAAGGCTTCTACGCTGTTCACAAGGAACGCCCTTTCTTTGGCGAACTGACCGAATTCATGTCTTCCGGCCCGACCATTGTTCAGGTTCTCGAAGGCGAAAATGCGATTGCCAAGAACCGTGAAGTCATGGGCGCAACCAATCCCGCCGATGCTGCTGAAGGCACCATCCGCAAGGAATTCGCCCTGTCGATCGGTGAAAACTCGGTCCACGGCTCCGATGCTCCGGAAACCGCTGCCGAAGAAATCGCCTACTGGTTCTCGGGAACCGAAATCGTCGGCTGATCATACGATATTGATAAAAAAGCCCGGATTGATCCGGGCTTTTTTGTGTCAATTTATGTTTTGAATCAAAGGCTTTGGGCGAGGGTGGCGAGTTCTTCACCATTCTCATCCACAAGCACGAGCTTGCCGGTTTCCATTTTATAGGAACGGGTCTTGCTGAGAGCATCGAGGAACCTGCGCTCCTGGTTCATGAGGGCAGGCGGGCATTGCATATAGGTCGAACCGATTTCGGCAAAAGAAATATTCCTGCCCGATATGGCGGTCTTGCTGAAATAGCGGTTGCAGCCGCCCGATCCACTGGCCGCGCCATCGGCGGTGACTGTCAACGTGGTTTCCGCATCGTCTATGACGCCGCCCCCCAGAATATCCTCGGCCAGCCAGTCCTTGCCTTCAATGCTGACGGCAGCGACATTTTCTGCGCTCTTGCGCACCATCACCACTTTGATGTCAACCGGAAGCGTCGGCTTCCCGGGGTCGATGGTGTATCGCTCGTCACTGACAAACCAGAGCGTATCCCCGGCAGAAATACGCGCCTGAAGCGCATAGGTATGACCCGGCTCTATCTGGCTGGTGTCAAAATTGATGGCAAAGGGGATCGGGGAACCCTGAACAGAAGCCAGATGGGTTTCGGCAATCATTTCTGCCGGTGCGTCGGCAAGGGACACGTCATTGAGCTGAACCACGAGATGAGCTTCAGGCGGCAGGGCAATACGCTCAAGATACATGACCTTGCCGCTGATGGTCTTCTCCGCCGCAATGCTGGCTGTCGGCATCGATGTCGTGACGAAAAGCGCCGTGCCGCCCAGCACGCCAATGCCGAGAGCGATCGCCGCCGCGATTGAAAAGGTTTTCGTTAGTCCTTTTGACATTGCCAGATTCCGAAACTTCCGTTCCCTTGCATTTTATTAACCGACAATAATCCAAGTTTCTTGTGAAAATTGTGGCAGTGCAACGGATGGCACCTGAAATTCTCCCTTATTTTAGGGGGTTAAATGGTTAATTCACAGTTAAAAATCAGCACAGCCTCATGGAAAGAAATGCGGCATTCATGCTTTTTGCCAGCGTTCCCGATTTTGTTCGTCTTCTTCTTTTGCCGCAATCCATTCGCCGGGAGTTTCATCCACCAGATGCTCGCGCTTCCAGAAGGGCGCATTCGTTTTCATGTAATCCATGAGAAATGACGCGGCTTCAAATGCGCCATTGCGATGCGCGGAAGCGGTGACGACAAGCACGATATTCTCACCGGGCCTGATAAGGCCATAGCGATGAATGATGGAAACACCCGACAAAGGCCAGCGCCCGATTGCATCGCGGGCAATGCGGGTAATTTCGGCTTCCGCCATTCCCGGATAGTGCTGGAGTTCGAGTGCTGCCAGCCTGCCGTTTTCGTCACGGCACAGGCCGGTAAAGCTGACGATTGCGCCGATATTCCTGCGACCATCGCCAAGCTTGCGGATTTCTTCCGCAATATCAAAATCCGCAGCGCGAACGCTGACGAAAAGAGGGCAGTTTTCTTGCCCGTCCATCTCAGCCTCCGGTCATCGGTGGAAAAAGCGCCACTTCGCTGCCGTCTTCCACCAATGCATCGTGATCGGCATGCTCGTGGTTGATCGCAGCGCGAATGATATTCTCATGTTCGAAAGCGGCTGCATATTCGCCGCTGCGAGACTTGAGATGGGTAATCAGTTCGCCGACGCTCATCCGGGGGGAGGGAAGCTCGATTACTTCCTCATCTTTACCGATTTTCTCCCGCACCCAGGCGAAATAGACGAGTTTTATGCTCACCAGCAACTGCCCTCGAATCAATCCATGACATGTTTGAGTCCTGCGCGGAAATAATCCCATCCTGTATATAGGGTGAGAAGCGCGGAAACCCAAAGCAGAAGGATGCCCATTTCGGTCGTATAGGGCAGCACCTTGTCTCCGGCAGGGCCAGCCAGCAGGAAAGCAAGGGCCACCATCTGCGCGGTGGTTTTCCATTTCGCAAGCCGCGAAACGGGAACGCTGACTTTCAGTTCTGCGAGATATTCACGCAGGCCCGCGATAAGAATTTCACGGCAGAGAATGATGATCGCCGCCCATAGCGTCCAACCGGCTATGGTCCCGTCGGCGGCCAGCAGCAGAAGGCAGGCGGAAACCAGCAGCTTGTCGGCGATCGGATCAAGCATGCGGCCGATGTTCGAGGTCTGTTTCCAGATACGCGCCAGATAGCCATCGAGAAAATCGGTGATGCTGGCGACGACAAAAATCCCCAAGGCGGTCCAGCGGGCGAAATCGCTCGATTGCAGACGGCCTTCTATGAAGAAGCATAGAACGACTATCGGCACGGCAATTATGCGACCGTAAGTCAGCATGTTGGGCAAAGAGAGAGTATGGTTTTTCTTCATTGTACCGCCGCATCGTTTATTAGCATCCATCATCATCAGGGATGGCAGAGAAAATCAACACCTTCGCCCTTGTTCTGGCGGGGCGTAATGCCGCCTGTGGAGTATTTGCGGGTGTGCGAAGACAATTTTCCGTTACCGGTCGTGAAAATGGCTGTGAATGGTGCGCGCCATGGCTTCCGATATGCCTTCAATCTGCATGAGATCTTCCACCGCCGCGCGTGAAACGGCTTTCGCGGTGCCGAAATGATGCAGCAGGGCACGTTTGCGCATCGGTCCGATTCCTGCAATTTCATCGAGAGGATTGGCGACCATCTCCTTCTTGCGACGTGCCCGATGCGTGCCGATGGCAAAGCGGTGGGCTTCGTCGCGCAGGCGCTGGACGAAATACAGAACCGGATCGCGCGGCGGCAAGGTGAAGGGCTGCTTGCCCTCGACAAAAAACCGCTCTCGTCCGGCCTCGCGATCGACACCCTTGGCGATGCCGATGGCGGTAACCAGCTGGCCGATTCCCATCTCAGCGAGAATCTGGCGCACCGCGCCAACCTGCCCCTGTCCGCCATCGATGAGAATGACATCGGGCCATGCGGGGAAATGATCGTCTGCTTCGTCGCCATTTGGCGGCTTGGGCATGTTGCCGCCCTCATCATGCTCCCCGCCGTGCTCCCGGCCGTGCTCTTTGACGAGACGTGAAAAGCGGCGTGCGATCACCTCACGCATCATGCCGAAATCGTCGCCCGGCGTGATGTCCGTCGAGCGGATATTGAATTTACGATATTGGTTCTTGATGAACCCCTCTGCTCCGGCGACGATCATGCCGCCGACCGCATTGGTGCCCATGATATGCGAATTGTCATAGACTTCGATGCGGCGCGGAATGTGGGGCAGTTCGAATGTTTCGGAAAAACCCTTGAGCAACCGTGCCTGCGAGGATGTTTCGGCCAGCCTGCGTCCCAGCGCTTCGCGCGCATTGGTGAGGGCATGATCGACCAGCTCCTTTTTCTCCCCGCGTTGCGGCACATTGACCTGCACCCGTCGCTCGGCGCGTGAGGAAAGAGCCTCTGCGATCAGCGACTGGTCGTCGACCGTCTCGGAAAGAAGGACGAGGCGCGGAATGGGCTTGCCGTCATAAAATTGCGACAGGAAGGCGCCCAGCACTTCGGCCCCGCCAAGCGAGCTATCGGCTCTGGGGAAGTAGGCGCGATTGCCCCAGTTCTGGCCGGTGCGGAAGAAAAAGACCTGAATACAGGTCATGCCGCCATCCTGGTAAATGGCAAAAACATCCGCTTCTTCAAGTGTTTGCGGATTGATTCCCTGATGCGATTGCACATGCGACAGCGCCGAGAGCCTGTCGCGATAAATGGCGGCATGCTCGAAATCGAGTTCGTCCGATGCCGCCTGCATGGCCGCGGCAAGATGATCCTTCACCTTCTGGCTTTTGCCGGAAAGAAAGGCTTTCGCCTCGCTCACCAGTTCCGCATAATCCTCGTCGCTGATCTCATGGGTGCAGGGGCCGGAGCAGCGTTTGATCTGATAGAGCAGGCAGGGGCGCGTCCGGCTTTCAAACACCGAATCGGTGCATGTGCGCAGCAAAAATGCACGTTGCAGGGCATTGATCGTGCGCGTGACGGCTCCGCCGGAGGCAAAAGGCCCGAAATATTCGCCCGCACGGCTGCGCGCGCCGCGATGCTTGAAAATGCCGGGTGCGCGGTGAGCACCGCTCAGCAGAATATATGGAAATGATTTGTCGTCGCGCAGCAGCACATTGAAGCGGGGCCGCAACCGTTTGATAAGATTGGCCTCCAGCAGCAGCGCTTCGGTCTCGGTGCGCGTGACCACGAATTCCATGGTTACGGTTTCATGGATCATGCGCGTAATGCGGTTGGAATGACCAACGCCGCGCGCATAATTGGAAACCCGCTTCTTGAGGCTCCGTGCCTTGCCGACATACAGAACATCGCCATCGCTGTTGAACATGCGATAGACGCCGGGGCTGTTTGGCAGATGCCTGACGAAAGCATTGATGATGTCGGGACCGCTCAATCCCTTGGTATCGGGAAGACCGTCGGATGAATCCCATTGAATGAGTTCAACAGCGGAAGGAGCGGCTGGCGCGATCTCTTCGAGCGCGTCATTGTCCTCGTCTGGTTCGTCATCCCCCGCGATGATCCCCGCGACCGCCATCTCATCGCCGGGATCGATGGATGGAGCGGGATCATCATTGATTTTACTGCGGCCGGTCATTCTGTAATTCCTGCTATATCCGGCGTTTCCCACGCCAGATGCTGTCCGCCGTCCAGCGCGATCATCTGCCCGGTGACGGAGCGGTTTTCCCAGAAATAACGAACAGTACGACCAAATTCCGACAGATCGGGGGCGCGCTGCAAGGGCAGGTGGCTTACCTGCAGCTCGAAATCCGCCATCTTCTGCCGTTCGCTCGGCAAAGTGGGGCCGGGTGCTATGGCATTGACGCGAATACGCGGCGCAAGGGCTTGCGCAAGCGTCTTGGTGGCATTCCACAAGGCTGCTTTGGAAAGCGTATAGGAGAAGAAATTCGGGTTCAGCTTCCATACGCGCTGATCGATAATATTGACGATAAGAGCGCTTGCTGCCCCGGGCAATGTCTTCGCCATTTCTTCCGCAAGAACGACGGGGGTCTTGAGATGAAGGGCGAAATGACGGTCCCAAAGCTGCATGTCGAGAGCGCCGATATTGTCGTCTTCAAACAGCGAGGCATTGTTGACCAGCAATCGAATGGGGCCGATCTCGCTGGCGGCTTTATGCAGAAGGCCGCGTACTTCGCCCTCGTTTGTCAGATCGGCCTGCACGAGGCTGGCCTTGCCGCCGCGTCCGTTGATCGCAGCGGCCAGCATATGGCCTTCATCGAGCGAATGATTGCAATGGATAGCCACGGGAAAGCCCTGCGCCGCCAGATCTTCGACGATGGCTTTTCCAATGCGCCGTGCTCCGCCGGTGACCAATACGGGGCAATCTACAAGCGGATGGGCATCGGGATTATCCAACACGGTAAATACTTTCTTATCGTGATTCATCGCTTCAATTCATGCCATTTTGCCAGATAAAATACAGGGAAAATAGCGCGCTATTTTGTTTTAGTTGATAAAAACCCAATTAAATCAAGGGTTTTGATGCAGATTGCCGATCAGGGCCCAGCCTCATGGCGTCGATATGCTTTCATATAGGTGAGCATGCAGAGCGTTGCGAGAATGCAACATCGTATTTTTGCCACCTTCTCGTCAGCTTCTCTTCACAGAAGCGGTCAGATCATGCCGCATTTACCCACGATATATCTGTCCGGTTAGCGCGGCATAGGCGGTTCACTCCCGAAATCGCCTGCCCGATAAGGGACCGCGCCACAGTAATTAATAAGGAGAATGCCATGCGCACTCTTAAATCACTTGTAATCGCTTCGGCTGCGCTGCTGCCGTTCTCTGCAACCGCTTTTGCTGCTGACGCCATCATGGAACAGCCACCTGTTCCTGCGCCGGTTGAAATTGCTCCGCAGTCGAGCTGGGCTGGCGGTTATACCGGTCTTTATCTCGGCTATGGCTGGAACAAGGTCAAGACCAACACCGACGGCACCATCAAGCCGGACGATCTGAAGGCTGGCGCCTATGCCGGCTGGAACTTCCAGCAGGATCAGTTCGTATATGGTGTTGAAGGTGACGCCGGTTATTCCTGGGCCAAGAAGTCCAAGAATGGTCTGGAAGCCAAGCAGGGCTTTGAAGGCTCGCTGCGTGGCCGTCTGGGCTACGACCTGAACCCCGTCATGCCATACGTCACCGCTGGTGTTGCTGGCGCACAGGTCAAGCTTGACAACGGCATTGAAGACGAAAGCAAGTTCCGCGTCGGCTGGACTGCTGGTGCCGGTCTTGAAGCCAAGTTGACCGAAAACATTCTGGGCCGCGTTGAATACCGCTACACCCAGTTCGGCAACAAGACCTATGATTTGGGCACCGAGTCGGTGCGTAACAAGCTCGACACCCACGACATTCGTGTAGGCGTTGGCTACAAGTTCTGATTGCTATCAGTCGAACGAAAGAAGCCGGGCAATTTGCCCGGCTTTTTTATTGTTGCTGGGAATGGTCTAGAGCATGTCGCCCGAAAGTGGGAACCGGTTTCGGGATAACGACATGCGTAAAAACAACAACTTAAAGCGCAAGGAGCGAATCTGAAAGATCGCGACACGCTTTAACGCGAAGCGGGCATGAGAACCGAGCGGCTGCGGCAGGCATTGGCGTCAACCTGCTTGCAGCTGCGAAAATCCAGATCCTTGCTCATGCAGATGCGCACTTCCTGAAGATGATTTCTCTGGCAGGAAACCGAAATGCCGCCCGCCTTCATGCCCGGATTGGCTGCGATGAAAGCCTTTTCGATCAGCATCGGATCGACCCGCCGTCCGGTGGCAAGATTGCGCAGGCTGGGCGGGATGTTCACCTGTTCGTGCGCCTGTCGCATGGTTGCAAAATAATCGCGCTGGCCAAGGCCCGAGCAGCTTCCATGTTTGCGCCATTGATAGGCTGCAAGCCCGGTGGAGGGCATGATGTCGGATAGACCCGACAAAACCTGGCGGGGGACATAGCTGCCGCGATTGCCGCTGCCGTCCAGCGAGCAATTGGCGGGATAGCCCCATTCATTCTGGGGCCACAAGCCATGCACGACAAAACCGAATGGCCTGCCGGAGCCGCATTGCTGCCTGTTGGCCCTTGGGCCTTCCAGTGCGCAATAGCTGGGCGACCACGACAGGGCGAGCACGTAAAAATCGAAATCGCCGGGGCGGCTGTTGCCCATCTCCTGCGCCGTGCCGGAAGGCGCGGCCAGAGCAGATGCGACAAGTAGAGCTGGAATCACCGCCAGCTTGCGCAGCATTAGCGCAGAACGCGGCAATTGGCATCATAGACGTTCCAGCGGTCGAAGCCGTCGACGCAGAATTCGACATTCTGCCCGACGCCCGCAAACCCCTGACCTTCCTCGACCATATACCACACGGAACGATATTGACCGTCGCTCAGCACCGCCGTTGCCTTGCAATAGGTGCGCTCGATTTCCGCAGGATTGGTCTTGGGTTCATAGCGCGTCAGCCGCACATCGCTCATGGCGGAAATGGCGACCTGCGGAAGATTGGGTACATGGCGTACCTGATAGCCGAAATCGGCCACCACGCTGCGCAGCACGCTCTGCTGGCTGCACAGTCCGGCATCGCTGACGCCTGCGGGAGCGGGTGCAACATAGTCCGCCGCGCTTGCGGGCAGGGAGGCAATCGTCAGGGGAAGAATGGAAGCGGCCAGAAAAGCAGCCTTCGAAAACTGTCCGATGCGGTTCAACTTGCGTTGCATGTCTTTTTCCTGTCCTGCAATCCGGGGCTAATTCTTTGCAAGCAGTTTCTTTCAGCAATCCACGCGGGTCAAGAGCGATCCGTCTCGCTGCGTATCCATTGCATACGGAAATTGCTTCCCTTTTCTTCACTCAGCAATCGATTAAGGCAGGGAAGCAGAATTTGCATCTCACTTTCGAGTGTATAGGGCGGATTGACGATAATCATGCCCGTACCGTCAAGGCGCGGCTCCGGCGAAGCGCCGCGAATCGCAAGCTCTATCTGCAGGATCTTGGCAATGCCCGTTTCCCGCAGGCGCCTTGTGAAGCGCTCCACTTGCCCGCGATCCTTGACGGGATACCAGAACGCATAGATGCCGCCCGAAAAGCGCCGATGCGCTTTGACAAGCCCGTCAACAAGACGATCAAACTCGCCTTCCTTTTCAAAAGGCGGGTCGACCAGAATCAGCCCGCGCTTTTCCTTGGGCGGCAGATGCGCGCCAAGCGACAGCCAGCCATCCAGTTCGATGACACGCACCTGAATGTCCCCGGCAAAGAGCCTCGCAAGTCTGGCCGCGTCCTGCGGATGCAGTTCGAGTGCCGAAAGACGATCCTGCCTGCGCAGTAAATGGCGTGTCAGCAAGGGTGAACCGGGATAGTGTCGCAGCCCGCCTTGCGGGTTGACCGCGCGAACGGCTTCAAGATAGGGCGTGAGCAGTTCGACAGCCTGCGGCTCGATCCGCCCGTTTTTTTCTGCATCGACCACCCGCCCGATGCCGCCGTTCCACTCGCCGGTTTTCTCCGCTTCGGTTGCATGGAGATCGTAAAGCCCGATCCCCGCATGGGTATCGATGACGCGGAAGGCCTGATCCTTATGTTTGAGATATTCGATGATGCGCGAAAGGATGACGTGCTTGACGACGTCGGCAAAGTTTCCAGCATGATAGGCGTGGCGGTAATTCATGATTGCGCTTGTTTCATGCCTTGCCTCTTTCAGCAATATACGCAGTCGTTTTATTGTGACATAAAATCGTCGTCCATCCTTCACGGTACGCCGCCGCAGAAATCTGTTTGCGGGGCTGCGGGCCTGCGGTAAGGAAATAGCATGAGCCAAATATCCACCAGAGCGAATATCACAATCGGCCATTCCGCCTGTCCGCATGATTGCCCGTCCACCTGCGCGCTCGACATCGAGTTGCTGGACGAACGCACCATTGGCCGCGTGCGCGGCGCAAAGGACAACAGCTATACCGCTGGCGTCATCTGCGCCAAGGTCGCGCGCTATGCCGAGCGCGCCCATCATCCCGACCGGCTGAAATATCCGCTGCTGCGCGCAGGCCGCAAGGGCGGGGGCGAATGGAAGCGGGCATCATGGGAAGCAGCGCTTGATCTTGTCGCAGAGCGCTTTGAGAAGGCCGAGCAGGATTTCGGCAGCGAGAGCGTCTGGCCCTTTTATTATGCCGGCACGATGGGGCTGGTGCAGCGTGATTCCATTCACCGCCTGCGTCATGCCAAGGGCTATTCGAACCAGTTTGACAGCTATTGCACCAATACTGCCTGGACCGGCTATTTTGCCGGAACCGGCAGCCTGACGGGGCCTGACCCGCGCGAAATGGCCAAAGCCGATGTGGTGGTTATCTGGGGCACCAATGCCGCAGCCACGCAGGTCAATGTCATGACCCATGCGGTGCGGGCGCGTAAAGAGCGCGGCGCAAAGATCGTCGTCATCGACATCTACGCCAATGCAACCGTGCGGCAGGCCGATATGGGCATCGTACTCAAACCCGGCACCGATGGAGCCTTTGCCTGCGCGGTGATGCATGTGCTGTTTCGCGACGGCCTTGCCGACCGGGATTATCTTGAGCGCTATACCGACGACCCGAAGGGGCTTGAAGCGCATTTGCAAACCCGCACCCCGCAATGGGCTGCGGGAATTACCGGACTGTCGGTTGCGGAAATTGAGGCTTTCGCCCATCTTGTCGGCAAGACGAAGCGCACCTTCTTCCGCCTTGGCTATGGCTTTACCCGCCAGCGCAACGGCGCGGTCAATATGCACGCTGCGGCTTCCATCGCCTGCGTGACCGGGGCCTTCCAATATGAGGGAGGCGGCGCGTTTCATTCCAATTCCGACATTTTCCGCATGGACAAGCGCGAGATCGAAGGCCGCGCTTTCCAGAAGAACGGAATTCGCTATCTCGACCAGTCGAAGATTGGCCGAATTCTGACCGGCGACCGTGAGGCGCTTTACGACGGCCCGCCTGTCAAGGCGCTGCTCATCCAGAACACCAATCCGATGAATGTGACGCCCGAACAGCGTCTGGTGCGTGAAGGCTTTGCGCGCAAAGACCTTTTTACCGTGGTGCATGAGCAGTTCATGACCGATACGGCGAAAATGGCCGATGTCGTCCTGCCCGCCACCACCTTTCTTGAGCATGACGATATTTATCGTGGCGGCGGCCAGCAGCATGTGGTGCTGGGGCCGAAGCTGATCGAAGCTCATGCCGAAGCGCAGCCGAATCTCTATGTCATCAATGAACTGGCGAAACGGCTGGGGGTGGGGCATTTGCCCGGTTTCGATCTCGATGAACGCACGCTGATCGACAATATGAACGCCAAAAGCGATCTGCCGCATTTTGACGAATTGAAGCAAAAGCGCTTCGTGGATATACAGCCGCCCTTTGAGGAAGCGCATTATATCCATGGCTTCAAATGGCCGGACGGCAAGTTCCGCTTCCGCCCCGACTGGCTGGGAAGCCTTGCGCCAAACAGGCCTCCGCAATCAATGGGATTGCAGGGGCCTTATCAGATGATGCCGCAATTTCCTGACCATTGGGAAGTGATCGAAGCAGCCGATGAGGAGCATCCTTTCCGCCTTGCGACATCGCCTGCCCATAATTTCCTCAATTCGACTTTCGCCGAAACGCCGACTTCTTCCGTCAAGGAAATGCGTCCGCAATTGCTCATCCATCCTGAAGATGCAGCAAGACTTGGCATTGCCGATGGCGAGCGGATTGAAATCGGCAACCATCGCGGTGAAGTCGTGCTTCATGCCTGTATTCGTGCGGGTCACAAGCGCGGTGTGGTTATTTCAGAGGGGATTTTTCCCAATTCCGCCTTCGAGCGCGGCGAGGGGATCAACACGCTGACCGGAGCCGATGCGCCCGCGCCTTATGGCGGACTTGCGGTTCACGATACAAAGATCTGGATCAGAAAAGCCCCCGCGCCGTAAATATTGGGGCGCGGGGTTAGGTTAGAAATCAGCCTACATAGTTCAGCTTGAGCTTGGAAAGGCCAACGGCTGCATTGAGGCCCTTCTGGCCCTGCACCGAAATCGGTTGCAGCGAGATCGTTTTCCAGGAACCGCCGGTCAGAATATTCGTGCCTGCCCCGATCCCGATCGCGGCATTGGCGGACGCGCCGACATAGCGGCCCTTGAGCGCGCCTTGCGGGCGAACCGTGGGTGCCCATACGGCCCAGGCGACCGTGCCGCCATTGATGAAGCCGACATCGACGCCCAGCTTGGTGATATTACCGGTATAATATTCAACCGGACCATGGCCGCGTATGGGCTTGAACACGCAGTCCACATCCTGTTGGCTGCCGATGATCACGCCGATTGCCGGTGAGATGTCGCAGGTCAATGTGCCAACTTCCGAGCGCGGCTGGGTGCGCCCGGATGTGGGCGGCGGAACCATATCCGCAGCGATTGCCGGAACGGTCAGCGCCACGCCGGAAATGACAGCCATGGCGGACAGGAAGGAAGTCGAAAAGCGGAGAGACATGATATTTGTCCTCTTCTATTAAGCATATTGAATGAGGCGGCGACGCCTCTGATGAAAAGCCCTATACAGCTTCCCAACGTCTGACTTAGGGCGCTCGTTCCCGAATTAAAGTTTTGGCGCGCAAAAATCATGAGGCGATGCGCTGGCGCCACACAGCTTACAGGCTGATGATCATTGCATCTTGCTGTGCTGCATTGCCCGGGGCTTCTCCGGCGGCGAATTGACGCAAGGCCCGTGCGTAAATGCTGTGTTCCGCCTTCAATACACGCGCGGCAAGCGTTTCGCTGGTGTCGCCGGAGCAGACAGGAACCGCAGCCTGCGCCAGAATAGGGCCTTCATCCATGGCTTCGGTCACCAGATGCACGGTGCAGCCCGCAAGCTTCATGCCGGAGTCGAGCGCGCGCTGATGCGTGTTCAGTCCGGGAAAAAGCGGCAGGAGAGAAGGGTGGATATTGAGAATACGCCCTTCATAAAGCGTGATGAAGCGCGCCGATAAAAGCCGCATATAACCTGCCAGACATATGATGTCGGGCCTGATCTCTGAGAGAGCGGCGAGGATCGCCTCTTCATGCGCGTCTTTGGATGCATAATCCTTGCGCGTGAAAACCTGCGTGGCAATGCCCGCTGCCTGTGCCTTGGCAAGCCCGCCCGCATCCGCCTTGTCGGAAAAGACCGCTACAATTTCAGCCGGATAATCGGTTGCCTGCGTGGCAGCGATCAGCGCCTCCATATTGGAGCCGCCGCCTGAAATAAAAATGACGACCCGTTTGCGGCTCATAGAGCAAGCGCACCCTGATAGACGACACCATCACCTTCGCGCTTGACCATGCGGCCCAGCGTGATTGCCTTTTCACCTTCGGCAGCAAGGGCTGCGACGACTTCGTCTGCCTTGTCCGGACTTACGACCACGATCATGCCGATGCCGCAATTGAATGTGCGCAGCATTTCAAGCGCTTCCACGCTGCCGGTTTTGGCAAGCCATGAGAAGACCGGCGGAACGGCGATTGCCTCGAGATTGATTTCTGCGGCAAGTCCTTGTGGCAGGACGCGCGGAATATTATCGGGGAAGCCGCCGCCGGTGATATGCGCCAGCGCCTTGATGCCATCGGATGCGCGGATCGCCGCCAGCAAGGGCTTCACATATATGCGCGTCGGGGTGAGCAATGCTTCACCGAGCGTTGAACCGGGCTGGAATGGCGCTTCGGATTTCCAGCCAAGGCCCGACATTTCCACGATGCGCCGCACCAGCGAAAAACCGTTGGAATGAACGCCCGAAGAGGGGAGCCCGAAAATGATGTCGCCCTCGCCAACATCGCCGCGCGGCAAAAGACGGTTGCGTTCTGCGGCACCCACGGCAAAGCCCGCAAGATCATAATCACCATCGCGATACATGCCGGGCATTTCCGCCGTTTCGCCGCCGATCAGCGCGCATCCGGCCTGAAGACAGCCTTCGGCAATGCCCGAAACGATGGCCACGCCCTGATCGGGCGAGAGTTTGCCGGTGGCAAAATAATCGAGAAAGAACAGCGGCTCCGCACCCTGCACGACGAGATCGTTGACGCACATGGCGACCAGATCGATACCGACCGTGTCGTGCTTGTCGGCATCGATTGCGATCTTGAGCTTGGTGCCCACACCATCATTGGCGGCGACCAGAACCGGATCGGTGAAACCGGCAGCTTTCAAATCGAACAGGCCGCCGAAACCGCCGATCTCGCCATCCGCGCCGGGGCGGCGTGTGGATCGCACCAGCGGTTTGATCTTGTCGACCATCAGGTTCCCGGCATCAATATCGACGCCAGCCTGCGCATAGGTAAGCCCTGTCTTGCTATCGGTCTGGCTGGCAGGGTTGTTTTCCACGGTCATGACATGCTCCTGAAACTCGGCGCTATGCGCGGGGGAACCTTTACGCGCGCAATGGCACGAGATTGCGTGGCCTGCAAGACCGGCGGGCAGGAAAAGCACAAAACAGCGCGATAATCTGTCGAAACTTCTCAATATGGGAGGCTTGCACCAATGTCCGCACGCTTCTTCGCTCTCGCCGCTTTCTTCCGCCAGGCCATTGCGATAAAAGTAACCCGGTCCTGTTATAGCACAGCCCGGAACTGCATTTGCAGAGAATGGATCCACATGGTGAAAAAACCAGCGCCAGCGCGCGGGAGCGTAAACAAAACGATACCGCAATCGGACGCCACGGCGCGCGATGGCGACATTCATGTCAATGTGGAGGTGGGCGGCGGTTTGACGGGCACGACCATCCGCCGTCAGGCGGTCTTCTGGTTTGCCGCGATGGCCGTATTCGTGCTGTTCCTCGTCGTTTTCAGCTCGGTGCTGCTGCCTTTCGTGGCGGGTATGGCGCTGGCCTATTTTCTCGATCCGGTGGCCGACCGGCTGGAGCGATGGGGGCTTTCGCGACTGGCCGCTACTGTCCTCATCCTGCTGGCCTTTCTGGCGACGCTGGTTGTCGGCCTGATGATCGTCATCCCGATTCTCGCCACCCAGCTTGTCGATTTCATCTCCAAGCTGCCTGACTATGTTTCACAGGTACAGTCGCTGCTCGCCAATGAGAATTCGTACTGGCTCAAGCGTTATATCGGCATCGATAGCTCCGTCATTCGCGAAAATCTCAGCGCATTGCTTCAGCAGAGCGCCGGATTTTTATCGACGCTGCTCGAGTCGCTGTGGAATTCGGGGAAATCCCTCATCGATATTGCGGGACTTTTCGTCGTCACGCCCGTGGTCGCATTCTATATGCTGCTCGACTGGGACCATATGGTTGCAAGGATCGATTCCTGGGTGCCGCGCTCCCAGCTTTATACGGTTCGGCGCATTGCACGCGAAATGGATGCGGCTGTCGCAGGCTTCATCCGCGGGCAGGGAACCCTGTGCCTTATTCTGGGCACCTATTATGCCATCGGTCTTACCCTGACCGGCCTCAACTTTGGCCTGCTGATCGGCTTTTTTGCCGGACTTATCAGCTTTATTCCTTATGTCGGCTCCTTTATCGGCCTGACTCTCGCCATGGGTGTGGCACTGATGCAGTTCTGGCCTGACTGGTTCATGATCGTGGTGGTTGCTGCGGTATTTCTTTTCGGCCAGTTTGTGGAAGGCAATATTCTTCAGCCCAAGCTCGTCGGTTCTTCCGTCGGGCTGCATCCGGTGTGGTTGATGTTCGCATTATTTGCCTTCGGTTCCCTGTTCGGGTTCACGGGAATGCTGGTCGCTGTCCCCGCTGCCGCAGCCGTTGCGGTCCTTGTACGCTTTGCCCTGAACCGCTATCTGCATTCCCCGATGTACGATCCGCTCAATAAGCCACCCGATTCCGAGGCGGGGCCGCTTATCGAGGTTGGCGAGAATACGGGCGAGAAGCAATGAGACTGAAGAATGACCGGGCGGGAAATGCAGGAGGCAGCGATGATTGACGCACCGCGCCAGATTCCGCTTAATCTTGAGCATCAGCCCGCCTATCATCGCGACGATCTTATCGTCACCGCATCCAATCATACGGCAGTGGAACTTATCGACCGCTGGCCGAACTGGCTGACACCGGTGGCAGTCCTTGCCGGACCCACTGGCGCAGGCAAGACGCATCTTGCGGAAATCTGGCGCGCGACGACCGGCGCGCTTTTGCTCGATCCGAAATCCATCACGCAGGAAGCCGTCGCAATTGCTGCCGAGCGGCCGATTCTGATTGATAATATCGGCGACGAACCCTTTGATGAAACAGGTCTTTTTCATCTGATCAACAGCGTCCGGCTGAATGCGGCGCAGGGGCCGGGACCATCGCTGCTGATGACATCACGCCATCGTCCTATCAACTGGAATGTGGCCTTGCCCGATCTTGCTTCCCGGCTGAAAGCTGCCACTGTCGTCGAAATCGCCGAGCCGGACGATCTTCTGCTTTCGGGGGTCGTCTATAAACTGTTCGCCGACCGGCAGGTCAGCGTCGAGCCGCATGTCGTGAGCTATCTCGTCAGCCGCATGGAGCGCTCGCTTCTCTCGGCCATCCGCCTTGTCGAGCGGCTCGACCGCGCCGCGCTGGAGCAGAAAACCCGCATCACCCGCACGCTGGCCGCGCATGTGCTTTCGAAAACCGGTGAGAACGGAGGATGAGGGTCGCCGTTACCGGAGCCGGTGGTTTTATCGGAAGCGCACTTTCACGCCATCTGGAAGAATCGGGACATGAGGTCCGGCGGCTCTCGCGCTCCGCGCTTTCCGACCCCGATTTTTCGAGTGTCGAAACCGTCATTCATTGCGCCGCCCTTGCCCATCGCACAGGCAGTGCGCGCCCGCAGGCGGATGAATTCGACGCCATAAACCATCGCCTGACAGTCGATCTGGCGCAAAAAGCCCGGCAGGCGGGGGTGCAGCGCTTCATCTTCGTTTCAACCATCTACACGGTTGCGGGCAATCCATCCCCGCTGACACCGGATATGAAACTGGCCCCGCGGCCCGGCGATGATTATGGCCGGGCCAAGGCGCAGGCCGAGGCTGCGCTTGTTGCGCTGGATGGTATCGAGATCGTCATTGCCCGTCCTGTGCTGGTCTATGGGCCAGATGCGCGCGCCAATTTGCGGGCGCTGGTCAGGCTCTGCGATAGTCCGCTGCCTCTACCGTTCGGTCTGGCGAACAATCAGCGCAGTCTGGTATCGCTGGAGAATGTCGTACGGGCTTTGGCCTTTCTGGCCGAAGCCCCGGCAGAAAAAGCAGCGGGGAAAATTTTCCATCTGGCCGAGCCGCAGCCACGCTCGACCCGTGAACTTGTAATCAAGATCCGCGTGGCGCAGGACCGGCCATCGCGATTGGTGCCGGTTCCTGCCATCTTGATGAAGTGGCTTCTGACCGCTTTGGGGCGAAAGGCGCTCTACGATCAGCTTTATGGCGATCTCATTGCCGATTCATCGTCGCTGATGGCGGCGGGCTTTACCTATCTCCCCGGCGATCCGCATCTTGCCGCCATGACGAGAGCTGCGTCCAAGCGAAATTGAGGCGCTGCCTCCACATTTATTTGGACTGTACCCCGGTCGCAAAATGCTCCAAACTCATTTCGTTGACAGCCCGTGCCTGTGTTTTGAGGAGATTGAAATGGCTCAGAAAATGAAGGCGGCGATCTTTGCTGAAAAAGGCCGGATCGTTCTGGATGAAAAACCTGTTCCCGAAATCGGTCCGCTTGATGCTCTCGTCAGAATAACGACCACGACAATTTGCGGAACCGATATTCATATTCTCAAGGGAGAATATCCGGTCGAAAAAGGCCTCACCATCGGCCACGAACCGGTCGGCATCATTGAAAAGCTTGGTTCCGGCGTAACCGGCTTTGAGGAAGGGCAGCGCGTCATTGCCGGCGCGATCACGCCGTCCGGCTGGAGCCATGCATGCCTGTGCGGATGCGGGGCGCAGGATGGAGCCGGCACCAAACATGGCTGGAAGGCCATGGGCGGCTGGCGGCTCGGCAACACCATCGATGGCTGTCAGGCGGAATATGTGCGCATTCCCGACGCGATGGCCAATCTCGCGCCGATCCATGACGATGTGACTGACGAACAGGTATTGATGTGCCCCGACATCATGTCGACGGGATTTTCCGGTGCGGAAACCGGAAAAATCAGGATCGGGGATACGGTGGCGGTTTTTGCGCAAGGGCCGATCGGATTATGCGCCACGGCTGGCGCGCGGCTGATGGGCGCCACCCGCATCATCGCGGTCGATACGGTTCCCGCCCGTCTGGAAATGGCCAGGCGCATGGGCGCGGATGTCGTCGTAGACTTCAAACAGGAAGACCCGGTGGAAGCGATCATGCGCATCACGGACGGACGTGGCGTCGATGTGGCCATTGAAGCGCTCGGCACGCAATCGACCTTCGAGGCGGCGCTGCGGGTTCTTCGTCCCGGCGGGGTGCTTTCCAGTCTTGGCGTTTATTCGACCGACCTTAAAATCCCGCTCGACGCCTTCTCCGCGGGACTTGGCGATAAATCGATTCTCACCACCCTTTGTCCGGGCGGCAAGGAACGTATGCGCAGGATGCAGGAAGTGGTGGCGACGGGCAGGGCGGATCTTTCGGGGCTGGTCACCCATCGCTTCAGCCTCGACCAGATTGAAGAGGCCTATGACCTCTTCGCCAATCAGAGGGACGGCGTGCTCAAGGTTGCAATAACACCGTAACCGGTGCTGCATTTCCTAATTTTTGGGGCCGACCGCCAATGGCGGCTGGATGCGGGATTTGTGTTGCGATTGGAAAGGAACCGGCGCCGCGGGCTGCGGTTTCCTGGCAATCGATCCGGTAATCGTTCTCCCGCTGTCCGGTTTGCTGCGTCCGCCGACCAGTTGATTTTCATGCACCCAGCCGATCATGTTGGTCGAAGGGACCACGACACGATGCCAGCGGCCTGTCTTGCCGTAGGAACGCATCTCGCGGCCCTTTTCGACCGTGCCGATGGCGGGCGATTTATCCCATGCATTTTTGTGAATGGTAAGCTTAACTTTTGCAAAGATGACGGAAGGCGAATGGGCAGGTGTATTGGTGCCACGCGGAGGTGCGGGCAACCTGGCTGTGAGAACAGCGCTTTGTTCCGGCGGCTTCGGCCGGGCTGGCGCTACCGCCGCAGCCGGACGCGGAACGGGTCCAACGGCTTTGGCAAAATCTTTCGTCTCCTGCTTCGGCTGCGCTTTCCGTTCCGCAACAGCCTTTCTGGCTTCGGCCCTTTGTTCGGTCTTCACCGGGGCCGGGGGAGCAGGACGAGAGGCAGGGCGCTGGAACAAGGCCGTGAATGCGGCATGCGGGTCTTTATGCTGCGCAGTAGCCCAAAGGCTGAAAGCGCCAAGACCTAAAATAACACCCAGCGCCAGCAAAGGCGCGCTTGAACCCGATCCACTCTTGCGCTTGGTGGAGCGCTTGCGCGTGCGGGAGCTTCGTTTCTTTGCAGCCATTTGTTCAGTTCCTGTCCGAATCGCGACAGGAAGAGCCTAGCGGTTCTTCCTTCGCAATTGGTTACCGGCATGGCTGGCTGTTTATAAGCGGATTAGGAGGCGCTTAAACGGCTATTGTCAGGCCGCTAAGGTAGCGGCTGCCATCGAAATCCCAAGTCAATTTTTTCGAATATGCGACGGACTACCCTTCCGATGGCAATAAAAAACGCCGCGGAAGCGGCGTTTTTTAGGTAGTGATTGACTGGCTCATTCCTGCTCGGCAGTCTTGCTTTCCAGAACCGTTTCTCCCGAAGCGTGATCATTCCGCTTCTGGTTCAGTTCGTTTTGCTCGACCGCATTTCGAAATTCAGCCCATTCACGCTCATGACGACGGTGTAGCGCATCTGAAGTCTGGATAGCCATTTCGATCCTCCGTTTCTTGATAGTCCCATAACACAGAGGCGCGGAAAAAGTTTAATCACAATCCATAAGCGCTTGAAATCTAAATCGGTTTATATGTTTATAACTTTGATTTAAGTTAATTTTCCTCAATGGAAATACCATCTTCCCCGATTTTCATTTCGATGCCAGCGGGCTTTGTCTCTTCCCGATATACGTAAAACGCCAAGCCGGCGACCACGACAATAAGAGCGCCGACAATCAGATAAAGGCCATTTCGATTCATACTGGAAACTCTCCGAAACATGTTTGCCAGATTGAAACGCCGCAAATTGCATATGGTTCCGTCGAGCCTTGGAGCACCGATAACGGCTTGTTGTCTGCCTGGACATGGACAAATTCGATAGTTGCATTTCTATCGTGGGCTTTAGGCTCGCAGCCCGCCGCTTTTTTGTTGACCGATCCGGTTTGTTACTTCAGTCTTCTCACCCGAGGAGGACAGCATGGGGAGAATACTTATTCCATCGATCATTGCCGCCGCCCTTTTAGCCGGTTGTGGTGTGAGCGCATCCACTTACGCCACCGGCCAGCAAGCCTTGAAGGGAAGTCCTGCCGTAAGAAGCGATTTCATCAGGAATTGCACGCAGAAGATCAGAAACAAGCCTCTTAAAACGCGTCAGGCGATAGCGAAAGTTGCAAATACATCCGTGAAGGCGATGCCCGGCGTTTATTGTACCCGGCTCACACGAGGCATTGCTTCTGGTCGGCTTACCCATGCCGATGTAAACGCTGCTTCGCGAGGGCAGGTGACTCCGAACACGATCAAGGTCCTGCAAGGCGGATGATTGTGAGCGGTCTTTGACGAGTTTGGCGGCTTGTGCTGTCGGGTTTATTCCGTTCGTTCCATTATTTGGCTTTTGATTGAAAATAGCTCTTGCTTTGTCATGGCGAATTCTCTAGGGAAATCAGCGTCCGAATGGGCGACGGAGCGTAGCGCAGCCTGGTAGCGCACCTGATTTGGGATCAGGGGGTCGGAGGTTCGAATCCTCTCGCTCCGACCATTTTTTCAGAAGGCTTTTCAAGGGGTTAGCCCAAGCCTTCATTCCCAATCACCCCAAAAGCCTTGTTGCATCGTGTTGCAGTCGCTCTCCATTTATTTCAATGGGTTACACTGAGTCGCGGCAGCTAGACGCAACATGCCATGCGACATGGATTGACGACTCGCGTCCTCTTTGCCAGCTTGTGGATAACAAGGGGGGGGAGATATGGGGTTATTGGGCTGGCTGTTTGGGCGGAAGCGAGTCGACGCCTCCCCGCAGAGCGTCAATGTGCCCGGTCATCTGGTCGGACGATTTGCCAAGGATCGGCATAAGCCCGAGGGCAAGTGGGTCCAAACAACGATGATGATCAAGGCAGCGGGCGTGGCACATCGAAAGCAAGCGGCCTTGGAATTTGCTCAAGCAGCCAAAAGCGCTAGCGATGCGGGACAGCGATACGGCGTCACTGTCACCCCGGATCGTAACAATGCCCATGACCAGAATGCAATAGCGGTGCACGGCTTTGTGGGAAGCAGATCATGGCATGTCGGCTATCTGGATCGAAATACGGCAGCGGAGCTACACCATGACCTGTTGTCGAAGAAGATACCAATAGCAGGGGAACTGTATGAAATTTATGTGGGCTCGGACAGCTACATGGAGATCAAGCTGATTATCCTTGCACCTCCCGGCCACAGCATGAAAGCTCGCATTAAAGCGCATCATTAAGCCGCCCTCTCCATTGTTACCCGCAGGCCCTGATTGATCGCGATCCAGTCAAACCGCTGAGGGGTTATCGAACTTGTTCGGCAGTTGTTCACGGGATGGGTAAGCACATAGTCGAAGATCGGCGGGGTTAAACGCTTCGGAACGTTCTTTCCCGTGCGCAGTCGGCTTGCTGTAAGCTGACATGAGTTGCTGCAATAGAATGCACCACTCTGACGGCCCATGAACGGCTTATCGCAGAACCGGCATACACTTGGGAACTTGGTGAACTCTTCTGTCTTCCGATATTTGAAGTAGCAGGCTTGTGAACAAAACTGGCGCGGGTCCTTGTCACCATCGTGCATAAACGACTTGCCGCAGCACAGGCATTGACGGCGGTCGTTTTTTGCCCGTCGCAACACTCGTGTGGCGCTCCGATAGATTTGAGTGTCCCTGCGAAACTCATTTGCTTGTCTATCGACGGCAAAAGCGCGTCCACATTCAACTGTGCAAAACCTTCCCCCTACAGCCGGATCACGCTCGCCACCGCACCACGCACAGTTCTCGATAGGGGTTGTGTATTCCCTTTGCCCCTGTTCCCATGACGGGCGCTCGACTTCCATCCTCTTAAAGCCGCCAGCGACAACCAGCGATGCTTCCAGATCAGACCGATCCCAACGATGACCTTTAAGGCACAGTGAAGCACGAACGCCAGCGCGAACCGATCCTTCGTTTTCAAACGGAGATAAGCGCCAGTCTGAGAGAACATCCATCACACTGTCAATTAAGCTCGCCCTGTCCTTTTCCTTGTAAATAGGTGCAAGCGGCAGCGGGCGCGCTTTCTGTCCATCTCTATACAGCTTGAGCTGCTTGCGTGGATTTACGCCGTAATTTGCATGCCAGTCCGAAAGCTTACGCCGTTTCTTGCTCATCCGAACACCGCATCAAACAGGTCAGCGCTAAGCTCCCCGGTTGGCTGGCGACTGACATTTTCCTCGGACTTGTTTTCACGCTGTGAATAGAAGTACTCGACATAGGCCGCATCCATGGCACGCAGGATCGCTACATGGTGCGGCTGGATGCTCCAGCGGTTAATTTGTCCATAAGACACAATATCGGCGTAACTGATCGGGTTCGGGCCGTTCATGTGCCATGTACGCACGGCATTCAGGTCCATGAACCATTCCCAAAGCAGATTGCCACCGGGAGGCACTAGAACCGATTTACGGGATGCCAGCGCCTGTTTGAGTGCTGACACCATTGCCTTTTCCATACGGTCGATCGCGGTCATCGCAGCATACCTCGCTTCTTGGCATCACGCACGGCCATCACAGTTCGCGCCTTAAAATCCTGACTGCCCGCAAACTTATTGACGGTCTTCTGTGCAGCCTGCGCGGATTGAGCGACCACATACGCCTGAAGGTTGCCGTCCTTATCGACAGACACGCGAACATCAGACTGAACATTGACGTTCTGGCTCCGGCCTCCTGCCCCCTCTTTACCCAGCATGTGATTTGGTGTGACCTGTGATCCACGCGGAAGGTGAACCAGTTCCGGACCTTGCTCGCCGACAAGCGCCGTGCCTCCGGGGGTGAAGGTGCTGCCCCTTGCGTAGAGTCCGATCCCTCCACCAGCGAAGGCACCGGCAAGCTGCCCACTGAATGCAAAAGGTGATCCACCGCCACCGAATAAACCAAGGATTTGACCAAAAATCCCACCGCTGCCAGCCTGATTTACCTTGAATATAGCATCGAGAACATCGTCGAGTAGGCGGTCTGCGACACGGCCCAGAGCATTTGCAAGGGCGTCGGAGGCGCTTTCGCCGTTAAGCATTCCCTGAATGATGCTGCCGGTGGCTTCGCGAGCACTATTGTTGATGTCCATCAACCGTTGCTGCGATGCTTCCCATGCCTCGTTCTGGCGATAGGTGCTTTCAATCAGGGCCTCAATCTGCTCCTTTTCCTTCGCAGTTGCCGCCGCACCAGCTTGGCGAAGCGCAATCATCTTCTCTTTCTCAAGTGCAGTTTTACCGACCAGAGACGCTTCGAACTGCAATTCTGCGATGAGACTTTCAACGGCCAGCCGCTCCCGTTCCGCAGCCTTTGCCGTTCTGTCACGCTCCCGTTCAGCATCTGATTTCTTGCTGCCGCCTTTACCGGGCTTTTCAGGTGGTATGTAGGGCGCAACAGGTGGCTGCTCTGGTGTCGTGACGATGATATTCTTGCGGCGGTCCAACTCATCATTGAGGAGCTTTTCACGGGCGATAATTGCCGCAAGCTGGCTTTCGCGATCCTTGCCAAAGATACCAGCAATGCGATCTTGAATGCCGCCAGCGGCTTGGGTGGTATTCAGACGCTCACGTCCTTGGCGTAGAATTTCAAGCTCGGCTTTAATGCCAGACACGCTCTTTTCATTCAGCGCGTTCCACTGGCTGATAAAACCTTGCAGCGCCGTCACAGCATCCACGATGGCCGCTTTGAGCGTCGAGCCGATGGTAGTGGCAATCTGGTTGAACTTCTTATCGACTTCCTCGGCCTTCTTGATGAAGTTTTCATCCATCACAGCGCCCATCTTGTCGGCTTCATTGAGCGTTGCTGTGATGCCTTCGCGGCCCTGTTCAATCAGACGCACGAACTGCTCGCCGCCAGAACCGCCCAGAAGTTCGTCAAAGATGCGGACACCGGCAGCGGTATCCTTGAGCCTGCGGGTTCGATCAATCAATTCCAGCATGAACTTGCTGGGGTCTTTGATCCGTTCCTTGACCTCATCTGGCGACATACCGAGGCGCTGAAATGATTCAGCGGCAGAGCCTTTGCCGGTCTGGATATATTCATCGGCGCGAAGGTTCAGCTCCTTGAAGCCGTCGATCATCGCATCGATACCGATTTTGTTCTGATCGGCCACATAGCGCCAGCGTTGGAAGTCCTCGACATTGATGCCAGCGGTCTTGGCTTCATAGGATAGTTCGGCAAAGCTTGCCGCTACACCGCGAACTGCGGCGGTGACACCGGCCAAGCCGCCTGCTGCAATCCCGCCCCACACCCCACCAGCAAAAGCCTTGCTGTATCCTCCGACCTTTGTGCCGATGGTTGCGAATGCCTGATTGACCCGGCTTGCGGATCGTGTCGCATCCTGCTCCATCTGCCGGGTCGCGCGGGATGAGTTTTGCCGCAGTTGCTGGAATGTGCGACTGCCGGTGCGCTCGGCGCGTTTCCATTCCTTTTCAAACTGATTGACACGCGCTTCAAGAGCCACAAACAAGCGTTCGGTATCGTCTGCCATCAGATCCAATCCTCTATATTGCCGTCAAAAGTGTCGTAACTGGATCGTCCGCTGTCACCGGCTGCACAGCGGGCAACGGCCATGGCGGAAGCCACAGCACCGTCGATCGACATCCAGAGCTTGGGTTTTGTGAACTTGGCGACGTGGCCGTGATCATTCCGCTTCACCACGACATTCGAGAAGCAATGGCGAAGGACAGGGTGACCGCCGTGCCGGAACTCACCGGCCAGAATAGCGCGCTCAAGCTCATGAATGGCGGGCATCATCAGGGATGGCACCTGCCGCATGTCTACGACCGGCAGACCCATTTCCAGCAATTTCGGCTGCACCTGACGCGCCATGAACGGATCGAAGGCTATTTCCCTCACGTCGAAATCTTCACACAGTTCTACGATCTTGTTTTCAATCGGCTGGAAAGCGATGGTTGAACCTTCCGTGGCAGTGATCAGTTCATCGTCCACCCACTGACGATAGGAACCGCCCGACATGTCTTCCCGATCATCAATGTTGTCTTCCGGGCAGAAAAACCACGGATGCACGACATAGCCATCAGCATCGCGCCAGCAGGCCACGATGACCGAAAGGTCAACGGTTGAAGATAGATCGACGGCCAGCCAGCAAGGTTCATTCCGCAAGCTATCGAGATCAATCCGACCCTTGCCAGCATCATAAATATCCATGTCCACGAATGGATCGGTGGCAGCATCCAGCCAGATATTGAGCTTCAATTGTCGCAGGGACTGGCGCTCGCCTACGCTGCGCTCTGCCCGCTTGGCATGACGGCGGAAGCCATCAAGGGAGGGATAGCCATGGCGCAGGCCGGGATTGACCTCATGCCAGACATTCTCATCGCGCCAGTCATCGTTCCGGTCGGCTTCAAATATGATCGGCAGAATGGACGGATCATCGACCTCGCCGCGCGCTACCTTGCGGGCATCCTCGACCACATCCCACGCAAGATTGTCTTGTCCCCGTCCTGCCGTGGTGGCGACAACCAGCAGGGGATTATCGGTTTTATCCAGACCAGTTGTCAGGGCTTCCCAAAGATAACGGTTCGGCCAGATATGGATTTCGTCAGCAAGGACGAATGCCGGGGTGCGGCCATGCTGTGTTCCTGCATCACCTGAAATGACTTCGAGAAATGAGCCCTCTTTCGGATAAACAATCTTCTTGGCGCTGTTGTGCGCGTCATAAGCACGGGTTGCGGCCACCACACGCTTGTCGGCGCGAATGATGCCCAGAGCTTCCTTGAAGGCGATCCCGGCCTGTTTGCGGTCAGCAGCGGCAAAGATGGCTTCGCCTTCCGGCACTCGCTCCGGCCCGATTGTGTGCAGCAGCGCCAAGGCAGCGGCCAGACTGGTCTTTCGATTACCACGAGGAAGCAACAGCACCACAGTCTTGACGATACGCGAACCGTCCTCATGACGTGGGCCATAGATGCGCCTGACAATCCGCTCCTGCCATTCGTCAAGCTGGAAGGCGTTCTTCGGAAGGATCGACTTCGGATGGCGCAGGGCGCGCAGAAAACGCACGGCTCTGTCACCATGCCCGAAAGGATCATCGATCTCGGAGCCGTCATATATCCAGTGGGGATAAGTCTTCGTCACCATCTGACGCTTTCCTCACTGCTGGCCGCGAGCGCGACACAGGTGTTAATCCGAGTTCAGCCGCAAGCTGGCGGGCCGTTGTCATCGCCTTATCCTGCGCCCGGAACAGCACTGCATCGAAATCACCCTGCAACTTGTCTTCAAGCTGGCGGACCCGGCCCATTGCCGTGCAATAGTTTTCGAGAGAACCAAGATCACCATTGGTCAGAATGCGCCGCTCGATCAGGCCGGGCATGACACGACGCCATTCCGCCTTGGCTTCCTTCGAGAGCCATGCCGGAGGCGCGGGAACACGGTCCATGGCATCATTGTCGATCACGAGACGCGGCTTTGCTCCCTTCATGGTCGGCTCACACACCTGATTTCCAAGCCCTGCTTGCGACCGAGTTCCTTAGTCTCCTTGATGTCGAACTCCAAACCGGCATAGATGATCTGGTCTTCGTTCTTCACACCGGGGAAATACCGGGTGCGGAAGATAATCACCGTGTCATCGCTCGCGCCGTAAGAGCGGATATATTCTTCGGTGCTGGCCTGAACGATCTGGGCGCGCAAGTCTGCCAGCTTCGCCCATGCGGGTGTCTGGTTGCCCATGCCATCGTCAACGTACGAGGCGCGCTGAATGGTAATGAGGCGATCAAGCTTACCGGCTCTCATGAAACCTCCTGAGTGATTGCCCGCACAGTGACGATGCCGTGGCTGAAATCGCCCTCTGGATCGCGAAGAAAGCGGGTGCGGTACACGTGGCAGTCAGCGAAGTGAAAGCCGTCCACGGTCTGAAATCGGGCCTTTCTGACGGCTTTGGTTATCGCTGCCGCGATATACTTGCCCCCGGCGAGACCGGCCTCCTTCTTCCAGATATGCAGATCGTGGAAAACTATGGTCACGTCGCGAGCCAGATACTCGGCGTCGTCAGTCTGATCGGTGCCAAGATTGATCGACGGATCGACTACGGGACGCGCATTCGTGTCGTGAATATTCAGCGCTGGCACCAACGCGATGACACCCGCGTCGTTGCGCAGGCGCTCGATCAATGCCTTCTGGAGTGCGATTTCCGGGCTGCTCATAGAATGGTTCTCCGTTGCAGCCAAACGCGATGTGCATGGCCGGGAGACTTGCGAGCCTTGCGCATGATGCGGCGAACCTGAAGCGTCCACATGAAGCCGCGCAGGCGATGAATGAGTGCTGTCATTTCTTGCCCCACTGGTCTCGGATTGCTTTGCGCATGGCTCGCTTGATGCGGTCACGAGCGCGCTTGTTCTGGGTGCGGACTGTCGGCCAGAAGAACGGCTGTTCCTTCGCTTTCGTGGTTCCGTACTCGACCAGATGCGCGTACCGCACGTCACGATTGCCAGCCGTGATTACGGCCTCGTTCTCCTTGGTCTGATAGCTGCCGCCGGGTTGGGAATACGGTGGCGTCTGCTGACCGGGGCCGGTCACCTGAATGCTGTCGATCAGCGCGCCGGTGTCGCGAGAGGTTTCGGCAAGGCGCTTCATGCCGGTCGCCATTTCATCAGCCGATTTGACCAGCGCAGGCTTCACGGCCTCACGCACCGCTTTCGGGATAGCGTTCATGCGCCGCTGGAACCGGGACAGTCCACCATCATCAGCCATCAGAACACGTACCTCCGGAATTCATTCACGATAGGCCAGACGCCGAACGGAAGGTCTTGCGCATTGACACCGACAAGAACAGCTTCACGATTTTCATACCAATGTGCTGCCGTCTGATAGATTGCCTCAACAAGTGCTGCCGGAACTTCCTCTTGGTCCGCGCCGCCATAGGTTTCCTCCAACTTGAAGCCAAGCAGGCTCTCGATATAGTTCTGTGCCGCCTTGAGCTTTCGAGACAGGAGCGCGTCATCGTTCACGCCCTGATCAGCAGTGAAATTCAACTGATCTTTAAGCTCTTGCAGGGTCACGATTTCAGCCATTTCCGAAAACTCCAATTATGTCCTGTCTTGCGCGAAGTCCCCCGCGCCGGTCCCCGTGAGGGGTCAAAAGTTGAAGACCACCCCCGGTCATGCTGACCTCGCGATGTTGGATTGCAGGAGAAGGCCGAAAGACCAGCACACCACGCTGTTGGCCTCGTCCATGATTTCTCCGGCGGACATGACGTGAGCGATGAACTGGCGACTGCTGCCATTGGCGAAGGTGAGCATGAATGCGTGGGGATTGACGCTGTTCTCTGCGGACAGCATGAGCAACTGGCCTGCGTCTGCATCATTCTGTGCAGTCACCACCTCCATCGTCTGCGCAGGCCGTGCGATCTTCTGATGATCTGGGATAGGTGGATTGTCTGGATCACAGGGATCAGGCAGCATGGTGGCGTTGGTCTGCCACTCACCACTGATCTGACCAAGGCTGTATAATCCATTGACCTGTGTCCACGCCTCGCCGGTGAAGTCAGATGCACTCACCTGTCGAGCGGTCCAGTCCTGCCGAACCGCTCCTATATGCAGGGATGTGCCTGACGTGGCGAAGAACATAGATTAAGCCTCCGTCGCGTTGACGCGCACGATATTGGAATTGATGCCAAGGGTTGAGTTGAGCTTCATCACGTTGTTGGCCGTATCGAGTGCTTCTGCTGCGCTCATAACCTTGGCGATGAACATGCGCTGTGAAGGCGTTCCGCCTGCTGGAGCGTCGTTGAACTCGATCTTGAAGGCATAGTCATGGATGGCCTTCTCGGCAGCGAGCAAGGCGATCTGGCCAGCGTCGGCATAATCGATGCCACAGACCATCTCCATATTACCGGCGTTGCGAGTGCCCTTGAGCTTCTGGGTACGGTTCTTGCCGATATCGTCAAAGGTGATCTCGGTTGCCGTGTCGCCAAAGGTGCCGATGCTTTCCAAATTGTTCACCTGGGTCCACGTCTGGCTTGTGAAGTCAGCGGCCACGAAGTCGGCAGGCTTTGCATCAAGCACACCTCCGATGAATACCTTCGCGCCAGCAGTTGCGAAAATGGGCATGGTTTAACCCTCGTTCTGATTGCGCCGCTCTTCCGATTGCTTGGCGCGGGAATGACAGGGAGTGCAAAGGGGCTGCCAGTTGGCACGATCCCAGAACAGTGTCTGGTCGCCCTTATGAGCTTTGCGGTGATCGACCAGCGTGGCAGGCTGTCCACAACGGGCGCAGGAGGAATAGACGGCAAGGTATTCCTTGCGGGCCTTCTCCCATTCGGCTGTGTAGCCACGCTGGCGGGCTGTTGGGCGCTTCTTGTCGAAGCGGGCTTTGCGCTCCTTCTCAAGCCGCTGCACAGTGATGCATGGCTCTTTACGGGTGTGAGCCTTGCCGCAATGACTGCATATGGAAGGAGCGCGCATCGTCATATCAGGCCACCGGCGCGATGTTCGGATGACCGAGGATGGCGACCACACCGGCGGCGATGCTCGTGCCGCCTGCCTTGGTGGCAACGGCGCGGACATAGCGCTTGCGCTTCGAACCGATATAGCCGATCCGATAGGCCGCATTGGCTGCAAGGGTCGCCGGTACGCTGCCGAGAAGGTCAGCAGCGTCAACATCCGTCCAGCCGCTCGTTCCCGTGTCGCTTTCCTGAAGCTTCACAGTGAAGTCGCCTGCCGCGTCGATTGCGCCGGTGTTGATGACGAACAGCGCGCTATCGAAACCCTTGAGGTCGATGGATACGCCGTTCGTGTTAGCGGTCAGCACTGCCGGAGCAATCGCCTGAACCGCCTTGTTATCGTGGAAGGTGTCTTTCATGGCTTGGCCTCCTTAGCTCGCAGCGATCTTGAGGAACTTGATCGCATTGAAGTCACCGGCACCGCCGCCTACGCGCTTGTAAACGTCGAAGACGATACGGCCCTTCTGGGTGAGTTCATCGCGGTTGATGCGAACGCCCTGACGGTCAACAATGACGTAGCCCTGACGGAAGTCACCGAAGGCGATAGGCAGGGTATTGGCCCCGATGTCCGGCATGGTTTCATCGATCTCGACACGCTGGCCGAGAAGCGGATGCTCAATGCCTTCGATCAGATTGCCCGTGGGTGCCCACAGATAGCGGTCGTTGGCGTCCTTGATCTGGCGCAGGCGGATTGCCGTGTTGCTGTTCATCAGGAACGTTGCATTGCCCTTGTATGGGCGGCGCAGCGTGGCAACGAGCTTGATCAGGGCATCGGCCAGTTGAATGTCGGTCGGCGTTGCACCGGCGGCGACATACTGGAAATTGCCCCACGCACGGGTGAAATCCTTCTCCGGTGCTGTCGGATAGGTCAGCAGGCCAGTCGGGGAATTATCCACACCATCGCCGGTCATGAATGCTTCGCCCTCGGTTTCGCTGAAATCGTGGGTGGCATTGTTGATCAGCCATGAAGCAATATCAGTGGCCGCATCATCGAGCAGGTGACGGGTGGCGACGGGAGCGGCATAGAGTTCGGCCACGCCATACGAATGCTTGATGAGTTCCGGGCGAGCCGTATCCTGCGGACGGTCTTCGCGTTCCGAAACCCACTTCGCACCGCGCTTGCCCATCGAATAGAAGCGCTCGTACTTGTCGGTCGAAATGCTGACGACTTCCGCAAGCCCACGCATGGGAGACAGATCAGTCATCAGATTGCGGATGGTCAAATCGACCGTAGGCAGAACGAAATAGCCACCATCCACATTGTTGTCGGATGCTGCGGCCTTCACTTCCACGTCAGAGCCGGTGCGGGCAAAGTGAGAAAGGGCCTTGCGTTCGATCTCGTTCTGCTCGTCCTTGTTGCCACCACCGCCGAGGCGGCCAGCCTTCTTCTCGATTTCATCAAGGCGATCATTCAGAGCTTTCAGATCAGGATTTTCGCCCTCGACCTTTTTGAGACGCTCGTCCAGTGACGCCCGCAGATCATCAAGCGATTTGGTGACGATGGAAACCGGATCGTCATCCTCGCCCTTGCGGGTGATGCTCACGCTGCCGAGCAGCGCTTCTTTCATGACATGCTGCATGTCAGTTCCTTCCAATCTGCGCGGCTGCGCGTTGAATGGCAGCGGCGATATTCAGCGCCAGAACTGCCGATTTGGCCGAAGTCACCTTCGCGCCGGGATGCATCGGGATCGTCACGAGAGACGCTTCCAGAAGCTCAAGAGATTTGATGGTGCGCCCGCCGCCGGTACGCGGGCTGGAGCTTTTTGTGATGAAGCCGATAGAGACACCGCGAACGGCACCGGACTTGACCAGCGCTTGCACTTCGCGGGCACGGATCACCTCATCGACCAGAAGCTTGCCGGTGAGGTGCAGGCCATCCGACTTTTCTTCGGCAATGTCCCACGTCCCCACAGGATCGTTCATGTCGTGGCCGAACAGGATCGGGATAGGCATCTTGGCGGATTTGAACGCGCCGGGTTCAATCCAATCGCCAATGCGATCAGGAGTGCCGAATTTCCAAGCCAGACCGGAAATCAGACCCGCGTCACCGGCGATCATCTTGGTTTCAACGAACAGCCGATCCATCACGCTACCTCACGGAAATGAGCGCGGTTGCTGGCGAAGGCATCAATCTGGGCTTCCACCCACGACACAGCCAGAAGACGCAGAACGTTCTTGTGATTGAACGGGAGGGATTTGCCGTCTTCGGTGATTTCCCACTTGGTCACGAGGCGAGCCAGACTGTTCAAACGGGCGCGCTCACGATCCTCGCCGGACACAGTGCCGTCAGAGCGGGTGCGCTCCATCAGTTCATCTGTCATGGCGATACGGGCGTCATGCGCCGTCTTGCTGTCCGGGCCGACGATCCATAGCTTGATCCCGGTCGGCTCTCCGGTGACAGGATTGACCAGCTCACATTCGCGGCCCCGGTCCTGATCGGTCACATTGTTGAGGATGTCATCAAGCGTCATCGGTCGGTTCTTCCTCGTCGGTTACTGAATTTTTAGTAGACGGGGTATCGTTCTCATGAACGGACCCTGGCTGGCTCGATCCAGTGTTCGGGTTTTCAAATGTGTCGCCATCCGCTACCGGCTCCAGATCAAGCCAATCTCTGGCCTCGTTGCGGGTCAGCACCATGGACGAACGCAACGAACTGATTGCAGTCGCACGGGCCGTCAGATCGACATTGGTGAAGTCGTCACGGTCGAAGCGGATGGCGTGGTTCTTGCGCTCGTCCTTGGTGAACAAGGCGCGGCGCAATGCGCCTTCCAGTGCTCGCAGCCATGGCTCAAGGCAAAGCTGGAGGAACTGGCGGTGCATCTCGGCACTATTCGACCAAGTGGCTTTCGTCAGATCGCCAAGAAGGGTCGCCGGGAGATTGAAGGCGCGGGCGATTTCTTGAAGCTGGAAAAGGCGAAGCTGCTGAAACTGCGCATCGACACTGGAAAGCTGCATCTGCTTCCACTGCGCGCCATCCCACAGAATGCCGGACTTGCCGGAATTATCGGCACCGTCCATCATCGTTCGCCACATGGCGATCATGTTCTTTGCGCCCTCATGACCGAGGGGCTTGGGCGTTTCGATCACACCGCCGGGACGCGCCCCGGTGCCGAATAGCTTGGCCGCGTGGCGTTCCATCACAATGGCAACGCCGATGGCTTCACGGCACAATGTCAGCGGGGATTTGTCAAATGTGCCGCGCAGATGAATGATTTCGCTGGCATCCTGCAGGACGCCATTCACACGATAACGCGGCTGCAAGGTATCGTCGGGATAATCGACATTGATGAAACCGGGACGATACCGGATCAGTTCAAGGGGCCGTCCATCCATGCTGCGGGAGACACGGGCAAGCCCGCCCTGATCCCGGCAAAGTGCATCGACCATGATCGAGCGGATGAATTCGAAACCGGAAGTCCACTCGTTCGCCTCGCTGCGCAGCAGATCAACGGCAGGATGACCGGGAACTTCCTTCTCCGATCCATCGGCGGCAATTTCCACCACCTTCACATTGAGGCTGGCAGCGGCTTCGGAAATGGTACGAACCGCAGTGGCAACGGCAGGGACGCGCAAGGCTATCTCGGTCGAAACCGCCACACCCGTTGCAGTCGGCGCACCCTGTCCAAGCATCTCAAGGATTTGCTCGTCAGTCAGTGCTTTTTTGCGGTAAAAGGGCCATATCTTCATGGCCCTTAATGTCGCTTGTAAAACCCGAAAATGTTATCGGATAGAATGGGTTAAACTATGTTTGTATGGGGCGCGCTCGAAAGAATGCCTCAAGGTCATCGGCATGGGCGCAATATCGTGTCCCCATCTTCTTTACCGGGCTTCCCTCCAGATTGACAAGAGTGTGTCTGACATAATCGGCAGATGTGCCGATCTGGGCGGCAATGGCTTCCGCCGTCCAGATGATCCGAGTTCGTGGCCGTGGTGGAGCCATCATCTTGTCCAGCTTCTCCGGGGTGAGTTGATATCTAGCAGCCGTCGTCATCTAGCATCTCCTCCGGCGTTTTGCTGGCCCACTGGATGATACGCCCTTCAGCTTCGTATTCACGAATAACCTGCCGATGATCGATAGTGGCAGGCGAACGGATAGACTTAAGATGAATGCGCTTACCGTCAGGAAGCAATGATGTGAATGTCACGACCCAACAGTCATCGCCGCCTTCCATAATAGGGATTTCTTTTGCCACGGCCTCGACAACCGGCACAGGCTTTTTTGGTGTCCGGCTCCTGCGTACCTCAACCACCGGACCTTTCCGCGCTTCCCTGCCAAACAGCTTTGCTGACATGCGGCGTTCAAGTTCTTCGTCGCTCATATCGCTCATAGCAGCGCCCCCGGTCCCTTTTCCTCTATCTCACGAATAAGCCTGTAGGCAGCTTCGCGCTGCGCCAGCCACTCAAGGGCCTGCTCCTGCAACTCGGCTGGGAATGTACTGACTGCCTCATGGAAGAGGTCTGCAATCTGGTCTTGTTCATTTTCCATCAATTCGACCTCGCACGGATAAGGCGGGCTTCAGTTGCCGCCAGACTGGCTTCGAGCGCAGTTAATGCGAACCGCTGGCGCAGTTCCTGGATAACAGGATGCGGCTTCATATGGTCGGGCGTGGTCGCCAGCCAACGAGCCGCTTCGGTCACGCGGGGGTTGGTCGGGGTCATTCCACCCCCTCCTGAACCTTGAATGATTGCAGATGGCCGGAAGCCCACTTGGCAAATTCTGCGACCTGCGCAAGATTTTTCATGTGCTTTTCAACCTGATCTGCGCGTAATGTCAGAGTGTAGAACTCAGCTTCAGCTTCCTTCTCCTCGTCACATGCATTTCGAAGTTCCATGAGCGTCAGTGTGTCTTGAATGCTTTCTTTCTCAATATCCACATAGCGCCCCAGCCAATTGTTCTCACGTTCAAGACACTCGGAAGCGCTATCGAGATAGCTAATGATGAGTGCCAATACTTCGGTGTATGTTGCGAGTGGTTCAGTGCTCATGCTGTCTTCCTTTCTTGGAAGCGGGCAACTGTTCCATCGCCCTTACGATTTGGAATGTTGTAGATGGCTTCTATCGCTGCCTTGCGGATCAGGTGCGGCATTGCATCGATCACGTTTGACGGCTTGGCTTCTGCCCATGCGAAAAGATCAAGCTGGCTCATGCGGCACCTCCGATTATCTTGCTGGCGATCCACTGCGATTTCTTCTCTGCCGGATTTATCGGATCGCCTGTCATCCGGTCCAATGCTCGCCATGCTTCCGCATGGGTTTCGAAAGGGCCAGCCAGCATCTGTGCGCCGCCTGCCACGTAGTATTTGCCGTCTGGCTGTTCGATCACGGTCATGCGCGATCCTCCATCCGATATTGGGACAACCATTTCGAGGCGAAGGAACAGAACTCGGACCCATTCCTGATGTTATCCATTACCTTCTGAATTCGCAGGTCATGAAACAGGACCGTGACGAATTCTCTTTCCTGTTGGGCGTCACTTTCGTCCATACCGCCGCGCTCAAGGCCCATCTTGATACTTTCCTCGCGATCCTCGCGACCTTCGGCTATTTCCCCTTCAAGCCATTTGAGATTCTTCTCAAGCACGGTGGCCAATAGAGCGAGGTTCTTCACCAAGTCAGAGAAGGCCTCCGCTTCGGTCATCGTCACATTCTCGGTCATGCTGCGCCTCCATTCCCGTTCTTGCGGCAGTCATCGAACGCCATGCGGTTCAGTTCCGCCTGCACGGCGCGGGCAAAACGATCAACCATTGCTCGACACTCCGCATCTGGAAAGCCGATGACAGTATATCTGGCATGTAACCGCCTGCACTCGGTTTGCCACCATTTGGCCGCGGACTTAGCGTCCCGACGATCCAAGTTTATTGCCGCGCGTTCAATCGCTGCAACTTCCGCCTCAACAGGAAACAGTATCACGTTCATGCTGCGTTCCTCCGTGCCTCTGGAATGGAATTATAACTATCGTCACTCCCATGAGGCGCTGCCTCTTGGAACTCCGCTGGGGGATGCTCCCCCAGACCCGCGCTACGTTCGCCGTTGGCGACCGAGAGGGGCTTCGAAATGCTGGAATTGTCGGCGTCAAGAATGCTGCCACTTGTGTTTGAGACAAGAGTGTCGCCACTTGTATATATATCTACTCGCGATTGTTCTGTCTCACACCGTCTCCGATACCAAGTAGCACGAGAAATCCCTTCGGCTTCCCATGGCTTCAGATGCGTGATTGTTGACGCGGCATGGGATTTCCGATCCTTGCTGCCACGCATACGACGAAGATGCTCTTGCCTTTCCCGATCTCTTTGACGTTTCCGCTCTTTCGCCAGCTTATTTCGTTCCTGCCGAGAAATGTCGCAGGCACCGATAGTGCTCAGTCCGATTGAAGTTCGCTCCTTGAAAGTGATCATAAGCAGACCGGCCACGCCATCGGCAGTGATCATCATCTTGCGTTTTGCTGCTTGGATTTCAGCATTCACTATTTCTGCCGTGCTGGCCCATGGTGCCCATTTCGCACACCAACTTGTCATGCACTGGCCTTCAACCTTGGAGAGGGATGCAGCCAGAATATAATTTAGGCAGAAATCCCTATCGTCTGTGTCAGAAGGGTCGGGGATCATTCCGCCATGTCGGGATCGAATGACCTTTTCAACTTCACGCAATCTCATAAGCTCACGCGAAGGCTTCCAGTCGTGACGGCGGGTCTTCGTGCGTCCGATCTGGCCTAATGCAAGCTTTTCCATACGGGTCAGTTGATCTAACCTGTTCTTCAAGGGGAGTTTTCCTGTCATCGGTCATACCTCCGCTCATAACGGTCCCAGAGACGATCTGCGCGGTTGCAGCACATGAGCGAAAGCTTCTGCCAGAAGCGGATACGGAGAATGGAAATCAGCCTCATCGTCCCGCCTCCAATGCTGATAGCCACTGATCTTTAATCCGGCTGCTGCGCTCTCGGACTTCGTTCATGATGAAGAACATGTCTTCAATGTCTTGCTTTCCGAGATACCAATAATCAGGCCGTCCGGTCACTTGGGTAGGCACGTGCGTGAAATTGTCTGTCAGCATCCTGTTCATGATTGAAACGGCGCTTTGCAAATCCAGAACTGGACTTTCCATATCCATGACTTGCTCATGCTGGGTGCGAGCGATTTTCTTGTCAGCCATCAGCTTGCCCTCCCGGCCTGATAGGCGATTGCTTCCCTCTGATTTTCGATGTTCCCGAACATGATCGGGTAGCCGTTGCCGCGTGTGGCTGGCAGGATGACCGCCATAAATTCACCGTCCATCCATTGGTTCAAAGCTTCCGAAAGCTCGCGGGACAATCGGTTAACTCGCATGACTGGCGATTCTGTTGCGCCCTCTGGGGAATTTGTGGTATTGCTATCCATGTTCTTCATACCTGTAGTTGGGTTTGAACCATGGCTCGGAGAGGTTGCCGCCTCTGCCGGGCCTTTTGCTTTCTGGGTTGCCTTCATCACGAAAGCCTTTCTGGAAGATTGTTCAGTACTGTCATTGCAGTGGGTGAAATATCGCCAGCGTGTGTACGGCAGACGCGGATCAATGCCTCTTTGGTGCGGCAGTAACTACGGCTATCGTATCTGGACTGGCCGTTCCTCTCTCCCGCACGGTATTGAAGTATCCACTGAATACCATCTCGACACGCAGTCACCCGCCAACGGTCATTCAGGACCGCAATAACACCGTGATAATTGGCATCGCTCTCGCGGTGGCTTGGTGTCTGGGTCATGCGGCTTTCCCCTTGAAGAAGGCGACCAGTTCGCCGCGCTCGATAACCCAGCGATCACCTATTTTTTGGGCAGGTAATTGGCCCTGTTTCAACATGTAAGCAGTGGCTGCGAAGCTCTGGCCAATGGCTTTTGATATGCCATCAATGCCCCAGATCAGTTCCAATGCTGTTTCTTTTGCCATAGAAAAGTTCTCCGATTGTTCATGAGTGCAACTTGCCATCACAAGACTTTATTAACCGAGATTGGCGATGAGTGCAAGTCGCCCTATTGCATTTTCTGGTGGCAAGTTGCACTCATTAAGAATGAACGAGAAAACAAAGTACCCAAGTGAACTCGCAGAACGTTTTCAAATCCGGCTCCCACCGGGATTAAGGGATCGCATCAAAGTGTATGCTGAAGCCCATGGCCGCTCCATGAACACAGAGATCGTACGAATACTCGAAAGAGAATTTCCAGAACCGTGGGATATGACAGGGCGCGTCAATGAGCTGGTAGAAATGCTGAAGGCCGTTAAGGCTGGCGATCAAAACGACGATAATGTGCAAAGAATTGCAATGCTCATTGAAGAAACGATCAATGGCATTGTCTCAGGCCGAATTCGCGGCGTTGACGAACATGCGAGAAATGCAATCGGCACGACATGGGGCGAATACCAAATGGATCTTGCACAAAATAACGATTTCAATACCAGCTTGGACCCTGAGGAAGCCGAATCGCTACACCATTCAGGAACTACCGCCAAGTACGTCTGGCCAGATGGCACAATCGGCCCAAAACCTGATGACCCATTTGGTAGCTCTGAACGCGTTTCAACGCGAAATCCCAAAGATTATGACGATCCAGATTTCCCGGACTAAGCCATGTCGATCCGCAAGCGTGAATGGACCACTCCCAAGGGTGAACTGAAAACGGCATGGGTTGTGGATTACAAGGATTTGCAGGGTAAGCGCCGACTGAAAACCTTTGCCCGGAAGAAAGAGGCAGACGCCTTTGCCGCCACCGCGTCAGTTGAAGTGCGCGAGGGTGTTCATGTCGCTGACAGTGCAACCGCGACCGTAGATGAAGCGACAAAGCTCTGGATAGCGAGCATCAGGGGTTCAGGCCTTGAGCGATCCACTGTTGAAGACTACGAGCGGACTCACCGACTGCACATATCCCCATTCATAGGATCATTGAAGCTTACCGCGCTGAACACCATTCGGCTGCGGGCTTTTGAGGATGAATTGCGCTTGGCTGAAAGATCAGCATTCACGATCAAGCGGACTATTACGAGTTTGGGGACGATGCTGGCCGACGCGCAGGAGAGGGGCCTTGTCATCAGGAATGCGGCCAGAGAAATGCAGTCCCGGCGCTCGACCAGTGCAAATCGGTCAGAGAAGCGCCAGAAGGGCCGTTTGAAGGTCGGGATTGATATTCCAGCCAGAGAAGAGATTTCAGCGCTCCTTGGTGCTGTTTCTGGTCGCTGGAGGCCTTTCATCATCACGGCGGTATTCACCGGGCTTCGGGCGTCTGAGCTTCGGGGCCTTCGCTGGCAAGATGTGGACTTTGATAAGCGCACTGTTCGGGTCCATCAGCGAGCAGATCGCTACGACAATATAGGCGCACCAAAATCGATTGCAGGCGAAAGAACCATGCCTGTTCCGCCATTACTGATTAATGCGCTGCGGGAATGGAAGCTTCAATGCCCGAAACGGAAAACCGCTAAGCTCGACGCCGAGGGCAATCCTGTCATGGTTCTTGATCTGGTTTTCCCGAATGGCGCTGGCAACGTGGAAGGCCTGCGGAATATCCTGCGGCGCGGAGTTCATCCAGCATGGATGGCGGCAGGCATCACGGTTGAGACCGGAGAAGTTGATAAAGACGGCAATCCGATCCTTGGTCCGAAATACACAGGAATGCACTGCTTGCGGCACTGGTATGCGTCGTGGTGTATCAATCGCAAGGAAGACGGCGGACTGGAATTGCCACCGAAATTGGTTCAGGAGCGCATGGGCCATTCCACAATTGCAATGACAATGGACACATATGGCCACCTTTTCCCGCGTAATGATGACGGGAAAGAACTTGAGCAAGCAGCCGATGCGATCTTTACAGGCGCAAATTGATGCGACATAGATGCAACATGGCGCTCTAAAAGCCCAGAAATAGGCGCGTCGCACTTCATTTGGGATCAGGGGGTCGGAGGTTCGAATCCTCTCGCTCCGACCATTTTTGAGATAATCCACCGACATTGATATATCCTGATCAGCAATCCATGGCGCGCCTCTTTATCGCGTTGACATGATGCGGCGTGTAAACTATTGCCTTGATGAAATTATCGCCTCTCAGGAGGTTAAAGCATGAACCAGGGTTCTTGAAATGGTTGCACGTATTTATCGTCCAGCTAAGACCGCGATGCAGTCTGGCAAGGCCAAAACCGATCGCTGGGTTCTGGAATATGAACCGGAAAAGCCCCGTGAAGTCGAGCCGCTGATGGGCTACACGTCTTCGCGCGATATGAGAAGCCAGATCCGCCTGTTCTTCGACACGCGTGAGGATGCTGTAGAATACGCGACCCGCAATGGTATCGCCTATCGGGTTTTTGAACCGCATGAAACCGAGCGGCGCAAGATTTCCTATTCCGATAACTTCCGTTTCGACCGCTCCCAGCCGTGGACGCATTAAAACTTCTTCCGCCTGAAAACTTATTCAGGCGGTGAATTTGATGCTGGCCGCATTTGTGGAATCTGGTTAAGAAATATTAATCGAGTTCACAGGCAAATGCCTCTGGATGAGAGGTCCCGTAGCTCAGCTGGATAGAGCACCGGCCTTCTAAGCCGACGGTCACAGGTTCGAATCCTGTCGGGATCGCCATCATCTTTTCTTTGCGACGACAGCCTGAATCGATGGATTCCAAACGCTCGATCTCTGCGCAAGAGGACTATCGGTTCCTCTGGATAATCCGGGATCTATACTCGTTCAGGATTGGATTTCCCGGTTCAGTGCTCCGGTTGACTTCGGGCCTTTTATCCCGGGGCATTTTATATTGAGGGCGATCACGCCCTCTCGTATTACGCTCTGCCTCGCGGGAGCGGTTCGAGGAACGCGCCTCGCGCCTGTCCCGCCGCGGACGGTCATCGCGGTAATAACGCCCGGATCGGTAGTGCTGGGAACGATAGCGTGGCCCGGTGCGGTAGATAACGGCGGAGCTTTCATAACGGCCATAGGCGGGGCCGTAGTCTCTATAGCCATCGTAATAATATGAATCGCTCACGCATCCGGACAGGACAAGCGACAGCAAAGCAACAGTTGCGGCTGAAACAAGAGCTTTGAGAGTCATGGGGATATTCCTGTTACTATTTCGGATGTAGCCGTATTTTGATCTTCCAACCGACCAATCGCAAATCACAATAAAAATCCGGGTGCTGCAAAAAGCCAGATGAGAGCGCATCCCGAAAACTGCGTAACGGTTTTTCAAAAGATGCGCATTTAAACAAACGCTTGGAACGCCTATTTGTTCCAATCAGATCGCAACGTGCTCCAAATGAATAAAGATAATATCGTAACTACGACCTAGAGCATGTCTCCCAAAAGTGGGTACCGGTTTTGGGATAAAGACATGCGTAAAAACAAAGAGTTAAAGCATGTTGTATGAATACGATAAAACGCAACACGCTTTAGCGGTGCTCGTCCGCGTTCTGTTCTATCCAGTTTCGCGCCGCCTCCCATGAAGGGAAAGCCTTGCGCTCGTCATGGAGGGCGTAAGCGACCCAGCGGCTATCCGGGTTTGCGGAGTCCTCCTTCATGATGGTGCCGATACGCCGTCCCCGAAGGTCATGAACCGGATAGATCATCATCGATGCTCCTCGTTGAAGCTGAATTCAACCGCGAAAACCCTCACAGAGCAAGCGTATTTCGTATAGGCAGGGACTTGCCATAAATGCGCTTCAACTTCGCTCGCTTGAACGCGTGATGTTGAACCCAGCCGGCAGATGATATTATCGCAGCGATCTTTTCATGATCAGTGGCCCGTCTGGCTGTGGGGCGGTGAACCGCATGATAATGCGGATCGTTCTTGATCTGACCTCGGTCTTGCTTGCACATTCTATCAGTGCCTGCTGCGCGCTGATGGCAAATTGCTCACCAGCCCGGCGCACGGGCTGATATTCGACAGCGACGATCTGGACCAGTTCGCCTTCGCTGTTATAGGTGACTTCGAATGTCGCGGACGCCCTTTGATAGTCGCCCCCGTCGGGCAATTGCCAGCATTTGCTCGCCATTTCCGTCACGATCTCGGCATCGGTGGCCGCGATCGAATGGGTGGCGGATAATATGAGTGCAAGAATGCCCAGCAGGCCGGTTTTATTCATGCGCTTTCCAGGTGAATCAGGTTTGCATATTCAATCATGTTCACAAGGTAAGGATGAATGGCCTTGATTGCCAGCAAGGAGGCGGGAATAGTATAAGTCCGGGCCTTTTCAAGCTGTACTGCATGAAAAGCCGCAGCATTGTGATGAAACTGCGGCATTGTCCGGAGCGACGACCTGCTACTCTGGCGTTGCTTCGCTTTGGGGCTGTTCTTTTTGCTTCGTTTTTGCCGTTTTATTGGAAGAGCTTTTTTTGCTCTTTTTTTCCGGCGTGCCCTTTAGTTCCGCGGCGAAATCAACGGAAGAAAGAGCGGAATTCGCCAGCACCTGATGGATGATTTCAATGAACTTCACTTCATCATCGATGAAGATCGATCCCTGCCGGGGTCTGGAGAAACGGTTAAGCCCTGTAAATGAAAGCGTTTTGCTTTCCGGATCGTAGGCGATGGTATTGATTTTCGCTATACGCATTGATCTGATCTCCATGCTTCTCGCTTAGGTGACCCGATAAGACTGTCATAATCAATAGGCACGATTATTATAATCGAATTGAAGATCAGCCAATGCGTCCGCTCAGGCCTTCTTGAGAAATTCGGTGCGCAGAACAAGCCCCTTGACCTGTTTGGTGTTGCAATCGACTTCCTCCGGATTGCCGGTCAGGCGAATGCCCTTGATCAATGTTCCGCGCTTGATCGTCGTCGAGGTGCCTTTCACCTTCAGATCTTTGATGAGGGTGACGGAATCTCCGTCGGAAAGCTGGGCGCCATTGCTGTCGCGTACAATTTCATCGGACATAGGTAAACTCGGCTTGTGATTGGTTGATGTTTCACCAAGCTTATACGAGGCGGGGCAGAGCGCTGCAAGGCTTCCCTGAAGTCGCATTGGCCCCGCCGCATTTTGCGGCGGGGCTATGATAGACCTGCAATACACGCGGTCAGTGCATATGACTTTACCGGTCACCGCCGCGCGAAGGGCGAAAATGGCGGTGGCCGCGATGGCGCGGGCGGTCCCAATGGCGGTCATGATGACGCCAATGACCACGATTCCAGTGGCGGCGATGCCAACGGTCGTCGCGGTCGTTAAGGGCTGCACCGATTGCAACACCGGCGATCAGCGGAATCCCGATAAGAGCGGCATTTCGCCCGAAATCATCGGAATATCGCCCTGACGTTCCTTCGCGCATAGCCAGATAACGGGACGAGGCCCAACCCGATAATCCGCCATAACTCACCTGACACCAGCTATAGCCGGTTGAGCAGCCATGCACCGTAAGAGGCGCGCGGTTGGGAATGCTGCCAATGACGCCGTAACCGGTTCCCGGCCCGGTGCGCACATTAAGATCGGCTGTGACAATTGCATTTGCAGCCTGGGCAGCACCGGCAGAGAACAAGCCGACTGCAACAATTGCGGCCTTGAAGTAGAGTTTCATAACGGTTCTCCCTGAAGAGCTTCATTCATGATAAACGAAGCAGCACGGTCCGAGGTTCCTTCAATGCGGCTTGAAGCATTGAACGCGCACCGAACGGCAGGGAAAGCAGCCTTACCGCCGCCGGTGGCGAATGATGACGACTATCGCGAAAATGGCAAGGCAGATTGCGATGACACCTTGCACGACAAATATCCAGCTCATAATGGCATTTCCTTCATGCGCCTGATCGCGCAACGGGCGGAAGGGTAAGTTCAGTCTTCCGGCCCGAAATACTTGCTTTTCAATGCGGCCATGTCACCATTTTCGTACATGCCGATAATTGCAATCGACGCGGGTTTGACAAGGTCGCTGCGGCGGGGGAAGGCCAGCCCATACTTGTCGGGGCTGAAACTGTTGCCAATGACCTCGATCGGTTCCTCGGGATGCTGGTGTTCATAATATTCGAGCACGGGACTATCGCCGACGATTGCGGCAATTTCATTATTGGTCAGCGCAGCTACCGCTTCCGGAAGATGATCGAAAGGGACGATGGCGATGGAACGATCCTTCATCAATTGCTCGGAGACGCTGCCGCTGCGTACGCCGACGGTCTTGTTCTGGAGATCGGCGAGGCTCGTAATGTTATTGGTTATATGGGCCACCGTCATGACACTGGTGACGGAGGAGGTGACATAGGCCACGACGGCTATGCCGAAGACCAGCCAGAAGGCTTGCCAGATACGGCCGATCCACCCAAACAGGTTCTTGCGCGAGCTCTTGCCGGTCGTCGCGATGGAGACGACATGGTAGAAGCTTTCCGCAAGGCCCTCATGCCATGATCTTGCGAAGCTGTTGTCGAAATGCCGGTCGAACAAAGTCAACAGAAGCGTTGCAACCAGAATAACGATGCCGATCCAGGCATAGGTGGCCAGATGGCCGGCATCTTCGAGATTGCTTATCAACTCGCCCCAGCTGTTGCCGGCATCGGTATGAACCATGATCCGCAGGCCCGCATCGAACCAGGGATGGGTGAAATCGACCTGTTCCGCCCGCTTTTCCGTAATCGTCAGATTGGTGACGCCTGCGTCGACCTCATTGTCGGATACAGCCTGAACCAGAGCGCCATAATTGGGATATTCAACGAATTGCGAAGCGAGATTGAGCCGGGATGCGATATTCTGCCATAGATCGATCGCCATGCCGCCAAAAACGCCGCCATCCTCGGTGACGAAGGGTTCGCTGACATATACCCCGACTTTTACCGACCGGGCAGGTGAATCCTGCGCGCTGGCAGGCAGGCCGGACAAGGCAAGGAAGAAGATTACACAAACGCAGCGTATCGCGAGGCGCAACAGGTTTCTATCTGAATTATTAGACAGCACTGCTCTATACCGACTCTCTATTGGATATTGGGGGCAAGTATAGATATTCTCAGCGTGCAGGGAAGTAGAGCCGTGCCTTTATTTGCTGTCGTTGGTTAATACTCGAGCGCATCCCGAAAAGTGTGAAAGGGTTTTCGGAATGCGCTGCGGATGCAGTTGTTCAGATTGCTGCAAATCCTTTTTCCAGATCGGCAATCAGGTCGGCTACATCCTCAAGGCCGATCTGCAGCCGGATGATCGGACCCGGATAATTGTTTTTTGCAATCGTGCGGTCGTTGACATTGACTTCATTGGCAAGACTTTCATAGCCGCCCCATGAATAGCCGAGCCCGAAAATTTCAAGGGCATTGAGGAATGCATGCGCTTGGGTGCGATCACCCTTCGCCAGAACGAAGGCGAACACGCCCGACGAGCCGCTAAAGTCGCGTTTCCAGATCGCATGTCCGGGATGGCTTTCAAGCGCGGGATGCAGAACGCGCTCCACTGCCGGATGGCCTTCCAGCCATTTGGCGATTTCCAGAGCACTCTTGCGGTGATGTTCCAGCCTTACGCCCATCGTACGCAGGCCACGCAATATCTGATACGTATCGTCCGGTGCGGCGCACAGGCCCAATGTGCCGTGGGTTTCCAGCAGTTGCGGCCAGCACTTTTCATTGGCGGAAATGGTTCCGAACAGGATGTCGGCATGGCCGGAAGGGTATTTGGTCGCGGCATGAATGCTGATGTCCACACCAAAATCGAGTGCCCTGAAATAGATCGGCGTCGCCCATGTGTTGTCCATCATGACGATGGCCCCGCCTTTGTGCGCGGCCTCCGCAATGGCTGGAATGTCCTGCACTTCGAAAGTGTTGGAGGCGGGGGATTCCGTAAAGACGACTTTCGTATTGGGCCGCATCAATCCGGCGATGGCCGCGCCGATTTCCGGGGCGTAATATTCCACCTCGATGCCCATGCGTTTGAGGATGGTATCGGCAAAATGGCGGGTCGGATTATAGATGGAGTCGACGAACAATACGTGGTCGCCGGGCGAAAGGAAGCCAAGCAGGGGAACCGTGACCGCAGCCAGCCCCGAAGGCACGCAGACCGTTCCGGCAGAGCCTTCGAGGGCGTCGATCGCCTTGCACAATGCATCGCTGGTCGGCGTTCCGCGGGTGCCATAGGTGTATTTCTGCCCGCCGCTGGCCATGGTCTGGGCATCGGGAAACAGAACGGTCGAAGCACGTACGACAGGCGGGTTGACGAAGCCGTGATAGTCCTGCGGCGCATAACCATCATGGGCAAGTCGTGTGTTTATACCCAGCTTTTCTGTCTTGTCCTGCTTGTTAGCCACGAAATTGCCTCCACGCCATGTTGCTTGCTCACCCGCCGGTCCATTCAGGGTCCGGCAGGATTACTGCTGCACGATCCTTAAACCGAAGTCAATTTGCGTTAAAATCGTGCAATTCCTGGAAGCCGCATTGAATTATTCAAAGAGGAGCGCCTGTGACAGAGACAAAAGCCAAGGACATTCTCCTCCATCCGCTTCGCGTGGCTTTGCAATTGATGCATGCGCTTTTAAAGCCTGCCTATAGAGGGGCGCCGCCGTCCTGGACGATCGAAATGACTGCGGTCATCGCGGTTTTGCCGTTCATTCTTCTTGTTCTTCACATCTGGGATGCTGAAATCATCCGCAGCGCCATGTCCAGTGAGTTCATGTTGATGAAATTGCTGCGCTCCACGACGGACCTGATTCGCACCCTTGTCTGGCTTGGCATCGCTCTTGCCGTCTGGCTTGCAACCGCATGGTTGCTTTCTCCATCGGTCCGCGTGGGTTTTAAGGAACGGCTCGTCCGATGGCATGGCTGGGCAACCTTGTTGCTCCTATCGATTGTCGTCGGAAGCATCCCGCTTGAAACAGGAAAATTCGTTATAGGGCGGGCGCGGCCCGTGCTTCTCGATGAAAAGGGGGCCGCCTCTTTCACTCCTTTTGCGGGTCAGCATGCTTATGAAAGCTTTCCGTCCGGCCATTCGATGATGGCGGGTATCCTGTTGGTATCGCTTTGGATATTCCTCCCCCGCTGGCGCATCGTTACCATGCCCGTCTGCCTGCTTTTTGCTGTCAGCAGACTTGCCGCCGGGGCGCATTATCCAACTGACATTGTCGCCGGGCTTGCGATCGGCATTCTCGCTGCATGGTGGGTGGCGCGGTTTCTGGCCACGCGAAATATTATTTTTTCTCTGGACGACGAGCAGGCTTTTCCAAAGGTCTGAATTGGCCTGGAATGAACGGACGCAAAAATGCACAAGCGTGCCGAAAAGCTTTTAAATCATTATTTTATTTACATTATTAGAAAGAGGGCAATTTCAGGCTTCAACTGCCTTTCTCATCGAACTTGTTTACCCGGAAATAGGGAAACCATGTAAAATCTTGCGGGTTGTGTTCGGTTTTTTCTTCGGAATCGGTGTTTTTCTCTGCGTTATTAGCTTGACCAAAGCCAAAATATCGCCTTCGATAGAGTTGTGAAGGCGGCAGGTATGTCACCATGCCCAAAATTAAACAATAAGGGCCGGTCCACGGTTCTGGGTGAGGGGAAATTGCCTGCATAAACAGAGGCTTGGGGGGATCACCAGATTCTTCTTATGCTCTTGCAAAAACAAGCAACAAGGACGTCGGGCCTGATCCGGTTCGGCGGCCTCCAGGGAACATAAAAGGTTGCAGGCCAGATGAAAAAAATTGTTTTGACGGGTGTAGTGGGTGTGGCGGCGCTGTTGGGCGCAGCATCGGGGGCATCGGCGGATACGCTTTCCGATGTAAAAGCAAAAGGGTTTCTGCAATGTGGCGTCAATACCGGCCTTCTGGGCTTTGCGTCACCGGACGACAAGGGCGAGTGGTCGGGTTTTGATGCCGATTATTGCCGCGCGGTGGCCGCTGCGATCTTCGGCGATCCGACCAAGGTGAAATTCACGCCGCTCAATGCCAAAGAACGCTTTACCGCGCTTCAGTCGGGCGAAGTGGATGTGTTGATCCGCAACACGACCTGGACCATTGGCCGCGATACTTCACTCGGTCTCGATTTCACCGGCGTGAATTATTATGACGGTCAGGGTTTCATGATCAATTCCAAGAAACTCTCGGGCATCAATTCCGCCTTGCAGCTTTCCGGTGCCTCGATCTGCGTGCAGGCCGGCACGACGACAGAGCTGAACATGGCCGACTATTTCCGCGCCAATAAGATGGAATATAATCCGGTGGTCTTCGAAAAGCTCGAAGAAGCCAATGCCGCCTATGATTCGGGCCGCTGCGATGCCTATACCACCGACCAGTCGGGCCTTTATGCAACCCGCCTGACGCTGGCCAATCCGGATGATCATGTCGTCCTGCCGGAAATCATCTCCAAGGAACCGCTTGGGCCAGCCGTACGGCAAGGCGACTCGCAATGGGCTGACGTCATCCGCTGGACGCATTTTGCGCTGCTCAATGCGGAGGAATTCGGCATCACCCAGGCCAATGTCGAGGAAATGAAGAATTCCGACAACCCTGAAATCAAACGCCTTCTGGGTTCCGAAGCGGATACCAAGATCGGCACCGACCTCGGACTGAGCAATGACTGGGTTGTGAACATTCTCAAGGGTGTCGGCAATTATGGCGAGGTTTTCGAGCGCAATCTGGGCAGCAGCAGTCCGCTCAAGATTGCCCGCGGCATCAATGCCCAGTGGACCAAGGGCGGCCTGCAATACGGGATGCCAATCCGTTAGAAAAGACCTCTTGACCAGCCGTTATCAGGCGGGCGCTTCATGCTCCCGCCGGATTTCGCGGCTCTGGAGCATGTCCGGCAAAAGCGTGAAACGGCTTTGCGTCCGGATAATGCGTCAACCGCTCTGCAGGTCTGTTAATCCGCACCTTGCGGCACGCTCTGCAAGGCAGAATGGTTCGGCATTACATGCATTCGCCTGATTGAGCCCATTCCGGCTTTTCCAGGCGATGCTGTAGCCGAAAGAAGACAGGAAACATATGGCTTCCTTTTCTGCACGCGAAAAACGCTACGAAAGTAGCCGAAGTTCACTCCTGTATGATCCGCGCATTCGCGGGATCTTCTATCAGGTTGTGGTTTTTGCTGCCGTGGTGGCGGTAATCTACTGGATCGTGGGCAATACGGTCACCAATCTTCATCGCGCCAACATTGCTTCCGGTTTCGGCTTTCTCAAAGGCCGCGCGGGTTTCGATGTCAGCCAGTCGCTGATCCCCTATTCGAGTGACTCCACCTATGGGCGGGCCATACTGGTTGGTCTTCTGAACACGCTTTATGTGGCAATTCTGGGCATTGTCACCGCCTCGATCATCGGCTTTCTGGTTGGTGTCGGACGGCTGTCCCAGAACTGGCTGATACGCAAGATCTGCATGGTTTACGTGGAGATTTTTCGCAATATCCCGCCGCTGCTGGTTATTTTCTTCTGGTATTTCGGCGTCTTGTCCGTCTTGCCGCAGGCGCGTGAAAGCCTGGCCCTGCCATTTGGCAGCTATCTCAACAATCGCGGCTTCTTCTTTCCCGCTCCTGTATGGGGCGAGGGGGCATGGCTGCTGCCGGTGGCCCTTCTGCTCGGCATCCTCGCTTCGCTGATCGTCGCAAGATGGGCCTATCGCCGGCAGATGGCGACCGGCCAGCCTTTTCACACATTGCGAGTATCCGCCGCATTGATTATTGGCCTGCCGCTGCTGGCACTGATAGCCACGGGCTTTCCCGTTTCCTTTGAATTTCCCACGCTTGGAACCTTCAATCTGACGGGCGGCACCCAGATCAAGCCGGAGTTTCTGGCATTGTTTCTGGCGCTCTCCTTTTACACTGCGGCATTCATCGCTGAAACGGTACGCGCAGGCGTGCTCGGGGTCAGCAAGGGGCAGAGCGAAGCGGCTTTCGCGCTTGGTCTTCGTCCTCGCGCGACCATGCGCCTCGTCATCGTGCCGCAGGCCTTGCGCATTATTATTCCTCCGCTTTCGAGCCAATATCTGAACCTGACCAAGAACTCTTCGCTGGCGATCGCCATTGGCTATCCGGATCTCGTTGCGATTGGCGGAACGATCCTCAATCAGACCGGACAATCCGTGGAGGTCGTGGCCATATGGATGGTGATCTATCTCGGCATCAGCCTGGTTACGTCCGGCCTGATGAACTGGTTCAACGCAAAAATGGCGCTGGTGGAGAGATAAGATGCAAACTGGCAATCTCCAATATGTCCGTACACAGATGGCCGACGAGGAAGCGCCGCCGCATTCGGTGCAAGGGATTTCGCACTGGCTGCGCGTCAATCTCTTCGCCACGCCGGTCGATGCGGCCATGTCGATACTGGCGCTTCTCGCATTGGCCTGGTTTCTGCCTTCCGCCATCGAATGGCTGTTCATCAATGCGGCATGGACGGGAAGTAACCGCGAAGCCTGTCTGACCGTTGCGCAAGGGGGCACCCAGCCGGAAGGATGGTCCGGCGCCTGCTGGGCTTTCGTGAACGCAAAATACCAGCAGTTTCTCTATGGGCGCTATCCGGTGGACGAGCGTTGGCGCGTCAATCTTACCGCGATCATATTCGTGGCCCTGCTGGTGCCGCTGCTCATTCCCAAAGTGCCTCGCAAGGGGCTTAATGCGATCCTGTTTTTCCTTGTGTTTCCGGTTGTCGCCTTCTTCCTTCTGGTCGGCGGCTGGTTCGGCCTGCGTTATGTCGAAACCCCGCTCTGGGGCGGTCTGCTCGTCACGCTGGTTCTCTCATTTGTTGGTATAGCGGTTTCGCTGCCATTGGGTATTTTGCTGGCGCTCGGCAGGCGTTCGCATCTGCCGGTCATCAAGAGCCTTTCCATTATCTTCATCGAAATGGTGCGCGGTGTACCGCTGGTGACGGTGTTGTTCATGGCCAGCGTGATGCTTCCGCTTTTTCTGCCGCCGGGGGTGACATTCGACAAGCTCATGCGTGCTCTGATCGGCGTGGCGCTGTTTGCCTCGGCCTATATGGCGGAAGTGGTGCGCGGCGGTCTTCAGGCGATCCCGCGCGGGCAATATGAAGGCGCGGATGCGCTGGGCCTGAGCTACTGGCAGAAAACCGGACTGATCGTCCTGCCGCAGGCGCTGAAGCTGGTGATTCCGGGGATCGTCAATACCTTCATCGGTCTCTTCAAGGATACCAGCCTCGTCTACATCATCGGCATGTTCGATCTGCTCGGCATCGTCCGGCAGAACTTCTCCGATGCCAATTGGGCTTCTCCGCAGACGCCCGCAACCGGTCTCATTTTCGCAGGCTTCGTTTTCTGGATATTTTGTTTCGCCATGTCGCGATACTCTATATTCATGGAACGACGGCTGGATACGGGCCACAAGCGTTAAAGGCATTTCCGTCAAAGCCGGAACCGGCTTTGTGTCAGGAAGTGCTAAACAGAACTGATAGAGTGGATTAGCCGCTCCAGAATAAGGAATAATGGCAATGAGTGCACAAGCAAGCACCGCCCAGCAATCTGGCATCGATCTGGATCGGTCCAAAATGGAAATCTCGAAGACCGACGTGTCGATCGAGATCACCAATATGCACAAATGGTACGGCGAGTTTCATGTGCTGCGCGACATTAATCTCAAGGTCATGCGCGGCGAGCGTATCGTGGTTGCCGGTCCCTCCGGTTCGGGCAAATCGACCATGATCCGCTGCATCAACCGCCTTGAAGAGCACCAGAAGGGCAAAATCGTTGTTGAGGGCGTCGAGCTGACCAACGACCTTAAAAAGATTGACGAAGTGCGCCGCGAAGTCGGAATGGTGTTTCAGCACTTCAACCTCTTTCCGCATCTCACCATTCTGGAAAACTGCACGCTGGCTCCGATCTGGGTGCGCAAGATGCCCAAGAAAAAGGCGGAAGAAGTCGCCATGCATTATCTGGAACGCGTCAAAATTCCGGAACAGGCGAACAAATATCCCGGCCAGCTCTCGGGTGGTCAGCAGCAGCGCGTGGCGATCGCGCGTGCGCTTTGCATGAACCCGAAGATCATGCTGTTCGATGAGCCGACCTCGGCGCTTGATCCTGAAATGGTCAAGGAAGTGCTGGATACGATGGTGGGCCTGGCTTCTGAAGGCATGACCATGATCTGCGTGACGCACGAAATGGGCTTCGCGCGGCAGGTTGCCAACCGGGTGATCTTCATGGATCAGGGGCAGATTGTAGAACAGAATTCGCCCAACGAATTCTTCGACAACCCGCAGCATGAACGCACGAAACTGTTCCTGAGCCAGATTCTGCATTGACCGGTCTGGAAGACTAGGCCTCGTTTAAAACACCCGCCAGATAAACAGGCGGGTGTTTTGATTTGGAGCGCATCCTAAACCGGTACCCCTTTTGGGATACATGCTCTAATCGTCCTGCGGACCTTCGCAAAACTGGATGCGATTGCCGAACGGGTCGATGACCCGCATCACCCGGCCCCAGGGTTCATCTTCGATGCCGGGCCGCATGAAGCGATAGCCGCGGCTGTTGATTTCCTGATGCAGCGCTTCGACGCCCTGCATCCTCACAAAAACATTCGCTCCGGGACTGCCATCGCCATGATGTTCGCTAAGATGAAGGATCAGCCCGTCGCGTGAAACCTGCATATAAAGCGGCATATGTGGCGCGAAGCGATGCTCCCAATCGAGCGTGAAGCCGAGGAAATCGAGATAAAACTCCCTTGCCTTGTCTATATCGAATATACGCAGGATCGGGCAGGTCTGCTCAAAGCTGATTTTCATTTTGCGCACCCTTGTGACTGGGCATAGGGAGAGGCAACATCGCCACCAGTCTTGCGATTTGTCTTTGGATCGCTGCCGTCAACCGTTCAGCGCCGCTATGGCATCATAACCATAAAGCCAGTCGAGATCTTTCATAAAGCTGTCGACATTGCGTGTGGCAAACAGCATGTTGCGGCCAAGTGCGAAGATGCCCGTCGCATGATAGGCAAAGCGATTAAGCTGGCCGCGCCTGGCAACCGCCGCAAGCCGCGCCTTGCGCACGGCATCGAAGCGCGCCAATGCGGCTTCTCGATCCCAGGCATCCAGCGCGTGAGCCAGTGCAGCTGCGTCTTCGATTGCCATCGCCGCTCCCTGTGCTGCAAAGGGTGTCACGGCATGCGCTGCATCGCCGAGCAGAATAGTGCGATCCTTGCAGACAAAATGCGTATCGGCCATTTCAAACAGCGGCCAGTAAGTCCATTCGGGTGCTGCGAGAATCACGTCGCGAACCGGCAGGCCCCAGTCACGGTAGATTGCCTGCAATTGCTCGCGCTGGCCTGTCTTCGACCAGACCTGACCCGGATTCCGGCCTGCGGTAATGGCGACGAAATTAAAATAGTCTCCACCCTTGACCGGATAGGCAATGAAATGGGCCTGCTTGCCCAGCCATGCGGAAACGGCCTTTTTCTGTGGCAGCGCATTGGTAAAAGACGGGGGCAGGGCGCTTGCGGCAATTGTGGTGCGCCAGGCAATATAGCCGCTGAAACGCGCATCGCCATGCCCTGCGCGCCTGCGCTCGACGGACCAAACGCCATCGCATCCCAAAAGATAATCGCCTTTGACCGCTTCGGTCCTGCCGCCGCGTCTTACCTCGGCCTCGATCTGGTCGTCGACGAGGTCATGCCGCAGGATTTCCGCATCAAGATTGAGCTGGATTGCGGGATTTTCGGCACAGGCCGAAAGCAGGGCCGCTTGAAGATCGGCCCTGTGGCAAACAAGATAGGGATACGCCCAACGTTCAAGCGCCTTGTCCCCAAGCGCCATGGGAAGCAGGGGGCGGGCAGTGCGGCCATCGACAAGAAACAGCGCTTGCGGTGTTACAGCGGAAAGGTCAAGCTTTTCGATGACCCCGAGGCGTTGCAGATGGCGTGTTGCATTGGGGGCCAGTTGCAGACCGGCTCCCACTTCCGAAAGAGTGAGAGCTTTCTCGAAAAGCTGCACCTGCCAGCCGCGTTGCGCAAGTTCCAGCGCGGCGCTTAATCCTGCAACACCGGCCCCGGCAATTAGAATGCGCCCTTTATTGCCCTTGCTCATATGTTCGACGGCCTCGGTGGCGCTGTGTGTGATCAGGCGGCTTTTTCGGCTGGTGCTTTGTAAATGCAGTCAGCCGGAGTGGTCTCATCGGCCTGCAATTGCGGATTGAAGCGATAAAGCGTGGAGCAGTAAGGGCAGACGATTTCGCTTTCATCGCCCATATCGAGATAGACATGCGGATGGTCGAATGGCGGAGTAGCGCCAACGCACTTGAATTCCTTCACGCCAATTTCGATGGCGTTATGGCCGGCGTTATTTTGAAAATGTGGGATAATATGATCGGACATGATAGGCTCCGTTACCTGTGGATCGCGACATTCTGTTTTGCGAGGGTGTAGCGCGAATGACTTGTTTCTGGAAGCGTTTTCAACAATTCTGGGGGTATTTCAAGCGCTTTGCTATCAAACTGTCATATGACAGCCATAGTGTTACCCTCGCGCCGGAGTGGGCCGGCAGGAGCCGGGACAGGAAAAATGAACGAAAACAGCATTATGGCAGCTCAGAGCGAAAACATCACCGCCGATACGGACAAGGATCATTCCGCGATGCAAAATCCGGGCGAGGCCATTATCGAACACAATGTGTTGAGCGATGAAGAATCCGCTGCGCTGATGCAGAGCCCGGATCGTTTTGTTAACCGCGAGTTTTCCTGGCTTCAGTTCAACCGCCGCGTTCTCGAAGAGGCGGGTAATGCGCGTCAGCCATTGCTTGAGCGTCTGCGCTTCCTGTCGATCTCTGCCGGAAACCTTGACGAATTCTTCATGGTCCGAATCGCGGGCCTTGCCGCGCAGGTGCGCGCAGGGGTGGCCTTGCGCAGCGCCGATGGGCATACGCCCGAAGAACAGCTTGATTTCGTGCTGGATGAAGTCGGCCGCCTGCAAGAAGAACAGCAGAAATGTCTGCGCGCGCTTCGCGACGAACTCATCAAGGAAAATATTGAGATAGTCCGCCCTTCAGCCCTGTCGAAACAGGAGAAGAATTGGCTGGAAGATCATTTCCTTGAGACGATTTTTCCGGTTCTGACGCCGCTGTCCATCGATCCGGCCCATCCTTTCCCCTTCATTCCCAATCTGGGATTCTCCATTGCGCTGCAACTGGCGCGCCGTCTGGATAGTCATCCGATGACGGCCTTGCTGCGTATTCCGGTGGCGCTCAGGCGCTTTATCCAGCTTCCGTCAGAACAGCAGAATGCCTTCCGTTTCATCCGTGTCGAGGACGTGGTGAGCCTGTTCATCGGCAGGCTGTTTCCCGGTTACGAGGTGCGCGGGGCGGGTACATTCCGCATCATTCGCGATAGCGATATTGAAGTCGAGGAAGAGGCGGAGGATCTGGTCCGCCTTTTCGAAACCGCGCTCAAGCGCCGCCGTCGCGGGCAGGTGATCCGCATTGAATTCGATGCGGAGATTCCGGAAGCATTGCGGGTTTTCGTCGCAACCGAACTGGGGGTCTCAGAGAACCGCATCAGCGTTCTTGAAGGTCTGCTGGCGCTCAGCATGATCTCCGAGATCGTTTCCATCCCGCGCGACGATCTGAAATTCGTGGCCTATAATCCGCGTTTTCCCGAACGTATCCGCGAGCATGGCGGTGATTGCTTTGCGGCGATTCGCGAAAAGGACATTGTCGTCCATCATCCTTACGAATCCTTCGATGTCGTCGTGCAGTTCCTGCGTCAGGCGGCGGCCGACCCGGATGTGCTGGCGATCAAGCAGACGCTTTATCGCACCTCCAATGACAGCCCCATCGTGCGTGCTCTGGTCGATGCCGCAGAGGCGGGCAAGTCGGTGACGGCGCTAGTGGAACTCAAGGCACGCTTCGATGAAGAGGCGAATATTCGCTGGGCGCGCGATCTGGAACGGGCGGGTGTGCAGGTGGTTTTCGGCTTTATCGAATTGAAAACGCACGCAAAAATGTCGCTGGTCGTGCGCCGCGAGGATCAGAAGCTGCGCTCTTACGTGCATCTTGGCACCGGCAATTATCATCCGATCACCGCGCGTATCTATACCGACCTGTCATTCTTCACGTCCGATCCGGAAATCGCCCATGACGTGGCGCATATCTTCAATTTCATTACCGGCTATGCGCAACCGGATGAGGAAATGAAGATCGCCATTTCGCCGCTGACTTTGCGTGCGCGAATCCTCAAGCATATCGAGGACGAAATCGCCCATGCGAAAGCCGGGCGGCCTGCGGCGATCTGGATGAAGATGAATTCACTCGTCGATCCACAGATTATTGATATGCTCTATACGGCAAGCCAGGCGGGGGTTCAGATCGATCTTGTCGTGCGCGGTATTTGCTGCCTGCGGCCCGGTGTTTCCGGCCTGTCGGACAATATCCGCGCAAAGTCGATTGTCGGGCGTTTTCTGGAGCATAGCCGTATTTTCTGCTTTGGAAACGGGGATGATCTGCCGTCCGACAAGGCCATTATCTATATCGCTTCCGCCGATATGATGCCGCGCAATCTCGACCGTCGCGTTGAGACTCTGGTGCCCATCACCAATGCCACGGTGCACCAGCAAATCCTGTCGCAAATCATGTTTGCCAATATAATTGATAACCAACAAAGCTATCAGCTACTTGCGGACGGCACCTCTCGCCGGATAGAAAAAGAACCTGGAGAGGAAGCTTTTAACGCGCAGGAATATTTCATGACAAATCCCAGCCTGTCTGGCCGCGGAAAATCGCTGAAGTCATCTGCCCCCCGCTTGATCGCGCATCGCAAACGTGTGCAGGCGGAAAGAAACACGACTTCATGAGTCCAGCGATAGCACAGGGCCGCCTCAAAGGCCTCAAACCCGTCGCGGTTATCGATATTGGTTCCAACTCGATCCGCGTCGTCGTTTATGAAGGCATCGTGCGTTCTCCGACGGTGCTGTTTAACGAGAAGCTTTTGTGCGGTCTTGGCAAAGGTTTGGTCAGGACCGGCAAGCTGAACGAGAAATCCGTCGAGGCGGCATTGCGCGCGCTCAAGCGCTTTCGTGTACTGGCCGAGCAGGCGGGCGCGATTTCCATTCATGCGCTGGCGACGGCTGCGGCGCGCGAGGCCAAAAACGGCCCTGACTTTATCGCACAGGCCGAAGCCATCCTTGGGCGGCATATCGAGGTGCTGTCCGGCAAGGAAGAAGCGCATTATTCGGCGCTTGGAATCATTTCGGGTTTTTACAAACCGCGAGGGATCGCTGCCGATCTGGGCGGCGGCAGTCTCGAACTGGTGGCGGTGCATGATCATGAAATCGGCGAAGGCATCACGCTGCCGCTGGGCGGTCTGCGTTTGCAGGACATGGCCAATGAGGACCTTGCCGAAGCCGCGAAAATTGCCCGCACCGAACTTGATCGCGCCACATTGCTTGAAAAGCATCAGGGCGAAATCTTCTATGCCGTGGGCGGCACCTGGCGAAATCTTGCCAAGCTGCATATGACGGCAAGCAATTATCCGCTTCATGTCATGCATGGCTATGAAATGGATCCGGTGAAGGTGCAGGATTTTCTCAAGCGCGTTGCGAAGGGCAATATCGATACCATGCCCGGCATCGAGGCTGTTTCGAAAAATCGTCGCCAATTGCTCGCTTATGGCGCAACGGTGCTGCTGGAAGCCATTCGTCGCATGAAGCCGTCGCGGATCGTGTTTTCGGCGCTCGGCGTGCGTGAGGGCTATCTTTATTCGCTGCTGCCCAAGAACGAACAGAAACTCGATCCTCTGCTGGCTTCCGCAGAAGAGCTTGCCATATTGCGCTCGCGCTCGCCCCGCCATGCGCGCGAACTGGCGGCCTGGACGACGCTTTCACTGCCGGTTCTGGGCTTTGACGAAACGGAAGATGAGGGACGTTATCGGCAGGCGGCCTGCCTTGTGGCCGATATTAGCTGGCGCGCCCATCCCGATTATCGCGGCCTGCAAGCGTTGAATATCATCGCTCACGGCTCTTTCGGTGGTATCGATCACCCGGGGCGCTCGTTCATGGCGCTGGCTAATTTTTACCGGCATGAAGGGCTGGTCGATGACGAGATCGCACCGGAGATCGTGCAGCTTTCCACTCCGCGCCTGCGTGAACGCGCGCGGCTGCTCGGCGCGCTTTTACGCGTGATCTATCTGCTCTCGGCGTCGATGCCGGGCGTAATCCCGCGCCTGTTCTGGCGGGTGGAAGAAAATGGCATCGCGCTCGTCATCCCTGGCGATCTGGCCGATCTGGTTTCGGATCGTCCGGAAGGACGCTTGCAACTGCTGGCGAAGATGACAGACAAGAATCTTTATTTCGCCGTCGGAGATGCGGCAATCGAGGGAATGAGTGAGTAGGGGAAAAGAAGAAGAAAAAAGCTGTTGCGGCAGCCCCGTCAAGAGATAATCCGCCCCTTATTACTCCCTTACTCCCCTAACGAAACCGCCTGAATACGGCGATTCTCGAACCTGATGCCGATCCTGCCTTCGATGAGATCGAGGGCTTTCTGGCCAAAAAGTTCACGACGCCAGCCTTGCAGCGCGGGGACATTCGCCTTTTCGCCTTCTGCTGCGATTTTCTCGATGTCGTCGGAAGTGGCGACGACTTTTGCCGCGACACCATGTTCTTCCGTCACCAGCTTGAGCAGGACCTTGAGAATATCAGTGGCGGCACCATTGCCTTCGGGCATTTGCACGGGCTTGGGCAGGCGCGGCAATTCTTCCTTGGGGATGGCCAGTGCTGACTGAACCGCGCCAAGCAGACCGGCGGCCTGCGATGATCGTTCCCAGCCCTTGGGAATGGAGCGCAGACGCCCCAGCGCTTCCGCATCGCGCGGCTGTTGCTGGGCAATTTCACCAATCGTATCATCCTTGATGATGCGCCCGCGCGGAACATTGCGTTCGCGCGCCTCGCGTTCACGCCAGGCGGCGACGGCCTGTACGATGGCAAGTTCGATCGGCTTGCGCATGCGTGTCTTCACCCGCTTCCACGCATCGTCAGGATGCAGGTCATAAGTTTCGCGCGCGCTGAGTACGGCCATTTCCTCGTTGACCCATTCGCTGCGCCCCTCTTTCTCAAGCTGTTCCTTGAGATGGAGATATACATCGCGCAGATAGGTGACATCGGCCAGTGCATAATCGAGCTGCTTTTCCGAAAGCGGGCGTCTGCGCCAGTCGGTGAAGCGTGATGATTTGTCGATATGCTTGCCCGTGACCTTCTGGACGAGCTGATCATAGGAGATCGCATCGCCAAACCCGCAGACCATGGCGGCGACCTGCGTATCGAAGATGGGCGCGGGGATGAGATCGCCCAGATGGAAGACGATTTCGATGTCCTGCCGGGCGGCATGGAAAACCTTGACGACTTTCTTATCGGCCATGAGCCGGAAAAACGGCGCGAGGTCGAGACCGGGCGCAAGCGCATCCACCAGTGCCGTATGGTCAGGCGACGCCATCTGGATGAGGCACAATTCCGGCCAGAAGGTCGTTTCCCGAATGAATTCGGTATCGACGGTCACGAAATCGGACTGGGCGAGGGCTTCTACGGCTTCTTCAAGAGCCTGCGTCGTGGTAATCAATTGCATGGTTTCCCTTTAGACAAAGCTTTGCTGCTTGTCGCGGGGCAATCAGCAAATATTCTTATAACAGTGCCTAAATTGTGTTTCTTGTCGACATCTTCTGTCAAGCTGGTCTAACAAATCCCTTATCGGGGTCGTGCAGGCTTGACAAAAGCGGGCCAAAATGCGCTTTTCCGCCCGAATTTGCAGCATGTCGGCTGCGCAATATCTATAGAGTTCCAAAAGGCAGAAATCATGCACCGTTATCGCAGCCATACCTGCGCAGCCCTTCGCAAGTCGGATGTCGGGTCCAATGTTCGTCTGTCGGGCTGGGTTCATCGCGTCCGCGACCATGGCGGCATTCTTTTCATTGATCTGCGCGACCATTACGGCCTGACCCAGATTGTGGCCGATCCTGATTCGCCCGCTTTCAAGATTGCCGAAACCGTTCGCGGCGAATGGGTCATCCGCGTGGATGGCGAAGTGAAGGCCCGCGCCGACGATGCCGTCAATCCAAATCTGCCGACCGGCGATGTCGAGATTTTCGCCACGGAAATCGAAGTGCTGGCCGCAGCCAAGGAATTGCCGCTGCCGGTTTTTGGCGAGCCGGATTATCCGGAAGATATTCGCCTGAAATATCGCTTCCTCGATCTGCGCCGCGAAACGCTGCACAAGAACATCATGAGCCGCACGAAGATCATCGCGGCCATGCGTCGCCGCATGACCGAGATCGGCTTCAACGAGTTCTCGACCCCCATTCTGACGGCTTCCTCGCCGGAAGGTGCGCGCGACTTCCTCGTGCCGAGCCGTATTCACCCCGGCAAGTTCTACGCGCTGCCGCAGGCGCCGCAGCAGTATAAGCAGCTTCTGATGGTTGCCGGTTTCGACCGCTATTTCCAGATCGCGCCCTGCTTCCGCGATGAAGACCCGCGTGCCGACCGCCTGCCGGGCGAGTTTTATCAGCTCGACCTCGAAATGAGCTTCGTGACCCAGGAAGAAATCTGGGAAACGATGGAACCGGTCATGCGCGGCATTTTTGAGGAATTCGCCGAAGGCAAGCCGGTGACGCAGAAATTCCGTCGTATCGCTTATGACGATGCGATCCGCACCTATGGCACGGACAAGCCCGACCTGCGCAATCCCATCGAAATGCAGGCCGTGACCGGGCATTTTGCAGGCTCCGGCTTCAAGGTCTTCGCCAATATGATTGCCAATGACCCCAAGGTCGAAGTCTGGGCCATTCCGGCCAAGACCGGTGGCAGCCGCGCATTCTGCGACCGCATGAATTCATGGGCGCAGAGCGAGGGCCAGCCGGGCCTTGGCTATATTTTCTGGCGCAAGGAAGGCGACAAGCTCGAAGGCGCAGGTCCCATTGCCAAGAATATTGGCGAGGAACGCACGGCTGCAATTGCTGCCCAATTGGGTCTTGAAGACGGCGATGCCTGCTTCTTCGTGGCAGGCCAGCCATCAAAATTCTACAAGTTTGCAGGTGATGCGCGCACCCGTGCCGGTGAGGAACTCAATCTCGTCGACCGCGACCGCTTCGAACTGGCATGGATCATCGACTTCCCCTTCTATGAATGGGACGAGGACAACAAGAAGCTCGACTTCGCGCATAACCCGTTCTCCATGCCGCAGGGCGGGATGGACGCGCTGGAAAATATGGACCCGCTGGCAATCAAGGCCTACCAGTATGATCTCGTCTGCAACGGCTTTGAAATCGCTTCCGGCTCGATCCGTAACCAGTTGCCGGAAGTCATGGTCAAGGCATTCGAGAAGGTCGGGCTGAGCCAGCAGGATGTGGAAGAGCGCTTCGGCGGGCTTTATCGTGCGTTCCAGTATGGTGCGCCGCCGCATGGCGGCATGGCCGCGGGCGTCGACCGCGTAATCATGCTGCTGGTGGGTGCCAAGAACCTGCGCGAAATCTCGCTTTTCCCGATGAACCAGCAGGCGCTTGATCTTCTGATGGGCGCACCTTCCGAGGTGACGCCAGCGCAATTGCGCGATCTGAATGTTCGCCTCGCGCCAGTGCAAAAGAGCTGACCAATCCGCCAGCTTCTGAAAAGAAATGAAAAACCCGGCCTTGCGCCGGGTTTTTGCATGTCATGATGGCCTGTTTTTTAATCATTGGCGGAAATGCTGACTTTTAAAAGCTGGATGAGTTTCGTCGGGTCCAGTGAGGCCGTCGCAGCGATGGACGCGAAATTAACCGGCTGATCCGGTGAAGCGGTGAGGGTCAGGGATTTTGGGTCGGAGAAATATTTGTCCGCTGCCGCTGCCAGTTGCTGGGCGAATTCCGGGTTCTTGAGTTGCGTCGCCATCAAGGGCACCAGCATTTTTATTTGCGTGCCGAGCATTTGCGCGTCGGAACCCTGCTGCTTCGCATAATATTCAAGCAGTTTTTGCGTCAGGGAATTATCATCGAAACGAATGGTCAGATTCCGAACGCTCAATTGCTGTGCAAGATTTAAAGCCGCAAGCTTTGCCGCTTCCCTGTCCGCATCCGCTTCGCTCATAACCTTTTGCGTGTCCTGAACCGCTTTCAGGAAGGCAAGGTCGTAACCGCCAATCGTGCCGGTAATATTGATCCTGCCCAGTTCCTCCGCATTGATTTCAAACTGCTCCATTATCATGTCGCCGGACTGCGGCAGCCAGGAGCCTCTTGAATTGAGCGATCCGTTGAAGCTATTTATATTGAGCGGCGCCAGCGGGTTCTTGCCGCCTTTCTCGAATGTGGCGTCGATATTGGCGATCGACCATGTATAATCCATCTTTTCGGTCTTGTTGGAGGTATCGAGCGTGACCTCCATATCCTTGAGCGTCGCGCCTTGCGTGCCGGGCGTGCTAAATGTGATCTCGTTGACCGTCATCCGCTCATAAAGAACCATCTGGTCGAGAGGGCTGCTTGCTGCCTCCGGCGGAATGATCAGATTCTCCATCACCATGCCCTTGAAAGCGGCCTGAGCGTTTTTCGCAGCTCCGTGTGCGGGAAAATCCATATCGGGGATGGTTACTCTTTCGACCTCATAGCCGCCTTCCGCCGTGTCCTGAACGTTTTCAAGCCTCACATCGCCGATACTCGTTTCCTTGCCGGAAATGCTCGGCAGCTTGATCGTGGTGCCTTCAAGGACGATGTCGGAGCCGCTGGCCTGTACATTGGAGAAGCTCAACACGCCGCCCTGCTTTGCGTAGAGCGACTTGATGCGCTCGGCGACGGCATTGGCATCTGCCGCCATCGCCGCGCAGCCCATAACGAGTGACAGGGCCGTGCTGGCGGCGAAAAGACGCGCCGGGTGGCTGGTAAAGACGAAAACCTGCATTTCAGGACTCCTGAATAGTTCGTAAGCGACGAGAGCTTTCAAAAACCTTTCCGAATGGAAAACCGCCAGCTTCGTTTGTGCCATGCTTGCCGCGAAGAAAACACCGCTAAACATCTATAGATGTGAAATGGCGGCATATTTGCGACAAATGTACTGGATTGGTTCTCATCGCCACTTGCTGACGAATCGCGCAATTGATACTGAGAACTATGGGAAAAAGTCTGATTCCGCCGGGTGACGGCGAAGAGCACATCGAACGGGTGGATCTCAAATCCGCCCTCGAAGAGCGCTACCTTGCTTATGCGCTTTCCACGATCATGCATCGTGCGCTGCCCGATGTGCGTGACGGGCTGAAGCCGGTGCACCGGCGCATCATGCATACAATGCGGCTTTTGCGCCTTAATCCCGATCAGGCCTATGCAAAATGCGCCCGTATCGTCGGTGACGTGATGGGCAAGTTCCATCCGCATGGCGATGCCTCCATCTATGATGCGCTGGTGCGTCTGGCGCAGGATTTCGCCGTGCGTTATCCGCTGGTCGACGGGCAGGGCAATTTCGGCAATATCGACGGCGATAATGCCGCCGCGATGCGTTACACCGAAGCGCGCATGACGGACGTCGCGACGCTGCTTCTGGAAGGCATCACCGAAAACGCCATCGATTTTCGCCCGACCTATAATGAGGAAGACGAAGAACCCATCGTGCTTCCCGGCGCTTTTCCCAATCTGCTTGCCAATGGTTCGGCTGGCATTGCGGTCGGCATGGCGACGAATATTCCGCCGCATAATCTGGCGGAGCTGTGCACAGCAGCCCTTTATCTGATCAATCATCCCGATGCGCCGGTCGAAGAATTGATCACCTCGCCGGAGCAATGGGAAGAACTCAGGCGCGAGGCGCAAACCGACCCTGCGGCTTTGCTCAAATGCAAGGTGCGCGGTCCCGATTTTCCGACTGGCGGCGTCATGGTCGAAGACCATGCCAATATTGTCGAGGCTTACCGCACCGGGCGCGGATCATTTCGTGTGCGGGCACGCTGGCACAAGGAAGAGGGCACGCGCGGCACCTGGGTGATCGTCGTCACTGAAATTCCCTATCAGGTGCAGAAATCGCGCCTGATCGAGAAGATCGCCGAACTGCTCCTGGCAAAAAAGCTGCCGCTGCTCGATGATATTCGCGATGAATCGGCGGAAGACATCCGCATCGTCCTTGAACCGAAGAATCGCAGCGTCGATCCTGAATTGCTGATGGAATCGCTTTTCAAGCTGACCGAGCTGGAAAGCCGCATTTCGCTCAATATGAATGTGCTCTCGCATGGCAAGGTGCCCAATGTGCTTTCGCTGGGCGGCGTCTTGCGCGAATGGCTGGAGCACCGCAAGGAGGTTCTGGTTCGCCGGGCTGAATTCCGGCTGGCTGAAATCGAAAAACGGCTGGAAATCCTCAGCGGCTTCCTCAAGGCCTATCTCAATCTCGATGAAGTCATCCGCATCATCCGGCAGGAGGATGAGCCGAAGCAGGAACTGATACGGACCTTCGATCTGACCGATGTTCAGGCGGAAGCCATTCTCAACATGCGCTTGCGGTCATTACGCAAGCTTGAAGAATTTGAAATCCGCAAGGAATTCGACACGCTGACCGCAGAGAAGGGCGAACTTGAGGCGCTGCTTGCTTCCGGCACCCGCCAGTGGAAAAAGATCAGCGCCGAGATCAAGGCGGTGCGCGAGAAATTCGGCCCTGAAAGCGCGCTTGGCAAGCGCCGCACCACCTTCGGGCAGGCATCCAGCCGCGATCTTGAGGAAATCCATCAGGCGATGATCGAGCGCGAGCCGGTCACGATTGTTGTTTCCGAAAAGGGCTGGTTGCGAGCCATGAAGGGCCATCTGGCCGATTTCTCGACGCTTTCCTTTAAGGAAGGCGACAAACTCAGGCTGGCCTTCCATGCCGAAACAACCGACAAATTGCTGTTCTTCACCACAGGCGGAAAATTCTTCACCATTGGCGCAAACACGCTGCCCGGCGGGCGCGGCCATGGTGAGCCTGTCCGCATTCTGGTCGATATGGAGAATGATCAGGATATTCTGACGGCCTTTGTGCACGACCCGGCAGCGAAACTGCTGCTCGTCAGCCACGAGGGCAATGGTTTCATCGTCGCCGAAAGCGAAGCGGTCGCCAATACCCGCAAGGGCAAGCAGGTGATGAATGTGAAGGCACCTGATGAAGCCAAGCTTTGCCTGCGTGTTTCGGGCGATCATGTTGCCGTTGTCGGTGAAAACCGGAAGATGCTCGTCTTCCCGCTTTCCGATATTCCGGAAATGACGCGCGGCAAGGGCGTGCGGCTGCAAAAATACAAGGATGGCGGGGTCTCCGACATTCGCACATTTGCGATTGCCGAGGGGCTTACATGGCAGGATTCAGCCGAACGGACCTTCACGCGCAACAAGGAAGAACTCATCGAATGGATCGGCGCGCGCGCTTCCGCAGGGCGCACAGTCCCGAAGGGTTTCCCGCGTTCAGGCAAGTTTTGAGGGCGGGCCTTTCAGCCTTCAAAACGTTGCCAGCCGCGCGGTCCAAGCTGCTCCTGCGGCTTGAAGCGCGTCTTGTACTGCATCTTGCGTGAGCCTTCGACCCAATAGCCCAGATAGACATGCGGCAGGCCGGCAGCGCATGCGCGCTGAATATGATCGAGGATCATGAAAGTCCCCAATGAACGGTCTTCCACCTGCGGTGAGAAGAAGGAATAAACCATTGAAAGCCCGTCGGCCATGACATCGGTCAGCGCGACAGCCACCAGTTCGCCATCGCCTTTCGGGTCGATAAAGCTGTCCGCCCCGCGTTTGCGATATTCGATGATCTGTGTGGTTACATGGGTGTCCTCAACCATCATCGCATAGTCGAGAACCGTCATGTCGGACATGCCGCCCGAATGGTGCCGGGCGTCGAGATATTCGCGAAACAGCGCATATTGCTCTGTGCTGGGCTGAGGTTTGTGAACACGCCCGATCAGGTCGCGATTATGGTTCCAGACCCTGCGCATGGTCCGGTTCATTTTGAATTCGTCGGCGAGAATGCGAACGGAAACGCAGGCCCGGCAGGCTTCGCAGGCAGGCCGGTAGGCGATATTCTGCGAGCGGCGAAAACCGCCTTGCGTCAGCAGATCATTGATCTCGGTTGCCTTGTCGCCAACGAGATGGGTAAAGACCTTGCGCTCCATCTGCCCGTCCAGATAGGGGCAGGGCGAGGGGGCGGTGAGAAAGAATTGCGGCGATTGCTGCGGCTGATGGGTCATTTAATATCCACGAAACGGCAATACCCGAACCATCACGGTAACTGCCAGAATCGGACTGGCAGCATGAAAGGTCAATAGGCAATTTTCCCATCGACCCTGAAACCGTGATGAAAGCATGGTTTACGCGGTCTGCTTGTCCATTTAGCGATCCGAGCGGACCACCGCGGTGCCAAGAAGGAGGTCATGGACCGTGCGTTTGCGGTCAAGAACCAGTGTCGCCAGCAGAATCAGCGGCGTCAATATGGCATTCAGACCCCAGAACAGCACCGAATGAACGATGGCGAGCATAGAATCCACCCTGCCGCCTTCAAGCTTGACGAGCTTGATGTTCATCATCTGCATGCCCATCGTGGCCTGCCTTGGGCCGCCCATGGTGCGCGCTATATAACACAGCGCCACGACCGGGAACATGATGGCATAGAGCATCCATCCTAGTCCGAGCGTGATAACGCCGAACAGGGCGATCAGGATGGCCACGGGAATGCAAAGTATAAAAACGATCAGGTAATCGATCAAAAAAGCCATGATACGACGTGTACGCACGCCTTCAAAAAACGCGCGGCTCTCGTAACGCGGTGTCAATATATCGCCGTTAAAAATTTGGTCGGACATGTTTCTTTCCAGTATTAAAAAGCGACGGATAATATGATCCATCCCGCTCAGTCTTTTGCCAAGCGGGGTTCAAAGTGGTGATAAATATCGGCCATTTCAAGGAAATATTGTGAGGAGAGCCGCTTGCTCCCTGCAATCAGCCTTGGTTTTGCAACTTTTGCGCGGCTTCCAGTGCAAAATAGGTCAATATGCCGTCACAGCCAGCGCGTTTGAAAGCAGTCAGACCTTCCATCATGACCTTTTCTTCATCGATCCAGCCATTGATCCCCGCAGCCTTGATCATCGCGTATTCTCCTGACACCTGATAGGCGAAGGTCGGCAGGCGGAACGTGTCTTTGAGCCGGTGAATGATGTCGAGATAGGGCATGCCGGGCTTGACCATCAGCATGTCCGCGCCCTCGATCACATCCTGTTCGGCTTCGCGCAAAGCCTCGTCCGAATTGGCAGGATCGAGATAATAGGTCTTTTTGTCCCCTTTCAGCACGCCCAGCGTGCCGATGGCATCGCGATAGGGGCCGTAAAAAGCGGAGGCGAATTTGGTTGCATAGGACATGATCGCGACATGGCTGAAGCCATTCTCGTCCAATGCCCGGCGGATGGCGCCGATGCGTCCGTCCATCATGTCGGACGGTGCGATGATGTCCGCCCCCGCTTCCGCCTGCGACAGCGCCCCGCGCACGATCATGGCGACCGATTCATCATTGATGATTTCGCCGTCGCGCAGGATGCCGTCATGGCCATGCGTGGTGAAGGGATCGAGTGCGGCATCGGTGATGATGCCGATTTCCGGCACTTCCTTCTTGATGGCGCGCACGGCGCGGTTGATGAGATTGTCGGGGCTGGCCACGAAGGAGCCGTCATCGGTCTTCACTTCGGCTCTCTCGCGCGGGAAGGGGGCAACCGCCGGAATGCCGAGCTTTGCCGCTTTTTCTGCCAGACGCACCGCCATGTCGACGGAATGACGCTCGACGCCGGGCATGGCATCGACCGGCTCGCTCACACCTTCTCCATAGGTAAGGAAGAAAGGCAGGATGAGATTGTCGACGCTCAGCCGCGTCTCCTGCACCAGCCTGCGCGACCAACTGGCCTTGCGCATGCGGCGCAGGCGTCTGCTGCCGGTCACATCGTCGATATGAGCCGTGATATTGGCGGAGGACAGTTTGGGCAGGTGATTGTTCATGAAAACTTCCCGACAAAGAATGCTTGGGAATCCATCGGTTCGAAAGCTTGTTATCAGATAGGGATGGTTTATCACGGTAAAAGTGGTGAAACCAAGCGCATTGGCCTGTGCAGGATTGACGCGGCGGCTTTCAGTTTCTACGCCTTTCATAAAAGGGAGAGACAATATGCAGATTGATTTTGGCGGCGGCAGCGAAATCAGCTTTGAACGCAAGGGCCGGGCTGGTCTGGTTCGGCTGACGCGTGCATCCGCGCTTAACGCTCTCACGCATAATATGATTCTGGCTCTCCACCGGGCGCTTGACGCCTGGGAAGCCGATCCTGCGGTGGCTTGTGTGATCGTCGAAGGCGAGGGCCGCGCCTTTTGTGCGGGCGGCGACGTGGTTGCGGCCTATAAGGCAGGGCGGGAAGGAGCGCCTAATTATGATTTTTTTCGTGATGAATATCGCATCAATGCGCGCATAGGACGTTTTTCCAAGCCTTATATTTCACTGCTCGATGGTATCGTCATGGGTGGGGGTGCGGGAATTTCCGTGCATGGATCGCACCGGATCGTGACCGAGAATACGCTTTTCGCAATGCCGGAAACCGCAATAGGCTTTTTTCCGGACGTGGGCGGCAGCGCTTTTCTTCCGCATCTGCATGATAATTTCGGATATTATCTGGCCCTGACCGGAAATCGAATCCGCTGGGGGGATTGCCTGCAAAGCGGTATAGCGACCCATGCCGTTGCCGTGAGCGATCTTGAGGATGTGCGCGAGGATCTCATTGCCGCGGCCAATTTCGACGCTCTGGCGGCGCGCAGCCAGTATCCCGATTTTGAAACCGCGCCGCAAGCCCGGCAGGTGATTGCTGAATGCTTTGCCCATGCGACGCTGGATGAATGTCTTGCCACGCTGCGCGGGCTTGCCGACAAGGGCAGCAAGCCCGCCACCGATATACTGACGGTTCTTGCAACCCGTTCGCCGACCAGTCTTGCGGTGACATTCCGCCAGATCGCGCAAGGGGGCTCGCTTGACCTCGATGATTGTATGCGGATGGAATATCGCATCGCATCGCGCATGATCGAAGGTCATGATTTTTATGAAGGCATACGCGCCGTTCTTATCGACAAGGATGGCGCACCGGTCTGGCAGCCTTCATCGCCCGATGCGGTGACGGCTGAAGCTGTGGATGCCTATTTTGCAAATATGGGCGAGAGGGAACTGAGCTTTTAATGCGCCAGGATGAATTGCAGCAGCATATAAAAATGAGCGGCACGGAATGGTCCTTCGTGTGGTTCATTCGGGCAGTCGCGCTCGTCGCACTGGCCAGCGGGGTCTATTACTGGATAAGGCTGATCGGTATTTATCCGGGTTTGTTGTGGCGCTTCGATCTGATGCCGTGGATGTGGCAGACGGCCACCGTTGCGCTGGCATTGCTGATGCCTGTCGCAGCGACCGGGCTTTGGATGCGCGCGCCCTGGGGGGCGGTCGTGTGGTTCGTGGCCGCGATTGGCGAAATTATGATCTATTCGGTTTTCTCGGACCATTTCGAACACAAGCCCTGGACCGTCGCGTTCAATGTGATTTGCATCATTATCTATGGCGTTTTCCGAATATTGCTGTTTCTGGAAAAAAGGCGCCAGTCACGCGCAAGCGCCGTCGACTGATCGTTGCCCGATAGGGCGCCGGTAAGCAAACATTAAGCCTGAAACATCAAACCCTTCGGTAAGTTACTGTTAAGTCTGACTTTTAAGTCGAATTTTATGCCTGTCGCCTAAAGTCCTCTCAGAACGGTGAGAAAATACACCGCCAAAACAGGTTAAAGAAAACAGCCTCATTGCAGGGTTGTTTCGACAGAGAGGCAAAAATGAACAACGCACAGTACAGGGCGGCAGCGTCCCCTTCACTTCGTAACCCTCATGCCGCCCTTCACACGCTTTATCTTGAATCCCTGCAATTGGTTGAGCGCCTGCATCGCCGCCTGCTTGACGTCGTCAAGGACGAGTTCGATCGTAGCGGACAGAGCGATATTAACGCCACGCAGGCCCTTTTGCTGTTCAACATCGGCAACTCCGAATTGACTGCGGGCGAATTGCGTTCGCGCGGCTATTATCTTGGCTCGAACGTTTCTTATAATCTCAAGAAACTGGTCGAGATGGGCTTCATTCATCATCAGCGCTCGCAGGCGGACCGCCGTTCCGTGCGCATCAGCCTTACCGACAGAGGCAATGAGATCGCCGATCAGGTCGCGGCCCTCTATCAGCGTCACATCGCTTCCATCGAGCAGGTTGGCGGCATTCAGGTCGAGGAATTTTCGGCGATGAACCGCTCATTGCAGCGCCTCGACCGTTTCTGGAACGATACGATTGCTTATCGCCTGTAATTGGCGAGAGCGGCATGTTGCAGAATGATCACTTTTGATTCGTTTTGACCATCATGGCCGCAAATTGCGTAAATGAAGATAGCTTCTCCCTTGAAATGGGGTGGGCGACATGAATAAGCCATAAAAACCCGGATAAGAAAATCAGGCTGTGCTTGGGTCGCGGCTATAATGCATTTGCGCGATTACTTTGCTTTTTGGGAACGAAAAAATGGCCAGAACTGACAAGTATGCCGAAGCTTTGAACGTGGACCGCCGCAGCTTTCTTCGTGGCATGGCAACGGCAGGTCTTTCTCTGGCCGCTTCAGGTCTTGCCTCTTCCGCGTTTGCCCAGCAGCAGGCGCTGACGGATATTCTGGCCGCGCCGCGCCGGGGCAATTGGGCCGACCAGTTCGATGCTCGGGCAACCGGCCGTCCGGCGGTCGCGACGAACCAGCCCGTTTTAAGCCAGCAGACGGTCGCCAGTCTTCAATCCTCCATCGCACAATATACCGATATTGCAGGACGCGGCGGCTGGCCTTCCGTTCCGGGCAATGCCAAGCTACGGCTGGGCATGAATGATCCCGCGGTTACGGTCTTGCGCCAGCGCCTTATCGTTTCCGGCGACCTTGCGCGCGAAGCGGGCGGCTCGACTGCCTTCGATACCTATGTGGATACGGCGGTCAAGCGCTTTCAGGCGCGTCATGGCCTGCCTGCCGATGGCGTAATGGGCCAGTTCACCTATGCGGCAATGAATGTGGACGCCAACACGCGGCTGGGCCAGTTGCACACCAATTTGCAGCGCCTGTCGCAGCTTGCGGGCACGACCCAGTCCGAGCACCGTTTTGTCATGGTCAATATCCCTGCTGCCCGCATCGAGGCGGTTGAAGGCGGCAGCATTGCCTCGCGTCACACCGCCGTTGTCGGCAAGATCGACCGGCAGACGCCGCTCCTCAATTCGAAGATTCATGAAGTCATTCTCAATCCTTACTGGACGGCGCCCAAGTCGATCATCCAGAAGGACATCATTCCGTTGATGCGCAAGGATCCGCAATATCTCGCCAACAACAAGATCCGTCTCTATAACCAGCAGGGGCAGGAAGTGGCGCCCGAAAGCGTGGACTGGAACACGGACGATGCAGTCAAGCTGATGTTCCGGCAGGACCCCGGCAAGATCAATGCAATGTCATCGACCAAGATCAATTTCCATAACCAGCACGCGGTCTATATGCACGATACGCCGCAGCAAAGCTATTTCAACAAGCTCATGCGCTTTGACTCGTCAGGTTGCGTCCGCGTGCAGAACGTGCGCGATCTCGATGTCTGGCTGTTGAAGAACACGCCGGGCTGGGACCGCCAGAATATCGAGAACACCATCAAGTCCGGCACCAACACGCCCATTCAGGTTGCCGATCCGGTGCCGCTGCATTTTGTCTATATCTCTGCCTGGGCGACGGGAGATGGCGTCGTGCAGTTCCGCGACGACATCTACAAGATGGACGGCGCAACCGCATTGGCGCTTGGCACCGACACCTGATCCAGCGTTAAAAGCCGCGCGTAACGCAAGAACCCGTCGCATCATTGCGTCGAGAGCGACGCGCTGCCGTATTTTGGCATATGCTTTTCGCTTTGCGGCCATTGGCCTCGGTCGATGAAATGTGATAATGCGCCTCGACCATATAGCTTTGACCGGCTCACCGGAGGGTATGAACATGTCGCAAGCCAATGCCGCTACGAATTCCGTTTCGGATAGTTTCTTCAATGCAAGCCTTGAGGAAATCGATGCCGATATTTTCGGCGCGATCCGCAACGAACTCGGACGCCAACGCCACGAAATCGAACTGATCGCTTCGGAGAACATCGTTTCCCGCGCAGTTCTCGAGGCTCAGGGCTCCATTCTCACCAACAAATATGCGGAAGGCTATCCCGGCAAGCGCTATTACGGCGGCTGCCAATTCGTCGACGTGGTCGAGGAACTGGCGATCGAACGCGCCAAGAAGCTTTTCGGTGCGGAATTCGCCAATGTTCAGCCCAATTCCGGCAGCCAGATGAATCAGGCCGTGTTCCTCGCGCTCCTGCAGCCGGGCGACACCTTCATGGGGCTTGACCTGAATTCCGGTGGCCACCTGACGCATGGCTCGCCCGTCAACATGTCGGGCAAATGGTTCAATGTCGTATCTTACGGCGTACGCGAGGACGACCATCTCATCGATATGGACGAGGTTGCCCGTCTTGCCCGCGAAAACAAGCCCAAGCTCATTCTCGCAGGCGGCACGGCCTATTCGCGCATCTGGGACTGGAAGCGTTTTCGTGAGATTGCTGACGAAGTCGGCGCTTATCTCATGGTCGATATGGCGCATATCGCCGGTCTGGTGGCCGGTGGCGTGCATCCTTCGCCGGTTCCGCATGCGCATGTCTGCACCACCACGACGCACAAATCGCTGCGCGGCCCGCGCGGCGGCATGATCCTCACCAATGATGCGGATATTGCCAAGAAGATCAATTCGGCGGTCTTCCCCGGCTTGCAGGGCGGTCCGCTGATGCATGTCATCGCCGGCAAGGCCGTGGCTTTCGCAGAGGCGCTCAAGCCCGAATTCAAGCTTTATGCCAAGAATGTCGTCGATAATGCGCGCGCACTTGCAGAAGAACTCAAGTCGCAGGGTCTCGATATTGTTTCGGGCGGCACCGACAACCACCTGATGCTGGTCGATCTTCGTCCGAAGAATGCGACGGGCAAGCGCGCTGAGACGGCGCTTGGCCGCGCCAATATCACCTGCAACAAGAACGGCATTCCCTTCGACCCCGAAAAGCCTTTTGTCACTTCCGGCATTCGTCTTGGCACGCCAGCCGGTACGACGCGCGGCTTCGGTGTGGCCGAATTCAAGGAAATCGGCTCGCTGATCGCCGAAGTTCTTGATGGCCTGAAAGTGGCCAATTCGGATGAAGGCAATGCAGCCGTTGAACAGGCGGTAAAGGAAAAGGTTATCGCCCTGACCGACCGCTTCCCGATGTATGGCTATCAGGGATAGAGCGTTTCCGGCGATTCCGTTTAAACAGGAACCGCGACAAGCCCGATGATGCTTCTTGATTTAGCCCCGTTCAACCCTGTTGAGCGGGGCTTTTTCGTTGCGGCTTTATTAGGCGCGGCGACGCGGATACGTTATCATTTGCGAGAATCAGTCGCCGTTGATGACGGACTTGCTTTTCAGCAGGTCGCAACACCACATAAATGACGGCTTTTCCGCCATAGTTTGATACCTGCGCAAACATTCGAGTTGAAAGAGTTCCATGCGTTGTCCCTATTGCCAGTATGAAGATACGCAGGTGAAAGATTCCCGGCCTGCGGAAGATGGTGCCGTTATTCGCAGGCGCCGTGTCTGTTCGGTTTGCGGCGGGCGTTTTACCACTTTCGAGCGTGTGCAGCTTCGCGAGATCATGGTGATCAAGAAGAGCGGACGCCGTGTGCCCTTTGACCGCGACAAGCTGACCCGGTCTATCGATGTGGCGCTGCGCAAGCGCGATGTGGATGCCGAGCGCGTGGAGCGCGCCATTTCCGGTATTGTTCGCCAGCTGGAAAGTTCGGGCGAGAGTGAAGTCGCTTCCGATGAAATCGGCCGTCTTGCCATGGACGCGCTCAAGGGCATCGACGATATTGCCTATATCCGGTTTGCCTCCGTCTATCGCAATTTCAGCCAGGCCATTGATTTCCATAATGTTATCGACGAGCTGACCGTCGATGAGACGGACAGCGATCTGGACGGGTGAAGATGAGCGGCTTGGAATTTCCGCAAACAGAACCGACCGCCGCCGACCGCCGCTATATGGAGGCGGTCATCCGTCTTGCCCGCTGCAACAAGGGCCTCACCGGCACCAACCCTTCTGTCGGCACGCTGATCGTCAAGGATGGAATTATTGTCGGGCGGGGCGTCACGGCACTTGGCGGCAGGCCGCATGCGGAGCCGCAGGCGCTGGCCGAAGCGGGCGAGGCGGCACGCGGCGCGACAGCCTATGTCTCGCTGGAGCCTTGCGCCCATCACGGCCGCACGCCGCCCTGCGCGGAAGCCCTGGTGCGGGCAGGCGTCGCCCGTGTCGTCGTTGCCGCGACCGACCCCGACGAACGGGTGAGCGGAAAGGGCTTCGCCATATTGCGCGCGGCGGGCATTGAAGTCGTGCCGGGTGTGCTTTCCGCGCAGGCTGCGGACGACCTTCGGGGCTATCTGAATCGATCTTCTAAGAAACGCCCGGAAGTGATTCTGAAGCTTGCGCTTTCTTCCGATGGGATGATCGGAAAAAGGGGTGAAGGACAGCTGGCGATCAGCGGTCCTGTCTCGCGTGCGCAGTCGCATATTCTGCGCGCGCAAAGCGATGTCATCCTCATCGGCATTGAAACTGCATTGGCGGACGATCCATTGCTCGATTGCCGCTTGCCGGGTCTTGCCCAGCGCTCGCCGGTTCGCATCGTGCTTGATGGTTCATTGCGCCTGCCGCTGGAATCAAGGCTTGTGCGCACGGCGCAGGCTTCGCCCCTGTGGCTTGCCTGCACTGAAGGTGCAGCGCAGCAAAAGCGCGAAGGATTGCAGGCTGCCGGTTGCCGCATTATCGCGACCGAAAGCGATGAGGGAAAAATTGCCCTGCCGGAACTGATGGACGACCTTGCGGCGCAAGGGATTTCTTCTGTTCTTGTTGAAGGCGGGGCAGGAATTGCCAGCAGCTTTCTGCAGGAAGGACTCGTGGATCGTCTCGTCATCTTCCGGTCGCCGCGCGAGATCGGAGAAAAGGACGGGATTGCTGTTGGCGGGCTTGAACCCCATATCGCCGAAGAATTCTCATTGCTGCGCGAGACGCGTTATGGCGATGACACCTGTTCCGAATATGTAAGGAAGATTTGATGTTTACAGGGATTGTTACCGATATTGGCAGGATCGAGCGGATCAAGCCTCTGAACGAAGGTGTGCTGCTGCGTATCGAGACCGCCTACGATCCCGAAACCATTGAACTGGGCGCATCGATTGCCTGTTCCGGTGTCTGCCTTACCGTCGTGGCGCTGCCGGAAAAAGGCACGAATGCGCGCTGGTTCGAGGTCGAGGCATGGGAAGAAGCCCTTCGGTTGACCACGATTTCCCGCTGGCAGAACGCAACGCGCATTAATCTCGAACGCTCGTTGAAGCTGGGCGATGAAATGGGCGGGCATCTGGTATCGGGCCATGTCGACGGGCAGGCGGAGATCGTCAGCCGCAAGGACGAGGGCGATGCTGTGCGCTTTACCCTGCGCGCGCCGCAGGAACTCGCGCCTTTCATCGCACAGAAGGGTTCGGTTGCGCTCGACGGCACATCACTGACGGTCAACGGCGTAAACGGCAATGAATTCGACGTCCTGCTCATTCGTCATTCGCTGGAAGTGACCACCTGGGGCGAGCGCAGGGCAGGCGATAAGGTCAATATCGAGATCGATCAGCTGGCCCGATACGCAGCAAGGCTTGCGCAATACCGGAAATAGGCTTAGAGCCTACAGTCCCTAAGTTTATTCCCCGTTTTAGCGTTGACTGTTATTTGCAGTCAGCGAATTCTGTCATGGAGTCTCTCATGTCGCAGCACGAGGCGCATTCGCCGCATATGCTTATTATCGAAGCGCGTTTCTACGATGATCTCGCCGATGCGCTTCTGGACGGCACAAAGGCTGCTCTTGATGAGGCAGGGGCGACTTATGACATCGTGACGGTCCCCGGAGCGCTGGAGGTTCCGGCAGTCATTTCTTTTGCACTGGACGGCGCTGACAATGGCGGGACGGAATATGACGGCTTTGTCGCTCTTGGCACCGTTATTCGCGGCGAAACCTATCATTTTGATATTGTCGCCAATGAATCCTGCCGCGCGCTGACCGATCTGGCCGTCGAAGAAAGCCTTGCTATCGGCAATGGTATTCTGACGGTCGAAAATGAGGAACAGGCCTGGGTTCGCGCGCGTCGCGAAGACAAGGACAAGGGCGGCTTTGCTGCCCGCGCGGCGCTGACCATGATTGGCCTGCGCAAGAAATTTGGAGCCTGATATTATGAATTCGTCGTCCGAAGGCCGCTCCACGCCCACCACTCCACGCTCTGCCAACAAGCGCGGCGTTGCCCGCCTGGCAGCTGTGCAGGCGCTTTACCAGATGGATGTGGCGGGTACTGGCGTCATGGAAGTCGTGGCCGAATATGAAGCGCATCGACTGGGCAAGGAAGTGGACGGAACGCAATATCTCGATGCCGATCCGCAATGGTTTCGTGCCATTGTTGCCGGTGTGGTCGATAATCAATTGACGCTTGATCCGATGATTCATCTGGCGCTGACGGAAGACTGGCCGCTGTCACGGCTCGATTCCACCTTGCGCGCCATCCTGCGCGCGGGAACCTGGGAGCTGAAAACCCGCAAGGACGTGCCCACGGCGGTCATCGTTTCGGAATATGTGGATATTGCCAAGGCGTTTTATACCGAAGACGAGCCGAAGCTCGTCAATGCGGTGCTGGATCGGCTTGCTTTCCAGCTTCGGGGTGAAAGCCGCGGTGCAAGGCCGCATGGCAGATAATGGCTGTTGCCGACCTGAAACATGAAGGGCTGCGAGAAATCGCAGCCTTTTTATTTCAGCGGGCCTATGTGCGGGATCAGCCGCCTATTACGCTGGCAAAGAACAGCTTGACCTTTGTTGAACCGTTCCGCATCTTGAGCGCGCGGCATAGAGAATGCTGAAATGCGGAAGCCTCGCCAATATGTTGATTTCCGGCGATGGTTTCCAGAAACAGAATAGACCGACGAAGCCCGGTTGAGATGTTTGGCTTCAGGCACTTCCATGCCGCTCATTTCGGCCCGGGGAGGGGTTTTCGGGCCTTTCATGCGCCAAGCGTGCTGGCAATCGCAATGCGGTCTGCCAGTGGCTGGTGCAAGCTCAATGGGAGTTGGCCTACATGCAAACTGGAGTGGCAGTACTTTATCTCGTTGTCGCCTGCGGACTGCTGTCTGTACTTTTCGCCATCTGGGCGACCCGTTCGATCCTCGCGGCCGATCAGGGGACGCAGCGTATGCAGGAAATCGCCGGTGCTATTCGCGAAGGCGCGCAAGCCTATCTCGCCCGGCAATATTCCACCATCGCCCTTGTTGGCATCGTAGTATTTGCGGCGGTCTGGTATCTGCTGTCGCTTACGGCGGCAATAGGTTTTCTCATCGGCGCGGTCTTGTCCGGCCTGACGGGTTTCATCGGCATGCATGTCTCGGTGCGCGCCAATGTGCGCACGGCGCAGGCGGCCTCGCTCAGCCTTGCGGGCGGGCTTGAACTGGCCTTTCGCTCTGGCGCGATCACCGGCCTGCTTGTGGCCGGGCTCGCGCTGCTGGGCGTATCCGTTTATTATCTGGTGCTTACCGTCTGGCTTGGTTATGCGCCATCGGACCGCATCGTGATCGACGCATTGGTGGCGCTCGGCTTCGGGGCTTCACTCATTTCGATCTTTGCGCGACTGGGCGGCGGCATCTTTACCAAGGGTGCGGATGTCGGCGGCGATCTGGTCGGCAAGGTCGAGGCCGGCATCCCCGAGGATGACCCGCGCAATCCGGCCACGATTGCCGATAATGTCGGCGACAATGTCGGCGACTGCGCAGGCATGGCGGCGGATCTGTTTGAAACCTATGCCGTGACTGTGGTTGCAACCATGGTGCTGGGCGCGATCTTCTTCAGCGGATCGGATATGCTTTCCAGCGTCATGCTTTACCCGCTGGTAATTTGCGGAGCCTGCGTGCTCACATCCATCGTCGGCACGTTCTTCGTCAAGCTGGGCGTCAATGGCTCCATTATGGGCGCGCTCTATAAGGGCCTGATTGCGACCGGCCTTTTGTCCATCGTGGGCATTGCCGTTGCCAATATGCTGACGATTGGCTGGGGAGAGATCGGAACGGTTTCAGGACAGGCCATCACCGGCACCAATCTTTTCATATGCGGCCTGATCGGCCTGATCGTCACCGGGCTGATCGTGGTGATTACCGAATATTACACCGGGACGAACAAGCGCCCGGTCAATTCCATTGCACAAGCCTCGGTGACGGGGCATGGCACCAACGTCATTCAAGGGCTGGCGGTATCGCTCGAATCAACCGCTCTGCCTGCCATCGTCATCATCGGCGGCATCATCAGCACCTATCAGCTTGCGGGCCTTTTCGGCACCGCAATCGCCGTTACCGCCATGCTGGGCATTGCGGGCATGATCGTGGCGCTCGATGCTTTCGGCCCTGTGACCGATAATGCGGGCGGCATCGCCGAAATGGCGGGTCTCGATCCTGAAGTGCGCAAGTCGACCGATGCGCTCGATGCCGTGGGCAACACGACCAAGGCCGTTACCAAGGGCTATGCCATCGGATCGGCGGGACTGGGTGCATTGGTTCTGTTTGCGGCCTATTCCAACGACCTGTCCTATTTTGCCGCCAACGGCCAGACCTATCCCTATTTCGCCGATATGGGGCCGGTTTCATTCGAGCTGTCCAACCCCTATGTGGTTGCAGGTCTTATCTTCGGCGGCCTGATCCCCTATCTTTTCGGCGGAATGGCGATGACCGCCGTGGGGCGCGCGGGTGGCGCGGTGGTGCAGGAAGTGCGACGGCAGTTTCGTGAAAAGCCCGGCATCATGGCCGGAACGGAACGCCCCGACTATGCGCGCGCGGTCGATCTTCTGACCAGAGCGGCGATCCGCGAAATGATTATCCCCTCGCTTTTGCCGGTGCTGGCGCCGATCGTGGTCTATTTTGGCGTATTGCTGCTTTCCGGCTCCAAGGCTGCGGCCTTCGCGGCTCTTGGCGCGTCGCTTCTTGGTGTTATCGTCAATGGGCTCTTTGTGGCGATTTCGATGACATCGGGCGGCGGTGCCTGGGATAATGCCAAGAAGAGCTTTGAGGATGGCTTTACCGATACGGACGGTGTGAAGCACATGAAGGGTTCGGAAGCGCACAAGGCTTCGGTGACGGGTGACACGGTGGGCGATCCCTATAAGGATACGGCTGGCCCTGCGGTCAATCCGGCAATCAAGATCACCAATATTGTAGCGCTTCTGCTGCTGGCGGTGCTGGCCCATATGGCCTGATACAAGGCGACCCGAAAAGAAAAGCCCGCCATGTGGCGGGCTTTTTGCATCTCTATAGAGCATTTTCAGCAAATACGTGAAACGCCCGTCAACCACCGCTGCCGGGCAGGGAGGTCGGTGCTTTGGAAACGCCCTGAATGACCTGGCCCAGGAAGGACTGGTCCTTGCCGCCCGTCGGCGTGGTGCGCGATACGAAATCGAACAGCTTGCCGTCTTTGAGGCCGTAATTGGCGATATTCTCGACCTGGCCGTCCTTGTTGAAATAGATAGCAAGAATCTGCCGGTCGATGATCTTCGGCTTCATGAACTGCACGGCGCGATAACGCTTCTGCGAAATGTAGTAGAACACTTCATTGTCGAAGATCGCGGTCGTGGAAGGCGTGCCGAGCGCCAGCAGCACTTGTTCGCGGCTGGAACCGACCGATACGGAATCGAGGGCTTCCTGATCGAGCACGTAACCTTCGGTGATCGTTTCCGACGGATTGAGCGTGGATGCGGTATTGCATCCGGCGAGAGCCGCCGAAAAGAGAATTGCCGTGCCGGCGAGAAGAGCACGCTGCCTTGGCGCGCTTGGGAAAATTCGCTGCAACAATGACCTCTCCATAAATTCAATAATCAGCCTGGCACTTTCGTCCTTGGGAGAACTTCGGTAAACCACCTTGGTTCTGGATGCAACAATTACGGTCGTACGGAAATGATTCTTCGCCTTTTTCGCCGCAAATCAAAAACAAATGAGGCTATTCTCATTCGCGTCTACGAGACGATCGTGGCGGCGGCGCGGCAAAAGCGCTTTTATGCACAGTTTCAGGCGCCTGATACGCCGCTTGGCCGCTATGAACTGCTTTCGGTGCATATTTTCCTCACCCTGCACCGGATGAAAGGCGGAGAGCCCGCTCTCAGGCAGCTGGCGCAGGATGTCGCGGACGAGTTTTTCAAGGATGTGGACCATTCGCTGCGCGAACTGGGCATCGGAGATCAGGGCGTGCCCAAGCGCATGAAGAAACTGGCGCGCATGTTCTATGGGCGCGTCAACTCCTATGGTGAAGCGCTCGATGCCGGTGACAGGCAGGCGCTTGCCGCAGCCCTGACAAGAAACATTCGCCCTGATCTCGAAATCTGGCCGCAGGCCCACTATCTGGCAGCCTATATGTTTGCCTGCCGTAACCGGCTTGCGCAAATCCCCGATGACACCCTGGCGGCAGGCGATATATCCTTTATCGATGCGGATGAAATATCCGGCGATAACGCAAAAGAGGCAAATGGCCATGACGGTTAAACCAGCGCTTACCTATCCGGTCGCAGTTGGCAATCTTCCCCAGAAGGGACTGAACGTAACCATCGGAACCACCGAAGGGGAGAGAGCGGCACTGGCGGGCGAACATGGGCTGGAAGCGGTGAAATCATTTGACGCCGAGCTGCTGCTGACGCGCTGGAAGAAGAATGGTATTCGCATTCGCGGCCATGTCGATGCGGAAATCGTGCAGGCTTGCGTCGTAACCCTCGATCCGGTCACAAGCAAGATAGCCGAGGAGATTGACACGATCTTCGTGCCGGAAAACTCGCGGCTGGCTAAAATCCGGCTCGATGAAAGCGGCGAATTGCTGCTGGATGCCGAAGGGGCGGATATTCCGGAAACCTTCACAGGAGACAAGATCGATCTGGGCACTGTGGTGGAGGAATTTTTCGAACTGGCTATCGACCCCTATCCGCGCAAGCCCGGAACCGCTCCCGATGGCGAGCCGATGGTTTACGGAAGCGGCGAGGAAGAAGAGAAGCCTGATTCGCCTTTCGCAAAGCTGTCGGATTGGCACAAGAAGCCGTGATTTCGCGGCGGCTTGCGAGAATCTTGTTGTACACGCCCGCAAAAACACTATTTTCGCGCCAGCCCCCTCTGGTTTTCCAAGGATGGGACGGCAACAGGGATCGTACAGGAATAATCAATAGTGATTAAAATTTCGATTGACGCCATGGGCGGTGATTTTGGCCCCGAAGTGGTCATCCCCGGCGCGGCGAAGGCGCTTGAGCGTCATCCTGATATTCGTTTTATTTTTTTCGGATTGGCCGGGCAGGTCGAGCCGGTGCTGGCGCGCTATCCGAAGCTTCAGGCCGCCTCCGAATTCCGCGCCAGCGAAATGGCCGTCGGCATGGACGACAAGCCTAGTCAGGCGCTGCGTGCCGGTCGCGGCAAGTCCTCGATGTGGCAGGCCATCGAGGCGGTCAAGCGCGGCGATGCCCATGCCTGCGTTTCGGCTGGCAATACCGGCGCGCTGATGGCCATGGCCAAATTCTGCCTGCGCATGCTGCCCGACATCGAGCGCCCGGCAATCGCCGGCATCTGGCCGAATTTGCGCGGCGAAAGCATCGTGCTCGACATTGGCGCGACTATTGGCGCGGACGCTCGCCAGCTTGTCGACTACGCAGTAATGGGTGCAGGCATGGCACGCGCCTTGTTTGAAATCCGCCGCCCCACAGTCGGGCTGCTCAATGTTGGGACGGAAGAGGTCAAAGGCCTTGATGAGATCAAGGAAGCGGGACAGATTCTGCGCGATACGGATCTTGCCGGTCTCGAATATGCCGGTTTTGTCGAAGGTAATGATATTGGCAAGGGTACGGTCGATGTCGTGGTGACGGAAGGCTTCATCGGCAATATAGCGCTCAAGACGGCGGAAGGCACAGCGCGCCAGCTTGCTGGCCTGATGCGCGAAGCCATGAGCCGCACATTGATGGCGCGGATCGGTTATGTCTTTGCCAAGGGCGCTTTTGATCACCTGCGCGAAAAAATGGACCCCAACAAGGTCAATGGCGGTGTGTTTCTCGGCTTGAGTGGAATTGTAATCAAAAGCCATGGCGGCGCGACCGCAGAAGGTTTTTGTTCGGCGGTCGAAGTCGCTTATGACATGGTGCGCAACCGGCTTCTGGAAAAGATTGAAGCTGATCTGGCGCATTTCCACCATAGTGATAGGCACACTGAATTTGATAATGGTGGCGAAGCAGCCAAATAATAATTATCCCTATGAACGGGCAAGGCTTTGACGGCGAACAAGCTCTTCGCGGCGGTCAATTCAGGACAGGAATAAATGATGATAAGGTCTGTCGTAAGAGGCATCGGTTCGGCGCTGCCGAAACGAATCATGAAAAACACCGATTTTGAAGGCGTCGTCGAGACCTCCGACGAATGGATCGTACAGCGTACCGGAATCCGCCAGCGTCATATAGCAGACGAAAGCGAGACGACAGTGTCGCTGGGTGCGCAGGCGGCGCGCGCGGCGCTGGAAAATGCCGGCTTGCAGGCGTCCGATATAGATCTCGTCCTCGTGGCGACATCCACTCCCAACAATACCTTTCCCGCAAGCGCCGTCGAAATCCAGCATGAACTCGGCATCACCCATGGTTTCGCTTTCGATATGCAGGCGGTTTGCAGCGGCTTCATCTATGCCGTGACGACTGCCGATCTTTACATTCGTGGCGGCATGGCTGAACGCGTTCTGGTGATCGGTGCGGAAACCTTCTCGCGCATTCTCGACTGGAACGACCGCACGACCTGCGTGCTTTTCGGTGACGGCGCAGGCGCGCTGATCCTTGAGGCGGCGGAAGGCAAGGGGCTGACCTCGGATCGTGGCGTTCTTGCGGCCAATCTCCGCTCGGATGGCAGCCATAAACAAAAGCTTTATGTGGATGGCGGCCCTTCGACAACGCAGACTGTCGGGCATTTGCGCATGGAAGGCCGCGAAGTTTTCAAGCACGCGGTCGGAATGATTACCGACGTGATCGAGGCTTCTTTCGAGGAAACCGGCCTGACGGCTGATGACATCGACTGGTTCGTGCCGCATCAGGCCAATAAGCGCATCATCGACGCCTCGGCAAAGAAGCTCAACATAGCGGAAGAAAAGGTCGTCATTACCGTTGACCGGCATGGCAACACGTCTGCGGCATCGGTTCCTTTGGCTCTGGCCACAGCCGTCGCCGACGGACGCATCAAAAAAGGCGACCTCGTTCTTCTTGAAGCCATGGGCGGCGGATTCACCTGGGGCGCGGTTTTGCTGCGCTGGTAATCGGGAAAATTGATTTGCCGCGAGGGAACTCGCGGCTTGACCGAACCGCGTTTATTTGTGTAACGTCCTGTCACGTAAGGATATTATCTGTTCAAACGCTAACCAGGCAGGTTCGGTTATGGGAGGTAAGACGGTCACACGCGCTGATCTGGCAGAGGCTGTTTACCGAAAGGTGGGCCTGTCCAGGACAGAATCGGCGGCTTTGGTCGAGATGATCCTCGATGAAGTCTGTGACGCCATCGTCAACGGCGAAACGGTAAAACTGTCATCATTTGCGACCTTTCAGGTCCGTGACAAGAATGAACGCATCGGCCGCAACCCAAAGACAGGCGAGGAAGTGCCAATTCTTCCTCGTCGTGTGATGACCTTCAAGGCCTCCAACGTTCTCAAGCAGCGCATTCTGCAAGCGCATCAGAAGCGAAAGGCTGAGGGCGACTGACAGTCTCCTCCGGTTAAAGAAAATTGCTGCCCTTCCTTTAATCGCCCATATCGGGCCGGTTTGCGCATTCCTGTCCCATTATTGCAAAAACAGATAAGCATCGCTCTTCCTGTCATACTTGAAGGGGTGCTTATAACGTGCTGATATTATATAATGAGCTGGAAAGTGAGTCGTGTATGCTAATATATGATTCCGGCAAGCTGGGACTTTTTAGCAAAGATTTTGTGTTAAACGGCGTTTGGCAAAACGGTCTGCATGGTGGCCCGGATCGACGGGATATGCATTGAACCATGCCAAAAAACACAGGCACTGTTGCGCAACACGGCAGAACGAACCACTGGAAAGGTCAGCCGGATGGAAAAAAGCCCTGATGCATTCAGAACGATAAGCGAGGTTGCAGAGGATCTCGACCTCCCGCAACACGTATTGCGCTTCTGGGAAACCCGTTTTACGCAGATCAAGCCGATGAAGCGGGGAGGTGGCCGCCGGTATTATCGCCCGCTTGATGTGGGATTGCTCAAGGGCATTCGGCATCTGCTTTACGATCAGGGCTATACCATCAAGGGCGTACAGCGCCTGCTTCGCGAGCATAATACGCAATTTATCATTGCGCTTGGCAATGGCGATGTGCAGGCGATTGAAGCCATTGCGCACCAGAAACAGGCAGCGGAAAATGCCGATCAGGAGATGGCGCTGCCAAACGGCATCAAGGCGCCGCAGCCGGCACGCAAACTGTTTGGCTTGCTTAAGGGCGAGGAAGACGGCCCCATCGGTGCCGACGGAAAGCGCCCATCCAAGGACAACCGGGCGCTGTTGCAGGAGGCACTTTTCGACCTGCTGGAATGCAAACGCCTTCTGGATCAGGTGCGTTAAACTTTTTTCCAGTCATGGGAACGGCTTGGTTCTTCCGGCGGAGGCAGCATTGCCTCCGCCGGAAGGTTGAGAATGTTTTACGTCGATGAAAGCTTCAGGCCAATGATCCCGGCCAGGATCAACGCGACGCTGGCGATACGGAAGAATGTCGCTGCTTCGCCGAGAATGAATATTCCCAGTACGAAGGCGCCGACAGCGCCGATTCCGGTCCAGATTGCGTAAGCAGTGCCGAGCGGCAGACTGCGCATGGCAATCGCCAGCAGAATGAAGCTTCCGATCATCGCCACGAGCGTGATGATGCTGGGCGTGAGAAGAGAAAAGCCTTCCGACTTCTTCATGTAATAGGCCCAGACGACTTCAAGAACGCCTGCAATTCCCAGATAAATCCATGCCATTATATGCTCCGTGGTACGGGTCGTCCCAGACAGTGTGAATAAAGCGAAAGGCCGTCCTTCCGCGTCAGGTTTAGAGCATTTCCAGCAAAAGCGTGAAACGCCTCCGCAGGGAAATCAGTTCACTGGGCTGATTTCTTTTCCTGCTCCGATGCGTCTGGATATGCGTAAAAACAAATAGATAGAGCGGTTCCGACGATTCCGTTTAAACGGAACCGCTCTAGTGAGAAGGATGTAGCGCGTCGTTGAGATACATGCAGGTCAGCATTGCGAATACATAGGCCTGGATGACCGCCATCAATATCTCAAGCGCGGTCAGCGCGACGGTCATTGCAAGCGGCAATATCGCGGAAAACAGCCCCAGCGTTCCCAGACTTCCCAGACCGACCACGAACCCGGCAAAGACCTTCAGCGTGATGTGGCCCGCAAGCATGACCGAAAACAGACGCACCGAATGGCTGATGGGCCGGGAGAGAAAGGACATGATTTCTATGGGGACGATAAGTGGCGCGAGAGCTATCGGAACGCCCGACGGCATGAACAACCGGAAGAATCGGAGACCGTGCCGCACGATCCCGTAAATCGTCACCGTAAAAAAAACCAGCATGGCCAGCGCGAAGGTCACGATGATCTGGCTCGTCACCGTGAATGCATAGGGGAACATGCCGATCAGGTTTGCCGCAAGAATGAACATGAACAGCGAAAACACCAGCGGAAAGAATTTCATTCCCTTTTCGCCGGCATTGTCGCGCAATGTCTTGGACACGAATTCATAAAGCATTTCGGCAGATGATTGCCATCGTCCGGGTATGATTGCCCTGCGGCGTGAAGACAGCAAAAGAAAACCCGCAGCAACGCAGATCGTCAGAAACATATAGATTGCGGAATTTGTGAGGGCGATTTGCTGGCCGCCCAAAACGCCAAGTTCGATGAGAGGCTTGATCTCAAATTGTTCTATAGGTCCAGCCATGCAATAGCCCTTTTATGGGGCCGTCCCCTATGCGAACACAGACGCGGGCCGTCCCGCGCACATTCCAGATAATAGGATTTTTGCGCTAAAGCAAGATAGTGTTGATCACAACACAATCCCCGCCCGTCGTTTTGCTTTGGATCGATGCGCATTTTACGCTATCCTCAACCGCAGCGAGGGCTGCTTTGTCCTCCACGAAACCACGATGGAGATAAGCCGATGACTCTCTCAAGGCGTGATTTCATGATTGCAGCCTCTTCAGCGGGTGGAGGGGCAATGTTGTCTGCGCTGGAAAGCACAAATGCTGCCGCGGCAACCTCGATGGCCGCAGTGGGCAATCCCGATTTTCATCGTTTCCAGCTGGGCGAGTTCGAGATTACGACGCTTTCCGACGGGCGCAGGGCGGGTGAGGCACCCGAAAAAACCTATGCGATCAATCAGGATGCAAAAGACGTGGCGGCTTTGCTGGAAGATAATCTTCTTCCTGCTGATCGTTTCGTAAATGGTTTTACCCCTGTGCTGATCAATACGGGAACGGAGCTCGTTCTCTTCGATACCGGCCTTGGGGCGGCTTCTCGCGAAGCCGGTCAGGGCAGGCTGGTCGCGGCACTTGAAGCGTCAGGCTACAAGGCAGATGATGTGTCATTGGTGGTGATAAGCCATTTTCACCCCGATCATATCGGCGGATTAATGGAGGATGCGAAGCCGACATTCGCCAATGCACGCTATATGACGGGGCAAAAGGAATTTGATTTCTGGACTGATCCTGCACGGCTTGACGGCCCTGCGGCGCGCGTGGCCCAACTGGTCGAAAGTAATATAATATTAAGCCGCTGGCTGAAAAAACGACCTTCCTCGACGATGGGAGTGAAGTTGTCTCCGGCATTCATGCGCTCGGCGCGTTCGGGCACACACCGGGACATCTGGCCTTCCGTATCGAATCGGATGGCAAACCGCTGATTCTGATTTCGGACACGGCCAATCATTTTGTCACGACCTTGCAGCGGCCTGAATGGCATGTTTCATTCGATATGGATAAGGAAATGGCGGTCGATACCCGAAAGCGCCTCTTCGATATGATTGCGACGGATCGCCTGCCATTTATCGGCTATCACATGCCGTTTCCTTCCCTTGCCTATCTCAAGCGGGAGGGCGAAGGCTACCGCTATATCGCTGAAACCTACCAGCTCCGCGATCAGTGATTGAGGCAAAACAGGGCTTGCGTGGACATCACTTAATTCAGGGCACCCGTAAAAACTGCCCAGGCGGCGTATCCCGTGGCAATAGCGCTGAAGAATAATATCAGATGATCCAGACCCGCTTTCATGTCTTATGATTAGGGGCGGATTTCTAAAGCATGTCGCCCGAAAGTGGGAACCGGTTTCGGGATAACGACATGCGTAAAAACAACAACTTAAAGCGTAAGGAGCGAATCTGAAAGATCGCGACACGCTTTAACGCCACAATTGCTGGAGAATTAAAGATTTGTAATTCAAGCGCTCTCAGCGCCTCGGGTCTCCAGCACCTCTATATTGATGACTTACAACCAGCTTACTCTGCCGGTAGCGATGTCATGCATGGCTGGAACGACAAGAAGATTTCCAGCTTCGTGGCGTTTTTGAAGGATGCTGCTGCGGCGGATTAAGCTTTCAGCCGTGATGCGTGCATGTTCTTCAGCGACCTTCTGAACCAGAGCCGTGTTGCTGGAACTGCGCGGACCCTCTGAACCATCAAGATTTTCCAGGGCTGGAGTAATTTGGGCAAGCATATTTGTTATATGCCCCATCTTCACATCATCAACAGCACTTTTGACGGCGCCGCACGAACTATGGCCGAGAACGACGATTGCTCTGGCCCCCGCAACTTCAGTCGCATATTCAAGACTGCCTAAAATATCATCGTTCACAAAGTTTCCGGCTACGCGCGCACAAAAAACATCGCCGATGCGTTGATCGAAGATAATTTCCGGCGGTACTCGTGAATCGATACAGCCGACGATGGCCGCGAAAGGTGATTGATGATTTGCAGTTTCATGAACCTGACGCATCAGATCGCAGTTGATAGTCTGTCCTGCCACGAAACGTTCATTGCCTTGCCTGAGAAGCTCTATTGCTTCCTTGGGTGAGGTTTCATTTTGCCGCTGATCCGTGAATACGGCGCATTCCATGGCTTCGCCAAAAGCTGGTGTCGCTGCCAGGGGGAGCGAGGCCAGCAGGCAGCTGCAAAATTTCCGACGCGTTAGCATGCCCCTCATCCCCTATGTTTTTCAGGATTGAACATTGAGTCTCGCCACAACGCAAGAGAGAAAGAAGCCCTGTCGGCCAAAGCAGATGTTGGAAATCTTCTGCTGATCTTTATCGTGATTATGATGGCCTATGGGTTGAGAGCGTTGCCACGGATTTGCATTCGTGTGCATTTTGTTCTTTTATTTGTTTTTAGGGCTTGCGGAAAAACTCTTTGCATTCTAAGGCTTCCTCCGGTTCGGAGCGTAGCGCAGCCCGGTAGCGCACTTGACTGGGGGTCAAGGGGTCGTGGGTTCGAATCCCGCCGCTCCGACCATTTTCTCTTCTATTTTAATTATTGACGGAAACCGGATTATCGGGATGGCCTATTGTTGCTGCCATAAGGCGCAAAAGGCGCGTACCCTTGCGCGCCTTCGATCTATGGGATGATAGAGTGTAGAACTAGAGCATGTCTCCCAAAAGTGGGTACCGGTTTTGGGATAAAGGCATGCGTAAAAACAAAGAGTTAAAGCGTGTTGTATGAATACGATAAAACGCAACACGCTTTAGTGACGACGACAAATGTGCATCGGACTTGCGGGAAAAAGCCATTCAATATGCATTTTCCGTATTCAGAAGCCTGACAGGCGTCAGAAACAGGATCTTGAGATCAAACCATAGCGACCAGTTTTCGATATAGTAGAGATCATATTCCGTACGCATGCGGATTTTCTCGTCATTATCGATTTCTCCGCGCCAGCCATTGATTTGCGCCCAGCCGGTGACGCCCGGTTTGACGCGGTGACGGGCGAAATAACCATCCACCACATCATCATAGAATATGTTGCGCGTATATGCGGCCACCGCATGCGGACGCGGACCGACCAGCGAAAGCGTACCGCGTAGCGCGTTGAAGAATTGTGGCAGCTCATCAATAGACGTCTTGCGGATGAAACGGCCAACGCGCGTGACGCGCGGATCGCCCTTGGTAACGGCCTGGCCGGCTGTCGGGTCTGACTGCTCGACATACATTGAGCGGAACTTCCAGACATTGATGACTTCATTATTAAAGCCGTGCCGCTTCTGCTTGAAGATGACGGGCCCCTTGCTGTCCAGCTTGATTGCTATGGCAGTCGCCAGCATGACCGGCGAGAGCAGGATAATCCCTAACAGGCTGAAGACAATATCGAATATGCGTTTTGCAACCGAGTCCCATTCATTGATCGGCCTGTCGAAAATATCGAGCATCGGCACGGAGCCGATATAGGAATAGGCGCGCGGCCTGAAACGCAGATGGTTGTTAAGCGCTGACAGACGAATATCGACGGGCAGAACCCAGAGCTTTTTCAGAAGCGAAAGCACCCGCGCTTCTGCACTGATCGGCAGGGAAACGATCAGCATATCAATATGGGCAATTCGGGCAAATTCGATGAGCTCGTCGATATTGCCAAGCTTGGGGTAGCCGGCGACGATGGGGGGGGAGCGGCGATTGTCCCGGTCATCGAAAATGCCGCAGATGCGGATGTCGTTATCAGGCTGCTGTTCAAGCGAGCGAATGAGCGTTTCTGCATTCGTACCGCCGCCGACGATCACCGCCCGGCGTTCCATAGTGCCGTTTCGCGCCCAGTGTCTGACTTTACGCGCTATGAAAAGGCGTGTCCCTGCAAGCAGAATAAAAGCGCTTGCCGCCCAAATGAGAAACCAGCCGCGCGAGAAATCGGAAGATATTTTAAACAGAAAGCCAGCAACGGCGAGGGCGCCCAGTACTGCCGCCCAGGTAAGGATCAGCCGCCTGAAATGACGGATGGGCGCGCGCAGGATATTGATCTGATAGCCATCATGGAACTCCGTCATCATCACGAACAATGCGCCGCCCGCGATGATGCTGAGCGGATAATAAAGATCGAGATGACCGCCGATGCCTACATAGAAAATGAAGCTGAGAACGCCGGTGAGGAAGATCAGGCCGAACTCCGTCAGGCGCATTACCCCGCTCAGCATCACGGGCGAAAAGGTGTCATGCTTGTATTGCGCGGCCATCTGGCGCGCCATCTCGTTGAGTTTTGCAGCCTCTCCAGAGCCAGAACCCTTGCCATTGCTGGCGGCCGCCTCTGCGGCGTTATGGGCAGAATGAGAAGCTGCTTCTTTTTCCCGCACGATATTGCCTCTGATGATGAATTTGCGGGATCATGCCTAACGGCAAATCCTTAGGAAACTCTGTCAGTCGGCCTGACGCAGCCATAATGATTTCAGGAAAGCACTTCATGGTAAAGCTTTTATATAGACGACCCGGAGCGTCGCAGCATCCGCATGATCAGGCGCCGGGCACCATCAAAACAGGCGCTCACGTACATATATGGTGTCGCCGGGCAGGATCGGATCCGATATGAGAACCCGTCCTGTCATGACTTCTCCGTTGATCTGGCGGGTAATATCGACATTCTGCTGGTTGGCGCGTGGCGTGAAGCCGCCCGCTGCGGCTATCGCTTTCTGCACCGTCATGCCGGGCACATAGGAATATTGCCCTGCCGCGCCGACCTCGCCCATGATGAACAGCGGGCGATAGCGGTCCACTTCGATGCTCACATCGGGATCGCGAAGATAACCGCCGCGCAATTTCGAGGCAACGACGCCTTCGAGTTCCTTGACGGTCTTGCCGCTTGCAGGAACGCTGCCGACGAGGGGAAACGCGATATAACCCGATTGATCGACGCTATAATTATTGGTGAGGCTTTCCTGCTCGAACACGGTGATGCGGACGCGATCACCGGAATTAAGCCGATAGGGCTCGTTTAATGTCGCATGAAAGGCTGGCGGGGCAGGGCGATAACCTGAACATGCCGAAAGCATCATCGCTGCGAGGCCAAGCGTGACGACCGCCACATGCCGGTTGCGCCTGCTATGAGTTTTCTGCATCGTCATTTCTGCCCCGGACTCTTCCGAAAACCATTTGCACTGATGGCGGCTTGTGTGCCTTCGCCATGGAAATACCAGCAAACCCGAATGCTGTTAGCGGATATTATCGTTTGATTAGGGTTAATGGCGGGTAAATAATTGACTGCCCCTCCAAAAATCCTTGCGGATATAGGGTGGTGGGCCCCGGGAGTTTAACCCTCTGGTTACCTTGATCGTTTACGATTTTCGATAAAGAAATCCGGTCCCAGAACGGGGCCGGTTTTGGAGGATGCAGATATTGATATGGGCGCACTTGGTGAAAGCCTGCGCCGTAACCGGCTTTTGATTTTCGGCGGTGCGGTGCTTATGGCCCTGATGGCATGGGGGGCTTGCCTTCTCTTTATCCCTGATTTTCGCGTGCAAACCGGCCTTCTGATTGGAGCACACGAATCCGCCGATACGGGCTCCAATGGAGAAGATATGGCGGACTGGCTGAATTATCCGGGGACCGCGCCGGTGGTCGGCGCCACATTCGCAGCCGGGCTTGTGCTTTTATCGGTCTTCGCATTGCTGCGTGAACGGTTCAGCACTCGCGCTTTTATCCCGCTTGATAAGACGCGCATCAAAACGGCTGAAGAAATCGAAAGGCCGGTGATTGCAGCCGAGGCCGATACGGCATCGGTTCCGCCGACCAAAGACGAACCGGGCTATGAGACGACCTCCGCAGGGCATTCCAATCCCAATGGAATAGAGAGCATCGCAGACCACCTGCTGGAAGGAACACTCAAGCGCATTGTCATAGTTTCGCCTGAAGGCGATCGGGTGGCGGTGGGTTCATTGCGTCTGGTGCGAGAGCTTGCCGACCGGGGCAAACGCATCATCTTGATCGACATGACCGCCTTTGGTTCTCTGGGAGCGGCGATGCTCGATGGCGACAATCTCTCCGGCATTACGGACTTGCTCGACGGCCAGAAACGTCTTGACGACGTGATCCATAACGATCATTTTTCTCGGGCGCATATCATGCCGCTTGGCCGGGCCGACCCGGAAAGCGCGATGCGTTCGGCGGATCGGCTGCCATTCATCCTCGATGCGCTGGAAACCGTCTATGATTTCGTGGCGATTGAATGCGGCGCATCCACTTCCCGGCAGATAGATCGCATTGCCGATGGTCCGGTGGAAGTCATCATGAATATCCTCGATCCGGACAATGAAGCGGTCGTGCGCTCGGCGCTGGATCTCGATCAGGGTGGTTATGAAGACGTCATCATATTGATGGATTCAGCGGCAAGAGATTAGCGTTTCTGCCGTGGCGGTCGCTCCATCCACCAGATGATGCCCATGGCCGGCAGAACCCACAGAATACCGGTAAAGAAGAAATAGAACAGATGCACCCACACGCTTGACTCGGCCAGAACTGCTACCGCCACCAGTGTGGCCAAAATCGCATAGATGATCACAAGCGCGACAAGCAGAAATGTGCCTATGAGTTTTTTCAGCCGGACAGGCATGTTTTTCTCCTCTTGATGCGTCATCCCTAAAGCATGTCGCCCGAAAGTGGGAACCGGTTTCGGGATAACGACATGCGTTAAAACAACAACTTAAAGCGCATCCCGAAAAGTGTGAAACGGTTTTCGGAAAAGATGCGCGTTAAAACAACAACTGAAAACGTAAGGAGCGAATCTGAAAGATCGCGACACGCTTTAGCCTGCGAATCTCTATAAAGGAAGCGAAAACGCGGCGGCATGTCGCGTAGGTCGGGCGGGGAGCTGACTTGTAACCCCTTCTCCTATGCGGCATGTATTCCGGACCGAATATTCAGGAAGGTAAATGGCATGGCGGTATTTTCCGCTCACAATGAAGGGCAGGGCGCAGCGCGTTATCACGATGACGCAAATCGTCGGATGATCCGGTACTGGTTATACGCGGTCTTTGTCGTTCTCATTGCCATCGTGATGGTGGGAGGCGCGACCCGCATGACCGGCTCTGGCCTGTCCATTACCGAATGGAAGCCCATCCATGGTGTGATTCCTCCGCTCAATCACGCCGAATGGCTGGAAGAATTCGAGAAATATCGCCAGATTCCGCAATATCAGCAGATCAACAAGGGTATGTCGCTTGGCGAGTTTCAATATATCTTCTGGTGGGAATGGGCGCACCGTATGCTGGCGCGTTTTGTCGGCTTTCTGGTTGCCATTCCGCTTGCATTCTTCTGGCTGAGCGGACGCCTCAATACCGGCCTGAAATACCGGATGCTCGGTCTTCTGCTTCTTGGCGGCTTGCAGGGCGCTATTGGCTGGTGGATGGTAGCGTCGGGCCTGAGCGAGCTTACCAGTGTCAGTCAGTACCGGCTGGCGATCCACCTGACCACGGCCTGCATCATCATTACGGCGGTCTTTTACATTGCGCGCGGTCTGGTTGCCTATAGCGAACGCCCCGCGGAACGCTCCATCGCGCGCTTTGCCGGCTGGCTGGTTTTTGCGATTCTTGTGCAAATCTACCTTGGTGGCCTGGTTGCAGGGCTGCATGCAGGGCTGACCTATAACACCTGGCCGCTGATGGATGGCGCGGTCATTCCATCAGATCTTTTCGCGCAATCGCCATGGTGGCGCAATATTTTTGAGAATCCGAAAACCGTACAGTTCATACACCGTATGTTTGCCTATACTGTTCTGGTGCTGGCCGTTCTCCATGTCATGCAGGTCTGGCGAAATGCGCCGGACACGACCCACGCGCGCCGCACGCTCGTATTGCTTGGCCTCATTCTTGTTCAGGCGGCGATCGGCGTAGCCACGCTTTTGATGAGCGTGCCGCTGCATCTGGGCCTCACGCATCAGTTCGTGGCGCTGATCGTGCTTGCCTTTGCGGTTGCGCATTGGCGTGCCTGCAAGGGCGCTTATGAAGAATGAAAAAAGGCCCGGTGGCATAAACCACCGGGCCTTTTAAGTCGTCACTGCGACCTGAGTCGTCAGTGCATTATTTGCCGAGCATCAGGTCCATATTCTGGACGGCGGCACCTGACGCACCTTTGCCCAGATTGTCGAGCAGCGCGACAAGATTGACCTGACCGTCGCCTTCCGTGCCAAAAACAAACAGCTTCATGCCGTCCTTGCCTGCAAGCTCTTCTGCGTCGACGCGCGGCAGCTTGCCGCTTTCATCGAGCGGCACGACCTCTACCACCGTCTGACCGGCATAATGCTCGCTCAGTGCTGCATGGAGTTTTTCGAGCGAGGGCGCGCCTTCGAGTTCGCTCAGAAAGAGCGGAACCTGTACGATCATGCCTTGCGGGAAACGTCCGACGCTGGGGCTGAAGATAGGACGGCGATCCAGCCGGCCATGTAATTGCAGCTCCGCCACATGTTTGTGGCGCAAAGGCAGGCCGTAAAGGAAATTATTTGCGGCGAGATGTTCGGGATTATTCTCATCTTCCATTTGCGCGATCAATTGCTTGCCGCCGCCGGTATAGCCTGAAACGGCATTGACGCTCAGCGGGTAATCGGCAGGCAGAAGCCCTGCATCGCGCAAGGGACGCACCAGCGCGATGGCGCCGGTCGGATAGCAGCCCGGATTGGCAACGAGGCGCGCCTGTGCAATCCGCTCGCGCTGTTCCTTGGCGAGTTCGGCAAAGCCATAGATCCAGTCCGCATGAATACGATGCGCGGTCGATGTATCAATGATGCGGGTCGAATTATGGCCTTCGAGCAATGAAACCGCTTCTCTGGAGGCATCGTCGGGCAGGCAAAGAATGGCGATGTCGGCGGCGCGCAGATAGTCGGCGCGCAAATCCTTGTTGCGGCGCTCGGCTTCGGGAATGGAAATCACTTCAAGATCGCCACGCTCGGCGAGGCGGCTGCGGATTTGCAGGCCCGTCGTGCCGTGTTCGCCATCGATGAAGATTTTCGGTTTCATACGCTTTGCCTTTGAATTCAGTAATTTACGTCAGCATCCGGAATCAGTCTTGTAGCGCGTTGAATCAATTTCTCAACCGCAAGAATGACCGTGTCTTATCGCTGCGCCTTCTTTTCGGCCAGCAGCCCCAGATAATACATCGCAATCGTGGCGCCTGCGATAGCCGTTATATCGGCATGATCATAGGCTGGCGCAACCTCGACAATATCGGCGCCCACGAAATCAAGCGCCGCAAGCTTGCGCAGGATGGAAAGCATTTTGGCCGAAGACGGCCCGCCCGCCACTGGCGTGCCGGTTCCGGGGGCAAAGGCCGGATCGAGGCAATCAATATCGAAGGTCAGATAGGTCTTGCGGCCATCGGTGCGGGCGAGAATGGCCTCGGCGATCTGCGCGGCCGACATATCTTCGACCTCATGGCCATGGATGATCTTGATGCCGCAGTCGTCCGGCGCATGGGTTCTTATGCCGATCTGGATCGAATGGTCAGGATCGATAATTCCATCACGCGCTGCGCGCGCGACGAAGGAACCATGATCGATGCGCTTGCCGTCATCAAACCATGTGTCCTGATGCGCGTCGAATTGCACCAGCGCCAGCGGCCCGTATTTGGCGGCATGAGCTTTGAGAAGCGGCCATGTGATGAAGTGATCACCGCCCAGCGTGAGCAGAAAGGCGTCAGATTTAAGAATTTTCGCAGCTTCTCGCTCGATGGTCGCGGGCGTCTTGTAGTGGTTGCCATAATCGAGCAGGCAATCGCCATAGTCGATGACCGCAAGATTTTCGAACAGGTCGCGCTCGAATGGATATTGCGGATCATTATCGAAAATGGCGGAAGCGCGCCGGATGGCCTGTGGTCCGAAACGCGCGCCGGGCCGGTTGGATACGGCTGCATCGAAAGGAATGCCCCAGACGACGGCCTCGGCACCTTTGAGCGATTTGGTGTAGATGCGCCGCATGAAAGACAGCACGCCTGCATGGGTGGGGTCTGTCGCCGCGCTGGTCAGGCTGCGGGCGGTGATGGCATGATCGATGGTCTTTGTTGGCATGGCCGTTCCTTACGGATGATTCCGTATATCCATAGCAAAAAAGCGGACCCGGAGGCCCGCTTTTCTGTAAGTTTCAAAGCGATAAGAATTAACGCTTGGAGAACTGGAACGAACGACGAGCTTTTGCGCGACCGTACTTCTTACGTTCAACGACACGGCTGTCGCGGGTCAGGAAGCCGCCCTTCTTGAGAACCGTGCGCAGGCCCGGTTCGTAGTAGGTCAGCGCCTTCGAAATGCCATGACGAACGGCACCGGCCTGACCGGAGAGGCCGCCACCGGCGACGGTAGCGATGATGTCGAACTGGCCTGCACGGTTCGAGGCGACGATCGGCTGCTGCAGGATCATCTGCAGAACCGGGCGTGCGAAATACTTTTCGAATTCCTTGCCGTTCACGACGATCTTGCCGGAGCCGGGCTTGACCCAGACGCGAGCGACAGCGTCTTTACGCTTGCCGGTTGCGTAAGCACGGCCATGCGCGTCGAGCTTCTGGACGTGGACCGGAGCGGCCTGTTCGGTTGCGGCCGTAGCGACGCTGCCGAGTTCTTCGAGCGAATTGAGCTGCTCAGCCATGATTATGCATTCCCTTTGTTCTTGCGGTTCAGCGCAGCAATATCGAGGACTTCTGGCTGCTGAGCTTCATGCGGATGTTCCGAGCCTGCATAAACGCGCAGGTTCTTCATCTGACGGCGACCAAGCGGACCGCGCGGGACCATGCGCTCAATGGCCTTCTCGACAACGCGCTCCGGGAAGCGGCCTTCGAGAATCTGACGGGCTGTGCGTTCCTTGATGCCGCCCGGATGGCCGGTGTGCCAGTAATATTTCTTGTCGGTGTATTTCTTGCCGGTCAGCACGACCTTGTCGGCATTGATGATGATGACATTGTCGCCATCGTCAACATGCGGGGTGAAGGTGGCTTTGTGCTTGCCGCGCAGGCGATTGGCGACGATGGTGGCCAGACGACCGACGACGAGACCTTCCGCGTCGATCAGAATCCATTTCTTCACCACTTCGGCCGGCTTTTGGGAAAAAGTTGCCATTGAAGTCTTCCTTAGACTAATCCCCGATCTTGCGATCCGGGCTTTTCTTGTTGCTTGTGTTGGGTCTATCCAACGTAACGCGCGAAAGCAGGCTTTCATGCGCTACGGGCGGGTCGATACACAGAATTTGCCCCCCAGTCAAGCGCTCTTTTCTGTACGCCTCTTATAAAGAGTAACAAAATCAATCAGTTACGATGTTGGTATTATGATACCTTATATTTATTGCGGCGGAATCGAGTAAGTTGCGCTTGCATGGGCTATCAGATCATCGCTCGCTGCGCTCGTCAGACTGATGTCGATAACCGCAAGGCGTTTGCCGAGCTTGAGAATCCGCGCCATTGCCAGCAGCTTGCCGGGAGCGGCCTTGCGCAGAAAATTGATATTGAGGTTCGTGGTCACTGCGAGCGCCACCGGGCCGATATGGGCGAGAATAACCGCATAGGCTGCGACATCGGCAAGAGCGAACAGCGAGGGGCCGGATACGGTTCCGCCGGGGCGCAGATGCGCTTCGCCCGCTTCAAGCTGCATGATGGAAAAGCCGCCGCCAATATCGATGATTTCGAAATCCCCATTAAGCTGCGGAAACTCCTGCCGCAAAAACGCATTCACGTCTTCAACCTTCATTACGGGCTTTACGTCCCTCATGCTTTCCCTCCCATTTGGCGCAGGATAAGTTAAAGCATGTCGCGCGAAAGTGGGAACCGGTTTCGGGATAAGGACATGCGTTAAAACAAAAACTTAAAGCGTAAGGAGCGAATCTGAAAGATCGCGACACGCTTTAAGCACGCTCAAAGGGAGAAGCGCTATGCCCATTTCGTCGGATCAGGAAATTCGTGACGTGCTTTTATCGGTAAAGACGATCGCGCTGCTTGGCGCGTCGCCGCGGCCCGATCGTCCGAGCAATGGCGTGATGCGCTTTCTTTTGTCCAAAGGCTACCGCGTCATTCCGGTTAATCCGGGGCAGGCGGGCAAGGAAATCCACGGCCAGCCTGTCTATGCGACACTCGCAGACATCCCCGAGCCGGTGGACATGGTCGATGTGTTCCGCGCTTCCGAATATCTTCCTGCGATTGTTGACGAGATTCTCGCCATGCAGAGCAGGCCCGACGTTTTGTGGACGCAGCTTGATGTCGTCCATGCGGAAGCCGCCAAACGAGCGGAGGAGGGCGGATTGAAGGTCGTGATGAATCGCTGTCCCGCGATTGAGTTTCCGCGTTTAATAAGTCGGGCTTAGGAAGGATTAATTTTCTATTTTATCATAATATTGAGCGATTTTCTTCTTTGCTTTATCGGGTGCCCGGCCTAACGTCCGACAACTTATCGCTTTTCCCGATTTAGGCTTAGGAGGACATCATGACCAACCGCTCACCCGGCATCAGTACGCTCGCAATTCACGCCGGGGCAAAACCCGACCCGACCACCGGAGCGCGTGCAACGCCGATCTATCAGACCACTTCTTTTGTGTTTGAAGATGCCGACCACGCTGCCTCGCTTTTCGGGCTTCAGGCTTTTGGCAATATTTACACGCGCATTACCAATCCCACGACAGCAGTTCTTGAAGAGCGTATCGCTGCGCTGGAAGGCGGAACGGCGGCAGTGGCGACGGCGTCCGGCCATGCGGCACAGCTCCTGATTTTCCATACGCTCATGCAGTCGGGCGATAATTTCATCGCGGCCAACAAGCTGTATGGCGGCTCGATGAACCAGTTCGGCCAGGCTTTCAAGTCATTTGGCTGGGAAGTGCGCTGGGCGGAGGCGACCGATCCGGCGGATTTCGAGCATCTCATTGATGATCGAACCCGTGCGATCTTCATCGAAAGCTTTGCGAATCCCGGCGGCATCGTCATCGACATCGCGGCCATCGCGGAAGTCGCACACAAGTACGGATTGCCTCTGATCGTCGACAATACGCTGGCATCGCCCTATCTGATACGCCCGATCGAGCATGGGGCCGACATCGTCGTGCACTCGCTTACCAAATTTATTGGCGGCCATGGTAATTCCATGGGCGGTATTCTTGTCGATGGCGGCACTTTCGATTGGGCTAAATCCGGCAATTACCCGCTTTTGACGCAACCGCGTCCCGATTATGCCGGGCTGGAGATTCATAAGACATTCGGCAATATTTCCTTTGCTATTGCGGCACGCGTGCTGGGCCTGCGCGATTTCGGACCGGCAATCTCGCCCTTCAACGCATTCCAGATTTTGACGGGTGTCGAGACGCTCCCCCTTCGCATGCAGCGCCACAGCGATAATGCGCTCAAGGTTGCCACATGGCTGAACGAGCACGAGAAAGTTTCATGGGTAAGCTATGCGGGCCTGCCCGGTGACAAATTCAATGCCTTGCAAAAGAAATATTCACCAAAAGGTGCTGGCTCCGTTTTCACTTTCGGCATTAAGGGCGGCTATGATGCGGGCGTGAAATTTGTCGACGGGCTTGAGCTGTTCTCGCTGCTTGCAAATCTGGGTGATACGCGCTCGCTGGTCATCCATCCGGCGTCGACCACGCATCGGCAGCTTAGCGATGAACAGAAAGTCGCAGCCGGAGCAGGGCCGGAAGTCGTTCGTCTTTCGATCGGCATCGAGGATGCAGACGACATCATCGCTGATATTGAACAATCTTTGGCGAAGATTTGATAAAACGCCTGTGCCGTTCATTCGAAGAATCTGGCACCGAAAGGCATGGCTAAGCTGGATGCATGGCTAAAAAGAAAGGCGGTTCTTCAACCGCCTTTTTGCTGATTTGAAGTCTTGCTATCTTTCAGCAATTTATGGCGGATGCGCATATATATGTGGGGGAATTGGACAAGGCGATAAAATGGTGGGCGATGAGAGACTCGAACTCCCGACATCTTCGGTGTAAACGAAGCGCTCTACCAACTGAGCTAATCGCCCGGACTGATTTGTCAGCCGTTGTGAGACGCGTTTAGGCAATTCATACGCCAAGTGCAAGCGTAAAATTATCAAACCAGCACCCTTTTTATTCGCCTGATGAAAATTCACTGCCGACCGCCTTCGGCCATCAATAAGGTATTTCATGAATCATAGCCGCGATTTCTGAAAAATGATTCTGTCATCCGCCCGGATTCGGCGATGCAGCTGGGTGTGTGGAAAAGTTTCTCAAGCCAGAAAACCCAATAAAACCGGTAGTTTTGCGCGAAAATCAAAAATTTTATCTTTTCTTCCAACCCCTCGCTTGACAGTGGTGCGAGAACCCCTTAAACGACCGCTCACACCGGACGGAAACGCCGGTCACCACACAGCCAAGCGGCTGTAAATGAAATGCGCGGGTGTAGCTCAGTTGGTTAGAGTGCCGGCCTGTCACGCCGGAGGTCGCGGGTTCGAGCCCCGTCACTCGCGCCATTTCATTTAACAATATTCTCCCCATTCAGACATCACCGAGCCGGAACCATAGCGCTGCCCATGAGTCAGCATGCGCGATGTTATTTCGAGCGCCGCGACCATGACAAATAGGCGATAGAAAAACCGCCAATCAGAATGATGACGAGGTCGCCGCCTGCAAGCAGATAGGTGCTCAATATAATTTCTCCGCGCTCCGACTTGCGCCTTCAACTGAAATAAGTGGAAATTGTAGGCGTCTTCATCGGCTTTTGAAGGCAGGCCATGGCGCAAGAACCAGCCTGCATGGTTATTTCTTCCCCTTATGCTGCATCCGGCAGGTCAGTCTTTCTCTTCCTTTCACAATGATGTGACCGTGGCCCTTTCAATATGATCGGAGCAGGGTGCGTTGAAGCCGCGCTCATTTGAGCATGGATGGTGATTTGAGCAGATGTGAAGGGGAGATGATTCTTTCGCGCCGGTGCGCCGAAGTAGAGTGCTTTTCACGAATTGCTCACGAAATTATGATGTTTTCGTGCTATAGAGGGATAAAGGTGGCGGATGCGGGCTGGTTTGTGGCCTGAACCTTGGCGGCTGGCCGCACTATACCCATTTGTTCCAGGCCGAGGGCTTGCGCTTATGGGGCTGCTGCGCTAACCGTCCCCACGAAATAAGCTGAGTTCGCACGGCATGCCTTTTGAAGCTGCTTGGGCGACGAGGTTGCAACAGATGCAATGTGTCGCATGGTCGTATGCCTCAAAAAGCTTATGACAGGGCGACGCAGCCTCGTATTCAAGCCGGATAAGGATTATGAACGAGCTTTTAAACTCCTATTTGCCGATAATTATCTTTCTCGGTATCGCGATGGTAATCAGTGCAGCCCTTCTGGTTGCGCCATTTCTTGTCGCGTATAGACAGCCGGATCCGGAAAAGCTTTCTGCTTACGAATGCGGCTTCAATGCGTTCGATGATGCGCGCATGAAATTCGACATTCGTTTTTATCTGGTGTCGATTCTCTTCATCATATTCGATCTGGAAGTCGCCTTTCTGTTCCCTTGGGCCGTCTCGTTCGGTGCAATCGGCTGGTTTGGCTTCCTTTCGATGATGGTCTTTCTGGGCGTCTTGACCATTGGCTTTATATATGAGTGGAAGAAGGGGGCGCTGGAATGGGATTGACCAATACCAACTCGACGCTTGTGGCTCCGCAGCCAAAAGGCATTCTGGATCCGCGTACGGGCAAGCCTGTCGGCTCCGACGATGCGTTCTTTAACGATCTGAACGGTGAGTTGTCCGACAAGGGCTTTATCGTCACCTCCGCCGATGCTCTGATCACATGGGCCCGCACCGGTTCGCTCATGTGGATGACCTTTGGTCTGGCATGTTGTGCGGTTGAAATGATGCATATTTCCATGCCGCGCTACGATGCCGAGCGTTTCGGTATCGCGCCGCGCGCTTCTCCACGTCAGTCTGACGTCATGATCGTTGCAGGCACCCTGACCAACAAGATGGCCCCGGCGCTGCGCAAGGTCTATGACCAGATGCCCGAGCCGCGCTATGTGATCTCCATGGGGTCCTGCGCCAATGGCGGTGGCTATTATCACTATTCTTACTCGGTGGTGCGCGGCTGTGACCGTGTGGTTCCGGTCGACATATATGTCCCCGGTTGCCCGCCCACTGCTGAAGCTCTGCTTTACGGCATTCTTTTGTTGCAGAAAAAAATCCGCCGTACGGGCACGATCGAACGCTGATACGGCTGCCGGCCTGTTTGTCAGCCGGTTTGCGTCAGAAAAAATATGTTAGGGCGCGGCTGCATCTTTCAGGGGCAGGGCGGGTTCTAAAAGAGGAAGTTAGGAAAATGAGCGAAGAAGCTCTCGGTGAACTTTCCAGCTATATAAAGGAACGTCTCGGCGATACTGTCGAAGATGCGCGGCTGGCCTATGGCGAGTTGACGCTTACCGTGCCGGTCGCAAGCATCGTCGAAGTTCTGACTTTTCTGCGCGATGACGTACAGTGCCAGTTCGTCAATCTGACTGATATTTCCGGCGTGGACTATCCACAGCGCCCTCAGCGCTTCGATGTGGTCTATCAGCTTTTGTCGCCGCGCCAGAATCTGCGCATTCGGGTGAGGATCGAGACGGATGAAGACATTCTGGTGCCTTCGGCCACCTCCGTCTACATCGGCGCGGAATGGTATGAGCGGGAAGCCTACGATATGTATGGCATTCTCTTCTCCGGCCATCCGGACCTCCGCCGCATTCTGACGGATTACGGCTTCGAAGGCTATCCGCTGCGCAAGGACTTCCCCCTTACGGGTTATGTGGAGGTCCGCTACAGCGATGAATTCAAGCGCGTCATCTACGAGCCGGTCGAGCTGCGTCAGGAATTCCGCAATTTCGATTTTCTCTCGCCATGGGAAGGGACGGATTACGTCCTGCCGGGCGATGAGAAAGCAAAGACGAACTGAGCGACGGGAAGCTGAACATGGCTGAGACTCAGGTCCGCAATTTCAATATCAACTTCGGTCCGCAGCACCCGGCGGCGCACGGCGTGTTGCGTCTGGTGCTCGAGCTTGACGGCGAAGTCGTCGAGCGTGTCGATCCGCATATCGGTCTGCTGCATCGCGGCACCGAAAAGCTGATGGAGACGAAGACCTATCTTCAGGCCCTGCCTTATCTCGACCGCCTCGATTACGTGGCGCCGATGAATCAGGAACATGCCTATGCGCTTGCGGTCGAGCGTCTGCTGGGCATTCAGGTGCCCAAGCGCGGCCAGCTTATCCGCGTGCTCTATTCGGAAATCGGCCGTATCCTCAACCATCTACTCAATGTCACCACGCAGGCAATGGACGTCGGCGCGCTGACGCCGCCGCTCTGGGGCTTTGAGGAACGTGAAAAGCTGATGGTGTTTTATGAGCGTGCCTGCGGTGCGCGCCTGCACGCAGCTTATTTCCGTCCCGGTGGCGTTCATCAGGATCTGCCCGATCAACTCGTGGAAGATATTGGCAAATGGATCGATCCATTTTTCACCACGCTGAAGAATCTCGATGATCTTGTCACGCCAAACCGTATTTTCAAGCAGCGTAACGTCGATATTGGTGTCGTTTCGCTGGAAGATGCATGGGCCTGGGGTTTTTCGGGCGTTATGGTCCGTGGTTCGGGCGCTGCATGGGATCTGCGCAAGTCGCAGCCTTATGAGTGCTATGATGAGATGGAATTTGATATTCCGGTCGGCAAGAACGGCGACTGCTATGATCGCTATCTGATCCGCATGGAAGAAATGCGCCAGTCGGCACGGATCATGCGTCAATGCGTCGAACTGCTTCTGGGCAAGGAGCGCGTCGGGCCTGTCTCGCATACCGATAACAAGATCGTACCGCCAAAGCGCGGCGAGATGAAGCGCTCGATGGAGGCGCTCATCCATCACTTCAAGCTTTATACGGAAGGCTATCATGTGCCTGCCGGTGAAGTTTACGCAGCAGTTGAAGCTCCGAAGGGTGAATTTGGTGTCTTCCTTGTCTCGGACGGCTCCAACAAGCCCTATCGCTGCAAGCTGCGCGCTCCGGGCTTTGCCCATCTTCAGGCCATGGATTTCATTTGCCGCGGCCACATGCTGGCCGACGTGTCGGCAATCCTTGGTTCGCTCGATATTGTGTTTGGTGAGGTTGACCGCTGATGTCCGTTCGCCGTCTCGCAGATGATGCCATCCAGCCTGCTGCTTTCGCGTTCAGCGCGGAAAATCAGGCATGGGCGCAAAAGACGATTGCAAAATTCCCCGAAGGCCGTCAGCAATCGGCCGTCATTCCGCTGCTCATGCGTGCGCAGGAGCAGGATGGCTGGGTCACGAAAGCTGCTATCGAACATGTCGCTGCAATGCTCGACATGCCGCTGATCCGCGTTCTGGAAGTTGCGACCTTCTATACGCAGTTCCAGCTCAAGCCCGTCGGCTCGCGCGCGCATATTCAGGTATGCGGCACCACGCCATGCATGTTGCGCGGCTCCGAAGCGTTGATGGATGTATGCCGTCACAAGATCAACCATGATCCGCTGGAGCTCAACGCCGAGGGCACGCTGTCCTGGGAAGAGGTCGAGTGCCAGGGCGCTTGCGTCAATGCGCCGATGGTCATGATCTTCAAGGACGCCTATGAAGACCTGACGCCGGAGCGTCTTGCAGAAATTATCGATGCTTTCGAGGCAGGCAAGGGCGACACGATCAAGCCCGGCCCGCAGGTCGAGCGTATTACGTCGGAACCGATCAACGGCCTGACCTCGCTGACGGAAGATCTCGATTACAAGAAGATCGGGCTCGAAACCCGCAAGGCGTCGGATGCAGCCGCTGCCAAGGCCAAGGCGGAAGCTGAAGCCAAGGCAAAAGCCGAAAGCGAAACAGTGGCGCCCTCCAATGCCGGCAAGCCTGTAACCAATGCACCGGAAACCGCGCCGGCCCTGAAGACGCCTTCGGACGTCAAGGTGTCGAATGCGAAGGAGAAGGCGGCTTCCGTTGAGGCAAAGCAGGAATACAAGCTTGATGATTCAAATCGTCCGGAAGCTATTGAGCGTCCGGAAGCTGTTGACGACCTCAAGCTGATTTCCGGTATTGGCCCAAAAATCGAAACAACCTTGCATGAGCTTGGTATTTTCACCTTCAAGCAGGTCGCTTCCTGGAAACAGGCCGAACGCGAATGGGTCGATGGCTATCTGAGCTTTCGCGGTCGCATCGAGCGTGAAGAGTGGGTGAAGCAGGCCGAGGCCCTGGCTAAGGGCGGCGTCGAGGAATATGTCAGAATATTCGGAAAGAAGCCGGTATGATGACTTCGATATTGGCAAACACGAACGGAAACAGGTGAGACATGCTGGCTGATAAAGATCGCATCTTCACCAATATTTATGGCCTCAAGGATAAATCCCTCAAGGGCGCGATGTCGCGCGGCCATTGGGACAATACCAGAGGCTTCATCGATAAGGGTCGTGACTGGATCATCGACGAGATGAAGGCGTCCGGCCTGCGTGGTCGCGGCGGCGCTGGCTTCCCGACGGGGCTTAAATGGTCGTTCATGCCCAAGCAGAGCGACGGTCGTCCGCATTATCTTGTCGTCAATGCCGACGAATCCGAGCCGGGCACCTGTAAGGACCGCGAAATTCTGCGCCATGATCCGCATACGCTGATCGAAGGCTGCGTCATCGCCGGTTGCGCCATGGGCGCGCATACGGCTTACATTTATCTGCGCGGCGAGTTCATGCGTGAGCGTGAAGCGCTTCAGGCCGCGATTGATGAGTGCTATGATGCCGGGCTTCTGGGCAAGGACAACAAATGCGGCTGGGATATGGATGTTTTCCTTTCCCATGGTGCGGGCGCTTATATCTGCGGCGAAGAAACCGCTCTTCTGGAAAGCCTTGAAGGGAAGAAGGGCCAGCCGCGTCTCAAGCCGCCTTTCCCGGCCAATATGGGCCTTTATGGCTGCCCGACAACGGTTAACAATGTTGAATCGATTGCTGTCGCCCCGGCTATCCTGCGTCGCGGAGCTGCATGGTTTTCGTCCATCGGTCGTCCCAACAATGTCGGCACCAAGCTGTTCCAGATTTCCGGACATGTGAACACGCCGTGCACCGTGGAAGAAAGCCTCGGCATTACCTTCCGCGAATTGATCGAGAAGCACGCTGGCGGTATTCGCGGCGGCTGGGACAATCTTCTGGCGGTGATCCCCGGCGGCGCGTCCTGCCCGGTCGTGAAGGCGGAAGACATGATGGATGCCATCATGGATTTTGATGGCATGCGTGACGTCAAGTCGTCTTTCGGCACTGGCGGCGTGATCGTCATGGACAAGTCCACCGACATCATCAAGGCTATTGCGCGCCTGTCGGCATTCTTCAAGCATGAAAGCTGCGGCCAGTGCACGCCGTGCCGTGAAGGCACCGGCTGGATGTGGCGCGTGATGGAACGCATGGTCAAGGGTAACGCGCAAAAGCGCGAGATCGACATGCTGTTCGACGTTACCAAGCAGATTGAAGGTCACACGATCTGCGCGCTTGGCGATGCGGCGGCATGGCCGGTTCAGGGTCTGATCCGCAATTTCCGCCCGGAAATTGAAAAGCGTATCGACGATTATACACGCAATGCCGTTCAAAGCCGCAATATCCGTCTGGAAGCAGCGGAATAGGGCTGAGCGAATTGTGTATGCCTGCCTTCACGGGCAGGCGTGAAAGTTTGACATCTGGAAGATGCGGTGTGAAACCGCAGGTTTGGATTAGCGATGGCAAATATTAAGGTAGACGGCACAGAGATCGAGGTTCCCGATCACTATACGCTCCTTCAGGCTGCCGAAGCGGCGGGCGCGGAAGTTCCGCGTTTCTGTTTTCATGAACGGCTTTCCATCGCTGGAAACTGCCGCATGTGCCTGGTTGAAGTGAAGGGCGGACCGCCGAAGCCGGCGGCATCCTGTGCAATGGGCGTGCGCGATCTGCGCCCCGGCCCGAACGGTGAAGCGCCTGAAATCTTCACCAACACGCCCATGGTCAAGAAGGCACGCGAAGGCGTGATGGAGTTTCTGCTCATCAATCACCCGCTCGACTGCCCGATCTGCGATCAGGGCGGCGAATGTGACTTGCAGGATCAGGCGATGGCCTTCGGCACCGATGGTTCGCGCTTCCGCGAAAACAAGCGCGCCGTCGAAGATAAATATATCGGCCCCTTGGTGAAGACCGTGATGACGCGCTGCATTCACTGCACGCGCTGCGTCCGCTTTACGACGGAAGTGGCCGGGATTTCGGAACTGGGCCTGATCGGTCGTGGTGAAGATGCCGAAATCACCACCTATCTCGAAAGCGCAATGACCTCGGAATTGCAGGGCAACGTGATCGACCTTTGCCCGGTCGGTGCGCTGACCTCGCGTCCTTATGCGTTTCAGGCGCGCCCCTGGGAATTGAACAAGACAGAATCCATCGATGTGATGGATGCAGTCGGTTCCAATATCCGGGTGGATACCCGTGGCCGTGAAGTGATGCGTGTCCTCCCGCGCGTCAATGAACACGTCAACGAGGAATGGATTTCGGATAAGACCCGCTTCATCTGGGATGGCCTGCGCACACAGCGTCTTGACCGGCCTTATGTGCGCAAGAACGGTCGTCTGGTCGCGGTAAACTGGCCGGAAGCCTTCGCAGCGATTGCGGAGAAGGTTTCGGCAACTGCCGGTGACAGGATCGGCGCTGTTGCGGGCGATCTGGCTTCCGTGGAAGAAATCTACGCTCTTAAAAACCTGATGACCTCGCTTGGCTCGGCCAATATCGATAGCCGTCAGGATGGCACAGCGCTCGATCCGGCTCTGGGTCGCGCGACCTATCTCTTCAACTCGACGATTGAAGGCATTGAAAACGCTGATGCTTTGCTCATCATCGGTTCCAATCCGCGCATTGAGGCTGCCGTTCTGAACGCGCGCATCCGCAAGCGTCAGCGCATGGGCCATTTCCCGGTCGCCCTGATCGGTGAAAAGGCTGAGTTGCGCTACGATTACGAATATCTTGGCGCAGGTGCTGAGACGCTGGCAGCAATTGCTGCAGGCAAGAATGCCTTCCGCGATGTGCTTGCCAAGGCTGAGCGCCCGCTGATCATTATCGGTCAGGGCGCGCTCATAGGCGAAAATGGCCGTGCAGTGCTTTCCACCGCAGCCAAGCTCGCGCAGGACGTCGGCGCAATCAAGGACGAGTGGAACGGCTTCTCGGTGCTGCACACTGCCGCTTCGCGCGTTGGTGCTCTGGACCTCGGCTTCGTGCCGGGCGAGGGCGGCAAGTCGGCGCGTGACATGCTGGGCAATCTCGACGTGGTCTTCCTGCTTGGCGCGGATGAACTCGACATGACGGCCAAGGGTTCGAGCTTCGTGGTCTATATCGGCACGCATGGCGATGCCGGTGCGCACTCGGCGGACGTGATCCTGCCGGGCGCAGCCTATACGGAGAAGTCGGGTACATGGCTCAACACCGAAGGCCGTGTGCAGATGGGCAACCGTGCCGGTTTCGCGCCGGGCGAGGCAAAGGAAGACTGGGCCATCCTGCGCGCGCTTTCCGACGCTCTGGCCAAGCGCCTGCCATTCGATTCACTGGCGCAGCTTCGCGCCCGGCTCTATGCGGATTATCCGCATATGATGGCGATCGATGCCATTACGCCTGCTTCGGCTGACGATCTGGTCGCACTGGCAGGCAAGGCTTCCCATCCGGGCGACGACGCATTCGTCTCGCCGGTGAGGGATTTTTATCTGACGAACCCGATTGCCCGCGCTTCCGCCGTGATGGCCGAATGCTCGGCGCTTGCGGCCGGCGGCTTCCAACAAGCGGCTGAGTAAGGCGGAGAGACGGAATAATGGAAGGAATTTTTGCAGCATACGTCTTGCCGACGCTTATCATAGCGCTGAAGTCGGTCGTCATGCTTGTCGTATTGCTGATCGTTGTGGCCTATCTGCTTTATGCGGACCGCAAGATCTGGGCGGCGGTGCAGCTGCGCCGCGGCCCCAACGTGGTCGGTCCATGGGGATTGTTCCAGGCTTTTGCGGACTTGTTCAAGTTCGTCTTCAAGGAGCCGATCATCCCTTCGGGCGCCAACAAGGCCGTATTCCTGCTGGCGCCTTTCATCTCGGCGGTTCTGGCAATGGCGACATGGGCGGTCATTCCGGTCAATGAGGGCTGGGCTGTCGCCAATATCAATGTCGGTATTCTCTATATCTTCGCCATATCTTCGCTTGAAGTTTACGGCGTGATCATGGGCGGCTGGGCCTCCAATTCGAAATATCCGTTCCTCGGCGCGCTTCGCTCCGCGGCACAGATGGTTTCCTATGAAGTGTCCATCGGCTTTGTCATCGTCACAGTGCTGCTGACGGTCGGCTCGCTCAATCTGACGGACATCGTCCTGTCGCAGAGCACGGGCCTTGGCACCATGCTTGGCCTGCCGGGATCGTTCCTCGACTGGAACTGGCTCTGCCTGTTCCCGATGTTCGTGATCTTCTATATTTCGGCGCTCGCTGAAACGAACCGTCCGCCTTTCGATCTGGTCGAAGCGGAATCGGAACTCGTGGCCGGTCATATGATCGAGTATTCGTCCACGCCGTTCCTGCTGTTCTTCCTTGGCGAATATGTGGCCATCACGCTGATGTGCGCCCTGATGACCGTTCTGTTCCTTGGCGGCTGGCTGCCTCCGGTGGATGTGTGGTTCCTCAACTGGGTGCCGGGCATCATCTGGTTCATGCTCAAGCTCTGCTTCTGCTTCTTCCTCTTTGCGATGGCAAAGGCGATCGTCCCGCGCTACCGCTATGACCAGTTGATGCGTCTGGGCTGGAAAGTGTTTCTGCCAATCTCGTTGTTCATGGTGGTTGCCACGGCAACCTTCCTCAAAGTTTTCGGTCTGGCGTAAGGAGTAAAGACAATGGCTTCAATCGCTCAAGCGGCCAAATCGCTCCTGCTCAAGGAATTCGTCGCTGCGTTCTTTCTGAGCATGCGCCAGTTCGTCGCCCCCAAGCCGACGCTGAACTATCCGCATGAAAAAGGCCCTGTTTCGCCGCGTTTTCGCGGCGAGCATGCGCTGCGCCGTTATCCCAACGGTGAGGAACGCTGCATCGCCTGCAAATTGTGCGAGGCGATCTGCCCGGCGCAGGCCATCACCATCGAGGCCGGCCCGCGCCGCAATGACGGCACCCGCCGCACGGTGCGTTACGACATCGATATGGTGAAGTGCATTTATTGCGGCTTCTGCCAGGAAGCCTGTCCGGTGGATGCCATCGTCGAAGGCCCCAATTTCGAGTTCGCCACCGAAACACGCGAAGAGCTTTACTATGACAAGGAAAAGCTTCTCGCCAATGGTGATCGCTGGGAGCGCGAGATTGCGCGCAACATAGCAATGGATGCGCCGTATCGTTGATCGGTCTGCATCTGCACAGGAATGAGAACGACAGGTGGGTGCGGTTCCATTGATTTGATCAAGATCGGAACCGTGCCGGAAAGATGGCCAAAGCCGGGGCAAGCCCGGTTCAGGCCGAAATACGGGTTTCGCGAGTTTTTCGCGGCAAACAAGAATAAAGCGGGCAAGGCAATAGGGTTTTGCTCACGGAAAGGTGTTGGGGGTTCCCCATGCTAACAGGTATTGCGGCAGCGTTTTTCTATCTGTTCGCTTTCATCATGGTCGCGAGCGCGTTCATGGTGATCGCGGCGCGCAACCCGGTGCATTCGGTGCTGTTTCTGATCCTCACTTTTTTCAACGCAGCGGCATTGTTCCTGCTGGCCGGGGCGGAATTCCTCGCCATGATCCTGCTGGTCGTTTATGTCGGCGCTGTGGCGGTGTTGTTCCTCTTCGTCGTCATGATGTTGGATGTCGACTTCGCGGAGCTCAAGCGCGGTGCCTTGCAATATGCACCGATAGGGGCTCTGGTCGGCCTGATCCTGCTGGGTGAGCTGATCGTCGTATTTGCAAGCCCCTTGTTCGCGCCGACGCTGGGCGAGGGCGTTATTCCAATTCCCGATCTTGCCGAACGCTCCAACACTGCCGCTTTGGGTGACGTTCTTTACACGGATTTCGTCTTCCAGTTCCAGATTGCCGGTTTGATCCTTCTGGTAGCTATGATCGGCGCGATCGTTCTGACGCTGCGGCACAAGCCGAACGTCAAGCGCCAGTCCATCCCGGCTCAGGTCGCACGTACGCCCGAGACGGCGATTGAGATCAAACAGGTTGAATCCGGCAAAGGCATCAGAGGATAAGCATATGGAAATCGGTATTGCTCAATATCTGACCGTTTCAGCCATTCTTTTCACGCTTGGCGTTTTCGGTATCTTTTTGAACCGCAAGAACGTCATCATCATCCTGATGTCGGTCGAACTGATTCTGCTGTCGGTCAATCTCAACTTCGTGGCGTTTTCCTCTGTTCTCGGCGATCTGGTCGGACAGGTCTTCGCACTTTTCGTATTGACCGTTGCGGCTGCTGAAGCGGCAATCGGTCTGGCAATTCTCGTTGTTTTCTTCCGTAATCGCGGCTCCATCGCGGTGGAAGACGTCAATGTTATGAAAGGTTGACGGGCAAATGCTCTATTCCGCGATCGTCTTCCTTCCGCTTATCGGCTTCCTGATTGCTGGCCTTTTCGGCAACAAGATCGGAGCCAAAGCGAGCGAATACATCACTTCCGGCCTGATGGTCATCGTTGCGGTTTTCTCCTGGATCGCATTTTTTCAGGTTCCGCTTGGCGAGACGGAAATTATCCGCCTTCCGGTTCTTGAATGGGTAACCTCAGGCGCTCTTTCCTTTAACTGGTCGCTGCGCATCGATACGCTGACGGGCGTGATGCTCGTCGTCATCAATTCGGTTTCGGCTCTGGTGCATATCTATTCGATTGGATATATGCATCACGATCCGCACCGTCCGCGTTTCTTCGCCTATCTGTCGCTTTTCACCTTCGCGATGCTCATGCTGGTGACGGCCGACAATCTGGTGCAGATGTTCTTCGGCTGGGAAGGCGTGGGTCTGGCATCCTATCTGCTGATCGGTTTCTGGTTCCAGCGTCCTTCCGCAAATGCTGCGGCGATGAAGGCTTTCGTGGTCAACCGCGTTGGCGACTTCGGCTTCCTGCTCGGCATCTTCGGCGTGTTCGCACTGTTCCAGTCCGTCGATTTCGGTACGATCTTTGCTGCCGCGGCCAACTATCTTCCGGCAGAAGGTTCTGCAGATGCCGGACAGATCGTGCTGAATTTCCTCGGCTATGAACTGCACAGGGAAACCGCGCTCACCGTCGTCTGCCTGCTGCTTTTCCTCGGCGCGATGGGCAAGTCCGCACAGCTTCTGCTGCATACCTGGCTGCCCGACGCCATGGAAGGCCCGACGCCGGTTTCGGCGCTCATTCATGCCGCAACCATGGTGACGGCGGGTGTGTTCATGGTCGCGCGCATGTCGCCGCTCTTTGAACTTTCGCCGGACGCTCTGCTGATTGTCACGATCATCGGTGCCTCGACGGCATTCTTTGCCGCAACGGTTGCACTGGTTCAGAACGACATCAAGCGCGTCATCGCCTATTCGACCTGTTCGCAGCTCGGCTATATGTTCGCAGCGCTTGGCGTCGGCGCCTATGGCGCAGCCGTATTCCACCTCTTCACGCATGCTTTCTTCAAGGCCCTGCTGTTCCTTGGTGCGGGATCGGTCATTCATGCGGTTTCGGACGAGCAGGACATGCGCCGCATGGGCGGTCTGCGCAAGCTTATCCCTACAACCTACTGGATGATGATTATCGGCACCATCGCCATTACTGGCGTCGGCGTCCCCGGAACCGTTATCGGTACAGCCGGTTTCTTCTCCAAGGACGCTATCATCGAGTCGGTTTTCGCCTCGCACAGCGCTGCAAGCGGCTATGCCTTCTGGCTGCTGGTGATCGCGGCCCTGTTCACGAGCTTTTATTCCTGGCGTCTGATCTTCCTGACATTCTACGGCAAGCCGCGCGCTTCCGCAGAAGTCATGCATCATGTTCATGACTCGCCACCGGTTATGCTGGTGCCGCTGTTCCTTCTTGGTGCTGGCGCCCTGTTTGCCGGTTTCATCTTCAAGGATTACTTTTTCGGCCATGACTATGCTGAATTCTGGAAGGGTGCGTTGTTCACGCTGCCGGGCAACCAGCTTGTCGAGGAATATCACCATGTTCCGCTGCTGGTGAAGCTGTCGCCATTCATTGCGATGGTGATCGGTTTCATCACCGCCTGGCTCTTCTACATCCGTTCGCCGCAGATTCCGAAGGATCTCGCAGCCCGTCATCGCGGCCTCTACCAGTTCCTTTTGAACAAGTGGTATTTTGACGAGCTGTATGACTTCCTCTTCGTGCGTTCGGCACGCTGGCTTGGCCGCGTGTTCTGGAAGTGGGGCGATGGACGGATCATTGACGGCCTCGGACCTGATGGCATATCGGCGCGCGTACTCGATGTTACGAGCCGCGTTGTGAAAATGCAGTCCGGATACCTTTATCATTACGCATTCGCGATGCTGATCGGCGTCGCCGCGCTCGTCACCTGGATGATGCTCGGGAGCTCTTTCTGATGACCGACTGGCCAATTCTTTCTACGGTCACATTTCTGCCGCTCGTCGGCGCCTTGTTGATCCTTCTCATCAAGGATGACAGCGAAGCCGCACGCCGCAACATCAAGAATGTTGCGTTGCTGACCACGGTTTTCGTTTTCATTCTTTCACTGGTCGTTTGGGCCGGGTTCGATAATTCCAACCCCGGCTTCCAGATGGTCGAGCAGGTCGGCTGGTTCGATAGCGGTATTTCGTACCATATGGGCGTTGACGGCATTTCGATGCTTTTCGTCGTCCTGTCGGCTTTCCTCATGCCGTTCTGCATTCTGGCGAGCTGGGTGTCGATCGACAAGCGCGTCAAGGAATATATGATCGCGTTCCTTATTCTGGAAACGCTTCTGATCGGCGTGTTCTGCGCGCTTGACCTGTTCCTGTTCTACGTGTTCTTCGAGGCAAGCCTTATTCCGATGTTTATCATCATCGGCGTGTGGGGCGGCAAGCGGCGCGTTTATGCAAGCTTCAAGTTCTTCCTCTACACGCTGCTGGGTTCGGTGCTGATGCTGATCGCTGTCATGGCGATGTACTGGCAGGCAGGTACGCTGAACATTGTGGAACTGCTTCAGCACGATTTCCCGGCAAATATGCAGACATGGCTCTGGCTGGCCTTCTTTGCATCCTTTGCGGTGAAGATGCCGATGTGGCCGGTGCATACATGGTTGCCCGACGCGCACGTCGAGGCGCCAACGGCAGGCTCGGTCATTCTGGCCGGTATCCTGCTCAAGCTCGGCGGCTATGGCTTCCTGCGCTTCTCATTGCCGATGTTCCCGCTGGCATCCGCAGATTTTGCGCCCTTCATTTTCGCCCTGTCGGTCGTGGGGATCATCTACACCTCGCTCGTCGCGCTGGTGCAGGACGACATGAAGAAGCTGATCGCCTATTCGTCGGTCGCCCATATGGGCTATGTGACGATGGGCATCTTCGCGGCCAATGAACAGGGTATCCAGGGCGCGATCTTCCAGATGCTCTCGCATGGTATCGTATCGAGCGCCCTGTTTCTCTGCGTCGGCGTAATCTATGACCGCATGCATACCCGCGAGATTGCCGCATTCGGCGGTCTGGTCAACAATATGCCCAAATATGCCGTCGCATTCATGGTCTTCACCATGGCCAATGTGGGCCTTCCGGGCACGTCGGGCTTTGTCGGTGAATTCCTCACCCTGTTTGGCACCTTCCAGGTGAACACATGGGTCGCACTCTTTGCTACGACTGGCGTGATCTTCTCGGCCTGCTATGCGCTCTGGCTCTATCGCAAGGTGATATTTGGCGCGCTGACGAAGGAAAGCCTCAAGTCGCTTCTCGACCTCAGCCCGCGTGAGAAGCTGATCCTCTATCCGCTTGTGGTCCTCACCATCTTCTTCGGTGTGTATCCGGTACCGGTCCTGGATGTGACCGCAGGTGCCGTGCATGCTCTGGTTAATCAATATGAAGCAGCGCTGGGCAATGCAGCCAGCGCTATGCTGGCGCAGTAAGTAAAGGCGAAGGCCCGATGCAAACCGACCTGATTGCTTCCCTGTCTCTCGCAGCTCCCGAGGTTCTCCTCGCGCTGAGCGGGCTGGCATTGCTAATGATCGGCGTGTTCTCCGGAGAGCGCGCCTCTACCCTCGTCAATGGACTTGCAGTCGCCGTTCTGATCGCGGCCCTGGCCCTTGTCGTCATCTTCCCGCATAACGGGACCGCTTTTGCCAATAGCTTCGTCAACGACGCATTCGCACGTTTCATGAAGGTGCTGACGCTGATCGGCTCTATCGTGACGCTGGTGATGTCGGTCGGCTTTGCGCGGCAGGAAAAATTCGACAAGTTCGAGTTCCCGGTGCTGGTTGTTCTTTCCACGCTCGGCATGCTCATCATGGTTTCGGCGTCCAATATGCTGACGCTTTACCTTGGCCTCGAATTGCAGTCGCTGGCGCTTTACGTGCTGGCGGCATCCAATCGCGAGAATCTGCGCTCGACGGAAGCGGGCCTGAAATATTTCGTTCTCGGTTCGCTCTCCTCCGGCATGCTGCTTTACGGTATCACGCTCGTCTATGGCTTTACCGGGCATATCGGCTTTGCCGAAATCGCCAGCGCCATTGCGAGCGGCGATCGCCAGCTCGGACTGGTCTTCGGTCTGGTCTTTATCCTGGCAGGGCTTTGCTTCAAGATTTCGGCGGTGCCATTCCATATGTGGACGCCCGACGTTTATGAGGGCGCGCCAACGCCGGTGACGGCATTCTTCGCAGCCGCGCCAAAAATGGCGGCCATGGCATTGATCGTGCGCGTTGTTTCCGGCGCTTTTGCTCCGGTCACGCAGGATTGGCAGCAGATCATCACCTTCGTCGCTATCGCTTCGATGGTTCTGGGTGCCTTTGCCGCTATCGGCCAGCGCAATATCAAGCGCCTGATGGCCTATTCGTCGATCAGCCACATGGGCTACGCTCTTGTGGGACTGGCGGCGGGTACGATTTTTGGCGTTCGCGGCGTGCTTCTGTATATGGCGATTTATCTGGCCATGACGCTCGGCAGCTTTGCCTTTATCCTGTGCATGCGCACCAAGGACGGCTATGTCGAACAGATCGAAGATCTGGCAGGCCTGTCGCGCACCAATCCGGTGATGGCGACCATCATGACGGCGCTGCTCTTCTCCCTTGCCGGTATTCCGCCTTTGGCGGGCTTCTTCGGTAAATGGTACACCTTCATGGCCGCCGTTGAAGCCGGTCTCTATCCGCTTGCAATCATTGGTATTATCGCTTCGGTCGTGGGTGCTTTCTATTATCTGCGTATCATCAAGATCATGTGGTTTGATGAGCCGGCAGGTGGTTTTGAGCGGCCCGCAACAGAACTGGGACTGACCCTGGCAGTGTCGGGTGCATTTATCCTGTTCTACGGCCTGATCGGCGGCTGGCTTGGAAAACTCGCCGAAACCGCAGCCCGGACATTCTTCTGATATGAATATGCCGGATACCACGGGCAGTACTGGGCATTTTGCGCTTGCGCCCGTGGCTCTCATGCAGGGATACCGGCTTGAAACCTTCCCGGTGGTCGGTTCGACCAACGCAGAAGCGCTCGCCGCCGCCAATGCCGGTGATGCGGGCCATATCTGGTTCGTGTCGCCGCGACAGGAGAGCGGGCGCGGGCGACGCGGCAGGACATGGGTGGCGCCAGAGGGAAATCTGGCTGCAACGCTGCTTCTGGTCGAGCGTTTCGAGCCTGCAATCGCTGCCACTCTGGGGTTTGTTGCGGGTCTTGCCCTGGCCGATGCGGTGGAAGCGGTCTTGCCGCCGGATATAGCCGCACGGGTGAAACTGGCGCTTAAATGGCCCAATGACGTGCTGATCGATGGCGCGAAGCTTTCGGGCATTTTGCTGGAATCGACTATTTTGCCGGGTCGCGGCCTTGGCCTTGCCATAGGTATGGGAACCAATGTCGTTGGTGCCCCCGAAGGCTTGCCCTATCCGGCGGCGTCGCTTCGCGCTCTGGGCTGCAATGTCGATGCAGCCACTCTCTTTCTGGCCTTGTCAGATGCCTGGTGCAACTATTACCGCATCTGGGATGGCGGACGCGGTCTGCCTGCCATACGCAGCAACTGGCTCAGGCGGGCGCATGGCGTGGGAGAACCCGTAGCCATGCGCCTTAATGAACGCATTGTCGAAGGCCTGTTTGAAACCATCGATTCGGATTGCCGCCTTGTCATTCGCGAGGACGATGGAACGCGTCTTACCGTGACGGCAGGTGATGTTTATTTTGGAACCGCGGCATCGATCAAAGCGGTTTCCTGATAACCGTTTCCAACAACCGCTCTAAATATTGTGCACAAACTGCTCCGACGACCTTTCCTGCAGACTTGCAAACTATCGGCAGTCGGTTCAACACAGGCATAATTGTATTTGAAAATAATAGGGAGGCCTTATGCCCCGCTCATCATCCTCGCAATTCGTTTTCCTGCCTCTTGGCGGCGTTGGCGAGATCGGCATGAATCTCGCAATGTATGGCTACGGGCCGGAACATAGCCGGGAATGGATTGTCGTCGATATGGGTGTAAGCTTTGCCGGGCCTGAACATCCGGGCGCCGACCTGATCCTGCCTGACATCCGTTTTCTTGAGGCCGAAAAGCACAATCTGCGCGCTATCGTCATAACCCATGCCCATGAAGACCATTATGGCGCGCTGCTGGACCTGTGGCCGCGTTTAAAGGTGCCGGTCTATGCAACACCTTTTACCGCCGGCCTGCTTGAGGCCAAGCGCCAGTCGGAATTTGGCGCGCCGGAAATTCCGGTGACGATTTTCAAGGCGGGCGAGACGTTTGAAATAGGGCCTTTCAAATTTGAGGCACTGGCCGTTACCCACTCCATTCCTGAACCGGTTTCGCTCGCAATAACCACATCGCTTGGCACCGTCATCCATACCGGTGACTGGAAGATGGATCCCGATCCCGCAATGGGGCCGCTCATCAACGAGGCGCGGTTTCGCGCGCTTGGGGACGAGGGTGTTCTGGCTCTGGTCTGCGATTCGACCAATGCCATGCGGGATGGTGAATCGCCTTCGGAACGTGAGGTGGGTGAAAGTCTGCGCGAATTGATCGAAAACGCGCGCGGCCGCGTGGCGATCACGACCTTTTCTTCCAATGTGGGGCGAATACGCTCGATCACGGAAGCGGCGCGGGATGCCGGTCGGCAGGTTCTGGTCGTCGGCCGTTCGATGAAGCGCACCATCGCCGTTGCCAGCGAGCTTGGCTATATGGAAGGATTGCCGGAATTTCTCAGCGAAGAGGATTATGGTTATATCCCGCGCGAGAATATCGTCATGATCCTTACAGGCAGTCAGGGAGAACCGCGCGCGGCCCTTGCCAAACTGGCGCGGGATGAAATGCGCAGTCTGGCGCTTTCTCCGGGCGATACGGTGATTTTCTCCTCACGCCCGATCCCCGGCAATGAAAAAGCCATTCTCGACATCAAGAACAAGCTTATCGACCGTGGCATCAAGCTGATCGGCGATGACGAAGCGCTGGTTCATGTTTCCGGCCACCCGCGCCGCAATGAACTCAAGCGCATGTATGCCTGGGTTCGTCCGAAAATCCTCGTGCCGGTGCACGGTGAAGCGGCACATCTGGTGGCGCAGGGTGCGCTGGGCACCATGGAAGGGATTGAGGAAGTCGTCCAGATACGCGACGGCGATATGCTGCGGCTGGCTCCGGGTAAGGCCGAAATCATTGATGAAGCGCCTGTGGGCCGCATCTATAAGGACGGCAAGCTTATCGGCGATGAAGACGAAATCGGCATGGTTGAGCGCCGCAAGCTTGCCTATGTCGGGCATGTTGCCGTTTCGGTTCTGCTCGATCGTGATTTCAAACTGCTGGAAGACCCCGATCTGGTCGCTTTTGGCGTTCCGGAAGAGGATGCGCAAGGCGATTTGATGGAGGATATTCTGCTCGATGCGGCAGTCGAAGCCATCGACAGTATCCCGCGGGCACGCCGCAAGGATCTCGAAGTGGTTCGCGAATCCGTGCGCCGGGCGGTGCGTGCTGCGGCAAATGAGACATGGGGCAAGAAGCCGGTAGTGACAGTCTTTCTCAACCGGTTAAGATAAAGCATGCCGCCCGAAAGTGGGGACCGGTTTCGGGATAACGACATGCGTTAAAATAAAAACTTAAAGCGCATCCCGAAAAGTGTGAAACGGTTTTCGGAACAGATGCGCGTTAAAATAAAAACTTAAAGTGTAAGGAGCGAATCTGAAAGATCGCGACACGCTTTAGGGTACGTAAGATAGGGCGAAATCGGGAGAGATATAATGCTCGGAAAGCTCAACCATGTAGCGATCGCAGTGCCTGATATTGAGGCCGCATCCGCACTTTATCGCGACAAGCTGGGTGCGAGACTGACCCAGCCGCAGGTATTGACCGAGCATGGCGTAACCGTTGTCTTCATCGATGTCGGCAATACCAAGATCGAATTGCTCGAACCGCTGGGCGAAGGCTCTCCCATAGCCTCTTTCCTCGAAAAGAACCCCGCGGGAGGTATGCATCATCTCTGCTACGAGGTGGCCGACATTATCGCTGCCCGTGATCGCCTGAAAGCGGAAGGCGCACGCATTCTGGGCGACGGCGAACCCAGAATCGGCGCCCATGGCAAACCGGTAATATTCCTGCACCCCAAGGATTTTAATGGTACGCTCATCGAATTGGAGGAGGTGTGACCATGTCGCTGATTTCCGGCATAGCGATCTATTTTATCATCTGGTGGACCACGCTGTTTGCGCTGCTGCCGGTCGGCTTGCGCACGCAGGCCGAGGAAAATGAAGTGACCTTGGGAACAGTAGCGAGCGCTCCTGCAAAGCCGCGCGTTGGCCTGGCTTTTCTTCGCACGACCGTCGTCGCCAGCCTGATTTTCGCGCTTTACTATTATCTCACGCAGGTTCGCGGATTGGGATTGGATGATATTCCACATTTCTTCCCGGACCTGACGTAACCCGCCGACAAAGACTGAATCAATATTTTATATGATTGATATAAGTCGTTGAATATAAACTGAAATACGCCGTTTTAAATCTGGTTTCCGGGGCTGTTTTCAGGGCCTGTATATCACGCAATCGGTCGGCTTTTGGGGCGGTTTGAGCAGAAGCTCGAACCGCTTTATCTGTTTTATGCATTATCCAGCGCACCCATGCAGGGAAAAGAAATCCCACAAGGGAACGGATTTCGCTGCGAAGGCGTTTCACATTTTGCAGGAGAAGTTCTGGATGCAAGATCAAAAAAAAAGCAAGGCTTCCGCCTTGCTAATTGAATACGCGTTCGATCCGTTTCCAAATTAATGGCGGCTGCGTGAAACCGCGCCTGGATCCATCCTCCCAAGACTTGACCGCGTGAACCAACGGTTTTTCCGCTGTTAGGCTTATTGATGAAAAAAATAGCGGACTGCACAGCTTTTGTCATCAAGAATCTTTCATTGCGTCATATTTCCTTCGTAATTTTTTCTCAATCTACATGATATTTATGTAATATATTGAAATTTAATGTGAATCTATTTTGCCTTCCTCCGTGACGCTATATTCCCATCGGGATGGCATCGTTGTTGATGGCGGGCATCCTCCGCGGCAAAGCATGTTCGGGCGGGTTTTCAATGGTCACATAACCCGATAAGAAGCCAATGAGTTTGCTTCATTTTTGCCTGATTCTATGCGCAATCCCTGCGGATACTCATGCAATCTCTCTTGATCGGTGGTCACGATGCGTCTGTCGCAATATTTTTTGCCCATTCTGAAGGAAAATCCCAAGGAGGCAGAAATTGTCTCCCATAGGCTGATGCTGCGTTCGGGCATGATCCGCCAGCAATCCGCAGGGATTTACTCGTGGCTGCCCATCGGCCTGAAAGTGCTCAACAAGGTCTGCGATATTATTCGCGAAGAACAGAACCGGGCTGGCGCCAATGAAATATTGATGCCGACGATCCAGTCCGCCGAGCTGTGGCGCGAAAGTGGCCGCTATGAAGCCTATGGCAAGGAAATGCTGCGTATTCAGGACCGGCAGGAGCGCGAAATGCTCTTCGGCCCGACCAATGAAGAAATGGTGACGGATATTTTCCGCTCCTACGTGCGCTCCTACAAGGATTTGCCGCTCAACCTTTATCATATTCAATGGAAATTCCGCGATGAGGTGCGCCCGCGTTTCGGGGTGATGCGCTCGCGTGAATTCCTGATGAAAGACGCCTATTCCTTCGACCTCGATTACGAGGGTGCGAAAATGGCTTATTACCGCATGTTCGTCTCCTATCTGCGGACATTCGCCCGCGTCGGCCTTCAGGCGATCCCGATGCGCGCCGATACCGGGCCCATTGGCGGCGACCTGAGCCACGAGTTCATCATTCTTGCGGAAACGGGCGAAAGCCAGGTCTATTGCGACCGCGCCTACCTCGATCTGGCTGTGCCGGGCGCGGATACCGATTTCCGTGACGACGCGCAGCTTTCCGGCATTGTCGATAGATGGACGACACCTTACGCAGCCACCGATGAAATGCATGACGAAGCCGCATGGGCTGCCGTCAGGCCGGAAAGCCAGCTTTCGGCGCGTGGTATCGAGGTTGGCCATATTTTCCATTTTGGAACCAAATATTCCGAGGCGATGGGCGCGAAAGTGCAGGGGCCGGACGGCAAGGAACATTTCGTCTCTATGGGATCATACGGAATCGGCCCGTCGCGTCTGGTGGCTGCTGCTATCGAAGCTTTCCACGACGATGCCGGTATCATCTGGCCGAAATCGATCGCACCATTCGGCGCAGGTATCGTCAATATGAAGGCAGGCGATGCGGCCTGCGATAGCGTCAGCGAAAAGCTCTATGAAGCGTTGACAAATGCCGGTGTCGATCCGTTGCTCGATGATACGGACGATCGTCCCGGCTCCAAATTTGCGACCATGGACCTGATTGGCCTGCCAATGCAGATCATCGTGGGTCCGCGCGGTGTCGCCGCCGGGGAGGTCGAGGTCAAGGATCGCAGAACGGGCGAGCGGCAGAACCTCACGCTCGAAGCGGCCATCAATATGTTGACGGCCTGAATATGAGCGGCGCGACGGCAGCAGGTCCTGACGGCAAGGGGAAGGCGGCGGAAAAACTGCCGTCGTCCGGTCCATTCTCGGCTTTTGAGCGCATGATCGCCTGGCGATATTTGCGCTCGCGCCGCCGTGAGACATTCATCTCTGTCATTGCCGGAATTTCCTTTACCGGCATCATGCTGGGTGTTGCGACGCTTATTATCGTCATGGCGGTGATGAACGGTTTCCGCGCCGAATTACTGACCCGCATTCTGGGTATCAACGGCCACCTCATCATGCAGTCGATGGACCGGCCGCTCGAGGATTATGCCGATCTCATCAAGCGTATCGACGGTATTCAGGGCGTGCAGTTCGCCATTCCGGTGGTCGAAGGGCAGGCTCTGGTTCAGGGCAATATCGGCGCAGGCACCGGCGCGCTGGTGCGCGGTCTTCGTGAAGAAGACCTCGACAAACTCACGCTTGTTTCCGGCAATATCAGGCAGGGCACCTTGCAGGGGTTCGATGAAAGCGGCGGGGTGGCCATCGGCACCCGCATGGCGGAAAATCTCGGCCTTTCCATCGGAGACTCGCTGCGCGTTATCTCGCCCGACGGCGATGTCACGCCTTTTGGCGTCAATCCACGCGTAAAAGCCTATCCGATTGTCGCGATCTTTGAAATCGGCATGTCGGAATATGATGCCTCCATCGTCATGATGCCGCTTTCCGAAGCCCAGCTTTTCTTCAATCAGGAAGGCAAGGTGCAGTCGCTGGAAATCTTCGTTAACAATCCCGACAAGGTGGATGCGATGCGCGCGCCGGTCGAGGAGGTGGCTGCCCGCCAGATTTCAATGGTGGATTGGCGCCAGCGCAACCAGACATTCTTTTCGGCCTTGCAGGTCGAGCGCAATGTGATGTTCATGATCCTGACATTGATTGTGCTGGTCGCGGCTTTGAACATTATTTCCGGTCTCATCATGCTGGTGAAGGATAAGGGCCACGACATTGCGATCCTGCGCACCATGGGCGCGACGCGCGGCGCGGTCATGCGTATTTTCCTGATGACGGGCGCCGCTATCGGTATGACCGGCACTTTTGCGGGCGTCATTCTGGGCGTGGTGGTGTGCCTTAATGTCGAACGGCTGCGCCAGTTTTTCTCGTGGCTTTCTGGCACGACGCTCTTTAACCCCGAACTCTACTTCCTGAGCCAGCTTCCCGCGCGGATGGATCCGGGTGAAACCATCTCGGTTATTCTCATGGCGCTGGTTCTTTCCTTTATCGCCACCATCTTCCCGGCCTGGCGCGCCGCGAAGCTCGATCCGGTTGAAGCCTTGAGGTACGAATAATGGCGGCGGAAATCATCCTGCGGCTGCAAGGGGTCAGCCGCGCCTATAAGGAAGCCGATCGCGAGCTGGTCATTCTCAAGGATGCCGAATTCAGCCTGCGCCGGGGCGAGATCGTGGCGCTTGTCGCCCCTTCAGGTGCCGGCAAGTCAACGCTGCTGCACACGGCTGGCCTGCTGGAACGTCCCGATCACGGCGATGTTAAGGTTGATGGCCGCTCCTGCAGCGCATTGTCGGATGACGAACGCACTGCGATCCGCCGCAACGATATTGGCTTCGTCTATCAGTTCCATCATCTTTTGCCGGAATTCTCGGCGCTTGAAAATGTGATGATGCCGCAAATGATCCGCGGTCTGGCCCGTAAGGAAGCAGCGGAACGCGCACAGCAATTGCTTGAATATATGAAGATCGGCAAACGCGCTTCGCATCGCCCGGCAGAATTATCCGGTGGTGAACAACAACGCGTGGCAATTGCGCGCGCGGTGGCCAACGCCCCCTTGGTGCTTCTTGCCGACGAGCCCACCGGCAACCTCGATCCCACGACGTCATCCTATGTCTTTGCCGCGCTTGAAGCACTCGTGCGTCAGTCGGGCCTTGCAGCCCTTATCGCGACGCATAACCACGAACTTGCCCGCCGCATGGACCGGCGCGTAACGTTGCGTGACGGTAAAGTCGTGGATCTCTGACGCTCCGCAAGCGTTCTTTCTTTGTTCATTATCAAATACTTCGCTGAGAGTAATCATGCTCTCGGCGAAAGACCTTCATATTCCATAAACCTTAATTATAGCATGCAGAACAAATAGTGATTGACGGACGAACATAAATAGAACAAACTCCAAACAGAAGTGAACAATGAGGAGTTTCTCACATGACCGATCTTGTCTACGACCTGTTGTCCTTTATCTCTGTCAGCCTGTTCATCGCCACTTTTGCCCTATGGGTCAGCGCCATTTGAATAGGATGGTTCTCTTGTGAACTCATCAAATGGTGATGATGCTGTCTATCGACATTGCCGCTATATTCTCCGAAACTGCCAGCGCAGACGGCGAGAGTCGCCGTAAGGTGCGTCCTGAAAGACAGGCAGGGATTTTCAGGCCGTCTTCCAGCAGGTCGGGTTACGCAATTGCAGATTGCGTGACCAAAACGAAGTCAGGTAGAGCGTGGATTTGATGGTCTTGGCGCTCCGGTCCGAGCGGGGTAAGCTATGAATGATGCAGCCAGCAAATTGACCGGCGAGGCTCAGAGATCGCCAGGATTCGTTCATCTGCGGGTCCATTCTGCCTATTCACTGCTTGAGGGTGCGCTGCCGGTTGGCAAAATCATAAAGCAGGCGATTGCCGATGAAGCTCCGGCCATCGCGGTCACCGACAGCAATAATCTTTTCGGTGCTCTGGAATTTGCGCAAAAGGCGTCGAAAGATGGTGTGCAGCCCATTATCGGTTGCCAGTTGGACATCGCTTTTGGCGATCATAATGACAATAGCCGCAGCCCGAACCGCAAGACTGTTCTTGATCTTGCGCCGCTGGTTCTGCTCGCCGCGAATGAAGAGGGCTATGGCAATATCGTACGGCTGGTCAGCCGCGCTTTTCTTGATACCTCCGCCGGTGATCCGGTCCATATTGAAGCAGGCTGGCTTTCCGAACTCTCCCATGGTGTGATCGCGCTCACCGGCGGACAACTCGGGCCGATTGGCCGCGCTTTTGCCGCGGATCGGGCAGATCGTGCTGAAGCGCGCCTCGGCTTTTTACGGCAGGTGTTTGGTGACCGGCTCTATGTCGAATTACAGCGCCATGCCGGATACGACCGCAATCTAGAGGCGCGGACGGTTGAACTTGCCTATGCGATGGATCTGCCGCTGGTGGCGACCAACGAGGCTTTCTTTCTCAAGGCCGAGGATTTCGAGGCGCATGACGCGCTTCTGGCGATTGCCGAGGGTCAGATCATATCCAATGATGATCGCCGCCGGTTGACGTCTGATCACTATCTCAAGAGCCGTGCGCAGATGGGCGCGCTTTTTGCGGATTTGCCCGAGGCGCTCCAAAATACAGTTGAGATTGCCGAACGATGCAACTGGTTTACGCAGACGCGTAAGCCCATCCTGCCGCGCTTCACCGGCGAGTCGGACGATGCGGAAGCCGCCATTCAGGCGGAGGCCGACGAACTGGCGCGGCAGGCCCGTGAGGGTCTGAAGATGCGGCTGGATACGATCGGTCTGGCTGAGGGATATAATGCGGAACAATATGCCGAGCGTCTCGAATATGAGATCGGCATTATCACGCGCATGAAATTTCCGGGCTATTTTCTTATCGTTGCCGACTTCATCAAATGGGCGAAGGCGCAAGGCATTCCCGTGGGGCCGGGGCGCGGTTCGGGCGCAGGCTCGCTGGTTGCCTATGCGCTGACCATTACAGATGTCGACCCGCTGCGTTTTTCACTGCTGTTTGAACGCTTTCTCAATCCCGATCGTGTGTCGATGCCGGATTTTGACATCGATTTCTGTCAGGATCGTCGCGAAGAAGTCATTCGCTATGTGCAGGAAAAATATGGCCGCGATCAGGTCGCGCAAATCATAACTTTTGGTACGCTTCAGGCGCGCGCTGTGCTGCGCGATGTGGGGCGTGTGCTGGAAATGCCCTATGGACAGGTCGACCGGCTTTGCAAGCTCGTGCCGCAAAATCCGGCCAATCCGGTTTCCTTGGCGCAGGCTATAGAAACAGAACCCAAAATCAATGAAGAGCGCGAGAAGGAGCCGGTTGTCGGGCGCCTTCTCGATATGGCGATGAAGCTTGAAGGGCTTTATCGCCATGCATCCACCCACGCCGCAGGCATAGTGATCGGCGACCGTCCGCTTTCGGAACTGGTACCCATGTATCGCGATCCGCGCTCCGACATGCCTGTCACCCAGTTCAATATGAAATGGGTCGAGCAGGCAGGGCTGGTCAAATTCGACTTTCTTGGTCTCAAGACGCTGACCGTGTTGGAAACAGCGGTGACGCTGGTTGCGCGCAAGGGGATCAATATCGATCTCTCGCGCCTGCCGCTCGATGATGAACTGACCTATGAGATGCTCTCGCGCGGCGAGACCGTCGGCGTGTTCCAGGTGGAAAGTGCCGGTATGCGCAAGGCGCTGCTTGGCATGCGTCCTGACCGTATCGAGGACATTATCGCGCTGGTCGCGCTTTATCGTCCCGGTCCGATGGAGAATATTCCAACCTATAATGCGCGCAAGAACGGCGAGGAGGAGATAGCTTCCATTCACCCGAAGATCGACCACCTGATCGCGGAAACGCAAGGCGTCATCGTCTATCAGGAACAGGTGATGCAGATCGCACAGGTTCTTTCGGGCTATTCGCTCGGCGAAGCCGATCTTCTGCGCCGCGCCATGGGCAAGAAAATCCGCGAGGAGATGGACAAGCAGCGGGTCCGTTTTGTCGATGGCGCTATCGAAGGCGGCGTCGACAAGGCGCAGGCGAATATGATCTTCGACCTGCTCGCAAAATTTGCTGATTACGGCTTCAACAAGTCGCACGCTGCCGCCTATGCCATCGTCTCCTATCAAACCGCTTATATGAAGGCGCATCATCCGGTCGAATTTCTGGCCGCATCGATGACCTACGATATGTCGAACACCGACAAGCTCAATGATTTTCGTCTTGAAGCAAACCGGCTTGGTATCGAAGTGGTTGCGCCTTCCGTCATGACGTCATTCAGGGCGTTTGAAGTGGGTGAGAGGGAGATTTTCTATTCGCTCGCGGCCATCAAGGGTGTGGGCGATGCTGCTGTCGATCATATTGTCGAAGCGCGTGCCCAGAAGCCCTTTGAAGGGCTGGAGGATTTCTGCGAGCGCATCGATCCCCGGATCGTCAACCGCAGGGTTTTGGAAAGCCTCATCAACGCTGGTGCCATGGATTGTTTTGATCGCGACCGTGCAGCCATGAGTGCGGGTATGGACCGCATCATGGGATTTGCACAGCGAACGCAGGAAAATGCAGCCAGCGGCCAGTCCGATATTTTTGGTCTTTCAGGAGCGCCCAAAGAGACGCTCATCTTGCCGCCGACAGCTCCCTGGCTTCCTTCGGAAAAGCTCCATCGCGAATTTCAGGCGGTCGGCTTTTATCTTTCCGCGCATCCACTGGACGAATATCGCGCTGTGCTTGATCGTATGCGCGTGCAGAGCTGGGCCGATTTTTCCGCGGCCGTAAAGCGAGGAGCCAGCGCTGGCCGTCTGGCAGGCACTGTGACCGCGCGTCAGGAGCGGAAAACCCGCACTGGTAACAAAATGGGCATTGTGCAGCTGTCCGATGCAAGCGGTCAGTATGAGGCAGTGCTTTTTTCAGAAGGGCTGGCGCAATATCGTGATCTTCTGGAAAGCGGCAAGTCGATTGTTATTACCGTGTCGGCGGAAAGCCGCCCGGAAGGGATCGGCCTGCGCATTCAGACCGTGCAGTCGCTGGAGGACGAAGCCTGCCGGATGCAAAAGGCGCTGCGCCTTTATCTGCGCTCGGCGGAAGCGGTTAAATATATTGCGCCGCATTTCAATACGCGCGGCGACGGTCAGGTCAGCCTCATCGTCATCAAGGAAGACGGTCAGCGGGAAATCGAGATAGAGCTCCCGCATCGCTATCGTGTCAGCCCGCAGATCGCCAGCGCCATCAAGGCCATTCCCGGTGTGCTGGACGTCGAGCTGGTCTAATTTGTCAGGAACCTGAGGCTGGCCGATTCGTTATGCTCCCATAACAGGGAGTATGAACCATGCCAGCGAAATCACAGGCCCAGCAAAAGGCGGCAGGTGCCGCCCTTGCCGCCAAGCGCGGTGAAATCAAGAAAAGCGAACTGATCGGCGCGTCGAAGGAAATGTATGAATCGATGACCGAAAAGGAACTCGAAGAACTCGCGCAAACCAGCCATAAAGGCTTGCCGGAAAAGAAGGATGGCTGATTGGAAGAGGGTGCCCGGCAATGCCTGTATGCTCAGCTATCTGCGTTCGCGGCGGGTTTTAACTCGCAGTTTTGGTTGTCACCAGTTCGATGGCTTTGAGTTTGCCGCCAGCAATGCCGCAGCGCAGCGTTATACTGTCCCAATGGGTGCTGTTGGTCTTAGGTCGCGCTTCGCCTGAAACTGCGATTACCGACGTTACCTTGCGCGGGTCATGGGTGCTGAATTTTATGGTCTTGTTGCTCGTGGCAGCAGCGGCAATATCGTTTTGCGTGAAGCCAAGCCGATCATATTTCTTGCTCTTCTTGACATAGTCATAGGCGCTGGCAACGCACTCGGCGATCTGTGGCGCGGCCTTCTGATCCTGTGTGAGCGTCTGATAATTTGCTTTGAAATCCTTGCTGCGCTTTGGGATCGCATCTGCATGCGCTGCTACGGTAAAGCCCAAAGCAAAAATGGCCGACAATATGATTTTGGTCGATTTCATAAATCTGTTCCTTCTGAAAAGCAGCCGTTTCGGACGGCATCGATAATCGTGACCAGAGATTAAACACATTCATTATATCTATTTACGAACCAGAATATCTTACTGGCAGATTCGGGCAAGACATGATTTTCCATGACAGCCCTGATCCAGATGCATATTGGTGCGATGGGCGGCGTCGCCATCCGGGCCGATGACGGTCATGAAGAGCGCACAGCTTGCCTTATGCACCGCGCGCCAGAATTTTTTCTCCTTTTCCGTTCCGTTCCAGCCGCTTTCCAGCTCTGTTCCGGAGCCATACGAGAATTTGAATGACATGATGTCGAGCGCATTGGCGAATGCATGTTCGGACACGCGCCCCGTGGTCGCGCCGTTCACTTTGCGGCATTGATAATCCGAGCCGGTGCCGATCTCGGTGATTTTCAGCGTGTCGCCATAGGCGTCCTTTGCTGCCTGTTTGACACTCTCGCTCCATTGGGCAAGCGTGACCGCCATGGCGCAATTCGTCGTGACCGCATTCGAAAACTTCAGCGGCTCGCTCTTGCCGATAGAGAGTAGCGAAAGAGGGGAGTGCGCCCCGCATTGCACCCCGTCCTCAAGTGGCGGCAGGAGTTTTCCCTCCACCTCGCCGTTGAGCAATGCGGGACATGCGACCTGATAGATGCGCTCGTCCTTTTGCGGCACGGGCTTTTTAGCGGGCAACTCTTCAAGCGGCTCTTTCGTTCTGTTTCGTGATGGGGCGGGGATGGGAATGGGAACGGCTTCAGGCAGTTCCCGGGCCTTTGCGAAGGAGGGGCTGATCGGATATAGATCGGATAAGGGCAGCAGCGCGAGCATGATCGACAAGGCAAAAGCGCGTCTCGGAATAGAAACATAAGCAACAATCATATCGGCCCCTTTTGACAATGATCTCCTGGTTTAATGTGAAAACCCGCCTTGCCGTTCCTTCACGCTTGATGGCAATTGGTTGCAAAGGCGCAGCAAGGCCCGGAAACAGCGGAAAAAGGCACCCAAGCCTTGACAAGCTGCGCCCTTCATGACTAAAAGCCGCCACCGCTGGAGCTTGTCTCCGGCGTTTCATTTGACGTGTCCCGTGGATGAGGATCGCACTTGCGCGCTTCATCCTGTCAGTCCTTGAAATCAAGGGCAGAGGAGGGCGCGTTTCCTGTCCGCGCCGTCAGGCGCCCAACTTTTTAAAGGAAATGCGATGAGCAAGCGCGAATCCGCTAAGTACAAAATTGATCGCCGTCTTGGCGAAAACATCTGGGGCCGTCCCAAGTCCCCGGTAAACCGTCGTGAATATGGCCCCGGCCAGCACGGCCAGCGCCGCAAGGGCAAGCTGTCGGACTTCGGTGTGCAGCTGCGTGCAAAGCAGAAGCTCAAGGGCTTCTATGGCGACATCTCCGAAAAGCAGTTTCGCAAGACCTATGACGAAGCGGCCCGCCGCAAGGGCGACACGGGTGAAAACCTGATCGGCCTGCTCGAATCGCGTCTGGACGCGGTTGTATACCGTTCCAAGTTCGTTCCGACGATCTTTGCTGCCCGCCAGTTCATCAATCACGGCCACGTGAATGTGAACGGTCGCCGCGTCAACATCCAGTCTTACCGCCTCAAGGCCGGTGACGTTGTTGAAGTCCGCGAAAAGTCCAAGCAGCTTGCAATCGTTCTGGAAGCCGTACAGCTGGCCGAACGCGATGTGCCTGACTACATCGAAGTCGATCATAACAAGATGGTTGCAACTTATGCGCGCGTACCGGTCCTTTCGGATGTGCCATACGCCGTCCAGATGGAGCCGAGCCTCGTCGTCGAATTCTACTCGCGTTAATTTCGGGCCGCTGGCTCAATTAACACAGGAAATGGCCGCCCTTGGTTTCCCCATGGGCGGCTTTTCTGTATGTAGACATCAGTGTGCACTTATTCGCAGGAAGCATCATGAACGCTTTCGATCCTGATATTGCGGAAAACAACGATGATGACGGTTGCCATCCGCTATTTCGCGATGTTCCAACATCAGTCGAGTTCAACAAATTGCGCAAGCGCCTTCTGCGCCTGACGCGGCAGGCCATCGATGATTTCGCCATGGTGAAGCCGGGCGAGCGCTGGCTGATCTGCCTGTCGGGGGGCAAGGATTCCTATGGTCTTCTGGCGCTGCTGCTTGATCTGAAATGGCGCGGCCTCCTGCCTGTCGAGCTTCTCGCCTGCAATCTGGATCAGGGGCAGCCGAACTTTCCCAAACATATCCTGCCGGATTTTCTCAATCACTACGGCATCCGGCATCGTATCGAATATCAGGATACATATTCGATCGTGACGGATAAGCTGCCGGAAACCCAGACCTATTGCTCGCTTTGCTCGCGCCTGCGTCGTGGAAATCTCTATCGCATTGCGCGTGAGGAAGGGTGCTCGGCCATCGTGCTTGGCCACCACCGCGAGGATATTCTCGAAACCTTCTTCATGAACCTCTTCCATGGTGGGCGTCTCGCGGCCATGCCGCCGAAGCTGGTCAATGATGAGGGCGACCTGATGCTGTTTCGTCCGCTCTCCTATGCGGCGGAAGAGGACCTCGAAAAATTTGCTGCCGCAATGCAGTTCCCGATTATCCCCTGCGATCTGTGTGGGAGCCAGGAGGGGCTGCAGCGCAATGCGATGAAAGCCATGCTGGCCGACATCGAGAAGCGTATGCCGGGCCGCAAGGATACGATGATCCGTGCCATGACCAATGTGCGCCCAAGCCATCTGCTTGACCGCAAGCTGTTCGACTTCGCCGGACTGATGACTGGCGGCAATATGGAGAATGACCGTGCGCTTTGACGAAAAACAGACCGATTGGCTGGCCCGCCTTCTGGCCGATGCAGCCGAGCAGGAAATCATGCCGCGCTTCCGCAGGCTTGGGGATGGTGACATCCGCCAGAAGACCTCGGCGGCTGATCTGGTGACAGAAGCGGACGTCAATGCGGAACGATACATCACCAAACAGCTTGAAGAGCGTTTTCCCGGTGCCCTGATCGTCGGGGAAGAAGCCTGCTCCGACAATCCTGCCCTTATCGAAGGGCTGGGCGAGGCGGAGCTTGCCTTCACGATCGACCCTGTCGACGGTACTTTCAACTTTGCGTCCGGCGTTCCGCTGTTTGGGGTCATGCTGTCCGTGGTTGCAGCCGGTGAGACTGTTGCCGGTATCATTTATGATCCCGTAGGCAAAGACTGGCTGGTCGCGACCAAGGGTGGCGGCAGCTATATCCGCCATCGTGACGGCGATATGAGCAAGGTGAGCGTCGCTCCCGCTGCCGATATTTCACAGATGACCGGTTCGATCTCGTGGCAATATACAGCCGAACCGCTGCGCTCACGATTGGCCCGCAATCATACCAAATTCCTGTCACAGATAGGCTATCGCTGCGCTGCGCATGAATATCGCATTATCGCGACCGGCGGCGCGCATTTCGCGGTCTATAACAAGTTGATGCCGTGGGATCATCTGCCGGGCGCGCTGATTCATCAGGAAGCGGGCGGTTATCTCGCGCGATGGGACGGCAGCGCCTATCTCCCGTCGCATGTTGGTGGCGGATTGCTGGTCGCACCGGACAAGGAAAGCTGGCAGGCCATTCACGCAGCGCTCTGGCAGGAATAGAATTTCGGCCCGCCTTTTGGCGGGCCTTTGCCTTGAAAGCCTATAATGGTTTGTTTTGCGCGCGGAAAAAGCGGCCCTTTTCCGCAACCAGCACGCAGATGAGCGCGACGAAGCCCAGCACGCAATAGCCCATCGCAACCGGCGTGGTTGTTCCATCAAAAGCCTGCCCGATGATCGCGCCGAGCGACGCGCCGATTACGGTCTGTGCGAAACCCAGAACCGAGGACGCGGTTCCGGCCACATTGCCAAGCGGCTCCATCGCCAAGGCGTTGAAATTTGCCGTCACGAGGCTGAAGGAGAACATGATGACCATATAGATGGCCATCATCAGTGCAAACGGCAGATGCCCTTCCGTCAGCAGTGAAAGTGCCATCCACAGCAGGCTGAAGCCCGTGAAGACCAGCAGCATGGTTTGCGAGATACGCCGCATTCCGAAACGTCCCACGAGGCGGGAGTTGAGGAAGGACGCCAGCGCCAATGTCATTGCCACGGCAGCGAATGCGAGAGGGAATAGGGGCCCAAGCTTATAGATGTCGACGAAAATCTGCTGCGCCGAGTTGATGTAGCCAAACAGCGCGCCGAGGATGAAAGACGTGCCGAGCATATAGAACAGGGCGACACGATTGGTAAGGACGATGCGAAAGCCGCCTATCACGCTCGAAATGGTTAGCGGACGGCGCTGCTCTACCGGCAATGTCTCGGGCAGGCGGATATAGGCCCAGATGGCAACCGCTGCCGCGAGAAAAGCCATACAGAGAAAAATCAGATGCCATTCGCCAAACAGCATGATGACCTGTCCGCCCGCAGGAGCCAGCACCGGCAGGATCATGAAAACCATCATGACGAGCGACATGACCTCGGCCATCTGGCGTCCCGCGAACCGGTCGCGGACCACGGAAACCGCAATGACCCGCGTTGCGGCCGCACCAAGCCCCTGTAATACGCGCAGCACGAGAAGCACTGTAAAATTGGTGGCGACAGCCGCACCAAGCGCTGCGAGGATGAAAATAAGCAGCCCGCCGAACAGTGGAATTCTTCTGCCGAAGCGATCGCTCAATGGCCCATAGAAGAGCTGCGATACGCCAAATCCCAGCAGATAGGCTGTAATGACGAATTGCGCGTGATTTTCCGACAAAACGCCAAGGCTGGCCCCGATTTGTGGCAGGCCGGGCAGCATAATATCCACTGCAAGCGCGTTGATCGCCATGATTGCAGCAATGAGCGCGATAAATTCCGTGCGCCCATGCGTGGGGGCTTTCTGGTCCGGCGAACCAATGTCGAGCGGCATGTCTGGCATTCCTCGGTAAAAACGGATCAGGCAATATGAAATATAAAAGGCGCCGTCGACCGGCGCCTTTGGATAAACGAGGCAAAAGCCGTATTAAGGCAATTAATCTTATGCGGCTTTGGTGGCAATGCCTTTATCGGTAAAAAGAGCCTGCAATTCGCTGGATTGGAACATTTCACGGATAATATCGCAACCGCCGATAAATTCACCCTTCACATAAAGCTGCGGGATGGTCGGCCAGTTGGAATAGTCCTTGATGCCCTGACGGATTTCATCGGAAGCCAGAACGTTGACGCCCTTATATTCGACTCCCAGATAGTCGAGAATCTGGACGACCTGACCCGAAAATCCGCATTGAGGAAAACCCGGCGTCCCCTTCATGAAAAGTACGACGTCGTTGGTCTTCACTTCATTATCGATGAAATCGTTGATTCCGGTCATTTGAATTCCTTTCAGGATGCCGGTTCAAGTGCCGGCTCGTGTAGGGATAGATGTTGTTCCAATATAGTGAGTTGAATTGTGGTAATCACCCTCCAGGAGTGAAAGCAAGTCAAATTCACCTGAAAATCTTTTCATTTGCAGCAGCATCTTGCCGCAGGAGGAAAATCACCGCCCTTTTGGGGCGGTGATTTCGTTCATTCCGGCACGCTGGTTTGCAGGGCCAGCGCGTGAAGCACTCCGCCCATATTGCCTTTGAGCGCGTCATAAACCATCTGGTGCTGCTGCACGCGAGACTTGCCGCGGAAGCTTTCTGCGATCACTTCGGCTGCAAAATGATCTCCGTCTCCGGCAAGGTCGCGGATCGTCACCTTTGCGTCAGGTATCCCTTCGCGTATCAGCTTTTCGATCTCGTGAGCGTCCATAGCCATGCAAAATCTCCCGCCGTTTCCGGCTGTCTTCTATTGTCCGACGAATCGTAACGTATCGACATGATACGTCAACATTGATCTGTCTAACGCTTATATCGCAGACAGGCAAACCGCCCGACGCGGGGTATCCGCTCGGGCGGTTGTAATTAACGATCTTTGCTGCTCCGCCTTAATTGTCGACGGCCTGTTCGCCCTGCATGAAAGCAGGGAACCAGCCTTCGTAAGCCTCGTTTAGTTCTGCCACCGACACGTCGCAGATGCCGCCAAAAGTCAGCCGGTCTCCGCCCACCGCGCCGAGCAGCCGGAACGGGATGCCTGCGCCTTCGGCATTCAGCGCGATGAGCTTGGCCATTTCAGGCGTGGCGCTCACGACATAACGGGCCTGATCCTCGCCAAAAAGCAGGGCATGCGGCAAACCGTCACCAATATTGAGCGTGGCGCCCTTGCCGGATTTGATGGCCATTTCCGCGACTGCAATGGCAAGACCGCCATCGGACAGATCGTGGCAGGCCGTCACCTGACCGTTGCGGATGGCGGAGCGCACGAATTCGCCATTGCGCTTTTCCTGCGCCAGATCGACGGCAGGAGCCGGACCATCGGCGCGATCGAACAGGTCGCGCAAATAGATGGACTGGCCAAGATGCGTGCCGTCGCCCCCAAGCAGAACCAGCACATCGCCATCCTGCATTCCGCCGATGCTTGCCGCCTGCGACCAGTCGGGAATAAGACCCACGCCGGCAATGGTCGGGGTCGGCAGGATGGCCTCGCCATTGGTTTCATTATAGAGCGACACATTGCCTGAAACGATAGGGAAATCCAGCGCGCGGCAAGCCTCGCCGATCCCTTCGATGGCCTTGACGAGCTGCCCCATGATTTCCGGCTTTTCGGGATTGCCGAAATTGAGGTTGTCGGTCGCAGCGAGCGGTTCCGCGCCCGTTGCGGTGAGGTTGCGCCAGCATTCGGCCACAGCCTGCTTGCCGCCCTCCAAAGGATCGGCTTCACAATAGCGCGGCGTTACGTCGGACGAAAAAGCCAGCGCCTTGGTCTCATGACCTTCGACGCGGATGACACCGGCATCGCCACCGGGCCGTTGCAAGGAATTGCCCTGAATGAGCGTGTCATACTGCTCGTAAACCCAGCGGCGCGATGAAAGATCCGGCGAACCGATCAGTTTGAGAAGGGCTGCGGAATAGTCTTCGACTTCCGGCACATTGCCGGCTGGCAAGGGGCCATGCTTGCCCGGTTCCATCCATGGACGATCATATTCAGGAGCTTCGTCGCCGAGTTCCTTGATCGGGAGATTGGCGACTTCCTCGCCCTGATGGATGACGCGAAAGCGCAGATCATCCGTGGTCTTGCCGACGATCGCAAAATCGAGGCCCCATTTGCGGAAGATTTCCTGTGCCTGCGCTTCCATGGTCGGCTCAAGCACCATGAGCATGCGTTCCTGGCTTTCCGAAAGCATCATTTCGTAAGCCGTCATATTCTCTTCGCGCACGGGAACATGGTCGAGGGTCAGCTCGATGCCCAGATCGCCCTTGGCGCCCATTTCAACCGCCGAGCAGGTGAGGCCGGCGGCGCCCATGTCCTGAATGGCGATGACCGCGCCGGAAGCCATCAGTTCGAGGCAGGCTTCCAGAAGGCATTTTTCGGTGAAGGGATCGCCGACCTGAACGGTCGGGCGCTTTTCTTCAATCGATTCGTCGAATTCCGCCGAAGCCATGGTTGCGCCGCCAACGCCGTCCCGGCCTGTCTTGGCGCCGAGATAGACGACCGGCAAACCAACGCCCTTGGCTTCCGACAGGAAGATGCCGTCATGCTTGGCAAGACCGGCCGCAAAGGCATTGACCAGAATATTGCCGTTGTAGCGCTTGTCGAAATTGACTTCGCCGCCAACGGTTGGAACGCCGAAGGCATTGCCATAACCGCCGACGCCGGAAACCACACCTGAAACCAGATGCCGGGTCTTGGGGTGGTCAGGCTCGCCAAAACGCAATGCGTTCATCGCCGCGACCGGACGCGCGCCCATGGTGAACACGTCGCGCAGAATGCCGCCGACACCCGTTGCCGCGCCCTGATAAGGCTCGATATAGGAGGGGTGATTGTGGCTTTCCATCTTGAAGACGACGCAATCGCCGTCACCAATATCCACGACGCCTGCATTTTCGCCGGGGCCCTGAATGACGCGCGCACCGGTGGTCGGCAATGTGCGCAGCCATTTCTTGGAGGATTTGTAGGAACAATGTTCGTTCCACATGGCCGAGAAAATGCCCAGTTCCGTAAAGCTGGGTTCACGCCCGATAAGATCGAGAATACGTTGATATTCGTCCGGCTTGAGACCGTGCGCTTCAATCAAGTCCGGCGTGATGTCGCGCTGATTGGAAATAGTCATGAGGATGAGAGACCCCGTCACAGGCTGCGGCGTCCAAAACCTTCTGTCGAAGGCGGACACCTAAGGTTTCAAGGGGTCTCTTTAGCCCAACTCGACCGGAAGCGCGACAGGAAAATGCGGATTTTCCGGCTCAAATGCCTTTCGCGCATCCCTTATCCGCTTCAGCAGCCCTTTTGCCCCGCAGTCCAGCGATTGACATCCTTTGCGATGCGCGCACCCTGACTTTGCTGCATCATGGGGCCGAAGGCTTCTACGCGCGCCGGGTTGCCTTCTGCCTGCACCACCAGCACAGGACGGCCCGCCAGATTGCGCGCTGGAAGCACCAGAATGCGGGGACGTCCGCTGAATGAATTGAGCTCCGGTGCCAGCGTATAGCCGCGAAAGTCCTTGTCTTTCGATTTGAACCAGCAACTATTGGCTCCAAGCGCGATGCGCTCCATCGTCGATAAAGCGCCTTTGCTGGAATCAAGTGCGATCGGGCCGGGCGCAGGAGTCGGCGTGCAGGCCGCGACAAGTCCAAGGACAGGCGCTGCCAGAAAGGCATATTTCATTTTAATCACGTAAGGCTCCGGTTGAAGCGGCTGGAAGGATCGTCAGGCAAGCTGCGGCATGAATGCTTTCAGTCCGTCGTCCATTTCATTCCATATGCGTTCAAATGCAGGGTGTTGGCGTGCTTTTGCGGCATAGGAATCGAATTTGGGATAGGCGTCCAGCAGATCGGGCTTGCCGGAAAGTTTTTTCAGCGGTTCCATGAGAAAACGGACAGGAACCAGCCACGCATCGGCGAGCGTGGCTTTATCGCTCATCGCATAATCTTGCTCGGAAAGGCGCGCCTCGACCACATTGAGGCCCCCATGCAGCCGGGCGAACAGCCGCTCGATAGACGGCATATCCTGTTCCGGCTTGCTTAGAAGAACGAACAGCTTCATGGCCGGACCGAGAACTTCCAGTTCGGTGATGCGCGCCAGAAGGCGGATGAGCGCGCGCTCGCGCGGACTGCCGGGCAAAACCAGCACTTCTGGAAAATGATCTTCCAGATATTCCGCAATGACAGCCGCTTCAAACAGTGTTTCGCCAGAGCCGGTAATCAATACCGGAACGCGCTTTAAGGGCGTTATATTGCTGAAATCAGCAGGAAACGGATAGGGCAGGACTATTGGCTTGAATGGCAGTTCCTTGAGATAAAGGACGCCGCGCACGAATGCACTATAGGGGGAAAGAGGCCGTGAATATAATTGCATTGGTGTCGTTCCCCGATTCGGTTGCCGCAGGAAGTCATGCAATAACAAGCTGGCACGAAATCAGACTTTGCGCCAGCCCCTGCTTCCGATCAGGCGGCAATCCCCAGCGCACCGGCGAAAAGGGCACGGCCATCGTCGCCGCCATGGGCGCTTTCGATCAGGTTTTCCGGATGCGGCATCATTCCCAGCACGTTGCCGCGCGCATTGACGATACCGGCAATATCATTGACCGATCCGTTGGGATTGGTGCCTTGCGCATAGCGGAACACGACCTGGCCTTCGCCTTCGATACGCTTGAGCGTTTCGGTATCCGCAAAATAATTGCCGTCATGATGCGCCACGGGGCAGCGGATGATCTGGCCCGGCTTGTAGCCTCGCGTGAAAGACGTATTGGCATTGCTGACTTCGAGCTTGACCTCGCGGCAGACGAATTTCAGCGAGCTGTTGCGCATCAGTGCGCCGGGCAGGAGACCAGCTTCCACCAGAATCTGGAAACCGTTGCAGACGCCCATGACCATGACGCCTTTTTCGGCCTTCTCGCGAATGGCCTGCATCACCGGCATGCGCGCTGCGATGGCGCCGCAGCGCAGATAATCGCCATAGGAAAACCCGCCGGGGATGAGAATGAGGTCGATGTCGTCGGGAATGCTCGTATCTGTCTGCCAGACGGTGACAGGAGCCTGACCGCTGATCTTGGTGAGCGCCGCGATCATGTCACGATCACGATTGAGACCGGGAAGGAGAATGACTGCGGATTTCATGGCTTCTACCTTTTGGATTACTCAGCTGATCGCGATGCTGTAGTCTTCGATAACTGTATTGGCGAGCAGCTTCTCGCACATGGCTTTGAGGTCTGCCTCTGCCTTGGCCTTGTCTGCGCCTTCGAGTTCAAGATCGAAAACCTTGCCCTGACGCGCAGAGTTGATTCCATTAAAACCGAGGCTTCCGAGCGCGCCGACAATAGCCTTGCCCTGCGGGTCGAGAACGCCGTTTTTCAGTGTAACGGTGACGCGTGCCTTGATCACTCTGTAGTTCCTGCTGCTTGCTTTGACCGATAAAGCAGCCCGGAAGAAACTCTCCGGGCTGTGCTGAGGCTTTATTTCACGAGAACCGGACCCGACGGGCGGGCGGTATCGTTCTCATTCATGATGCCGAGACGGCGCGCCACTTCCTGATAGGCCTCGACCAGACCGCCCATGTCGCGACGGAAACGGTCCTTGTCCAGCTTGTCATTGGTTGCAATATCCCAAAGACGGGCTGAATCGGGCGAAATTTCGTCGGCGATGACGATACGCATCATATCGCCTTCCCACAGGCGTCCGCATTCGATCTTGAAATCGACAAGCTGGATGCCGATGCCGAGGAAAAGTCCGGTCAGGAAGTCATTGACGCGAATGGCGAGAGCCATGATATCGTCGATTTCCGGCGGGCTGGCCCAGCCAAAAGCAGTGATGTGCTCTTCGGTGACCATCGGGTCGTCAAGCGCATCGGCCTTGTAATAAAACTCGATGATGGAACGTGGCAGAACGGTGCCTTCTTCCAGACCGAGGCGCTTGGCCAGAGAACCGGCTGCGACGTTGCGCACCACGATTTCCAGCGGAATGATCTCCACTTCCTTGATCAGCTGCTCGCGCATGTTGAGGCGGCGGATGAAGTGAGTGGGAATGCCTATACGATTGAGCTGCGTGAAGATGTGCTCGGAAATGCGATTGTTGAGCACGCCCTTTCCGTCAACGACTTCATGCTTCTTTTTGTTGAAAGCGGTTGCATCGTCTTTGAAGAATTGGACAAGCGTGCCGGGCTCGGGGCCTTCATAAAGAATCTTGGCCTTGCCCTCGTAAATACGGCGGCGACGGTTCATGGCTTTTCTCGGAGTTCCAGATCTATAGTGAGCGGCATCAGCCGTTATTCTAGCGGGCTACCTATAGCAATTATGTGCTTTTAACAATCCTGCTTCGCACGCGTACCCATGATTTCCGCCTTTCCGAACTGGAATACGCAAGAAAGTCCCGTTTGGCTCTTGTATAATCTTGCGCCCCTTGCCAGCTTTAGGCAAGAGAGTGACTGGTAATCTCTTCTAACCTGAAGTCTTGGGAGCTTTATGAATGACCACTGGCATGGATGATCGCCGCGACGCTTTTGAAAAGAAATTCGCGCTCGACGAGGAACTGCGCTTCAAGGCTGAAGCGCGCCGCAACAAGCTTCTTGGCCTTTGGGCAGCCGATCAGTTGGGCAAGAAGGACGCAGACGCTGAAGCCTATGCGCGTGAAGTGGTCGCTGCGGACTTCGAGGAAGCAGGCGACGAAGATGTCTTCCGCAAGATTCGCGCCGATTTCGATGCGGCAAACGTCGCGCAGACCGATGAAGCCATCCGCGAGAAGATGTTTGCCTTTCTTGAGGAAGCAGTGCGTCAGGTGAAGCAGGATTGACCCTGTTCCGGGCGGAAAGGCAAAAGCATTTCTGCCCGGATTTTACATGAAGGAAATATGATGTCCCTCTCTTCACGTCTGCGTGGCGGAGAAACCGTTCTCTCTGCCTGGTCGTCTCTCCCTGAACCTTTGACCGTAGAAGTTCTCGCCCATAGCGCTTTCGACGCGGTTCTGCTCGACATGCAGCATGGCGGCCATGACGAGCAAAGTGTGCTGCATGGCCTCGCAATGGTCCTGAGCGCGGGAAAGCCGCCGGTCGTTCGTATTCCCGTAGGTCGCTTCGATATGGCGAGCCGCGCGCTGGATTTTGGTGCGGAGGCCGTCATCGCTCCGATGATCAATTCAGCCGAAGACGCCCGCAAATTTGCGGCTTCGATGAAATATCCGCCCATTGGCGAGCGCTCCTGGGGCGTGTTCCGCGCCAGTGCGGATTATGGCGCGCCCGGTTCCAACGACTATCTGACATCTGCCAATCGTGACACGCTGGCCTTTGCGATGATCGAAACCCGCGAAGCCTTCGATGCTCTGGATGCCATTCTCGATGTACGCGGCATTGATGGTGTTTTCGTGGGGCCGTCCGATTTCTCCATCGCATGGAGCAACGGTCTTGAAGCCAATCCAAGCTCGGAAGCAATCATCGAACCGGTCACCGCGATTGCCCGCAAGGCTGCTGCCGCAGGCAAATTTGCCGGTATCTATGCGCCGACCGCTGAATTTGCACGCCGCTATATTCCGCTGGGCTTCCAGTTTCTGACGCTCAGCACCGATGGCGGTTATATCCGCCTTGGGGCGCAGACAATCGTAGACGACATTCGCGCATAAATAGAAAGCGCCTTCTGATTCAAATTAATCAGAAGGCGCTTTAATTTATTGAATTAATGGCGTTTTATTGGCTCAAGCTGCGCCATGAACTGGGCAAACACCATGGAGCCTTCCGGCCATGGGCCATGACCGGATTCCGCATTGATATGGCCGGATTCGCCTGCATCGATCAGCAGCGCACCCCAATCCTTTACGACATCTTCCGCAGCTTCGAAGCTTGAAAACGGATCATTGCGGCTCACCACGGTGATGGCGGGAAAAGGCAGCCGCTCACGCGGGTAGGGACCGAAGGTCATCAGATGTTTGGGACGAATTTTTTCATTTGAAACATCGGGTGGGGTCACGAAAAAAGCCCCGGCCACCTTGTGCTGTATGTGTGGAATTGCGTGGATTGCTGTTGCGACACCAAGGGAATGCGCGACCAGAACGATCGGCTTGGTGGCTTCTGTAGCAGCTTTTACAAGCTGTGCGACCCAATCTTCCTTAACGGGCTTCGACCATTCGGCCTGCTGCACGCGCCGGGCGGTGGAGAGTTTGCTTTCCCATCGCGTCTGCCAATGGTCGGGACCAGAATTGGTATAACCGGGGATAATCAGAATATCTGCGTCTTTGACTTTCATGCCCCCCATTTAGAGAGGCCCTGTGCATTCTTCAAGCATGTCAAAGCTCAAATGACACGAATGTTGAACAGCTTGTTCGCATATCCCGATCTTGTGAAGCGCTCCCGAAATTGTGATGTATGGGGCAAGGTTAACAATGCACAGGAACGCCCGGCCATGAAGATCAGCAGAAGAACGATGCTTGGTTCGGTCGGTGCTGTCCTTGCAAACAACGTCCTTTCCGCTCAGGCGGATACGCCGTTGAAGGAGATTGAGATGACGCAGATACTGAATACGACGGTGGCACCTTTGCCCTTTGCCATGACCACTCCCGTGCGCGTGGCCCGCATCGGCCTCAAGGCTCGCGATGCGGAATCCCTTGCCGAATATTATCGCGAAGTGGTCGGCCTGCGTGAGATGAGCCGCCGTGGCGCTTCCATCGTGCTGGGCGCTGGCGATCGCGAACTGATGGAAATCGAGCAATCCTCATCTGCCAAGCCGGATGATCCGCGCAGCGCCGGACTTTATCACACGGCTTTTCTGCTGCCCACGCGCGGCGATCTGGCGCGCTGGTCGCGCCAGGCCATCGACAAGCATTTGCCGGTCGCAGGCGCTTCCGACCATAATGTCAGCGAGGCTGTCTATCTGACGGATCCGGAAGGCAACGGCATCGAGATCTATACCGACCGCCCGCACGAAAACTGGCAGTGGAACGGTGACCGCGTGGTGATGGGAACCGATCCGCTCGATGTCGACAATCTGCTTGATGTCATCAAGGGTGAGGGCGGCGAATGGAATGGTGCGCCGCAGAATACGGTAGTTGGCCATGTGCATCTGCGTGTTGGCAATGCCACGGAAGCAGAAACCTTCTGGCATGAGCAACTGGGCCTTGAAACGGTTGCGACCTATGGCGACAAGGCTGTGTTTATGTCCACGGGCCGCTATCACCACCATATCGCTGCCAATGCCTGGCAAAGTGCAGGTGCAGGCAAGCGCGACGCGGACCGAACAGGTCTTTCCTGGATCGAACTGGAAGATACGCGCGGCGGCAACAGCCAGGTCTTTGAAGACCCATGGGGCAATGTGATCAACACGATCAAAACAGCCGCATAAACAAAAGCCCCATGTTTTTCAAAAACATGGGGCTTTTTCATGAATCATATTATGAAGCCTTATGCTTCTCCGAAAACCCGCTTGAAAATCGTATCGACATGCTTGGTGTGATAGCCAAGATCGAATTTCTCGCGAATCTGCTCTTCGGAAAGGGCAGCACGCACCTCCGCGTCAGCCAGCAATTCTTCGAGGAAATCCGCACCCTGTTCCCAGACCTTCATGGCGTTACGCTGCACGAGACGATAGGAATCCTCGCGTGATACGCCAGCCTGCGTCAACGCCAGCAAGACGCGCTGCGAGTGAACGAGACCGCGGAACTTGTTCATGTTTTTCAACATGTTTTCCGGGTAGATCACCAGCTTTTCGATCACGCCCGCCAGACGATTGAGCGCGAAATCGAGCGTAACAGTGGTGTCGGGGCCGATGGCGCGTTCGACGCTCGAATGCGAAATATCGCGTTCGTGCCAGAGCGCCACATTTTCCATTGCAGGCGTAACCGACATACGAACCAGACGGGCAAGGCCGGTCAGGTTTTCGGTCAGCACCGGATTGCGCTTATGCGGCATGGCCGATGAACCCTTCTGGCCGGGCGAGAAGAATTCTTCCGCTTCCAGAACTTCGGTGCGCTGCATATGACGGATTTCGATAGCGACATTTTCTATCGAAGAGGCGATGACGCCAAGCGTGGCGAAGAACATCGCGTGACGGTCGCGCGGAATGACCTGCGTCGATACCGGCTCGGCTTCAAGGCCAAGCTTGGCGCAGACATATTCTTCGACTTGCGGATCGATATTGGCAAAAGTGCCTACTGCGCCCGAAATCGCTCCGGTGGCGATTTCCACACGCGCTGCAACGAGGCGGGCACGGTTGCGCGCCATTTCAGCGTAAAAACGTGCGAAAGTCAGGCCCATCGTCGTCGGCTCGGCATGAATGCCGTGGCTGCGGCCAATCCGAACCGTATCCTTATGCTCGAAAGCGCGTTTCTTGAGTGCCGCCAGCACGCGATCCATATCTGCAAGAAGAAGATCGGCAGCGCGCACGAGTTGCACGTTGAGCGTGGTGTCGAGCACGTCGGAAGAGGTCATGCCCTGATGCACAAAACGGCTGTCGGGACCGATGAATTCGGCCAGATGCGTCAGGAATGCGATGACGTCATGCTTGGTGACGGCTTCGATCTCATCGATGCGGGCAACGTCGAATTTCGCCGCGCTGCCTTTTTCCCAGATGGTCTTTGCGGCTTCCTTCGGAATGACGCCAAGCTGCGCAAGCGCTTCGCAAGCATAGGCTTCGATCTCGAACCAGATGCGGAATTTCGTTTCGGGAGACCAGATGGCGACCATTTCAGGCCGGGAATAGCGCGGGATCATTGGCTTATCCTATGAAATTGAACAAATGTGATTTAGCAATTGCGGGCCGCTTCGGCAGCGCTGCGAATGGCTTCGATATTGGCGCGGTAGGCTTCCACGGACCCGCCTTTATAAACGGCTGATCCTGCAACGAGGATATTCGCGCCCGCTGCAACAACCGGTCCTGCGGTTTCCGGCGTGATGCCGCCATCCACTTCAATATCGATGGGACGCTCGCCTATCATCTCGCGCACGCGGGCAATTTTTTCGAGCATGGGCGCAATGAATTTCTGTCCGCCAAAGCCGGGATTGACCGTCATGATGAGGATGAGATCAACATCTTCGATCACATTGGTCAGTACTTCGACAGGCGTTGCGGGATTAAGCGACAGCCCAGCCTTTTTACCGAGTGCGCGAATATTCTGCAAAGAACGATGTGTATGCGGACCTGCCTCGGCGTGAACCGTGATGAGGTCGCATCCCGCATCCGCAAAGGCTTCAAGATAGGGGTCACAAGGCGCGATCATCAGATGGGTATCGAAGAAAGCTTTGGTGCGCGGGCGGATAGCCTTCACCACCTGCGGCCCGAAGGTGATATTGGGCACGAAATGCCCATCCATGACATCGATATGAATCCAGTCTGCACCCGCTTCAAGCACGGCATCGACTTCTTCGCCAAGGCGCGCGAAATCGGCTGAAAGAATGGATGGGGCAATGGCAATAGGACGCATGGCAGTAGTCTCCTTGGCAGCGTGGCTTGCCCGTATCATATGAGCAGCAAAAATCCTATCCCCAGCGTTTGTGGAACCACATCCACTGGCCGGGATATTCGCGCACCCATTGTTCAACCGTATCGTTGAGAAGCTGCGCGGTGGCGGCAATATCGATCTCGCCCTTGTCGTCGCGTGGCAATTCCATGCGCTCATATAGTTCGAGCCTATAACGCCCGCCGGGCAGGCGAATGCAGCGCGTGGGATATACATCACAATCATATTGCCGCGCCAGCTTGGCCAGCAGCGGATTGGTTTTTACGGGGCGGTTGAAGAATGTGGATGGCACGCCGCGGTGGAATTTCTGGTCCACCAGCATGCCGACATTGCCGCCTTCATCTAGAATGCGCGCGAGCGACCATGCCGCTCCGGCCTTCGATGGCACCAGATGCCCCATATTGGTGCGCCGCGCCTTGAGCACTTTATCAGCAACATAAGGATTATTCGGCGGACGGAAGAGGGCGGTGACATTCAGCCCGAAAGTGGCCGCGCAAATGGGCAGAAGCTCGAAATTGCCCGTATGGGCGGTGAAGAATATATGCGGTTTCTTCTCATCGCGCAGGCGCTCGAAAATCGGAATGCCATCGACTTCAATCAGCCCCGGTTCTGCCGCATAGGGATCGAAATCGAATATGGCGTCGAGGAAAATATATTCCGCAAAGAGCCGCGCCATCGAATCCCACATTTCGATGGCGATATTCTCGATTTCCGCTTCGCTCTTTTCGGGATAGGCGGCGCGCAGATTGCCGGTCGCAACCTTGTGACGCGAGGTGAGCGGCCCCAGACGCCGCGCAACCCATGCCGAAAACCGGATGGCGCTTTTGGCGGGCAGCAGTCGCAGCAGGCCCAGAGCCAGAAAAACGGCCTGCGCCCAAAGCCAGTAATTGAACTGCTTGAGCTTGCGCGACCAGCGGAAAAGAAGAAGCTTGAACTTGAACATCATCGTGGTGCGTCAGTCGATCTGAAGCACGATCTTCCCGAAGACGTCGCGGCCTTCCATGCGCTTCAATGCCGTGTCGATGTCGTTGAAACCGACAACGGTATCGATCACTGGGTGAACCAGCCCTTGCGCCATTTTCTGCATTGCATCAGCCATGTTTTCCATGCGGCAGCCAAAGGAACCCAAAATCTTGAGCTGCTGCTGGAAAAGCTGCATGAGGTTCATATTGGTCGAAACGCCGGAGGTGGAGCCACAGGTGACAAGGCGTCCGCCGCGTTTCATGCACAGCATCGAACCAGCCCAGGTATCCGCGCCCACATGCTCGAATACCACATCCACGCCCTTCTTCTTGGTGAGTTTGCGCACCACACCTTCAAAACGGTCCTCGCGGTAATTGATGACGTGGTCCGCGCCCAGCGCCTTGGCTTTTTCGATCTTGTCGTCGGAGCCGACGGTGGTGATGACCGTGCAGCCCATTTTCTTGGCAAGCTGGATTGCCGCCGAGCCGATACCCGAACCGCCAGCCTGAACCAGCACGGTTTCACCCGGCTGAAGCTTTGCATTGTCAAAAAGCATATGTTCGACGGTGCCGAAAGTGACCGGCGCAACAGCCGCGCCGATTGCATCCACGCCGGGAGGAGCCGGAACGAGCAGACGGGCTGGAAGGTTCACGGCTTCGCAAGCAAAGCCATCGAGATGGAAACCATGCACGCCGCCAACATGTTCGCAAAGATTGTCACGGCCTTCGCGGCAGGCAGGGCAAAGGCCGCAGGTGCGCGCGCCATAGATTGCGACAAGCTGGCCGGGCAGGACATTGGATACGCCGGGACCGATTGCATCGACCACGCCGGAAGCTTCGGCTCCGATCACCAGCGGCATTTTACGCTTGGCAAATGCCATGCCGCGCCAGCCCCACACATCGATATGATTGAGCGCGACAGCTTTGACTTTCACCGTCACCTCGCCGTAGCTGGGCGGCGGCGGCAGTGCAATATCGGTCATTTCGAGGCGACGATCGTCGAGAAGCTGCAAGGCGCGCATGGCGGTTCCTTTCATGGCATGATCCCGGATAGGCCAAACCATCCGGGATCATCAGGAATTTAACTTTGGCGGATCGATTAATTCGGATTCGCCGTCAAGACAAGGCTGGTATTCTGTCCGCCGAAACCGAAGGAATTGGAAAGAACGGCTGACACCTGTGCTTCCCGCTTCACATTCGGCACGACATCGAGCGGTATTGCCGGGTCCGGATTATCGTAATTGATGGTCGGGGGCAGGGTGCCGGTCTGGATCGTCAGAAGCGAGAACACCGCCTCGATTGCACCGGCGGCGGTCAGCGTGTGACCGATCATCGACTTGTTGGACGATACAGGGATAGAAGTGAGGGCCTCGCCGAACACAGACGAAAGCGCCAGATATTCCATCTTGTCGTTTTCCGGGGTCGAAGTGCCATGCGCATTGATGTAGGAAATCTGGTTTTCGGACAGGCCAGCATCGGCGAGGGCTGCGCGCACCGTGCCGATGGCAGGTGAGGCGTCGGGCTTCGAGCGGGTACGGTGGAAGTCATCGGCCTTCTCGCCGCAACCAGCGAGAATGCCCAGCACTTTTGCGCCGCGCGCCACGGCACTTTCAAGCGATTCCATAACCAGAGCGCCGGAACCTTCCGCCATGGCGAAACCGTCGCGATCCTTGGAAAATGGCTTGGATGCTTTTTCCGGCTTTTCGTTTTGGGTGGAGAGCGCCGAAAGCAGCGAAAAGCGGATCAGCGCTTCCGCCGAAACTGAACCATCGGTGCCAATTGAAAGTACGCGGTCGCTCTCGCCCCGGCGGATAGCCTCAACGCCAAGCTGGATGGCGGTTGCGCCAGAAGCGCAGGCGGTCGAAAGCGTGACGGGCAGGCCGCGTGTGCCGAAAATTTCAGACAGGCGCTCGGCGATATAGCCGAACTGTGTCGTGTTGAAGAGCGCATCCTGACGGGCACGGCGGCAGGCTTCCAGAAGAAGCTGGTAGCTGGCCGGGCCTTCGTCCTTGATGCTGGCATCAAGCGCAAAGCGGCTTTTCCAGTCGAGTTCCACCGGGGGAGCCGCCAGAAAAAGGGGGCCGCCGAAACTGGTGGTGGAAAGGCCCGATTGCGCAAGGGCTTCCTCGCCAGCAAGCCGGGCAAGGGCTTCCGACAGGGCCGAAGCACCGACTTCGCTTTCAGGCAGAAAATCGACCGTGCCTGCAAAGCGCGTATTCAGACCTTCGGTTGGAAAGCGCGGAATCGCGTGAAGGCCGGAGCGACCGCTCGTCAATGCAGCCCAATTGTCTTCCTTGCCCTGTCCGAGTGCGGAAACGACACCAGCACCGGTGATTGCAACAATGGGACGGCCCAGATGGTCTGTATATTTCGTCATCTTATACTCTCACCAGCTTTGCGGCACCTTCTGCGCGTGTGGCTCCGATAGTCGTGACGACGGCTTCGCTGATTGCGCCACTCACGGTTTTTTCGGATGCTTCCAGGGGTGCAAGAGCCTCACCTTTCCACACGGATATGGCGGCAAGCGCCAATGCAAGCGGAAACTGGGCTTCACGGAAATGACCCGTCAGGCTTGCGATGCCGCGATAGGCCGCGGAAATCTGGTCAAGGGCCGATTTCTCCGCCGCGGTTGCCGCATGTGCGCCGGAGGCACCGGAGACGACATAGCCGGGTTCTGCACCGCCATTCACCGCCAATACGAGTTCGCGCACCTTGTCTGCAAGGTCGGCATCGCTGCGACGAATTTGCGCGCTTTCAATGCCTGCTATTTCCGCGTAGGCACGCGCGCCGCGCTTTTGTGCATGTTCGGCACTTTCAAGAACGAGGAACACGCCGCCGGAGCCGGAAATCATGCCGCCGCCCGCCGTGCCTTCGCGCGCCCACAGCGGCGACCAGCCATCATGCTTGAGCAATCCTCCCAGCTCATGACCGAGGATCATGTCGAAATGTTCGGCATTATAGGAGCCGCCGACAAGCGCATGCGTGCTCTGGCCTGCGCGAATGCGCGCCGCCGCCGTTTCAATTGCCGAAATGCCGGAGCCTTCTTCGCCCATGAATGTGCGGGACGAACCTGTGACCTTGTGAACGATGGAAATATTGCCTGCCAGCAGGTTGGAAAGCTGGGCAAGAAACAGGGTAGGGCGCAGCTCCGTCGAAAGCTTCTCATTGAGCATCACGCCGCGATCATTATTGGTGCGGCCCTCTTCGAGTATCTGCATATCGACGGTGATGTCTCGCTCGCCGCCGCCTGCGCCCACGATCATGTCCATGCTCGCGCACAGCGCTTCGTCATCCTTGATGCCCGCATCCTCAAGCGCAAGACCCGCAGCATAGGTGCCGAGCCGCTGCCAGGTTTCCATCTGGCGCTGGTCGCCGCGCTTGGGGATCTGCAAACTCCAGTCGACCTCACCCAGCGGATGAATTGTATAGGGCGCAAAGGCTTCCTTTTCGAGACGCGGCACGGAGCCGCTGTTCGAAAAGGCGCTCCAGTGCGCATCCAGCCCTTCGCCGAGCGAGGAGATGATGCCGATGCCGGTGATGACGACTTTATTGCTTTGCATGGTTCGGTTCTGTCCGTGGATGCTATGAGTGATCCAGAAACGGAATCAGGGCGAACACGGATGTTCACCCCTCGATACCGTCAGCTTGCGTGCTGGTTCAGCCCTTCTTGGCGGCAACCAGTTCGTCAATCTTGGCGCAGAGATTCTTCAGAACGAAATATTCTTCCGTCGGGGCCTTGCCTTCGTTCACTTCCTGCGTCCACTGTTCCAGCGGAATCTTGATGCCGAACGCCTTGTCGATAGCAAAGACGATGTCGAGGAAGTCGAGGCTGTCAATGCCCAGATCATCGATTGTGTGGCTATCCGGCGTGATTGTATCACGGTCGATTTCGCTCGTTTCGGCGATGATGTCGGCGACTTTGTCAAAAGTAGAGGACAAGTTTCGATTCCTTTATTCTAGGTAATGCCTCAACGGCATGCATCTGGGTATCTGCGCGTGTCTAGCGTTTTTCCCGTAAGAGGGAAAGACATATTAACTTCACGATCCCGGGACTTGAACACGGCATATAAGGTGCGTCACCTGCGAAGCGCAACATAAAGCTATTTACAAAAATTTGAAATGCTCTTCAAAATGCGGCTTGATGGCAGGAATTATGAAGTCGAGGCGAACTTGAACGGGCGGCATAATACCCATACCGGTCTGTGCCTTGAGCCGCAGGTCTGGCCGGGATCGCTCGAATATCCTTATTTCCCGCAGGCGATACTGCGTCCGGGCGACTTTTACGCCCAGACGAGCCATTTTACGTTTTCGAGGCAGTAGAAGCAGCCTCGAACGCGGCGCGGGCAGTCTCCATCGGCGCAAGCGCGCCCCGGATTTCGACGACGCGAGCCGCGACTGCATGGCCTTTTTGTGCGGCCTCCATGGGTGACAGTCCCTTCAGGCGGGCGGCGAGATAGCCGCCATTGAAGCTGTCGCCCGCACCGGTCGTATCGACCGCATCGGCCTTGACGGACGGCACCAGCGCGCGCGCGCCATTCACCAGAACAAGAGCCGGTTCGGTGCCGTCCTTGACCACGATTTCCTTCACGCCCAGTTCCTGGATTCTTTGCGCACAGGCTTCCGCGTCCTTGTCGCCGAACAGCGCTTGCTCATCTGGGAATGTCGGCAGCGCAATATCGGCGAGCTTCATCGCTTCACTGATCGTTTCTTGCGCAACTTTACGATCCGGCCAGAGCTGATGGCGGAAATTCGGGTCGAATGCGATTCGCGAACCTTCAGCGCGACATTCGCGCAGGACTTCGAAGAAACCGGCCCGGTGCTCGGGGAAAACCACAGCCACCGAAATTCCGGAAAAATAGATAATATCGCGCCCTGAAAGGCTGCTCTTCAAGGCATTCCGGTCGCTGGCAAGCCGACGAGCCGCAGCGTCGCTGCGCCAATAGGTAAACGAGCGCTCCGCACCGCTTAATGTGATGGCGTAAAGACCGGGATGAACGCCTTTGATCGTGGGACTATGGGCGGTTCCGATTGCATGAGACTGGAAAAAGTCGCGCTGTTTTTGCGAAAAATCATCTTCGCCAAAAGCGCTCACATATTCCACCGGATAGGATTGATCCGTCAGGGCGCGCATATACCAGGCGGTATTCAATGTGTCGCCGGCAAAGCCCATGCGCCATTGATCGCCGCTATTGCCTGAAAGTTCGATCATGCATTCTCCAATCGATGCAAAACCGCCTTTAACGTCGCCCATATCCGTTCATCTCCTGCTCCTGTTGTCGGCGCATGTACGCCTATACGAAAATTCGCCAATGTAAAATCGTCTCTTGCAAAATCATACTGTCATGCGGCCTTTATCGACTTGCCACATTCGACGTGTAACGATCCCGCCAGACAAAGGAATCACCATGCGTTATGCAATTTATTTCACGCCGCCTTGCAGCGATGCGTTGCACAAAGTGGCGGCTAACTGGCTGGGCCGGGATGCGTTCAGCGGCGAAGCCGTCAAGCGCCCTGCGATTCGCGCACTTGCGGCAGAAGAAATCGTGCGGCTGACGGAAGAGCCGCGCCGCTACGGTTTCCATGCCACGCTCAAGGCCCCGTTCCGGCTCAATGAGGCTTACGAGGAGAGTGACCTTCTTTCCGCGCTCATGCATTTCGCCTCGCTGACCGCGCCGGTCGTGATTCCACGCCTGAAACTTCGTGCGCTCGGACCGTTTTTCGCGCTCGTGCCACAAGAGCCGGTGGTTCCTCTCAACCAGTTGGCCAATGATGTCGTGGTTTCCTTCGACCGCTTTCGCGCGCCATTGCGCGATGCGGAAATTGCCCGTCGACGCCCGGAGCGGCTCAGCGAACAGCAGCGGCACAATCTTGAGCGCTGGGGCTATCCCTATGTGTTCGAGGAGTTCCGCTTTCATATGACGCTCACCGGTCCTGTCGAGGAAAAGGATCAGCCGCATGTCGAGCGCATATTGCATGATTTTTTCGCGCCCGTTCTCGATGAGACGGTTGAGATTGCAAATCTCGCCTTGTTCGTAGAGCCTGAACCGGGGGCACCGTTCGAGATTCATTCGCTGCATCCCATGACGGGCGGCACGACGATGACGAGGCCGACGTCGCGGGCTGTGGGGAGAATTTGACGGATGACGACTGAAACCATTCTTAAAAATGCCCGCATCGTCCTGCCTGACGAAGTGGTCGAGGGTTCCGTAAAGCTGGTCGACGGCAATATCGCCGATATAGCGTCTGGCCCTTCCGCATATGGCGAAGATATGGAAGGCGACTATCTCACGCCGGGGCTGGTCGAACTGCATACCGATCATCTCGAAGGCCATTATGCGCCGCGCCCGCAGGTACGCTGGAATCCGATCGCCGCCGTGCAGGCTCATGACGCCCAGATCGCCGCTTCCGGCATCACCACGGTTTTCGATGCTTTGCGCATCGGCTTTGACGAGGAAGCGCAAACCGGCATTGATGATATGTGCAAGCTTTCATCGGCCATCGCCGAGGGACGACAGGCCGGACGCCTGCGCGCCGATCATTTTCTGCATTTACGCTGCGAGGTTTCTGCACCTGATTGCGAGAGCGCCTTTGAACGTTTCGGCAATCACCCGCTGGTCCGGCTTGTCTCGTTGATGGACCATGCGCCGGGACAGCGCCAGTTTACCGATCTGGAAACCTATAAACTCTATTATATGCGCAAGCTTAAAGTGTCGGAGGAGGAGTTCCGGCTCTATTGCGAAAAACGTATGCAGCAATCGGCGCAATATTCGGCTCCGACCCGCAAGGCCATCGCTGCCGCCTGCCATGAGCGCGGCGTCATTCTTGCGAGCCATGACGATGCGACGGCGGAGCATGTCGCGGAGGCCAGCGAGCAGGGCATTCGTGTGGCCGAATTTCCAACCACGCGTCTGGCGGCAAAAGCTTCCAGGGAAAGCGGCCTGTCGGTGTTGATGGGAGCACCCAATGTCGTGCGCGGCGGCTCGCATTCGGGCAATGTATCGGCCCGGGAACTGGCGGAAGCAGGGCATCTGGACATTATCTCGTCGGATTATATCCCCGCGAGCATGATGCAATCGGCTTTCTTTCTGGCCGATGTCGTGGAAGAAATCTCGTTGCCGCAGGCAATCCGCTTTGTTTCCGCCAATCCCGCAAAAGCCGTTGGCTTCGAGGATCGCGGAGAGATCGTTGCCGGTAAACGCGCTGATCTGGTGCGGGTGCAGATAGCCGATCATGTACCCATCATTCGCACCGTGTGGCGGGAAGGGCAGCGCGTAATCTAAAGCATGTCGCCCGAAAGTGGGAACCGGTTTCGGGATAACGACATGCGTTAAAACAATAGCTTAAAGCGTGAGGAGCGAATCTGAAAGATCGCAACACGCTTTAACGCGCCGGCTGAAGCATCAACTCGCCCGAAGTTTCCATGCGCAATTCCAGTTCGCGATAGCTGTCTATACACAGATGCGAGGTCTTTGGCGCGTGGGGATGTGTTGCCGTAACCACGACGACACTCGCTCCTGCGGTTTCCCCGGCAACGATTCCTGCCGCTGCATCTTCGAAAACAAGACAGTTACGGGGATCGAAACCAAGCCTTTTTGCACCGAGCTGAAAACATTCCGGGCTGGGCTTGCCCCGTTCCACGTCTTCAGCGGTGACGATATTGCGCGGTACGCTTAGCCCGGCCGCTTCAAGGCGGCGGCGCGCCAGTGGCAACGGGGCGGACGTGACGACGGCCCAGCGTTCCTCAGGCAGAGAAGCAAGAAATTCCGGCGCGCCCTCAATCGGCACAACGCCATCGACATCGGCGATTTCCGCTTCCAGCAATATTTTCGCCTCGTGCTCCGGGTCAAGATGCGGCAGTCCGAGCCGCCGGACGGTTTCGACCGCGCGCACGCCGTGGACGGTCGGCACGAAAGTTACCGGATCGATCCCGTGCCGAATGGCCCATGCCCCCCATACGCGCTCCGTGGCTGCAATCGAACTCAGGATTGTTCCGTCCATGTCGAACAGGAAAGCGTCGAACGGTTTGCCGAAAGGGGAGAGAGAGCTCACAGGGGAAATCCTTATAATCCGATGGCGAAGAATCAACGAAGATAACAGGGCCTGATCTTGACGGTCATCCTATGGCGCAAAGCGCAGGCACAGCACATATGATATTCTATAGGCCAGATGCCCACCCGATGCCAAATAGCCGAATGAGAATTAGGGGCTTGAGCTTGAACATTGCCCGGCTTTATGGCTTTTTGCGCAGCTTGACGGCATGGTCGCAAGCGGCGACATGAATCGCATTGTCAGGATTCTTGTCTAAATGACTGAAATAAATTATAAAAAACACAATTATCCCGGCCATCTTTTTTCGGTAGCCCCGATGATCGACTGGTCAGATCGTCATTGCAGATTCCTGCACCGGCTGTTTTCCAGACGCGCGCTGCTCTATACCGAGATGGTTGTTGCCGATGCGATCATTCATGGTCCGCGCGAACGATTGCTGGGTTTTGATGCGACGGAACATCCCGTTGCCTTGCAGCTTGGCGGTTCTGATCCGGTCAAGCTTGCGCAAGCGGCGCGCATTGGCATCGAGTTTGGCTATGATGAAATCAATCTCAATGTCGGCTGCCCCTCCGACCGTGTGCAATCGGGTACATTCGGCGCCTGTCTCATGCAGACACCTGACGTCGTGGCCCGCTGCATTGCTGCCATGAAAGAAGCCGTCGCGGTTCCGGTCACGGTCAAATGCCGTATCGGCGTTGATGATCAGGATCCGGAAATCGCTCTGGATGCTCTGGCCGACCACGTCCTCAATGCCGGGGCGGACGCACTGTGGGTTCATGCGCGTAAAGCCTGGCTGAAGGGGCTTTCACCAAAAGAAAACCGCGATATTCCGCCGCTCGACTATGATCGCGTCTATCGGTTGAAATCGCGACTTGGCGCGACTTTTATCGGCGTCAATGGCGGCATTGCAAATCTCGATGAGGCGGCTACCCATCTTGCCCGCGTCGACGGCGTTATGCTTGGCCGTGCCGCCTATCATGATCCGGCGCTGCTCGCGGGCGTGGATCATCTTATCTATGGTGAGCCGGAAGCGCTGGTCGATATGGTGCAAATCGTCGAAACCATGTGTGAATATATTGATCGGCATATCGCGGCGGGCGGCAGGCTTTCGCATGTCAGCCGCCATATGGTGGGACTGTTTACCGGCCAGCCGGGCGCAAGACGCTGGCGGCAGATTTTGTCCACCGATGCGACGAAGCCCGGCGCAACAAGCGCTGTGCTGCGCGAGGCTTATGCCGCTGTGGCGAAGGCTGGCGAAGAGGCTGCTTAATCGACCATGATAAGCTGATCGCCACGCACGCTGAATCCGCCGAGGGTTTGCAGGAAATTCATGCCGAGCAGGCTACCGGTCATCAAGCCCTCTCTGGTGACCATGGCGCGAATATTATTGCGCTCGATATCGCCGATTTGCAGGGAGGATATTTGGATATTGGCTGCGGTGGTTCTGCCATTGGCGGTCATAACCGGCACCGAATAGGAAAGCGAGGCGGTATCGATCCCCGCGCGTTCTGCATCTTGCTGTGAAAGCACTATGGAGGATGCGCCCGTATCGACCAGAAAATGAATCCGTGCGCCATTGACGCGCCCATTCACCTCGAAATGCCCGTTGGCGGATTTGGCGAGGGTGACGGTGAGAGACCCATCAACGGCGCGGCCTGAAATCGGGCTACCTGGAATGAGGCCCGCGGTTATGCGGCTTCCCACATCCTGAAGTTCGTAGCGATACTGATAGGCGGCGACGAGACCCAGTATGATGACAGCCCATACCGCCATATTGCGGGTGAAATCGCCCAGCTTTATGCCCGATCCAAGCAGGGCGGCGGCGAGAACCACGCCCCATATGCCAAGATAGGCTGCCTGACCGAAAGCGTCATTGGCCAGACCGAATGTTGTGCCGCTGTCATTATTGCTCATCAGCAGCAAAATAACGATGGCGATTGCGGCAATCACTATCCAGAAGAAACGCCCCATCAGCCTTCTTTCTCTTCCATCTGCTGCCGGCGCTCAGGCAACAATGCCAGCACCGCCTGCCGCTCATGATCGCCCATGCCCGACCAGCGTGCTATTTCATCCAGCGTTCGGACACAGCCCAGACAAAGGCCGGTGCGTTGATCGATGGTGCACACCAATATGCAGGGCGATTCTATGGCTGCTTTGTCCATGGCGTTAATGTGGTTGCGTCATAGTGCCGAGACAAGCCCGATAAGCACGGCAAGGGCGCAAAGCTGCTGCGTTGCACCAAGCGTATCGCCGGTTTGCCCGCCGATCTTGGCCATGCATAGTTTTGCAAAACCATAAAGCAGGGCCGCAGTAAAAATCAGTGCTTTGAGAAGGGCCGTCCATCCACCCGCCGGAACGATTGTGATCGCCAGAATACCAAACCCGATCGCGAGCGCGCAAACCAGAGTTTCCCATTGTGGCGCACCGAGATTGTCAGCCAGCCCGCCGGGGCGCGCGGAAGGCAGGGCATACCAAAGCACGAGCATCGCGGTGCGGCTTGCCGCTTCCACCCCGACCAGCGCCATGACGGCATAGCCTGCGCCTGTACGCTGCATGATCGTGGCAAGCAATGTCGCTTTCAGGGCGGTGACGATGACAAGTGCTAATGCGGCAAAGGTGCCAATGCGCGAATCCTTCATGATTTCAAGCCGCTGTCCGGCGGTCGCAGCGCCAAAGAAGCCGTCTGCCGTATCACCGAGGCCATCTTCGTGTAGCGCGCCGGTCATAGCGATCAAAACCCCGACGGCGATGAAACTGCACGCAAGAACGGGCAGATGCAGAAAGTCGGCGATCAGAAGGGCAAGGCCCGCCAGCAATCCCAGAATGGCTCCGGCAAGCGGAAAGGCGCGCAGGCTGGCCTTCAGCGCACTGCTTTCGCCATCTAACCAGTTACGGGGAATTGGCAGGCGACTCAGAAAGCCCAGAGACTGGACCGTGTCTCCTATGATGCCAGATCGATGCAATGGTCTGCTCCGCCTTGTTATGTTGTTATAGTGCGACCTGTAGCGTTATTTGCGCGTGGTATGACTTGGCGCAAAGAGGTGATTTGAAAATTCACGCCAGTCCTTATAGGACGAGCACGACAGTTTTGCATCTCCCTGATGATTGGACCAGATAATATGAGTGCCAGTGGCCTTCCTTTTGATGACTTCCGTGAACTTATCCGCAATCTTCCCGGCCCCGATCTCGATGCGCAAGCCGCAGTACGGGCACGCGAAGCAACGCTAACCAAGCCTGCCGGTTCGCTCGGCCAGCTTGAAGAAATAGCTCTTTGGCTGGCAGCGTGGAGCGGAAAGCCCATACCGCAGATCAACCGTCCGCTGGTTGCAGTTTTTGCCGGTAATCATGGGGTGACGGCAAATGATATTACGCCTTTTCCTTCAAGCGTAACGGGGCAGATGGTCGAAAATTTTGCCGCCGGTGGTGCAGCGATCAACCAGATTTGCATTGCCCATGATCTTGGGCTGAAGGTTTTCGATCTCGCGCTGGAGCATCCCACCGGGGATATTACCAAGGAAGCAGCCATGGATGAGCGCAGTTGCGCCGCAACCATGGCCTTCGGCATGGAAGGCATTGCCGGTGGCACCGATCTTTTGTGCATTGGCGAAATGGGAATCGGCAATACAACCATCGCAGCGGCGATTGCCCTGGCGCTTTTTGGCGGCACGGCGGAAGACTGGGTAGGGCCGGGAGCAGGTTCGACGGGTGATTATCTGGAGCGCAAGCTTGCAGCGGTGCGCGGTGCGGTGGCCTTGCATCAGGCTCATCTGAAAGATCCACTGGAGGTTCTGCGCAGGCTGGGCGGGCGCGAGATCGCGGCCATGGCGGGAGCGATCCTGGCTGCCCGCATGGAAAAAACCCCGGTTATCGTTGATGGTTTCGTCGCCAGTTCCGCCGCCGCGGTTCTTTATGCCGCCAATCCCTCGGCGCTCGACCATTGCCTTTTCGGCCACGTCTCCGCTGAACCCGGCCATCGTCGGCTGCTTGAAAAAATGGGTAAAAAACCGCTTCTCGATCTCGGCATGCGTCTGGGTGAAGGCACCGGCGCCGCATTGGCGGCGAGCATCGTCAAGGCCGCAGCCCTTTGCCATGGCGGCATGGCTACATTCGAGCAGGCGGGCATCGCGAACGCCAGATAAAACGGAACATAAAAAGCCCGGATCAATCCGGGCTTTATCTTCTGCGGCAGGATTAATTGTTATCTTTGTCCAGCACCATATAATCCAGCGGCAGTTCAGTGGTGTATTTGATCTGCTCCATGGCAAAGGACGATGAGACGTCGCGAATCTCGATCTTGCTGATGAGGCGCTTGTAGAACGCATCATAGGCCGCGATGTCCGGCACGGCGACGCGCAGAAGATAATCGACATCGCCGCTCATGCGGTAGAACTCGATGACTTCCGGAAATTCCTGAACCACTTCGGAAAACCGCTTGAGCCATTCGTCGCTGTGCGAACTGGTGCGCACTGCGACGAATACGGTAACGCGCGTATTCACACGCACCGGATCAAGGATGGCGACCCGGCGCTTGATGACGCCGTCCTCTTCCAGTTTCTGGATACGGCGCCAGCAGGGGGTTGTGGAAAGCCCGACCTTCTTGGCGACATCCGCCACCGCCAATGTCGCATCTTCCTGCAATAGACGCAGTATTTTCCGGTCGAGCCTGTCCATGGATTGGTCCCCGTTTTAAAGCGCGTCGCGATCTTTCAGATTCGCTCCTTGCGCTTTAAATTGTTGTTTTACGCATGTCGTTATCCCGAAACCGGTTCCCAATTTCGGGCGGCATGCTCTAGAAACTCATTCCCCCGTTGAGAGGGGTATTGAAACATCATACCTTATGAGTTGCTTCGGTGCGAATTTACAGGGTATTTTTTCTATTGAAAGGGCGTAGGATGAAAATTATTTTTCATAATTGAGCAGGCTGCGGACTTTTTGCTGAAGTACCGGCACAAGTTCCATATTGAACCAGGGATTTCGTTTCAGCCAGCCGCTGTTTCGCCATGACGGATGGGGAAGCGGAAGAATGATCCGCCCGGCCGGGTTCGGAGTCGCGATGAAATGTCGCCAGTTCTGCACGGTCTGCGTCAGGCTCGTTTTGCGCCATTCCGGCAGGTGATAGGCAAGCGCATATTGACCAACAACGAGAATGAATTCGAGTTGTGGCATGGCGGCGAACAGCCGGTCATGCCATATCTGCCGGCATTCGCGACGTGGGGGCAGGTCGCCGCCAAGCTTGTCATAGCCAGGAAAGCAGAAGCCCATCGGCACGATTGCAAACTGTGCCGGGTCATAAAACTCCTCGCGGCTGGTGCCCAGCCATTGCCGCAGCCGGTCGCCGGAAGGGTCGTTGAATGGCAGCGATGTGTTATGCACCCTTATACCGGGCGCTTGTCCGCAGATCGCAATGCGCGCGGTGCTGGAAACGATGCAGACCGGATTGGGTTCATGCGGCAAGGGCGGCGGGAACAGTGGCGCGTCGCGGCAAATGCGGCAAGCCAGCACCGAACGCCTCAGCTCGTCCAAATTTTCCATAAGGCCAAATTTTCCATAAGGTAAGTCACAGGCTCCCGGCGGTCAGGAATAGAAAAAAGCAATGATGCGCTTTCTGATATAGTGGATCAATTCGCCCATTACACCGGGGCGTGACAGTTCATGGCCGGTTTCGGCGTCGGCATCAGCTTTGTGATGCTCTTTGCGCCATTGGGAGGGAGCTTCGAATTGCCCGGCCCAAAGCCCACGCTGCTCGCGGCGTGCGTGCGCTTCGTCGCTGCGATAGCTGCCATAAGCAACAGCCCAGCCCTGTTCGACCATCCATTGATTGAGATCGGCTTCGCCAAGATAACAGGTGGCAAGCGTCCGGCCATATTTGTCTATCCCTGCTTTTCCGCACTGAATCGGGGCCTTTCCGATTCGGTTGCGAAGCATATTGCGAGCTTCCTTGCCGCAAGCATATTCCCGGTCGGCCTTTTGGCAAAGCTGCTCCATTTCTGGCGCGTCAATGCCGAGAAGCCGGATGTGAATATGATTAAGAACCACCGTATCGCCATCGATGACATAGGGGATGCCGGACAATGTTTCGAGGGACCCGCGATTGTCAGGCAGGGATGTGATGATGGCGATAAGGCCCGAAAAAAGAAGCAATGTCAGAAGGATGCTGTAAATCCCTCTGGTTTTTCTTCCGCTCCGCCTGCGATAAAAGCGCTGGTAGGCCCGTCGTTTACCCTTCATTCTTCCCCCGTGACACAGCTTATACCATAATCCATTTTTCGGACGCCAAAAACTTGCGAAGCCCTGCGCGCCTCCAAAAGTTGAGGGAGTGGATACCGGGGTTTTGTGCTGAATCGGCAACAGTCTTTACCATTGCTTCAGGCTATAAGGGCATCAGACGGCTTTTGCCCATTTCCCGCCACAAAGCCGCGTCACCCGATAGAGAAGTTAAAGGCCGCTGAGCGGGATTGAATTTTCCGGCTCGGGGCAGGGCGAAGAAGATGAAGGAAGGCGCATTGTTGAGCAACGAACCGTTTTCGAGTTGTGCAGGTGCTGCTTCGTCTCCTGTTTATAACGCCCGGAATAGCCATGCTTTTTTCGGCCAAAATCGCGACGCAGTGTTGTCCAAAAGGCAATCTATATTGCTTTTCAAACCTATTTCATTCACCCAATGTGAAAGACCGGCGTTGTGATGCGTATTCGCAGTTTTTCATACCCTCTGATTGCCCTGACACTGGGCATTGCGGTTGCCTGCAACAGCGCCTTCGCGTTCGATCTGAACGATGATACCGAGAAATCCCGAAGCCCGTTTGAATTGTTCAAATTTGGATTTTCCGCTTATAAAAACGGTCATAAGGATGAGGCAATCAAGGCTCTGCGTTATGCAGCCGATCGCGGCCATCAGGGCGCCAAGTGGAAGCTGGCGCGTATGTATGCCGAAGGCGATGGCGTTGTGGAAAACGACTATGAGGCCTTCCAGATCTTCGAGAAGATCGTCCGCGATGGTGCTGAACCGGGCTCCGAAAACGAAGCCTATGTTGCGGATGCGCTCGTGGCCCTGGCAGGTTACGTGCAGGAAGGTATTCCCGGCACGCCCGTCAAGGCCGATCCGGGCTTTGCCCGCAATCTTTATTTGCAGGCCGCATCGAATTTTGGTGATGCAGCAGCGCAATACCAGCTTGGCAAGATGCTTCTGGACGGCGAGGGCGGGGAGCGCAGTTCCGTTCAGGCCGCGCGCTGGTTCCAGCTTGCAGCCAAAAAAGGCAATGCGAGTGCGCAGGCCATGCTAGGCAATATGCTGTTTCAGGCAGGCAAGACCGTGCGCGGACTGGCCATGCTGACGGCAGCATTCGAGCGTTGCTCGACGGACGATTGTGTCTGGATACGCGACATGCAGGAGCAGGCATTTTCTATCGCACCTGAAGCCGATCGCCGCAATGCCGTGGCTCTCGCCAGCGATTATAATGCGAAAGGCGAGTACTAAGCATTTCCAGCAAAACTGCATAGCGGTTTTGCGTTGGACAATGCGCCAGGCAAAAATGAGCATTTCCAGCAAAACTGCGTAGCACCTCCGCAGGGAAATCAGTTCACTGGACTGATTTCTTTTCCTGCTCCGATGCGTTGGACAATGCGCCAAGCAAAAACGTCATTTCCAGCAAAAACGCGTAGCGCTCAGAAAGCAAATCTTGCCGTCACCGGGACGTGGTCCGACGGCTTTTCCCATGCCCGGACATGTTTTTCGACATCTGCCGATATGAAGCGATTGGCGGCTTCCGGTGAGAGCATCAGGTGATCGATGCGGATGCCATTATTCTTCTGCCATGCACCGGCCTGATAATCCCAGAACGAGTAAATGCCATGTTCGTCGGTTGCCGCACGCAGCGCATCGGTGAAGCCCAGATTTTCGAGCCTGCGAAACGCCTGCCGCGATTGCGGTTGAAACAAGGCGTCGTTTACCCACTGTTGCGGATTCTGCGCGTCATAGGGCTCGGGGATGACGTTATAGTCACCTGCAAGAACAAGCGGCTCTTCCAGTTCCAGCCTTTTTGCCGCCCAGCTTTCCAGCCGCTGCATCCAGGAAAGCTTGTACGGGAATTTTCCGGTGTCGATGGGATTGCCGTTCGGCAGATAGAGCGACACAACGCGTATAACGCCTTGCGTGGTCGAAAACACCGCTTCGATAAAGCGGGCCTGTTCGTCGCTATCGTCGCCGGGCAGGCCGCGATTGACTTCGTCAGGTGATTTCTTCGACAGGATTGCAACCCCGTTGAAGCCTTTCTGACCATGTGTCTCGACATGGTAACCGAGCGCTTCAATCTCCAGTCGCGGAAACAGTTCGTCCACCGATTTGATTTCCTGCAAGCAGGCAATATCGGGCGATGACTCCTTGAGCCAATGCTGGAGATTGTCGATGCGCGCTTTGACGCCGTTAATATTCCATGTCGCGATTTTCATGATGAAATGATTAGGCGCTCAATCGGGTGAGGGCAAGCGTCCCTCAGGCTCCACCACAGAAAATACCCGCTTTCAGGCAAATACGCAGGCTGCAATATTTCATCATTTTGACGGGCTTTATGTTTGTATTGCCGCTTTTGCCTACCTATCTCCCTGCTACCTTATCATCAGGAGATTTGCATGTTCGACGCCAAAAAGCTTCTTGACCAGTTTCTGGGATCACAAATACCGGGTATGTCGGGCAGCGTCCGCGACAAAGCGGGGCAGGCCACCGATCTGGCCAGGCGTAATCCCCTTGCGGCTGGCGCGATTGCTGCCGCCGTTCTGGGCACCAAAACGGGGCGCAAGCTGGCTGGCAACGTAGCGACGGTGGGCGGAGTGGCCGCTATCGCCGGGCTTGGCTATCTTGCCTACAAGAACTACAAGTCAGGCCAGTCGCCGCAGGAAACCCCGCAGCCGCAGGTCAACGAGGTCGAATTGCTTCCGCCGCCGCCCGCCGATTCTCCCTTCCATCCGCAGTCCACGGCCCACTCTCCGGCCATGAGCAACAGCTTTGCGCTGACGCTCGTTCAGGCGATGATCGCCGCCGCAAAGGCTGATGGTCATATTGATGAGGCTGAGCGTGCGCGCATCATGGAAAAGGTGCAGATTTCCGGCCTCGATAATGAAGCTGAAGCCTTTATCCAGAAGGAACTCGCGGATCCGGTCGACCTCGATAGCCTGATTGCCGCGGCAAGGACTGAAGAACAAAAGGTTGAACTTTATACGGCGTCACGCTTGACGATTGATCCGGACACCCGCGCGGAGCGGGGCTATCTCGACATGCTGGCCGGTCGCCTCGGTCTACCTGATGCGCTTGTCGATCATATCGACGCAACGGTTTCTTCGGTCAAGCAATGATGAAAAAACCCGGCTGCAATTTGCAGCCGGGTTCTCATTTGTTTAAGGATTTTAAAGCATGTCGCCCGAAAGTGGGAACTGGTTTCGGGATAACGACATGCGTTAAAACAAAAACTTAAAGCGTAAGGAGCGAATCTGAAAGATCGCGACACGCTTTAAATGGCGAAGCTCGTGCCGCAACCGCATGATGCAGTCGCATTCGGGTTGCGGATCTGGAATGACTGCCCCATCAGGTCATCCACAAAGTCGATTTCGGAACCGTCCAGATAGGGAACGGAAATTGAATCGATAACCACTTTGGCGCCCAGCTTCTCTATGACAAAATCATCGTCCATTTGTTCATCGACGAGATCATATTTGTAGGAGAAGCCAGAGCAGCCGCCGCCCTCGACAGAAACGCGAAGTGCTGTTTTATCCGGTTCTGAATTTATGATCCTGGCAATCCGTCTGGCTGCGGATTCGGAAACGGTAATAGCTGTCATCTGTCTTGTCCGCTTGTAGTCGCAAAGATCGAAGTGTTTTATTCAAACTTCCGAAGAACGCATCTTGCTTTCATGTTTAGCTGATAGCTAAGAACGCCATACCCGAAAGTCAATCTTCGCTTATGGTTGGCGTAATCATATTACAGTGAGGGAAGAGCCGCAATGTCACTGGAAGGAATAGGTTTCGGTTATCGCGAGCGGGCGGCTTATGCCTGTAACCCGGCGCAAACCCGCGGCCGTCTTGTGATGGAACCGGAAAGCGCGACGCGCACACCATTTCAGCGGGATCGCGACCGGATCATTCATTCCAACGCTTTTCGTCGTCTGAAACACAAGACACAGGTTTTTATCGCCCATGAAGGCGATCATTACCGCACCCGGCTCACCCATACGATAGAGGTGGCGCAGATCGCGCGCGCTTTGGCAAGGGCGCTGCGGCTTGACGAGGATCTCGCAGAAGCGGTGGCGCTGGTGCATGATTTCGGCCACACCCCTTTTGGTCACACCGGCGAAGAGGCGTTGAACGAACGCATGCAGCCTTACGGCGGCTTTGACCATAATGCACAATCATTGCGTCTGGTGACCAAGCTGGAACATCGTTACGCCGAATTCGATGGCCTTAATCTTTCATGGGAAACCCTGGAAGGGCTGGTCAAGCATAACGGCCCGCTGGTGGGACCGAATGCAGCCCATCCGCATTTGCCGGTCCCGCAACCCGTGCTTGATTTCAATGAACGCTATGATCTTGAGCTGGAGCGTTTCGCCAGTCTTGAGGCGCAATGCGCGGCCATCGCCGATGATATTGCCTATAATGCGCATGATATAGATGACGGCCTGCGTTCGGGCCTGCTGACGCTGGAGGCACTTGACGAGGTGCCCCTGACAAGGCGGCTTCTCGATATAGTGCGGACGCGCTATCCCGGCCTTGATCCGGTGCGTATCGGCCATGAGCTTGTCCGGCGACAGATTACGATCATGGTCGAGGATGTGATCGAAGAAGCGCAGCGCCGCATTGCGGCAGCGCAACCGCAGAACGTCGAGCAGGTGCGCGATCAATCCCAGGCGCTGGTCGGCTTTTCTGCCCCAATGCGCGATGAAGAAAAGACCTTGAAGCGCTTTTTGTTCAAGAACCTCTATTTTCATCAAAGCGTTGTGGTCCGCAGACATGCGGCGGACAAGATCGTGCGCGACCTTTTCGACGTCTGTTTCAATATCCCGCCGAACATGCCGGCTGAATGGCAATCAGGCTGTGAACTATTGGATGATGCGGGCCGTGCGCGCCGCGTGGCGGATTATCTCGCCGGAATGACCGATAATTATGCCATGCGCGAACACCGACGATTGTTTGACCATACACCCGATTTAGCTTAATCGGAGCGCAACGAGCGGGTTTCGCAGTGCAATTGTACTCACATTCGCTATTTTTATCACAAGCCGACGCCGGAAATCGAGGCAGAGCCGGACTGACGCCTGACAGGACGAACCATGAATATCTTCGCAGATTTCGACGCGCGTATTAAGAAAACATTACAAGATATTGACCTGAAATCGAAAGATGGCGGTGATCTTGATCTTTCCCGCGTCAGTGTCGAGCCGCCACGCGACGCTTCGCATGGTGACATCGCCACAAATGCAGCAATGGTGCTCTCAAAAGCCGTAGGGCAGAATCCGCGTGAACTGGCGGCTTCCATTGCAGAGGCGCTCAGATCGGATGCGGATGTCGAATCGGTCGATGTGGCTGGCCCCGGCTTTATTAATCTGCGGCTCAAGGACAGCTATTGGCAGCGGCAACTGGCTTCCATGCTCAATGAGGGCACGGATTTTGGCCGCTCGAAACTCGGCGATGGTCTGAAGGTCAATGTCGAATATGTTTCCGCAAATCCAACCGGCCCGATGCATGTGGGCCATTGCCGTGGTGCCGTCGTCGGCGATGTTCTGGCAAATCTGCTGAAATTCGCAGGCTATGATGTCGTCAAGGAATATTACATCAATGATGCGGGCGCGCAGATCGACGTTCTGGGACGCTCGGTCCTGCTGCGTTACCGCGAGGCATTGGGTGACGAGATAGGGGAAATCCCCGCCGGGCTTTATCCGGGTGACTATCTTGTTCCGGTTGGGCGGAAACTGGCGGAGGAATATGGCCGGGGCTTGCTGCAGATGCCCGATGACGAGGCCATGGCCATCATCAAGAATCGCACCATCGATGCCATGATGGAGATGATCCGCGCCGATCTCGATGCGCTCAATGTGCATCACGACGTGTTCTATTCGGAGCGCAAGCTGCATGCCGATCGCGCGCGCGCAATTCGTGCTGCCATTAATGATCTGACGCTGAAAGGCCACGTCTACAAAGGCAAACTGCCGCCGCCCAAAGGGCAGATTCCAGAAGAGTGGGAAGATCGGGAGCAGACCCTGTTCCGCTCGACGGAAGTGGGTGATGACATCGACCGCCCGCTTATGAAGTCCGATGGTGAATTTACCTATTTTGCCGCCGATGTGGCTTATTTCAAGGATAAGTTCGATCGCGGTTTCAACGAGATGATCTATGTGCTGGGCGCTGACCATGGCGGCTATGTCAAGCGGCTGGAAGCTGTTGCCCGCGCCGTTTCGGACGGCAAGGCGAAACTGACCGTTTTGCTCTGCCAGCTTGTGAAGCTTTTCCGTAATGGCGAGCCGGTGCGCATGTCGAAGCGGTCGGGCGAATTCATCACCCTGCGCGATGTCGTGGATGAAGTGGGGCGCGATCCGGTCCGCTTCATGATGCTTTATCGCAAGAACGATGCGCCGCTCGATTTCGATTTTGCCAAGGTGACGGAGCAATCCAAGGACAATCCGGTCTTTTATGTGCAATATGCCTCGGCGCGCTGCCATTCGGTTTTCCGTCAGGCTGGCGATCAGTTTGGCTTTGCCGATCTGGACCGGATTTCCATGGCCGATCATTTCGACAGGCTGACGGATGAAAGCGAAATCGCGCTGGTCCGCAAGCTGGCGGAATATCCGCGCCTCATCGAATCTGCGGCCACGCATCAGGAGCCGCATCGGCTGGCTTTCTACCTCTACGACCTTGCCAGTTCCTTCCATTCTCAATGGAATAAGGGCACGGAGAACCCGGACTTACGTTTTATTAAGGTTAACGATCCAAACTTGTCGTTAGCAAGGCTAGGGCTGGTGCAGGTCGTTTCCGATGTGCTGACTTCCGGTTTGACAATAATCGGTGCGGACGCTCCCACGGAAATGCGCTAGGACAGTCGGGTTTCTTTCGCTCAACAAAGGTGTTGGGCCGGGACCGCAAGTCAAAAGATGGAAGATCGGCGAGAGTGCAAGTCGTTGGTCTTCCTTCTGGCGCAGGAAACTGCCGTCAACTTTTGCCCACATTGCCTCGCTACAACACAATGTATCGAGACGTCTTGCGGCGTCCAGGGTTGAGTTAGGAATACGCCATGACGGATAGCAGTGCTACCCCCCGTAACTACGGCGAACGTCCGCTGCACGAAGACGATCCGCTGATGGAGCTTTCGCGGATTATGGATTTCGGAGTGTCTGCTGACAAGGATGCTGGACGAAGCGAATACCGCCCGGAACAGGACTTCGGCCCGGAACAGGATTTTGGCCCGGAATCGGATTTTGGATTGACGCAGGATGATCTTGCTTTTGACTCCAGCCTTGAGCTTGAGCGCGAGCTTCTTGGTGATTTTTCCGATTTCGAACAGCCGCTGCAAAATCAACCCGTTGCCGCCGACGAATATCCTCAGGCCGCGCAGAGCGGCTATATCGATGAACGGCTTCAGGAAAATGATCTGGCGCAGGCTCTTGAAGAAGAGCTGGACCTGCATCTGGAAGAGCGCGAGCTCGGACAGCAAGAACAATCGTTCGAATTTATCGCGGCAGATGACTCCGAGCCGGTGCCGCAATTTGATTACAGTGATTATTCGCAGGCCCGTGACACCTATGGCGAGAATCTGGCCGCGGCACCCGCTCCGGACGATTCGGGCTATCTGGGTGAACGAGCTCCTGTTGAACAGGAGCCCGCCTTCTACGGTGCTTCGCCTGCCTCGCAGACTGAAGATGATCGCAATGAGGCCTTGCCTGATTCTGACTGGGGGCCTGATTCTGACTGGAGGCCTGAAGCTGATTGGGGCGCGCTGGAGGTCGAGGCGGATGCGGCGCCTTATCAGCCCGCTGCAACGCAATCTGCGCTTTCTCTTGAAGACGAACTGGAAGGGCTTCTGTTTGGTGATGAGCTGAATGCAGCGCCGCTGCAAACTGCTTATGATCCATTGCCTGAGCAGCCGGAAGCGCCGGTGCTTCATGGTGCTCCAGAGGATGATTTCCAGTTCGAACAAACCTTTGAACACAATGCTGTGCAGCAACCGGTTGAAGCGCTGCAACCTGTCGAGGCTGCATATAGCGAAGATCACGTTTCGCATTCGCAAACGCAGGCCTATCCGCATTACCCGCGCAGCAATTTTACCGCTGGTGCTGCCGCAGCCGGGGTGCTTTCAACCGAGCCGCGTCCTGCTGATGTTTCGCCTCATGAAGCGGATGAAAATGCGCTGGACGATTTCTCCTTTGAAGACGATTTCACTTTCGAAGATGAGACATCACTCTCCGCTGCGCTTGCTGGCGAGTCCACCGAAGATGATCTGCCGACTTTCGATGAGATCGCATTTGGCGATGATGATTTCGGCTTCGAGGCGTCCGGTGATCTTGCCTCTGAATCAGGCAATGAAGCAGCCGGCCTTCTGAATGAAGAGGACTTTTTCGGCATCGGTGATCTCGACCTGACCGAAGACGCTGGCGACGATCCGGCTTCCTCGCCGGCTTACGCGCATGCCATTGCCGGGGATGACGACCAGTACCGTGCCGAAGAAGCTTTTGCGAGCTATGCGCAGCAGCCGTCCGCGCTGGACACGCATGCGCCGGACGTGGAAACCATCAGCGTCGCCGAAAGCAAGGTTGAGCAGACCCATTCCCTCGATTTACCTGAAATCGATTATGAGGAAGAGGGCGCAAATAGTTCTCTTTCTGATTTGGAAACCGAATTTGCGGAGGTTTTCAGCACGATTACGATAGACGAAAATGCCGCGAAGACCGACGCGCAGAGCGAGGCGGACAAGGCATTTGAAGATATTTTCCGCGAAAGTGCCACGACCTATCTTCCCGATGGAGCAATCGCGGCAGGCGCAGCACTCGGAATGGCGGGCGCGGCGGCTGCTTCTTACGGACGCGCCTCGGGTTATAACCAGCCTGCTGCCTCGGCCAAGGGCGTCGATTCAAGCGGTTCCAGCGATGATTTTTATAATCATTGGGCTGCGCAAGGCGCGCAAAGCATTGAGAACAGCGATTTTGACGGTCCGCTCGCCGCACAGCCTGAAGACGATCTGGGCAGCGCTGCCGAAGCCTACCGCAACCGTCCGGTTCGTGGACGCCGCGGTCTGATAGCAGCGAGCGCCATTGGCCTTGTGGTGCTGATTGGCGGCGTCGGCTATCATTTCCTCAATGGCGGTTCATCGACGGAACCGGTTGTAATTCGGGCGGATAACAGCCCGGTGAAGGTCCAGCCGGAAAATCCGGGCGGGGTCACTGTCCCTAATCAGGATAAGGCTGTTTATGATCGCGTCGCAGGGACGCTGCCGGGCAGTCCTGAACAGAAATCGCTGATCTCCTCTGGTGAGGAACCGGTCGATCTTTCTGCTCCACCCAATGATGACGCGCCAATGGACGAATCGCCCGATGCCGGGCCATGGGCTGGTTCCGAACAGGATGCGCCATTGATCCAGCCGCGCGAAGTTGAAACGATGATCGTTCGCCCCGATGGCTCGATCATGCCGCAGCAGCCTGCGCCCGCATCTGCATCTGCATCTGCACCTGCGCCCGCACCGGCACAAACAGCAGCCGCTGATTCGGAGCCGATTGCTCCGCCAGCGGACACTGATGAAATCGGCGCTCTCGCCGCAGCAGGCAATGACATGGCTGCTGCCCCGGCATCGGAAGTCGCCACGCCCGCACCTGCCGCAGCCGAGCCGCAGGCCGCGCCCCAATTGCCGATACGCGCGCCAATCGTGCCCTCGCGTCCTGCCGAACAGCCGGTCAATATTGTTGGTAACGTTCCGCAGCGCACCCAAGCTGAAGCTCCGGCCCAGACTCCGGCACCTGCTGCTTCGCAGGTCGCTTCCGCAGCCGGTGCTGGCGGCTACTTCATCCAGATCGCGTCCCAGCCCACTGCTGAACTTGCGCAAAAATCCTATGCGAATATGGCGCAACGCTACGGAAGCGTGATTGGCGGGCGCAGCGTGGACATCAAACGCGCCGATATTCCCAATAAGGGAACCTATTATCGCGTTCGTGTTCAGGCCGGGTCGAGGGATGATGCGAACGCGCTTTGCAATCGTCTCAAGACAGCGGGTGGAAGCTGCTTTGTGACGCAATAAGCTGCTTCATATAAATTGATGATGAAAGGGCGGCTTTTGCCGCCCTTTTGCTTGACTCTTTTGTTGATAATTTTTCAGCTACAGCATTTCCGGCAAAAGTGTGACACGGTCTCGCAGGAAATGCTGTAGGCGGAATGCGGGCAATGCTGAAAATCGACGGAGACTTGCATGAAAGAATGTAAAGCATGGATTGCGGGCATATCCGGGACGAGGCTGACCGCGGACGAGATCGCCTTCTTCCGGGATGAGAAGCCATGGGGCTTCATTCTTTTTGCGCGCAATGTGGAAAGTCTCGAACAACTCGCCGATTTAACCAAGCATATGCGCGATTTGACCGGCCGCTCCCAGACGCCGGTCTTCATCGATCAGGAAGGGGGCAGGGTGCAGCGTCTGCGCCCGCCCTTGGCGCCCAATTATCCATCCGCTGCTCAAATCGGCGCGATCTATGATCGTGACCGGGAGGCTGGTTTGCGGGCCGCATGGCTGCATGCGCGTTTGCATGCCTTTGACCTTCTGAAAGTCGGCATCAACGTCGATTGCCTTCCGGTTCTGGATGTGCCGGTCGAAGGGGCGCATGATGTAATCGGCTCGCGCGCTTACTCCAGAAATCCGCATAGCGTCGCTGAAATGGGAAGAGCCGCGACAGAAGGGCTTCTTGCGGGCGGCGTCTTGCCGGTCATGAAACATATGCCGGGCCATGGCCGCGCTTTCAGCGACACGCATAAAGAGCTTGCGCGTGTCGGAGTGCCGCTCGATGAACTCGTCGCCCATGATTTCGTTCCGTTCAAGGCGTTGAACGATCTGCCCATGGCGATGACGGCCCATGTCATCTTCGACAGCATCGACCCCGATCACCCGGCGACATTGTCGCCAACGGTGATCGATACGATTATTCGCGATGTGATAGGCTTTGATGGCCTGATCATCAGCGACGATATTTCCATGAAAGCACTGCAGGGCGATCTGGATATTCTGGCGCAAGCCATTATCGGGGCAGGCTGCGATATGGTTCTTTATTGCGCGGGCGTCATGGAGGAACTGGTCAGAGTCGCAGCGAATGTGCCGCTTCTTGAAGGCAAGGCAAGGAAGCGTGCGGAGCTTGCGGAGGTCTATGTGGGCGAACCCGATTTGTCGGATGAAACGGAGTTGCGGGAAGAATTTGCCCGAATGTTTGAATTGATGGCATAGATGCCAAAACTTGATAAACTGGCACTCTAATGGCGCATGGCTCGGCTGCTCACGATACAGAGCCGGACAGGACTGACTGAAACTTGAGCATTTCCGTAGAAAACAGGAACTGCTTTTGAGGTTTATAGGAAACGGCTTGGCAGGATCGGTACCAGAAGAAGGAAACAAGGTCGGCACCATTGTGCCGATGGATTCCATGTGGGATGGCGATGCCGGGCCTTCGGAAAGCGAACCGTCGCTTCTGATCGATGTGCAGGGTTTTGAAGGTCCGCTGGATCTCCTGCTGCATCTTGCGCGAAGCCAGCGGGTCGATCTGTCGCGCATCTCTGTTCTCGCTCTTACCGAGCAATATCTGGAATTCGTGGAGCAGGCGCGGGCGCTTCGCCTCGAACTTGCCGCTGATTATCTGGTCATGGCGGCATGGCTTGCCTATCTTAAATCGCGGCTGCTCATTCCCCGACAGCAAAACGACGATGGCGTATCCGGCGAGGAACTGGTGGCATCGCTGCAATTTCGCCTCAAACGTCTCGAAGCCATGCGCGATGCGGCGGCGAAACTGGTCAATCGCAACCGGCTGGGCCGCGATGTCTTTGCGCGCGGCATGCCGGAAATGGTTGTGGTCGATCGCTCAAGCCGGTTCTCCGCCTCGCTTTACGAGCTTTTGACCGCCTATACTTCACAGCGGCAGCGCCACGCGGTTTCTCATGTGCAGATCGAAAAACGCACTGTCTGGTCGTTAAAGGAAGCGCGCGCCGCGCTGGTCCGCCTGATGGGGGCGGGGAATGGAGACTGGGTCGCGCTCGATGGTTTTCTGATTGGATATGCGCTTTCCCCTCAGGAAAGAGCTTCCGCACTGGCCAGTTCTTTTGCAGCAAGCCTCGAACTGGTACGTGAAGGCAAACTTGAAATGCGGCAGAACGCACCTTTCGAGCCAATTCACATGCGGGTGGCCGACGGATTTAGTGAACTGGACGAGGACGGCGATGCCTGAAGCGGAACTTGCAATGGATGAATATGACGACGACATGCAAGCTGCAGCGCCGATGATGCCGCTGGCCGAAGCCGCGCGAATGGTGGAAGCGATTATTTTTGCTTCGTCCGAACCCGTTCCGGAGCGCGCATTGATCGACCGCTTGCCGGCGGATGTTGATCTTGGCGCGGCGCTGCGACATTTGCAGAAGCTTTATGAAGGGCGCGGCGTCCATCTGATGCAGGTCGGGACTGCCTGGGCCTTTCGCACCGCGCCCGATCTGGCTTTTCTGCTCAACAGGGAAACGGTACAGCAACGCAAGCTTTCACGCGCCGCGCTGGAAGTGCTTGCAATTATTGCGTATCATCAGCCCGTTACCCGCGCCGAGCTTGAAGATATTCGCGGTGTGGAAACATCCAAAGGCACTCTTGATGTCCTGATGGAGACGGGTTGGGTCAAATTGCGCGGTCGCCGCCGTACACCGGGACGCCCGGTTACTTATGGGACGACCGAGGCATTTCTCGACCATTTCGGCTTGCCGGAGATACGAGACCTGCCGGGACTGGAAGAATTGCGCGGTGCGGGACTTTTATCCGCGCGCATACCGTCGGGCTTCGCGGTGCCGGTTCCCAGTGTAGACCCCGAGGAACTGACCGATGAGGAGGAGCCGCTGGAAGACATCGATCTGGAGGACTTGGGGCTGTTGGCGCCGCGCGGGGAATGATGAGATTGTTGAGTTGCGACAAATAAGTTTGTTGCAATTTGGTTCACAGTCATACTTCCGTTTGAAAGATATGTTGAAAGCGCTTAAATCGTATTCAACAATACAGGAATGAGCCGTGCTTTGGCGGCGATGAGAGGAATGACATGGGTAGCTTTTCTATTTGGCATTGGCTGATTGTTCTGGCGGTCGTGCTGCTTCTGTTTGGCCGTGGCAAGATTCCCGAACTGATGGGTGATGTTGCCAAGGGTATCAAGAACTTCAAGCAGGGCATGTCTGAAGAAGACAAGGAAGCCGCGCACACGATCGATGCCAAGCCTGACGAAACCGTCAACGACGTCAAGAAGACGACGAAGTCCTGATACGTCATGAAGACCTGGTGCCTGCTAAGCGGCGCGCAGCAGGTCTTTGCCGTTCAACGGGCGGCTTTCTGCTAAAATGGGATGAGCGCGCCTGAAGCGCGGAGTGTCAAAACATGCTCGACATCGGTTGGTCTGAACTGCTGGTAATCGCAATCGTCATGATTGTGGTGGTTGGCCCCAAGGATTTGCCGAAGATGCTCAAGGCATTTGGCAAGGCGACCGCGCGCATGCGCTCCACGGCGAATGAATTCCGCCATCAGTTCAATGAAGCCCTGAAGGAAGCCGAACTCGAAGATGTGAAGAACATTGTCGATGAGGCGCGCAAGCTCGATCCCCGCTCCAAGCTCACGCAGGTGTTCGATCCGATTCGCAGCGCTGGCGAGGATTTGCGCTCAAGCCTGAAATCGACAACCTCGATGTCGCCCGCAGAACCCGAGAAGGTGGCTGAAGTCACGACACCGGTTGACACAGACGGCGCACCGGTTCCGGTTGACGCGGTTGCGGTCGACGCTCCGGCACAAAAGCCGGACACAACCGCGAAGGCGCCACGCAAAAAGGCAGCGCCTAAGCCTGCTGGCGAAAAACCGACGGCATCGAAGCCACGCGCATCAAGGGCGACTGCCAGGGCGGAGGCCATTGCAAAGCCTGTCGCGGCGAAGAAGGCACCAGCGGCTAAGCCGACTGCCGTCAAGCCTGCCGCGCCCGCCAAAAAAGCCACTAAAAAGACGACTGAAAAGACAGGAACCACAGAGTGAACCGGGACGAGGACGAAATTGAACAGAGCTCAGCTCCTCTGCTCGAACACCTGATTGAATTGCGCCGCCGCCTGATATGGGCGATTCTGGCGTTCTTCGTCGCTTTTGTTTTCTGTTTTGCCTTTGCAAAACAGCTCTTCAATCTGCTCGTCGTGCCTTATCAGTGGGCGATAGACTGGGCGGGTATGGATCGTTCCAAGGCTGAACTGATCTATACTGCCCCGCAGGAGTTCTTTTTCACCCAGGTCAAGGTCGCCATGTTTGGCGGCGTTGTTCTGGCTTTTCCGATCATTGCGGCACAGATCTACAAATTCGTGGCGCCCGGCCTTTACAAGCATGAGCGCATGGCCTTTCTGCCATTTTTGATTGCTTCGCCGATCTTGTTCCTTGTTGGTGGCGCGCTTGTTTATTTCTTCTTCACGCCGATGGTGATGTGGTTCTTCCTCACCATGCAGCAAAGCGGCGGCGGCGGGGAAGTTCAGATTTCGCTTCTGCCAAAGGTCTCCGAATATCTCAGCCTGATCATGACGCTCATTTTTGCGTTTGGTCTGGTCTTTCAGTTGCCCGTGGTAACGAGCCTGATGGCGCGTGCCGGATTGGTAACCTCGGCAGGCCTCAAGGATAAACGCAAATATGCAATTGTGATCGCATTCGTGGTTGCAGCGGTGCTTACGCCGCCCGACCCCGCGAGCCAGATCGGGCTTGCCTTGCCGACCATCCTTCTCTACGAGATTTCCATTATATTGGCCCGGATGATCGAGAAGCAGCGCGATGAAGCCAAGACTGCGGCGGAAGCCGAAGACAGCGCTTCCCCTTCCTGATCCGGCTCTGTGAAATCAAGGGCTGCATCCTCTGCGGCCCTACCTCTCTTGATGTGACGAAACGGTTTTTCCATGCTCGACATAAAATGGATTCGCGATAACCCCGATGCTCTCGACAAGGCGCTTGCCAGGCGCGGGGCAGGGCCGCTCTCAGCCGAGCTCATTGCCCTCGATGAAAACCGCCGCGAGCATGTCGGCAAGGTGCAGGCTGCACAGGAACGCCGCAATGCAGCATCCAGGGAAATCGGCAAGGCGATGGCGCAAAAGGATGCAGCCACCGCCGACAGGCTCAAGGCGGAAGTAGGCGAACTCAAGACGTTTCTTTCCGGAGCCGAGGAAGAAGAACGCCGTCTGGACAGGGAGCTGAACGACGCGCTTTCGAGCATCCCCAACATTCCGCTCGATGATGTGCCGCTTGGCCAGGACGAAACGGACAATGTCGAAATTCGCCGCGTCGGCGAACAGACCGATTTCGCGTTCGAGCCAAAAGAGCATTTTGAACTGGGGGAAGCGCTGGGGCTGATGGATTTCGAGCGTGCCGCGAAACTTGCAGGCGCGCGCTTCACCATTCTCAAGGGGGCGCTTGCCCGCCTTGAACGCGCCCTTGGACAGTTCATGCTCGATCTGCATACGACGCAGCATGGCTATACGGAAACCATGCCTCCGTTAATGGTGCGCGATGAGGCGGTTTATGGCACGGGCCAATTGCCGAAATTCTCCGAAGACCTGTTTCGCACCACGGATGGCCGCTGGCTGATCCCGACTGCCGAGGTTCCGCTCACCAATCTGGTGGCGGACGAGATCGTCGATGTGAAAACACTTCCGCAGCGCTATACCGCCTTGACGCCCTGTTTTCGTTCGGAAGCGGGGTCTGCTGGTCGCGATACGCGCGGGATGTTGCGGCAGCATCAGTTTCTCAAGGTCGAAATGGTTTCAATTACCGACGCAGAAAGTGCGATTGCCGAACATGAGCGCATGACAGCCTGTGCGGAAGAAGTGTTGAAGCGATTGGGCCTGCCATTCCGCACTGTTGTGCTCTGCACGGGCGATATGGGCTTTGGCGCGCAGAAAACCTACGATATAGAGGTGTGGCTGCCGGGGCAGAAGGCCTATCGCGAAATTTCAAGCTGCTCGGTCTGCGGCGATTTTCAGGGCCGCCGCATGAATGCGCGCTATCGCCCGGAAGGCGAAAAGGCCACGCGTTTCGTGCATACGCTCAATGGATCGGGCGTCGCGGTCGGGCGCGCTCTGATCGCGGTCATGGAAAATTATCAGGAAGAAGGCGGAAGCATTCGTATTCCTGAAGCACTCCAGCCTTATATGGGCGCAATCACGCGGATTGAGAAAGCCGCCTGACCAGTTTTCCATATAGGAAGGAATGAAAACGTGCGTATTCTCTTGACCAATGATGATGGTATCCACGCCGAGGGCCTTGCGGTTCTGGAGCGCATTGCGCGCCAGCTCTCCGATGATGTCTGGGTCGTAGCGCCGGAAACGGATCAGAGCGGCCTTGCCCATTCGCTGACGCTTTCCGAGCCGCTGCGCCTGCGCCAGATCGATGATCGCCATTTTGCATTGCGCGGCACGCCTACCGATTGCGTCATCATGGGCGTGCGCCATGTCCTGCCCGTCGCGCCGGATTTGATTTTGTCCGGCGTAAACTCAGGCGCCAATATGGCTGACGATGTGACCTATTCGGGCACCGTCGCGGGCGCAATGGAAGGTACCCTGCTCGGGATTCGCTCTATCGCACTCTCGCAGGAATATGACTACGAAGGTGACCGCCGCATCGTACCGTGGGAAACGGCGGAAACGCATGCGCCCGCTCTGATCAGGAAACTCGTTGAAGCCGGTTGGCCGGAAGGGGTCTTGCTCAATCTGAACTTCCCCAATTGCGCACCGGAAGAAGTGCAGGGCACACGCGTTACCGCACAGGGCAAGCTCAGCCATGATGCACGGCTCGACGAGCGGCGCGACGGTCGCGGATTTCCTTATTTCTGGTTGCAGTTTGGCCGTTCCAAGGCGGATGTTGCACAGGACAGCGATATTGCGGCAATCCGGGCGGATTGCATTTCGGTGACGCCGTTGCAACTCGATCTGACTGCGCAGGCAGTGCGCGCGCAATTGAGTGCTGCGCTTGAGGTAGACGCATGAACCAGACCGTGTCTGAACGCCAGAAGCTTTCGGACAAGGAAGGATTTGCGTCCTTCGTATTACGCATGCGGGCGCGGGGCATCGATGATCCCCGCCTGTTTGCGGCAATCGAATCAACACCGCGTCAAAGTTTTCTCGGCGCTTCATGGGCGCAACTTGCCTATAGTCCGCGCACGGCGCCGCTTGATTGCGGCGCATATATCGAAGGTATCGACGATCAGGCGCGTATTATTTCGGCGCTTCAGCTTGAGCCGGGGCATCGTGTGCTTGAAATCGGCACGGGGTCCGGTTTTACCGCGGCTGTCATGTCGACATTATCGGGACGCGTCACCACCATTGAACGCTATCGCAAATTATGCGACCGCGCCCTGCAGCAGTTTGTGACCCTTAAGCGCGATAATATCGTGGTAAAACACGCCGACGGTCGACATGGCGTCGCGGGCGGGCCGTTCGACCGCATCATTATCTGGCTTTCTTGCGAAGATGTTCCCCGCCATTTTGTGGAGTTGCTGGCGACCCATGGCGTGTTGATCGCGCCGGTCGGCCCCGGCGAAGGCCAGCAACTGGTGACGCGCATAGCAAAGGTGGGCAGCCGCTTCGAGCAGGAAAATATTATGGCTGTGCGCTATCAGCCCTTTATCGAAGGGGTTTCGTCGGTTCTTTAAAACGTCCGTGACGGGCTGTCTTATACTTATGGTGTCTAATTGGTGAATTTTTTTTGCCCGAATTTCGATTCTTAACCAGCGAGTAACATTAACGCGTTTTAATTGGTCCCAGTGAGTATTCAGAGTGTGGGCGAGTTGAACATGCGTTTTCCAATATTGCAGCATACGTCCGAGCGCCTTTTGCGGAATGCAGCGATCGTTCTGATCGCCGGTTTGGGTGCGGGTTGCAGCGCCGATACGATGCGCTTTACCGATGGGCTTTACACAGGCTCGACATCCAGCCAGCGCGTCGTGCAGCAATCTTCCAATAATGTCTATGCGTCCGCGCCGGTTTCGGCTGCGCCGCCTGTAGCGAGTGGAACCGTTCAGCGTAACAGCCTTCCGCCCGTATCTTCGGCTCCCGTTGCAGCGGCAGCGACACAGGCGCAAAATCAGGTCTACCAAGCGCAGGGCGCAGTGACAAACCGCGTCAATGATGCCGCAAGCAGCACGCAGACCCAGGTCGCGAGCGCAGCGGGTGCGGCCAATAATGCAGCGATTGGCGCAAAGGAAAAAGTCCTGGGCCAATTGCCCGCAACGGCAGATGGGGTTCCGCTTCCGGCACCCAATACGGCGGCCGTTCCAGCGCCTGCGCCCGCCACGAATAATGCAGCACAGACCGCTTCTGCTGGCGGGGCCTATACAGTTCAAAGCGGAGATTCGCTTTTTTCCATCGCGCAGAAGCACAATGTTCCGGTCGAGCAGTTGAAAAAGGCCAATGGGCTTAGCAATGGAGCCATTCGCGTCGGGCAGTCATTGGTCATTCCCGCTGCCGCCGCTGCACCTACGCAGGTTGCAGTGGTTACGCCGCAGCAGCCAAAGGCCGCCGATAATGTAAAGCCGGTGTCCACGCCGCCCAACGCAGCGGATGTGAAGCCCTATACGCCGCCACAGGCAAGTAACAAGGTTATTGAGGAAGCCGAGAAAGATCAGGCGGCAGCGCCGTCTTCGACAGGTATTTCACAGATGCGCTGGCCGGTGCGCGGACGCATATTGACGAGCTTCGGGCAGCGTGATGGCACGACCATCAATGACGGCATCGATATCATGGTGCCGGAAGGAACGACAGTCAAGGCAGCGGAAAATGGCGTCGTCATCTATGCTGGCGATGGCCTGAAAGAGTTCGGTCAGACGGTTCTGGTCCGCCACGACAATGGACTGGTCACCGTATATGGCCATAACAGCCAGATATTGGTGCAGCGCGGCCAGAAGGTGCGCCGTGGCGAGGATATTGCCAAATCGGGCATGAGCGGCAACGCGAAATCGCCGAAGCTCCATTTCGAGGTTCGCAAGGATTCGGCCCCGGTCAACCCGGCCAAATATCTGGAAACCTGATTCTTTAGTCTGGATAATGTAAAAAGGCGGGCCATTGACCCGCCTTTTTTACATTGCTTTACATTGTTTGGCCGAGACGGCCAGCAAGGTCCTGAATATATTGCCACGCCACACGGCCCGAGCGATTTCCACGCGTGGTTGCCCATTCGAGCGCTTCCGCATGCAGCTTCTGCCGGTCATAATCCAGATTGTAATGAGCCGCATAACCATCCACCATGGCAAGGTAATCGTCCTGGCTGCATTTGTGAAAACCGAGCCACAGGCCGAAGCGGTCGGACAACGATACTTTTTCCTCGATGGCTTCCGACGGGTTGATCGCCGTCGAGCGTTCATTGTCGATCATGTCGCGCGGCATCAGATGGCGGCGGTTCGACGTAGCATAGAAAATTACATTTTCTGGCCGACCTTCAACGCCGCCTTCAAGCGCTGCTTTCAGTGACTTGTAGGAGGTGTCGTCATGATCGAAGGAAAGATCATCGCAAAAAAGGACAAAACGCCAGGGTGTTTCCTTGATGAGATTCATCAAGGCGGGCAGACTGTCTATGTCCTCGCGGTGAATTTCGATCAGTTTGAGTGCTGGCTGGTCGGATAGTTCTGCATTGACGCTGGCCTGTGCGGCCTTGACCAGTGACGACTTGCCCATGCCGCGCGCGCCCCAGAGCAGGACATTATTAGCTGGATAACCTTTTGCGAAGCGACGCGTATTATCCACAAGCTGATCACGCACCAGATCGACCCCGCGGATAAGCGATATGTCGACACGGTTGACCTTTTCGACGGGATCCAGTGTCAGTCGTTCGGGTGCCCAGACGAAGCAATCGGCGGCTTCGAGATTGGGTCTGGAAGGTTGCGGCGGTGCGATGCGTTCCAATGCAGCGATCAGGCGGTCGAGTTTCTGGGTAAGCAGGTTTTCAGTTGTCATTTAAAGCCCTCAAATGTTGGAAAGGGCTTAACATGTCACAGCATGCGGGAAAAGTGTGCGACCTTGGCGCAGTCATGGTTTCGCCGGTTGCAATTGGCATGCCAAGCATTGTAATGCCGTAGACAATTCTATTTGAGACCCCAGAGGAGTTTGCGATGTTTGTAACCCCGGCTTTTGCTCAGGCGTCCGGCAGTGCTGTCGGACCGGATATGCTCATGAGCATTCTGCCCTTCGTCCTTATTTTCGTAATCATGTATTTTCTTATCATCCGTCCGCAGCGTACGCAGATGAAGAAGCGGCAGGAAATGCTCGCTGCTGTTCGTCGCGGCGATACGGTCGTGACTGGCGGCGGCATTGTCGGCAAGGTTCAGAAAGTCAATGATGACGGCGAAATCGAAGTCGAAATCGCCGAAGGTGTCCGTATTCGTGTTCTGCGCAGCACATTGATGGAAGTGCGCGTGAAGGGCGAACCGGTCGCCGATAATAAGAATAAATAAGCGCTTTCCGGAGCCTCCGGCTCTGATCGTCATCGGCTCTGCTTCCAGAAGCCGTCGATGGCCGGAATTCACTCAAGTGCAAATGCATGGCGCAACAGCCATGCATCCTGGCTGGAGAATGATTGAAACCTGCGCTCCGGCCCGTTTGATTTAAGCCGAAACGGAATTTCTGCTCTATGCTTTATTTTTCACGTTGGAAATCGGCGCTGATCTGGCTAGCGGTCATTGTCAGTTTCATTATCGCATCGCCAAACTTTTTCTCGCGTGAAAAACTAGCGAATCTGCCCGGCTTTCTGCCCAAACAGCAGGTTTCCCTCGGCTTGGACCTTTCCGGCGGCTCCCGTCTGGTTTTTCAGGTTCAGAATGCAGGTGAGGGCGATGTGGCCCGCGCGGCTGCGATCATGCGTCAGCGTCTGGAAGAACTCGGCTATGGCAGTCCCGTTGTCGAGGTCGAGGGCCGCAACCGGATTCGTGCTGAAGTGCCGGGCGTTTATGATGCGCAGCTTCTCAAGGATCTTCTTAGCCTGCGCGGCAGGCTGGCATTCCGCGCTGTCGATGATTCCATGTCGCCGGATGACGCTATTCGCGGCACGCCGCCTGCCGATAGCGAAATCGTCTATTCTTATGACGACCCGCCGATCGGCTACCTCGTTAAGAAAGAACCGGTCTTCACCGGCGCAGATATTACCGACGCCAGGGCGACAATATCGGAAGATGATAATGAGCCCGTCATAACGCTGACGCTGGATGAGACTGCGCGCAGCAATCTCGCGCGGGCAACCGCGCAAGCAACTGGCAAGAGCTTTGCAATCGTGATGGATAATCAGGTTGTCTCTGCTCCGCTCGTGGATGAACCGCTCGACACCAGCGAATTACAGATTTCGGGTGCATTCGATTTGCAATCCGCCAATAATATGGCGGTTGTCCTGCGCTCGGGCGCATTGCCACAGACCGTCTCGGTTCTTGAGGAGCGCACGATCGCATCTGCGCTTGGCACAAACTATGCGAGCGAAGCCGTGCTGGCAGCTGTTCTCGCCGCGGTGCTGGTCGGCCTTTTCATGGTGCTGTCCTACGGGATTCTCGGCGTTCTGGCCATGGTGGCCTTGCTTGCCAATATCATCATCCTCACTGCGATCTTGTCGCTGATCGGGGCGTCGATCAGCTTTGCGAGCATAGCCGGGCTTATTCTGACGATTGGCATGGCGGTGGATGCCCACGTCCTCATTTATGAGCGCGTGCGCGAAGACCGGCGCAAGGGATATTCGGTCGTGCAGGCGATGGAATCCGGTTTCTATCGTGCGCTTTCGACGATTGTCGATGCGAATTTGACGACGCTGATTGCAGCATTGGTGCTGTTCTTGCTGGGATCGGGTGCGGTGCATGGCTTTGCGCTCACGGTTGCTATCGGCATCGGAACGACGTTGTTCACCACGCTCACTTTCACGCGTCTTCTCATTGCGCAATGGGTGCGAACGGCAAAGCCCAAGGAAGTGCCAAAGCGCCGCCTCAAGCTGGTGCCGACAGTTACGCATATTCCCTTCATGCGGCTTCAATTCGCTACGCTCAGCGTTTCGGTTCTGGCTTGCGCCATCGTTATCGCGCTGTTCGTCAATATCGGCTTTAATTATGGCATCGACTTTCGCGGCGGCGCCATGGTCGAGCTTCAGGCCCGCAATGGCGAAGCCGATCTTGCGGACATCGATGAACGCCTCGCCGAACTCAATATCGATAATGCCCATGCGCTGCCCGCGAGTTCTGCGCGCGCAGCCTTGCTGATAATCGGCAGTCAGGAAGTGGGTGACGAAGCAGAGCAGACCGTGGCCGTCAAGCTGCGGGGTGAATTCGAGCAGGATTATTCGTTCCAGCGCGTCGAAGTCGTCGGCCCGACGGTTTCGGAACAATTGACGCAGGCGGGCATATTGGCGGTCATCCTGTCGCTTATCGGCATTTTTGCCTATGTCTGGATTCGCTTTCGCTGGCAGCTTGCATTGGGCGCGGTGCTTTCGACACTCCATGACGTCATTATTCTGGCGGGAATGTTCATTGTCTTCCGCATGGAATTCAATCTGTGGAGCGTGGCCGCGATCCTGACGATCATCGGTTATTCTCTCAATGATACGATCGTGATCTACGACCGTGTGCGTGAAAATCTTCGCCGTTATAAAAGCGCGCCGCTGCCTGCAATCATCGATGCGTCGATCAATCAGACATTATCACGCACCCTGCTGACATCATTCGTCACTTTCATTGCGCATATTCCGCTCTATGTATTTGGGGGTGCCGACGTTCGCAATTTTGCGCTGGCGCTCAGTGTTGGCATTATCGTGGCGAGCTATTCCTCCATTTTCATCGCGGCTCCTCTGCTGGTGCAGTTCGGGCTCAAGCCGCGCGGCACTGCCGACGACGACGGAATGGGGGATGATCTGGCGCAGTCGCTCAATCTGGACAGCATGTAATGACCCATGGCATTAAAATCCGCGAGGCGCATTTTCCGGGACGCGCTCCCATTGATGCCTATGGCAATGGCGGTTTTCGCTTTGCCGATATGTCGCATCGCGGGTCGATCCTCTGCCTGCCGTCCGGCATTCACGGCTGGGAACCGCAAACGCCGCCGATCCTGTCGCGACGCGACGTCGATATGATTCTGGAACAGGCGGCTGACATCGAAATTCTGCTGGTCGGCACCGGCGTGGATTTGCGGCGCATTCCCGATGATGTGCGCGCAGCTTTGCGCGCCCATCACATTTCATCCGATCCAATGAGCACGGGCGCTGCCGTGCGCACCTATAATGTGCTTCTTGCTGAAGATCGCGCGGTCGCGGCGGCACTGATTGCTGTAGACTGAGTTCATGAACCAGAACGAAGAACATTGCCTCGCCCTTCTGCGCGAAGCGGATCGGGACCGTTATCTTGGCGTGCTTTATGCGCCTGAAGACAAGCGGGGAGCGCTTGCCGCCCTTTATGCCTTCAATGCCGAGATTGCCCGCATTCGCGATCTTATTCATGAGCCGCTTCCGGCTGAGGTGCGCCTGCAATGGTGGCGCGATCTCATCAATGGTGAAGCGAGGGGAAGTGCAGATGCCAGCCCCGTCGCGGCAGCCCTTGTCGATGCGATAGAAAAATATGATCTTCCGCGCGTGGCATTCGACAATTATTGCGAAGCGCGCATTTTCGATTTTTATGACGACCCGATGCCCGCCCGCAACGATCTGGAAGGCTATTGCGGGGAAACCGCATCAATATTGATCCAGCTCGCCAGCCTTGTTCTGGACCGCGATGCGGCGCTCTCGCATGCAGAAATTGCGGGCCATGCGGGTGTTGCACAGGCGGTGACCGGGCTGATACGGCTTTTCCCGATCCATCGCCGGCGCGGCCAGCTTTATGCGCCTGCCGATATGTTGCAGGCGCTGGGCGTCACGCGCGAGGTTTTTCTGCGCAACGACGACAAGGCTGCGCATGAGCGTGTGGTAAGCGCCATGCTGGCCTTAGCGCGCGAACATTTCGCCATTTTTTCAAAGGCGAGGAAGGATTTGCCGAAAAGCCTGGTTCCCGCTTTTCTGCCCGTGGCCCTTGTGCCGGCCTATTTAAAGGCAATTGAACGACTGGGTGCAAAAGCTGTTGAAGAGGTGGCCGACCTTTCCCCTCTTCGCAAGCAATGGCTCATGCTGCGTGCCAGCTTTTCATATTAGAGCATTTCCAGCCAGTCGCGGCAATCGACAAGCGCGCGGGCGGCAAGCGCCTGCTTCTTGGCAATGGTCTTTTCCTTGCCGCGGAGCCGCTTGCCTTCGGGCTTTGGAACGTCGACGGGCGGAAATAGCCCGAAATTGACATTCATCGGCTGGAAGGAGCGCTTGCCCGGTTCGTCTTCCGTCACGATATGACCGCCGGTAATATGACCGAGCAGGGCACCGAAAGCGGTCGTAGCTGGCGGCGGCGTGACCGGTCTCCCAAGTCTTTCTGCGGCAGTGAAACGTCCGGCCAGCAGGCCGATGGCGGAGGATTCGACATAGCCTTCGCAACCGGTGATCTGGCCTGCAAAGCGCAGGGCGGGGCGGGATTTGAGCCGCAGGACCTTATCCAGCAGAACCGGCGAATTGAGATAGGTATTGCGATGCAGCCCGCCAAGACGGGCAAATTCCGCATTTTCCAGACCGGGAATCATTCGGAATATGTTCGTCTGCGCGCCATATTTCAGTTTCGTCTGAAAACCAACCATATTGTACAAGGTGCCGAGCGCATTATCCTGCCGCAATTGCACGACCGCATAGGGCTTGACGGTGGGATTATGCGCATTCGTCAACCCCATTGGCTTCATGGGGCCATGGCGCAGCGTTTCAGGCCCGCGTTCAGCCATGACTTCGATCGGCAGGCAGCCATCGAAATAGGGCGTACCTTCCCATTCCTTGAAGTCGGTTTTGTCACCTTCGATGAGTGCCGCGATGAACGCCTCATATTGCTCTTTGCTCATGGGGCAGTTGATATAATCCTTGCCCGTACCGCCCGGTCCCACTTTGTCATAGCGCGACTGAAACCAGCAAATATCCATATTGATGGAATCGAAATGGATAATCGGCGCGATGGCGTCGAAGAAGGCGAGGGCATCGGCATCCGTCTGCGCGCTGATGCTCTGGGCCAGCGACGGCGCGGTCAGCGGCCCTGTCGCAATGATTGTCGCGCCCCATTCCTCCGGCGGCAGGCCGGTGATTTCCTCGCGCTCGATGGTAATCAGAGGGTGGGCTTCCAGCTTTTGCGTAACCGCTTGAGCAAAACCATCACGATCGACCGCCAGTGCACCGCCCGCAGGAACCTGATGGGCGTCCGCACAGGCCATGATGAGCGAGTTTGCCAGCCGCATTTCGGCATGCAGCACGCCAACGGCATTGGTTTGAGCGTCGTCCGAGCGAAACGAATTGGAGCAAACCAGTTCCGCAAGCTGTTCGGTCTTGTGCGCATCGGTGCCGCGAACGGGCCGCATTTCATGCAGAACGACTGGAATGCCGGCCTGCGCAATCTGCCATGCCGCTTCGGAACCGGCAAGACCGCCGCCGACAATATGAATGGGTGAGGATGCTGTATCTTTTGACATGGCGATTTCCTTATCCCCTTTAAAGGTCGCCTTCAATGGGAGAGACAGGAGATTTGCACCCGCAAAAACAAATGGCATCCGTCGCGGGAGGAGAGCGACGGATGCCATTATTGTAAGGCCGGTATCCAAAAGGGGAGTGAGACCGGCCTTGTTATCGCAAGATCCCGGGAGGAGGAGTTTCTTGCGATGGCCGGACCTGATGGGAGGAGGATTCAGGTCCGGTGATTTGAAATTTGATTAGCGCTGGCGGGACTGCCGTGCAACATGAGGAATGTCGGCGCGCGAGATACCCAGATCGTTGAGTTCGCGGGTCGAAAGCTGGCTCAGCTCGTTGACCGTTTCACGGTAGCGGCGCCAGTTGTTATAAGAACGGAAGAGGTTCATAATGCTTTTCCTTCTCGGTTGGTAACTGGTGGTTGGTTCAATTCATCTTCTGTGTTGACGCTTATATAACCTGTTGTTTTCAAAGCTTGTAGGGCCAGTATTGCATAGCTGCCCTGCGGGCCGCGCAAGCCGCGCTAAATCGATTAGACTGGCGCGGCGTAAAATTGCCGCAAAGTGATTTGCTCTATCTGTTTGCCCGCAATTCGGTTTCCTGTATGTTCTCCTGTATCTGGAGTCCTAATTCGCTGGGATACTGACAATCAGGCCGACATTCAGGAGTGGTTTTGTCGTTTTCAATTTCCGTGGAACGTCTCATTGACCGATGGCAGCGCGATGGTCTTGTTGACCAGGAAACTGCATCGCGTCTTCATGCCGACCTGAAGAAGCGCACGCCGCATTTCAGTCTTGGCTCGGTTCTTGCCACACTCGGCGGGCTTTTGCTGGGTGCTGCGGTGATCATGCTTGTGGCTGCCAACTGGCAGGATATGCCGCGGCTCATGCGTCTGGCGTTCGTGTTCGTGCTGATCTGGGTTGGATATATAGGCGGTGCATGGCGTCAGTCGCGCGGCGACAGGATATTGCCTCCGGCCCTCTATATATTGGGTGCAGCCTCGTTTGGCGCAGGCATAGCACTGGTGGGGCAGATGTATCATATGTCGGGCGATATGCAGTCTGCCGCCCTTATCTGGGCGGGCGGCGTGCTCGTCTCCGCCTTTCTGCTGCGTGCGCCGGTGCTCTCGGCTGTCGGCGCGGGCGTGGCGTGCTTTTATCTGTCCACCTATATCATCAATCCCGCTTACGGTGATCTGAGCTATCGCTGGGCGGGGCCGCTGATGGCGCTGATTGGCGTTGCGGTTGCACTTTTTACCCGCTCCCGGCTTTCTGCTCATTTATGGGCATTGTTTATGATCTGCTGGACCGTGCTGATCTACAGCGAGGATGAAAGCTTTCTTGTGCTGATATTGATGGTCGTGGGGGGAACCGCACTCATGATGGTCGATTTTTTCAGCCATGAAAACTTGCAGAAACGGACCCGTTTTGCTCATCCCCTGGCTTCTTACGGCCTCATTCTGGCGCTGCTGGCGCTTGGCATCATGCAGATGGATCATCTGTTTTCGTCCACCTCTGAGGGCGCGCTCAACCATGACGTTTTATATGGCATCCTGATTCTCGCATTTTCAGTGGGGGCGCTTGCATTATGCGGGCGCGAAAATGGCGGCTTGCGCTCCATTGCTTATGCGGCTTTCTCTTTCGAAGTCCTCTATCTGGCATTTGCCACGGTCGGTTCCATGATCGGGACGTCGGGCTTTTTCCTGACGGCGGGTATTCTGGTTCTGCTTCTCGCTGCTTTTGTGCGCCGCATGGAGCAGCGTTTCGGGCACGCGCGCACCAATGGAGGCCTGTCATGACAATGCTTCCACGCAAATGGCTCTATGGCGGGGCGGTCATCAGCGCCTTGTTGCAATCAGGCATTCTCTATGCCGGAATCGAACAGCGGGCGGCGATACTGCGTTCGGGGCATGAGGTCGTGTTGCAGACCGAGCCTGTTGATCCGCGCGACCTGATGCGGGGAGATTATGTCACGCTGAACTATGAAATCTCCTCTGTTGCCCGCAAGGATATTGAGGGCCAGCCTCCAAATGATGCCCGCTCTGTTTATGTTGCATTGAAAGCGGGCAATGGAGGCGTTTGGCATCTCTCCCGCGCTTCTTTCGCACCTTTCAACGATTTGTCCGCTGATGAGGTGATGATACGCGGGACTGCCACCTATCCCGTTTCTGAAACCGGACCCGGCACTGTTCGGCTTCGTTATGGAATCGAGCGTTACTACGTGCCCGAAGGGGAAGGGCGCGCGATTGAAGACAGCCAGCGGGCGCTAAGGATCACGGCGGTCGTGGCAATCAATAATGCTGGCAAGGCGGTGCTCAAAGCCCTGCGCGACGACGGGCGGCAGCTTTATGAGGAACCGCTATATTGATTGCCCTGACCGGTTTATATCTCGCAGTTACGGCATTATATAGCTCTATTGGGTGATGATCTGCGCGCTGATCGGATCATAAGCCGGAGAAGCTGTCAGTTCTATACTGGAAACGCGGCTTTTTTCCTTTGAACCGGCAAAATTGAATGATATAGAGACGCGCGCTTTCGAGGGCAGTTTAATTTCTGCGGCTGATTTGATGCGTTCTGATGAATGCTTTTGGCCCAGAGGCGGATGTGGCGAAATTGGTAGACGCACCAGATTTAGGTTCTGGCGGGAGACCGTGGGGGTTCGAGTCCCTCCATCCGCACCAACTGCCATAAGGCAACGGAATTTCTCTTCCGCGACAAGGCAGGTAAGCCGAGGACGGCGGAACAATGACAGAAGTGAAGGTTTGACATGCAGGTTACCGAAACGCTCAATGAAGGGCTGAAGCGCGAGATTAAAGTCGTGGTTCCGGCCGGAGATCTCGAAGCCAAGCTCGTTGAGCGGCTCGAAACTGCTCGCAGCAGCGCACGCATCAACGGCTTCCGCCCGGGCAAGGTGCCGGCAGCGCATCTGCGCAAGATGTACGGCAAGTCTTTCATGGCCGAGATCGTCAATGAAATTCTCAATGATTCCTCGCGTTCGATTCTGGCCGACCGTAACGAAAAGTCGGCGACGCAGCCCGAAGTGATCATGTCCGAAGACGAGAAAGAGGCCGAACAGGTTCTCGACGGCAAGGCCGACTTCGTCTTTTCGCTCAACTATGAAGTGCTGCCCGCGATTGAAGTCAAGGATTTCTCCAAGATCGCCGTAACCCGCGAAGTCGTCGATATTCCTGATGAGGAAGTTGATGAGCAGGTCAAGCGCATTGCCTCCTCCACCCGTACCTTCGAAGCCAAGAAGGGCAAGGCCGAGGATGATGACCGTGTGACCATCGATTATCTCGGTAAGCTTGATGGCGAGCCGTTTGAAGGCGGTGCCGACAATGACGCGCAGCTGGTTCTGGGTTCGGGTCAGTTCATTCCGGGCTTTGAAGAACAACTCGTCGGCGTCAAGGCCGGTGACGAGAAGGTCATCAATGTGACGTTCCCGGCGGAATATGGCGCAGCGCACCTTGCCGGCAAGGAAGCCACTTTCGACATCAAGGTCAAGGAAGTCGCAAAGCCGAACGAACTGGAACTCAACGACGAAACCGCCAAGAAGCTCGGCATCGAGTCGCTTGAGCGTTTGCGTGAGGTTGTACGCGAACAGATCGAAAGCCAGTATGGCCAGATCACGCGCCAGAAGGTGAAGCGCCAGATTCTTGACGCTCTCGATGGCGATTATCAGTTCGAAACGCCGCAGAAGCTCGTTGATGCGGAGTTCAACAATATCTGGCAGCAGATCAATTTTGATCTGCAACAGGCTGGCCGCACGTTCGAAGACGAAGACACCACCGAAGAAGCCGCGCGCGAAGAATATCGCAAGCTTGCTGAACGTCGCGTGCGTCTGGGTCTGGTTCTGTCGGAAATTGGCGAAAAGGCTGGCGTTGAAGTTTCGGAAGAGGAATTGCAGCGCGCCGTCTACGATCAGGTTCGCCGCTATCCGGGCCAGGAAAAGGAAATCTACGAATTCCTGCGCAAGACGCCGGATGCTGTGGCTAACCTGCGCGCCCCGATCTTTGAGGAAAAGGTCGTTGACCATCTGCTCGCCAATATCGACGTAACCGACAAGAAGGTCACAAAGGAAGAGCTGACGGCAGAAGAAGACGAAGGCGCTTCGGAAGAAAAGCCTGCCAAGAAGGCTGCACCGAAGAAAAAGGCTGCTCCCAAAAAGAAGGCCGATGAAAGCAAGGCGGATGAGGGCAAGTCTGAAGAGGCTTGATGCCATCTGCCCCAATCAATACGGATCGGCCGCGCATTGCGCGGCCTTTTCGTTCATGGGGGGGCCTAAAAGCTTGCATCGTCAAAGGCTTTGCTCTAGCCAGTATGCAATCAGTTTTACCCAATTGACGAGCCACAATGTCCATTATCGATACGCGCACGCCCGAACCCAAACGCTTCATTTCAGGTGCCACCGGCGACTGGGAAGTCGTCATCGGCATGGAAGTCCACGCACAGGTAACCTCCGAGTCGAAGCTGTTTTCGGGCGCTTCCACGGCTTTCGGATCGGAGCCCAACTCCAATGTTTCGCTGGTCGATGCGGCAATGCCCGGCATGCTGCCGGTCATCAATATGGAATGTGTAAAACAAGCCGTGCGCACCGGTATTGGCCTGAAGGCCCAGATCAATCTCAAGTCGGTTTTTGATCGCAAGAATTACTTCTATCCCGATCTTCCGCAGGGATACCAGATTTCGCAGTTCAAGCAGCCCATCGTTGGTGAGGGCAAGATCATGATCGCCGTCGGCCCTGATAATAAGGGCCAGTTCGAGGATGTGGAGATCGGCATCGAGCGCCTGCATCTGGAGCAGGATGCGGGCAAATCCATGCATGACCAGCATCCGACCATGTCTTATGTGGACCTCAACCGTTCCGGTGTCGCACTGATGGAGATCGTCTCCAAGCCGGATATGCGTTCGTCCGACGAGGCGCGCGCTTATCTGACCAAGCTGCGCACCATCGTGCGCTATCTTGGCACTTGCGACGGCAATATGGATGAAGGCTCGATGCGTGCTGACGTAAATGTCTCGGTTCGCCGTCCGGGCGGCGCGTTCGGCACGCGTTGCGAAATCAAGAACGTGAACTCGATTCGTTTTGTCGGTCAGGCCATTGAATATGAGGCGCGCCGCCAGATTGCTATTCTCGAAGATGGCGGTTCCATCGATCAGGAAACCCGCCTGTTTGATCCGGTGAAGGGCGAAACCCGTTCCATGCGCTCGAAAGAAGAAGCGCATGATTATCGCTATTTCCCTGATCCAGATCTGCTGCCGCTCGAATTTGATCAGGCATTTGTCGATGCACTGGCGGCGGATTTGCCGGAACTGCCGGACGAAAAAAAGCAGCGTCTGGTCGAAAAGCAGGGTATCTCGGTCTATGACGCCTCGATCCTTGTGACGGAAAAGGCCATCGCCGATTATTATGAGGAAGTTGCCGCAGGTCGCGATGGCAAGGCTGCGGCCAACTGGGTCATCAATGATCTGCTCGGCGCGCTCAATAAGGCAGGCAAGAGCATTGAGGAATCGCCCGTTGATCCTGCGCAGCTTGGTGGGATCATTGATCTTATCAAGGAAGGCACGATTTCCGGCAAGATCGCCAAGGACCTGTTCGAGATCGTCTGGAACGAGGGCGGCGACCCGAAAAGACTCGTTGAAGAACGCGGCATGAAGCAGGTGACCGACACCGGCGCTATCGAAAAAGCGGTGGATGACGTCATTGCGGCCAATCCCGACAAGGTCGAGCAGGCCAAGGCGAAGCCGACACTGGCCGGCTGGTTCGTCGGTCAGGTCATGAAGGCGACGGGCGGCAAGGCAAATCCGCAGGCTGTTAATGAATTGGTCAGAACCAAGCTCGGAATTGAAGAATAATGTGGGTACGCAGTGCCAGTGAGGCCGATCTTCAGGCAGTTCATGAATTGCTGGTTGAAACCTGGCATGCGACCTTCGATGATATTCTCGGTCGGGCTATGGTCGATGCGATTACCAGCCAATGGCATTCGATTGCAACGTTAAAGGCTAATCTGCGCAAGCCTTATTCGGAATTCGTCGTCGCCGATAATGGCGAAGGCGGAATTGACGGTATGGCCTTTGCCAAGCAGACCGAGAAAGGCAAGGTATCGCTCCATCAGCTTTATGTCCGGCCGCAAACGCAGTTGCAGGGTATCGGTACCATGCTGCTTGCCGAAGTGGAGATGGCTTTTCCTGATGTGAGCGCGATACGGCTTAAGGTGATCGAGCGCAATGAGCGCGCGGTTCGTTTTTATGAGCGCAAAGGCTATGCCCGCATAGGCCGTAATGACGATTGGGGCGGCCCTGATTATAAGGAGCCGGTGCTGATCATGGAAAAGAAGCTCGAAAGCTGGAACATGTAGCTCTTCATACTCTTGTGACAGCGGCAACTTGGCCCTTGCCTTGATGCGGCGATAGGGCGATAAGCAAGGAGAAACCGGTGCCTTTGCGCGTCGGCTGTAATATTGGATCTGGATAGTCATGAAGAAATTTATCACGCAGGTCTTCACCTGGTGGAATAGCCAGACGCTCGGAACCCGTTTCCATACCTGGCGCAAGGGTGAGCGCGTTGGCGAAGACGAATTCGGCAATGTCTATTATCAGGGCGGCAAGGATTCGGAAGGGCGCACGCGCCGTTGGGTGATTTACAACGGTTATTCGGAAGCGAGTGCTATCCCTGCTGGCTGGCATGGCTGGATGCATCACCGCGTCGATACGCCTCCCAGCAAGGAAGATTACAAGCCATATGAGTGGCAGAAGCCGCATTTGCAAAACCTGACCGGAACGCCTTATGCCTATCGTCCGAAAGGCGCCATCGCGCTGCCGGGACAGCAGCCGGAGGAACGTCCGCGAGTGACCGGCGAGTATGACGCCTGGACACCGGGCAATTAAAACTGCAATGATGCAATGAAATCCGGCCTGAACCATCATGCCGGATTTTATATTCCCGTTTTGCGCAGGCTCTTGCGGACAGACAGGTGGGAAGCTGTCATTGCCGCTTGCGACCGGGCAACGAATCGTCACATTTTATTCTTATGAATTGTTCAGCGTTAATTTCGGGACTCCAGAGCGCATCCCGAAAAGTGTGAAACGATTTTCGGGCAAGATGCGCGGTAAAAACAAACAGCTAGAGCGCCGATCTGATTTCAGGTGGATCGAAACAGTTGCGGGCCGGATACTTAACTTTCTTTGATGTGGAACTGCGGTTTTGATGAAACACGCTTCGGGCATGCCCGGTAACGGAAAACAGAGATTTCATAAGGCTGCGCGGATTGCACTGGTTTCGCTCCTGATGGGCACCAGCATGCATGCAGCCAGGGCAGAGCGTATTTTCAATCCGGTTGCCGAGTTTTCCGGCCTCGATAAAATCACCGGCCGCATTACCACATTCGATGTCTATATTAATGAGACAGTGCAGTTCGGCGCTTTACAGGTAACGCCCAAGGTCTGCTATTCGCGCACCGAAGACGAAGCCCCGCGTACGGATGGTTTTGTCGAGGTCGATGAGATTACTCTGGACCGCAAGATTCGCCGTATTTTCACAGGCTGGATGTTTGCCGATAGTCCGGGCCTCAACGCAGTCGAACATTCTGTTTATGACGTCTGGCTCAAGGACTGTAAACAGAGTTCAGATGTTCCGCCGCCGAAGTCGTAGAGCATCTCAGAAGGCGGCGATGCCTTCCAGTGCGCGTTCGAGGCGCTTCTCATAATCTCTTCGCTTGACTTCCACCGCCCCGAAACGTTCGAGATGCGGCGTTGTGAACTGCGTGTCGAGAAGCTCGAAACCTTGCTGCTGAAGATGCTGGACCAGAAAAGCGAGACATACTTTTGAAGCATCGCGTTTGCGCGTGAACATGCTTTCCCCGAAAAACGCCCGTCCCAGCGTTACGCCATAGAGCCCGCCGACAAGCTTCCCCTCATGCCAGGCTTCGACAGTATGGCAATGCCCGATCTCGAAGAGACGCGCATAAGCCTTTCGGATCGGGGCATTGATCCATGTTCGCGCGCGCTCGCCTGAGCCGCTGGCACAACCATCGATAACACCCTCAAAATCGTTGTCGAGCCTGATTTCGAATGTGCCTTTGCGAATGATTTTCTGAAGGCTGCGCGGAATATGGAAATCATCGAGGGGAATTATGCCGCGCTTTTCAGGCCGGACCCAGAAGACTTCCGGGTCATCGGCCTCTTCTGCCATCGGAAAAACACCGGTGGCATATGCTCGCAGAAGCAGTTCCGGCTCGATTGAATATTCGCCCGGGAATGCTTCTGCGGCCACTTTTCCTAAGCTTCCTTGCTTTCAGCCTGGCTGGCCAGGTATTTTTCAAGCCAGTGGATGTCATAATCCCCGTTGGCTATATCCTGATTGCCGATCAGATCCTGAAACAGCGGCAGGGTGGTCTTGACGCCGTCCACGACAAATTCATCGAGCGCGCGACGCAGACGCATCATGCATTCGACGCGATTGCGCCCATGCACAATGAGTTTTCCGATCAGGCTGTCATAATAGGGCGGGATGCGATAGCCCGAATAAACACCCGAATCGACGCGAATACCCAGACCGCCCGGTGTGTGGTAGTGGGTGATAAGGCCGGGTGAGGGTGTGAAATTGCGCGGATCTTCCGCATTGATGCGGCATTCGATGGCATGGCCGGAGAAACGGATGTCCTCCTGCCTGACAGAAAGTCCAAGCCCCGCTGCAACCCTGATCTGCTCATGGACGAGATCGATGCCGGTGATGGCTTCGGTGATCGGGTGCTCCACCTGAAGGCGTGTATTCATTTCAATGAAATAGAATTCGCCGTTCTCATAGAGGAACTCGATGGTGCCTGCGCCGCGATAGCCCAGTTCCGCGCATGCATTGGCGCAGATCATGCCGATTTTGTTGCGCGCTTCGGCATTGAGGGCCGGGGAGTTGGCTTCTTCCCATACTTTCTGGTGGCGACGCTGCAAGGAACAGTCGCGTTCGCCCAGATGCACGGCATTGCCAGCACCGTCGCCCATGATCTGCACTTCGATATGGCGCGGCTTTTCAAGATATTTCTCGATATAGACGGCATCGTCGCCGAAAGCTGCGCCTGCTTCGGTGCGGGCGGTTGCCAGCGCGACCGAGAGCTCGTCTTCCGTACGTGCCACCTTCATGCCGCGTCCGCCGCCGCCAGCAGAAGCCTTGATGATAACCGGATAGCCGATTTCCCCGGCAATCTTCCTGGCTTCGTCCTCGTCGGTCACGCCGCCATCCGAACCGGGAACGACAGGAATGCCCAGACGCTTGGCTGTGCGCTTGGCTTCGATCTTGTCGCCCATAATGCGGATATGCGATGCGGTGGGGCCAATGAAGGTGATGCCATGCGCTTCGAGAATTTCAGCGAACTTGGCGTTTTCCGACAGAAAGCCATAACCGGGATGGATTGCGTCCGCACCGGTAATCTCGCAGGCGGCGACGATCTGATGAATATTCAGATAGCTGTCGCGCGAGGGCGGCGGACCGATGCAGACACTTTCATCCGCAAGGCGCACATGCATGGCATCCGCATCCGCTGTGGAATGAACGGCGACGGTCTTGATGCCCAGTTCCTTGCAGGCCCTGAGCACGCGAAGAGCGATTTCACCTCGATTGGCTATGAGAATCTTTTGAAACATTACGCTTGCTGCCCGTTCCTTGAATAAGCCGAATTTATTTTAGCAATACGGCGATTTATTCGATAACGACAAGCGGCTCGCCGAATTCGACCGGCTGGGCGTCTGTCACAAGAATAGCTTTCACTGTTCCAGCACGCGGAGCGGGAATCTGGTTCATGGTCTTCATGGCTTCGATGATGAGCAGCGTTTGCCCTTCCTTCACCTGCGTGCCCACTTCGATGAAGTTGCGTGCGCCGGGGGCGGGGGCAAGATAGGCCGTCCCGACCATCGGCGAGGGAACGGCGTTTTTCGCCAGATCAGCCTTGGCCGTTTCGGCGGAGGGGGCCGGGCTTGCTGCGACTGCCGGTGCGGCGGCGGGCGCAGCGGGCATGACGGTCGCTGCGGCCTGAACCGTTACCTTGCGCGAAACGCGGATACGCAGATCGCCATGTTCGACCTCAATATCTGTCAGGTCGGTTTCGTTGAGAATATCCGCCAGATCGCGAATGGTTTCCTTGTCGATGACGGAGTTTTTACTGGACATATCAGGCCCCTTTTAAGCTTTGCCCGTTGTTTTCTTCTTCTTTGGCAATTGCCGCGAGCGCGCGCAAGCCGAGCAGGTATCCTTCCGCGCCAAAACCGCAAATTACGCCTTTGGCCACTGCGGAGACATAGGAGTGATGCCGGAACGCTTCACGCGCATGAATATTGGACAGATGCACCTCCACAGCCGTAACCTTGGCCGAGCGGATCGCATCATGAATGGCCACGGAAGTGTGGCTATAGGCAGCGGGATTGATCAGGACATAGGCTTCCTTGTCGCCCGCCTCCTGAATCCAGCTTACCAGCTCGCCTTCATGGTTGGTCTGGCGAAAATCGATCCCCAGGCCCAGCCCTTCGGCCTCGCTCTTGCAACGCGCTTCGATGTCATCGAGCGTCGCAATGCCGTATATACCCGGCTCGCGCTTCCCAAGGAGATTGAGATTGGGGCCGTTCAAAACAAAAACTGTCTTTATCATATCTGTCCGTGATCGATAACGGGCCTGTCATGAATTTCAACTGTACTTCGCATTCCATATAGAGGGCCGGAACGCAAGTCGAAACCCTCTAATTCAATGCTTGTATTCTCTTGTGGCGTTTTTCCCGCTATTCTTTGTGAAATTGGCGGTAAAAGCCGACATTCATCAATTGGTTTTCGCGGCAGCCCGTGCGGCAGCGATTCTCTCGATAAGTCCCTCGGCACCGATCGCGCCCGGTACAAGCTCATCGCCGACAATATAGGATGGCGTTCCGGTGATGTTGAGCTCGCTCGCAAGCTGATAGGTGTCCTGAAATGCACCGCGGACTTCAGCTCTTTGCATCTTCTCGCGAAGCTGCGTTTCATCGGCACCGAGCCTGACGGCATCTGCAATCGCGGATTCTTCCGTCGCGCGATCTGGTGCACTCATAAGAAGCTCGTGATATTGCGGGTATTTTTCGGGCATCAGGGCTTTGAATGCCTGCGCAACGATATGTGCGCGCATGGAGTCCGGACCAAGGATCGGAAATTCCTTCATGACGAAGCGAACATTCGGATCGTTCCTCAAAATGGCCTGCATATCCGGCAGGGCCCGTTTGCAGTAACCGCAATTATAATCGAAAAACTCAACGATCGTCACATCGCCATCCGGGTTGCCGAAGACGGCATCATGCGAAGAATTGTAAATATCGGCCTTGTTCGATGCGATAATGTCCTTGACGTGCTGACGTGCGGCTTCGGCCTGCTTTTTCTCCAGCGAGTTCTGGACTTCGAGGATAAGTTCCGGGTTTTCCAGCAAGTAATTGCGAACCACCGCCTCGACATCCTGACGCGGCATGGAAGCGGTCGGTGCTGAGGCCGCCATCTGCGCGCTCGCTGCGGGTTGCTGCATCGTGCCTGCGTAATAACCTGCGCCAAGGGCGGCGGCGCCAATTGCCGCGCTTGTGATGGATGCCAAAACTACTCTCTTCATAATGCTCGCTTTCGTGCGTTCTCAAATCCGCCTGGAATAAAGTCGCGGTATATTATTTTCTTGGTTTGGTATTGATGATGTCCTGCGCGCGCAGCCAGTCGGGGGAGCCGGATTTTATTTGCTTCTGGGCACGGATTGCAAAAATCTGCGCCTGTTGCAATCGTCCTGAATAGAAATGCATATCGGCCGTGGCAAGGTCCGCGCGCGCCATGTCGCCCGACTGCCCATAGGCCTGTGCAAGAAAACTGTAACCGCCCGGAAATTCGGGATCGGCGGCGATGCCTGCTCTGATTTCCTTGATGGCTGCCGGCATGTTGGCTTTCACTCCCGTCAGCATGAGTGCGCGTCCGTAGCTCATCCTTAAAAGCGGTGACTTACGCGGGTCAAGAGAGACCGCTCTCTGGAAGGCTTTTGCTGCGCCTGCCGCATCATTGGCCTTGAGAAGCACTTCTCCACGCATTTCCTGAAAATAGGGATTTTTGGATTGCTCTTTTATCAGTGCATCGAATTTGGGCATGGCGGCGCGGGCGCTGCCGTTCAGATAGGTGGTGATGGCGCTGCCATAGCGGGCGGGAAGCCCTCCCGGATTGCTGCGGAACATGCGCTGCAATGCGCCCATATTATTGGAATAGGCCGCGATCTTGGCCCGCACCATATCGTGCCGCAACTGCAGGGCGGCAGAGTCCGCCTTGCCGAAATGCGGGCTTTTTTTGGCCAGTTCTTCGAGATTGGCGATACGTTCACGCGGGAGAGGGTGGCTGATCCGGTATTGATCGACCTGCGTACCGGAAAGCGATAAGGCGGAAGCAAAACGCGCGAATGTATCGAGCATTCCCTTGGAGGATTGCCCGGTCGCATTGAGATAATTGACAGCCAGCCGATCGGCGGTCATTTCCTCGGTGCGCTGATAGTTGAGCAGGCTGCGCATGGCGAGTTCTGAACTGCCCATGGCAACACCGGTGCCTGCACCCGCGGCGGCACCGCTGCCCGCCGCAGCACCGGCGACGCCCGCACCCACGCCGACGAGCGCTCCGATAATGGCCATCGTGCGGGCACGACTTAACTGCTCACGCAGGCGGTGTTGATGTCCGCCTGCAAGATGGGCCGCTTCGTGAGCGAGGACGCCGATAATTTCATTAGGGGTTTCCGCCTGCATCAATGCGCCCGTATTGATGAAGATACGGCGGCCATCGACAAAGGCGTTGAAGCTTTGGGAATTGACGAGAATAATGCTAACGCCGCGGCTACTCAGCCCGGCGGCTTTCAGGATCGGGGTGGCGTAATCCGCGACGAGAGCTTCGATTTCCGCATCGCGAACGACAGGGACGCTGCGCGATTGCGCGGAAGCGGGCAGGACGCCGGTCAATGCCACGCAAAGGGCGGCGCACACGGCTATGGACCTGCCTATCAGGCTTGCGAAAGAAAACCTCTTTGTCGGGACAGCTGCACTCATCATCCCCATAATGCTCCTCATCCTTCTTCCAACGGGCACGATTCTTATAGCCTGTGCGCCGATTCACCGATAGGGCCGCATTTTTCTTGTGAACGCTGTTGCTTTACCAATCCGGCGATTATAGGGCGGGAGGCAATGTCGCTTGGAGCGCCTTTCGATCTGATTGGATCAGATCGGCGCACCACGCTTTTGTTTAACCACGCATCTTTGCCGAAAACCGTTTCACACTTTTCGGGATGCGCTCTAATCAGCTTTGGAGGCCATCTTGAACAGTCTGTCCAATCGTAGCGCCGTCGAGCCTTTTCACGCCATGGATGTGCTGGCTGAAGCCAATCGCCGCCGCGCGCAGGGCCATCCGATCATATCCATGGCAGTGGGCCAGCCAGCCGATCCGGCACCAAAAGCTGTGCTGGAAGCTGCGGAGCGCGCCCTCAAGGACGGGCGCATCGGCTATACAGATGCATTGGGCCTGATCGAACTGCGCGAAGCCATCGCCGCGCATTACGCTGAACATTATGGCGTGACGGTTTCACCCGAGCGCATTGCCGTGACGACCGGCTCATCGGCGGCTTTCAATCTGGCGTTTCTTGTTTATTTCGATCCCGGCGACCGGGTGGCGATCACACGCCCCGGCTATCCCGCCTATCGTAATATTCTGACAGCGCTTGGTCTGGAAGTGGTTGAAATACCAACAGGCGGTGACGTATCCGCCTCTTTGACCGCACAAGCGCTGGCCGAGGCTCATGCGCAAAAGCCGCTAAAGGGCGTCTTGTTCGCAAGTCCTGCCAATCCGACCGGAGCGGTCATCGAGAGGGCCGAATTGCAGGCGATCATCGAGACGGCACGCGATCTCGGTATCCGGGTGATTTCAGACGAAATCTATCACCGGCTTTCTTATGAGGCTGAGGATGTCACCGCACTGCAAATTGCCGACGATGTCACGATCATCAATTCATTTTCCAAATATTATTGCATGACGGGCTGGCGCATAGGCTGGATGGTTCTGCCGAAAGCCGATGTGCGCGCCATAGAGCGGCTTGGCCAGAGCCTTTATATTTCCGCGCCCGAACTTTCGCAGCGCGCGGCAATCGAGGCATTCCACGCAACGCAGGAACTGGAGCGGGTGAAAGACCGCTACCGCCAGAGCCGGACGATCCTGATGGAGCATCTGCCGAAGATGGGGCTGAAACTTGCCGCCCCGATGGACGGTGCTTTCTATGCCTATTGCGATGTTTCACGCTTCACCAATGACAGTATGGAATTCGCCCGCCGTATGATCGCCGAGATCAACATCGCCGCCACGCCGGGCCGGGACTTTGATCCGTTCGACGGTCACCGGACCATGCGCTTTTCCTATGCCGGCAAGGTGGAGGAAATGACGGAAGCAATCCGCAGGCTCGAAGAATGGTTGCCGCAGCAACAGGCTTGAACTGCCTATGCGAGCTTGAATTATAAAAAGAAAACCGGCGTTTATGCCGGTTTTCTTACAGGATTATGGAAGTGTCGGCTTAGAGCATTTCCAGCAAAAGTGTGAAACGGTTTTGCGTGGGATAATGCGATAAAACAAAGGCTTGAGACGCAGTTCCGATTCCGTGTTAACCGGAACCGCTCTAGAAAAAGCCTTTCTTCTGCCACCAGCCCGCCCGCTTGGGCTTTTGCTCTTCGCTCTCGCTTGAGGTTACGACTGGTTCAGAAGGCTGCTCTGGTTCCGGTTGCGGTTCTGACTCAGGAGCAGGAACTGGCTGAGTTGCCGCTTCAGTTTCTGCCGTCACCGTTTCAGCTTGCTGCTTGGCAGGCGCTTTGCGTGTGCGGCGTTTCGGCTTGGCCGCTTCCGCATCTTCCGCCGGGGCTGGAGCCTCTGTTGCGGCTTCTTCCTCAACGACCTTCTTGCGCGTGCGTGTGCGGCGCTCGGGCTTGACTGGCTCTTCCTGGCTTTCCACGGCAATATCGGCTGCGGCTTCCGCACTGACGGCCTCATTCAGAACGGCTTCTTCGCTCTTGGCGGGTCGGCGTATGCGCGGACGACGGGCAGGCTTGACGGGCTTTTCCTCGGCCTCGACGGGCTTTTCTGTCGTTTCGGCTGCAATCACTTCTTCGTGAACAGCAGGTTCCGGCGTTACGATGGTTTCAGCGACTGCCGTTTCGGCTGGCTGCTCTTCTGCCTTTGCGGGCCAGACCGGCGTGTAGCCGACAGGCTCGGCATCAGGGATGCTGCGTGCCTGAAGCTCGTCGTCACGGCGGTTCTTGCGCCCGCCTCGACGTCCCCGGCGACGCTTCTTGCGCCGGTCATCTTCGCTTTGTGAAGAAGTATCTTTTCCATTGGCTTCGTCGGCGTCTTCTTCCTCGGAAGAACTTGCCTCGGAGTCCTGTTGTGCTGCTTGCTCGCGCGTATCGCGGTCCCGACCGCCGCGACGGCGACGACGGCGGCGGCGCCTGCGGTCGGCTTCATCGCCATTCTCGTCTTGAGAGGAACTGTCGGAGGTGATTTCTTCTTCACCCTCATCCTCTTCAACGGGAATTTCCGGATCTTCGATGTCGTCTTCATAGATCATCGGCTGAACCGGCATCGGCGCTACAGGGCGCGTCGACGGGCCACCCTTGTCGATAACGAATTGCTGCTGCCCCACGCTTTCATCGGCATCAATGCTGATGGCAGCGCCGAAACGTCCTTCGAGTTCGGCAAGAAGCTCACGCTTGTGATTGAGCACGTAAAGGGCGGATGCCGCAGGCGTACGCACGACAATATCGTAGCCTGAATGGCGCAGAAGGTAATCCTCTATGCCGCGAATAATATGCAGAGCCATCGAGGAATTGGAGCGGATATGACCGGCGCCGCCGCAATGCGGGCAGACCTGCATCGTGCTTTCAAGCACGGATGCGCGAATGCGCTGCCGCGACATTTCAAGCAGGCCAAAATGCGAAATCCGGCCCACCTGGATGCGCGCACGGTCATCCTTGAGGCATTCCTTTATTTTCTTTTCGACGGCGCGATTGTTGCGCTTTTCTTCCATGTCGATGAAGTCGACCACGATCAGGCCGGCAAGGTCGCGCAGGCGCAGCTGGCGCGCAACCTCTTCCGCTGCTTCCAGATTGGTCTGGAGCGCGGTGTCCTCAATGGAATGTTCGCGGGTTGAGCGTCCCGAATTGACGTCGATCGCCACCAGCGCTTCGGTCTGGTTGATGATCAGATAGCCGCCTGATTTCAGCGTGACCTGCGGCTGGAGCATACGGTCAAGCTGGGCTTCCACGCCATAACGCGTGAAAACAGGCACCGTCTCGCGATAAGGCTGCACGACCTTCCCATGGCTGGGCATGAGCATGCGCATGAAGTCTTTGGCTTCGCGATAGCCATTCTCGCCCGAGACGAGAATTTCGGCAATGTCCTTGTTGTAGAGATCGCGAATGGACCGCTTGATGAGGCTTCCTTCCTCATAGACGAGGGCGGGGGCGGTCGATTGCAGGGTCAGCGAGCGCACATTTTCCCACAGGCGCATCAGGTACTCATAATCGCGCTTGATTTCCGCCTTGGTGCGGTTCGCGCCTGCCGTGCGCAGGATCACGCCCATGCCCTGCGGCACTTCGAGTTCCTTGACGATCTCCTTGAGGCGCTTGCGATCCTGCGGATTGGTGATTTTGCGTGAAATACCGCCGCCGCGCGCCGTATTCGGCATCAACACGGAATAGCGACCGGCAAGCGACAGATAGGTGGTGAGTGCCGCGCCCTTGTTCCCGCGCTCTTCCTTGACCACCTGCACCAGAATGATCTGGCGACGCTTGATGACTTCCTGAATATTATATTGGCGGCGATGGGTGCGGCTCGGCGTCGGAAGTTCTTCCATCGCGTCTTCGGAACCGACCGATTCAACGACATCATCTTCGCTGTCGCCATTATCCCCATCGGAATCATCGTCATCGTCGCCATTTTCAATGGCTTCGGAAACGACATCCCCATTTTGCAGCAGGCTGATAGCCGGTGTGCCGGGCACGTAATTTTCAAATGCCGGACCGACAGGCTCGGCAGCAGGCAGGCCATTGCCTGCCGCTTCGGCCGGGCTGTCGCCATTCTGCCCGTCACGGCGGCCGCGACGGCGATGCCTGCGAGAGCGGTCGGTCTTTGCGCGCGGCTCTTCATCTTCGTCTTCGTCGCGCGCAGCTTTTGCTTCCGCTTCCAGCAACGCCAGACGGTCCGCGACCGGAATCTGGTAATAATCGGGATGGATTTCAGAAAAAGCCAGGAAACCATGGCGATTGCCGCCATATTCGACAAAGGCAGCCTGAAGAGAAGGCTCCACGCGCGTCACCCGCGCGAGATAGATATTCCCCTTGAGCTGTTTCTTGTGTTCCGACTCGAAGTCAAATTCTTCAATCTTGTTCCCGCGCGTGACTATGACGCGGGTCTCCTCCGGGTGGGAGGCGTCGATAAGCATTTTGTTGGACATCAGTGTTTTTCCTGCCGGCTGATAGACGCAATCCGCGTGTGCCGGACGAAACCCTGAAGGTTGCCGTCCTGGCCGGGGTGCATCTGCCGGGTGATTTTGGGTTTGCCGGAACAAAAGCTGCTGTCTTCGCGCGCGATGGCCTCATGGCGATCACGGTCTTCAGGCTCGCAATGGTCAGTCTTGCTTGACCCATAGCTGTTCCGAACGAAACGACCTCATATATGACCCGAAAAAGCCGGGCCGACCTCTTTGCTCATTTCGAGCACTGGCGACAGCACGTATTCATGCGCCGTCGGCCGATTGATAACGGAAGCGGCAGAGAGCCGCGTTACCGTTGAATTCTGTGTGGTTATCGGGATGGCGAACAATATTTACGCCACTGTTTTCGCTGCTTTTCCCTGCGGTTCCCTGAATGAAACCGGCAAATGATTCTGGCAGCTACTCCATAACCTATTCTAGCTTTTATGGCGTCGTTTGAGCTATGACAAGGAGAATATTGTTTGAAGCCTTTATCGCATTCCATCCGTAAGCCGCTTTCAAACCCCGAAATTGCATCATAACCGGCGGGAAGCGGGCGAGAAAGCATTCATTAACTATAGTTTTATACGGATGATTTTATGGTATGTGCGTGAGCCGGGACGAGGCAATATGCCAGACCCTGAATAATCGTTGGTGGACATTTCGTGATGTTTTGCCCTGATGAATTGATTGTGACGGTGAATGCATTATCTCGGTCATAAATTCGGAAAACGGGTGCAGCCCGCTATTGCGATGCTGTTCATGCTGACAGCATTACTGTGCACGGTTTTCACGAGCATCGGCTTTGCCGTGGCTGCGGAGCGTACGGATACGCCCCTGACGGCTTTGACTTTTCGCATGGCTGGTGACGATTTGCGCATGCGCATTGTCGTCATGTTCGACCGCAAGCCGAAATTTTCGACTTTCTTTCTCGATAATCCGCATCGCCTGGTGTTGGACCTTCCCGAAACCCGCTTTGGTTTTGATGAAAAAAGCCTTGCGGCGAGGGGGCTTGTGTCGCGTGTGCGCTATGGCCTTGTCGGTCAGAACCGTTCGCGTCTCATCCTGACATTACGCGGGCCGTTCAATGTCGAAAATATACGCGTGATGCAAAATGAAAATGCGCCCGGCTATCGTCTGGTTGCCGATTTGGTTGCTTCATCGGATCGCGAATTCGCCGAAAAAATGCGCGCCCAGCGCGATGTAACCGGTTCGACGGAACGCCGGCAGGCGCCTGTTGCAGCCGTTTTGCCGGATCAGTCCGGTGGAGCGCGGCCTTTTATGGTGATGCTCGATCCCGGTCATGGCGGCATTGACAGCGGGGCTGAAAGCCTGAGCGGCAGCAAGGAAAAAGACCTGACGCTCGCTTTCGGGCTTGAGCTGCGCGACCGGCTGGCAAGGGAGGAAAATGTCCGGGTTCTGATGACGCGTGATGACGACACGTTCCTGCGACTTTCCGAACGCGTGCGGCTGGCGCGCCAGCATGAGGCCGATCTTTTCATTTCGATTCACGCCGATACCATCAATCAGCACGATATTCGCGGCGCGACAGTTTATACGATTTCCGACAAGGCATCGGACGCAGTGGCGCGCGCCATGGCCGAACGCGAAAACAAGTCAGACAGTGTGGCCGGGCTTGTTTCCGAGGAACAGCCCGAAGTGGCCGATATATTGCTCGACCTCACGCGTCGGGAAACCCATACATTTTCTCTAAGCTTTGCTGAAAAAGTGATTGCTCATCTTGAAGGACAGATCAATCTTATCAACAATCCGCATCGTTTTGCCGGTTTTCAGGTATTGCGCGCCCCCGATGTGCCGTCCGTGCTGATCGAAATCGGCTATTTGTCCAATCCTGCCGATGAAAAGCTCATCAGGGATCCGCAATGGCGCGGTAAACTGGCCGACAGGATCAGCCTCGCGATCAAATCCTACGAGGCAATGAAGCGACCGCAAGCCTTCACAAGAGGTTAGAGCATGTCGCCCGAAAGTGGGAACCGGTTTCGGGATAACGACTGCGTAAAAATAACAATTTAAAGCGCAAGGAGCGAATCTGAAAGATCGCGACGCGCTTTAGAAGGACAATTTTACCGGCGAGCAGGCGGCGGTTCTGCTATTAAGATGCAAGCTTGCAACAGTTTACCCTATTTTTGTCCCCGCACTGCACCTCAATAGGTTAAACTGGTAAAAACTGGGAAAGAACCTTGCCTTTGACGCATTTGATGGTCACTAAGCCTTAATTGCGTTCCGGGTGGGATGATGAAACGGGCAGTCGTATTGTCGCCCTTGGAGCGCATCCGAAAAGTGTGAAACGGTTTTCGGAAAAGATGCGCGCTTAAACAAAAGCTTGGAGCGACGATCTGATCCAATCAGGTCGGAACGTACTCTGATATGTGAATAATCTGACGGCAGGATTCCGGGTTTATGGTAAGGCTAATCGGATATTTCTTCGGAATTGGAACGGTGCTGGCGCTGCTGGTTGCAGGCGCCGCGGCTGTCTATGTGGGAAGTCTCACGCACGATCTGCCAGATTACGAGGTGCTTGCAAATTACGAGCCGCCCGTCATGACGCGCGTTCATGCCTCCGATGGTAGCCTGATGGCGGAATTTGCACGCGAGCGCCGACTGTATTTGCCGATTCAGGCCATTCCAAATCGTGTGAAAGCTGCCTTCATTTCCGCCGAGGACAAGACCTTCTATGAACATGGCGGTCTCGATTTTGGCGGCCTGGCGCGCGCTGTCGTCACCAATGTCAGGAACATGGGGTCGGGCCGCAGGCCAGTCGGTGCTTCCACCATCACACAGCAGGTTGCGAAGAATTTCCTTCTGACTTCCAATCAGACCTATGATCGCAAGATCAAGGAAGCAATTCTTGCGATGCGCATCGAGCAGGCCTATTCCAAGGATCGCATTCTTGAGCTTTACCTGAACGAAATTTTCTTCGGCCTTGGATCATATGGCATTGCCAGTGCGGCTCTTTCTTATTTCGACAAGTCGGTGGGCGAACTGACGATTGCTGAAGCCGCCTATCTGGCGGCATTGCCCAAGGGGCCGAACAATTATCATCCGTTCCGCCATCCCGATCGGGCGATCGAGCGCCGCAATTGGGTTATCGATCGTATGGCAGAGAATGGCTACATCACGGCTGAGGAAGCGGAAGAGACGAAGCGGGAGCCGCTTGGCGTAAACGCGCGCACGGCGACCCATTATCTTTTTGCTTCTGAATATTTTACCGAGGAAGTGCGCCGCCAGATCATCCAGAAATATGGTGTTGACGCGCTTTATGAAGGCGGATTGTCGGTTCGCACGACATTGAATCCATCCTTGCAGGTTTCGGCGCGCAAAACGCTGCAAAGCGCGCTGCTGCGCTATGACGAGGCCCGCGGCTGGCGTGGCGCGCTCAAGCATGTCGATCTCGGCAGCGATTGGGGGACCGCATTTGGCGATATGCGCGCCTTTTCCGATGTGCCTGAATGGCAATTGGCGATCGTGCTCAATGTTTCTGCGGCGGGTGCCGATATTGGCTTGCAGCCGCCGCTGGAAGCTTCCGGCTCGCGAAGCAATGAACGCAAGCGCGCCTTTATCGCGGCTGACGATATGAAATGGGCCATGCGCGTCACTAATATCGGCGGCAAGCGCAGCAGCGCCAAATCCCCCGAAGGCGTCCTGAAGAGCGGCGACATTATCTATGTCTCCAAAGCCGAAGGTGATTCCCGTTATCGTTTGCAGCAGCCGCCAAAGCTGGAAGGTGCGCTCGTCGCAATGGATCCGCATACCGGTCGCGTTCTGGCTCTGGCCGGCGGCTTTTCCTTTGCGGAATCTGAATTCAACCGTGCGACACAGGCTTATCGCCAGCCGGGCTCGTCATTTAAGCCTTTCGTTTACGCAGCAGCGCTCGATAACGGCTATACGCCTGCATCCGTGGTGCTGGATGGACCGCTGGAAGTCGATCAGGGCGGATCGCTGGGTGTCTGGGCGCCCAAGAACTATTCCGGCAAGTTCTCCGGCCCGTCGACCTTGCGATATGGTATCGAACAGTCGCGTAACGTGATGACGGTGCGTCTGGCGCAGGATATGGGCATGAAGACGGTTGCCGAATATGCGGAGCGCTTCGGCCTCTACGACAAGATGCTGCCGGTTCTGTCCATGTCGCTGGGCGCGGGCGAAACCACGGTTCTGCGTATGGTCACAGCCTATTCCGTCATCGCCAATGGCGGCCAGAGCATCACGCCCTCGATGATCGACCGCATTCAGGACCGGTACGGCAAGACGGTATTCAAACATGACATGCGCCAATGCGAAGGCTGCAATGCTCCCCGCTGGGCCAATCAGGAAGAGCCGACGCTGATCGATGATCGCGATCAGGTGCTCGATCCGATGACCGCCTATCAGATCACCTCCATGATGGAAGGTGTGGTGCAGCGCGGCACCGCGCAGCTTCTGAAGAGCCTCGAGCGTCCGATCGCGGGCAAGACCGGAACCACAAACGATGAAAAAGATGCATGGTTTGTAGGCTTTACCCCGGATCTGGTCGTCGGCGTTTTCATGGGCTACGATACGCCCACCCCGCTTGGGCGCGGCAATACTGGCGGCGCGCTGGCGGCCCCTGTTTTCAAGGCGTTCATGGAAGACGCGCTTGCAGGGACGCCCAAGACGGATTTCCGCGTGCCTGAAGGCATGACCCTCATTGCCATCAACCGCAAAACCGGAATGCACACCAACAAGGGCGATCCGAATCTCATCATGGAAGCCTTCAAGCCCGGCACGGGTCCGTCGGATACGTATTCGGTCATCGGCATGGATCAGTTTCGCGAGGGAGCGCCTGTAAACCCGCAATCGCCGCAGGCGACAAGGGCGATTAATTCAGGTTCCGGCGGACTTTACTGATCTGCCCCTTTACACCGCGCGGCGTGCTAATTATGGTCCGCCGCGTTTGGTCGGCTCTTGATGCAGCCTGCCAGGCTGGAACAACACGGAGCCTGCATGGCGCGGGCCGGTGTTTTCTTCACATTTGACAGACTTATTTGAGGAACGATTTGCCCATGCGCGCGGAAATCGAAACGCTGGTTGACGAAATCCAGCAGGCCATAAGCCTGCTGAGGAGGCATCTTTGACTGGGATCAAGCAGTCAAACGCCTAGGTTATCTCAACCAAAGAGCCGAAGATCCATCCCTCTGGAATGATGCGCAGGAAGCTCAGAAGCTGATGCGCGAACGCCAGCAACTGGATGACAGCATCAATGGCATCAACAATCTGACGCAAACGCTCGATGACAGCGTCGAACTGATCGCCATGGGTGAGGAAGAAGGCGACAAGTCGATCATCGAGGATGCGGAAAACACCATCCGCGACCTCAAGGAAGAGATCGACCGCCGCCAGATCGACATGCTGCTTTCGGGCGAAGCGGATGCCAATGACACCTATGTAGAAGTTCATGCGGGAGCGGGCGGCACGGAAAGCCAGGATTGGGCGTCCATGCTTCTGCGCATGTATACGCGCTGGGCTGACCGCGGCGGCCGCAAGGTCGAGGTGATGGAAGTGCATGAGGGGGAAGAAGCGGGGATCAAATCCGCGACCATTCTCGTCAAGGGGCACAATTCCTACGGCATGCTCAAGACCGAATCGGGCGTGCATCGTCTGGTCCGTATCTCGCCCTATGATTCGAACGCTCGTCGTCACACATCATTTGCCAGCATCTGGGTCTATCCCGTCATCGATGACAATATCGATGTGCAGGTTACGGAAGCAGATGTGCGCATCGATACCTATCGTGCATCGGGCGCGGGCGGGCAGCACGTCAATACGACCGACTCCGCCGTTCGCATCACCCACATTGCCACCGGCATCGTGGTGCAGTGTCAGGCTGAACGCTCTCAGCACAAGAACCGTGAAAAAGCGTGGTCGATGTTGCGTGCCCGCCTTTATGAGGAAGAGCTGAAAAAGCGCGAAGAAGCGACGGACGTGGCCAATTCCAGCAAAACCGATATTGGCTGGGGCCACCAGATTCGCTCTTATGTGCTTCAGCCCTACCAGCTTGTGAAGGATTTGCGCACAGGCGTTGAAAGCACCAACCCGCAGGAGGTGCTCGATGGTGAGGTGACGCCCTTTATGGAAGCAGCCCTCGCGCACCGCATCCATGGCGGAGCCGGAACCGTCGAAGACATCGATTGATACGATAAACCCGGCACAGGCCGGGTTTATTTTTGCATAATTGCTTTGAATACAACTTTATAATTTTGACCAGCTGCGGCGAGCCTTTGGCACCGGCCCGGTTATGATCGGATCAATGCCCAACTGCCCAAGCGCTTCTGCCGGAACGAACGATTCGTGCGGAACATTCTCATAAGGCGGCGCTTCGGACGGCTTTTCGGGAAGAGGCTGTATGAGAGCGAGTTTCTGCTCGCCAGCGCTTGCCGCAGCATAACTCATGGATAGCACGAGAAAGGCTGCGCATAAGCGGAGCAGGGAATGGCTGCGATATTGATCATTCATGAAGCCGATTCTCCGCAGCCAGAACATCTTGAGATTATATCAACTATCCCACAGAATATGGCTATAATTTAGCGCCGGTTTGACAATGATTTATAAGCCGCATCTTCATGCCGGGCTTATGATTGAAGGGCCCTTGCGGATTCGAGTACGGCCTGAGCGTGTCCTGCCACCTTGACCTTGTTCCAGACCTGCGCGATGCGCCCTTCGGCGTCGATCAGGAATGTGGTGCGTTCAACGCCCATATATTTGCGGCCATACATGCTTTTTTCGACCCAAACGCCAAAGCTTTCCAGAATAGCTTTGTCTTCATCAGCGGCAAGTTCAACGAGCAATCCGTGCTTTTTGCGAAATTTGGCATGTTTTTCGACGCTGTCAGGTGATACTCCGATCACCATCGTATCGATCCCGTCAAATTCTGGCTTCAATTGTGAGAAATCTAGCGCTTCTCTGGTGCAGCCTGAAGTGTCATCTTTTGGATAGAAATAAAGGACTACAGCTTTGCCCTTCATGGATGAAAGGGAGATGGTGGCATTATTATCGGAAGGCAATGTGAAGTCAGGTGCCATATCTCCGGGCTGGGGACGAGCCATATCAAAGCCTTTCTTGATGATTGCGCATTCCGGCGATTCTGCTTGAACGGGGCTTTGAGCTATCGCATTCGAGCCGGGCTTATGCAACTATTCCGCAGCTTGGGGCGCAGGGCTGTGGCAGCAATTCGAAAATAGAATACCAACTGGTTCTCACAAATGCGTCGTGAGGGTTATTATTTACGGAATCTGGTTACTCGGCTTGAATATTGAAAGATAAACCGCGCAAAATCCGCTTCACGAAGCGGGAGCTGAAGAGCATCGAACGCCTGACGGCAGACGGCGGTAGGGAGGGGCTGCCTTCTCCCTTGCGCCCGCGGCGTTCATTCATGGCATTTTGCTCGCATGCATTTCTTTCCCTTTGCATTATTCTGGTGCTGATTGGCGGCGCGGCTTTTGTCGTTTTGCGCGGAGGGGTCAACAGCGACCTTTTGCGTGACGAGGCACAGAAGGGCCTCACGGACATTCTGGGCGCAAAAGCATCGGCTGAGATCGGTAAAGCCACCCTTTCGCTTGATGGCAACAGCCTCATCGCCATGGAAGCGACGGACGTCTCCATATCGGATCCCGAACAGGGCCTGGAAATTCAACATATCAGATCGGTGCGCCTTGGACTTGCCCCGCTGCCGCTTCTGACAGGCAAGCTGCGTGTTGCGGCGCTCGAAATCGATGGCGCGGCTTTCGATGTTCCGGAGCAGCAAGGGGCCGGTTTCTGGAAGACCCTGCCATATGACAAACGTGGTCTGATTGATTTTGATGCCGTCTCCGAAGAGATTTTTGCAGCCATGCGCCACAATCTGCAATTGTTGCGCGACCAGAATACGCAGGCGCTCGAGCTGACCAACAGCACAATCCGCTTCAAGACCGGTGAGGCAATGCAAAACCTTCACGTCGAGAAACTGCGGTTTGTCGAGAATTCCGGCAGGATTGCAATCGAGGGCAGCTTCCAATGGAACGGCGAGACGGTTAGTCTCTCCGGCAATATCGACCGCAAGGACCAGAAAAACGAGCTTGAGGCTTTCCAGCTCGGCATCAGCAACATTCCCGTCAATCTGGGCTCGTCCGATGAAGTCGCGCCGGTCATCAATGGCAATCGCGTCAATCCCGCTCATTTCGAATTGCGGGGCAATGCCAATTTAAGGCTTTCCGGGCAAACCGCGACACATGATATGGCGGAACGTCTGACGGCGGAACTGGAAGTCAATGATATTGATATGCAACTGGGGAAGGTGGCGGGGATTCGCGGCCGTTCGCTGCTAAGCCTTGAGCATATTGTCGGTAGCGATAAAATCGAAATTCTGCCGTCGCAGCTTCAGCTTGGCGGATTGCAGGCAACGCTCAACGGTGCCTTCGGACCGATGCCGGAGGCAGAAAACCAGGAGAACAGCGGAGCAGACGCGGCCTATCGGTTCGAGATATTGACCAGTTCCGCAACCAGCATGCCCGCGGAATCGAGTGATCCGCCGCTCGCCTTCGGCGTCCGGATTGCCGGCAGCTATCAGTCGGATAAGCAGCGAATTCAGTTTTCCGATCTCAATGTACAGACCGCGCAAGGCGATCTTTATGGGCAGGGCAGCATGGGATTTGGCTTTGGATCGCCTGAGATGATCTTCATGCTGCGTATTCCACATATGCCGGTCGCGGATGCCAAGCATCTCTGGCCCATCGATGTGGCTGACGGCGCGCGGGAATGGGTGCTCAAGAACCTTTTTGGCGGCACTTTGACGGATAGCCGCATCGATATTTCTCTTGCTGGCGGACGCTTCAATGGTCCCGGCCTTCCGCCGCCGCTGACCCGCGACGAGATAAAGGCGGATTTCAATATCTCAAACACGCGTTTTGATATTGTTGGCGAATTACCGCCTGTTCGCGATGTCGATGGGACTGTTTCAGTTCGCGGCGCGCATGCCACGATAAAACTGCAAGAAGGCGTTGCTTATACGTCGGGCAATCATCAGGCGCTGGTATCGGATGGGACTCTGATTATCCCCTGGGGGCCGCAGCGGCCCGTCATAGCTGATCTGGACCTGACGGTTTCGGGGCAGGCGACGGCTATCGCTGAAATAGCCGGAAAAAAACCTATTAATGTTCTTCAAAGCATTCCATTTGGGCCGGAAGAAGTGACCGGCGATGTGAAATCGCGCGTAAAAGTGGCTTTCGCGGTCTCGAAGAACGCGCCACCCGGAACGCTCAAATGGAATGCGGACATAGACTTCTCGAATCTTGCCATTTCAAAACGCGTTGGCGGCTCCCTCATTACGGATGCAAGCGGGACCGTCAGGGTTGATCAGGCGGCGGCGGTCATCACGGCAGATGCGCGGCTTGACGGCGTGCCGGCACAAATTTCCATGACGGAGCCCATAGAACGCGCAGGGCCTGTAAAACGGGACCAAAAGATCAGGCTTGAACTGGATGACAAAAGCCGCAGCAAGATCCTTCCCGGCCTCGATGGATTGTTATCGGGACCGATAATTATCGATCTGGGGATGAAGGAAGGCGACAAGCGCCGTGTTTTGGCTGATCTGGGCAAGACGAAGATCGATCTGCCGTGGCTGGGCTGGCAAAAAGGGAGCGGTGTTCCGGCAAAGCTGGCATTCGACCTGATCGAGAATGGCGAACAAGGCGGCAATATCGATATTGAGAATTTCGTTTTGACGGGCGATACATTCGGCGCCAAAGGTGATCTGCTGATTGCAGGCGGCAATTTGCAATCGGCTGATTTTAGCGAGATACGCCTCAACCGTTCAGACAGGCTTTCTGTGAAGGCCGCGAGAAACTCCGGCAGCTATCGTATCACTGTCAAGGGAACGCAGTTTGATGCCCGCGCACTTATCAAGCAGGTAACGAAGCTCGACAAGAAGAGCAGCGGTTCGAAAGGCGATACTGCGCGTCTCGTGGTCAGCGCGCAGATTGACGAGGTGACGGGCTTTCATGGTGAAACGCTGCGCAATCTGGCTGTTTCCTATGAAAAGGCAGGAAGCAAGGTTTCAGGCGTTTCGATCAATGCCACAACCGCTTCCGGTCAGGCTTTCGCGGCCACGAATAATGATCAGGGCGATGCCCGCTCCATTTCCTTGCAGTCCAATGATGCCGGAGCAATCCTCCGCTTCCTCGATTTCTACGACAAGATGCGCGGCGGCAAGATCACTGTGGGTCTTGCAGGGCAGGGCGACGGGCCTTTGAGCGGCCAGATCGATGCGCGTAATTTTGCCATTATCAACGAGCCGCGCCTTGCCAAGATCGTTTCCAGTACGCCCGAAAGCGGCGGGGCAAGTCTCAATCAGGCGGTCAAGCGCGATATTGATGTTTCGCGTGTCGACGTTGAGCGCGGCTTTTCCTTGATCGAGAAGGGCGATAGCTATCTCAAGCTCTCCAGAGGCGTCGTGCGCGGCTCTTCTATCGGCACGACCTTTCAGGGCGTGCTCTACGATGCACAGGGCAATATGGCGATAACCGGCACATTCATGCCCGCTTATGGTGTGAACCGTATTTTTGGCGAGGTGCCGATTTTCGGTGCTCTGCTCGGCAATGGCCGTGATCGCGGCTTGCTGGGCATTACCTTCAAGCTGGTGGGAAGCGCCAAGCAGCCGCAGGTCATCGTCAATCCGATTTCCATCATCGCGCCCGGTATCTTCCGCTCGATCTTCGAATTCTGACTTTTCCGCAAACGATTAAAAATAAAGCCGGGCATATTCGCCCGGCTTATCTGATCAGTAATTTGAAACCGTCAGGCTGGACGGATCAGGACATGGCGTTTCTTGCCCAGAGATACCTTGATGACGCCCTGATCGTTGAGTGCGGATGAATTGATGACCATGCGCGGGTCGCTGACCGGCTCGTCATTGATTCGTACCGCGCCGCCTTCGATATGACGGCGGGCCTCGCCGTTGGTGGTGCATAGTTCCGCCAAAACCATCAGCGCCAGAACGCCGATTCCTTCGTTCAGGGTGGCCTTGTGAACGCCGACCGTGGGCAGATTGCTTGAAAGTTCGCCTTCCTCGAAGGTCTTTCTCGCCGTCTCGGCTGCTTCCTCGGCTGCGTCGCGTCCATGCAGGATAGCGGTCGTTTCTGTTGCCAGAATCTTTTTCGCCTCATTGATTTCAGCGCCGCCCAGCGCTGCCAGCCGGGCGATCTCGTCCAGCGGCAGGGTCGTGTAGAGTTTGAGAAAGCGTTCTACGTCGGCATCTTCCGTATTGCGCCAATATTGCCAGAAATCATAGGCGCTGAGCATATCGGCATTGAGCCAGATCGCTCCGCCCAGGGACTTGCCCATCTTCTGGCCCGATGCGGTGGTCAGAAGCGGCGAGGTGAGGGCATAAAGCTGCGGCGTACCCATGCGGTGGCCAAGATCAATGCCATTGACGATATTGCCCCACTGATCCGAGCCGCCCATCTGCAGGCGTATGTCATGGCGCTTATTAAGCTCGACAAAGTCATAGGCTTGCAGGATCATGTAGTTGAATTCGAGAAATGAGAGCGATTGCTCGCGCTCAAGACGTAATTTCACCGAATCGAAAGACAGCATCCGGTTAACCGAGAAATGACGGCCCACATCGCGCAGGAATTCGAGATAGTTGATGCCGCGCAGCCAGTCGGCATTATTGACCATCAAGGCGTCGGTCGCTCCGTCGCCGAAGGTCAGGTAATTTGCAAAAACACGCTGAATACCGGCAATGTTCTCGACAATCGTCTCTTCCGTCATCAGCTTGCGCGCTTCATCCTTGAAGGATGGATCGCCAACCATGCCCGTACCGCCGCCCATAAGGGCAACCGGCTTGTGACCGGTCTGCTGGAGCCAATGCAGCATCATGATCTGGATCAGGCCGCCAGCGTGCAGGCTTGGCGCCGTAGGATCAAAGCCGATATAGGCTGTCACGGTTTCCTTGGCCAACAATTCGTCGAGGCCGGTTTCATCGGAAATTTGATGAATGAAGCCGCGCTCGGAAAGCGTGCGAAGAAAATCGGATTTAAAACCGGACATGCCCTTTTCCTGACTGATGAGGCGAGATTGTAGATGGCGGTAAGGAAGTGCCTACTGCATTAAGAGATTTTGCCTTTAACATCATTCAACTGTGAATAACAAGGAAACTCCCGCATGAGCAATCTAAAACGCGCGATAGGATTGATGAGCGGCACATCCATGGATGGCATCGACATAGCGCTTCTGACCACCGATGGCGAAAACCGGATAGAACGCGGTCCCTCCGTGTCAATGCCCTATTCGGACGGCTTTCGCGCACGTTTGAAAGCGGCCTTGCTCGATGCACGCAGCATCAGCCAGCGCATTGATCGCCCCGGCGTGCTGAGGCGGCTGGAGCGTGATCTTACTTTGCTTCACGTTGTTGCCGTTAACGACTTTCTGCACGAATACGGGCTGAAGCCCGAAGAAATCGACATGATCGGCTTTCATGGCCAGACCGTCCTGCATCGACCCCATGAGGCGCTCACAATACAACTTGGGGACGGGGCATTGCTCGCTTCGGAAACAGGCATTCCGGTGATCTACGACATGCGCGCCGAAGACATGCGGCATGGTGGTCAGGGTGCGCCCTTGATTCCCGCCTATCATGCAGCCCTGGCAGAAAATCTGCCAGCGGGCCTCGATCGTCCGGTCGTATTCGTCAATATAGGAGGTATTTCCAACCTGACCTGTGTAGGGGAAGGCGGCGCACTGATTGCCTATGATAGTGGTCCCGGCAATATGCTGATCGACCAATGGATGGAAATGCATGGGCAGGGCAGCTTCGATTCGGGTGGAGCGATTGCAATGACCGGGCATGTGAATGCGAATATCGCCAATCGCTATCTGGACCATGAGTTCTTCACCAGCCCGCATCGCCGCTCTCTTGACCGGGCCGATTTCAGCGTGCCCGCCAAGGAAGAAATGTCGCTTGCCGATGGCGCGCGAACGCTGGCTTTCGTAAGCGCTGCTGCAATATTGCGCTCGGCCTCTCACTTGCCTTCTGCGCCGCGCAGCTATGTCATCAGCGGTGGCGGGCGCAAGAATCAGGCCATCATGAGTGAATTATCGGCACTGGCCGAACGTGAAGACGCGCGTGTGGTCGATGCCGATCATGCCGGATTTGACGGCGATGCAATGGAGGCGGAGGCATGGGCCTATCTGGCCGTTCGTTCGTTGCACGGTCTGCCCCTGACCTATCCCTCGACCACCGGCTGTAACATGCCGGTATCGGGCGGAATCATCGCACGCCCATAAAAAACCGGCGGGAAATCCCGCCGGATGAAATGAATATTAGCGGAGACGCTTGGGGCGAATCTCGACCAGTTCGCCAGCAAGGCGGCGGTCGAGATATTCCGAGCATTCCTCGATGAGTTGCTCTCCGAACCCGGTAAAGAAGTGATTGGCCCCTTCAATCGTATTCTGCGTGATGGTGATGCCCTTTTGGGATTTCAGCTTGTCGACGAGCGTTTGCACATCCTTGGGCGGGGCAACCTTGTCCTGATCGCCATGAATGATGAGACCGGACGAAGGGCAGGGCGCGAGGAACGAGAAATCATATGTGTTTGGCTGCGGTGCAATCGACATGAAGCCTTCGATTTCGGGTCGGCGCATGAGCAACTGCATGCCGATCCATGCGCCGAATGAATAACCGGCGACCCAGCAGGTTTTCGAATCAGGGTGCAGCGCCTGAACCCAGTCAAGCGCGCTCGCAGCGTCCGAAAGTTCACCCGCGCCATGATCGAATTCGCCCTGGCTGCGTCCGATGCCCCGGAAGTTGAAACGCAATGTGGTAAAACCACGTTGCTGGAACATATAAAACAGATCGTAGACGATCTTGTTGTTCATTGTCCCGCCAAATTGGGGGTGCGGATGCAGGATCAGCGCAATCGGCGCATTCTTTTCCCTGGAAGGCTGGTAGCGGCCTTCGAGACGCCCGGCAGGCCCGTTAAAGATGACTTCTGGCATATTTACTCCGCTCATAACCGGAAAAACCGGCCCCGATGCAGCATGCTTGACGTGAGTTTATGCTGCTTCTAGAACCGTTTGGAAATTACTATAGACTGAACCATGTTCAGTAGCTGAAATGGCTTAATAGGCTTTTCCTGATTGAAAATTCAAGAAAATTGCGTTCGAAGCCGTCTGCTGAGGAGATAGGATCGGTGATCGCAACCGGCAAGAGGCTCTATCTGGATTATAATGCCAGCGCGCCTTTGCTCGATGAGGCGCGCAAGGCAATCATCGAGGCATTGGACGTGATGGGCAATCCCTCGTCCGTACATCGGGAAGGGCGCGCGGCGCGCGCGCTGGTGGAGGCTGCGCGGCGGGATGTGGCTGCTCTGGTAAACGCAAAAGCAGAGCATGTCTTTTTTACATCCGGAGCGACGGAAGCGGCATCGACCTTGCTGACACCCCATTACATGATGGGGCGCGCGCTTCTTCGCATGTCGCATCTTTATGTCGGTGCGAGCGAGCATCCCTGCATGCTTGCGGGCGGGCAGTTTGCGCCTGAAAACGTGACTGTCCTGCCTGCGGATGAAAATGGCGTGCTGCGGCTGGATATATTGCGCGCCGCCTTGCAGACTCACGACAAGACAGCCGGATTGCCGTTGGTTGCCGTGCAGGCTGCGAATAATGAAACCGGCGTGATGCAGCCCATTGCTGAAATTGCGGCGCTGGTGAAAGCTTCCGGCGGCATCTATATCGTTGATGCGGTGCAGGCCGTGGGACGAATTAAATTAGATGTTACAAATAATTGCGGCGACTATCTGATAATATCATCGCATAAGATTGGCGGTCCGAAAGGGATTGGCGCCATCATCGCCATATCCGATCTGGTGATGCCGCGCGCGCTCATCAGGGGCGGAGGACAGGAAAAAGGCCACCGCGCGGGCACCGAGGCGCTGCCGCTTATTGCCGGTTTTGGCGCTGCGGCCCGACAGGCGCGCATGCGGATCGATGAAGGCGGCTGGTCATCCGCCATGCGGGACCGTCTGGAAACGGGGGTTGCGGAGATCGCGCCCGGAGCAACTATTCACGGCAAATCGGCCAATCGCTTGCCGAATACGACCTTCTTCTCGCTCGATGGCCAAAAGGCCGAAACTGTACAGATAGCGTTTGATCTGGCTGGCGTGGCGCTTTCCGCCGGTTCCGCATGCTCATCGGGCAAGGTCGGCCCAAGCCATGTGCTCGCTGCCATGGGGTATGAAAATGGCCCCGGAGCCATCCGCGTTTCGCTTTCGCCGGAAACGACGGCAGGGACCATCGATCGGTTTCTTGAGATTTTACGCGGCATTGTGGAGCGGCACGAGCGCTCGAAAGCGGGGTAAAAGCCCCGACCCGCAGGACTCCACAGGTTATTCTTGATTTTTTTAGGCAAATTTTGGCGTTGGCGCTTGAAATTTACTTTAGAGAGGTTTTAAAGAAGCTCCACGCGTACTATATGTGGTGACGATAGAGAGCTATCATTACCCTGACGTTTGCAACTGTCGGGCCTTGCCCCCGACGAGGATGGAGAACGCCAATGCCTGCAGTGCAGGAGACGATTGATCAGGTCCGCAGTCTCGATGTGGACCAGTATAAATACGGTTTCGAGACGGAGATTGAAGTCGACAAGGCTCCCAAGGGCCTGAATGAAGACATCATTCGTTTTATTTCAGCCAAGAAGAACGAGCCGGAATGGATGCTGGAATGGCGTCTGAAGGCTTATGAGCGCTGGCTGACCATGGAAGAGCCGAAATGGGCGCGGGTCGATTATCCGAAGATCGATTTCCAGGAAGCCTATTATTACGCTGCCCCGAAGAACCAGACCGGCCCGGCCTCGCTTGATGAAGTCGATCCCGAACTGCTTCGGACCTATGAAAAGCTGGGTATTCCGCTACGCGAGCAGGAAATCCTTGCTGGCGTGCGCAAGCAGGGCGAGCCGAGCGAAATCGACGGCAATCCTTCAGACAATGTCTACGCATCGGGCCGCGTCGCGGTTGATGCTGTCTTCGACAGTGTATCTGTGGTGACGACTTTCAAGGAAGAACTGGCCAAGGCCGGCGTGATCTTCTGCTCGATTTCCGAAGCGATTCGCGAACATCCCGAACTGGTGCAGAAATATCTCGCATCGGTGGTGCCGGTGTCGGACAACTATTATGCGACGCTGAATTCGGCGGTCTTCACCGATGGTTCGTTCGTTTATGTTCCCAAGGGCGTTCGCTGCCCGATGGAGCTTTCGACTTATTTCCGCATCAATGAGCGCAATACAGGTCAGTTCGAACGTACCCTCATTATCGTTGAGGAAGGCGGCTACGTTTCCTATCTGGAAGGCTGCACCGCGCCGCAGCGCGATGAAAACCAGCTTCATGCGGCCGTGGTCGAACTGATCGCGCTCGATGATGCCGAGATCAAATATTCGACGGTCCAGAACTGGTATCCGGGCGACAGCCAGGGCAAGGGCGGGATTTATAATTTCGTGACCAAGCGCGGTGATTGCCGGGGCAATAATTCCAAGATTTCGTGGACGCAGGTCGAAACCGGTTCCGCAGTGACCTGGAAATATCCGTCCTGCATTCTGCGTGGAGATAATTCGCGCGGCGAGTTCTACTCGATTGCCGTCTCCAACGGTTATCAGCAGATCGACAGCGGCACCAAGATGATCCATCTTGGCAAGAACACGTCGAGCCGCATCATCTCCAAGGGTATTTCGGCAGGCAATTCCTCCAATACCTATCGCGGACAGGTTTCGGCCCACCGCAAGGCGGAAAATGCACGGAATTTCACGCAGTGTGACTCCCTTTTGATCGGCAACGATTGCGGCGCGCATACGGTGCCCTATATCGAAGCCAAGAATGCCACGGCGCAGTTTGAGCATGAAGCGACGACCTCGAAGATTTCCGAGGATCAGCTGTTCTATGTAATGCAGCGCGGCATTCCCGAAGAAGAGGCGATCGCTCTGATCGTCAACGGCTTCGTGAAGGAAGTTATTCAGGAACTGCCGATGGAATTCGCCGTAGAGGCGCAAAAGCTGATCGGCATTTCGCTTGAGGGCAGCGTCGGTTAATCCGGCGCAGCCTGCCTTCCCCGATAGATTCTCCGGCCAGTCCTGAGCTGGCATGAGCGGTTGAGGAAAAAGTGGAACTGTTTTCCGCATAACCGCACAAAGAAACAAGGTTATACCCATGCTTGAGATCAAGAACCTTCATGCAAAGATCGCCGACACCGACACGGAAATCATCCGTGGCCTGAACCTGACTGTAAACAAGGGTGAAGTCGCAGCCATCATGGGCCCGAACGGTTCGGGCAAATCCACGCTGTCCTACATCCTTGCCGGTCGTCCCGATTATGAAGTCACCGAAGGCGACATTCTCTATAATGGCGAGTCGATCCTCGAACTCGATCCGGCTGAACGTGCTGCCAAGGGCATTTTTCTGGCATTCCAGTATCCGATGGAAATTCCCGGTGTCGCAACGATGGAATTCCTCAAGGTCGCCATGAACAGCCAGCGCAAGGCGCGTGGCGAGCCGGAACTGAAGATCCCGGAATTCATCAAGCACGTCAAGGAAGCCTCAGGCGAGCTTGGCATTGACATGAACATGCTCAAGCGCCCGCTGAATGTCGGCTTTTCGGGCGGCGAGAAGAAGCGCGCTGAAATTCTCCAGATGCAGCTTCTGGAGCCAAAGCTTTGCGTTCTCGATGAAACCGATTCCGGTCTTGATATTGACGCGTTGAAGATCGTGTCCGATGGCGTAAACGCCCTGCGTTCGCCTGACCGCGCCATCATCGTCATCACGCACTATCAGCGCCTGCTCGACTATATCGTGCCTGACGCGGTGCATGTGCTCTATAAGGGGCAGGTGATCAAGTCGGGCGACAAGAGCCTTGCGCTCCATCTTGAAGAAAATGGTTATGCCGATCTGATCGGCGAAGCAGCCTGAGGGGGGATGGATCATGAATATCCAGACCACACGGTCGCGGACACCGGCTGAAACGGTACTGATTGAAGGTTTTAGCGACAGGGTTGGCGAATTGCCGGGCACCAGCGATGTGGCTGTTGCGCGCGATACGGCGCTCGAAACGCTGAAAATTCACGGCCTTCCGTCGCGCCGTATCGAAAGCTGGCACTACACTGATTTTCGTACGCTGCTGAAGGGCGTTGCCGCTTTCGACAGCACCGCTGCCACCAAGGCGTTTCCTCCTCTGCTGGCTGGATCGTCGGTCGCAGTGGTCAGCAATGGCACGGCACTTGAAAGCAAGGCTCCGAAGGGAGTTACGCTGACGCCGGTGCGGGAAGCGCTTGCCGATGGCTCCCTGCTCGGACAACTCGATATGCGCGGCATCGATGATACGATCGGCCAGATCAACGCTGCCTATGTCAGCGATGGCTGGGCGATTTCCATCGCCGATGGCACAGAGCTTGAAGCGCCGCTGGAACTTCAGAATATCCAGAAGAGCGGGCAGGGGCATACGCGTTTTCCGGTGCATATCGGATCGAACGTCAAGGCCACCATTATCGAACGCCAGAGAGGCGGTGACGGTGATGCTTTCTCGACGTCGATCAACCATGTGACGGTCGGAGACGACGCGGAAATCATCTGGGTCATCCTGCGTGAATTCGGACAGGCAACCCAGCTTGCACAATTCAATGGCAAGCTCGGCAAGAATGCGAAACTGACGCTCTATATCATCAATGCCGGCGGCAAACTGGTGCGTCAGGAAGTGCATGTGGATGTCGAAGGCGAAGAATCGGATTTTGAGATGCGCGCGCTCAATCTTCTCGCCGATGACAGTCACACCGACATTACCATGACGGTCGGCCATCTGGTCGAAAACACCCAGTCGACGGAAATCGTGCGCAATGTCGTCAAGGACCGTGCTCGCGGCGTTTTCCAGGGCATGATCCGCGTGGCGCAGATCGCCCAGAAGACCGACGCCCGCATGGCGTGCAACACGTTGCTTCTGTCGGATGATGGCGAGTTCGACGCAAAGCCGGAACTGGAAATCTTCGCCGACGATGTGGCCTGCGGCCATGGTGCGACGGTAACGGAAATTCAGGACGAGCATCTTTTCTATCTGATGTCTCGCGGCATTTCCGAAAGCGAAGCCCGCGGCCTCCTGATCAAGGCATTTATTGCCGAAATCATCGAGGAGCTGGAAGACGAGCCATTGGTGGAAGCGCTGGAAGATATTTTGTCTGACTGGCTTACCACTCATGCCTGATTGAGCAAAACGGGGTGACGTGTTTGACGCCGCTCCGTTTTCCGGCCCAAGGGGCAAAGGAACGATCATGGACCAAAAGAATCCAATGGTCGCAGCTTATGACATTGAGGCCATACGCAGCGATTTTCCTATCCTGTCGCGGGAGATTCACGGCAAGCCATTGGTTTATCTGGACAATGGAGCTTCCGCACAAAAACCGCAAAGCGTTATCGATGCGGTTGCTCAGGCTTACGCCAATGAATATGCCAATGTGCATCGCGGCCTGCATTTTTTGTCGAATGCGGCAACGGATGCCTATGAGAAATCCCGCGAAACGGTGCGCCGTTTCCTGAACGCGGGATCGGTCGATGAAATCGTTTTCACCAAAAACGCCACCGAAGCGATCAATACGGTCGCTTATGGCTATGGTATGCCCAATATCGGTGAAGGCGATGAAATCCTCCTTTCCATCATGGAGCATCATTCCAATATCGTGCCATGGCATTTTATCCGCGAGCGGCAGGGCGCAAAGCTCGTCTTCGCTCCGGTGGATGACGAAGGCATTTTTCACATCGATGAATTTGAAAAATGCCTGACCGAGCGTACGAAGCTGGTTGCCATTACGCACATGTCGAATGCTCTGGGCACGGTGACGCCGATCAAGGAAATTGTTCGGCTCGCGCATGAACGCGGCATTCCGGTTCTGGTGGATGGCAGTCAGGGCGCTGTGCATCTGCCAGTGGATGTTCAGGAACTTGGTTGCGACTGGTATGTCTTTACCGGCCACAAGGTCTATGGCCCGTCGGGCATCGGCGTTCTTTATGGGCGACCTGAAATGCTGGAAAAAATGCGCCCCTTCCAGGGCGGCGGCGAAATGATCGAGGAGGTGACGGAAGAAAACGTGACCTATAATCATCCGCCGCATCGCTTCGAAGCAGGCACGCCACCTATCGTGCAGGCGATTGGTCTGGGCGCAGCACTTGAATATATGGAAAAAATCGGTCGCCATGCGATTCTGGCGCATGAGGAAGATTTGCGCGATTATGCCCATGAACAATTGGGCAAAATCAACTCCTTGCGTATTTTCGGCAATGCACCGGATAAAGGCGCGATCATTTCATTTGCGCTTGAAGGCATCCACGCCCATGACGTTTCAATGGTGATAGATCGGGCAGGCGTGGCCGTGCGGGCTGGCACACATTGCGCGCAACCGCTCTTGAAACGCTTTGGCGTCACCTCCACATGTCGTGCATCCTTCGCCCTATATAATACGCGCGCGGAAGTGGATGCGCTTGCGGAAGCTCTGGAGAAGGCAAAAAGATTTTTCGGATGACCATTATGGAACAAAAACAAGTGCAGCCGGCTGAAACCCATACTACGGACGCGCCAGATTCCACCGGTGAAAATGCGGCCTTTTCCGCATCCACCATACCGCAGGATGAATTGCTGCGGATGACGGACGACATAATCGCCGCGCTCAAAACAGTTTACGATCCGGAAATCCCTGCCGATATTTATGAACTCGGATTGATCTACAAGATCGACATTGAAGATGACCGTGTGGTCAAAATCGAGATGACGCTGACAGCACCCGGTTGTCCCGTCGCGGGTGAAATGCCCGGCTGGGTGGAAAATGCCGTCGGCGCGGTCGAAGGCGTTTCCTTTGTCGAAGTGACCATGACTTTCGATCCGCCATGGACGCCGGACCGCATGTCGGAGGAAGCACAGGTCGCAGTCGGCTGGTATTGATCAGCTGCCTGTCGCCAGTAAAATGCTCTAACGAACCCCGCCTGTCGGGGTTTTGTTATATCCGGGTCAGAAGCCTGTCGTATTGGCATAATGCCGCGAACTTTTTCCGAAGCAGGCTTGTATCAGGCCAACTGCTCCTCCCAAAGCCATCGCCGATGAGATGAGTGCGCATCCGCCTTTGAAGGGGATTGAGCACAAGACAATGATGAACTTGAGCAGCCGGCCTAGAATCTTGGCAGGAAGTTGCCGCAATGCGCGTTTGGGGTTTTCCCGGTATCGTGCGCCGAATTCCGTGATGTTGTGATCTCGATTGCGCCGGAAATGATAGGCTAGCGAAAGGCGTGCCGGGGGGACGATCTCATAGACGATAGCATCGCAGGCCCAGCCGGTTTTGGCGCCCTGCGCCTTGGCCTGCGCCCATAAATTCCAGTCTTCGCCTCCCGTCAGCCCAAGGCGGGAATCGAAACGCAACCCGGTCTTGCGGAAAAAATCGAGCCGCCCCATCCAACTTCCCGTCGCAAGCTTGATTGAACCGCCCTGACCCTGAGCGCATCGCCGACGGCACTTTTCTTCCGATTTGTAAGCGTGGCGTTCAATGCCCGACCATACGATCCTCTGCCAGAAATTCAGATTGGCATCGAAGGGCCTGGGACGCACCGGGGAGCCTGCAATGTCGAGATCGAGGCGATCGCGTTCTCTCAGCAGGCAGACAAGCCAATCGGGCTCGACAATTTCGTCATCGTCTACATAGACGAGCAAATCGAAGTTCTTCTCAATAGCGTGCTCAAGGCTCCGGTTTCTTGCGGCAGCTATGCTGATATTACTTTCAAGTAGATATTCAATATCCTTGTCCGGCATCGATGCCCGGAAACCTTCTATCGATGTACTGAGCGTACAGACAGGATTATTCTCCACCACCAGGAAAGATATACGAACATTCTCCGGCTCTGTCAGGTGAACGAATGAAGAAAAAAGCTCGCCCAGCATTTTTGGCCTGTTGCGAGTAGCCACAGAAATACAGATATGATGATTGCTCATTTATCAAATATGTCCAATAATATTGATTTATAATATTAAGATTAATATTTAAAATTAATAAGGTAATTAAATGCTGTATTAAATCATACGCATGTATTCAAAGGGGATTGCGCAATAAAAATGGATTGCGCAGAAGAACCACCAGTGTCGGCATATTTATAAGGTTCTTGTGGTGCCCCCAGAGAGACTCGAACTCCCGACCCCCTGATTACAAATCAGGTGCTCTACCAACTGAGCTATAAGGGCACTCGCGTCCGATTAGCATATATACCGCGCGTGTAAAGCAAAAATTCACACAGGCAGGGTCATGGTAAGCCAGTTCGCCATATGATAGCCAATATAACGCTCAAAACCAAACATGCCGTGGCCCAGCGAGACGGAAAATATGAAAGACAGACCCCAGGCGCTCCATTTTCTCTCATCGGGAACCGAAGAATCGCTGGATGCGCAAAAAGAGCTGGTAAAGCGCTACGGGCATGCTGCGGCGGAAGATGCGGATGTAATCGTGGCGCTGGGCGGCGACGGCACCATGTTGCAGGCGTTGCGCGATTTCATGAACAGCGGCAAGCCGGTTTATGGTATGAACCGCGGCTCTGTCGGGTTTCTGATGAACGAATTCAGCGTGGATGATTTGCCTGAACGCATTCATGCCGCCCAGAAAGAAACGATCCGTCCGCTCGAAATGATCGCCGAAACGGAAAATGCGCCGCCTTTTGTCGCTTTGGCGATCAATGAAGTATCGCTTTTCAGGCAGTCTTATCAGGCGGCGAAAATCCGTATCACCATCGATGGCAAGGTAAGGCTTGAAGAGCTGGTATGCGATGGCGTGATGGTTGCAACCCCCGCAGGGTCTACAGCCTATAATCTTTCGGCGCAGGGGCCGATCCTGCCACTCGAAGCCCAGCTTCTGGCGCTTACTCCGGTCAGTCCCTTTCGCCCGCGCCGATGGGGCGGCGCGCTCCTGCCCAAACATGTGACGGTTCGGATGGACCTTCTGGAAACGGAAAAGCGGCCCGTCAATGCAGTTGCAGACAATAGCGAAGTGAAATCGGTGCGTTCCGTTACTGTGCGCGAGGACCCCGATAGCGAAGCTGCAATTCTGTTTGACAAAAACCATTCCTGGGATGAGCGCATTCTGACAGAACAATTCAGGCATTGATTGCCTTCAACGCGAGTAGTTTCGGGGTCTCAAATGATAAGAAGCGCGACAAAATACCTGTAAAAAGCCATTTTTATATTTTGCGACGGTATTTTAGTTGACTTTTGCCCGCTTCGGACGTAGGCGATGCTGTGTGAAGACGCTTCTGGCGTCGCAGACGCCTTTTCTGCCTTGGTTCCTGCGCCCATGACGCGGCTGCGATGACAGGATGGGTGGACCTCATTTCCAAGAACAGAGAGCTACGCCTCCATTGACGACATTTGCCGAACTCGGTCTTTCTCCGAAAGTGCTCGCTGCGGTCGAAGCGGCAGGGTACACCGCCCCCACTCCTATTCAGGCTGGAGCCATCCCTCCTGCGCTCGAACGCAAGGACGTGCTTGGCATCGCCCAGACCGGAACGGGCAAGACGGCTTCTTTCGTTCTGCCGATGCTCAATCTGCTGGAGAAGGGCCGTGCACGCGCGCGCATGCCGCGCACGCTCATTCTGGAGCCGACGCGCGAACTCGCAGCGCAGGTCGAAGAGAATTTCGTGAAATACGGCGTCAATCAGCGCCTGAACGTTGCTCTTCTGATCGGCGGCGTTTCCTTCGATGAGCAGGAGCGCAAGCTTGAGCGCGGTGCCGATGTCCTCATTGCAACGCCAGGCCGGCTTCTGGATCATTTCGAGCGTGGCAAGCTGTTGCTGACCGGCGTTGAGATTCTCGTCATCGACGAAGCAGATCGCATGCTCGATATGGGCTTTATTCCCGACATCGAACGTATCTGCAAATTGATCCCCTTCACGCGCCAGACGCTTTTCTTTTCAGCCACCATGCCGCCGGAAATTACCAAGCTTTCGGAGCAGTTCCTGCATTCTCCGGTGCGGGTCGAGGTTGCCAAGGCATCATCCACTGCCAAGACCGTCACGCAGCGTCTGGTCAAATCGGGCAAAAAGGATTGGGACAAGCGAGCAGCCCTGCGCGATCTCATCCGCGCGGAAGGCGACACACTCAAGAATGCGATCATCTTCTGCAATCGCAAGAAAGATGTATCTGAACTGTTCCGCTCGCTGACCCGGCACGAATTTGATGCTGGTGCCTTGCATGGCGACATGGATCAGCGCGCCCGCATGACGATGCTGGCAAATTTCAAGGACGGAAAATTACGGTTGCTCGTGGCGTCCGATGTGGCGGCGCGCGGCCTCGATATTCCCGATGTGAGCCATGTTTTCAATTTTGATGTTCCCATCCATGCGGAAGATTATGTGCATCGTATTGGACGCACCGGTCGTGCCGGTCGTTCCGGCAAGGCATTTACCATCGTGACGCCTTCCGACACGAAATACCTGGCGGCCATTGAGGATATGATCGGCGAAAAGATTGAATGGCTCGACGGGGATCTCTCGACCCTGCCTGCCGCCGACGAAACTGCCGATAGCGCGCCCAGAGGCAGAAATGCCCGTGGCCGGAGCAGGGACGATAAGTCCCGGTCGGAAAACAACGCCAGATCAAAAGAGCAGCCGAGGAATGTGGGTGGTGCTGCTGGCGAAGCCGCACCGGTTGCAACTGCGCATAAAGAACAGCCTCGCGATACGGTCCGCCCTTCCAATGAAGAGCGCCGTGGCAAGCCGCATCATGAAACGCATAAGCGCCGCCGCGACCGTGACGATGATGATGGTCCGGTGCCGGTCGGTTTTGGCAATGATATTCCAGCCTTCATGCTGATCCCCACCGGAATCTGAAGTCTTCAGTAAATTAAAAAGGCGGAGAAAACAGATCGTTTTCTCCGCCTTTTCTTTATGTTTAAACGGTTGGAATAGTCAGTCCGCTTTTCGAAACATGCCTTAAGCGGCACCCTGTGCCTGTTGCAGGCTTTCGGGCGAGGCCGGCTTTAGCTCGACCGATTCACCGCAGCCGCATGCCGAGGTCTGGTTCGGGTTGTTGAAAACAAATCCGGTACGCAGGGTGGTTACCTCGAAGTCCATCTGGGTGCCGAGCAGAAACAGAACGGCTTCTGGCGCGATATAGACCCTGGCTCCATCCTTTTCCACAATATCATCGCCCGGCTTCGCGTCGGTAACGAGATCGATCGTATATTCCATGCCCGCGCAACCGCCTTTTTTCACGCCGACGCGAAGCCCTAGCGCATCCTCGCGTGAGGCCATGATTTCACTGGTGCGCGCCGCAGCTGCGTCGGTAAGCGTCAAGACTGAGAAACGGCCCATTTTCATCTTCCGGTATTATGCTGGCCAAAGCCGGGAAGTGTCCGGCGTTGCGCAGCATCACAAATTCAACTAGCGTTGCCACGTTTTCATTACAGTTAGTGTTGTAACATCATTACTGCAAGGCACCAAATCGTGATTGTCGTTTGGGGATTGCGCAAAAACTTTTGAAAGAGGAGAAGTCGATGTTGGCAGAGCGGATCAAACCTTTGATATGCGCCGGAATCCTCGGTCTTTTCAGCACCATGATCGTTCAGTCGGGAGCGTTGTCGGCGGAAACCAAAGAGCAGCAATCAAACAATGTCGAAGAGACGGCGCCGTCCGAGCAAACCCAGGATGCCGCTGACGGGATCATTGTGCCTGATTATCGTGATGATCGTTCCACGCCGCAGGCATTGATCGAATCCTATTACAATGCCATCAACCGGAAGGAATACGGTCGCGCCTATAGTTACTATCAGGAAGATGCCCGCGAACCGGATTTCGATAATTTCGTGAAGGGCTATGCGGACACCAAAAGCGTAAAAGTAGCGGTGCGCAAAACCGAGCCGGATCGCGGGGCAGGGCAAATCTACTGGAGTGTGCCGGTAGCAATCGAGTCGGAAAGCAATAGCGGCGAAAAGCAGGTTTTTAGCGGTTGCTATGCGGTGCATCTTTCAAATCCGGGCATTCAGGAGGCGCAGCCATATCGGCCTATGCAGATCACGACGGGCTCCCTGACCAAATCACCGCTGACGATTGAGGAAAGCGTCCCTGAAAGCTGTGAAGCGCCCTGATTTCGATTTCCAGCATGAAATGCCGCATCGCTGATGCATCAGGCGAGCATCAATGTCATAACTTTGGTGTTTGATTGACTGTGGCGGCGATTTTTGCCACACCAGCGGCAAATCTCGTTTATGGTTTCCTTATGGCGTGGTGTTGTTTATCCGCCATGAGGATGCCGCAGGCAAAATCATCGCATGAGGCGATAAAGAAGGATGTAAGGCATGGCTATGGCAGCCGATTTTCAGGATCTTCGCACGAAGATGGTCGATAACCAGATTCGCACCAGAGATGTGACCGATCTGGCGGTTCTTGATGCATTTTTGACCGTTCCGCGTGAGGTTTTTGTCCCGGCAGCCCGCCAGGTTCTTGCTTATCTTGATGAAGATCAGCTGCTGGAAAGCGAAGGCACCGCGCCGCGTTACATCATGGAACCGTCAGTTTTCGCCAAGCTCGTACAGCTTGCGCTTGTCGGCAAGAATGATGTGGTGCTCGATGTCGGTTGCGGCACCGGCTATTCGACTGCGATCCTTTCGCAGCTTGCAGGCTCCGTAATCGGCCTTGAAAGTGATTCCGCATTGTCAGCGGCTGCAACCGCCCGACTTCAGGAACTCGGCCATGACAATGTTGTGATCGTTTCGGGAGATTTGACCGCGGGTTACGCTTCGGAAGCGCCTTATGATGTTATTCTGATTGAGGGTGCAGTGGATTTTGTTCCGCAGCCCCTGTTTGATCAGCTCAAGGAAGGCGGACGTCTGGTTGTCGTAGAAGGGCGTGGAAACGCCGGAACTGCGCGCATTTACACCAAGGAAGACGGAGTTGTCTCAGGACGCGGCGCTTTCAATGCCGCCGTACAGCCGCTTCCCGGTTTCGAGCGGGCGCAGCAGTTCCAGTTTTAATGCCAATCGATGGGGTAATTCTGCAACGTCGGTTAAATTGTTTGTGAAACTGCCCCGCCGGGCAATGGAAATGGCGGGGTTTACAGGTTATTAAGGTCGTCGGAACCGCATGGTTTTGATCGTGCAATCTGTCTTTTCTAAAATGAGGTATACGGTGTTCAAGGCGTACAAAGGACGACTAGTAGCGGCAGCAATATTGTTGTCTGGCACCGTTTTATCGGGACAGGCCGCCTTGTCCGAAACGCTGAACGGCGCTCTTGCCAAGGCCTACCAAAACAATGCCACACTGAATTCATCACGCGCTGGCGTGCGCATTGAGGATGAAAACGTAGCCATAGCCAAGTCCGGCTTCAGGCCGCAGATTACCGGCAGCTATAATGTCGGTCGCAGCAAGGCCCCCACATCCGATGCGCGCACCACGGGTACGTTTGGTATTCAGTTGAACCAGACGCTGTTTGATGGTTTTCAGACAAAGAATAATGTTGCTGCGGCTGAAACTCAGGTCCATGCCCAGCGTGAAAATCTGCGCAATGACGAACAGAACACGCTTTTGCAGGCTGTTCAGGCCTATATGGACGTCTACCAGTTGCGCCAGATTGCTGCGCTGCGTGACAAGAACCTCGCTGCCATGAACGAACAGGTTCGTGCTTCGCGCGCCCGCCTTGAAGTGGGTGAGGGAACACGAACGGATGTCGCGCAGGCGGATGCTCAGCGCTCGACAGCGCTGGCAGAACTCAATGCGGCGCGTGCGAACGTCAAATCGGCTGAAGCAACTTATTTGCAGGTCATCGGAGCACAGCCGGGCAAGCTTTCCACCGCTTCTGCGGCGCGGAATTTGCCACGCTCGCCCGATGATGCTTATAGCAGTGCGCTTGCTTCCCATCCCGGCATCGTTGCAACAAAATATGCCGTCAACGCGCAAGGGTATAATGTCAAGGCAAGGGAAGGGGCTTTGCTGCCCAATGTCGGCCTGACTGCCAGCGCAAGTCATCTTGATACCTATGCCGGAACGAATGCTGGCGACGGCAACTCGGCTTCCGTGGGTGTGGCGGTCAATATTCCGATCTACACCGGTGGACGGACGTCGGCACAAATACGGCAGGCCAAGGAACAGCTCGGTCAGGCCCGCATTCAGGTCGATATTGTTCAGGACCAGGTGCGTCAGGCAATCAGTTCGGCATGGTCGCAGCTTGAATCGGCTCGGGCTTCCGTCAGCGCGAACCGTGACGCAGTTGCCGCCGCACGGCTTGCCCTTGATGGCGTCATTGAAGAGCGCAACGTCGGTCAGCGCACGACCCTTGATGTTTTGAATGCACAGAATGATCTGATCACGGTTCAGATTGCGCTTGTTATGGCGGAACACGACGTGGTTGTCGCCAGCTACGCTCTGTTGAATGCCACTGGCCGCATGACCGCACAGCATCTTAATCTTCAGGTCGCCGAGTATAAGCCTGAAGAGCATTATAACGCTGTAAAGGACAAGTGGTTCGGTCTGCGCACGCCGGACGGGCGCTGATCGATAAGCACCTTCCTTGACCATCAACGGCGCTCAGGCGCCGTTTTTGATTTGCAAGCGGATTCGCAAATCTTAACAATTTATAAAGCTGTGGGTTCGGATTGACACCCTCCGCGAAGGGATTCTCAAATCGATCAAGGTTCGTTACCCTTAACCCATTGATTCTCTGCCTTTGCAAGCAATGGGCAATCTGGGAAAGACGGACAGCTATGGCACAGACATCCAGCGCAGCACGGGAACCGTCAATGGAAGAGATTCTGGCTTCCATTCGTCGTATTATTGAAGAAAGCGATGTTTCCCACCATCCTGTGCCTCCACTTTCACCGCGCGGTGAGGTCGCTGAATTTCCCCGCCCGGTAGTGACGGAGAGTATGCAGAAAGCCGGCAATCTGGCTCAGGAGCTGTCCTCGCAACCGGCGGTGTCCAAAAGTGACGTTTTCCCGCAAGAGCCTGTATTGCGCGGTCCGATTGCTGAACCGGCGCAGCCGATGCCTCAAGATGTGACGCAGGAGCAGCCCGATGATGAGCCGCTTCTGGACGCCCAGAATGATGATCATTACCATGATGAGTGGGTGCCGCCGGTTTCCGAACAGGCGGATTTGGAAACGACACAGAGTGATACAACCGTTCCTCTTATGGAGTCGAAAACCGAAACCATGACGAATGATCCTTCCAAAGCTGCGACATCCCATGAAGCCGCTTCCAGACCGCGTGCTGCCGGACATATTTTGTCAGAGACGACGGAACGGCAGGTTGCCGCGGCATTTCAGGATCTCAATCATGCGGTCCATTCCGAGCCGCGCCGTTCCTTCGATGACATTGCCGCCGATATATTGCGGCCGATGCTGCAGGACTGGCTTGATGAGAAACTGCCCGATCTGGTCGAACGGCTCGTTCGCGAAGAAATTGAGCGGGTGGTCCGGGGCCAGAAATAGTTTCTGCTTCGACCGCTCTGGCGACATGCTTTAAAACAACAACTTAAAGCCTGAAGAGTTATCCCTGACCCGCCATAGCAGGCGGGTTTTAACTTTTAAGATGATTTATCAGCCTTTAGTTGCTATTGAGCCCATAATCCTTTCATTGCGCATAAAGACCGGACGTTTCCATGCTTGAGAAGACCTATGACGCCGCGGCTGTCGAGCCGAAAATCGCTGAACGCTGGGATGAGGCTGGCGCATTCAAGGCGGGTGCCGGGGCAAAACCGGGTGCTGATCCTTTTGCTGTCGTCATCCCGCCGCCCAATGTCACCGGATCGCTGCATATGGGCCACGCGCTCAACAACACGATTCAGGACATTATGGTCCGTTTTGAACGCATGCGCGGCAAGAATGTTTTGTGGCAGCCGGGCATGGACCATGCAGGCATTGCCACGCAGATGGTCGTTGAACGGCAACTCGCCGAACGTCAGGAGCCCAATCGCCACGCAATGGGGCGTGAAAAATTCATTGAACGCATCTGGCAGTGGAAATCCGAATCCGGCGGCATGATCTCCAATCAGCTACGGCGTCTGGGCGCATCATGCGACTGGTCGCGTGAGCGCTTCACGATGGATGAGGGCCTGTCGCGCGCCGTTCTCGAAGTCTTCGTAACGCTTCACAAGCAGGGCCTTATCTACCGTGACAAGCGTCTGGTGAACTGGGATCCCAAGCTGCTGACGGCTATTTCCGACATCGAGGTCGAATCTCGCGAGACGAAAGGCCATCTGTGGCACTTCCGTTATCCGCTGGAGAATGTGCCGTTCGATCCTGAAAACCCGCATACCTATATCGTGGTCGCCACCACCCGCCCTGAAACCATGCTGGGCGATAGCGGCGTCGCGGTCAATCCCAAGGACGGGCGCTATCATGCGCTTGTCGGAAATGATGTGGTGCTGCCGCTCGTTGGCCGACATATTCCCATCGTTGCTGACGATTATGCCGATCCCGAAGCAGGCTCCGGGGCGGTCAAGATCACGCCTGCGCATGATTTCAACGACTTTGAAGTCGGCAAACGCAATGATCTGCGCGCCATCAATATTCTCACCCCGAATGCGGCTATCACGCTCAAGGAGAATGTTGAATTTCTCGAAGGGTTGCAACTGACGCCGGAGCTGAAGGCGCTGATCATTGAACTGGATGGTCAGGACCGCTTTGCCGCACGCAAGCGCATCGTAGAATTGATGGATGAGCGCGGTTATCTCGAAAAGATCGAGGATCACACCCATGCCGTTCCCCATGGTGATCGCGGCGGCGTGCCGATCGAACCTTACCTGACCGACCAGTGGTATGTGAATGCTGCTGAACTGGCAAAGCCTGCCATGGCGGCGGTTCGCGATGGCCGCACGCAGATCGTACCGAAAAACTGGGAAAAGACCTATTTCGACTGGATGGAAAATATCCAGCCCTGGTGCGTTTCGCGTCAGCTTTGGTGGGGGCATCAGATTCCGGCATGGTATGGGCCTGATGGCACTTGCTTTGTCGAGAAAAGCGAAGAAGAAGCCAGCGCCGCCGCGCGTGCCCATTATGGAGAGGATGTCACGCTCGAACGCGATACGGACGTGCTCGACACATGGTTTTCATCGGCGCTCTGGCCGTTTTCAACGCTTGGCTGGCCGGATAAGACCCCGGAACTCGCAGCCTATTATCCAACCAGCGTTCTGGTCACGGGCTTTGACATCCTGTTTTTCTGGGTTGCCCGCATGATGATGATGGGCCTGCATTTCATGGAGGAAATTCCGTTCCATACGGTCTATCTTCACGCCCTCGTGCGCGACAAGCATGGCGCGAAAATGTCCAAGTCCAAGGGCAATGTCATCGACCCGCTGGAGCTGATGGATGAATATGGTGCCGATGCGCTGCGCTTCACGCTGGCTATCATGGCGGCGCAGGGCCGCGACGTGAAGCTCGATCCGGCACGTATCGCAGGCTACCGCAATTTTGGCACCAAACTCTGGAACGCGACGCGTTTCGCGCAAATGAATGGCGCAAGGCTCGACCCGGAATTTGTGCCGGAGAATGCCGGTCTTGCGGTCAATCGCTGGATTTTGACGGAACTGACCAAAGCCGCTCATGCCGTGACCGCAGGTATTGTCGATTACCGCTTCAACGAAGCGGCAGGTGCTGCTTATCGCTTTGTCTGGCATCAGTTCTGTGACTGGTATCTTGAGCTTCTCAAGCCGATCTTCATGGGTGACGATGAAGCTGCCAAAGCCGAGGCGCAGGCAACGGCGGCCTATTGTCTGGACCAGATTTACAAGCTTCTGCATCCTTTCATGCCCTTCATGACCGAGGAACTCTGGTCCTTGACGGCGGGTGAAGGGAAAAGCCGCGATAGTGTCCTTGCATTGGCGCATTGGCCGGAGCTTTCCTTTGAAGATGAAGACGCTGCAGCCGATATTAACTGGCTGGTGGATCTCGTCACCGGTATTCGCTCCGTGCGCGTTGAAATGAACGTTCCGGCAGGTGCGGTCGCACCCATTGTCGTTCTTGATGCTGGTTCCGCGACGGTTGACCGTTTCAATCGTCATGACGCCGCCATTAAGCGACTGGCCCGCGTGGAAAGCATTTCCTTTGAAACCCAGGCTCCCAAGGGGGCGGCGCAGATAGTGCTTGGCGAAGCGACGATATGTATTCCGCTGGGCAGCCTGATTGATCTTAAAGCCGAAGCCGCGCGTCTGGCCAAGGAAGCAGGCAAGATCGCCGCGGAAAAAGAGCGTATCGAGAAGAAGCTCGCAAACGAGAAATTTGTCGCCAATGCCCGCGAAGAAGTGGTCGAGGCCGAACGCGCGAGACTGGTTGAACTCAACGATGCAGCCGCACGGGTGGCCACCGCAGAAGCGCGCATTCGCGAGGCCGGTTAATATAAGCATCAGAACAGGTTTCGATCTGGGTGAATCCGGATCGAAACCACACTGGCGGCTCGAATCGGTTGACCGGCAAAAAATGCCGACCATTTTTGTCTGGCTTGAAACGATATGGGAGCCTGTTTCGTTTCAGGCCATCCAGCTTTGGCCAAGTGCGTTGTTTGATAGTTTTGGACGTCTGTTGCGCTTTGGCAACAAGGCGAAAAACAGGCGAAATATTGGCTGAAAATGGCGTTTCCGGATTGAAATATCCCTTAAATCTCCGGATTTTTTATAATTACCTCTGCATTTCAGCGATTTCTTCTATAGCGGATGCTTCTGTTTAAACGATCCCCAATATATGGAACTTGCAGGGTAAATCATTCTTGATTTACGTTCACGTCAACTAGCGGTTCTTGCGTTTGGAGCACATTTATGGATTTGCGGCATGTAAAATTGGTGGGCGCTGCTACCGTCTTGTTGGGAGGTGCCGTAAATGCGCAGGCCGGAGGCTTTGAGCGCAATTTGCAGGATTTCGACATTTTGTTCGAGCAGGGCAATGTCGTTGATACGACTGCTACCTACGTCATGCCGCAACGCAAGCTCAGAAATATCCACGGTTCGGGAATAGGTGCGGCAACGGGCGGTATCAATCCGCTGACCGGCAATCCCTACAGTACTTCCGTCAAGGAAGCGCAGAACTACTGGGTTCCGAAACTGTCGGCCAAGTTTGATTTGACGGATGATCTGGCCTGTGCGGCGCAATATCGCCAACCATGGGGCGTCCATACGGATGCGGGCATGGATACGGTCCGCATGTATGTCGCGATCGAACAGAAAATCGCCTCGCACGACTACGGCCTCAATTGTTCCTATCGTTTCGCGGCTGGTGAAAAAGGTTACTTTCGTATTCTCGGCGGTGTGAGCTATCAGGAAATCAGGGGCGAGCAGACGCGCCTTCTGCCTGCTTCGAATTCTCTTCCTTTCCGTGTCGGTACGCTTGATGTTGAAGACAACAGCATTGGCTGGCGTATTGGCGCGGCCTATGAGATTCCCGAATATGCCTTGCGTGCAAGTCTGGTCTATCATTCAAAGCTGAATTACGAGCTCGAAGGGAATGTTGGAAACATCATTCCCAATACATCTGTCGGGGTGGTGGGTGACGTCACGACCCCGCAAGCGGTCGAGTTCAAGTTCCAGACCGGCATTGCGCCCGATTGGCTGGCTTTCGGTTCGGTCAAATGGACGAACTGGTCGAGTGTGGAGCGGATCAGTTTCGTAAATAGTACCGGTATGGTTTATGCCGGAATTTTCGCGCCGGGTCAGGAAATCATGGCGCTTAATCTCTTTTTCCGCGATGGCTGGACGGTTTCTGGCGGTATCGGCCACAAGTTCGATGATCAGTGGTCGGCTGCTGCGACGCTGACCTGGGATCGGGGGACCAGTACAGGTCTGAGTGTGCAAACCGACACCTGGATGCTTGGTCTGGGCACAAATTATAAACCCGCAGAACAGTTTGAAATCCGTCTGGCGGGCGCGCTTGGCTGGCTGCAATCGGGCAAATTCGATGATCGCAGCGTCAACCTGTCGGGGACAGGCTCCGCTGGCGATTTCGGCGATGATATTGTCACGGCCTTATCATTGACGGGCAAGATCAAGTTTTGATCGCATAAAAAAGCCCGGATCAATCCGGGCTTTTTGCTTTATTGCTCCAGACGGGCGAGAAGCGAGGACGTATCCCATCGTCCGCCGCCGATCTTTTGGACTTCCTTATAGAACTGATCCACCAGAGCGGTAACGGGTAAAAGAGCGCCGTTGCGGTTGGCTTCATCGAGGCAAATGCCAAGATCCTTGCGCATCCAGTCCACGGCAAAACCGAAATCATATTTGCCCTGATCCATGGTGCCGGAGCGGTTTTCCATCTGCCAGGAGCCAGCCGCTCCCTTGGAGATGACCGAAATCAGTTTCTCAATATCAAGCCCTGCTTTCTTGCCGAAGTGAATGCCTTCCGCAAGGCCCTGCACCAGACCCGCAATGCAGATCTGGTTGACCATCTTGGCAAGCTGACCGGAACCACTTGGCCCCATAAGGCCAACCGAACGGGCATAGGCTTCGATGACCGGTTTTGAGCGCTCAAAAACATCGTCCGCTCCCCCGACCATCACCGTCAGCACGCCATTTTCAGCGCCTGCCTGACCACCGGAAACCGGGGCATCGAGAAAATGAAAGCCGCGCTTTTGCGCTTCCATATTCAACTCGCGCGCAACCTCCGCGGAAGCGGTCGTATTGTCGATGAAGACCGCATTCTTCTTCATCGCGATAAAAGCACCTTCGGGACCGGTGGTGACGGAGCGCAGATCGTCATCATTGCCGACGCAACTGAAAACGAAGTCCGCATCCTCTACGGCTTCCTTCGGCGTAGCGGCGGATTTGCCACTATATTCCTGCGCCCATTTTTGCGCTTTGGCCGTAGTGCGATTGTAGACGGTAACATCATGGCCGCCCTTGACCTTCAAGTGGCCCGCCATCGGATAGCCCATTACGCCAAGGCCCAGGAAGGCTACTTTTATTGCTGTCATTCCCTTATTCCTCCTCAAATGTCCTGAATAGACCCATTATCCGACACAAACCGTTTCACGCTTTAGCGAACAAGATGCCGTGTGAGCCGTCTTTCAAGGAAATCCCAGATGTGCCGCAGGCATTCGACAATGAGAAGATATATTACCGCTGCCCACAGATAGGTCTGGAAGTCGAAAGTACGCGAATAGGCTCGCCGTGTTTCACCCATGAGATCAAGCACGGTGATGATGGCTACAATTGCGGACCCCTTGATCATGAGAATGATCTCATTGCCATAAGGACGCAGGGCCACGATCAGAGCCTGCGGGAGAATGACTTTCCAGAACGCCACCCGCTTGGAAATGCCCAGTGCGGCGGCACCCTCCCATTGGCCGGCGGGAACGCTCTGAATGGCGCCCCGCAGAATTTCTGCCTGATAGGCGGCTGTATTCAGGGAAAAGGCCAGGATGGCGCAGCTCCATGCATCGCGGAAAAATGTCCACAGGCCAATATCTTCCAGAAACGGCCGGAAAGTCCCGAAACCGTAATAGATCAGGAAGGTCTGTGCCAGAAGAGGCGTTCCGCGAAAGAAATAGACATAGCCAAAGGCGATATTGCGAAGCCAGCGCTTCCTGGACATGCGCGCCGCTGTAATGGGCAGCGACAGGATGGCCCCGATCATGATCGAAACCGCAACCAGCTTCAGCGTGGTAAGCAGGCCGGACCAATAACGCGGCCCATAGGTTTCAAAGAGATCGATACGCCAGCTATTATAAAGATAGATCGCAAGCCCGGCGAAAAGCACAGCCCAGATGGCAATGGCCACATGACCGGCAATGCGCCCGCGTGTCCAGCTTTTGATGACCGGGGGCGGGGGCAGGGCGCTTGAGTTTCCGGAAGTAATATCGCTCATGATCATGCCCCCCGCGAAGAATTGTTGCCAGCATCAGCCCAGCGGGCGATGCGTCCAATGAAATAGGAGGAAATGATTGCAAGAGCGAGATAGAGCAGGCAGGCAACACCGAAGAAGAGGAAAGGTTCTTTTGTCACACGGGCTGCAATGGATGTCTGGCGCAGAATATCCGACAGGCTGATAACGGAGACGAGCGATGTGTCTTTCAACAGGACAAGCCAGAGATTTGCAAGGCCCGGCAGGGCGATGCGAATGAGTTGCGGCAGAACGACCATGCGCATTGTCTGCCAGTGCGACAGCCCGACCGCATAGCCGCCTTCATATTGCCCGCGAGGAATAGCGCGGAATGCCGAAAGAAAAACCTCGCTCGAATAGGAAGAAAACACGAAGCCCAGTGCGATCATGCCTGCCATGAAGGCATTGATCTCGATTCTGGCTTCGATATTGAAAAAGCTGAGTAATTGTTGCAATCCCAGCGAGGCGCCAAAATAAACGAGAAAGAGCGTGAGAAGCTCCGGCAAACCCCGGAATATCGTGGTGTAGATATTGCACGCAAGCCGTATTGACGGTTCTTCCGACTGTTTGCCCAGTGCCACAAAAAAACCAAGAGCCAAGCCCACCGGCAATGTTGCAAGAGCCAGGGAAATCGTGACCAGAAGCCCCCAGGCAATACTCGTTCCCCAGCCACTGGAGCTAAAACCTAACAAGGTGGCGTAATGTTCCATGCGCCTATTCCCTTCCCAGAGGCCGTATATAAGTCATTAAAACCTGCAATGAAAACTCCACTGAAATCGCCTTGCCGATCTCCCGCCTGACAAGTGCTAGTGTGGTTTACAGACTTGAAGTCCATGAACGCAAATCCCATGCAAGGATATGAACATCAAAACCATCACATGAGATCGGTTCCTGTTTAAACAGAATCGCTGGAACCGCGCCTCAAGTCTTTGTTTTGTAGCATTATCCGACGCAAAACCGGTTTACGGCTTTTGCTGGCAATGCTCCAATGATTACGCCGGTTTACGCGTGAGTAAACCGGCGTTGCACTGTCAGATTGAATTAATTTTCAGCGCCATAGGCATCGAAATCAAAGTACTTGTCATTGATTTCCTTGTATTTGCCGTTGGTGCGGATGGCCTTGATGGCCTCGTTGAACTTGTCAACCAGATCCTGACGGCCTTTCTTGATCGCCACGCCCGCGCCGGGTCCGTGAATCTCAATGACTGGTGGATAGGTGCCGATCATCTTGCAGCATGCGCCGTCTTCCGTCTTCAGCCATTCGGCAAGCGTCACGCTGTCGTCATTGACGGCATCCAGACGCCCATTGGCGAGATCGAGGCGGTATTCTTCCGCAGTTGGATAGGCTTTGATCGTACTGTCCGTGAAGGCTTTTTCGGCGTAATTGGCGTGGGTGGTAGAGACCTGAACCCCGATTGTCTTGCCCGCGAGATCTTCCTTGGTCACGCCCTTGATGTCGCTATCCTTGGGAGCGACGATTGCGGGCGGGGTGTTGTAATATTTGTTGGAAAAATCGACCTGCTTCTTGCGCTCGTCGGTGATGGACATCGACGCGATGAAAGCATCGAACTTGCCGGCCTGCAGGGCAGGGATCGCCCCGTCCCATTCCTGCGTCACGAACTCGCATTCCGCTTTCATTTCGACGCACAGCGCTTTGGCAATATCAATGTCGAAACCGGAAAGAGTGCCGTCCGGCTGGATGAAATTGAAGGGAGGATAGGCGCCCTCAGTGCCGATCCGCAATTTCATCGTTTCTTGTGCATTGGCAGTTCCGGCATTCATGCCGCCGATCACGATAGCAAGTGCTGCAACCGACGTTGCTGCAGCGATACGCTTTATAACGCGCATTTCTTATCCTCTCGTTTGTTGTGGCTGGTTCCCTGATTCTTCTTCTGGTACAGCCGCCTGATGGGATATTCGCGACCATTTGCCATGCATGGCAGATCTGATAGCGCCCCTGACTCCTATCAATAGATGCAATAGCGGATGCCACGCAATATTTTTTCGCATTTATGCTCAAGCATCTGCGCTTGCCCCAATGTTTTCACCATTGCCGGTGGCATGGCAAGTTGCCCCGCGCAATTTAATTTTATAACCCGACCACTGAAATCACACATAAATCCGCAGTAAAAGTGGAAATGACAGCATATAACACTAAGAACAGCCCAATATTTACGGATTATCGCCGAGCCGCATAAATCGTCCAATAAAATTGGCAATATCTTCCACTGCGTCCATGTCAAACACGGCAAGTTCCTCGTCAGGCTGTGGATGATCGCTCGCTACGGCAATGATGTTGGGATAGCTTGCCGACATGGGGGGGCCGCCATGGCTGCCTTCGCGTCTTAATTCGATCTTGGGGTGGGATTCGCTCTTGTAGCCTTCGACGAGAACAAGGTCGCAAGGAGCCAGCTTGCTGGCAATTTCCTGCAGGGATGGCTCTTCTTCACCCAGATTTTCATGCATAATCGCGTAACGCGCCGATGAGACGATAGCGACCTCTGCTGCACCGGCTTCGCGGTGGCGCCATGAATCGGTGCCATGATGGTCGATGTCGAAATTATGATGGGCATGTTTGATGGTAGAGATACGATAGCCGCGTTCGGTGAATATTTGCACAAGCCGTTCGGTCAGGGTCGTTTTGCCGGAGTTCTTCCAGCCGGTAATGCCAAATAGTTTTTGCGTCATTTGAGCGCCTCATGCAGCCGCCGGGCTTCAGCGAGATCGTCGGGCCGGTTGATATTGAAGAATGGGTCCAGGGTTTCATTTTGCCCTGCAAGCGGGATGAGCGGAAATTCCACGATCTCATAACCGGTATGGGTGGCAAAGGCCCGCACGCTTGCTTTCGGCGCATCCGCCAGCCAAGCTTCGAGTGGTTCCGCAAGGCTGGTATGCCACAGGCCGAAAACAGGATGGACATGACCCTGCGATGACGCAAGCACAATAGCTGCGCCGGTCTTTTCCTGGCGCTCGCTGAGGCGCTCGACAAGGTTTTGCGGCAAGAAAGGGCAGTCGGCGGTTGCACTGAGCATGAAAGGGGAGGTTTGGGCAAAACGCAGCGCCGCCAGCAGACCGACGAGTGGTCCGCCATGGCGGTTCTTTGTGTCGGGAATGACCGGGCACCCTAATGGCTCCAGCAGCAAGGGATCGCAATTTGCATTGATGAACAGCATATCGACCTGCGGTGATAGCCGGCTGGTGACATGTTCGATGATTGCGCGGGAATCGATTTCCTGAAAGAATTTGTCGCCGGAGATTCCGCCCGCCTGCATCCGACTGGAAAGCCCGCCTGCGATGATTGCCCCCGCAATGGGTGTTCGCCCGGATGTCATGACGGTTCTATGCCCGTTGGCTGGGCGGCAAGTGTGCTTCTGTGCTTGGCGCGCTTTTTGAGCGCTTTCTCCCGATAGACCATATAGACGCCGCTGCCCACGACCAGAATTGATCCTGCGATAGTATAGGCATCCGGCGCTTCGTTGAACACAATCGTACTCAACAGGATGGCCCACAGGAGACTGGAATAACGAAATGGCGACACGAAAGAGATTTCACCCTCGCGCATAGCCAGAATGATGAAATGATACCCCACCAGCAAAAGACCGGCGGCGACCGCCGCAAGCAGGAGAGGCGTCAGGCCGACAGGTTGCCAGCCGCCCATTGGCACAACAAGTGCACCGCCTGCCACCGCTATGGCGGCGGAAGTTATCATCGAAATATAAAGCGTGGAAACGTGCGCAGGAATCCGCCGCGTGGCAAGATCACGCGTGGCCGCGAAGCATATGCTGGCAAAAAGGACCGCAATAGCGCTCAGGCTTGCAGCGCTGTCGGCACCGGGGCGAATAATAATCAATACACCCACCAGACCGATCGAGATGCAAAGCCAGCGCCGCCAGCCAACCGTTTCATTGAAAAACAGGACGGCGCCCAATGTGACCACGAGCGGAGTTGCCTGAAAAACAGCGGAAACAAATGCCTGCGAAAGATGGCCGAGCGTATAAATATAGGTAATCGTGGCGAAGACCTCGGCCATGACCCGCAATATCATCATTTTATCCAGTGACAAATGACGTAAAGCACCGCTGCGCCACGACAGAAATCCGATTGCAATGGTAGCAAAACCGCCGCGCAGCATTATATATTGACCGCTATTCATCTCCGCGAGCAAATATTTGGAGATGGAATCGCCCATGGTGAAAATGCCCATGGCCAGAAGCATGAAAATACTTGCGCGAAGGTTGGCTGATTGCGGCACGATAGAGAATCCCGTTTAGGAATACATATCGTTCCAGCATAGTTTTCGCGAGCGATATTTATATTTCAAATAAAAATGCAGGTATTATTTCTTAACCGCCTGTAAGGCTCATGTGACGGGCCACTGCCGGACGCTTGTGATCGCGATCGATAATGAAGTCATGCCCCTTGGGCTTGCGCGAAATGGCTTCATCGATTGCCCGGTTCAAGAGGGCGTCACCTTCGCTGGCGCGGACGGCCTGCCGCAAATCCGCATCATCATTTTGCCCCAGACACATATAGAGCATTCCCGTGCAGGTGAGGCGTACACGATTGCAGCTTTCGCAGAAGTTATGGGTCAGCGGTGTAATGAAACCGAGGCGTCCGCCGGTCTCTTGAACCGTCACATAACGGGCAGGGCCGCCGGTCCGGTAGGGAATATCGTTGAGCGTGAATTGCTCTTCGAGATCGGCGCGCACTTGCGAAAGCGGCAGATACTGATCGGTTCTGTCGAATTCGATCTCACCCATGGGCATGGTTTCGATCAGCGTCAGGTCCATGTCGCGGCCATGCGCCCAGCGGATCATGTCGGCAATCTCGAATTCATTGAAATTCTTCAATGCGACCGCATTGATCTTGACGCGGATACCGGCCTTTTGCGCGGCCTCTATTCCTTCCAATACGCGAGACAGATCGCCCCAGCGCGTTATCTGGCGAAACCTGTCGGGATTGAGAGTGTCCATGGACACATTGATGCGGCGCACACCGCAATCGACCAGTTCATCCGCAAAACGCACAAGCTGCGAGCCATTGGTCGTCAGCGTGATCTCATCCAGTGCGCCAGATTGAATATGGCGGGAGAGGCTGCGGACCAGATGCATGACATTTTTGCGCATGAGCGGCTCGCCACCCGTCAGCCGCAGCTTGCGAACACCCTTTTCGATGAAGGCGCTGCAAATCCTGTCCAGTTCTTCGAGTGTGAGCAGGTCCTTCTTGGGCAGGAAGGTCATGTGCTCCGACATGCAGTAAGTGCAGCGGAAATCGCAGCGATCCGTCACCGACACGCGCAAATAAGTCACCGCGCGGCCAAATGGATCAATCATCTGCCCGTTTGATGAAACAGCAGGCTGTGCCTGAGATTGCTGTGCTGGATAAGCCATTGTTCCCAAATGCCGCAGAACCGTTTAACAACGAGACATAGGTTCTTGTCGCAGCTTTGTCCAGTTTACACCAAAACGGGACTGCTGCAGCATGTGAAAATGGAGATTTATGATGAGCGACGTCTGGCCCACCGAATTGCGCGTTTCTGCCGACCGGAAACAACTGACGGTCGCTTTCGATGATGGCAACCGCTTCGAGTTGAGCGCGGAACTTCTGCGGGTACTCTCCCCATCGGCGGAAGTGCAGGGCCATTCTCCCGAGCAGCGGGTGACCGTGGGTGGCAAGCGTGATGTCGAGATCATGAAAATGGACCCGATTGGCAATTATGCCGTGCGCATCACCTTTGACGATATGCACGATACCGGTCTGTTTTCATGGACCTATCTCCACACGCTCGGCATTGAAAGAGATGCGCTTTGGCAGGCCTATCTCGATGAGCTCTCGCAAAAGAACCTTTCGCGCGATCCCAGAAGATGAAGGCGGCGTTAGCCGCCTTCTTTATTTTTAGTCGAGATTGAGTTCCTTGAAGAAATCATTGCCCTTGTTGTCGATGACGATGAAGGCGGGGAAATCTTCCACTTCAATTCGCCAGATGGCTTCCATTCCCAGTTCCGGATATTCCACGACTTCGACCTTCTTGATGCAGTCCTGTGCGAGCCGTGCAGCGGGACCGCCGATGGAGCCTAAGTAAAAGCCGCCATGCCGGGCGCAGGCTTCGCGCACCTGCCGCGAGCGATTGCCTTTGGCCAGCATGACCATCGATCCGCCGAATGACTGGAACTGGTCGACATAGGAATCCATTCTGCCGGCAGTCGTCGGCCCGAAGGAGCCGGACGCATAACCGCTCGGTGTCTTGGCCGGTCCCGCATAATAGATCGGGTGATTCTTGAAATAATCCGGCATGGCCTCGCCATTTTCGAGGCGTTCGCGAATTTTGGAGTGCGCCAGATCACGCGCGACGATAATAGAACCGGTGAGGGAAAGCCGTGTCTTTACAGGATGTTTCGCCAGTTCCTTAAGTATCTGCTCCATCGGCTGGTTGAGGTCGATCCGGACCACATGCGATGTCAGCTTCTCCTCATCGATCTCTGGCATATATTTGGCTGGATTGGTTTCAAGCTGTTCCAGAAAAATGCCGTCTTTGGTGATCTTTCCCTTTGCCTGGCGGTCGGCGGAGCATGAAACGCCCAGCCCGATCGGCAGGGAAGCACCGTGGCGCGGCAGGCGGATGACGCGTACATCATGGCAGAAATACTTGCCGCCAAATTGTGCGCCGACGCCAAGCGATTGCGTCAGCTTATGTATTTCGGCTTCCATCTCAAGGTCGCGGAATGCGTGGCCAGTCTCCGAACCCTGTGTCGGCAGGCTGTCGAGATAGCGCGTGGATGCAAGCTTGACGGTCTTGAGGTTCATTTCCGCCGAAGTGCCGCCGATCACGATAGCCAGATGATAGGGCGGGCAGGCGGCAGTGCCCAGCGTCAGGATTTTCTCCCTGAGAAACTCCACCATCCGGTCATGGGTGAGCAGCGACGGAGTGCCCTGAAACAGGAAAGTCTTGTTGGCGGAGCCTCCGCCCTTGGCGACAAACAGGAATTTGTAGGCGTCTTCGCCTTCTTCATAAATATCGATCTGGGCGGGCAGGTTGTTCTTGGTGTTCTTTTCTTCGAACATCGAGAGCGGCGCAAGCTGCGAATAACGAAGGTTTTTCTTGTTATAGGCATCCAGAACGCCTGCGCCGAGCGCATCGGCATCGCCGCCCTCGCTCCAGACCCGGCGACCCTTCTTGCCCATGATCATTGCCGTACCGGTATCCTGACACATGGGCAGGACGCCTCCGGCTGCGATATTGGCGTTCTTGAGCAGATCATAGGCGACAAAGCGGTCGTTATCGGTCGCTTCAGGGTCTTCGAGAATATTTGCAAGCTGCTGCAAATGTCCCGGACGCAGCAAATGGTTGATGTCGGCAAAAGCTGCCTCCGACAGAACACGCAATCCTTGCGGGTCGACGCACAGGATTTCCTGCCCCTTGAAATTGTCTACCGACACATAATCGGAAGTCAGTTTACGATAGGGCGTATCGTCTTCACCAAGAGGGAAAAGATCGGCGGCGCTTGCTTCTGCCATTGTGGTACCTCGCTTGCTGGCCTGCAATATCGGCTGGAACATGGTTCCCGTTGCGTGACGGCTATGTGAAAACAGGAGTTGCTGAATTTTGGAGGACTTTTAGCGCGAGGAAGAGCCGATGCCACTGCGGCACATTGTTCATTCTGCGAGCGCAGTTTATGATGAAAGCCTCATGGGAAATGTCTGGGCGGGGTCCGCTGACAGGTTATAAAATTCTTGGGGAGAGTATCAGCGTTAAAACATTCTATACGAGATTAGTTAATCCTGACTTCGGTTGGCGAAATGGATTCGCGCGGCAATGATTGCATGGAATGGCGGTGGAAATGCAGTTCTCCAGACCTTTGTATCAGGATGTAAAAAATCGTCGCACAGGCGGGCCGTTTATTCGAAATAGTCTGGCAATCGCTCTGGCCTCGGCGGCATTTTTCTCCACAATCCCGGCGCATGCCGCAAATTCCTTGCTGGAATTGTTTCAACAGCGCCGCCAACAGCAGGCTGAAATCGCCCGCCCTCCTGCGCCAACCGCTCCAGCGCAGGGCGCGATAAAGCCGACTGCCGCTCCAGCCTTACCCCGACAGATTCCGCCCGCCCAACGTGTCGTCGTTAAGGGGCCGCAAATCTATAATTATAAGCCCGATAGCCTTGTGAAAGTGGATTTTAGTGCGCTGGATATGCAGGCCACAGCGGCAGTCAATCCGCCTCCATACGATCCGCTTACCGTGGGCATGTCGCCGATTTCTTCACGCAATCGCACTGCAACAGATGGCAAAGCCGCTTTCGCAGCGGCTGCGGCCTACCTTGAATTCAGCGATGTAATGGCTGAAAAGCGCATTGCCGAAACTCTGGTAGCGTTTTATTCGCAACAGCGCACCTTCCTCTGGTCGGCCGATAACAAGGCTCTCGACAAGGCACACGACGTCGCGGCTTTCTTCGCGCTTTCCGCAGAGGACGGGTTGAACCCTGATGAATATGCCGTCTCTATACCCGGAGATCATTTCGATCCGGATCGGCTGGCCGAGCGGCAACAGAAATTGGCTGATTTTGAAATCCGCCTCTCGGCGCGCGCCCTCCGCTATGCGATCGATGCGGGCGAGGGGCGCATCATTGCGGATCGGCTGAGCGGCTTTCATGATCTGCCGCGAGGCCGGATTGATCCGCGGGTCGTGCTCGAAAAGCTTGCCTCGGAGAGCGATCCTGTTGCCTATTTGAAAAGCCTGCATCCCGACAATGCCGCTTATGCAGCATTGAAGCGCGAACTAGCGGAAATGGGAGAGCCAGAACAGGAGCCCATACGTATTTCTCTGGAGAAGGCGATTCGTCCGGGGAATAAGAATGATGAGCTGGGCAAGGTTATTCAGCTGATCACGCGCCACGCGCCCCCCGCATATCTGGAAAAGCATCGTGAGGTGCTCGAAGCGCATGTGAACACAGGGCTGTACGATCCTGAACTTGTAACGGCGATCAAGGCCTATCAAACGCTTTCAGGCAATACAGCCGATGGCATTATTGGTAAAAATACGATCGCGGCATTGCAAGGCGAGCAGGCTTCGATCAAGCGTGATCGTATTCTTTATGCTATGGAACGGCTGCGCTGGCTCCCGCATGATTTCGGTTCGCGCTATGTAATGGTCAATCAGCCTTCTTATCGCGCTGCATATTTTGAAGAGGGACAAGAAAAGCTGGCCATGAATGTGGTGGTCGGCTCGCCCACGCATCAAACCTATTTCTTCTATAACAAGATACAGACCGTAGTTTTCAATCCATCCTGGGGCGTGCCGCGTTCAATCATTATCAATGAAATGCTGCCCAAAATCATGCGTGATCCGGGCTATCTGGACCGAAACGGCTATGAAGTCTACGCGCAGGGCAGAAAGATTTCGGCGGGCGCGGTGAACTGGAGCGCCGTTGCCGCCGGCAAGGCTCATGTCGGTATCCGCCAGAAACCGAGCCTTGATAATGCTTTGGGTGAATTGAAGATTCTGTTCCCCAATGCGCATGATATTTACATGCACGACACTCCAGCCAAATCCTATTTTAGCCGCGATATGCGCGCGTTAAGTCACGGCTGCATCCGCCTTGAACGACCTCGCGATATGGCGGCAGCCGTTCTTGATAGACCGGTCGAGGAACTGGAGAAATATTTCGGAAAGAATGAGCGCGGCCTGAAAGTCGCGGATCCGGTCCCCGTTTATATTGCCTATTTTACGGCCTGGCCTGATAAAAACGGAAATATCCGTTTTTACGATGATGTCTATGATCGCGATTCGGGTCTGCAAAAGGCGTTCGATACGACATCGCGATCGCGTCTTGCTGCAATGTGAATAAATTTGCAGAATCTGCTGGCTGTGCGCTCAAGGATGCAAATGGTGGAAAGGGGAATTTGGTTGCCAGGAAGGTTACTCTTGACTTTCCATATTGGCTCCTCGTATATCCCCGCCACCTTTGAATGAAGCTTGAAGATTCAAGTGGAAACTCTGGCTTGTATGGTCGCTTAGCTCAGCGGGAGAGCGTCCCCTTCACACGGGGAAGGTCATAGGTTCAATCCCTATAGCGACCACCATTTATGTTAACAAAATCAATTCATAAGCTATTTTCCGTCTTTCCGCCTGCAACATGCGTGAAAGGCTTGGCTCCCGTTGGGATATATCGTCATGCAAAACGGCTTTGCGCCTTTATCGGGCAAGACAGATTACCGCTGGAATTTCCAAATAAGCCATTGAACGCGTGGCGCGGTTCGGATAGAACCCGTCTGGCGAAATGGTTTTTCGTTTCAGTGCTGCACCCGTAGCTCAGCTGGATAGAGTGCTGCCCTCCGAAGGCGGTAGTCAAGTCCAGCGAAGGCTGAAGGTGTTTGGAAAACGTACTTATTTAACAATGGCTTGAGCGAATATCGGGTTTGCTCTTCAAGAAGCCAAAAAACTCGCGTAAGCATGACGTAAGCACCTCGCGAACGGTATGCACCCGTAGCTCAGCTGGATAGAGCGCCGCCCTCCGAAGGCGGAGGCCAGAGGTTCGAATCCTCTCGGGTGCGCCATTTTTCCCATGAAAATCAAGACATTAGAGACCCCATCTTTTTGAGGGATGTTGCTTACGCGGCGAATCCACGTAAGCAGCGATTCTCATTTATCGTTCTATAACAATGTCTTGGAGCTGATTCTGCTCCGCCGTGATCTCAAGCGAGCGTTTCGGGAACCATCATGTCCGCGATTACGGGCTGCACGCCTTTTGTAAGCCAGGCCAGTAGCCACCAGTGGGTCTTGCTGGACCGCCGCTTTTCCTCGCGGCGAGTTTTCGGCAGGCTTTCGCATTGTCCCCTACCAGATTGGGCGCGGTCGTCTGATGTTTTCCAAACGGCGCAAAGGGTGACCACCATTTCGGGAAGATGGGCAGAAGGACCCGAACGGTCAGCGACGCCTCCAACGCATCGTGTGAGCTTCGATTGAAAGCTGGAGAAAGACGTCAGCCATAGTCCGCGTTTATGAGACTCCGCGCTAATCCAGATGCCAGATATGGGGAAAGCCTTCCCCCTGGTCGGCACTGGCGTTGCCGACGCACCCCCATCAGCGGGGAGACCCCGCAACGCCCCCTTGAGAGTGAGAGTGCGGACGGGTTTTCCGTGACGGGTTGAGGGCTGGAAGAGAGGCTTCCGGCGCCCGTCGTGGAGATCATCCCGATGGCCAGACACGCTCACAGCCCCGCTGACGGTGGCGCGCGCAGCAACCTTTATGATGACATCACCAACAAGATTATCGCTGAGCTGGAGCAAGGCCGGCTCCCCTGGGTCCAGCCCTGGGGTGCGTCGCCTGATACCGCCCCGCTGGGCCTGCCGAGAAATGCTTCAACCGGCCGGTCCTATTCCGGCATCAATATTCTCATCCTCTGGGGCGCTGTCATCCAGCATGGTTTCCCCGCTCAGGCGTGGCTGACGTTCCGCCAGGCGCTTTCGCTTGGCGGCAATGTCAGGAAGGGCGAGCGTGGCACGACTGTCGTTTATGCCGACCGTTTCACCCCCGCGGACGAGAAGCGCCGTGCCCGCGAGACGGGTGAGGATGCGCATGCCATTCCGTTTCTGAAGCGGTTCACGGTCTTTAACGCCGCGCAATGCGATGGCCTACCCGATGAGATCACGGCAGTCGCGCCGCCACCGCCGCCGGGCCTTATCGAACCTCGGGTCGAGGCGCTGATCCGGGCCACCGGCATCGACTTCCGCATTGGCGGCAATCGCGCCTTCTACATGCCGTCGCTCGACTATGTGCAGGTGCCGCCTCCGCAAGCCTATTTCGAGCCTATCAACTGGCACCGCACAGCCCTGCACGAGCTGGGTCACGCCAGCGGCCATCACAGCCGCCTCAACCGCGATCTGACCGGCTCGTTCGGTTCGAAGAAATACGCCTTCGAGGAAATGATTGCCGAACAGACCGCGGCCTTCAGTTGCGCCGCGCTCGGGATCATGCCGACCGTCCGCCATGCCGACTACATCGGGTCGTGGCTGGAGGTCATGCGCGAGGATTCCCGCGCCATTGTCCGCGCGGCCTCGCAGGCCAGCAAGGCGGCGGACTGGTTGCTGTCGCATCTGCCGGTCGACGACGCCGGGGAGCCCGATACGAGCGTAACCGACCGGAGGGCTGCGGCATGATCCTCCTGACCAGCACACAGCGCGACCGCCTGCTGGCAAATGGCCGCCAGCGCGATCAGGATCACATCCCGGTCGTGAAGTTCTTCAACCCCCTCGGTGAAGGCGTCTGGCTCGCCACCGAACTGGACGAGGACGGCGACATCATGTTCGGCCTGGCTGATCTCGGCCATCCCGAACTGGGGTCGTGGAGCCTTGGCGAGATGCAGTCAGTCCGGCTGCCCTTCGGCATGGGCATCGAGCGCGATCTGCTGTTCACCGGCGATTTCCCGATCTCGGTCTGGGCCGAGGCCGCCCGTGAGACCGGCAGCATCCGCGCCGCCGAGCGTTTGCTCTACGGCGTCGGCGCGAGCTTTTCCCGTACATCCGCCGATACAGAAAACCGGAGTGCCTGATTTCCGGGTTTCAGGTTCTGCGGCTGGCGTCGCTCTCTTCAGAGGAAGAGGGCGGCGCTTCGATCCGTGACGGGCTGATAGCCGGAGAGAGAGGCTCACCGGCGTCCGTCTTGGAGTCACTGACATGGCCACTGCCGTTCAAAAGATCACCCTGTCGTCCTCGCGCGACATTCCTTTCAACAAGCTGGTCCTCAGCCAGTTCAACGTCCGGCGCGTCAAGGCCGGGATCTCGGTTGAGGAACTGGCCGAGTCCATCGCCCGTCGCGGCCTGATCCAGTCCCTGCATGTCCGCCCGGTGGTGGATGCCGATGGCAAGGAAACCGGCATGTTCGAGGTGCCTGCCGGCGGTCGCCGTTTCCGCGCGCTCGAACTGCTGGTCAAGCAGAAGCGCCTCGCCAAGGTCGCGCCGGTTCCGTGCGTGGTGTCGGAGGCCAGCGCCGACGTGCTGATCGACGAGGTTTCGCTCGCCGAGAATATCGAGCGCGCACCGCTGCATCCGCTCGACCAGTTCCGCGCCTTCCAAGCCATGCGCGACAAGGGCATGACCGAGGAAGCGATCGCTGCTGCCTTCTTCGTGGACGCCAAGGTGGTGAAGCAGCGCCTGCGTCTGGTTTCCGTCTCCCCGACCTTGCTCGACGTCTATGCCGAGGACGGCATGACGCTGGAGCAGCTCATGGCTTTCAGCGTCAGTTCTGACCACCCCCGGCAGGAGCATGTCTGGGAAGGGATCAAGGATGGCTGGCGGAAAGAACCCTACCACATCCGCCGCCTGCTGACCGAAACCACGGTCCGCGCCGCCGACAAGCGGGCAGTGTTTGTCGGTATTGCCGCCTATGAAGAGGCTGGCGGTTGCGTCCTGCGTGATCTTTTCCAGCAGGACGATGGTGGCTGGCTGCAAGATCCGGTGCTGCTCGACCGGCTGGTGGGCGAAAAACTGAAGGCCGAGGCCGAAGCCATCGCCGCCGAGGGCTGGAAATGGATCGAGGTCGCCATCACCTTTCCCTATGGTCACGATCATGGCCTTCGCCAGATTGTCGGCACCACGGTCGATCTGAGCGAAGAGGAACGCGCCACCCGCGAGGCATTGCGCGACGAATATGAGCGGCTTGAAGCGGAATATGGCGAGGCCGACGAACTGCCGGACGAGATCGACGCCCGCCTCGGTGAGATCGAGCAGGCGCTGGAAACCTTCGAGCGCCGTCCGATGACCTTCGAGCCGGACCAGATCTGCATGGCGGGTGTCTTCATCAGCATCGACGCCGATGGCGCATTGCTGATCGAGCGCGGCTATGTTCGCGCCGAGGATGAAACGCCTGCGGAACCGGAAGCTGAAATCGTTGACCAGGAAACCGGCGAGGTGATCCAGCGGGCAGAACCGGAGGTAAGCCGCATGGGTGCAGTTATCACGTTGGGCGGCCAGGCGGTCGAAACTGAGGAGGAAGACGAGGCCGACACCATCAAGCCGCTGCCCGATCGCCTGGTCAGCGAGCTGACCGCGCATCGGACGCTGGCGCTGCGGGATGCGGTGGCAGTAAGCCCGCATGTCGCTATGACGGCACTGCTGCACAGGCTGGTCATGGATTGCTTCATGCCGCATTCCAGCCGCGGTTGCCTCGAAGCACAGGTCCGCGAGGTGCATCTGCCCGCGCAGGCCGATGATCTGCGCGACAGCGCTTCGGCCAAGGCGATCCAGGACCGGCACGAACGCTGGGGCGATCATATCCCGGCAGATGATGCCGCACTCTGGGATTGGCTGACCGATCTGGACGATGGTTCGCGCATGGATCTGCTCGCCCATTGCGTCAGCTTCGGTGTCAACGCGCTCTATGAAAAGCCCAACCCTTACAGCGGCGCGGGCGTCAGCCAGCACGGGCTGGACATCCGCCTGTCACAGGCTGACCGGCTCGCCCGTTCGACCGGCCTCGACATGGTGGCCGTGGGTTGGCGACCGACTGTTGGCAACTATCTCGGCCGCGTGACCAAGCCGCGTATCCTTGAAGCCGTGCGCGAAGGGGCCGGTGACCGGGCCGCCGATCTGATCGGACATCTCAAGAAGGGCGACATGGCCAAGGAGGCCGAACGCCTGCTTGCCGATTCCGGTTGGTTGCCTGAGCCGCTGCGCATGGTGGACGATGGTATCGAAGTCGATCCGGCATCGGGCGCTGCGGCGGAAGCCGACGATCTGCCCAATTTCCTCTCCGGCGATGGCGAGGACGACCCGGCTGACGACGAGGAAGAACAGCATATGGTCGCTGCTGAATAGCACTCATGCGGGGCGGCTTCGGTCGCCCCGTTTATCACCCTCCGTTTCCGCAACTCGCCCGGTCCTCGTGATCGGGCTCTTTCTTTGGAGAGCCGCCATGCCGATCAGCATCGACATCGATCAGATTTTTCTGGAAGACCGCGAACATCCCCCGTCGGATCGAACCTTACCGTGGACCGAAATCCGCGATGGCATCACTGTTGTCGTGGAGCCAAAGCCCCATTGGGCCGAAGACATGCGGGTGTTCCGGCTCGATGCCCGTGAGTATTTTCGCTACGCCGAGTGGACCGCTCATGGTGCTCGTGCCCGTTTCTTCGGTCATATCGATACCTCGGGCGACGACCTTATAATGAAGGCGCGCGCGATGATCGCCCGAGAAATCGCCGATGGACTTTGGAGCTGAAGACCCGATCGCAGGGTGTCGGGCCGTGAGGATGCGAGGTCTGCACCGGACGGGTCCAATCCGGCTTCACCATGCAATCCGCCATCCCCATCAGGACAAGCGGCAGCCATCTCTGGCCTGAAGGGAACATGATCCTGATGCCAGCATGGTGGCAAGGCTGGCGCAGCAGAGCATCTGCGACGGGTATCCGGCATCCTGTCAGATGCGACAGGACCACCCCCGCTTCCATTCGCAAACCTTGGTCCGATCCGTCTCTTTGACATTCAACCCCAAAGGGGTCGGCTTACGCGCGCGTGCCGCCCTCGGGGATTCGGAAAAAGTCCGAACGCCCTCGGGTGATTGCAGATCCGGTCAGACACTTCGGGCGCCTGTCGCGCGGGGGATGGTCCCCCGCCTCCCAAGACAGGAGCCGGAACCCATGTCCTATGCAGATGCCACCGCCTTCGCCGCCAGCCTCGCCGCCACGCTGATGGTTTCGATCGTTGTGTTCCAGGCCGGAGACGGCACCCACGCCGCTTGCCCCGCCGCCGAGTTCGACGGCGACGACGACATGGTGAAGCTGGAGCTAGACCCGTGGGAATAAGGCGCGAAAGCGCCTCACCCCCGACGGACCCGAGCACGGCGGCCCGCGCTTCGGACCTTCAGCCCTGCGACGGTCGCCCATCGCCGGCAGCGGAACCGGGAACAAGCCCGGTCAGAGAGGAAGAGTGCGGGCCGTTCGGCCGTGACGGGTTGATGGCTGGAGAGAGAGGCTCACCGGCGCCCGTCATGGAGTAATCCCGATGACCTTTGCTCGTTCCGAAACCTTCCGCTCCATCGGTCAGATTCTGGCTGCCGATGTTCTACCCGCGCTTTATCGGGCGCAGAAGCTGCCGCTGCGCATCTCGTGCCTCGGCGTGGCCAGTTATGACGCCAGTGACGCAGCGAACAGTTTCGACTGCGTGATCCCGCTTGGCGAATGCCCGTCACCGGAAGAGGCCATTCAGGCTGCGGCCTTGCGCTTGTCGCGCGGTGATATTTGCTCGGGGCCGGACAGCTTCCCGTATTTTCAGCCGCGCATCATGCTCATTCAGGACCAAGATCAGCGCCTCGTCCTCGCCGGCGAAATCCGCGCCGGCATTATTCTCTGGCAACAGCCGGTCGCATGCGATGCCGAGGCACGCAGGATCGTAACCGAGGCCAGCCGCCTGCGCGGCATGGCGTTTCGGACATCAGATCCCGGTGATGCGAGACGGCTGCGTTACCGCGCCGCTGCACTGGAAGCCCGGCTGGTCGATGCCTTCTGGCGCGGTGCCGCTGCTGATCTGCTCCGCCTGCCACAGGCCGCGTGACCGCTACCCATTCCCGTCATTCCGCCCGGTGCCATGCCGGGCTTTCTTGTTTCAGGAGGCTGATATGGCCGATTACCACACCCATTTTTCCTGCCTGCTCGATGTCGGTGTTGATTGCCGCTGAGAACTGACCCGGGATTTCCACCGAGAATTGACCCGCCTTTTAATTATTGTTCGGGTTGTTAATCACGGTCAAGTTTCGTGTTTTCCTTTGCTCGCTTTTTTTCTTGTGCGGAACTATTTTTGAACCGGAAGCTATCATTTCCGGTTTCAAGGATGTGGCAGTGATGAGTGAGCCTGTCGAGCAATGCAGTCGTCATTTTGGCATCACCAAACACGCTTGCCCATTCACTGAAGCTGAGATTGGTGGTGATTATGACGCTCGTGCGCTCGTAAAGTTTGCTGAGCAGATGGAATAGAAGTGCACCACCTGATGCGCTGAATGGCAGATATCCGAGTTCATCAAGAATGACGAGATCAGAATAAATGAGTCGGTTGGCGATCTGTCCCGATTTGCCCTGGGCTTTTTCCTGCTCAAGTGCATTCACAAGTTCAACCGTTGAGAAGAACCGGACACGTTTGTGGTAGTGTTCAATCGCCTGGACACCAATAGCGGTGGCGATATGAGTTTTACCCGTGCCGGGTCCACCAACCAGAACGATGTTGTTTGCATCATTGAGAAAGTCACAGCGATGCAGCTGCTGGACCAATGCCTCGTTTATCTCACTGCTTGCGAAGTCAAAGCCGTTCAGATCACGGTAGGCTGGAAAGCGTGCAGTTTTGAGCTGATAAGCAACTGATCTGACTTCACGCTCCGCCGTTTCCGCCTTAAGCAGCTGTGACAGAACTGGAATAGCTGCCTCGAAAGCTGGCGACCCTTGTTCGGTGAGTTCACCAACTGCTTGTGCCATGCCATGCATCTTCAATTGCCGTAACATGATTACGATTGCACCACTCGCTGGATTATGACGCATGACGAGCCTCCGTCTTTCTCAAGGTGTCGTAGCGTTCGACATTGGCCTTGGGTTCATTGTTAAGGGTCAGTGCCTGCGGCGCATTAATCGGGGGTGGAATGAGAGATTTGCCGTCGACCAAACGGTGAAGCAAATTGAGGATATGGGTTTTTGTCGGCACTCCAGACTTCAGCGCCATGTCGACCGCCAAGAGAACAGCCTGTTCGTCATGCTGTAAGACGAGGGAAAGGATATCGACCATTTCCCTATCGCCGCCCGGCTTCTTCAACAGATGAAGCTGGAGTGTGCGAAACGCTTCAGGAAGCTCCGTGAAAGGAGCGCCATTGCGCAATGCACCGGGCTTTCGTTGAACGACCGACAAATAGTGCCGCCAGTCATAGACGGTGTGACCTGGTGCTTCGTGAGAGCGATTGAAGATGCGTGAATGCTCGCAAATGATCTGCCCTTCGGCAGCGACCACGACACGATCAGGATAGACACGTAGGCTTACTGGACGATTGGCAAAGGATGCTGGAACACTATAACGCGTACGATCAAAGTGAACGAGGCAGGTCGGTGATACGCGCTTGGTATATTCGACAAAGCCATCAAAAGATCGGGAAACGGGCATGAGAGCCTGAGCTTCCTCCATCCAAAGATCGGCTATGCTGCCGCGCATTTTGCCATGCTGTGTCGTTGCCCAAAAAAACCTGCAACGTTCCTCCAGCCAGTCGTTCAGTTCATCCAGCGAAGCAAATCGGGGAGCTGGTTGAAAGAAGCGATGCCGGGAATCCTGAACATTCTTCTCAATCTGTCCCTTCTCCCAACCCGATGCTGGGTTGCAGAAGTCTGGTTCAAACAGATAGTGGCTGGCCATCGCTTGAAAGCGAATATTGACGTCCCGTTCTTTGCCTCGACCGACCTTATCGATGGCTGTACGCATATTGTCATAAATGCCACGCCGTGGAACGCCACCAAGCACACGGAATGCATGGTTGTGAGCGTCAAACAGCATCTCATGGGACTGTGTGAGATAAGCACGAATGATAAAAGCTCTGGAATAACTTAGCTTCGTATGGGCGACTTGAAGCTTTGTCCGTTCATTGCTGATAATTGCCCAGTCTTCTGACCAGTCGAATTGAAATGCTTCGCCAGGCTCAAAGCTCAAAGGGACGAACGTACCCCGACCCGATGTCTGGTTGTGCATGTGAAAATCGGCCTTCCACTCGCGGGCAAAGGTAGCAACGCGACTGTATGATCCCTCATAGCCCAGAGCGACAAGGTCAGCGTGCATCTGCTTCACCGTGCGCTTTTGTTTGCGAGGTTTGCGATCTTCAGACTTTAACCACGTGGTCAGTCGGTCAGAAAATGGGTCGAGTTTGCTTGGCCTATCCGGAACCTGAAATTTTGGCTCAACGCCATTGAGACGCAGATACTTGCGGATGGTGTTCCGCGATAGGCCTGTTCGTCGGGCAATCTCGCGGATCGATAGTTCGTCCCGGTAATGCCACCGTCGGATAACGCTCAATAATGCCATGTCGATCACTCCATAGCCCTCGCTGAAAAACAAACGAGGGAAGGTTCAAACATGGGTCAATTCTAAATGGAAATATCCGCCCAAACTGGGTCAGTTCTCAGCGGCAATCAACACCATCGTTGGATAGCGACTGATATTTAACCTCGATCGCCTGGTTCTCACGGATTGCCGCAAGCATATCGCGCAACGTGTCATTATTGACAGCACGAGCTGGAACGGGCGGCCCAGCAAAGGGTGGCATGCGAGAAATCCACGCTTCATTAGGCGCCAAAATGCCATCAGCGACCGATTGTAGCTGATTGAGGTACAGCCCGGCGTCGGGCCTGAGGAAGCAGGGCTGAAAATGCTTGCTTGCGATATAGCGCTTGGCGCTCTTGTCGTAGATTGCGTTCTCAGGCGCTCGCTCTTGGTAAAGAGTTAAGTCTTTGGAGGCTTGCGGTACTGACACACCGAATGCTTCGATGATGTCGGAGCGATTTACCCCTCCCTCCCAGTAAAGACGGAACTCGATGAACTCGAGTCTCTGCTCCACTCCCCATTTTAGCGCCGTAGCGGCCCGTGACATTGCCTTCTCACCTTTGCCTAAAATGAAGATAATAACTGTATGGGATCACCGACGATATCCATCTAATTAATATACCCATATCAGGTAATGGTCAATGGTTGGAGCGCGCTGACCTGCAGTTTACAAAAAGCCCTCACGGAGCGCTCACTGCTTGGTTTTCAGTTCCGCATAGGTTGAAGCCCGTCATTGTGCTCATTCCGTTTCGTTCCTTTTACCTCACGGCAGAGCGCCAAAATCGCTTCTACGATGGTTTTCTACCAGCTTGCGTAGGCCCAAGGGCGCGATAACTTCGACTGCGTCACCCCATTGATAGAGATGCCACGCCATCTCGAGCCAGCCCGCCGCGTGAAAGCGCACGATGAGACCGCCATCCTCGTGCACCTCAACGATTTGCTTTGGGTGAAAACAGAACTCGGCTGCCCTTGCTGCGGCGTGCGGTGCGAACCGCCAGATGACCTCATCATATTGCGCCGGGTCCTGATAGACGCCGAAGGATTGCGCTGCATAATCTTCAAGAGAAAAGCCGGGCATCAGGCTGAAGCTCTCATCCAGGGGCTGGGCGCTCAGGATCTGGTCCATACGAAAGTTCAGCATGTCTTCGCCGCGGGCCGGCTGGCGCGCGACCAGATAGCTGCGATGCCCCAGCAGGAGGCCGTGCGGCTCAATGATCCGTTCAGGTGCGAGCTCGTCTCGGTAGCGCAGACGCAGACGAAACGGGCCGCGCAATCCCTCGATCACAGCATCGAGCACCGCCGGCACCAGATTGACGCGTGGCCCCGGTCGCGTCACCGATCCCATCGCTAGCAGGACCGCCTCGACGTCAGTTTCGGTGCGCAGCGCATCCTTTGGCGTCAAGCGCGCTAGCAATCCGTCACGCAGGTCTTCGAGTGCCGCCGCGTGCCGGAGTCGGCCATCGCCACGCGCCGTTCGGCCAGCAATCTCCAGCGCTTCCACTGCCGTTTCCTGGCGAGTCTGAAGCCGATCAAGCATGGGGTCTGCAATACGCCAGCGCCGCCGGCGATCGTCACCATCCACCGCTTCGACATTAGTAAACACGGTCTCAAGCGCATCGGTCATGCGCTGCGCTGTGCGATGCGAAACACCGAATTCTTCGCAGATATCGTCGAGACCGATCCCTGTCCGCCGTGCAGCCGCAAGACGCGCGAGCCGAATCAGATCCTGAGCCTTTGCGAACGACATGATCCAAATCCTAGCAATGAAGTATGTCAGATATTGACACCCACGTACGTTATGGCTGATCGTGCAATCTGTCGAGATGCAAGTCTTGTTACGAATTGCGTTCGATAAGGGGATAGTAATGCGAATTATTGGGGAGGATCGAATACTCTTGTCTGCATCGGACCTGATGCGGTTTATGGGGTGCGCTCATGCAACCGCGCTCGATGTGGCTTATATGCGTGGGGCGGGGCCAGCGCCCCGCGAAGATACCGAAGATGCAGCGCTGCTCCAGAGGCAGGGCGATGCACATGAAGCTGCCCATCTGGCCAAGCTCAAAGCTTCAAATGTATCGGTGATTGAGATTGCGCGGTCGAATCTCGCGGACAATGCGCAGACAACACGGGCGGCTTTGGCAAGCGGTCCGCAGATCGTCTTCCAAGGGGCGCTATTGGGCGACAGTTGGGGCGGTTGGTCGGACTTTCTCGAGCGCGTCGAGCGCCCGTCCGATCTCGGTCCTTTCAGCTACGAAGTCACCGACACCAAACTCAAGCGGCGCCCCCATCCTAAACATGTGCTGCAACTGGTGCTTTACTCGGATTTGCTGGCGCAGATTCAGGGCGTCGCCCCTGAATTTGCCCATGTCGAACTGGGTGATGGCAGCCGGGCGCAGCTACGGCTCGCGGACTATCAGGCCTATGCGCGCATGGCGCGTCAGCGGCTCGAGGCTTTCCTGGAAAACCCGGCGCCGACCCGGCCGATCCCCTGTGCCGATTGTGGGCTTTGCCGCTGGGGCGATCACTGCGAAAGCCAGTGGCAGGCCGAAGACAGCCTGTTCAACGTTGCCAATATTACGCGGACCCAGGTCAAGAAGCTCGAGGCGGCTGGTATCACCACCATGGAGCGGCTGGCCGGGCTCGATCATCCCATTCGCGGCATGGCAGAGACCACCCGGGCGCGGCTGGTGACACAGGCGCGCCTACAGCACGCCCGCAAGACCGGGGCGCCGGCCTTCGAGTTGCGCGAGGCCGAACCGGGCAAGGGCTTTGATCTTTTGCCCGCGCCGCAGCCGGGCGATCTTTTCTACGATATCGAGGGCGATCCGCATTACGAAGGCGGGCTCGAATATCTCCACGGCGTCTGGTTCGACGGCCAGTTCAAGGCTTTCTGGGCGCATGATCACGGCGCCGAAGCACGGGCCTTGGCAGACCTTCTGGAATTTTTCCGGCAAAGGCTCGCGGCCTATCCCGAAGCGCGCATCTATCACTATGCGCCCTATGAGATCACCGCCTTGCGGCGGCTGACCGCAAAATATGGAATCGGCGAGGCCTTTCTCGATCGTCTGCTGCGCGAGCGGCGCTTTGTCGATCTTTTCGCGGTGGTGCGCGGCGCGCTGATCGGCTCGGAAGCCAATTACTCGATCAAGTCGATGGAAGCCTTCTATGGCCGGGTGCGCGAAGGTGAGGTCAAAACCGCCGGCGGTTCGGTCGTTGCCTATGAGCGCTGGCGCGAAACCGGGGAACAATCGATTCTCGACGAGATCGAAGACTATAACCGCATCGACTGTATCTCGACCGAGGAGCTGCGCGACTGGTTGGTGAGCATCCGCCCCGCCGCGCCCTGGCCGGTGCTGGCGGTGGATGCCGGCGACAAGGAAGTCGAGGAGGACGCCGATACGCAGGCATTGCGCGCGAGGCTTGCCACATCCGGTCTGCCGCAGGAGCGGCAAGACATGTTGTTCAACCTTGGCCTGTTCCACAAGCGCGAGGCCAAGCCCGCGCAATGGGCGGTTTTCGACAGCGCCGGCAAGGACGAGGACGAGCTGATCGACGATCTCGACGCACTGGCCGGTCTGGAAGCCATTGATCGGGCAGAACCCGTCAAACGCTCGGTGCTGCGCCGCTATCGCTTTCCGCTCCAGGAGACCAAGCTGCGGGCCGGCCGCAAAGCGACGGTCCCGGCCATTGACGGCGCGCCGGCCACGGTCAGCATCGAAGAGCTCGACCGCAGTGAGCGGATCATCGCGGTCAAGGCGGGGGCGGCCAAGGCGCATCTCTTGACCGATCGCCTGACCCTCCACCCGGACTGGCCGCTCAACACGGACGTCATTGCAGCGGCCCTGCGCGATGTGATCGAAGATCAGTGCGGTGCGCGCCGCCTGACCGCGCTCGATGATCTGCTTGCGCGCACGGCCCCACGTCTGGTGACGGGACCGCGCGCCGATCTGCTCGATGGCGCCGATCACTTGACCGGTACGATCGCGGCGATCGCCGCAATGGATGGCACCGTGCTGCCAATCCAGGGGCCGCCGGGAACCGGCAAGACCTATGTGACCGCACGGGCAATCCTTGCGCTGGTACGCCAGGGGCACCGTGTTGGCGTGGCCTCGAACAGCCATGAGGCGATCCGCAATGTGCTGATGGGGTGTCTTGCCGCGCAAGATGATGGCGATCCTGTCCCGGGCCTGTGCATCGGGCACAAGGTCAGCAGCGGCGAAGACGGTTATCCGGACGACTGTACCGGCATCATCCGCTCGACGGCCAATGACGATTCCCTCTGGAGCCGTGCCCATGTGGTCGGCGGCACCGCCTTCTTCTTTGCCCGGCCGGAGCACGAGCAGGCGCTCGATTGGCTCTTCGTCGATGAAGCCGGGCAAGTGGGGCTGGCCAATATGGTCGCCATGGGGCGCTGCGCGCGCAACATCGTTTTGGTCGGCGATCCGCGGCAATTGCCGCAGGTCATCCAGGGCGCTCATCCCGATCCGGCCAACCTTTCCTGTCTCGAGTGGATGCTGGGCGAGCACGCCACCATCCCGCCCGATCGCGGCATCTTTCTGCCGGTCTCACGCCGCATGCATCCCGATGTCTGCGGGTTTATTTCGCGGCAGGTCTATGAAGGCAGGCTCGTTAGCGCGCCCGATACAGCCGTCCAGGCAGTCCGCGGGACGGGCTTTCCTGAAGCTGGTGCTTTCTGGGTGCCGGTCGTCCATGAGGGCAATGCCCAGATCGCAGCCGAGGAAGTCGCTGCCATTCAGGCTGCGATCGACGATCTGCTCTCGGGAAGCTGGACCGATAAGGATGGGACAACGCGCGCCCTTGAGCCCGCCGATATTATCGTCGTTGCGCCCTATAATGCACAGGTCAATGCCCTGCAGGACGCCTTGCCCGCTGGCATTCGTGTCGGCACGGTCGACAAATTCCAGGGGCAGGAAGCACCCGTTTGCTTGGTTTCCATGACCGCCTCCTCGGTCGAGGAAACCCCGCGCGGCATGGATTTCCTGTTCTCGCTCAATCGCATCAACGTCGCTGTCTCGCGCGCCAAAGGCCTGGCGCTCGTCTTCGGGGCGCCGCGGCTGCGCGAAGCAAAATGCAACACCGTTGAACAGATGCGCCTCGTCAACACGCTATGCGCATTGCCTGAATTTGGAGAGTTGTGAATGTGGACGGATATTGAGGCAAGCCTCGATAAGAACGAACAGAGTAAACCCTCACCGCTGCGGCGAGCGATTTTCCAGCTCATCCGCAGCTCGGACCTCCGCCCGGGCCATGGCACCCAATACATGGTGTCGTTTGAGTTCGGCGAGGGCGAACGGCTGCTATGGGAAATCCGGCAGCCAGAGAACTTTTACCTCCACACCAAGTTTAAGTCCCGTGTTGAAGCGAAGGGATTTACCGGAACCCCGAAGCCCTATCAGGAAGGCGGAGGCGGCCGGATTTCGGCTTTGGATAACAGATGGGCATTCGATAGAACGGACTGCATTCTCATACAGATCGAGAGCGCCGAGACCCTGCGCCGGCTGATCGCGGTGCTGTTGCAGTCCGGCGATGCGCTGATGCTCAATCCGGCTGCGATCACGCGCTGGATCGAGCGGCTGCGTCATTTTTTTCCCGCCTTCGACCGTTTCGATCCGCCCGATCCGCATTTCGATGAGGCGGAGCGGACCTACAAATTGGCGATTGCCGCCGAGCTCAGGACGGCGATCGAACAGGCCGGTTCCGACCAGGAACTGGCCGATGCCGTCAACACCGCGCTCGCCAAAAGCAATCTGCTGCAATGGCGCGCTTATTGGCCGATGTCGCCCAAAGGCGACGCCGATCGCGAGCAGCTCTGGCCGGCCTTGCGCGCGCTTGTCGACGCCGCGCTTGGCGCAGCCAGCGGCCACGCCTCGGCGCTGGAGGCCTTTGTTGACGCGTGGATTGCGGCCGTCCCCGACGGCAAGCCCGATCCGGCGCGCCAGATCGCCGAATTCCTGTTCCTTCATCTCGCTCCGGACGAAGGCATCTATATCCGCCATTCGGTGCGCCAGGACCTCTGGCTCGAAGCGGTTGGCAGCCGCTTTCCCGATCACGCGTCGATGGCCGACACCTATCGCGACGAATGGCGCTTCATGCAGGCCGTGCGCGCTGTTTTTGCGGACCGGGGTCTGGCACCGCGCGACATGATCGACGTGCAAAGCGCGCTGTGGATCGTCCACAATTACAAGGAAGAAGATGTGGCGACCTTTTCGCGCGAAGCGATCGAGGCGGCGATGGACGCCTATGATAGCTACCGCCAGTCGGGCGAGCACGCCGCCATCTTCGAGGCCTTTGGCGAGCCGCGTGACTATTGGGTGCGCTCGACACGCGCGCGGCCGGGTCGCGTCTATCCCTCAAAGCCGATCGCCGGCTTCCTGCGCGGCAAGACGCAGCTCAATGGCGGGTGGGGACAGAAGGCCGATGCCGCGGCCCAGCTCCACAATGCGGGTTACATCATCGTCGATGCCGATGACGCCCCGGTCACCCCGCCCGAGCGCTACGAGCATCTGATCCGCAACGCAGATCGCATCCGGCTCTGTGCGCGAAACTATTATGTCGAACCGGCCCGTGAGAACGGCGCGGCAGACATTGCAATCCGCGCCGGCGATCTTGGCCGCGACATGGGGCTGCGCGACGCGTTCCCGGCGATCTGCAGCGCGCTCGGCGGCGAGAAATTTCAGAAGCTCGCCAACGTTCCCGCGCCCTCGCACACGCTACCAAATCCCAGCAGTTCCACCGTCTTCACCTACCAGCTCGCCTCAGCCGAAGGGCACCAAACCATGACCTTTGAACCCATGACCGCGATGCCGGCGACCACCAATCTCATCCTTTACGGCCCGCCCGGAACCGGCAAGACTTATGCCACGGCCTGGGAGGCCGTGCGGCTTTGCCTGGGCGATGCCGCGGCCGAACCACTGCGCGATGACCGCGATGCCCTGATGGCCGAGTATCGCCGTCTGGCCGGCGAAGGACGGATCGAATTCGTCACCTTTCACCAGTCCTTCGCCTACGAGGATTTCGTCGAGGGGCTGCGGCCGACGACAGGCGTCGAACAGGAAGGTGACGATGAGGCTGCCAGCACGTCGGGTGGCTTTAGTCTCAAACCCCATGGCGGCGTGTTCAAGATCATCAGCGAGAGAGCGCGGCTCGACACCGGTGATGCGCCGGCCAAGCGACTCGATCGCTCGCGCCCGATCTACAAGATCGCGCTCGGTCAGCGCGGCAGCCAGGAAGACCGAATCCGCGAAGGGCTTGATGGCGGGCTGATCCATCTCGGCTGGGGCGGCGATATCGACTGGTCAGACGAGCGCTTCGATGATTTCGAAGAAATCCGGAAGACATGGAACGAGGAGAAAGATCCCGACGCATCCGGCAAGGACCCCAATATCGAGATGCTTTACGCCTTTCGCTCCGGCCTGCAGGTCGGCGACTATGTCGTCATCTCCGATGGCCGTGACAGCTACCGTGCCTTTGGCCGGGTGAGCGGCGAGTATTATTTCGATGCCGACGCCGATTTCCATCCACACCGGCGCAGTGTCGAATGGATCTGGCGCGATGATAATGGCGCCGAGCGCGCGCCATTCTACGCTCGTAATTTCCGTCGCCAGTCAGCCTATCGGCTTGATCCGGACCGGATCAACTGGGATGCGCTCGAAGCGGTGGTGATCGATCCCAATGCCGAGCGGCCAGTAGCCGGCGCGCGGCCGCATGTCCTGATTATCGACGAGATCAACAGGGCCAACATCTCAAAGGTGTTCGGCGAGCTGATCACGCTGCTCGAAACCGACAAGCGGCTCGGCTGTGAAAACGAGGTCCGGGTGCGGCTTCCCTATTCGGGGACGAGTTTCGGTGTGCCGGCCAACCTGCACATCATCGGCACCATGAACACCGCGGACCGGTCGATCGCGCTGCTCGACACCGCTCTGCGCCGCCGCTTCACCTTCCGCGAGCTGATGCCGGATGTCGAGGAACTGCGGCAGGCGCTGGCGGCCAGGGGGCTCGATGCCGCAAATCTCGAGGGAATCGATCTGTGCAAGCTGCTGCACACGATCAACGAGCGGATCGAATATCTCTTCGATCGCGAACACCAGATCGGCCACGCCTATTTCACCAGCTGCCGTGGTCGTGCCGATGTCGAGGATGTCATGCGCCACAAGGTCATCCCGCTCTTGACCGAATATTTCTACGAGGATTGGTCGAAAGTCGCCGCGGTGCTGGGCGATGGCGAGGCCGCAAATGGTTCCCATTTCCTCGAAGCACGGCGGCTGACTGCGCCGGCCGGCTTTGCCGACGATGAGCTGGGCGGCGACAAGCGGCGCTGGAGCGTCAAGGCGCGCTTCGATTTTTCGGAGTTTGCCGCCTGATGCCCGCCTATACGGTTCGGGAATGGGACAAGCTTGCCTATGGCGAAGGCGCGGGGCAGATTCCCGATGGCCATGCCGAGAAGCTGGCGGCGCTGGCAGCCCGCTCGGCCTTTGCCGGACGCGGTGGCAGCGGCGTACTCGAACATGGCCGGCATGCCCTGCGCGCGCGCGGCGTGGTCGGAATTCTGGCAGCGGGCGATGCCAGCCTGGAGATCCTGCCCAAGATCGATGTGGCGCCCGGTGAAACAACCGATCACCAGAATGCAGCGATCCGCAAGCGCCTGGTGCATATGCTGGCGGTTGCGCTGGATTTGAAAATTGACCTGGGCGTCATCACCGATCTCGCCTGGCAGCGCGAAACCCTGCTCGAAATCCTGATCCGCATCTTTTGCGACAAGCTCACCGAAGCGCTGCGCAAGGGCATGCCGCGCCGCTATATCGCCTGCGAAGACGATCTGCCCACCTTGCGCGGCCAGCTCGATATCACCCGCCAGTTCACCCGCCATGCGGTCAATCCCTCGCGCCTTGCCTGCCGCTTCGATCTTCTGTCCGAAGACACGCCGCTCAATCGGATCATGAAAGCGGCAGTGCAGCGCTTGGCGCGCCTCTCGCGCCGCGCCGCCAACCAGCAACGTCTGCGCGAGTTGGCTTTCGTCTATGCCGATATTACCGACGTGCCGGTGTCGGCGTTACGCTGGGATCAGGTGGTGATCGACCGCACCAACCGGTCCTGGCAGGAGCTCTTTGCGATGGCCCGGCTCTTTCTACAGGACCGCTACCAGACGACCACCGGCGGCGCCGGCCAGGGCACCGCCATGCTGTTCGAGATGAACGCGCTGTTCGAGGAATATGTCGGTCGCTTGATCGCCCGCGCCTTGGCGGGGACGGGGCTTACCGTTTCGTTGCAAGGCGGACGGCTGTTCTGTCTGAGCGCGCAGGACAGCGGGCGCGCATTGTTCCAGACACGGCCCGATATCCTGATCCGCCAAGGTGGTAGGGTCGTCCATGTCATCGACACCAAGTGGAAGCGGATATCAGCGCGGATCGACGATCCCAAGCAGGGCGTCTCGCAGGCCGATGTCTATCAGATGATGGCCTATGCCCAGCTCTATGACGCGCCGCGCCTGACGCTGCTCTATCCCCACCATCCCGGCCTCGGCGGTCAAGACACGGTTCATGGGCGTTATGCGATTACCGGACACGCCACGATCCTGGAAACCGCGAGTATCGACGTGACCAACAGCACTGGCATGCTAGGCCGGCTTCGCGACCTTATCCTAAGTGAAGGGCCGACGGCTCTGGGGCTGGGAGGATAAGATTAGGATGGGCGTGCCAAAAACCTAACCGAACCCTTAATGTTGTACCGGAGCTTGTGGTGTCCAGGATCCTACAATGCTTGTCTGCATTCGCGTTGTTCTCCTAGTCGATCCGGCGAACGCGGATGCCGCGGCTCATGCCCTCGACATGCATGATGTTGCCGGACAGAGTTACCGAGGGGCGGTAGGCGTAGCGATATTCATAATGATACTCCTCCTGGCGCCACACCGAACCGTCAGTCAGCCGGACGATGGTGTCACCGTCCCAGCCGGTCCATTCATCCTCAACCTGCTTTTTCATCTGGATCTCTCCTGGTGCATCGGGCGTTACGCTGCGTTTGGCAAGCGCACGACGTCCGCGATTTCCGCGGCAATCTCTTCAACGGTGTGGGTGGTGGTACTGCGCGCCAGTCGATCAGCAAGCGAAGACGAGTAACCGATCACCTCGCGTTTGGAGACGTTGTGCCAAATCGGCAGTAGTATCTGCTCGCCCGACACGGCGCGGGTGACGAGCCCATCGAGCTCGTATTCAGGCCACCCTTTGCCAAAGAACGCCTGCGACAACACCACCACGCCGAAACGGCTGCTTCCCAGACCTCGGTCGATTTTGCGGCGAAGACTGTCACCGATCCTCAATTCAAACTCGTCATACCAAACCGACAATCCGGCTTCGCGCAGTGCATTCGCCAATGGTCGGACGACCTCGTCTTTATCTTCGGACGCATGGGAGATGAAAACGTCGAACACTCGACCATCGGGTGCCTCGGGCGGCGGCGCGAGATCATCATCGACGTCGCGGACGAGTGTGGGGACACTGCGCAGCGGTGCCTCGTTGATCGTGGGCAAAGGGTTGAACGCCGCAGCCGGGACCACCTGAACCCCGGACCGCACCGATCCGCGAAGACCCTGCATGTCGACTGCAACATGCCAAGTGCCGGAATTAGGCACCGGCAGACGCACGGGAGAGCGTTTCGCGAGCCCTCCGACATAACTATGGCGACGACCAGCTTTGTAGCTATTGAAGTTTGAACTGTCCATGAGGCGGACGTTGGCCGCGCTGCCACTGAGCGTCACCACGACGACACTGCCCCGTTCGACGTGCCCCAGATTGTAATGCGTGAAATTCATCAAGCTCTCCCGATCCTGCGTTCCCAACTGAAGAGCACATGGTTCTGGAGCGCCGCAGGTGCTACGAATCGTCTACCCTTCAATAAGAACAGGTTCGCAGACGTGGGTGACAAAATACGTCACCCACGTCTGCCGGAGAGTTGTTTTCACTAATCTTCCGCCTGCAGACGGTATTACTTTTTAAGGATTGGAGAAAACGGCATCAGCTTCTGACAGGGGGGCAATCTAGCCTCGCCTAAGGCCTAGGAAAACTACCCTGTGACATCCTGAAGAAACTGCTCGAGAGATGCCTTTCTCGCGCATCTGTCAAAGGCATAGGCCGTTTGCTTGAATTCCTTGCCGTCCAGCAGACCTTGAATATACCCGGAGACGGTGTCGGCTGCCATGACGAGCGTGTTGTCCAGCGTATGGACATACTTACTGGTCACCGAACTGTTAGCATGACCAAGGAGCGCCGCAATTGTGATCTCGCTGAGGCCAAGATCATTGGCAATGCTCGCAAAACTGTGCCGAAGGACATGGGCGGTGATCGTCTCAAGTGCAGTCCCGGCGAAGATCTTCTTCCACTTGTTAGGAAAGGCACCATACGCCTTGCCGCCCCGCGATCCAGGAAACACATAATCTCCCGCAGTAACTTCGCGCTGCATCTCCAGAAATTCGACCACCGCAAGGCCAATCGGGCGGATTGATGCACCTTCCTTTGAATCCGACAGTCGTAGGCAACTGTTCGAGAGGTCCACGTCGCTCCACCGCAGACCAATGATTTCGCTGCGCCGACACCCGGTCAGAGCAATCTGACGCACTATGTCGGTCATCATAGCAAGATCAGGGTCACTTGCCGCTCGCCTCAGCGCCTCGCCCATCTCCCGATATTCGGCGGTGCTTAAACGCCGGTTTCGAACCTGATCTTTGGGTTTTTTGATGCCATGGGCAACATTTCGATCCACAATCCCGGCGTCATTCGCATAGGTAAGAATCCCGCCGAGTAAGCCGACAGTACGACTTGCTGCCCCTGGTCCGCCGCGAAGAATGGATTTACCACGAAGGTTCTTGGTCTTCCTGACTGCGCGCGTTTTCCCGATCAGGATGTCGTTCATCATCTTCGTCACATCAGCCTTACTCAGATCGCGCACGCGCTTTTTGCCGAGGATTGGGATGATGTGGCCATTGATTCTGCCAATATCGGTAGTGATTGTTGCTGGCTTCTTGGGCCGACCGCGTTTGCCCTGGATAAGACCCGCATGGAGATCGCCGATATAGCGTTCACAAAGCTCCTTGATCGTCATGGCATTTCGGTCCTCCAGCTTTTCTTCCGCCGGATCGTCGCCTTGAGCCACGCGCCCGAGTTGTGCCTTCGCCTCGCGTCGTGCAGTCTCGGGCGTCCAGATGCCGTGAAGGCCGATGGTGAAACGCCGGGAAGATCCGTTGCTTCGATATTGGATCACATAGCTGCGCTTGCCCGACGCGAAGACTCTCAATCCAAATCCGGGCAGGTCATCGTCCCAGATGACGTAGTCGATGGGCTTGGTTATGGCGCTCTCAACAAGCCGTTTCGATATCTTTGGCATGGAATCGATCCTTTCCAGTCGGGCTCTCGCGTAAGCACCACGTAAGCACATGGGGGAAAACCACAGCGTAGAGCCGGTTACGTTTTTCCGTCGTGATGCGCTGGAAAGTAAAGTTATTTCAGTGCCTTATCGCACTATAGCGTAGTCCATCGCACGTTTCGGATAGACTGCTATTAATTGCTCCGAAGGCAGAGGTCACAGGTTCGAATCCTGTCGGGTGCGCCATAAAATCAATAAAATCAAAGAATTAACTACATCGCGAAGATGGCTGTCGGGATTTAGCTATTTGTTGGCACAATTTTGGCACAGTGCCGAAACCCCGGCACACTAGCGATCTGTAGCGCGCAAGATCGAATGACAATCCGAAGCACAGGCATTCGACATCGGCTTAGGACGTGGGCAGAATTGGAGCGGGTAGCGGGAATCGAACCCGCGCGTTCAGCTTGGGAAGCTGACAGGCTACCATTACATCATACCCGCTTTGAAAAATCTGCGTGGCAGCCTCTCTTCTTCGCGTGCATGCCAGCGCTTGTCAATAAGCGTCCGACCGATTTTCCTCAGGGCAGGAAACCGGACGCAAACTTCAGGATCGGGACAGCGGGCACAAAGAATTTATCGCTCCCTCTCTCGATATTTATACAAAAAAGCCCATTTGAGTTGATCGGTATCTACTCGGATAACAGGTAATTCATGGCTCCACTTTCCAAGCGTAGCGCACTGCTTATCGTCAATCCCAATGCCCGAAATGGCAAAGGGTTTAATCCTCATATGCGATCAATCCTGGAGGAGGGCGGCATTTCCCTGATCGAAAAGTCACCTCAGGGCGATGCAGCCATTTCCGATATTATTGAGACAACTGAAGGGATCGATCTGGTTATTATTGGCGGAGGCGACGGAACCTTGAACGCTGCATCCAAGGGCCTTGTTAAAACGGGGCTTCCGCTTGCCATATTGCCGCTCGGAACAGCGAATGATTTTGCGCGCACCATTGGAATACCTGCAGATCCTGCTGAAGCTGCGCGGCGGTTGCCGACCTATGCATCGCATCCGGTTGATCTGGGTGAGGTGAATGGTCATCTTTATTTCAATGTCGCGAGTATCGGCTTTAGTTCAGATCTGGCCGGCCAATTGAGTGCCGATGCAAAAAAGAAATGGGGAAAGCTTGGTTATGCCATTACGGCGGCTCGTATCCTGATGCGTTCAGAACTTTTCACCGCTTATCTGGAGCATGATGGCATGACGGAGAAGATGAAGACATTTCAGGTGTCGGTGGGGAATGGAAAATTCTACGGTGGGGGCATGGCGGTCAAAAAAGATGCCGCCATCGATGACGGGCTGCTCGATTTTTATAGCCTTGAGATCGATCACTGGTGGAAACTGCTCAAACTGCTGCCCAGCCTGCGCGAGGGGACGCAGTCCAAATGGGATGATGTGCGGACCTTTTCCACGACTGAAGTTGTAATCAAGACGAAGAAACCGCGCCCCGTGAATACGGATGGCGAACTGTCGACGTGGACGCCCGCCCATTTTCGCCTGCGCCGGAATGCCATCAATGTGTACAGGCCGCAGCCCGCTCAATAGTCGGATTCAGCATATCGTTCTGAAAAAAATGGCCCGCTTGACAAAGAAGCGGGCCAAGATCATGACGTTAGGTGACTGGCTCGGAGGTCATAAGAGCCACTCATATAACGGATCAGTCAGATGAAGGTTCCGGGATTGACACAAGAATGTTCATTTAGGAGTTTGGCCGCTCGAAGGCGCATAGCGTAATTGCGCGCAGGGTCGATCCAATGATAGGTTCTGCGAATATATTAATGATCCGTCAATGATTCAGTGAGATCAATAATTTTAAAAGTTTGGGACAAGTCGGGTTCCTCTAATTGGGTTGCGGGCGTGTTGCGTATGAGTTCAAATCGTTGGCGGAGAAGTTGGGGAGCAACCACCACGCTGAGTCTGGCTGCTTTGGCTGTGGTTTTGGCGGGCTGCGCGGGTTCTCCAGATCAAAAGACGAAGAAAAAGCAGTCGAAAGAATATTTTCCCGAATCCAAATATGGCGTGAAGGCCAGTCCTCGTGTCACGAGTGCGCAGGGTAAGCCTCTGCCCCGCGGCGGTGGGCGCGACCAGATCGGTAAACCCTATCAGGTCAAAGGCCGCTGGTACTATCCCAAGGAAAACAAGAATTACGCCGCAACAGGAAGAGCCTCCTGGTATGGCAGCGCTTTTCATGGCCGTTTGACCGCCAATGGCGAAATTTATGACATGACGCACCTGACGGCCGCGCATCCAACCATGCCGCTGCCCAGCTATGCGCGCGTTACTAATGTCGCAAATGGCAGTTCGGTCATTGTTCGCGTCAATGATCGCGGACCTTTTGAACGCGACCGCGTTATCGATCTTTCAGAAAGAGCCGCCGAACTGCTCGATTATAAGCACCATGGTACAGCCAGTGTGAAAGTGGAATATGTAGGCCGTGCGCCGCTGGATGGAAATGATGATTCCTATCTGATGGCATCCTACCAGCCGGGCAATAGCGATATGATCGGCCGGCCTGCAACGGGCGTCATGATGGCGATGAACGGCCCGACGCCCATCTCTCCCGCAATGGCGGCTATGCCGGTATCAGCACCTGTGCCGCAGAACTCGCCTTTCGAGATTAATCCGGCCTATGGCGATACGTTTGGCGAAATACCCGTTCTGCCAGCAAATGTGCCGGTGCCATCGCAACGCCCGGCTCCGGGTTTCGGTATTGCCAGCGCCAATATCGCTCATGTGGCGGGCCTGGCAGGCTACGCCGCCGAGCGCTGGGATGCTGCAACATCTACGCAGGAGAAGGCCTATGGCCACATCCTGACCGCAAGCGCCGTATCCGATGCATGGAAGCGCAGGAATGCTGAAGAGCAGCGCGAATATGTCGAGCTTGGCTTATTCGCAACGCTCAACGATGCGCTACGGATCGAAAAGGCGCTGCCCGGATTCGCCAAGGTGACGCGGACGAAAATCCCCACCCAGAACGGCGAAGTCTATGAATTGGCGGCTTATGCAGAACAGGGCGGCAATGACGATCTGCTGCGGGCAGCATGGAAAGCCGGTGCAGTGGATGCATTTATCGTCCGTGCCGATTGATTTTCATCCGATATGCTGCGCAAGCTTGCCCGGCTTGCTGGCGACGTGGTGAATTATGGGGCTTTTGTCAAAAAATATAAACCTTGCAGCAATCGCCGCGGCTCTGCTGGCGGCGAGCATTTTTCCTGTCCAGGCTGAAACCGCTCAAGGTGACGGATTTCCCACCAAGGCACCGCAGGTTCTGCTGATCGATGATGGCAGTGACACCGTCCTTTTGTCCAAAAATCCGGATAAAAAAGTGCCTCCGGCTTCACTGGCGAAGCTTATGACGGCGGAAATTGTTTTCGATGCGCTTAAAGGCGGCCAGATCACTCTGGAAACAGCCTATCCGGTCAGTGAATATGCATGGCGAACAGGCGGTGCACCGTCACGAACATCGACGATGTTCGCGCGTATCAAATCGACTCCGACCGTCGCCGATCTCCTTCAGGGTATGATTGTGCAGGCAGCGAATGATGGGGCCATCGTTCTGGCAGAAGGGCTGGCTGGCAGCGAGCAGGCTTTTGCCGGCAAAATGAATGATCGCGCGGCCGAGCTGGGGTTGCGCGATTCCCGCTTTGTAAACGCGACGGGCTTGCCCGCTCAAGGACAGGCGGTAACGCTTTCGGACCTGACGAAGCTTGCCCGCCATATTCATTCTTCCTACCCCGAATATTACCCATATTACGCGCAGCCGGCCTTTACCTGGAACAATATCTTCCAGCGCAATCGCAATCCGCTCTTGCGGCTGGAAGTCGGTGCAGATGGAATGGGCACCGGCTTTGCGGAAGAATCCGGCTATGCACTGGTTGCTTCGGCGCAACAGCATGGCCGCAGGCTCTTTCTCGCCATGAGCGGCCTTGCAAGCGCCAGGGAGCGCGAGGAAGAGGCCAGAAAGCTCATAGAATGGGGAATGAACGCCTTCGACAAGGTTCATATTTATGCGGCTAACGAACGCGTAGGCGAAGCGCAGGTCTTCGGGGGCGCGCTCAACCATGTCGCGCTGAAAGTGGACGCTGACGTCGAGCTTCTTTTGCCAAAAGAAGGACGCAACAGGCTGAAAGCGCGCATTTTATATGATGGGCCGCTGCATGCGCCTTTGGAGGCAGATAAGCAGATAGGCTCGATGCAGTTTGAACTCGACGGCAATATCGTGCGGCAAATCCCACTCTTCACGGCACAGCCGGTTGTAATGGGGAGCCTGTCGCAGCGCGCGATGGGGGCTGCATTCGAGCTTGCGACGGGCTGGCTGAGGAAATATTTCTAAACGCTCGACCTTGCGTGCAAACGCCGATAAACAGGGCAAGCCTGTTCGGCGTGAGTTCATTGATGCGGAAACCAGCGTGAGCGGATTGTTCATTACATTTGAAGGCGGGGAAGGGGCGGGGAAATCCACCCAGATTGCTTTGCTCGCGGAGCACCTGCGCGCTCTTGGTCTTGATCCGCTGATCACGCGTGAGCCGGGCGGCTCGGCAGGCGCCGAAGCCATCCGCCATGTCATATTGAGCGGCAATGCCGAGCAATATGGACCTGCCATGGAAGCGCTGCTTTTTGCTGCTGCCCGTGCCGATCATGTCGATCAACTCATCCGACCGGCTTTGGCTGAAGGGCGCATTGTGCTTTGCGACCGCTTCATTGATTCGAGCCGCGCCTATCAGGGTGTAACCGGCAATCTCGATGACACCTATATGGCTGCAATCGAGCGTATCGCCATCGATGGCATGATGCCGGACTTGACGATCATTCTGGATATTCCGGCGGAAAAAGGACTTTCCCGTGCGGGAAAACGCCGTGGAAAGGATGCGGCAGACCGCTTCGAGAAGGAAGACATTGGGGTGCATGAAGCGCGGCGTCAGGCATTTCTGGCAATTGCCGAAGCCGAGCCTCACCGCTGCAAGGTGATCGATGCGGATCGAAGCGTGAGTGAAATTTCAAACGACATCATCATGGTCGCAGATGCAACTTTGAAGAAAAGGGGACTTCTGTGATCGAAGGACTGGAAATCCCCAAAGCACATGATTCCATCGAAGGCGTCGCTGGTCCCTCCGCAAGCGATTACATTACCGGACATGACGAGATCGCGGCATTTCTTGCGCAGGCCTATCGTGAAGGCCGAATGCATCACGCATTGCTTTTCGAAGGCCCGCAGGGGATAGGCAAGGCCACGCTGGCATTTCATCTGGCGGGGCATATGCTTGCGCATCCCGATCCAGCGCGCGCGCCGGAGAAAATTATCATTCCGGATTTCAGCAAGCCGTTATGGCGTCAGATCGCGGGTGGCATGCACCCGGCCATATTGCATATCAACCGCCCCTTCGATCAAAAGACAGCTAAATTCAAGACAGGCATTCCGGTCGAGGAAATTCGGCGGGTGACGCATTTTCTTACCCGTACGGCGTCGGATAATGCGTGGCGAATCGTCATTGTCGATCCGGCAGACGATATGAACCGCAACGCGGCCAATGCTTTGCTCAAGACATTGGAAGAACCGCCTGCACGCGCGCTTTTCATTCTGGTTTCGCATTCCTCGGGACGGCTTCTGCCCACGATTCGCTCCCGTTGCCAGAGTATGCAGTTCAAGCCGCTGGATGAGATCGCGCTGAGGGATGCAGTAACCCGTATCGGTTCTTCTATCGGACTGGATGCCGATACGATTACGCCCTCGCTGCTGGAGAGATCGGAAGGCAGTGTACGCAATGCTTTGCTTTTGTCCGCCTATGGCGGGATTGAAATTTCCGATACCGTGGATGCTATATTGGGCGGCCCGGTATTCGATCTTGCAAAGGCGCAAACGCTGGCAGGCGCGGTGAGCGGCCGCGAGGCGGAAGTGCAATACGGGTTGTTTCGCGACTATCTCATGGGGCGTGTGGCAGCGCAGGCGCTCGGCCTTGCGCAATCGGGTCAATTGCGGGATGCAGAAGCATGGTCGCGCCTTTGGGGCGATCTTGTCCGCGAAACTTCCGAGGCGGAGACCTATAATCTCGACCGCAGGCAGGCGGTTTTGATCCTCCTGCAAAAAACCTATCGTGCTTTTCAATCTGGAGCGCCTTCGCTGGCGTGACATGATCGCCGACATGCGTTATGTCACCGCTGACGAATTTTCTATTTGCGCGTCTGGCGATCCTTCGGATGCGTTTTCAATCATCGAAAGACCGGGTCCACAATGAGCCGTGAAAAATTCTATATCACCACCGCGATTGCTTACCCGAACGGCAAGCCTCATATCGGACATGCTTATGAGTTGATTGCGACTGACGCTCTGGCGCGGTTCCAGCGTCTTGACGGCAAGGACGTTTATTTCCTCACCGGCTCGGATGAGCACGGTATCAAGATGCTGCAAAGCGCCCGCAAGGAAGGCATCACGCCGCGCGAACTGGCCGACCGCAATACGGCGGCGTTCCAGCGCATGGGCAGCATGCTCAACAGTTCGCACGATGAATATATACGCACATCGGAAGAACGCCATTACAAGGCAAGCCAGGCTATCTGGCAAGCAATGGCCGCCAATGGCGACATTTATAAAGGCGGCTATGCCGGCTGGTATTCGGTACGCGATGAAGCCTATTACGGCGAGGACGAAACCGAACTCCGTGAGGATGGCGTGCGCTACGGTCCGCAGGGAACGCCGGTCGAATGGGTTGAGGAAGAAAGCTATTTCTTCCGCCTGTCGGACTATCAGGACAGGCTTCTCGACCTTTACGAGAAGAATCCGGGCTTCATCATGCCCGCCGAGCGCCGCAATGAAATCGTAAGCTTCGTAAAATCGGGCCTCAAAGACCTGTCGATCTCGCGCACGACTTTCGACTGGGGTATTCCGGTGCCGGGCGATGAAAAACACGTCATGTATGTGTGGGTCGATGCGCTGACCAATTACATCACCGCACTTGGTTATCCCGATACGGATAGCGATAAATGGGCCTATTGGCCCGCGAATGCGCATGTGATCGGCAAGGATATTTCGCGTTTTCACGCCGTCTATTGGCCGGCATTCCTGATGTCGGCGGGGATCGAACTGCCAAAGCGCGTTTTCGCGCATGGCTTCCTGTTCAATCGCGGCGAGAAGATGTCGAAGTCGGTCGGCAACGTCATCGATCCCTTCGATCTAGTCGAGCGTTATGGGCTGGATCAGTTGCGCTATTTCCTGATGCGCGAAGTGCCTTTCGGTCAGGATGGCAGCTATAGCCATGAGGCGATCGTCAACCGCACCAATGCCGATCTTGCCAATGATCTGGGCAACCTCGCGCAGCGTTCGCTTTCGATGATCGCCAAGAATTGCGAAGGCAAGGTTCCACAGCCCGGCGATTTTTCTGACGCCGACAAGGCAATTCTCGATCAGGCGGGTGCCGCGCTCGAAAGCGCGCGCAGGGCGATGGGCGATCAGGCGCTGCATCTGGCGCTCGGCACGATCTTCGCTGTCGTTGCGGAAGCAAACCGCTATTTCGCCGGGCAGGAGCCATGGGCGCTGCGCAAGACCGATCCCGCGCGCATGAATACCGTGCTTTATGTGACGGCTGAAGTGATCCGCCGCGTCGGTATTATGGTGCAGCCCTTTATCCCGCAATCGGCTGAAAAGCTTCTCGGTATTCTGGCGATCCCGGCCGACAAACGGCAATTTGTGGATATTGCGGCAAGCCCGCTTGCCGGAGGAACGGAACTGCCAGCGCCGCAGCCGGTCTTCCCGCGTTTCGTGGATGCTGACGAGCAGAACTGAGTGAAACATGCTGGTCGATAGTCATTGCCATCTGGATTTTGCCGATTTCGAACCGGAGCGCGATGCTGTGATACAGCGCGCGCTCGATGCGGGCATCGGGCGTATGGTTACGATTTGCACGCGGGTCAGGAAGTTCGATACGATCCGCGCGCTCGCAGAAGCCTACGACGCCGTTTATTGCTCCGTTGGCACCCATCCCAACAATGCGCATGAAGAACTCGACGTGACCGCCGATGATCTCGTGCGCTTGGCGGAACATCCCAAAGTGGTGGCAATAGGCGAGGCGGGGCTGGATTATCATTACGATTACGCACCGCCGGAAGCACAAAAACAGGGTTTTCTGGTGCATATCGAGGCCGCGCGGCGGACCCAATTGCCCTTGGTTATTCACGCGCGCAATGCCGATGCGGATATGGCCGCTATCCTTGAAAGCGAGATGGAAAAGGGAGCTTTCCCTTTCATTCTGCACTGCTTTTCATCGGGGCGTGCGCTCGCTGAAAAAGGCGTTGAATTGGGCGGTTACGTCTCGTTTTCGGGTATTCTGACATTTAAGAATTCTGCGGAAATCCGGGAAGTGGCAACAATTGTGCCACATGACCGCCTGCTGGTGGAAACCGACGCACCCTATCTTGCGCCCATGCCCCATCGCGGCAAGCGCAACGAGCCATCCTTCGTGCAGCACACAGCGGCAGTTCTGGCTGAAACCATCGGCGTGAGCCGCGAAGAAATCGCCCGCATCACCAGCGCCAATGTCTTCCGGCTTTTCTCCAAGATGCCCGCACCGGTTGAGGGGCGGTAATCGTGGTGTCGCCCCGCAATTGTCTGCGTTTCACGCTTCTGGGTTGCGGTTCGTCGCCCGGTGTGCCGCGCATCAACGGCGATTGGGGAAGCTGTGATCCCAAAAACCCGAAAAACCGCCGCCGCCGCGCGTCTCTTCTGGTCGAACGCTTCGATGAAAGCGGAAACAGCACCGTCGTCGTCATCGATACGGGGCCGGATTTTCGCGGCCAGATGATTGATGCCGATGTGCATTCGCTCGACGCGGCTGTCTATACCCATCCGCATGCAGACCATATTCATGGCATCGATGATCTGCGAACCTATGTCGTGGAAAACGGGCGGCTGATGGATGTCTATGCCAACAGGCTGACACGCAACCGGCTGTTCGAGGCTTTCGGCTATTGCTTTGAAACGCCGCCCGGCTCGAATTACCCGCCGATCCTGTGCATGCATGGCATTGCACCCGAAACCCCGTTCTCGATTGACGGGGCAGGCGGGCCGATACGTTTCGAACCGTTTTCGCAGGTGCATGGCGATATTGAATCGCTTGGTTTCCGCATCGGCGACGTTGCCTATTGCACCGATGTGAGTGCGTTTCCCGAAGAAAGCCTCAAATATATTCGCGGCGCGGAAGTGCTGATTATCGATGCCTTGCAATATCGCCCGCATCCGAGCCATTTTTCTCTGGCCGAAGCACTCGAATGGATCGAGGAACTCGCCCCGAAGCGTGCGATCCTGACCCATATGCATGTGCCGCTCGATTACGAGACGGTCATGCGTGAAACGCCGGATCATGTCGAGCCCGGCTATGACGGATTGCGTTTCGAGACAGGATTATAAAAAAAAGCGCCGGAAATTTCCGGCGCTTTTTGATTGGGAGGATCAGGCAGCCGAACCCTTGACGGGGAAAGGCATGATATTGCTGCCTTCTTCTTCTGCATGTTCCGGCTGGCCTTCGAGCTTGAGACCGCCTGCGCGCAACAGATCGGAGAAACGCCCGCCGCGTGCTGCCAGCTCGCCAAAACTGCCGTGCTCGACCAGATGGCCCTTATCCATGAACAGGACCATATCGGCGGATTGTACCGTCGAAAGGCGGTGGGCGATGATGAAGGTCGTCCGGTTCTGGCTCAGGTCTTCCACCGCCCGTTTAACCTTTTCCTCGGTTTCCACATCAAGCGCACTGGTGGCTTCGTCGAGAATGAGAATCGGTGAATCCTTCAGGATCGCACGGGCAATTGCCAGCCTCTGCCGCTCGCCGCCCGAAAGCTGCGAGCCGCGCTCGCCCACAATCGTGTCATAGCCATGGCTTTTAGCCAGAATGAAATCATGTGCGGCAGCGGCTTTTGCAGCCGCATGTACCTGTTCATTGGCGGCATTCTCATGGCCGATGCGGATATTGTCTTCCACCGAACGGTTGAAAAGCCCCGCATCCTGAAAAACCGTCGCTATGGCGTGGCGCAGCGAATGGCGGCTGATCGTGCGTGTATCCACGCCGTCGATCAACACGCGGCCTGCTGCCGGATCGAAGACCCGCTGAAGAATATTGATCAGCGTCGTCTTGCCCGCGCCCGTCGGGCCAACGATGGCAATTGTCTGGCCGGGCTTGGCCTGGAAAGAAATATCGTAGACGCCCTGGCCCGAATTCGGAAATTCGAAGGTGACGTTATCGAAGACAATATCGCCCTTGATGTCTTCCATTTCTATCGCGCCTTCCGGTTCCTTCCGTTCGGCGGTGGCATCTTCCATCTCGAAAAACTCTTCGAGCTTGGCGCGAGCGGTGACGGTCTGGTTGATGAAGGCGCTGATCTGGTCGAGACGACCGATCATAAGCTGTGCGAAGCCGATAAAGGCGATCACATCACCGACATTCATCTGTCCGCGGCTGACGAAATATGCGCCAAGCACAAGCACCACGACCATCGAGAAAGTCGAGGCCATACGGTTGAGGCCGCTTGCGAGCGCCCACCAGTTGAGAACGGGAAACTGCACATTCTCGAGCTTGCGGGCATAATCGCGCAACGCCTGGGTTTCAGAGGCAATACGGTTATAGCTCTGAACCACGGAAACATTGCTGATCGTGTCGCTGACATGCTCGAAAAGCTGGTGATGGTGCTTTTCAACTGCTGCCTGACCGTCCTTGGTCTTACGCATGACGAGCTGGCCGACCATGATGTAAATGACACCAAGCACGATCAGCACGAGTGACATGCGCATATCCATGTTCATCGCAACTGGTATAAGTGCTGCCAGTGCGACGATGGTCGTCAGATGCTGGCGCATGAATTCCAGCCAGAGCGTGAAAAGGGAATCCGTTGCGCGGATGAGCGTATGCAGGGCATTCGACGTGCCGCGGTTTTGATGCCATGCAAGCGGCATGGTAATGATGCGCTCGTAGGATTCAACCATCACACCAAGGCGGCGGCGATGCGCCAGCCGGTCTGCGCCGCGCGCCACGAAGACAGCCGCAATGATGTTGAACACACCAAGCGCAGCCCACATGGCCAATTGCGGGAGGAAACTTCCCTTGTCGGAAATCGCCTGGATGACACGGCCAAAAAGGATTGGTTCAGCCAGCATGACGAGCGCTACCAGCACACTTGCAATGCACATGGCCATTGTCGCAGCCTTTTCGGCTGCAAGATATTCCATGGCGCGCCAGTAGATTTTAAGCAATGACACTTCGAACTCCCGCTCGTTATTGTACCGGACTACATGGTATAGCCCTGTTGTTCTATCAACATGCAATGTGGACAAGAAGTGGCAGATTGGGGCTCGAACCGACCATAAATTAAGAATGCCTGTAACCGAGCGTGAAGATTGGAAGTGGTTTAAAACACCTCAATCGTCCTCTCTCATTGCGACAATGAGGCTATGTTCTTATTTTCCGCAATTATGCTGGCAATCTGCGGCAGGCGCGTCTATTGACGGGGTAAATACAGACATCAATCAGGATTTCCATGGCAGGCGTAGAACAAAAGATTGTGGATTCGGACGAGGCGGGCATGCGCCTCGATCGCTGGTTCAAGATCCATTATCCGGGTCTTGGCTTCGGCCATCTGCAAAAACTGCTTCGCTCGGGACAGGTCCGCATCGATGGCGGCCGCGCCAAAGCCGATACGCGTTTGCAGGCCGGACAGACGGTACGAATTCCGCCTCTGGGCGTCGATGAAAAGGCGTCAGGCCCGATGACGGCAAAGACCATCCGCAATCAGCAGGATGGCGATGTGCTGGCGCAGATGCTCCTTTATGAAGACCCGAAGGTTCTGGTTTTCAACAAACCCGCAGGTCTTGCGGTGCAGGGCGGATCGGGCGTCAGCCGTCATGTCGACGGCATGCTGGAAGCCTGGCGCAGCAAGAAGGGCGAGAAGCCCCGGCTGGTGCACCGTCTTGATCGTGATACGTCCGGGGTTCTGGTGGTCGCCCGCACGCGCGGCGCTGCTCAGGCATTGGCCACCGCTTTTCGCGAACGTGAGACGAAAAAGACCTATTGGGCCTTGGTCAAGGGCGTTCCGCGCAAGCGCGAAGACAAGGTTTCGACATGGCTTGTCAAGGAGCAGACGCCTGATGGCGACAAGATGCGCGTTTGCCAGCATGGTGAGCCGGATTCCGATCATGCCATCTCCTATTACCGCATCATCGAAAAGGCAGGCAACAATCTGACCTGGCTGGAAATGGAACCCTATACGGGCCGCACGCATCAGCTACGCGTCCATGCCGCCTATATTGGCCATCCCATTATCGGCGATCCGAAATATTTTGAAGCCGATCAGAACTGGGAATTCCCCGGCGGCATTCAAAAGCGCCTGCACCTTCATGCGCGTCGCATCCGCATACCCAATCCATCGGGCGGCTGGATCGATGTCACCGCTCCCTTGCCGCCGCATATGGTGCAGTCGTGGAATCTGCTCGGCTTTGATGAAGCGAATGCAGAAGAGAGTTAAGCTGCTCTGAGCAGAACTGAACTGGATAAGAAAATGCGCGATATTCTCTCCGATCTCGAAGCCGGAAAACAGCTTTCCGACGAAAACCCGATTGTTCGGGCGCAAAAACAGATGCAGGCGCAACTGCCGAAGCGTTTTTATGAAAAGGCCGAAGCTGCGGAAGCGGATGGCGGCTTTGCCGTGCATCTCGATGGGCGTCCGGTCAGAACGCCAGCACGCAGCCTGCTGCTCTTGCCCACAGAGCAGGCAGCGGAAATTATCGCTGAGGAGTTTCGTGCCCAGCAAAAGGTCATCGATCCCGGCACGATGCCCGCAACCCGTCTGGTGAACACCGCAATTGACGGGATTGCGCAAGACCCGCAGGCCGTCTTTGAAGATATTCTGCGCTTCGCGGGAACGGATATGATCTGCTATCGCGCAGATAGCCCCAAAGAACTTGTCGCGCGGCAAACCGAGCGCTGGGATCCGCTCATCGACTGGATGGAAGGACTGGGCGCGCGCTTTTCGCTTGCGGAAGGCGTCATGCATATCGAGCAACCGCGCGAGGCGCTCACGGCATTCGGTATTCACCTGTCGGCTTTTCAGCAGCCGATCGCGCTTGCATCGCTGCATACCATGACAACGCTGACCGGCTCGGCGATCATCGCATTGGCAATTGCCAAAAGCGAGATTACAGCCGAGGAAGGCTGGCTGCGTGCTCATATAGATGAAGACTGGACCATCGAGCAGTGGGGCGAAGATACAGAGGCTGCAGCACGGCGCAAAGTTCGTGAAAACGAAATGATGGTGGCGGCGCGTTTGCTTTACGCACTTTAATTGTTAGATCAAGAGTTTAATATAATTAAGTAAATTATTGAAAACATTAAAAAACCCTGCCTTTCGGCAGGGTTTTTCCTTTTATGGACAATCGGATCAGATTATGGACAATCGGATCAGACCGAATAATACATATCGAATTCGACCGGATGCGGCGTCGTTTCAAACCGCATCACTTCAGCCATCTTGAGTTCGATGAAGCTGTCGATCTGGTCGTCTTCGAATACGCCGCCAGCCTTGAGGAATTCGCGGTCCTTGTCGAGCGACTGGAGGGCTTCCCGCAGGGAACCGCAAACGGTTGGAATCTGTTTCAGCTCCTTGGCCGGAAGATCGTAGAGATCCTTGTCCATGGCCTGACCGGGATGGATCTTGTTCTTGATGCCATCGAGACCTGCCATCAGCAGGGCTGCAAAGCACAGATACGGATTTGCTGCCGGGTCGGGGAAACGAACTTCAAGACGCTTCGATTTGGGCGACGAGCCGAATGGAATGCGGCAGGAAGCCGAACGGTTGCGCGCCGAATAGGCCAGAAGGACCGGTGCTTCATAACCCGGAACCAGACGCTTGTAGGAGTTGGTCGACGGGTTGGTGAAGGCATTGACCGCCTTTGCGTGCTTGATGACGCCGCCGATGAAATAGAGGCAGTTTTCCGACAGGCCCGCATATTCATTGCCGGCAAAAGTCGGCTTGCCGTCTTTCCAGATTGAGAAATGAACATGCATGCCCGAACCGTTATCGCCGAAAATAGGCTTGGGCATGAAAGTCGCGGTCTTGCCATAGGCGTTGGCGACCTGATGCACGACATATTTGAAGATCTGCATCTTGTCGGCATTGCGTACGAGCGTGTCGAACTTGACGCCAAGCTCGTGCTGGGCCGCTGCCACTTCGTGGTGGTGCTTCTCGACCACAACGCCCATTTCGCTCAAGACCGTGAGCATTTCCGAGCGCATGTCCTGTGCGCTGTCGATCGGCGGAACGGGGAAATAGCCGCCTTTGACGCGCGGGCGATGGCCCAGATTGCCGGTTTCATAATCGGTGTCGTCGTTTGACGGCAGTTCGGAGCTGTCGAGCTTGAACCCGGTATTGTATGGGTCTGCCCGGTATTTCACATCGTCGAATACGAAGAATTCAGCCTCCGGTCCGACATAGACGGTGTCGCCGATGCCGAGCGATTTGAGATAGGCTTCCGCCTTCTTGGCGGTCGTGCGCGGATCGCGGCTATAGGCTTCGCCGGAAACCGGATCGAGAATATCGCAAAGCACCACCAGTGTGGACTGCGCGAAGAACGGATCGATATGCGCTGTTTCCGGATCGGGCATCAGCACCATGTCGGATTCATTGATGGCCTTCCAGCCGGCAATCGACGAACCGTCGAACATCACGCCGTCGATAAACATGTCTTCATCGACGAGACCCACATCCATGGTGACATGCTGCAGCTTGCCCTTGGGGTCGGTGAAGCGAAGATCGACGAACTTGATGTCGTTGTCTTTTATCTGTTTAAGAATATCGTTAGCGGTCGTCATTTTTGTTTCCTGTATCGGACGATGGGAGGCTGGTTTTATCAGATGGCGTCCACGCCGGTTTCACCGGTGCGGATGCGGATGACTTCTTCTATGTGAGAGACGAAAATCTTGCCGTCGCCGATACGCCCCGTCTGGGCGGCTTTGCGAATGGCTTCGATGGCGCTCTCGGCTGCTTCGTCGGCTACCACGACTTCGACCTTCACCTTGGGAAGAAAGTCAACGACATATTCGGCGCCGCGGTAGAGTTCGGTATGGCCTTTCTGACGGCCGAAACCCTTGGCTTCGATCACGGTTATCCCTTGCAGGCCGATTTCCTGAAGGGCTTCCTTCACTTCATCGAGCTTGAAGGGTTTGATGATGGCTTCGATTTTTTTCATCGCAGAATGAACTCCGCTTTTGTTCGCAAATGAGCATCATGCCCGTTTCAACGGTATAGAAGCATGAACTGTGCCAAACTGAAAAAAGGCAGATCATTTTTTCCATTTTGTTCGGCTTTATAGGATTTTGCCGTCTTATGTGGTGTGGTCCGACCGCTGCGGATATTAGAATGCCATTATTCCGCTCTTATGCACAAGTCATCCTCCATCCGGATTTGAGAACGGGGTTTCCAACTTATGAGCGCTGCTTAAAAAAGCATCACAATGCGGATAAATTAAGCGGATCGGAAAAATAGACCGGGCTTGCATAAATTTTTCCGGCGCGCCATGAATTGGTTCCAGTCGAGGGAAGGCAGCCATGTTTGAGTTACTGACACCCGAAGAAATGGCGCGCGCAGATCGTTTGACGATTGAAGCGGGGGCAAAAGACGGGTTTTCGCTGATGCTCGCCGCAGGCCGGGCCGTTGCCGATGCGGCTCAGAACATGTTTTCCAGCCAGGGTCCGATTGCCGTCCTTTGCGGGCCGGGAAACAATGGCGGCGATGGCTATGTCGCAGCGCAGTTTCTGCGTGAGGCGGGCAGGGACGTTATCTGTTTTAGCGCAGGCCAGCCGCGGCCCGGAACCGATGCGATGCGGGCGGCGGTTTTTTACAAAGGTGATGTCCGCAACCTCGGCGAATTCGCGCCAGCCGGCTTTGGCGGTGTCATTGACGCTCTTTACGGCGCAGGTCTTGCGCGTCCGGTCGGTGGGGCCGAAGCGGATGCGATCAGCGCGGTCAATGCTTCCGGCCTGTCGGTCATTGCCGTCGATCTGCCTAGCGGGGTGTCGGGCGAAAGCGGCGCTGTTCAGGGCGTAGCCATCAGGGCATGGGCAAGTGTCACTTTTTTTCGCAAGAAGCCGGGGCATTTGTTGCAGCCGGGAAGGGGATATTGCGGCATAGTCCATCTCGCCGATATTGGCATAGCCGATAGCGTTCTCGATGAAATCCGCCCGGATAGTTTTGAGAATATGCCGCAACTATGGCTTGAAAAACTGCCTTCGCCGGATGTGAATGCCCATAAATATAGCCGTGGTCATGCGGCGGTTTTCTCCGGCCCGGTTCACTCGACCGGCGCTGCACGGCTTGCTGCGATGGCTGCGGCGCGCGCAGGAGCAGGAGCGGTCACATTGCTTTCTCCCTCCGATGCGCTCGCGGTCAATGCGGCGCACGTCACCAGCATCATGCTGCGCGAAACACGCACCCCGAAAGATGCGGAAAGCTTCGTGAGGGATCGCAAGGTTTCGGCGGCTCTGCTCGGCCCCGGCTATGGCAGTCCATCCTTTGCGCGCGATAATATATTGACGCTTCTGGGGGCTGAAAACGGTTTGAGCGGCCTTGTACTCGATGCCGATGGCATTACCGCTTTTGAAAACAGGCCGGAACAGCTGTTTGGTGCAAAACGCAATCCAGCCGCAGTACTTGTGCTCACGCCCCATGAAGGTGAATTCAGGCGTCTTTTTCCCGACATTGCCTCAAGCGGCGATATGTCGAAAACCGCAAAAGCATGCAAGGCAGCAAGCCGCGCCAATGCCGTTCTTATCTATAAGGGGCCGGATACGGTGATCGCAGCATCCGATGGCCGCGCCGCAATCAATGCGAATGGCACCCCGGCTTTGGCGACGGCGGGATCGGGCGATGTGTTGGCGGGTATCGTCTGCGGGCTTCTGGCACAGGGAATGCCCGCATTCGAGGCGGCATGCGCAGCCGTGTGGGTACATGCTGACGCCGCGCGCCGTTTTGGTCGCGGCCTGATTGCAGACGATCTGCCGGATCAATTACCCGCCGTCTGGACGGCGCTGGCCCGCGCAGGCTAAAGCATGTCGCCCGAAAGCGGGAACCGGTTTCGGGATAACGAGATGCTTTACCCTGTTTTATACCCGGTCGGTCGCGGCTTCCATCAGTTCCTCGACCATTTCAAGGGTGAGCTCGTTATAATGCGAAATGACGCGGCTTGGTTCATAGTGGTGGACGGGTAAATCCGTATAGCCGAAATCCACCGCCACGACAGGAATACCCGCAGCCTTTGCCGTATCGATGTCGGTGCGGCTGTCGCCCACCATCAGGGCGCGGTTTCGGTTCCCCCCTGCCTGCGTGATGGTATCGGTCAGATGGCGCGGGTCCGGCTTGCGGTAGGAAAATGTGTCAGCGCCGCAAATTGCGGCAAAACGCTCCGCTTCTCCCATGGCCTTGAGAAGACGCAGCGAAAGAGCCTCGAATTTATTCGTGCATACGGCAAGTTCATAGCCATTGGTTGCGAAACGATCGAGTGCATCGAGAACACCGGGAAAGAAGACCGATTGCCCCGGTATATTTGCTGCATAATGGGTGCGGAACTCCTCGACGAGATGATCGAGCATGACGTCATCGACATGCTTTTGCTGCACTGCAAAGGCGCGTTCGATCATGACGCGTCCGCCTTGTCCCACGAAACGACGCAGCGATACGGGATCGGCAGTTTCCAGACCCGATATTGAAAGACAATGATTGAGACTGTCGAGAAGGTCCGGTGCGGTTTCGACCAGCGTTCCATCCAGATCGAAGACAATGATAGGTTTGGCGTTGACACGGGACATTCGGGCTTCCTTGGAGATGAGGGAACGACAGGCAGGTGCATTGCTAGCCGATACTGCGTTCGGGCTCAAGTTGAACGGTCTCTTCTTGACAGGGACGAAGTCCGCGCGATTGTAAAATTTACACTAAAACCGGAATAGAAGCTTTGTTGCATTGCTGGCACATGCTAGAGGCATCTGCGGAGTCGATAAGAATCCGTGGGAGAACCCGCGGGAAGACAGGAATTCACGCATGGATGAAGCACGCAAGCTGAAGATCGCAGCCGCCGCCGAGGCACTCACTCATGTCCGGGACGGAATGCGTCTTGGGATCGGGACCGGATCGACTGCTGCGGAATTTGTGCGTCTGCTCGCGGAAAAAGTGAAGAGCGGATTCAAGATCATTGGCGTGCCCACATCGGAGCGAACGGCAAAGCTTTGCCGTGAACTGGGTGTTCCGCTCACCACTCTGGAAGAAACGCCGCATCTCGATCTGACCGTGGATGGTGCGGACGAAGTCGATACCGACCTTTCGCTCATCAAGGGCGGCGGCGGGGCATTGCTGCGGGAAAAGATCGTGGCCGCCGCGTCCGATTCGATGATCGTGATCGCCGATAAATCGAAAGTCGTCGAAAAGCTGGGCCGTTTTCCCCTGCCCATCGAGGTCAATCGTTTCGGGCTGGGTGCCACAATGCGCGCCATCGAGCTGAACGCATCGCAATGCGGCCTTGCAGGCGAATTGACCCTGCGATTAAATGATGGAGAGCCTTTCACTACGGATGGTGGACATTATATCGTGGATGCATCTTTTGGCCGCATTCCCGATCCAAAGAATCTATCAAGCGCTCTCTTCGCCATTCCCGGCGTCGTGGAGCATGGACTTTTTATCGGACTGGCACGGGCAGCGATCATTGCTGGCGCTGACGGTATCCGAACTATGAACCGGCCTTGACCGCCACTATGAATTATTTGAACGGAGTACTGACCATATGATCCCGGCAACTGGCTTCCGCCGTCTGATTGCGCCGTTTTCCGCTCTCGTCCTGCTGGCGGGTATTCAGGCTGCTTCCGCACAGGAAATTTCCGCATCCCATCTGGACGCTGCCCGCGCGGCAATCTCTGCGATCAAGGCGACGGATCAATTCGACGAAATTCTGCCCAGCGCAGCCCACGCGCTTAAAGCTGAACTCATCCAGAAGGATCCCAACCTCGAAGCGCTCATTACCAAGACGGTTGACGACAAGGCTCTCGCGCTTGCTTCCCGCCGTGCGGACCTTGAGACCGAATCCGCCCGCGCCTATGCCAATGCTTTCAGCGAAGACGAGTTGAAGGCTATTGCCGCATTTTACACCTCGGATGCAGGCAAGAAGTTGCTGACTGAAGGCCCGATCGTTACGCGCGAAGTGCTTAAAGCTGCCAATATCTGGCAGAACGGCATTGCCCGTGATCTCGCACAGAGCGTTGGCGAAGTCCTGGCCGCGCAAGCTGGTGCTACAGCTGCCCCCGAACAGCCAGCCCAGCAGTGACTTTCGGCCGGTAACGCTGATTTTAGAAAGCCCGGCGCTTGGCCGGGCTTTTTCTTTTGTCTACATATAAGGCCTGTTTCTTTGAATGGAGATTTCCATGGCCGATTTTGACTATGATCTTTTTGTTATCGGCGGCGGGTCCGGCGGCGTGCGTGCGGGTCGGCTCGCCGGGGCCATGGGCAAGAAAGTCGGGCTGGCGGAAGAGTACCGCATGGGTGGCACCTGCGTCATTCGTGGCTGCGTTCCCAAGAAGCTCTTCGTTTATGCATCGCAGTTTCCCGAACATTTCGAGGATGCCGCCGGTTATGGCTGGACTGTCGGCCAACATAGTTTCGACTGGAAGAAACTGATCGAAGCCAAGGACAAGGAAATTTCCCGCCTCGAAGGTCTTTATCGCAAAGGTCTGGAAAACTCGAATGTCGAGATTTTTGCAAGCCGTGCCACGCTTGTCGACCAGCACACCATTGAGCTGAAGGCCGATGGGAAGCGGGTGACAGCCGAAAAAATCCTGATTGCAACCGGCGGACGCCCGGCAATGGGCGACAGCCTGCCCGGTATCGAACATTGCATCAGTTCCAATGACGCTTTCCATCTGGAAGAATTGCCCAAATCGATCGTGATTGCCGGCGGCGGCTATATCGCGGTGGAATTTGCCAATATTTTTCATGGCATGGGTGTCGATACGACCATCGTTTACCGCGGCAAGGAAATCCTTTCGCGCTTCGATCCCGATGTGAGGCACCTTCTCCATGAGACGATGGAGGCAAAAGGAATCCGCGTCATTTGTGGCGCCATGTTCAAGGAAGTCGAACTGAAACCTGACCGCAAGCGCGCGATTACGCTTTCCAATGGTGATGTGCTTGAAGCAGATCAGGCCATGCTCGCTATCGGGCGTCAGCCCAATACTGCCGATCTGGGGCTGGAAAAAGCCGGTGTCGAAACCGACGAGGCCCTTGGCGCCATCAAGGTGGATGAATATTCGCGCACCACAGCGTCGAATATCTGGGCGGTAGGCGACGTGACCAATCGTGTGCAGCTTACGCCGGTCGCCATCCATGAGGCGATGTGTTTTCTGGAAACGGCGTTCAAGGACAACCCGACCCGACCGGATCATGAACTTATCGCGACCGCCGTCTTCTCGCAGCCCGAAATCGGCACGGTTGGAATGCCGGAAGATGAGGCTGCGAAAAAATACTCCGAACTGGAAATATATCGCGCCCTGTTCCGGCCAATGAAGAATACATTGTCCGGTCGCAACGAAAAAATGCTCATGAAACTCGTAGTGGATGGTAAGAGCCGCAGGGTGGTTGGCGCCCATATTATGGGGCCGGATGCGGGCGAAATGGCGCAGATCATTGGCATTGCACTAAAAGCAGGGGCCACGAAGGATGATTTTGATCGCACCATGGCGGTGCATCCGACCGCAGCCGAAGAACTCGTCACCATGTATCAGCCCACTTATCGCATAAGAGATGGCGAAAAGGTCGCGGGCTGAGCCTGACGCGAGTTTCGGCTCAAGCTTTTGACATGCGGCGATGGCGCTTCATCCGCCCGATATGGTATATTGAAACCATTGCAATACTGTCATGGAATATAGCTGGAATAAAGTTCGCGTGTGCATTATATGAACGCGGTCACGCATGCCGGTTTGCCGGGCAGGGATATGATTATCTTCCTGCGTTGGAAGCCGGCTTTCGTGTAAGGAGGAAATAAATCCGACAGAAATTGCGCGGATAAGTGAACAGGTGTGAAATGACGCAGAACTGGACCCCGAATTCCTGGAGAAGCAAGCCGATCAAGCAGGTGCCATTCTATCCGGATGCGCAGGCTTTGAGCGATGTCGAGGCCCGTCTTCGCACCTATCCGCCGCTCGTTTTTGCAGGCGAGGCACGCAAGCTGAAAGAACAACTGGCGGCTGTGGCGGAAGGCAAGGCGTTTCTGCTTCAGGGTGGCGATTGCGCGGAAAGTTTTGCGGAACATGGCGCGGATAATATTCGCGACTTTTTCCGTGTCTTCCTGCAAATGGCAGTTGTCCTTACCTTCGGTGCATCCAAGCCTGTCGTGAAAGTCGGCCGTATCGCCGGACAGTTCGCCAAGCCGCGTTCATCCGATATTGAAACGCAGAACGGTGTTGAACTGCCATCCTATCGCGGTGACATCATCAACGGCATTGAATTTGACAATGCATCGCGTATTCCCGATCCGCATCGTCAGGACATGGCCTATCGCCAGTCGGCGGCAACGCTCAATCTGCTGCGCGCATTTGCGCAGGGCGGCTATGCCAATCTCGAAAACGTGCATCAGTGGATGCTCAGTTTCGTCGGCAAAAGCCCGCAGGCGGAGCGTTACGCTGCTCTGGCCCAGCGCATTTCTGAATCGATGAACTTCATGCGCGCCATCGGCATCACCGCCGACAGCAATCATGCCCTGCGGGAAACGGATTTCTACACCAGCCATGAAGCCCTGCTGCTTGGCTATGAAGAAGCCTTGACCCGCGTCGATTCGACTTCTGGCGACTGGTATGGCACGTCGGGCCATATGATCTGGATCGGCGACCGTACGCGGCAGGCGGATCATGCGCATATTGAATATTGCCGTGGCATCAAGAACCCGCTTGGCCTCAAATGCGGCCCGTCGCTCCAGCCGGATGATCTCATCCGTCTGATCGATCTTCTCAACCCGGAAAACGAAGCTGGGCGTCTGACGCTCATCGCCCGTTTTGGGTATGACAAGGTTGGCGATCACCTGCCGCAATTGATCCGTGCCGTGGAGCGCGAAGGCCGCAAGGTCGTCTGGTCCTGTGATCCTATGCACGGCAATACGATCACGGCTGGCGGCTATAAGACGCGTCCATTCGACTATATCCTCAAGGAAGTGGAATCCTTCTTTGCGATTCATCGCGCTGAAGGTACGCATCCGGGCGGTATCCATGTCGAAATGACCGGCAAGAACGTCACGGAATGCACAGGCGGCGCCCGCGCTATTTCCGCAGAGGATCTGCATGATCGCTATCATACCCATTGCGATCCGCGTCTGAATGCCGATCAGGCGCTTGAACTTGCGTTTCTTCTGGCGGAACTGCTCAAGAAAGAGCGTGATGCCGATAATGGAAAACAGGCTGCATCCGCATAAACGGCAAGAAAACAGCTGAATGAACTTCTTTCAGGGCGGGGACTGTCTCCGCCCTGTTGCTTTTCGCAGGAAGTCTTTTATTCATCGTCAGCACAACTCTTGGCTGAGGGGATCATGCGGCGAATTTTTTTGGCATTTATCAATTCCATGCGCGCGCTCCGACATCTCGCGCAGCACGAAAAAGCGGTTCAGCAGGAACTGGTGCTGTTTTTGCTTTCATTGCCGGTGGCTTTTTTTCTGGCTCCCGATTGGCTCACTTTCCTGCTGATGACAGGATCAATCCTGTTTCTCATATTGATCGAAGTGCTCAATACGGGCATCGAAGCTGCATGTGATGCGGTTTCACGTGACTTTCAGAAGGAAATACAAATTGCCAAGGATTGCGGATCGCTCGCAGTGCTGATTTCTATTGTGATTGTAGCGGCCACCTGGGGCTATATTCTGCTTTCAGCTTATTGGGTCTAGGTCGTGGTGCCACATAATTAGGAATGGCGTAATTGCATCGGTGCCTGCGCCGCGTTAAAGCTTGCGCATGACCAGCACCCGCGAGAATCTCGACATGCTTCGTATTGCCGTTGCGCAGCTTAATCCCGTTATGGGCGATATTGCCGGAAACCTTGCCAAAGCCCGCGCTGCCCGCGCGCAAGCGGCAGAGTTGAAGGCCGACCTCGTTATTTTTTCAGAGCTTTTCATAGCGGGCTACCCGCCCGAAGATCTGGTCCTGAAAACGGCCTTTATCGCGGCTTGCGAAAAAGCGATAGGCCAACTGGCTGTTGATACCGCCGATGGCGGACCCGGCGTCATTATCGGAACACCCATGCGGCGCGAGGGCGCGGCCTATAATGCCATTGCCGTTCTGGATGGCGGCAAGATCATTGCCGAACGCTTCAAGGTGGACCTCCCCAATTATGGAGAGTTTGACGAGAAGCGCGTTTTTCAACCCGGACCGATGCCGGGACCAGTTAATTTCCGCGATATACGCATTGGCATTCCGATATGCGAAGACATATGGGGCGATCTGGACGTTGCGGAAACGCTTGCCGAGAGCGGCGCGGAAATATTGCTTGTTCCAAACGGTTCACCATATCATCGCGCCAAGGTCGAGCGCCGCTATCAGGTCGTTCTTAAACAGGTCATCCAGACCGGCTTGCCGATCCTTTATGTCAATCAGGTCGGCGGGCAGGACGAACTGGTCTTTGACGGCGGATCATTTGCCTTCAACGCGGACAAGTCCCTCTGTTTGCAAATGCCGCAATTTACCGAGCAGCTCACGCTTACGGAATGGACGCGCGACAGCGATGGCTGGCGCTGCGGGGAGGGTGAGAAAGCAACCCTGCCGGAAGAACTGGAAGCGGATTATACTGCCTGCATGCTTGGCCTGCGCGATTACGTAAATAAAAATGGCTTTAATGATGTGGTGCTTGGCCTGTCGGGCGGCATAGATTCGGCCATTTGCGCGGCTCTGAGCGTTGATGCACTGGGCAAGGATCGCGTTCGCTGCGTCATGCTGCCATACCGCTATACGTCCGAGGAATCGCTCAAGGATGCCGCCGATTGCGCAAAGGCCCTTGGGGTGCGTTATGATATTGTGCCGATTGCAACGCCCGTCGAAGGGTTTTTATCGGCGCTTGAACCGATGTTTGCGGGCACCAATAGCGGCGTTACCGAAGAGAATTTGCAGAGCCGGACGCGCGGTACAATTCTCATGGCAATCTCCAACAAGTTCGGCTCGATGGTGGTGACGACCGGCAACAAGTCGGAAATGTCCGTGGGATATGCGACGCTCTACGGCGATATGAACGGGGGCTTCAACCCGATCAAGGACGTTTACAAGATGCATGTTTACGCCCTGTCGGAATGGAGAAACAGCCATGTTCCGCAAGGTGCGCTTGGTCCGGCAGGCGAAGTAATTCCCCATAACATCATCTCGAAAGTACCGTCCGCCGAACTGCGCGAGAACCAGACCGATCAGGATTCCTTGCCACCCTATCCGGTGCTCGATGATATTCTCGAATGTCTGGTTGAAAACGAGATGAGCAATGCGGAAATCATCGCGCGCGGCCATTCGCCGGAAACCGTCCAACGTATCGAGCATCTGCTCAATCTTGCCGAATATAAGCGCCGTCAATCCGCGCCCGGCGTCAAGATTACCAAGAAGAATTTCGGACGTGATCGTCGTTATCCGATAACGAACCGCTTCCGCGACCGCTGAAAGATTTTATAATGACCGTAACTGTCCGTTTTGCCCCGTCGCCTACCGGCTATATCCATATCGGCAATACGCGCACCGCGCTTTCCAACTGGCTCTATGCCAAAAAGAATGGCGGCAATTTCATTCTGCGCTATGACGATACCGACGTGGAGCGTTCGAAAGAGGAATATGCCCGTGCCATCGCAGTCGATCTTGATTGGCTCGGGATCAGGCCGGACCGCGTCGAATATCAGTCAAAGCGTTTCGACACCTATGCCAGAGCCGTCGAAAAGCTCCGGCAGGCAGGCCTTCTTTATCCCTGCTATGAAACAGCCGAAGAGCTGGAACGTCGCCGCAAGCTGCGTCTGGCGCGGCGGCTGCCGCCGATCTACGGTCGTGAAGCGCTCAAGCTGACGGATGCGGAAAAAGCGGCATTCGAAGCAGAAGGACGCAAGCCTCACTGGCGTTTTCTCCTGCCGAACTTCGAAAACGATCCCTTCGTTACCAGCCGGACGGAAGTTCATTGGGATGACTTGATCCGCGGCCCGCAAACCGTCGACCTAGCCTCTATGTCCGATCCTGTGCTGGTGCGTGAGGATGGCACCTATCTTTATACGCTGCCATCCGTGACTGACGATATTGATATGGGCGTAACCCATATTATCCGTGGCGATGATCATGTCACCAATACCGGCGCGCAGATTGCGCTCTTCAAGGCCTTGGGGGCGGAGCCTCCGGTCTTCGGACATCATAATCTTTTGACGACCATATCGGGCGAGGGGCTTTCCAAACGCTCCGGCGCCTTGTCCATAGGCTCCCTGCGCGAGGCTGGTTACGAGCCTATGGCCGTTGCTTCGCTTGCGGTTCTGATCGGCTCTTCCGAGGCTGTCACCGCCGTTCCCGATATGGCGCATCTGGCCGGACATTTTGATCTCACTGCGATTTCGAAATCCGCTGCGAAGTTCGACCCTGCCGAACTCGATACGCTCAATCGTGCTTTGCTTCATGAAATGCCGTTTGAAGAAGCCAGACCCCGACTGGAAAACCTGAATATAGCGGGTTTGCGCGCCGAAGCTTTCTGGTTGACCGTGCGCGGGAATCTCGATCGCTTTAACGATGCGGCCCATTGGTGGCAGATCGTCGATGGCGCTTTGCCTTGGGGGTTGAACCAAGCACCGTACCTTTCTGACGATGACCGGGCCTTCGTTCGTGACGCGCTCAGGCTGATTCCCGATGCGCCATGGGATCGTAATACATGGAAAGAGTGGACGGACCGGCTCAAAGCGGAAACCGGACGCAAGGGCAAGAACCTGTTCATGCCCTTGCGCATTGCTCTTACGGGACAGATTCACGGACCGGAACTGGCCGATCTCCTTGTCCTGATTGGTCCGGAAAGAACGAAGAGCCGATTATCCTGATTTGAGGACTTGCGGAGTAGTTGCGTTCCATCGCAGCTTTGCCCGCAACAGGATCGTGACTGTGCGTCGCAGGTGAAGCTATCGCGTTCTCCGGTCTGGCAGGAGCAACATGATAGGCCGGACGGGTCATTTCAGGGGCTTTCGGTGCGGCCATGGCCGCAGCCGGGATGACTTCATGCCTGATGGCCGCATTTTGCTCCGCATTCGCTTTCGGTTTGACGGACTGAGGCAACTTCACCGGCCTTGCCGCTTTTGCTGAAGGCCGTTTAGGCTTTGCTTTCCGTACTCTTTTCGTTGCCGAATGCAGCCAGCCCGCCGAACAGGCTTTGACATGTTCCGCCGCATGCGGCCTGCCTGCCATGGCTGCATGCATTTCTGACAGCCGGGCTTCCGACAGCCTGATTTGCTTTTGCAACCCGTCAATGCGCATAGTTAATTGCTCGCATTGGCGGGATCTGACGCCAGGTGAAAAAAGACTTCCTTTGCAGCCCTGTCTGGCTGACATCATCCGGGCCTGCGACAGATTCCGTCTTTCCTCGATGAGTTTTTTCTCAAAAGGAACGATGTTTTTGCTCAACCGCATTGCTTGTTGCGGAGTGCATTGGGGGGTCGGCTTCACAGTGCTGCATCCGGCGATGAATGTCACAATGATCAGCGTCACCGGCAAAGCATTGATCTGAGGAATATCGAAGCGTTTTATGGAAAATAAATGCTGAAATATTTTTTGAATAACCATCATAGAACAGCCTGTCTTGTTGTTCGTATGAAGTGATGGTTATTTTTTATAGTTAAAAAAACATTAACGCCAAGCATAGATGAAATATACTTGGCGTTAATGAAGTACTTTAAATATATCTAAATTATAACAATACTGTCTATGCTTTTCTTTTTGCCTCTCCGGCTCGCTGCAATGCCTCGACCACGGCCAGGGCAGTCATGTTTACAATGCCGCGCGACGTAACCGATGGAGTCAGAATATGCGCGGGGCGCGCCGCACCCAGCAGGATAGGGCCGACATGAAGTGCATCGGTAACGCTTTTCACGACATTGAGAGTGATGTTTGCTGCATCGAGATTGGGGAAGACGAGCAGGTTGGCTTCACCCTTGAGGCGTGAATTGGGAAAGACCCGATCGCGCAAAACCTGTGACAAGGCGGAGTCGCCATGCATTTCGCCATCAGATTCCAGTTCGGGCGCCTTCTGGGCAAGGAGGGCTGCTGCGCGGCGCATTTTTTCCGCGCTTGCCGATTCCTTTGATCCGAAATTGGAATGCGAGACGAGGGCTGCCTTGGGCTCGATGCCGAACCGGCCGATTTCGCGCGCCGCCAATATCGCCATTTCAGCGATTTCCTCAGCTTCCGGCTCAACGCTGACATAGGTGTCTGTAAGAAATAGAGCGCCCCGCTGCGAGATCAGCAGGCTCAGGGCCGAATAATCACGAATTCCGGGCACTTTGCCGATGATCTGGCGTACAACGCGCAGGTGGCGCTCGAAACGGCCTTCGAGGCCGCAGATCATGGCGTCGGCTTCGTCGCGCATCACCGCAAGGGCGGCGATTGCGGTTGAATTGGTGCGCACGATAGTGCGAGCCGCTTCGGGAGTGACACCCTGCCGGCCCGTATAAGAAAGATAGAGATCCACATAGTCGCGGTAGCGCGGATCATCTTCAGGATTGATCAGTTCAAAATCGACACCCTGCCGGATTTTAAGCCCATAGCGTTTCAGGCGTGTTTCAACCACCTGCGGACGACCGACGAGGATCGGAGTGGCAACGCGGTCTTCGATGACCACCTGGGCTGCGCGCAATACCCGTTCGTCCTCGCCGTCGGCATAGATGACGCGCATGGGCTTGGCTTGCGCGCGGGCGGCAGCGAATACCGGTTTCATGATAAGACCGGAACGGAAGACGAAACGGTTGAGCCGGTCAAGATAGGCTTCCATGTCTTCGATTGGACGGGTAGCCACGCCGCTTTCCATCGCGGCTTTGGCAACGGCAGGCGCGATGCGCAGGATCAGCCGCTGATCGAAAGGGGATGGAATGAGGTAATCAGGGCCGAATGTCGGCGTCTCCCCCGAATAGGCGCGTGCAGCTACGTCGGAAGGCTCTTCACGGGCAAGGCCCGCAATGGCGCGAACCGCCGCCAGTTTCATTTCTTCGTTGATTGCCGTCGCGCCCACATCCAGCGCGCCGCGGAAGATATAGGGGAAGCAGAGAACATTGTTGACCTGATTTGGATAATCCGAACGACCGGTGCAGATCATTGCATCGGGACGTGCGGCGCGAGCAGTTTCCGGCATGATTTCCGGATTGGGATTTGCCAAAGCCAGAATAAGCGGCTTTTCGGCCATCTGCTGGACCATTTCGGTTTTGAGAACCCCGGCTGCGGACAGGCCAAGAAATACATCCGCGCCACCGATAATATCGGCCAGAACGCGCGCATCCGTTTTCTGGGCGTAAACATCTTTCCAGCGGTCCATCAGCGCTTCACGGCCTTCATAGACCACGCCCTCGATGTCGCAGACCCAGATATTCTCGCGCTTCGCACCCAGATTGACGAGGAGATTGAGGCAGGCTAGCGCCGCTGCGCCTGCGCCTGATACGACGATCTTGGCCTCGCTGATCTCCTTTTCGGCCAGTTCAAGCCCGTTGAACACCGCTGCGGCAACAATGATCGCCGTTCCATGCTGATCGTCATGGAAGACCGGAATGTTCATTTTCTCGCGCAACTGCTCTTCGACTTCAAAACATTCGGGCGCCTTGATGTCTTCGAGATTGATGCCGCCGAAAGTCGGTTCGAGAGCGGCGACAACGCCGACGATATGATCGATCTCATGGGCTTCGATTTCAATATCGAACACATCGATATCGGCGAATTTCTTGAAAAGAACCGCTTTGCCCTCCATGACCGGTTTGGAAGCGAGCGCACCGATATTTCCAAGACCGAGAACCGCCGTTCCGTTTGAAATGACGGCAACGAGATTGCCGCGCGCCGTGTATTCGGCGGCGGTGTCCGGGTCCTCCTGGATCGCAAGGCAGGGCGCCGCCACGCCGGGCGAATAGGCCAGCGCCAGATCGCGTTGATTGCCAAGCGGCTTTGTCGCCTGGATTTCAAGCTTGCCGGGCTTTGGATAGCGATGGAAAAACAGCGCCGCTTCGTCAAAGTCGGAACGGGTGGACGCGGAGGAGGGCTTCTTGGTCATAATCGCATTGCTTTCCAGTTGTTTCCGGCGGCATGGCAGCAGGGCGTGGGAGAATTTTATTGGTCAACACATGCCATCAAGCTCGACCCCGGATCAACCCGATTCTGGCTATCGTGCTGATATGTCCACCTGTTTGACCGACAGGCGGGTTGGCTGGCCGTCATATGGCTGTGACATGAATCGGGTTTTGTGCTTTTGAACCGCCTTGCCATTGAAAAGGATGGCCCTATGAGCACCGATCCGATCGAGCCCAAGAAATTCCGCACCCTGTTTATTTCGGATGTGCATCTGGGATCAAAAGCAGCCCAGGCCGATCTGCTGCTGGACTTCCTGCGCTATCACGAAGCAGAGACGATCTATCTGGTGGGCGACATCGTTGATGGCTGGCGGTTGCGGCGCAACTGGCATTGGCCGCAGGAGCATAATGATGTGGTGCAGAAGCTGCTGCGCCAGAGCCGCAAGGGTACGACCATTATCTACATCGCCGGAAATCATGATGAGTTTCTGCGTAATTTTCAGGGCACGCATTTCGGCGGCATCGAAGTGATGAACCGCGCCATCCATGAAACAGCGGATGGCCGCAAGTTTCTGGTGCTTCATGGCGATCAGTTTGATGTGATCGTGCGCAATGCCCGTTTTATCGCCTATTTGGGCGACTGGGCCTATGACGCGGCGATCTGGGTCAATACGGCGATGAACCGCGTTCGTTCATTGCTCGGCCTGCGCTACTGGTCTTTTTCGGCCTGGGCGAAATTCCGTGTCAAAAAAGCAGTCAATTTTATCGGTGAATTTGAGACCGTTGTTTCCGAAGAGGCAAAACGGATCGGCGTGGATGGCGTGATATGCGGTCATATTCACCACGCAACCATCGAAACGATGCATGGTGTCGAATATATCAATACCGGGGACTGGGTGGAAAGCTGCACGGCAGTCGTCGAGCATGATGATGGCCGCATGGAGCTTTTAAGCTGGACCAGGCGCCTTGATCGAAAACAGCCTGCTTTGCCCGATGAACAAAAGAGCGGTCGGATCATCCGTCTGCCATATGCATCACGCAAAGCGGCGAATGGCAGCCGATGAAGAAACTTGTCATCGTCACCGATGCCTGGCATCCGCAAGTTAATGGCGTTGTACGTACATTGACGAAATGCTGCGAGCTCATGACGGAGCGCGGCTATGAGGTGGTGGTTATCTCACCGCAGGACTATCGCTCCATGCCTTGCCCGACCTATCCGGAAATCAGGCTTGCACTGGCGACCCCTGCGGCGATACGCAAACGGCTGAAAGAGCTGAAACCCGACTATATCCACATTGCGACGGAAGGCCCGCTCGGCTTTATGGCGCAAAGCGCATGCCGGAAGATGGGGTGGAGCTTCACGACCAGTTTCCACACCCGCTTTCCCGAATATTTGCGCGACCGCTTTCCTGTGCCGCTATCGTGGACCTATGGTTTTATGCGCCGTTTCCATAATGCTGCATCTCATACGCTGGTGCCAACCCAGTCGATTCTCGAGGATTTGCAGGCGCGCGGTTTCACAGGGCTCGAACTGTGGACGCGCGGCGTGGACCGCGACCTTTTTCATCCACGCCCGGAAGTGGTGAAAACCCTGCCGGGGCCGGTTTTCATCTGCGTGGGACGGGTTGCGCTCGAAAAAAACCTGCCTGCTTTCCTCGAACTCGATCTGCCCGGCACGAAGCTGATCGTTGGCGATGGCCCGGCTTTGAACGACCTGAAAGCACGTTTCCCCGATGCGGTTTTTGTAGGAAAAAAAGAAGGGCAGGCGCTGGCAGAGCTTTATGCCAGCGCGGATGTATTCGTATTTCCCAGCAGGACGGATACGTTCGGGCTGGTTCTGCTTGAGGCAATTTCCTCCGGGATTCCCGTCGCGGCCTTTCCGGTTCCCGGCGCAACCGATGTGGTGGGAGCGACGGGCGCAGGCGTCTTGTCAGAAGATTTGCACGCTGCCTGCATGGCGGCACTCGCAATGCCTGCCTTCGACCCGGCCAAAGTGCTGGAGCCGTTCACATGGAAGGCATGCGCCGATATTTTCGAAAATGCATTGGCGTCCACGAACGGCAACAGCATTCTCTCGTCCAGAATGGGTAATCAGCCCCAGACAGCGGCCTCAGGCGGATAAACCAGCGCTGCATCATAGCGCAGGCCCGGCTCCCGATCCCGCGCGAGAAGAAGCGGTCCGTCGAGATCGACGAAATTCGCATCCTGTGCAAGCAAGACCGCAGGCGCCATGCCCAGCGACGTCCCCACCATACAGCCGACCATGACCTGCAATCCAAGCTCGATGGCTCTGTCGCGCATGGCCAGCCCTTCAGTCAGCCCGCCTGTCTTGTCGAGCTTTATATTGACCGCATCATAACGCTTTGCGAGTTCTTCCAGCCCTTGCGATGTATGCGCGCTCTCATCCGCGCAAATCGTAACAGGCCGCTCGATCCGGCTTAGAATATCATCCTGCCCGGCAGGAAGCGGCTGCTCGATAAGCACCACGCCTGCATCGGCTGCTGCGCGCATGTTTTCTTCGATATTGTCCGCCGTCCACCCCTCATTGGCGTCGATGATGATGCGGCTGTCGGGTGCTGCGGCTGCGACCGCGCGAATGCGTTCTATGTCATTATCCCCGCCAAGCTTTACCTTGATGAGCGGATAATGCGCGAGCCTGGCAGTCGATTGCGCCATTTCTTCTGTTGTTCCAAGCGAGACGGTAATCGCGGTTTCCAGTGGCCGGGCCTGTATCTTGAGAATGTCGGCAACACGTGTGCCGGTGAGCTTTGCTTCCAGATCCCACAAGGCGCAATCAACGGCATTGCGCGCCGCGCCTGCGGGCATCAATTTATGTATATCGAGGCGCGTTGCTCCGCTTTCTATCGCCTCGCGAGCCGTTTCAATCTGCTTTGTGACGCTTTCGATGGTTTCGCCATAGCGTGCGTAAGGAACACATTCGCCCCGCCCGGTAGCAACGCCCCGCCCGATCATGCATGTAATGACTTCAGCCTCGGTCTTGGAACCGCGCGAGATTGTGAATTTCCCGGCAATAGGATAGCGTTCATGTATGATTTTCAAGCTATTGTGCATAGATATGCCTTTTAATACATCGTATTTCTGCCGAGCGACGACTCGTATATGGGATAGTTATGTTGACCGACGCTGCCGACAAAGCAAGTGCTGCCGCCAATCCCATGCCAAAGATTGAATTGGGGGAACAGGATGGCACACGCCTGATCAATTTGAGCGGGCGCTGGGTCTCGCAGAGCGTCAATCTGGTTGACGGCAAAATACGCGAACTGGAAAAGCTCACCGGTGAACAGCCGGTTATTATCGACGCTTCACAGGTTTCCGGCCTCGATACGGCGGGCGCATGGCTGATCGAGCGGCTGCGGCAGCGTCTGGTGATGCGCCATGTCGATACGCATCTCGACGGTATCCGCGATGCCTGGCTTCCTTTGATGGACGAAGTTCGCAAATCCGTTGAACATATGCTCGATGTTCCCAGAGCGAAGAAACCTTTCTTCCTCATCGCCATGCTGGAAGCGATAGGCCGCGGCGTCGTATCCATTTATGACGATTTCAGAATGGCCATGCATATTCTGGGCGCCACCATTCGCGGTGCTCAGTTGAAAGCCGGGCGCGGCAGCGGCATCCCGATCCCTGCGATCATCAATCAGATGGATCGGATGGGCGTAGGCGCTATTCCCATCATCGTGCTCATGTCGACCATTGTGGGAGCCATCATCGCCCAGCAAGGCGCATTTCAGTTGCGTTATTTCGGTGCTGAAATCTTTGTCGTTGATCTGGTCGGCATTCTGGTGCTGCGCGAACTTGGCGTTCTGCTGACTGCGATCATGATCGCGGGCCGCTCCGGCAGCGCCATCACCGCCGAAATCGGTTCCATGAAAATGCGCGAGGAAACCGACGCCCTGACTGTGATCGGTCTTAACCCGATTGGAGTGCTGGTCTTTCCCCGGCTTGTCGCACTGGTCATCGTCCTGCCGCTATTGACGATCATCGCCGATCTTGCAGCCCTTGTCGGGGCAGGCGGCGTTGCGTGGTTTTATTCGAATATTTCACCGGAAGCCTTCATCAGCCGCCTGCATGATGCGGTTGCGCTCAATACCTATTTTGCCGGACTTATCAAGGCGCCTTTCATGGCCATGATCATCGGCATTCTTGCCTCTGTGGAGGGAATGAAGGTTGGCGGCAGTGCGGAATCACTGGGTCGGCGAGTGACTGCATCAGTGGTAAAAGCGATTTTCGTCGTAATTGTCGTGGACGGTATGTTTGCGATGTTCTATGCGGCAATTGATTTTTAGATAATGCTGCAATTAGCTAATTTTAATGGGGTTTTTGGGACACACTCACGCACAAAAGGGACAGAAGGCTCCGCCGGAACGGTTCTTTCACCAGGCAAGCTCGGATAAAGAATGAATATGGAGAACGGCATCGACAATCAGTCGCGATCACAACATGACGACGCTCATCCGGCGCCTGTATCGGTGATTTCTGTGCGCGATGTCACGGTGTCGTTCGGCGGTCGTCCGCCCGTGCTCGACCAGCTGTCTCTGGATATTTATAAAGGCGAGGTGCTTGGCTTCATCGGACCGTCCGGTTCGGGCAAATCGGTGCTCATGCGCACCATTCTCGGGTTGAACAAAAAGCAGTCCGGCAATATCGAAATCCTTGGCCGCAATATCGATACCATCACTGAAGTGGAAAAAATGGCTATCGACATGCGCATGGGCGTGCTGTTCCAGCAAGGGGCGCTTTTTTCAGCACTGAGCGTTCTGGAAAATATTCAGGTTCCCATGCGTGAATATCTGGATCTGTCGCCCCGCTTGATGGACGAACTGGCGCGGCTGAAAATCGATCTGGTCGGGCTGAAGCCGGATGCGGCGGAAAAGTTTCCGTCAGAACTTTCCGGCGGCATGATCAAGCGCGCGGCACTGGCGCGTGCGCTGGCTCTCGATCCGGAAATCGTCTTTCTGGACGAGCCGACTTCCGGTCTGGACCCGATTGGCGCTGCGGATTTTGACGAGCTGATCGCCAATCTGCGCGACACCATGGGCCTGACCGTCTATATGGTGACGCATGATCTCGACAGCCTGTTTGCGATTTGCGACCGTATTGCTGTATTGGGAAACAAAAAGGTTCTGGTCAGCGGCACCATCGAGGATATGCTGGCGGTGGACGACCCTTGGGTCAAATCCTATTTTCGAGGCAAGCGGGCGCGCCAGATCGATACTTCGGCGCCAAGCAGGCGGCGGCCGGGCAGCCGCTTGCAAACGGGATAAGATATGGAAACAAAAGCCAATTACGTTCTGGTGGGAGTCTTTACACTGATTGTCAGCTTGCTGGCTTTCGGTTTCGTATACTGGATCGCCCGGTACGGCGAGGCTCGCGATTCCATGCCGCTTGACGTGCGCATACCCGGTTCGGTCACAGGATTGAGCATTGGCAGTCAGGTGCTGTTCAATGGCATCAAGGTGGGCGATGTGCGTCGTTTGCATCTTGATGAAACCAATCCTGAAATGGTGATCGTGCAGACCCGGGTGAACGCAACCACGCCCATTACCCGCTCCACCGCTGCTACCCTCGGTTTTCAGGGATTGACGGGCCAGGCCTATATCGAACTCAAGGGTGGCCGGCTGGACGAGCCAAATCTTCTCACCGAAGCTGCAAAAGAAGATACTGTTGCCCGCATCGACGCCGATCCTTCCGCTGTTAACAATCTTCTTGCGACGGCTCAGGATATTTTCGCCCGCGCCAATAGCGTGCTGGGCGAGCTTGAGGGCTTTGCCAAGGATGCCCGCGGGCCTTTGATGGATACGATCAGCAATACCAAGGTCTTTACCGACGCTCTGGCCAAAAATGCCAATGTCATCGAAGAACTCGGTTCCAATACCGGCAACATCAACAAGATCATAACGGATGCGAAAGACATGATGGCGCGCCTCAACGCCGCATCCGTCCGGGTGGAAGGCATCATGGAAAAGGCTGACAGGCTTCTTTCCAGCGACGATAAGGACGGTATGGTCGCGCAGGCGAAAGCGACGCTCGAATCCATCCGTCAGGTTGCGGATAATCTTGACAAGCGCCTTGCACCGATTGCCGGCAATATCGAGCGTTTTTCTGGCCAGGGGCTGCGCGACGTTCAGGCATTGGTCGTGGATAGCCGTCGCGCGGTTATGCGGATAGAGGAAGCGGTGAGCGAACTCGAACGCAATCCGCAGCGTTTGATCTTCGGCGGGCAGGGTAATGTACCGCGTTATGATGGAAGGACGCGTCATTGATTTTCAAAGCCGGTGTAACTGACATGAAAATATCGCGTTCGCGCATTACGACAATTGCAGCTTCCGCTGTCATGGCCGCGCTTCTTGCCGGGTGCGGTACGACGACTCCGCTTGATACTTTCAATCTGTCGGCTCCGCAGCCGGGGGTGAGCACGCCAAACCGCAAGAACATTCAGTTGCTGGTGCCCACGCCTACGGCGCTCAAGGCGCTTGATAGCCAGAATATCGTGGTCAGTTCGTCGCCCAGTTCTATCGAATATCTCAAGGGTGCCCAATGGGGCGACCGGCTGACCAATATTGTCCAGTCGCGTCTTGTGCAGGCCTATGAGAATACGGGCGCATTTGGAGGCGTCGGGCGTCCCGGAGACGGGCTGGCGATTAACTATCAGATACTTACCGATCTGCGCGTATTCGGCATTCAGGCTTATCATTCGCCGCAAACCGCACTGGTTGAAATGACTGTAAGACTGCTCAATGACAAGAATGGCGAAGTCCGCGCCACGCGCATATTCCGCACCGCAATTCCTGTTTCGGGCACCGGAAACAGCGCTTATGTGAAAGCTCTGGATGCAGCCTTTGATCGCACAGTCACCGAAATCGTGAACTGGACCGTCTCGACGCTTTAAAGCATTAGCCTACGCAAAACCGTTTCACACTTTTGCTGGAAATGCTCTAATAAAAAATGCGGCTCTCAATGAGCCGCATTTTTGTTTACAAGATTGCTTCAGACATTTTCTGCACAAGTGCTGTGCAGCCTTGCTGGCAATGCCCTACCGAAGACGGCCGCTTGCATGGGCGAGCATGGTGTAGACCTTACCCGTATCGGAAGTCAGATAGGTCTGCGTCACCATATTGTCGCGGTCATTCCGGGCAACGTCTTCAAGCAGGCGCTGGAAGTCGTCCATATAGCGGTCGACCGCGCGACGGAATTCACCGTCTGTCTGGTATTTGCGCTTGATGTCGTCGAAGGTCTGCTGTCCTTTGAGCGTGTAAAGACGGCGCGTGAATACGTTACGTTCACCGCGGCGATAGCGGTCCCACAGTTCCACCGATGCTTCATGATCGATTGCGCGCGCAATATCGACCGAAAGCGAATTAAGCGATTCCACGACATGTCGTGGCGAGCGGGCAGCGGTATTCGGCTGCGCTGGCGCTTGCATGGTTTCATCGTCTTCGCGTGAAGCGCGGGCCAGCAGGTCGGACACCCATCCACGCGGCTTTTCACCGGCCGATGGCCCTTGCTGCTGCGCCGTTTCGGCAGGGCGCGAACGCACTGCCGTGTTGCCCTGCGGCAATGGCGGCGCGACGGGAGCCTGAACCGGGGCAGGTGCGCGACGCGGTGACTGCACGGGCCGGGAAACGACGCGTTCCGCACGGCTCTCGCCGACATCGACCAGACGCCCGGATTTATTGACGATTTCCGCCAGTTCCTTGAGCGCGTTTATCTGCTCGCTCACAGCCTTACGCATCGCGCTCGTCGTTTCCTTGGCTTCGGCTGGCATATCCAGCACGCCACGCTTGAGTTCGCCGCGAGTGCTGTCAAGCTCGTTGCGAATTTCGCTTGCCGTGCGGCGGATGTCGTCGGTTGCAGCCGAGAACTTCTGCGAAGCCTGTTCGACGATCTCGGATACGCTTTCGCGCATTTTCTCTGCCGAAGTACGCGTCTGGCCTTCCGCGCGTTCGAAAGCGGACGTAACGACCGCCTCGAAGGAGCGCATGAGCCGTTCGACACTTTCGGACTTTTCGACAAGACCAGATGCCAGCTTGTCGAGCGCCTGATGCCGGTCTTCCAATGTGCCTGCAAGGCCGTTCTGGGCCGATCCGATCATATCGGATGCGGTTGAAAGCACCTTGCCATGCTCTTCGAAGCGTTGCGCAATATCGCCGATCTGGGCGAGCGTGCTGTCGGAAAGCTGGCGCAAGGTTCCGATATTGCCATCGATGAGGCCCGTTGATGCCTGGAACATCTGCGCGGCGCGGTTGGCATTTTCCACGAAACTTGAAGTCGTCTCGACCAGCCGTCCGTCAATATCCGTAAGATTGCGTGCCGCCGCGTCGATCAGCTTGCCCAACTCGCTATTCGAGCCGGCGAGGCGATCGATCAATTCGCTGACATTTTCAGACAATCCAGACTTGGCCTGCTGTACGGCTGCGATCGTTTCGGCAGTCCGGCTTGCCAGAGCATTGACCAGCGCCGCGTTCTCGGAGCGCAGGCGATCGGTTGCCGCATGGGTGGCTTCCTCAAGCTGCTGCGCCAGCCCGCGTCCACTGTCGGCAAGGCGCTGCACCAGCGGTTCTGCGGTATCGGCCAGTATCTGGGTGATTTCCTGCGAGCGCGCAGCCAGAACCGCATTGAGTTCCCGCGTGCGTTCTTCAAGCGTAACAGCGGTCGTGTCGGTGACTTGCGCAATACGTGCTTCGACAGAACCCAGTTCCATGGTGATGCGCGAACCAATATCGCCAAGGCGCGTTGCAATCGCATCGGCGCGCTCGGTGAGGCGGACTTCGGTGCCCGTGAGGTTTTCGCTGACGCTTGCCGAGAAGGCTTCGCTATGTCCGGCCAGTGTCTGGCTGGTCTTGGAAGCGGTTTCGGCAATGCGCGCCTCGATTGCGCTGAGCTCGCCCGTCAGGCGGGTTTCGATGGTCTCAAGACCACCGGCAATGGCGTTCGCGCGTTCGTTCAGGCGGCTTTCCGTACCGGCAAGCTTTTCGGCGACGCTTGCGGCAAAGGCTTCGCTCTGCTCCGCAAGGCTATTGCTTGTCCGGGAAGCGGTGTCTGCGATGCTGGTTTCAATCGTAACCAGACGATCGGCAATGGCATTTGCATGCTGGCCCAGACGTTCTTCGGTAACGGACAGGCTGTTGATGAGATTGGAACTGAAGGTTTCTCCAAAGCCATCAAGTGCGTCACCGGCTTTCGCAGCCTCGGCGGAAAGTGTGCCCGCCGCTTCCACGATTTTTTCACGCAACGATCCGGCGACTGCGCCCGCGCTCTGTTCGAGGGTGCGGCGAACATTGTCGATACCGAGCGTGAGCGCCTTTTCCATCGTCTGCGTGCGCTCTTCGATAATGCCGGTCTGGCTTTCGAAGGCCTGGCTGATGGTCGAGCTGCTGCTTTCGATCGCGTTATGCAGGTTGGCGGTGCGCTGCGAGAGAATATCGCCGTGATCCTGCAAGGTCTGGCTCAGCGAAGTGGTTGTTTCAGCCAGCGTGGAACGAATGACTTCCGCGCGGCTTTCAATCGCCTGCTCGTGCCCGTCAAGAATATTGGCGAGCGCGCTGTTGTGATCGTTCAGGACGGAACGCAGCCCACTCGTGCGCTCTTCCACCCGGCGCACATGTTCGCTGAACGTGGCTTCGAATGCATCGCGGCTCGCGCCGATGGTTTCATTGAGCGCTTGTGCGCGCTCGTCCATCGTGCGCGCCAGTGCTTGCTGATTATCCGCGATGGTCAATTGAAGCGATGCGACTCGTTCATCGAATGTCCGTGCCAGCGTTTCACGACTTTCATCGAAATTATCGCGCAATGCGGCAGTCCGCTCATCCATGATCCGGGAAAGCAGTGACTGATTTCCGGCGATGACATCTTGCAGGGAGGCCGCGCGCTCTTCCAGCGAGCGCACATGATCCGCAAAAGAAGTATCGAGGCGTGCAGCATTATTCGCCATTTCCTGCTGAAGCGCGGCTGTGCGTTCGGCAAGGATATTGGCGTGCTGCTCTGCCACCGAGCCAAGTGCCGATGCACTGCTGTCAACGACGCTCTTGATGTCGTCGGTCCGTGCGGCCAGCGTATCCGCATGGTCGCGAATGATTGCGGAAACACGCTCCGTTTCGCCTTCAAGGGAAGAGGCGAGAACATCACGACTATCCGCAAGCTTGCCGGCGAATGCCGATGCTTTTTCCGTCAGAATATCGCCGACGCTTTCGCTGATCGAAGTCAGGTCGCTACCGATCCGGGTCTTGGTTTCATCGATCATCGTGCTCAATGTCGTGCGGCCGCTGGAGAAGGTTTCGGCGATTTCGCGGGTGCGGGCAATGAGATTTTCGTTGATCTGGCGCGAACGGGCTTCAAGCGCTGCGTTGAGCTTTTCAGTGCTGCTGTCGAGCGCATGGGCGCGCGTCTCGAACTCGGAGAGGAGCGAGCGTCCGCGCTCATCGAGCGTCGTTTCAAGATTGGCAAGCCGCGTATCGAATTCACTGACCATTGTCTGTGTGGCACCGCCAAGCAGGCTGGTTATGCCCGTAACACGCTCGTCAAGCGCGGAACTGACGCGCTCGGAAATATCGCGCGAGTGCTGATCCAGCGTTGCAATGCGCGTATCCAGCTCGCTGGTGAAAGCCTGACCGGAAGTGGTGATGCGCGATGCAATATCGCCGGTGCGTTTTTCGATGGCGTCCGCAATGGCGCCGCCGCTCTCGTTGATGCTGCTGATCAGGCGCTCGCCCGAATCCCCCAGAAGCCCGCTAAGCTGTTCAGACGCGGATGCAACATTATCGCGTATGATATTGGCAGCACTGGCTAATTCTTCCCGGAGATGTTCATGCGCACCGGAAATCGAAGAGCGAACACGTTCCGCGTGGCTGACCACGGATTCACGCTCATTGCCCAGTTCGCTCACCAGCGAACGGATGCGCACCTCGTTGTCGCTATAGGCGCGCTCAAGCTGGTTGACTTCGGATTGAACGAGCGTTTCCAACTCTACGGCGCGCGCCAGAGTGCGTTCAATGCCCTCATTCATTGCCGCGACTTCGCGACGGACAGCCTGACTAAGCGTCGAAACGCGATCACCGGCAACCGCCTCGGGCTGTAGAAGCTTCAATGCAGCTTCGGACATGCTGTGAGCCGCCTGCTGCATTTCCTGCGCGCGACGGACCAGATGCGCGAAGCCCCAGAACATGACGACCGGCAATGCAACGCCTGCGGCGACACCGATACCGGCGGGCGATGCGAAGAATTCTCTGGTTGCCTGCAAGGTCGAGAATACCTGCGGGCTGATCGCCTTGCTGATGGCGACGCCGCCAGCGGCCCAGAGAACGCTGATTGCCGTTGTCGTCCAGTAAAGTTTTGACGATTGCGCGGTAGCGCGGCGCGGAGCAGCGGCGATGGCTCTGCTGTTGCGGGAATCGTCGTTAGCCGGAGTGCGGACCGGATTGGCGGAGGCGGCGAGCGAAGGCGCAGCAATCGCCGGCTTCGCAATATTTTCCTGCGAGGCGGCTTTTGGCTTGCTGGCGGGCTGGGCCGGAGCCTGTTCGACGGCCTGTGTAGCGGATACGGCAGCGGCAGCGTGGACCACGGGCGGCATCGGCGGTGCCGCCGGGCTTGCAATCACGGAAACGGACTTGATAGCCTCGGAATTCGGCTTGCGGCCCTCAGGCGCTGCTGCGGAAGCGGTCTGTTCCGGCTTGGCCACACCTGTTCCCTGTTCGGCGACAAGCTCTTCGGCTGCCCGCGATATTTGCTGCTCCAGATCGTCAACCGAAAAACTGTCGTCAAATGTACTCAGATCCATATCGATGTCGAAATCATCGCCGAAATCGATATTGAGCGCTTTTTCCAACGCCTCTTCGACTTCATGATCGAGCTTTTGCGCCTTGGATTTGGAAGCCATCGCTTTGCCTACCTCGTACTCAAATTACTGTGACGGCCCGACCCAAGGGCCGTAACAAAACTTAATCCGCCATTTTGCATCGTATCGGCTCAACCTTGTTAAGGAAATAGGCGAGTATGCCCAATGCCTAAAAGTTTAAATACAAGGTTAACGGAAATGGGGCGGTGCTATTAAAAATGCCCGATTTGCAGCCTTTCTGCGTTTACGATCATTCTGTGGAAATCGATTATACGCGATTATTCCACATAATGCGCGTTCTCAAATCCGTTAACAGAACCCACGCCCCGCATCGACCATTCCTGCCTCTTATCCCCATAAGTAATTGGCGTGATGGGCGGATATAATGGGCGGCGGGACTGTCTGCCGACAAAAACCCGCATTTTAATTGTGGTTACGTAAAATGGAACGGCATTTTGGCGCAGTTTTGCGCTTCCATGCCGGCGGGTGTTGAACTTGCAGGCGTAAGGCCGTATCTGCCGGTGCAGATTGCTTGCAAACTCTTGCTATGTTCTCAAATGTGAGCCAGACAATTTCAATCGCGCCGCGCTGGTGCGTCCAGGGACCGAACTGCAAATGACAAAAATTATCTTCGTTTCCGCTGACGGTGCTTCACGAACGGAAGTCGAAGCCGAAAACGGGTCGAGCGTGATGGAAGCCGCCATCCGCAACGGGATTCCCGGCATTGATGCCGAATGCGGAGGAGCCTGTGCCTGCGCGACTTGCCATGTCTATGTCGATGAAGACTGGACGGATACCGTTGGCGGCCCGGACGCAATGGAAGAGGATATGCTCGATTTCGCTTATGAAGTGCAGCCGAATTCCCGTCTTTCCTGCCAGATTCGTGTGACGGACGACATTGACGGCCTCGTGGTCAAGGTGCCCGAACGCCAGAACTGACAGCTTGCCTCGTCACTTTCAACGCTTGTTCTGCTGCATTCGCTCCATTCTGTAGGTCAGCAGCCGTTCAAAACGGTTTTCGAAATTGATGGTTTCGACCCGGTCGAACTGTTCCTGCGCCTTGTCGTGCGCTTTCATCAGCTTTGCGGTGATGCGATCAATATCAGCGCGAAGGTCGGCGCAGTCGGTACGGGTCCGCAAGGCGCGAATCTGCCGCTCCATCTCGCTGGCATGGCTGCGGGCGATGACGATATGGCTTTCCTCGTGTCGACGAATATCCTGCAACAGCGTATCCCATACCAATGCCAGTTCCGCATCGGCTTTGCGCCGTTGTTTCCAGCGCGGCAGCATAACTTTGGCATGAATGTTCACGTAAACATTCTGCACCTTGCAGGCCCGGCTGCCCGCCGCGCGCCCATATTGCACCTTGGCATCGAAACGGATTTCAGCGGCGCCCGGATGGTGATGGCCGGTCTTTTTGAGAAACGGGCCACTGCTTGATAATGCCTTGTCGAGATCGGCGGCTGTATTTCCATTGATGTTGTAATATTTAACATTACGAAAAATCGACGCGGCCTCCGCCTGAGGCGCGACAAAAAACAAAGCGAGGCCAAGAGCCAGAACCCGTTTTTTAAAAGACATGTTCCGGCACCTCTTCATAAAACCAGAAAGAACGCATAAATCATCCTTGTGCAACATGGCACGCAATCGTCAAGAGAACTATAACAGTTTATGCGTCGAGATTTTGCCCAACGGACATATTCGCTCGATGAGAAACGAATCGGAATTTCCAGTAATGCGAAAACAATGGCAACTCGCTCATGGCCGCAGCCTTCAACTGGGCGCGAAATCGGTGATCATGGGCATCCTGAACATAACGCCGGATTCTTTTTCCGATGGCGGACGTTATACCGATCTCGACAAGGCGCTGGCTGTTGCCGAAAAAATGCTGGAAGAGGGGGCCATAATAATCGATGTCGGCGGCGAATCGACCCGCCCCGGCGGTGCCTCTGTCGACGCCGAAATGGAAACCGCGCGCGTCGTTCCGGTAATTGCGGCTTTAAGCAAGCGCTTCGATTGCCTTATATCGGTGGATACATATCGGGCCTCGACCGCCCGGCACGCCGTGGAGGCAGGCGCGCATATCGTCAATGACGTATGGGGCCTGCAAAAAGAGCCGGAAATAGCAAAACTTGCCAGGGATAGCGGAGCAGGGCTGGTCATCATGCATACCAGCCGCGACAGGACGACCAATCCCGATGTCATTGCCGATCAGTTTGATTTTCTTGAGGCATCTTTGGAAATCGCCCGCAAAGCAGGCGTCGAAACATCGCGTATCGTGCTTGATCCGGGCTTTGGCTTCGGCAAGGACAGCCGCGAAGATGTAGCACTGATGCGCCGGCTGGAAGAACTTGAAAGCTTCGGCTATCCATTGCTTGTCGGAACATCGCGCAAGCGTTTCATTGGTGCTATAACCGGGCAGACCGAGCCCCTGATGCGCGACGTGGGAACCGCTGCGACCTCCGTTGCAATGCGGCTCGCCGGCGCCGACATTTTCCGGGTTCACAATGTCGCTTTTAATAGGGACGCGCTTGCGGTTGCGGATGCTATTCTGCAAAGCAGGGCCGACTGAGAACAGGAAACAAAGCCGTGTACACAATCCGCATCATGAACTGCGCCTTCTTCGCGCATCACGGCGTCTTCGATGAAGAGCATAAACTCGGCCAGCGTTTCTATGTCGATGCCATACTCGACGTTGATCCGGGCAATGCACTGGAAAATGACGACATCGAAGGTACGGTGCATTACGGCATAGCCTTTACCGTAATTCAGGACATCATCACCGGTCGCCAACGCTATCTGATTGAAACATTGGCGCTTGATGTCGGGCGAGCACTGGTCAAGCGCTTTCCTCAGATAAAGCGCGCCGAGATCACCATTCGCAAGCCCAATGCGCCGGTTCCGGGCGTGCTTGATCATGTCGAAGTCACCGTGGTGTATCCGCGCTGATGGTCCGTGAATTGCCTTTTGTCGCCTGGCTTGGCCTTGGCGGCAATCTCGATGACCCTGTAGAATCCATGGCTCATGCATTGAGAACGCTCGATGCGCGCGAGGATACGCGGGTAATTTCCGTTTCTCCGGTTTACCGCACGCCACCCTGGGGCAAGACGGATCAGGCATGGTTTCATAATGCATGCGCGCAGATTGAAACATTGCTGGAGCCTTTGGCGCTGATCGCGACTTGCCTGGAGATAGAGCGAACGCTCAAACGCGTGAGGCTCGAACGCTGGGGGCCGCGTATCATCGATATTGATATTCTTGCCATGCAGGACAATGCAGGCAGGGCGATTCATCTCAATGAAGCCTCACTTATCCTGCCCCATCCGCGTATTCACGAGCGCGCTTTTGTACTCGTGCCGCTCAACGATATTGCGCCAGATCTGCATATTTGCGGAAAAACCGTTTCCGAATGGGAAGCGGATTGCGAACATGCCGGAATAGAAAAAGCCCACATGGATGCAGGCTGGTGGCGAAAGTGAATTCTGTTTAAACAGAAACCGTTTTAATTTTTGGCGATGCTGCCGACGGCGATATTGTCCACGCGCTTCAGGCTCATGCCGATCACCGGAATTAGTTCTTCTTCCACGCGAACCGATACGGTCACATTCATCGTGTTTCTATCGGCAACCCGCGCCAGCATGGCGCCATTGAGTTCCTTGCGGTTGAGGCCGAGAACCACTTTATTGCCGCTGACCGAGCCCGAGGTGACATTCAGGCCCTTGCCTTCTGCGCCATCATTGAACTTGCCGGAATATTTTGAACCGACGCGCGTGACGGTCGCCTTCATCTCCTGCGAGAAAACTCCCACACGGCACGATCCATCGAGCGTCATGCCCACCGCTTCATCGGGCGTGCTGCCCGCAAGATTACAGACGAATTTCGTGCCCTTATATTTTCCGGCGACGACCTCGCCGGGGCCTGACCATTGACCTTCAATCGACTGGAAGAACTTCTTATCCTTATCAGCCGCCATGGCGGGTGCGGCCAGAAGCGATACGGGCAGCAATGTAAGGCAGGCGGTGATATATTTTTTCATGTTCAGCTCTGTCCGGAATCCCGCCCCGAAGGACGAATTTCTAAAGAATCGCATTCAGTCATTTTCAGCAAAAGATCCTGAAAGGCGGATCTGATGATGGTTTTTATAATGGTGCGGAATGGTTAACACTTGGTTTGTGCGGAGCAGTTTCGATGCTGACCTTTAAACACAAATTGCTTTAATTTCCAGCTTTTGCCTTCGGGTTTTTCTCCCCTGCTATTCGGGCCAGATCACCGATGAAATCGCTCACACCGGGACGCTTTTCCGCGTTGAAGGGAAAAGGGCGAACCACATCCATGGCGGCAATGCCGATACGTGCGGTCATCAGGCCGTTGACCACGCCTTCGCCAAGCTTGGCAGAAAGACGCGAGGCAAGCCCATGGCCGACAAGCTGCTGGATAACACTGTCGCCCATGGCCAAAGTCCCTGTGACCGCGAGATGTGCCACGACCCGTCTTATGAGCTTCATGAACCCGAGCGTTCCAGGCCGTCCGCCATAAAGTTGCGAGAGCCTGCGGATGAGCCGTGCCGATTCAAAAACCACATAGGCGACATCAACGAGGGCGCGGGGGCTGATGGCTGTTACGATCGATACGCGCCGCGATGCATTCATGATCAGCAGGCGCGCCTCCCGGTCGAGTGGGCGCAACAATTCCGTTTCGGCAAGACGGATGAGATCGCGCCCGTCTATGATGTCATCGGTCAGGCCATCGAGCATCTTCCTGCCGCGTGCGGTCTCCGGCAGGCCGCTGGCAATTGCGCGCAGGGCATCCACGGCCCTTCTGGCAGCCGCCATATCGTCATGCATGGCTGCATCGGCTGCGTCTTTACGCAAATGCTGTACTGACGCCAGGCGGCGCAAGGCAACCAGTTCGCGAATAATGATCGCGATAAACGCCAAAAGAGCGACCATCGCGACACCGAAAGCCGTCCAGCCCAGCCAGTCCGCCCGCGTAAACAGGGCCCGGATGAGGTCTTCGACCCATATGGCGACGGCAAAGGAAACCAATATGCCAAGCGCGCCAAACAATATCCGGCTCAGCGACCAGCCTCTGCGAGGAACCGGCTCATATGCTGGATCGAGTGCTTCAAGTTCGGCTTCTTCCTCTGCACTAAGCGCAAAGACATCCTTTTCCAGAATAAGCTGTTCCAGATCGGTTACGGCGCGTGGATGACGCAGCCGATCTGTGCCGCTTTCCTCCGTCAACTGCTCGGGTCGCGGCTGGTTAACGCTAAAAGATGCAGGTTTGCGCGGCGGCTTTTCACTCATGCCAGACGATCCCCGATGAGAAATTGCAGAGCGCGATCGAGCCTTATATGGGGGAGCGACAATGTGAGCCCTTCAGCAGTTCGCTCCAGTCGAGGCGGACGGAAACGCACGAAACGAATAGTTGGTTCATTCGATAAATCTTCGAATATTACATTAGGGTCTTTTGGTAAATCACCGGGAAATATAGCTGTTTCGGTTTTCCCATCAAAAACCTCGCCATTGATCCGTTCACCTTCAAGTGGCGTGCCGACGATGACCGGCAGAATATCCTTGCCTTCTTTGACGGTCGCCTCACGGGTTGCACGAACAGCCGCCATCGCCAAAACTTCTATATCCGCACCGGAAAAATCGGCCCGTTCGATGGCGCGCTCCACGAGCCTTCTGACAATGGCCTGCAAGCGGTCATGGCTTTCGTGATGAAGATGATCGGCCTTGGTGGCGGCCACCAGAATACGCCCGATCCGGCGCTGGATCAGCCCGGTCAGAAGATTGGAGCGGCCGGGACGGAAGCAGGACAGAATATCGGTCAGCGCGCGTTCAAGATCGGCGACCACGGCACCACCCGCATTCATGGCCTGCATCGCGTCTATAAGAATGATCTGTCGGTCCAGCCGGGCTATATGCTCGCGAAAAAATGGTTTGATGACATGGGTTTTATAGGCTTCGTAACGGCGTTCCATCATTGCCGCCAGACTGCCGTTCCTGAAGTCTTCGGTTGTCAGATCGGGAAGGGGCGCGAAGGTAAGCGCAGGGGAACCGTCGAGATCGCCGGGCATGAGAAAGCGTCCCGGCGGCAAGGTCGAAAGCGCACGCTCATCGGCTTTTCCGGCGCGCAAATAGGCGGTAAAGCTTCTTGCAAGCCGTTGCGCCGTCAGTTCATCAGCGCCTTCCGACGCCTTGATCGCCTGCGCCTCCATCAGCCATTCTTGCGCCAGATCCTTATGGGTGGGTTCCTGCGCGAGCAAAAAGGAATCCCGGCTGAATTCCCGATAGTTTTTGCCCAGAAGGGGAAGGTCGAGCAACCATTCGCCCGGATAATCGACAATATCGACCGAAAGCCGCCCCGGCGAAAGCCAGCGCCCCCATCCGGAAGCCGATTCATATTCAATGGTCAGGCGTAATTGTGAAATCGCTCTGGTGGAATCAGGCCAGATGCGCTCGTCCAGCAAGGCGGAAAGGTGTTCTTCATACTGAAAACGCGGAACTGCATCGTCAGGCTGCGGCTCCAGCAAGGAGCGCGAAATCCGGCCCGATTTATAGGCCTCGAACATCGGCAGCCGCCCGCCATGCACCATATTATGCACCAGCGCAGTGATGAAAACTGTTTTTCCTGCTCGTGAAAGGCCGGTAACTCCCAAACGGAGCGATGGAGACAGCAGACCGCTTGCGCGCTCTGTCAGCGTATCGAACGCGATTTTCGCCTCATCGCTGAAACTGGTCAGTTTTGCCAATTGCTTCCTCTCGCAGTCTATCGTCCGGCTCTATAGATAGGAACCTGTCCGTAAATTTGACAGGAATGAAAGCGCCTGTAGTTACGAAATAATCTGCGGTATCGGAAAGCTTTCCAGAAAACCTTGCTTGCGCGCGATTTCCGGCAAAGGCTTTTCAAAGGAAATGGTTGCAAGGGCCGCAGTGGGAAAGCCGCTGATCAATCTTGCGATACTATCCGTATTGCCATGACCGCATAGCGATAGCGCCAATTCTTCGATCGTGGGGTTATGTGCGACCAGCATCAGGCGTTCCACATCGCCATGCTGCATGATCGCCTTCATATAATCGCCGGGTCCGCCGTGATAGATTCCGTCATCGATTATCGTTTCGATCTCGACGCCCAGACGCTCTATCAGGCCGAATGCCGTCTCACGGGTTCGACACGATCCCGAAAGCACCACGCGCTGCGGGAAGAGGTTGGATTTCTTCATGGCCTCGGCCAGCAAATCCAGGGCTGCAAGGCCCTCATTGGCAAGTGGCCTTTCAAAATCGCTCATGGCGGGCTTGGCTTTGACAGCCTTGGCATGCCGGAGCAGAAGAAGCTGGCTCATCGATATGATCTCCGTGATGTTTATGCGCGACGCTCCTTCTTTGTGCCACAATTTTCACAGGATTTCTCTGGTTGAATGGCTTTGGATGCAAGATCAGGATATGATTGGCAAATATTCACAGGTAATTTTGCTGTATTATTAGGCATAAGAATATAAGCCACCTATATTCTCCCTGCTGGCTTTTTTGAAATGAGGAAAGTGCTTAATCAGTTGATGTCTTTGGTTAAATCAGAATAAAGACAGAAATCGCAAAATTGTGCCTCAGTCGAATTCTGAAAAAATGCTCATTTTTTACGCATAAAAAATAATGGTGCTTGATTGTTTAGTGTTGTGTCCTTGTCACGATGGACTTATATAACTGCCCGCGTCTCCTAGATGTGGGGTGATTCAGAATGAGTGAATTAATCGACCTTGACTATAGACCCACTGAAGACGAACCGTTCATGAATGAACGGCAGAAGTCTTACTTCCGAACCAAGCTGGTCGCTTGGAGAAACGACATCCTGCGCGAAGCGCGCGAAACACTGGAAGCGCTCCAGCAGGAAAATGCCAATCATCCGGACTTGGCGGACAGGGCATCGTCTGAAACGGACCGGGCAATTGAACTGCGCGCGCGTGACAGACAGCGCAAGTTGATCTCTAAAATCGATGCAGCTCTTAGTCGTATCGACGAGGGAACTTACGGTTTCTGCGAAGAAACTGGTGACCCGATCAGCTTGAAGCGTCTTGACGCAAGACCTATTGCGACACTATCGATCGAAGCGCAAGAACGCCATGAGCGGCGCGAAAAGGTTTATCGCGACGATTAGCCCTGCGCCCCGAGTAAGGGAAACGGTTTTCAGATTGCGATCAAGCCTATGCTGATAGGCGCTTTTGGAGCCGTTTATCCGCATTCGTAAATGCGGAACGCGATCTATCTTCTCTTGGCACCCATCTCGAAATTCAAAAGGCTGCAACCCTCGTTGCAGCCTTTTTGTTTGGAACTTCGCACCGTTCCGGTTTGGAGCGCATCCCGAAAAATGTGAAACGGTTTTCGGTAAAAATGCGCGTTTAAACAAAAGCTTAGAGCGCCGATCTGACCCGGTCACTAAACGAGATCATTAAACCAGCCTACCGATGGCGGGTCTCATCTCGCGTCAGTTCGCCCAGAAGCTTTTCCATTTCGTCTTCAATATTGTGCTCCGGCTTATTGCCATCGGGGGAAATATCCAGCGAGCCGAGCAATTCGCTTTCAAAGTCTTCAACCTCAAATTTGTCGAATTCTTTCTGGCCTTCCGGGATAGTCTCATCGGCGGACAGATCCGACATGATTGCGTCGTTCAGGGCACCGCTCAGTCCTTCGAGATTATTGTCGACAAACTCCGGCCCGGAGCTGGCACGAGGTTCTTCCGCTTTTGGTGTTATGTTGTGCAGCGTGGCGGCTTCCGCAACGACGGGCTTTTGCGGGGCTGTCTCACGATCGGGAACGGTGTCGCCAGCATCCTTTGGAACGATCTTCTCCTGTTCCCTGACACTTGCGGCCCCCGATGTGGAGGTCAGGACTCCGCGTGAAACGCGACTAAGCGGATAGACCGGATGCAGGCGCGGCGACGGCGATTGCTGTTCCGCCGGACGTGGCGGCACGACGGTCCGTGGCTGCGGTGGGTAATGTGTGGTGGAGCGCGGCTGTGGCGGTGTTTGCGGCATTTGTGGAGCTGCCGGCGTCACAGGCGGCTGCGGTGCAACAGGCTTTTGCGCGGCTTCCCGTTCAGGCTGAAAAGCAGGTGCCTCTTCCCTTACGGGGAATGGTTCGGCAAAAACCGGCGTTTCTATCGGAGAATTCAACTGGATCGTGTTTTCTTTGTCCGACGTGATGGTTGCCTCATGCTGGCGGAACCGCTCGATATGCCCTGGCTCTATGCGTGATGGTTCGGTGCGTGAGGCTATCCGTGGCTCCGAAGTGATATTCTGCTCGACCACGACATCCGTTGGGCCGCCGATAAGAAGCAGATGCTCAACATCGTCCCGGCGTATCAGGACAAGCTTGCGGCGATTATCGACCGCAGCGGCGTCCATAACCGAAAGCCGGGGCTGGCGTCCGCCACGTCCGCCAGCCGAAAAACTACCGCCGCTAAAACGCCTGAGGATGGAAAGAACGACGAAAATTCCGCCTAGAATGATCGCAAAAACAAGGACGAAACCGACAATATTTGCCGCATTTTCTCCCACAAGACCGCTGAGCCATTCCTTCATGCGGTGAAACCTCTCATACTAAAACAAGCAATATCCGCGAGACGGACATTGCACTATCCCCGCGTTTCCAATCACCATGACAAAAACCGCCGGGCAAAACACTAGTTCAATTTGCCCGGCTTGGGAATGTTGCATCTATTTGTGGGGATCATATGATCCCCAGCCAAAATGACGTAAGCCGTGACCTGACGCCTATATGCACATGCTCAAGCGTAAATTACGACCTGAAGCGCATCCCGGAAAACGTGAAACGTTTTTGAAAAAAGATGCGCGTTTAAACAAAAGCTTAGAGCGCCGATCTGGTTCATTCAGATCGAAACCTACTCTAACGCGTTCTGCGAATCGGATATAGCCTGCAATATGTGGAAAATCTTCATATATGGCACCAGACGCGGACTTATGGCAGGGAATGTGATTGGTTTTGCTTTATGAATAAGATAGCGCTTGCTCCTGATCCAATGAATACGGACGGATCATCATCCGTGCAGCGCAGCAAAAAGCATAGCAGACGAACAGCATGAAAGGGCAGAGCGCCTGATGTCGCGACAGACCGACAACACCTATCCAAAACCGCTTGTGATGCCCCGGCGCGATTCCCACTCCGCCTTGCGGCTTCTGGCGGTGGGAATTGTGCTGATTGGCGCGGCCTTCGTCTATTTCGTGTTCCGCGACAGACTTGGTGACGGGTTTGCGCTCGTCCTTATGGGCCTTTTGTCCATGGTGGGGGTCTTTTACCTGTTTGGCGCAGCTACCGGACTGATACGATTCAGCCAGCGCAAGGAAGACCGGAATCTGGCGCATTCCTTTCTCGATTCCCTGCCTGAAGGCACCGTGATTTCCGATTCGCGCGGCCAGATCGTTTATGCCAACGATGCCTATGCCCGCATGACGGGTGCCGCCGCCGATAGCGTGCGCTCGCTTGATACTATTCTTTCCGAAGAACCTGCTGCTTCCGATGCAATTTACCGGCTGACCAATGCCGTGCGCGATGGATTGTCGACGCAGGAAGAAGTCCGGCTATCGGCTGATCTTGCCCAGGCTGGCCATGGTACGCTCACTCCGGTCTGGTATCGCATCAAGGCGCGCCCCTTCGACGGGGGCAAGGATTTCAAGGGCCAGCTTGTCGCCTGGCAAATTGCAAATATTTCCGAGGAGAGGGCTGAGCAGGAGCGCTTCTTTCAGGAACTTCAGGAAGCAATCAACCATCTGGACCATGCACCGGCGGGCTTCTTTTCCGCTGATCCCGCAGGCCGCATAATTTATCTCAATGCGACGCTTGCCGAATGGCTGGGTGTTGATCTGACGCAGTTTACGCCCGGCTCGCTGACGCTTAACGACATTATTGCGGGAAGCGGCATGGCGTTGATAAGGGCCGTAAAAGCTGAGCCCGGCACCAGCCGCAACACGGTGATTGATCTTGATCTCATCAAGCGGAACGGCCAAAGCCTCGCGGTACGCTTTTATCACCGCGTTCAGGCAGCGCGCGATGGAACGCCGGGTACGAGCCGCACCATCGTTCTCGACCGTGCGGAGGGCGATGATTCATCCATTGCATTGCGGTCTTCCGAAGTGCGGTTCACGCGCTTTTTCAATTCCGCGCCAATGGCCATTGCGGCGGTTGATGTGGAAGGCCATACATTGCGCACCAATGCGCGCTTCCTCGATATTTTCTCTTCCGTCGTTGATCGCGACGCCGTCGACCGGCGCATGAAACTGGAAAATGTCGTTCACGAACGCGACCGCGAAGCCTTTAACACGGCACTCGCCGCCGCCTTTGCCGGACAGGCGAGCATCTCACCGGTGGACACGGTGCTTCCGGGCAACGAGGAGCGCCATATCCGCTTTTATCTAAGCGCGGTAACTGATCTTGGCGGCGAGGCAACCGAAGAGGCAGCTATTATTTCTGCGGTTGAAACCACGGAGCAAAAGGCGCTTGAGAACCAGATGGCGCAGAGCCAGAAGATGCAGGCCGTGGGACAGCTTGCCGGTGGTATCGCGCATGACTTCAACAATGTGCTGACCGCCATCATCATGTCGTCGGACCTGCTGCTGAGCAATCATCGCGCGGCCGATCCCTCGTTCCCCGATATTATGAATATCAAGCAGAATGCAAATCGCGCCGCCTCGCTCGTGCGCCAGTTGCTGGCATTCTCGCGTCGCCAGACGCTGCGCCCCGAAGTTCTGGATCTGACCGACGTTCTGGCGGATTTGCGTATGCTTCTCGCTCGCCTCGTCGGCAAGGATATAGGTCTCAAGATCGAGCACGGGCGCGATCTCTGGCCGGTGAAAGCCGATCTGGGACAATTTGAACAGGTCGCTGTCAATCTGGCGGTGAATGCGCGCGACGCCATGCCGGATGGCGGTGACATCGTGCTGCGCACGCGCAATGTGCCGATCACGGAAGTGCCTGCATTGCATTATCGCGATCTGCCGGAAGCCGACTATGTCCTTTTCGAAGTGGAAGACACGGGCACCGGTATTCCCGCCGATGTTGTAGAGAAGATATTCGAACCTTTCTTTACGACCAAGGAAGTAGGCAAGGGAACGGGTCTCGGCCTCTCGATGGTCTATGGGATCATCAAGCAGACCGGCGGTTTCATTTATTGCGATTCCGAACTGGGCAAAGGAACCAGCTTCAAGATCTTCCTGCCTCGCCATATCGTAGAAAAGGGTGCGAACGATGCGCCCGTGCAGGCAAAGGAAAAGAAGGTCGAAAAAGCCACCGACCTGTCCGGGTCCGCCACCGTGCTTCTGGTGGAAGATGAAGACGCCGTGCGCATGGGTGGCGTTCGCGCCCTCCAGTCACGCGGCTACACCGTGCATGAAGCCGCATCGGGTGTGGAAGCGCTGGAAGTGCTGGAAGAATTGAACGGGCAGGTGGATATTGTCGTCTCGGATGTGGTCATGCCGGAAATGGATGGCCCGACGCTTCTGCGAGAGTTGCGCAAGACCTATCCCGACATTAAATTCATCTTCGTCTCCGGCTATGCCGAGGATGCATTCGCCCGTAACCTTCCTGCTGAGGCTAAGTTTGGCTTTCTGCCAAAACCCTTCTCACTCAAACAGTTAGCTACCGCAGTTAAGGAAATGCTGGAGAAGGAAGATTGATCTTATTATGCAATCCGGGCATCCATGCCTGACAAAACTGTCGCCATATTCGGCGGTGGCCCTTCCGGGCTGATCGCCGCCGAGCGCTTGTCGGCGCTGGGATTTGCAGTGACGCTTTATGAGCAGATGCCGACCGTTGGCCGCAAGTTCCTGCTTGCGGGCAAGTCGGGCCTCAATCTGACGCATTCGGAAGAATTTGCCCGCTTCGCAATGCGTTATGGTGCAAGTGCCGAGCGGATAAGGCCCGTCTTGCAGGCATTCGGCGCGGATGAATTGCGGGCATGGGCGGATGCGCTGGGGGCGCAAACCTTCGTCGGCTCATCGGGCCGTGTATTCCCCAAAGCCATGAAAGCCTCACCTTTGCTGCGTGCCTGGCTGCAACGCCTCGAAGCGCAGGGGGTTCGCATCCTCACGCGTCATAAATGGATTGGCTTTGATGGAAACAGGCTGACGGTTGAGAAGCCGCATGGCGTAGAGTTCGTCGACTGTGACGCTGCTCTTTTTGCGTTCGGCGGTGCAAGCTTGCCGAAGCTTGGTTCCAACGGCGCCTGGGTTGAATATTTTCGGGATAGGAATATTCGCATAGCACCTTTGAAACCCGCCAATTGCGGTTTTGACGTTGATTGGAGCCCCTATCTGACTGAACATTTCGCTGGTAGCCCGGTTAAATCCGTCACCATCAAAAGCGGAGCAGGAACCACGCAGGGCGAGTTCGTAATAACCCGCAACGGTGTGGAGGGCAGCCTGATTTATGCTCATTCCGCATGGCTTCGCGATGAGCTGGAAGCGCAGGGCAGGGCCGATCTCGTTCTCGATCTTGCGCCGGGGAAAACAGTCGAGCGGCTTGCTCATGATCTTGCGCGGCAGAATTCAAAGCTTAGTTCAAGCAATCTGTTGCGCAAAGGAGCGGGGCTGACCGGCGTCAAGGCAGCACTGGTTCTTGAATTTATTCGCGAAAAAGAACCAAACAGGCTTGCGCAGAATATCAAATCGCTTGCCGTTCCGCTCCGCCGTTCGCGTCCGATAGAGGAAGCAATCTCGACGGCAGGCGGGATTGGCTGGGACGAAATCAATGCGCAATATATGCTCAAGAAAATGCCCGGCCTGTTTGTCAGCGGCGAGATGATCGATTGGGAAGCGCCGACGGGCGGCTATCTTCTGACCGCCTGTTTTGCGATGGGGATTGCAGCCGCCAACGGCATTGCTGACTGGCTGCGAAACTGACGCATCATAGGGCTACTCTTTCAGATCGCCCGATACCAATGCGCGAAAATCCCTTCCGCCTGGATTCTGGAATGGAGCGAGGCCGAATTCCGGGATGATTGCATAAAGGTGATCGAAAATATCTGACTGGATATTCTCATAATTGGCCCAGACGACCGTATTGGTGAAGCAATAAATCTCCAGCGGCAAGCCATTTGGCGTGGGATCGAGCTGCCGTACAAGCAGCGTCATGCCCTTATGCACATGCGGATGATTACGCAGATAGGTTTCGACATAGGCGCGGAATGTCCCGATATTGGTGAAGCGGCGGGTATTCGCCGGATTATTGGCGCGCTCCCCGAGCCTGGCATTCCAGTCGGCGATTTCCTTCTCTTTTTTGGGCAGGTAATCCTTGAGCTGGTCCATGGACGCAAGCCGCTGTCGCTCTTCCTCAGTAAGAAAACGTATCGTCGCCTGATCGATAAAAATAGAACGCTTTATGCGTCTGCCGCCCGATTGCTGCATTCCGCGATAATTTTTCATCGGCTCTGTAATGAGCTTGCGGATGGGAATCGTGGTGATCGTCTTGTCGAAATTCTGGACCTTGACCGTATAGAGCGCGATCTCGACCACATCGCCATTGGCATCGAGATGGCTCATTTCGATCCAGTCGCCCACGCGCACCATGTTGGACGAGGCGATCTGCATGCTGGCAACCAGCGACAGCAAGGTATCCTGAAAAACCAGTATCAGCACCGCTGCCATGGCACCGACACCCGACAGCAGGATCAGGGGCGAGCGATCCAGCAGCGTGGCGATGATAAGCACCACCGCGATAAGATAGGTCACAAGCTTGCCGACCTGGATATAGCCCTTCATCGGTCGGTCTTTTGCCTCTTCACGCCGACTATAAAGTGTGTCGATGAGGCTCAGAAACGCGCTGACTGCCATCGCCAGCGTCAAAATGATGAACGCAATGGCCACATTGCTGATAATGGTTACGGCTGTCTCCGGCAGTCCCGGCACGGCTGCGATACCCGATGCAATGATCAAAGCGGGAACGACATTAGCCAGACGACCGATGACGCCGTGCCGCCTCACTTCTTCATCCTGACCGAAAGATGTCTTCTCCACGATCTTGTGCAGGATTTTCAGCAGGATCGCCTTGATCAGATAATTTGCGATAAAGGCCGAAAGAAACAGGCCGGTCAGCGCAGCAACTGTCTGTGTCCATGGATGGCTGGTAAAGATTTGGAGCAATAGACTTTCCTGAATATTCCTGTGTGAAATCAGTCGGACCTGTGCTTTATCCGGTGGTAAGGGGACCGCCTCGTGAAATCAAGCCTATGAATTGCTTATACGTAAAAACCCCGACCGCGCAGGTCGGGGTTTTCGGGCTTATGACAAAGTTTCAGAATATTACTGAGTTGTATTGGGTGCCGGTGTCGCAGGTTCCGGGGGAGGAGTTGCAGCATCCGGTTCGGGCATGGTTGCATCCGGTGCGGGAGCTGCCGCCGGGTCAGCAGGAGCCGCATCAGGTGTGGTTGCATTCGACTTCGCAGCCGCTGCCGGATCTGCTACACCTTCGGAAAACAGAGCGCTGCGGTCAAAGCCTGGCGCATCGTTAAGCTGTTCCTTTGTAGCCTTTATCACCAGCCATTTCTTGCCGTCGCTGCGGGTTGCAAGCTGTAGCTGATCGGGACTGACGGCTACATCTTTTTCACCAACGCCGAGAAAGCCGCCCACGCCGATTACCGCAGCTTCAATCGTGCCTTCGGGGCTTACGATCAGATCGTTGAGCTTGCCGACCGATTGGGCATCGGCAGCATCACTTTCATAAACGCTTTGCCCGATGAAGGATGAAACCATAATCTGCCCCTCTTTGGCTTCGACAAAGCCCACCTTGTCGGCATTTTCAGCGGGAGGATTGCCGAACATGTTCTGCGATGAAACAGGCAGGTCACTTGCAGCCGCCGGCTGTTCCATTGGCGCAGGCGTGGTCGTCTGAGCAATCGCACCGCCGCTGATCAATAATGCGCAGGTCGTCGTCAGAAGTGCAGTCTTAAACATAACTATCTCCTTATACGTTCGTCGCATTGATTGAACGTGGAGATGCTTATTGTGTTCCAGCTTTTCTTGAAAATGGCGCCCAATGGCGTCAGACGATCGGTAAATAAATAAAACATAATGAAACAGGCCGGGAAAAATCCGGCCTGTTTCCTGGAAGATAATCGGTTCCGGATCAGCTACAGCCGCTCGTCGCACCGCAAGTGTCGCATTTGAGGCAGGTGCCGTTGCGGACCATGGTGAAGTTCTGGCATTCCGTGCAGCTATCGCCCGTATAGCCCTGCATCATCGATTTGATGCGACGGTCGGCTTCCAGCTTCTTGGCCGTATTGGTGCTTTCCAGACGGGCAGAAGCCGCATCGGCAGCCGCCTTATCGGAGAAGAGTTCCGTAGCCGAAGCATTTTCGGGCTGCGGGGCAGGGGTCGATGGCTGGGCTTCGAACTCCTGCTTGAAGGCCGTTGCGCCATCTGTCACCAGCCCCATCGTCGCCGGACGGGACGCCGATGATTTCAGCGTCGTCACATTTGAAGCCTGCGGTGTTGAAGGGGTTGCGTTTCTGGTCTCGCCCGCAGGCTGGCTATTGCTGACGAGCGTGGGCTTGTAACCGCGGGTCCAGCCCGTGGAAACCAGATTGGTCTTGCCTTCCTGAATGCCCTTGCCGAGCGCTGTGTTGGAGAAATCGCTCGTATCGACATGGGCAAGGTCATTGCGGCCAAGATAAGAGACGGCCAACTCACGGAAGACGTAGTCAATGATCGACGTCGCCGTTTTGATGGCGTCATTGCCCTGAACGATACCCGCCGGTTCAAACTTCACGAATGTGAAAGCTTCGACATATTCTTCCAGCGGCACGCCATATTGCAGGCCCAGCGACACAGCAATGGCGAAATTATTCATCATCGCGCGGAAGGCCGCACCTTCCTTATGCATATCGATGAAGATTTCACCCAAACGTCCGTCACCGAACTCACCGGTACGCAGATAGACCTTGTGACCGCCCACAACTGCCTTCTGCGTATAGCCCTGACGGCGATTTGGCAGCTTCTCGCGCTCATGCACGATCTTCTCGACCACTTTCTCAACAATGCGTTCCGTCACCTGAACGGCACGGGCCGCAGCGGGGGCTTCGATGAATGCCTCAATGGCATCATCTTCATCCTCGTCATCGGCGATAAGCGAGGCGTTGAGCGGCTGTGAAAGCTTGGAGCCGTCGCGATAAAGCGCGTTGGCCTTCAGCGCCAGCTTCCATGAAAGCATATAGGCGTTCTTGCAATCTTCGACAGTTGCCTCATTGGGCATGTTGATTGTCTTGGAGATCGCACCGGAAATAAAGGGCTGCGCCGCCGCCATCATATGGATGTGGCTTTCGACCGACAGGTAGCGCTTGCCGATCTTGCCGCATGGATTGGCGCAATCGAAGACCGGATAATGCTCTTCTTTCAGGAAGGGCGCGCCTTCCAGTGTCATGGCGCCGCAAACATGGATATTGGCCGCTTCGATGTCCCGCCGTGCAAAACCAAGCGCAGGCAGCATTTCAAACGAGAAATCGTTGAGCTGCTCATCGGAAAGTTTCAGCACTTCCTTGCAGAAATCTTCGCCCAGCGTCCATTTGTTGAAAGCGAACTTGATGTCGAAGGCGCTTTTGAGGGCTGCATTGAGTGCTTCGATTTTTTCATCCGTGAAGCCTTTGGCCTTCAGCGACGAAGGATTGACGCCCGGTGCCTGATTGAGATTGCCGTGGCCGACCGCATAGGCTTCGATTTCAGCAATCTGGCTTTCCGAATAGCCAAGTGTGCGCAGGGCTTCCGGCACCGCACGATTGATGATCTTGAAATAGCCGCCGCCGGCAAGCTTCTTGAACTTGACCAGTGCAAAGTCAGGCTCGATGCCGGTCGTGTCGCAATCCATGACGAGGCCGATTGTGCCGGTCGGCGCGATGACGGTGGCCTGCGCATTGCGATAGCCATGCTTTTCGCCAAGCGCCAGCGCCTTGTCCCACGCCGCGCGTGCATGGCTGATCAATTCCTGATCGGGGCAATCTTCGGCAATGAGCGCGACCGGATTAACGGCCAGACCTTCATAGCCTTGCGTTTCGCCATATGCGGCGCGACGATGATTACGGATAACCCGCAGCATATTGTCCGCATTGGGCGCATAGCTGGGGAAAGTGCCCAGTTCGCCAGCCATTTCCGCTGAAGTCGCATAGGCGACGCCGGTCATGATTGCGGTCAGCGCTCCACAGATCGCACGGCCTTCATCGGAGTCATAAGGAATGCCCGAAGTCATCAGCAGGCCGCCAATATTGGCATAGCCCAAGCCCAGCGTGCGGTATTCATAAGACAGGCGTGCGATTTCCTTCGACGGGAACTGCGCCATCATCACCGAAACTTCAAGCACGATGGTCCACAGGCGGGCCGTATGCTCATAGGCGCTAATATCGAACGAGCCGTCCTTGTTGCGGTAGGTCAGCAGGTTGATCGAGGCCAGATTGCAGGCCGTATCATCGAGGAACATATATTCCGAGCACGGATTGGATGCACGGATAGGACCAGCGGCAGGGCAGGTGTGCCAGTCATTCATCGTGGTGTTGAAATGCAGGCCCGGATCAGCCGAAGCCCATGCGGCATAGCCGATCTTTTCCCACAGGTCGCGCGCCTTGAGGGTCTTCATCACCCGACCATCGCGACGGGCCGTCAGGTTCCAGTCGCCGTCATTTTCGACGGCGCGCAGAAACTCGTCCTTGAGCGAAACGGAATTGTTGGAGTTCTGGCCTGAAACCGTCAGATAGGCTTCCGAATCCCAGTCCGTATCATAGGTCTTGAACTGAATGTCGGTATAGCTCTGCCGCGCAAACTGAATAACGCGCTTGATGTAGTTTTCTGGAACCTGATTCTTCTTGGCCGCCCTGATTTCGCGCTTGAGCGCCGGGTTCTTCGCCGGATCGAAGCAATCATCGTCCTGACCTTCGCAATTGACGCAGGCCTTCATGATGGCGGTCAGATGCTGTTTGACGATCTTGGAGCCGGTAACAAGAGAAGCAACCTTCTGCTCCTCTTTCACCTTCCAGTCGATATATTCTTCCACGTCCGGGTGATCTATATCGACGACCACCATCTTGGCGGCGCGGCGCGTCGTGCCGCCCGACTTGATCGCTCCCGCCGCACGGTCGCCGATCTTGAGGAAGCTCATAAGGCCGGAAGATTTGCCGCCGCCGGAAAGTTTTTCACCTTCGCCGCGCAGATGCGAGAAATTCGACCCCGTACCGGACCCATATTTGAACAGGCGCGCTTCGCGCACCCACAAGTCCATGATGCCGCCTTCATTGACGAGATCGTCGCCGACGGACTGGATGAAGCAGGCATGGGGCTGCGGATGTTCATAGGCGGATTTCGACCGCGTCAGCTTGCCGGTCTGCCAATCGACATAAAAATGTCCCTGTCCGGGGCCATCGATACCATAAGCCCAGTGCAGGCCGGTATTGAACCATTGTGGACTATTGGGCGCCACGCGCTGGGTGGCAAGCATATAAGCCAGTTCGTCCCGGAAAGCGGCCGCGTCTTCTTCCGCATCGAAATAGCCGCCCTTCCAGCCCCAATAGGTCCATGTTCCGGCCAGGCGATCAAAGACCTGGCAGGCATCCATTTCCGATCCATAGCGATCTTCTTCGGGCAGTTTCGCCAGAGCCTCTTCATCGGGGACCGAACGCCAAAGCCAGGACGGAACGTCATTTTCCTCGACTTTTTTCAGCCGGGCAGGGACGCCTGCCTTACGAAAATACTTCTGGGCGAGGATGTCGGCTGCGACCTGGCTGAACTGCGCCGGAACATTGATGTCCTCAAGACGGAACACGATCGAGCCATCGGGGTTTTTGATCTCACTGATCGTCTTGCGGAATTCGATTTCCGCGTAAGCCGACTGGTTCTCTTTGGTAAAACGGCGTTCGATCTTCATCTGTCCCATCCAAACATTCTATATATGGTAGCCCTGTCAAAAGGCTTCTGACTTCCGGTCCTGCTGCGTCTGCCGCTCCTCTTTCGAGGCCCCGCCTTTCGGAAAGGCCGCTCTGTGGGGAAGCGCCAAAATCTTGCTAAAGCTCACAGCCCGTTGCCTCTCGTCGCGAGTCGATCACAACACTTTATCAGCGCTGGCCAGCTTCCTTGCAATCAGAAGAGAGGATGTGAGCATTCCTTATTTAGTACTATATCACGTTCACAGGCACTACATCTAGTCTCTTTGCGCGATTCGCGTCAACAAATCCTCTTTTTCCTGCCAGACGGTGCGGCTTGATTTCAGACGCAAAAATCCTCGCACGATAAACGCCTGTCTGACGTAACGCACGCTCTGAAGTTCGACTGACTTGAAAAAATGACCGATGGATTTGATACGCTCGGCCACGCCACTCACGCAACGACGAACCCATAAAAAACGACTCGGACCGGACCGTCAAGCACTGGTTTGGTATTCGTCGCCAGACCCCATATATTGTGGAAAGCGGCAAATGGGCATGTGGATAACGGGGAGAACAGAGGAGGCGAAACTTCGCATCGCAAAACATTGGCCTATAAGCAGGAAGCAATGTTTCATGCTTCCCACCGCAATCGCTGTCATCACGTGTCAGAACGGATAATTATTCAGCGGCCATCGTCAGGCGAAGGTCCGCGAAGCCGCGCAGAATATCTTTCAGACCCGTTTCCTCGACACGATCGGCGGCTTCATAAGGGCAAACCCATTCGCCAATTCGCTGCTCGCGTTCAGGCCAGTCTTCTGCCTGTTCCGAATAATGCAGAGCATAAACAGCAACCGTAAACTGGTTGAGGCATTCGGGGGGGAGGTCATTCTTGCTATAATCGAAGCTGCCGATCGGATAGCGGGAGACGTCTCCGCGGACACCGGCTTCTTCATACGCTTCGCAGGCTGCTGTTTCAGCAAATGTAGAGCCGATCTGAGGCCATCCCTTGGGGATGATCCAGCGCCCGGTCCCTCTGCTCGTGATGACCAGAACCTTCAATGCACTTGGCTCGAAGCGATAAACGAGCGCCGCAACCTGTTGCAAACGACCGGAAGGCGTAAGAATACGCTTCTCTTTTGCAACAAGTTTTTTAGCCTGCGTTTTCACTGCGAAAGTCCGGTTGTTTTTTGCAGGATGAATTGATTCGTCAAAACGACAAGAGCTGAATCAAGAAATCCCGGCAGATTAAACAGAAAAGTCTCAAATTTTTAAAGGCGTTATGGCGATAGGCTGCCAAATCATTTCATCCCGAAAGCAATCGGCTTGCTCAGGATGCATTCACATATCTGTTTTCATATAGGATAATTGTGGTGGAATTTCCACCACAATCAGTTTCGTTTGGTTTCGTTTATCCGCGTTTTCCCTGCGAGATCGGCTCCTGATAGGTGAAACCCATATCCCACGGGAAATAAATCCACGTATCCTGCGAGACTTCTGTGATGAAAGTATCGATCAGTGGTCGTCCCTGAGGCTTTGCGTAAACCGTTGCAAAATGCGCCCTTGGCATCATCTCGCGCACCATTGCCGCCGTTTTTCCGGTATCGGTGAGATCATCGACGACGATAACGCCATCACCGCCATTTTCGAGCAATGCATCGCCAATTCCCTTGAGAACCTGCATATCGCCCTGCGATGTATAATCGTGGTAGGAGGCAATGCAGACTGTTTCAATCAGGCGAATTCCGAGCTCACGGCAAATGATGGCGGCAGGAACCAGCCCGCCGCGCGTAATGGCAACGATTGCCCGCCATTCGCGATTCATGTCCGCAATGCGCCATGCCAGCGCGCGGGCATCGCGGTGAAACTGATCCCAGGAAACGGGAAAGGCTTTATCAGGCAACGACATCAAAACGCTCCGTGGAAAGACCCGGCAATTCTTTCCGGGGCTGGAAGATCGATATGCGCGACGACCCAATGTCCTCGCGCTCAATTATATGGATCTGTGCTTTCCCCTGCGCGCCCGGCATAATGCATATAGCACTGCAGCGAAAGCCTCTCCTCCCGACACGATCAGCGCCGGGAAATGCTGATAACCCCAAAAAACACTGCCTTGCAAGAGCGCCCTGGAGCATTTTCAGCAAAACTGCGTGTGAATGCGCAGTGAAGTCAATCCGCAGGAGCGCCAATGACTGCAAAGCGATCAAGGCCCGATCAACGTGAGAACAGTGTCAGAATGGGCAATTCATTGAGAAGGGCACGCGTGACGCCGCCAAATACGAGTTCGCGCAGGCGCGAATGGCTATATGCCCCCATGACCAGAAGATCGGCCCGCTGCGTAATGAGATATTCGCGCAAGACATCCTGTGCATAGCGGTTATTCGAGGGAATGGATGCCAGGGTGATGGGGAGGCCGTGGCGCGACAGCGCTTCCGCGATACCTGAACCGGCAGGCGCTTCCCCTTCGTCTTCACGCACCGGGGCGTCGATCCAGATAACTTCTGTTTTGCTCGCCCCCTTCATCAGCGGCAATGCATCAAAAGCTGCGCGTGCGGCCTCGCGCTTGCCATTATATGCCACAACCACATGATCGAGCGCTTCCAAGGGCAAAACCGGCGCATAGGGCACCAGCAATACGGGGCAGCTTGCATGGAACACCAGCGTATCGGCAATTTCGTCCTGGGTTGCCGGATCATTGGGATCGGGCTGACCGGCAACCAGCAATTCCGCACCAAGGCATGAAGTCAGAACGCCATCGGCAGCGGTCCCCGTTTCCGAGCGCGTAATCTGAAATTCATGGGCGATACCCTGTAGGCGCATCTCCTCCTCGAAAACCTGTCTCAGCCGGTCGGAGATTTCCTTATGCTGCTTATCGTGCAACTCGAAGACACCGGGGTCGATAAAGCCGTTAGGGTCGGCATAGACGATCGGAGAGGGAATTGAATACAGGCCGATAACATGAATACCGTGCAACTTCTGCGTCAGAAGCCTTATGGCGGAGAGTACACGTTTCAGTTCGTTTTCGCTGCGCGAGTAAGCCACCACCGTCTTGTAGGACATATTCGATCTCCTTCCGGCTGTTTCTATTTTAACATAAGATGCAAGCAGTTATACAAGTATAATTTTGAGATCGCTCAGGCGGCGCCTTGTTTTTGCAGGGTTTCAATCATGGATTCTATCGCGCTGATGGCCGCATCGATCTGGGCGGGATTGCTGCCGCGAACCACCAGTTCGGTGCTGAAGCGCCCTTCTTCGAATTTGGGATAGGAACCGATGATCGTATCGGGATTATCTTTCTGAATGGCGGTGAGGGGCGCGCCGATCACACCTTCACCAAAAGGACAGCGCACCGATTTCGATAATAGTTTCCGGCCCGTGCGAAGATGCGGCAGCAGATTATCGAGCATTGCCTGAAACACCGACGGCACACCCGCCATGGCAAAGACATTGCCGATCTGGAAACCGGGCGCCGTCGAAACCGGATTGTCTATATGGCTGGCCCCTTGCGGCATTCTCGCCATGCGCTGACGCGACGGGGTGAATTCCAAACCGCGCCGGGCATAGTTTTCGGCCATGATCTTCATGGCCTTGTCATCATATATGCAAGGCACACCAAACGCCCGCGAGATTGCATCGGCGGTAATATCATCATGCGTCGGGCCGATGCCGCCGGATGTGAAGACATAATCAAAACATGTGCGCAGTGCATTGAGCGCGGTGACGATCGCATCTTCATCGTCCGGGACGATGCGAACTTCTTTCAGATCAATACCTGCCACCGTCAGCATATCGGCCAAATGGCTGATATTTTTATCTTTTGTACGACCGGAGAGAAGTTCGTCGCCAATAGCGAGCATCCCGGCCGTAACAGCCTGCTGCGGGTTTGTGGTCATGCACGCACTCCATTCATGTTTGTGCAGTTAATCTCCTCCGGCGCGCCGCTGCAACCCAATTTACGGATAACGGCCATGTTCCGTGAAAAAATTTCACTGTTATTAAAGCCAGTTATGTCCCGTGCTCAAAGTGGCTTGAATTTGCGCTGCAAATCATGACATAGAACGGCTGCTGCGGTCGTGGCGAAACTGGTAAACGCAACGGACTTAAAATCCGTCGTCTATAAGACTTGCGGGTTCAAGTCCCGCCGACCGCACCACAGCTTTCCGGCTAAAAAGACGAAAATGTCGAGTGTTGCAGGGTTGTTTGCGCTGTTAAAGCCATGTAGCCATTCACTCGACATATCTCGAAAAGACAGAAAGCCGAACGATGACCGCCTTCGTCAAAGCCGTAAAACGCGCCGAAAAGGCAATGCGTGCGCTCTTTCCAGAGACGCCCTTGCAGCTCAATGATTATCTGTCGCGCAAATATGGTGCGGAAATCTGGCTCAAGCGCGAAGATCTAACGCCGGTTCGTTCCTATAAGATACGCGGCGCATTCAATTTTATTTCGCGCGCGGTTGAAACCGCGGATGAAAATGCGGTCTTCGTCTGCGCTTCCGCCGGCAATCACGCGCAAGGCTTCGCCTTTGCCTGTCGTCATTTCGGGCGCAAGGGCGTGGTCTTCATGCCTGTGACGACGCCGCAGCAAAAGATCGATAAAACCCGTGCTTTCGGGGCGGAATTCATCGAAATTCGGTTGGTTGGCGATATTTTCGATGTCTGCTACGCCGCGTCTCAGGAATTTGCCGCCAGCAATAATGGGGTCATGGTTCCGCCCTTTGATCATCCGGGCATTATCGAAGGGCAGGCGACGGTCGCACTGGAAATCGAACAGCAGCTCCCTGAAGGCAAGAAGCCCGATTTCGTTTTTCTTCCGGTGGGCGGCGGCGGCCTTTCGGGCGGCGTCACGCAATATCTGATCGGCCTTGGCTGGAAGACTGCCTTTCGCTTCATCGAACCGGAGGGCGCGGCAAGCCTCAAGCGCAGCCTTGAAGCTGGCAAGCGGATCAAGCTTTCACAGGTCGATAATTTTGTCGACGGCGCCGCTGTTGCGGAAATCGGCAAGGAAAACTTCAAGCTGCTCAAAGGCTTTGATGCCAGCGCCGTCATAACGATTCCTGAAAACCGCCTGTGTTCGACGATGACCGAAATGCTCAATGTCGAGGGCGTGGTACTGGAGCCAGCCGGGGCATTGGGCATCGACGCATTGAAGGATTTCAAGAAAAGCGAATTGAAAGGCAAACGTATCGTCATTGTCGTATCGGGCGGCAATTTCGATTTTGAACGCTTGCCGGACGTCAAGGAACGGGCATTGCGTTTCGAGGGATTGAAGAAGTATTTTATCTTCCGTTTCCCGCAACGGCCCGGCGCATTGCGATCTTTCCTCGATTTGCTCGGCCCCGATGATGATGTGGCGCGTTTTGAATATCTCAAGAAATCGGCGCGCAATTTCGGCTCCGTTCTTATCGGCATCGAAACCAGGGATGCCGCAAGCTTCAAGCTGCTTGAAAAGAAATTTGCCGAAGCGGGATGGGCCTATCAGGACATTACCGACAATCAGGTTCTGGCCGATTTCATCATTTAGGTCGTAGTGACAAAAATATTTGCTTTTTTGTTCAAAACAGCCCATATGGCCATTCAGGCGCATGGGCTGAACGATTCAGCTTTCCCGGCTTTGGACTTGTTGCGTCTCACCTCCTGCTTGCGAAATGGTTCGAAGCAGGAGAGACCCGGACCACGTTCGGGCACGGCTGCGCAAGTCGCCAGGAGATTTCCGGCGTCCCGTCGTTTCATTGTAAAAATTTATTGGGCAAGTTGCGCTTGTTCCAAATATTTAAGCGGGCTGTCTTTTGACAGCGCCGTCGAAAGAGATTGAATTGACTAAAGAAAACACTGGCGGCTTCGCCGCGCTTGGCGTTACCGGCGTTCTGCTCAAAGGAGTAGAGGCTGCAGGAATGACCGAGCCGAAGCCCATTCAGACGCAAGCCATTCCGCATCAGCTTGAAGGCCGCGACATTCTTGGCATTGCCCAGACCGGCTCCGGCAAGACAGCCGCTTTCAGCCTGCCGATCCTTCAAAAGATCATTGCGCTCGGTGACAAGCGCAAGGGCAAGACCGCGCGCGCGCTTATTCTTGCGCCAACCCGTGAACTGGCCGTGCAGATCGAGGAAACGATCCGCACCGTTTCCAGAAGCGCCCATATATCCACAGCACTCGTGCTTGGCGGTGTCTCACGCTTGAGCCAGATCAAGCGCATGCAGCCCGGCGTCGATGTGCTCATTGCCACACCGGGCCGGTTGACGGATCTGGTGCGTGAAAACTGCATCGATTTGTCGGAAACGCGCTGGCTGGTACTCGATGAAGCCGATCGTATGCTCGACATGGGCTTCATCAATGATGTGAAACGCATCGCCAAGGGTACGCATAAAGACCGGCAAACCGCTCTTTTTTCGGCAACCATGCCCAAGGAAATCGCAGCGCTCGCACAGAGCCTGCTGCGTGATCCCGTTCGCGTGGAAGTAGCGCCACAGGGGACGACGGCTGCTGAAATCACACAGGTCGTTCACCCGGTTCCGACAAAGGACAAACGCCGTCTGCTTTCCGCCATGCTGACCGATCCGGATATGAAGTCGGTCATCGTCTTCACCCGCACCAAGCACGGAGCGGATGCGGTGGTGCGCCATCTGGAGCGCGACAATTATGATGTAGCAGCCATTCACGGCAACAAATCGCAGAACGCGCGCCAGCGCGCGCTGACAGGGTTTCGCTCGGGCACGCTGCGCATCCTCGTCGCCACCGATATTGCTGCGCGCGGCATCGACGTTCCGGGGATCAGCCATGTGGTGAATTACGACCTGCCTGATGAGCCGGAAACCTATGTGCACCGCATTGGACGCACGGGGCGTAACGGGGCAAGCGGCGCTTCCATCACACTTTACGATCCGGCCACCGAAGAAGCAAAGCTCAAAGCCGTGGAACGGGTGACGCGTAGCAAGTTGGCGGTCAAGGAAGCTCCGGTAAAACCCGCGCCTGCACCGGCTGCAAGAACTCCGGGCGAAACCAGGGCAAAGCAAAACCGCAGGCCGGGTTCGCAAAATACACCGCAGAAACATCGCCGCCCGGCACCAAAAGCCGGCGAACATCGTCCAAATGCTGCGCCCAAAGCAGCTAACGGGGATGCTGCCGCGCAGCCAAAACGTCCATTCCGGCGCAAGCGCCGCAATGCCGGTGGCGGGCAGAGAGCTGCCTGACACATAAGTTCATGCAACATATTGGATGAACCCGTTTTTCATAAGACCGCCCTGCAAGGGGCGGTTTTTTCATTATCTAAGGATATATGAGCCTGGAGTTGCAAAACCCCATGGAAAATTACCCACGCCTTGCTTGAAGAACAGTTTGCTTCCCCATAGCTTCCTTTCAACAAGAAAGGATGTGAATCATGCTCAGCTCGGCGCTCGACGCAATCGGCAATACGCCATTGATCCGCTTAAAGAAGGCTTCGGAAATTACCGGATGCGAAATCTTCGGCAAGGCAGAGTTTCTTAATCCCGGCCAATCGGTCAAGGACCGCGCCGCACTCTATATTATCCGTGATGCTGAAAAGCGCGGGCTTCTCAGGCCCGGCGGCGTCATCGTGGAGGGAACAGCCGGAAATACCGGAATCGGCCTGACCATGGTGGCCAAGGCGCTTGGCTATCGCACGGTTATCGTAATCCCGGAAACCCAGAGCCAGGAAAAGAAAGACGCCCTGCGCCTGCTGGGCGCGGAATTGATCGAGGTTCCTGCCGCTCCTTACCGGAACCCGAATAATTATGTCCGCCTTTCCGGAAGGCTTGCCGATCAACTGGCGAAAACCGAAGCCAATGGCGCAATCTGGGCGAACCAGTTCGACAATGTCGTCAACCGTGTGGCGCATATCGAAACCACTGCGCCGGAAATCTGGCGCGATACCGATGGCAAGGTAGACGGGTTCGTTTCGGCGGTTGGTTCAGGCGGCACGCTGGCCGGTACTGCTTTTGGTCTCAAGGAGAAGAATACAGACATTAAAATAGCTCTTGCCGATCCGCATGGAGCAGCGCTTCATTCGTTCTACACGACAGGTGAACTGAAATCGGAAGGCGATTCGATCACCGAAGGAATCGGGCAGGGGCGTATCACAGCCAATCTCGAAGGATTTACGCCGGACTTTTCCTATCGGGTAGGGGATGCGGAAGCGCTCGAAATCCTGTTCGGTCTGGTTCAGGAGGAGGGGCTTTGCCTTGGCGGTTCATCCGGCATCAATATTGCCGGTGCGATCCGCCTCGCAAAAGACCTCGGGCCGGGCCATACGATCGTGACGGTTCTTTGCGACTATGGTAATCGTTACCAGTCCAAGCTGTTCAACCCTGCCTTTCTGCGCGGCAAGGACTTGCCCGTGCCGCATTGGCTGGAAACAAGAACCGAGATCGATATACCATTTGAGGAATGACCATGGCATATGAGACTGAAGCGCTGTTTCGTGAAGATGCTTATCTTGCAACGACAGATGGTACAGTCCTTGCTATTACCGAAACCGGGGGGATTATCCTCGATCAGACGGTTTTTTATGCAACCTCCGGCGGACAGCCGGGGGATACGGGGTATTTTCAGCGCGCAGACGGTTCCCGCATCGACATTGCCGCCACAATTACCGGTGAGAACAAGAACGAAATCGTTCATGTTCCCGCCGATGGGCAACCCTTGCCGGAAATTGGTGAAAAACTGTCTCTGCACATTGATTGGACACGCCGCAACAAGCTGATGCGCATGCATACCGCCTGTCATCTGCTTTCCGTTGTCTGTCCATTTTCGATCACTGGCGCAGCCGTCGGCGAAGATGAAAGCCGCGTCGATTTTGATCTGCCCGATCCGAGCTATACGAAAGAATTCGTTACCGAAAAAATGATGGAGTTGGTGCGGGCCAATGAGCCGATAAGCCTTCGCTGGATCAGCGATGACGAACTGCTTGCCAATCCCGACATTATCAAATCGAAAAATGTTCGCCCGCCGATCGGACATGGACGAATAAGACTGGTCGTCATTGGTGAAAATGGTTCAATCGACTCGCAACCTTGCGGCGGAACGCACGTTTCCCGGACACAGGAAGTTGGTGAAATCCATATCGGAAAAATAGAGAAGAAGGGCAGGGAGAACCGCCGTTTTCGCATTCGCTTCGGCGCCCTTCCGCAAGCCTGATATTCCCGGGAGCAATCATGTCAGAGAAAAGTGCGTTCATCATTTCTCGTGAAGAGCTGAAGGAAAGACTGGGCGAGCCGGGGCTGGCCATAGTCGATGCATCCTGGTATCTGCCCGCCGCCGGTCGCAATGGCCGCGAAGAATATGATGCTGCCCATATTCCGGGTGCGGTTTTTTTCGATCAGGACGAAATAGCCGACAAGGATTCGGGCCTTCCCCACACATTGCCGTCACCGGAGCTTTTTGCCCGTCACGCCGGTTCCATGGGCATCACTGCGGATGAAACAGTGATCGTCTATGACGGCCCGGGCATGTTCTCCGCGCCGCGCGTCTGGTGGATCTTCCGCGTCATGGGCATACGAAACGCTCTGGTGCTCGATGGCGGCTTCGATGGATGGAAGAAGGCCGGTTTACCTGTCACCAGTAAAGCGACAAAAATCGCTCCGTCTTTGTTTACGCCCGCCTTCGATGCTGCAAAAGTCGTCAGCTTTAATGAAATGCGCGAAATAGTCGATCGCGGCAGCGCACAAATTGCCGATGCACGGGCCTCTAGCCGATTTACCGGTCGTGATGCCGAACCGCGTGCGGGAATGCGCTCGGGTCATATGCCCGGCGCGCGTAACGTGCCTGTGACCAGCCTTTCCGCCAATGGTGAACTCAAGGATTTGGACAGCCTGCGCCAGATTTTTGCCGATGCAGGTGTCGATCTCGACAAGCCAGTCGTGACAAGCTGCGGCTCGGGCGTGACTGCGGCGGTGATAACGCTTGCTTTGACTTCGCTTGGTCATCAGGAAAACCGGCTTTATGACGGATCCTGGAGCGAATGGGGCGGCAGGCCGGATACACCTGTGGTTACTGGCGACGCGGAATAGTCATGACCGAGAAGCTGATAGCCAGAATAACGCATCTGGAAATGACGACCCGCCCGACGCTCTCGGTGCCGGTTCCTTCCGGATTGCGGCTGGCGATCATGCGCGCAACCCATATGCCAGTGCATTTTTATCGTTATATGTATGAGCAGGTGGGGCGTCCGCATCATTGGATGGCGCGGCGCCTGCAAAGCGACGCCGAGGTGGCTGCGGCTATTCATTCCGATGCAATAGAAGTTCATATTCTCTATGCTGACGGCTGCCCGGCAGGGTTTGTCGAGCTTGATATGTCAGCGCTACCGGAGAAAGCCGAAGTGGTTTATTTCGGCCTGATTGGCGATTATCAGGGAAGGGGATTGGGAAAATTCTTTCTCGCAGAGGCGATTTCCATTGCCTGGGGTCGCGGACCGCAAAAGGTGTCCATATGCACCAATTCACTCGATAGCCCACGAGCATTGCAACTCTATCAGAAAATGGGGTTCGTGCCGGTTGGCTGGTCCGAAGAAGAAGTCACCCCCTGGGAAGGCAACTGATCTCTTTCCCTGCTCCGAAATCCGCTATCCTCGTGCAGCAGAACTGCGCCCATTGGTGATTGAGACGATGGACGGGCTGGATGAAATACTATTCTCATCGTCATAGACCACACAATTACGCCCGCGCTGTTTCGCGATGTAAAGACTGCGGTCTGCGCGGCTTAGAACCTGCGAATTTGTTTCGCTCTTGGGGGCTGTAGCCACGCCAATGCTGATCGTCAGCGGATATGTCTCATATTCTGTTGCGTGAAACGGCGTATTTTCTACTTCTGCGCGTATGCGCTGCGCGACGCGCAGCCCGGTTTCACCGCTTGCTCCGGGGAGAAAGACGCAGAATTCCTCACCGCCGATCCTTCCGACCAGATCGCCCTTGCGCGTCACATTCTGCATTGCGATGGCAATCAGCTTTAAAGCGCGATCGCCGGTGCTGTGGCCGAACGTATCATTGATGACTTTGAAATGATCGGCATCGATGACGAGCACTGCGCCCATTTCCAGACGCGAACGGCTGATTTTCATCGCATCGAACAGCGCCTCCCGGTTGAGCAGCCCGGTCATATGGTCCATGCGTGAGCGCGCCTGCAACTCTATATGGGCTTTCTCCAACTGGGCATAAGTGTCGCGAAGTTTGCCGTGCTGGAGAAAAATATAGGTGAGGGAAGGGAAGGCTGTAACGACAGGAATAACTATACTCAGACTTGTGGCTGTAAAACCTGGCAGGGAACCAGAAGCTACACCGACGGCCCACACCGTGCCCACAGAACAGAGAACAACAGACAGCGTTATCAACGCAGCCTTCAGCAGAGCCGTTTTCATATCCAGTTTACCCCCACCCAGATAAAGAAATTTCGAGCGCCGCCCCCGATCCTCACATCGGTTAAGTTATCTAGACAATAAACAGGAATTGGTGCAGCTGCCACTTTTAAGTGCGCGTATAGTGCACATACAATCTAGGGTAGTCAACACATAAAACTCTACGCAGAAAAATGAATTAATGCAAGTTAACAGCAAACAAATCATTCGCTGAAGCAGGACGCCAAATCACATGGACCGTCAAACGTGGCAGCGCATCAGTCGAGCAATCTCTCCAAGAGGGGCTTTGTGCGGTTTCAGCTTTCCTCCATGACTAACCTCATGAACTCATTGGCATATTGCACTTCAAGCTTGAGCTTGCCGCAATGCCATATGCCAATCACATAAGATAGATTATGGAACTAACTGATAGTGCCAAAGAAGTTTTTCACTTCCTGCGCGCAATATATAAATGTCCCGGCACCGGAGCGCCTTGCTCACTTCGAACCGTTATGTTTGCGCAGCCGATACATTCCATATCGTGCTTGGCCAGCAAGGCTTCCACATAGGATTGCGCATGGGCGAAGCGCTGATAGTCACCCACCATAAATTCGCGTCCTGCAAACCGATCATCCGGCTGTGTTTCGCTGGAAAATCCGAAATACCCCGCACTTTGCAGATGCGTCGAAATACCGGCAAAGAAGCGGTCGAGATCGCCCATATAAGGCAGCACATCGGTCGCCACGATCAGATCCCAGCGATCTTCGCCGGTGCTTTCCAGAAAGCGGACTGCTTCACCGACAAAAAGAGCGTCATAATCGTCCTTCTCATAGGCTATTTCGATCATATTCTCCGATATGTCGACGCCAGTCTTATGGATGGCCATATCGTCCAGCGCATCCGCTGCAAGCCCCGTTCCACAGCCAAGGTCGAGCATGCGAGCCGCATGAAATTCGCCGTCTATTTCAAGCAGCATTTCCCGCAATTGCAGGGGCACGTCATAACCAAGCTGATCAACAAGAATGGTGTCGAACATTTCTGCATGCTGATCGAAAAGCGTCGCCACATAGGCATCAGGCGCTTTTGGTGGCACCACACCGCGCCCCATGCTCGCCAGACGCACCGCAGCACCGCCATGATCATCGGGATCGATCTCCAGAACCAGCTGGTAAGCCTTTGCAGCGCCATCCAGATCGCCTGCTTTTTCAAGGGCAAGGGCCTGGTTATAAGCTTCGGCGAGCGCTTCCTGATCCAGCGTGCCGGCTTTGTGCGATTTATCACTATGATGATGAGACATATCCGCCCTACTCCGCCGCAGCGGAAATTTTTGTCGCAACCGTTTCGTGTTGAGCAAGCTTACGTGCGATCATAGCACAGGCTATCAACTGAATCTGATGAAACAGCATCAGAGGAAGAACGATGCTGCCTACATTCGCGCCTGCGAAAATCGCACTTGCCATGGGCGCGCCGCTGGCAAGGCTCTTCTTTGATCCGCAAAACAGGATGGTAATGCGGTCAGCATGATCGAAACCCAACCACCTGCTGCCATACCATGTTACGCACAATACCACGATCAACAGCGCGATACTCATTGCGATCATCATGGCAAGATCATGCCAGGAAACCATATGCCAGAGGCCGGAAACAACCGACTCGCTAAAAGCAAGATAAACGACCATCAGGATGGATCCCCGGTCGACCAGCCCCGTCAGCTTGTTGTGACGACGCAGTATCCCTCCAATCCACGGCTGGACAATCTGACCCAGCACAAAGGGAGCAAGCAATTGCAGCAGAATGGATTGCAGCGCGTCGAGTGAAATGCCACCGCCGCTGCCTTTCACTGCGAACAGCAGCCCGACGAGCAATGGCGTCAGAAACATGCCGAAAATATTGGAGGCGGAAGCAGACACCACGGCTGCGGAGACATTGCCGCCTGCAATCGACGTAAAGGCAATGGAAGACTGCACCGTGGAAGGCAATACGCAGAGGTAGAGAATACCTGTATAAAATGTCGACTGAGCCAGTCCGGGAACAGTCCAGCCAGCCAGCAATCCGAGCAATGGAAACAGCACGAAAGTGGCGCACAGCACGCTAAGATGCAGTTTCCAATGAATGAAGCCGGCAAAAACCGCTTGTCGTGAAAGCCGCGCGCCATGCAGGAAGAACAAAAGGCCGACTGCAATTTTGGTTGCCAGCGCAAACCAGTCCGCAAACGCGCCCTGCACCGGCAGGAGGGATGCCAGCAACATGGAGGCGACGAGCATGGTCGTGAATTTATCGGGCAGAAAACGCATTATGCTTCCAGTTTATTTCATGTCCTGCTGCGGAATCGCCAATATGCGCACAGGCCCATTCTCGCATTATCAGCGTCCATAGAGACGGCGCCATCTAAATGTTGATCCTCAAGCCGCGATGTGCGATCCCCGGCTGACTATGCAAAAACGATAAGTGTCCGCAAGCCACACCGAGGCGTTTTCTGCAAATAATCCCGCATGTGCAGTGAATTATGATGGAGCCAGAATGGAACCTTCCCGTAATATCGACCGGCTGCTGGAAATCATGGCTGCCCTGCGCGATCCCGAAACGGGCTGCCCGTGGGATGTCGAACAGGATTTCCGCACCATAGCCCCCTATACGCTTGAAGAAACCTACGAAGTGCTCGACGCCATCGAACGCAATGACATGGACGACCTGCGTGAAGAACTGGGCGATATGCTTTTGCAAGTGGTGTTTCATGCGCGCATGGCCGAGGAAAAAGGTGATTTTGCCTTCGGCGATGTCGTGGAAGCCATTACACGCAAGATGATACGCCGGCATCCGCATGTCTTTGGCGATAGCGAAGCCAGAAGTGCCGGCATGGCAAAGGGTGCATGGAACCGCATAAAGGCTGCGGAAAAGGCCGAACGCGCGGAACGCCGAAAGCAACTGGGACTGGAGACGAAGGATAAGGAGGGCTATCTCGACGATATTCCACGCGCCTTCCCTGCCCTGTTGCGGGCATTGAAACTCCAGCAGAAGGCCGCAAGAATTGGCTTTGACTGGTCCGAAGCCGCACCGATTCTTGATAAAATCGCAGAAGAGATTGCGGAACTCAAGGAGGCCATGCATGGCGGCGAGCAGGCGGAGATTGAAGAAGAATATGGTGATCTTCTCTTCGCCATGGTCAATCTCGGTCGCCATCTTGAAATCGATGCTGAAACGGCGCTGATGGCGGCCAATGACAAGTTCAGCCGCCGATTTCATTTCATTGAAAAATTCCTCGAAGAATCGGGCAACACCCTCGAAGAAGCAAGCCTTGATGAAATGGAAGCAATCTGGAGAAAGGCCAAGCAGAACGGTCTGTAAGCTGCATTCTCCCTTTCGAGCAGATCAAGCCGCTTCGATCATGCTTTCCAGGGACCATCATAGTCGGAAACAATCTGCTCCATATCGGCTCGCGGTCGCTCAGGCATCTTGTTTGCAGCGGTTCCAATATGGACAAAACCGGCCACCCGCTCGTGCGAGGCAAGCCCAAGAAACGCCCTCGCCTGCGCGTCATCCGAATACCAGTTGGTAATCCAGTTCGTCGCATAACCGAGCGCATTTGCTCCGATGCAGAGGTTCATGGCCACGGCCCCCGCAGACAGAAACTGCTCCCATTGCGGGATGCGTTCATGGGCGACGGGCGAGGAAATGACGCCAATAACCAGCGGCGCCCGCGCAAAACGCGCCCTCTCCTGCTCTTTGCGGCTTTCGGGCAGCGGGCCTTCACGCTCCTCCGCTCGCTTGGCAAGATATTCGCCGACCTCGTGACGTTTGGCACCCCGATAGAGTATGAAACGCCACGGGGTCAGGCGACCATGATCCGGAACCCGCGCAGCAACCTTCAAAAGCCCTGCCAACTCATCCCCTTCCGGAGCCGGTTCGGAAATAGCCGAAATCGGCGTCGAGCTACGCTCCGCGAGAAATTCAAAAACCGGATGCTTCACAGAACAAACCTCATCGCTGAAATAACAAACGCTGCCTCTTCTCGCCCGTCTTCATTGAGCTGTAAAGCCTGTCAAGGAAAATTGAGGCTCATACTGATGCTGCAACGAAAGCTGCGTGCGGTGACGATTTGGTCTTGAATTTGCCGCAGGCTTGGGCTCAAAAGCATTATGTCTTACACACCGGATCCGCCTCGAGCAAAAAGGAAAGCGACATTGCGTGGCATAGCGCTTGCCTCTGCTCTTGCTCTGGTCTCGATAACATCCCTTGCCGCAGCGCAAGGCATTGATCCGACGACTGGCGAGCAAACCGGCCTCACCCTTCCTGAACCCGCACTCAACCTGCCGCAATTAAGCCCCTATGCGGCACCGGACAGCCCGGAAAACAATCCTTTGATGATGACCCGCAAGCTGGCTTTGAAAGCCCGGCTCAATCAGGATGGTTCCGATATATCGACTGGAATCGTGTGGCGTATTTTCGCGCCCGAGGCTGGTCCTGACGCGAAATTGCCGCTTATTGCTTCCTCGAAAGGCGGCAATGCCATTTTTGAGTTACCGGAAGGCAGCTATCTGGTGCATGTGGCCTATGGGCGCGCAGGCGCGACCAAGCGCATTACGCTGACAAGCGCCAACCGCGATGAAACGATGATACTCGACGCAGGCGGCATGAAACTGAGCGCGGTTTTGCCTGATGAGGGTAAGATAAACAGCGATCTGGTCCGTTTTTCCATTTATGCCGATGACGACAATAGCGACCGATCTTTGATAGCGCCGGGCATCAAGCCGGACACGGTCATCAGGCTTAACAGCGGCACCTACCATGTCGTATCCAACTACGGCTCCGCCAATGCGATCATTCGCGCGGATATTCGGGTGGAAGCGGGCAAACTCACCGAAGCAACAGTGCAGCACCGGGCGGCTGAAGTGACTTTGAAACTGGTGCGCGAAAAAGGTGGTGAGGCTCTGGCCGATACGTCCTGGTCGATTCTCAACGTTTCCGGCGATGTGGTGCGCGAAAGCGTGGGCGCCTATTCCTCGATGGTTTTGATGGAAGGCGAGTATGTTGCGGTCGCCAAAAACAAGGACCGCATCTATCAGCGCGATTTCAAGGTTGAATCGGGCAATAATGAAGAGATCGAAGTGGTGGCCAGCAGCGATTACGAAGTCCCGGATGACGCCGCCGATTGAACCACTCTGAAGATCGAAAGGCCCGCCCGATATGATCGGGCGGGCCTTTTATTCTGAAAACGCTTCAGTTTTTGTTCTGAGCCCGCCGCAGAAGGTCCGGCGGGGTTGCTTCGACGCGCAGGCGCGCGATTGCCTCATCCAACGACATGGATTCCTGGTCACGAGAACCCAACCGGCGCATATTGACGGATTTCTCTTCCGCCTCGCGCTTGCCGCAAACAAGAATCACGGGAACCTTCTGTAGTGAATGTTCGCGCACCTTGTAGTTGATCTTCTCATTGCGCAGGTCCGTCTCCACTTGCAGGCCCGCTTCCTTGAGTTTGGCTGCCGCTTCAAGTGCATATTCATCGGCTTCCGAGGTAATGGTCGCAACCACCACCTGAACCGGTGCAAACCACAGCGGCATGTGACCGGCGAAGTTCTCGATCAGAATACCGAGGAAACGCTCCATCGAACCGCAGATCGCGCGATGGATCATGACCGGCTGGCGCTTTTCGGAATCCTTGTCGATATAAAAGGCCCCGAAACGTTCCGGCAAATTGAAGTCAACCTGCGTGGTTCCGCACTGCCATTCGCGGCCGATCGCATCTTTCAGCGTATATTCGAACTTCGGCCCATAGAATGCGCCCTCACCCGGCAGGATGCCGGTTTTGATACCATTCGACTGCTGCTGAATTTGCTCCAGAACATTCATCATTACGGTTTCGGCGCGATCCCAAAGCTCGTCCGATCCTACCCGTTTTTCAGGCCGCGTGGAAAGCTTGATCGTGATCTCTTCAAAGCCGAAATCCTTGTAGACCGACAAGATGAGATCATTGATGCGCAGGCATTCCGCAGCCATCTGATCTTCGGTGCAGAAAATATGCGCGTCATCCTGCGTGAAGCCGCGCACGCGCATCAGACCATGCAGCGCGCCGGACGGCTCATAGCGATGCACGTTGCCAAATTCCGCCAGCTTGATCGGCAGGTCGCGATAGGATTTGAGGCCGTGCTTGAAAATCATCACATGGCCGGGACAATTCATCGGCTTCAACGCAAAGACGCGGTCATCATCGGTTTCGTCCGAAGCGACCGTCACCTTGAACATATTGTCGCGATACCAGCCCCAGTGCCCGGAGGTTTCCCACAGCGATTTGTCGAGCACCTGCGGCGCATTGACTTCCTGATAGCCATGATTGTCGAGACGACGGCGCATATAGCTCACCAGCGTCTGGAACATTTTCCAGCCTTTGGCGTGCCAGAAGACAACGCCCGGACCTTCTTCCTGAAAATGGAACAGGTCCATCTCGCGGCCAAGGCGGCGATGGTCGCGCTTTTCGGCTTCTTCAAGCATATGCAGATAGGCTTGAAGATCATTGTCATTGGCAAAGGCCGTGCCATAGATGCGCGTCAGCATCGGATTATTGGCGTCCCCGCGCCAGTAGGCGCCCGCGACCTTCATCAGCTTGAAGGAATTTCCAATCTGGCCGGTGGAAGCCATATGCGGCCCGCGGCAAAGATCGAACCACTCGCCCTGATTGTAAATCTTGAGGTCCTGACCTTCCGGGATCGCATCCACCAGTTCGACCTTGTAGCTTTCGCCCTTGTCGGCAAATACCTGTTTTGCCTTTTCGCGTGACCAGACCTGTTTGGTGAACGGCTTGTTGCGCGCAATGATTTCGCGCATCTTCTTTTCGATCACCGGCAGATCATCGAGCGTGAACGGTTCGTTGCGGGCAAAATCATAATAGAACCCGTTTTCGATGACCGGTCCGATCGTCACCTGCGTTCCGGGAAAAAGCTCCTGCACGGCCTCGGCCAGCACATGGGCTGTATCGTGGCGGATGAGTTCCAGTGCACGCGGGTCTTCGCGGGTCAGGATTTCCACCTTGCCGGAATTGCCCAGCGGGTCGGAAAGATCGCGCACGGTGCCATCGACTGCATAGGCGACTGCCTTTTTCGCCAGCGATTTCGAGATTGATTCCGCAAGCTCGGCACCGGTCATTGCGGCGTCATATTCGCGCTGTGAGCCGTCAGGAAATTGCAGGGAAACATTATTCGACATTTATGTTCTTCCTTATCCAGTCCCGCCAACGATTGCGGGTGGTTTTTCGAATTGTTATGTAAATAAGCGTTTAGTTACATAACAGGATGTGCTTTCGCCCATAAGGGGCGAGAATTCAACTCTTTTCGCGCCGCCAGAACCGCCACGGCATATACCAGTGCTGGCGTGCGGAAAGCATTTGCGGCACCGGATCGAAACCATGCGTTCCGAAAGGGCCGCAGCGTACGACGCGGAAGAGTCCGAGCCAGCCGCCGTTCCAAAAGCCATGACGCGCAATCGCTTCATAGGCATATTCCGAACAGGTCGGCATATGGCGGCAGGAATTGCCGATAAAAGACGAAAGCGTCAACTGATAAATGCGTATCAGCACGGTTCCAAACAGTCTTCCCGGCGTTTTGCGCCATGGATCGGTGAAATTGCGCGTCTCCCGCCTGACGTGGTTTGGTGCAGTTTCCGTATGGTTTCGACCACAAGAGCACATATCACGCAGCCTTCGCCTTTTCCTCGATCTGGCGAATGCAATCGGCGACGGCATCGAATGTCAGCAGCGTGGAGGCATGGCGGGCCTTATATTCACGCACTGGTTCAAAATATTTCAGATCCTCAAAACGGCCCTGCGGAGCGGGGCCATTTTCCTTGAGCATTCGATACATCGTATCGCGGACGGCCTTGAGTTCTTCAGCCGAAGTGCCAATGACATTACGCGCCATGACCGAAGAAGACGCCTGCCCCAGCGCACAGGCTTTCACTTCGTGAGCAAAATCGGTGACGATACCATCCGTCATTCCAAGATAGACGGTGACGGTCGAACCACACAGTTTTGAATGAACCGTTGCCACCGCATCCGCATTCTCAAGCCGTCCGAGCCGCTCGATATTACCGGCGAACTCAAGGATACGTTTATTGTAAACATCGTCGATCATTTAGACGAACCTTCCGCCCGGCGGGGCAAAAACAAAAAAATGTCAGCCAGCCATGGTTTGAAGTTGCATTTTCATGTCTATATAATAGGCAAGTCGCGACTGCGCCATGGACAGATTATCACATGGTGACGGGCAGCCGCACGAATATCCATCCGGCAGCCTGATGGTGCCGGATCAATACATCGCCCGCTCGCAAAAGCGTATCGTTGTATTGTCCGTTTAACTCGTCTCCTCTGCGAAGGAGACTACTGGAGAATACTGATGGACGCTCGTATCCTCAAAAAAGATGACGAATCCAACGTGCTCGTAAAAATGCACAAGCCCACGCAAGCCGAAGCCGAAGCTGCCGTGCGCACTCTTCTTCTGTGGGCAGGTGAAGATCCCACGCGCGAAGGGCTTTTGGAAACCCCCAAACGGGTCGTGAAATCCTATAGCGAATTGTTCGGCGGTTATGATCAAAGCCCCGAAGATGTGCTCGGCACGACCTTCGAGGAAGTATCCGGCTATGACGATACTGTTCTGGTGAAGGACATTTCCTTCTTTTCCCATTGCGAACACCATATGGTCCCGATTATCGGAAAAGCCCATGTCGCCTATCTTCCCGACGGCAAGGTTCTTGGCCTGTCCAAGATTGCGCGCGTGGTCGATATATTTGCCCGCCGCCTGCAAACGCAGGAAAGCATCACCGCGCAGATCGCAGGCAGCATTCAGCGCATTCTCAAGCCGCGCGGCGTTGCTGTCATGATAGATGCCGAACATATGTGCATGGCCATGCGCGGTATTCGCAAACAGGGTTCCAGCACGATTACGACCACCTTCACCGGCGCTTTCAAGGAAGAAGTCGATCAGCAGGTGCGTTTCATGAACCTTATTCGTCAATAGGGCGACCATGTCTATTTTCCCCTCCCCGCTTTCCGATAAGAAAGCGACCGAAGAAGGCGCGGTCTTTATGCCGCGCTTCGATGCTTCCGGCCTGATAACCGCCGTGGTGACCGATGCGCGCGATGGCGAATTGCTGATGGTCGCCCATATGAACGAGGAAGCCTTGCGTCTGACGCTGGAAACCGGCATCGCTCATTACTGGTCGCGCTCGCGCAACACGCTCTGGAAAAAGGGCGAAACGTCCGGCAATCTGCAAAGCGTGGTCGAATTGCGCATCGATTGCGATCAGGACGCTCTGTGGCTCAAGGTGCGCGTCGCAGGCGATGGCCCCACCTGCCATACTGGCCGGCGTTCGTGCTTTTATCGGCAGGTCGTGACCGATGAGGGAGCTGCCAATATACGACTTGAACCCTCTTGCGATCATATGCCCTGATTTTACCCCTGTCTGGGAACGTAATCAGGTACACGCCATCAATTTGCAGCATTTATTGTTTGGATACCATGCTTTGTTAAATTAAAAAGACAAAGAGGTGGTCATTAGCGATGCTTGCATGGGGAGCGCGGCGAAAGGCTGTAGCGACAACAGCCGATACGCCTGAAGAAGAAAATATCGAACTGCCACAGGCTGAGCAGGCACCGCAAAAAATCGCGCTCGCGCTTGGTGGTGGCGCTGCACGCGGCTGGGCGCATATTGGTGTGCTTCGTGCGCTTGATGAAGCAGGCATCGAGATTGCCATGATCGCAGGCACATCCATCGGCGCGCTGGTAGGCGGTTGCTATCTCGCCGGCAAACTCGACGAACTGGAAGAATTTGCCCGCAGCCTGACGCGGCGGCGCATGTTCAATCTGCTCGATATAACCTTTCGTGGCAGCGGCCTTTTTGGCGGCATGAAGCTCGACAGCCGCATGCGCGAACATCTCGATGGGGTCTCCATAGAGGACCTTTCCAGACCCTTTGTAGCGGTATGCACGGAATTGCACACCGGACATGAAATATGGCTCTCCACCGGCCCTTTGGTGGAATCCATGCGTGCGTCTTACGCTCTGCCCGGCGTATTCGCACCCGTGCGCTGGCAGGGGCGTATTCTGGTGGATGGAGCGCTGGTCAATCCGGTTCCCGTCTCCGTCTGCCGCGCCTATGAGCAGCGCCTCGTTCTTGCGGTCAATCTTCATTATGATCAATTCGGGCGCGCGGCGGTCATCAAGCACGCACAGTCGCAGCAGGACTCTTTTCCCGGCAGTCTTCGCAGTGAAAAGGAAAGCCGGTTGGGCATCACCAGTGTGATGATGGAAGCTTTCAACATCATTCAGGACCGTATTTCACGGGCGCGCATGGCCGGAGATCCGCCTGACGTATCGCTCATGCCAAATGTCGGCCACATCGGGCTTGCGGATTTTCATCGCGCATCGGAAGCAATCGATATGGGTTATAGCGAAACGGTTAAACGGCTCGAAGATATAAAGCGCCTTCAGGGAATCGTTCGCTGATAGCGGCCTCATATGGAAATGATTCTGGCCGGGACCGGCACGGAAGGGCGTTTATGCAGAATTTCTGCTTGCCTGTAAAAGATTTTATATATTTTCTGTTTCGAACGAACTCTTTGAAAAACCCCGCAAATCCGGGCTTCTTTCGACGGCTTTCATGATCCGGGAATATCTTTTTCCTATTCCCATGCAAAAAGATCGACTGAAGATGCAGAAGGGGCTTGTGCACCCCTAATCGATTTGCTACATGCCCCTCGCCGACGGTGTTCGGCTCCTACCACGGGCGGTCGTGGCGGAATTGGTAGACGCGCAGCGTTGAGGTCGCTGTGGGGCAACCCGTGGAAGTTCGAGTCTTCTCGACCGCACCATTTACCACTCTCAGAGAGTGTTTCCCTGATAAAACAAGCATATATACATATTTTAAATGCCACCCTCGGCTTGCAATTACGGGCGCATAAAACTCTGCCTGTGACGGGCAAAGCTTTCGCAACAATCTACCGCATATAAGATGTTTAAACGCGCCCCTACCCATAAGAGCGCGTTTGGCTATCCCTTATTTATGCTTCAGTTCTGCAAGGATAGCTTCTTCGTCCTCGCCCAGTTTTGGCGAGCGCTTTTCAAGCTTGAGTTCCGCATCCGAGAATCGGATTGGCGTGCGCAGCCCCGGAATACCCTGCGGATCGATCTTCATACCGCGGGCGATAAATTGCGGATCGGCAAAAACATCGGCTACAGTGTTGATCGGACCGGCCGGGACGCCAATTCTTGCCAGTTCAGCCAACAGGTCATCCCGTCGCCACTGGCGCGTTTTCTCCTCCAGCAATGCTGATAAGGCCGAACGATTGGCGACACGCGCCGCATTGGTCACGAAACGCTCATCCTGAGCCAATGCGTCAACGCCCAGCAATGTTGCCAGTTTTGCAAACTGGCCGTCATTGCCGCATGCAATGATGAAATAACCGTCAGCGACCGGCAATGTCTGGTAGGGCGCTATGTTGGGATGGGCATTGCCCATGCGCTTGGGCGTAACGCCTGAGGCAAGATAGTTCATCGCCTGATTGGCAAGAACCGCCGACATGCAATCAAACAGCGCCATATCGATATGCTGCCCCTTGCCGGTTCGCTCGCGCATGATCAGGGCCGATTGAATGCCGATTACGCTATAAAGACCGGTGAATATATCAGCAAAGGCCACGCCGATCTTCTGCGGTTCGCGATCCGGTTCTCCGGTCAGATCCATGATGCCGCCCATGCCCTGGATCATGAAATCATAGCCTGCGCGCTCGGCATAAGGGCCGCTATGGCCGAACCCGGTAATGGAACAGTAAATCAGTCGTGGATTGACAGCCTTCAGGCTTTCATAGTCGAGCCGGTATTTATCAAGGCCACCATATTTGAAATTCTCGATAACGACGTCGGCATCTGCAATGAGTTGCCGCACCAGTGCCCGCCCCTCATCCGTGCGAAAATCGGCCCTCACCGAGCGCTTGCCCCGGTTGCATGCATGAAAATAGGCAGCGGACTTCTCGCCTTCGACGTCAAGGAATGGCGGTCCCCATTGACGGGTGTCGTCCCCTTCCGGGCTTTCCACCTTAATGACGTCTGCCCCAAGATCGGACAAGGTTTGCCCGACCCACGGGCCCGCCAGGATTCGGGCCAGTTCTATGACTTTAAGGCCCGCGAGCGGTGTATCCTGCATGGTAAAACTTTCTATGAAAAAGCCCGCCCGCAAAAGCGAACGGGCCACAATGACGGCGTGAGAATATACTTAGAAGAAAGCCTGAATGCCGGTCTGCGCGCGACCGAGAATCAGCGCATGGACATCGTGTGTTCCTTCATAAGTGTTCACCGTTTCAAGATTCTGCGCATGACGCATGACGTGATATTCGATCTGAATGCCGTTTCCGCCATGCATGTCGCGTGCCTGCCGCGCAATATCGAGCGCCTTGCCGCAATTGTTGCGCTTGACGATTGAAATCATCTCCGGCGCCATTTTTCCTTCGTCGAACAGCCGTCCAACACGCAGGCTTGCCTGAAGGCCGAGCGCGATTTCCGTCTGCATGTCGGCAAGCTTCTTCTGATAAAGCTGGGTTCCGGCAAGCGGCTTGTTGAACTGCTTTCGATCCAGCCCATATTGACGCGCGCGCGCCCAGCAATCTTCAGCCGCTCCCAGCACGCCCCAGGAAATACCATAGCGGGCGCGGTTGAGACAGCCGAATGGTCCCTTGAGACCGGAAACATTGGGCAGAAGCGCATCTTCTGAAACTTCGACACCATCCATGACGACTTCGCCGGTAATGGATGCGCGCAGTGATAGCTTGCCGCCAATTTTTGGCGCGGACAGTCCCTTCATGCCTTTCTCAAGGATGAAACCGCGAATAGCATTGTCATGCGCTGCGGATTTTGCCCAAACGACAAAAACATCCGCGATGGGCGAATTGGAAATCCACATTTTGGAGCCGGACAAGCGATACCCGCCATCGATCTTTTCGGCGCGGGTTTTCATGCCGGCGGGATCGGAACCGGCATCCGGCTCCGTGAGTCCGAAACAGCCGATCAATTCGCCCGACACCAGACCCGGCAAATATTTCTTGCGCTGCTCATCCGAGCCATAGGCATAGATGGGATACATGACGAGCGACGATTGCACGCTCATCATCGAGCGATAGCCCGAATCGACCCGCTCGACTTCGCGCGCCACAAGGCCATAAGAAACATAACCAGCATTGGCCGCGCCATATTCCTCCGGCAGCGTGACACCCAGCAGACCCGCCTGCCCCATCAGCCGGAACAGTTCCGGGTCGGTTGTCTCGTCCAGATAGGCTTTCTCGACGCGTGGAGCCAGAACATCGCTTGCAAAGGCACGCGCAGAATCACGGATCATGCGTTCATCTTCGGTCAATTGCTCATCAAGCAGAAATGGATCTTCCCAGTTAAAAGCCGCTCGTGACATTCCCAGTCTCCTCAAATTCGGTTGACCGAATATGGCGCGGCGCGAAAAAGCATGCAATCGACGTTTACTCATTCATCTATTCCGTTTAGTAATAGAATAATGAACTCATTATCCAGACGATTGCTTCCTTCGACCAATGCACTGGCGGCATTTGACGCCGTGGCGCGGCATGAGAGTTTTTCTGCTGCTGCCGATGAATTATCTCTGACGCAAGGGGCGGTGAGCCGACAGATCGCTGCGCTGGAAGAACAGCTTGGCGCCCTTCTTTTTGATCGCAGCAGCCGGCATGTGGTTCTGTCGCAGGCAGGCCGAACCTATCTCGATATTGTTGGACCGGCGCTGGCGTCCATTCGTGCAGCGTCACTTCAGGTCATGTCGCAGATGCATCGCACGACGCTCAATCTGGCCTTTCTGCCGACCTTCGGCACACGGTGGCTCATTCCGCGTATTCCGCGTTTTGTGGCGCAATATCCCGATATTATCCTGAACTTCGCAACCCGCATCGGGCAGTTTGATTTTGAGCGCGAAGGGCTTGATGCGGCAATTTATATCGGCCAGCCCGACTGGCCCAATGCGGATTGTACATTTCTACTGGAAGAAATCGTTGCACCGGTATGCAGCCCGAAATTCCTGCAAGAACATCCCATCGGTGAGGCAGGGGATTTATTGCGCCTGCCGCTTTTCAACATGGCATCGCGCCCCGATGCGTGGAATCATTGGTTCAAAAGCCTCGGCATTACCGCACCTGTTCCCGGCGGCATGCGTTTCGAGCAGTTTTCCAATGTTTCCCAGGCCTGCATTGCGGGGCTTGGCGTTGCGCTCATGCCGCTATTTTTGATCGGTGCGGAAATAGAGAGCCGCCAGCTCGTCATCGCCTGCCCGCATAAGATAAAAAGCCGGGACAGTTATTATTTTGCAGCGCCGAAAGTGCGCGCGAATGCGCCTGCAATTACAGCTTTTCGCGACTGGCTTCTGGGCGAAGTCAGCCGCGAATTCGATCCTCATGCAATCGAGTTGCTGACAATTTCATAAGAACGCAAACGCTTTTGATGGTCATGGATCATGCCGGTGATCATCAGTTCATCAGCGCCGGTCCGCTCCGCAAATTCGCTGATGCCTTTTGCGACGGTTTCGGGACCGCCGACCACACGGCAGGAGAGCATCTGGCGAATGAGCGCCTGTGCCGAAGCATCGAGCTGCTCTCCATAACCTTCGACGGGCGGGGGAAGCTTGCCCGGCCGGCCCGTGCGCAGATTGACGAAAGACTGCATCTGCGACGTAAACAGATAATTGGCCTCTTCATCCGTCTCGGCAGCAATCACATTCAGTCCAAGCATGACATGGGGCTTATCGAGGAACTGCGATGGCTCGAAGCGCTCGCGATAAAGCGCGACCGCGCGCTCCATTTCCGCCGGTGCAAAATGAGATGCAAAAGCGTAGGGCCTTCCCAGAATAGCGGCAAGCTGCGCGCCAAACAGGCTTGATCCCAATATCCAGATTGGCACATTCAGCCCTGCTCCCGGCACGGCCTGCACCCGCTGCCCCGGCTCAACAGGGGCAAAGTAATTGGTCAGTTCCACCACATCCTGCGGAAATGCATTCGGATCGCTGTCGAGCGTGCGCCGCAGCGCATGCGCAGTAACCGGATCGGTCCCCGGCGCGCGTCCAAGCCCCAGATCGATGCGGCCCGGAAAGAGCGATTCAAGCGTGCCGAACTGTTCCGCCACCACAAGAGGCGCATGGTTGGGCAACATGATGCCCCCGGCCCCGACACGAATAGTCGATGTGCCCGCTGCAACATGGCCAATCACCACCGCCGTGGCAGCGCTGGCAATGCCCGGCATATTGTGATGCTCGGCCAGCCAGTAGCGATTGAAGCCGAGGCGTTCTGCCTGCTGCGCAAGTTCCAGCGTATTGCGTAATGATTGACCAGCATCGCTGCCTTCAGCAACGGGCGAAAGATCGAGAACGGATAAAGGTATCATGCCTGCTCATATGGGTTGAAAACTTGAGGTTGCAACATCAGCCAGAAAAAGGCGACCTATTTCTAGATCGCCTTCTATTGCCAACTCAATGCAAGTTTCAGTGATGCGGTGCAGGCTCCGGCTCGATCCCGCCTTCCTGCGCAGGTAGAAATTCGCCCTCGACGTCCTTCTTTGCAATGAAAGTGTAGAACATCGGCACCACAAACAGGGTGAAGACGGTGCCGATCGTGATGCCGGTGAAGATTACAAGACCCATCGAATAACGTGCAGCAGCACCCGCGCCGCTTGCGGTAATCAGCGGAACAACACCGAGCGCCATAGCCGCCGTGGTCATCAGAATCGGGCGAAGGCGGGTTTCAGCGGCAATGATGATCGCTTCGCGGCGGCTGTGCCCGTGCAGGCGGCGTTGCTGATTGGCGAATTCCACCATCAGAATGCCGTGCTTGGTAATCAAGCCCACAAGGGTGATCAGGCCGACCTGCGTATAGATGTTGAGCGTGCCAAGGCCCAGATTGAGCGGAACAATAGCCCCGAACATCGAAAGCGGCACCGACATCATGATGATAAACGGATCACGGAAGCTTTCAAACTGGGCCGCCAGCACCAGATAGATCACGATGACCGCAAGGCCGAAGGCGATCATGATGGTGTTACCCTGTTCGACCTCAAGGCGCGACTGGCCGGAATAATCGAGGAAAAAGCCTTCCGGCATTTTCTGCCTTGCCAGATCAACCAGCGTCTGAAGCCCCTGGCCGGTGGTCACGCTGGGCATTGGCAGCGCTGAAATCGTTGCGGAATTCAGCTGATTGAACTGCTCGATAGCGGCGGGCGATGCATTTTGGTTGATTTTGATGACTGCGGACAAAGGCACCATCGCGCCGGAGACGCTGCGAACATAAAAATCGCCAAGGTTTTCCGGATTGGCCCGATAGTTATCCGGCACCTGCGTGATGATGTCGTAACTGTTGGAGTCGCGATCAAATTTTGCAATCGATGCACCGCCGGTCAGTAGGCCGAGAGTTGTGCCGATTTCACTTATCTGAATGCCAAGCGCGGCGGCGCGATCACGATCGATGGTGATTGTCGTTTGCGGTGCATTGAAGGAAAGCGAGTTCTGCACGACGATAAACTGACCGGTCGCCTGCGCTTCGTTCTTGACTTCCTCCGCAAGCTCAAAGACCTGATCCGCCGACCCGGTAGACTGAAGGGCAATGGAGATCGGCAAGCCTCCGCCCGTACCGGGCAAAGAAGGTGGCGCGAAAATGAAGGCCTCGACACCGGCCAGCTTGTCCAGGCGAGCCGTCAGGTCTTCCTGAATCTGCTTTTGTGAGCGCGTGCGATCCCCCCAGTCGGCGAGCACCCAAAGCGCGATGCCGGAATTGGTGCCGCCATCCATGCCGACGATCTGGAAGCGGGTTTTCAGTTCGGGCAGATCCTTGGTCGCTTCGTCGATTTGCTCGGCATAAAGATTGGTATAGGCCGATGTTGCGTATTGGGGCGCGTTAAAGAGCGAAAACAGCGCTCCGACATCCTCTTCCGGAGCAAGCTCGGTGGATGTATTGACGAACAGGAAGCCCGTCAGCGCCACCAGTGCTGCGACGATCATTAAGGTGATCGGCCGGTAATTCAGAGAATTCGAAACGCGACGATGATACCATTTTTCGACCTTTGTGAATGTGTTGTCGACAAAAGTCTGAAACCGTGACGTATCCCCCTGCTTGAGCATGCGCGCGCACATCATGGGCGAGACGGTCAGCGCCGCAACGCCGGAAATGATGACCGCACCCGCCAGCGTGAAGGCAAATTCACGAAACAGCGCTCCCGTCAGCCCGCCGGTAAAGCCCAGAGGAGCGAACACGGCTGCAAGGGTGATCGTCATGGCGACAATCGAGCCGGTGATTTCCTTCATTCCCTTGAAGGCGGCATCCATCGGACGCAGCCCTTCCTCAATATGGCGGTGGACATTCTCCAGCACCACGATGGCGTCATCGACCACCAGGCCGATCGACAGAACCATCGCGAGAAGCGAAAGGAGATTGATTGAAAAACCAAGCACATAAAGGAAGAAGCAAACGCCGATCAGCGAAATCGGAATCGTAACGATCGGGATCAGAACGGCCCGGAACGACCCAAGAAAGATGATGATGACCAGAATGACGATGGCCACGGCTTCGGCAATGGTCGAAAACACTTCCCTGATTGAGGAGCTGATCTGTTCGGTCGCATCATAGACCAATACAATGCTCATGCCTTCCGGCAACGAAGCCTGGATCGATGGCAATTCTTTGCGCACAGCCGTCGCCATATCGATCGGATTAGCCGCCGGTGTCGGGAAGACGCCGAGGAATGTGCCAGCCGTACCATTGAATGAAACGATGGTATCCGTGCTTTCCGCAGCCAGTTCCACCCTTGCCACATCGCGCAGGCGCACGATCTCGTCACCCGCCGACTTGATCGGCATGGCGCCAAAGGCTTCCGGCGTCTGCAAGGTTGATTCCAGCGTAATCGACGACGCGACATATTCGTTCTTCGTCTTGCCGGGGGCAGAGAGAAAGTTCGATGCCTTGATCGCGGCAAGAACTTCCCCCGCCGTAATTTCGCGCGCGGCAAGTTGAATAGGATCAAGCCAGACACGCATGGAATAGACCTGCCCACCCAGAATTTCCGCTTTGGCGACCCCCTGAATGGTCGACATGCGCGGCTGAATGACCCGCGTGAGATATTCGGTGATCTGTTCGCTCGTCATATTCGGGTTCTGGGCGGCCAGATACATTGTGGCAAAACTCTGCCCCGTACCCTTGACGATTACCGGATCCTCCGATTCCGTTGGCAGCTTGCCGCGAACCTGATTGACCTTGGCAATCACTTCCGTAAGCGCCGCATCCGGGTTGGCGCCCAGCTTCATCTGCACCGTCACCACGCTCATGGATGGGCGGCTCGATGACGTCACGTAGTCGATATTTTCGGTCGTCGCGACAGATTCTGCTATCGGCGCGGTAATAAAACCCTGAATAAGATCAGCGCTGGCACCCGCATAAGTCGTGGAAATCGTAATGACCGTTTCATCGACCTTGGGATATTCACGCACCGAAAGCTGCGCAATGCCCTGTAGGCCGAGCAGGATGATCATGAGCGCGACCACGGTGGCAAGCACTGGTCGTCGGATGAAAATATCGGAAAAACTCATCGCATACGCCTATTGCTTGGCAACCGTTGGGGTCGGGTTGATCGTATTGTCGATTTTGACTTCTACCCCTGAAGCCAGCCGGTTCTGGCCGGCGGTAATGACGATGTCGCCTTCTTTAAGACCTTCGGTGATCTCCGCAACGTCGCCAAGCCGTCGGCCTATCTTGACAAACACCTGTTGCGCGACCTGCTTTTTCTCTTGATCCGCTGCGGCCTGCTCCCCTTCTTTTGGCTGCTGGGGCCGTACGGCATAGACGTAATCACCATAAAGGCTCGTCACGATCGCGGTTTGCGGCAGGGTCAGTACATTATCTTCTTTGGGCAACTCGACGCGCACTTGCACGAACTGGCCGGGAGTCAGGTGGGCTTTGGAATTTTCCACTTCCGCACGAACCGAAACCATGCGTGTCGACGGGTCGATTTTTGGATCAATGCCGACGATCTCACCTCTGTTATCAAGGGACGTCGAGCTTGGACCTGCAAGCACGGGCTGGCCAAGCTTCAGATCGGAAAGCGACTGTTCAGGCACTGTAAAATCGATGCGCATGGTGTCGGTTTCCTGAAGCGTCGCAATCACGGTTCCGGGTGTGAGATACTGGCCTAAATCGACTTTTGCGATACCGATAGTGCCCGAAAACGGGGCAGTTACAGTCTTTTGTTCCAGCACTGCCTTAAGCTTGGCGACCATCGCCTTTTTGGCGCTCGCAGCCGCGGCGGTCGTATCGACATCCGACACGGCCCCCACTCCGCGGGCTCGCAATGTATCGGCGCGCTTGAGATTTTGGTCCGCAAGAACGGCTTCCGCCTCCGCAGCGACGAGATCGGCCTTTTCTATACTGTCATCAAGCTTGAGAAGAACATCGCCCTGCTCGACTTTCTGATTCGCTTTGAACCCAATATTCTCCACGATGCCGCTGACCTGCACCGTAAGGTCAACACCATTGCGCGCATTTGCCGTTCCGATGGCTTCAATACCCGGCGTCCAGACACCCGGCTCCAGTGTTACCGTGGAAACAGTCTTTGCAGGCTGCTGCATATTGGCGAAAAAGTCCTTGATCGCCTGCGTGCGATAAAGATTGAACCCGACCAGACCGCCAACGACGATCACCAGGAAAACTATTGCCAGAATAAGGCGTTTTATCATTGCGGGTCCATTTCAGAGGCGGCGCTGGGGCATGTCTTCCAGCTTCGGTCGCCGCGCTCGCACGTAATTTACTTGAACGAGGGAGGCAAAAAACTGTACCGTCCGGACGGTAATGTCAACTATCGAACTGTCAGGATTGATCGAAATTGCTAACCCGAACCAAGCTATCGTCACGCGATCGCATCGTACGAGCAGCAGTGGAACTGGCCCATGAGGTCGGCCCCGCCCATTTATCGCTTGATGCGGTAGCCGCTCGCGCCGGCCTGTCAAAAGGAGGACTGCTTTATTCGTTCCCCACCAAGGCCCGGCTTCTCGAAGCCGTGGTCGAGGAATATATGAAAGATCATGAAAAGGCGGTGGACCAGCAGCAGAAGCTTCAGCAAGGCGACAAAAACCGCGCCGCGCGGGCATTTGTCGATGTCTATCGTCTTCAGGCTGACGATGCGCCACCCGGCTGCGGCGTGCTTGCCGCTCTCATGGAAAATCCGGATTTCATGATCCCCGTGCGTCACTATCGGCGCGCGCTGCTTGACCGCATGCTTGACGATGCAACCGACACCGACGTTGTTCTTTTTACCTATCTTGCCCTCACCGGGCTTGAATGCAGCAAGCTTCTCGACTGCGAAGTGCTCTCCGAAGAAGAATGTCGCTCTGTGATCTGCCGGTTGGAGAAGATACTGGAAGCGGGTTAACGCATGTCGCCCGCAAGTGGGAACCGGTTTCGGGATAACGGCATGCGTAAAAACAAAACCTTGTCAAAGGGCTGGCATATCTCCGCGCGCCCAACGCGCCGAGGTTTCTGCGGAAAAACCGGCAAAATCACCCTGTGCAATTGCCGCTCGAATGCCTTTCATCAGGTATTGGTAATAGGCTAGATTATTCCAGGTGAGCAGCATTGAAGCGAGCGTTTCCCCCGATTTCACCAGATGATGCAGATAGGCGCGGCTGTAATCGCGCGCTGCGGGGCAATCGGATTCCGGATCGAGCGGGCGCGGATCTTCCGCATGGCGCGCATTGCGCAGATTGACCTTGCCAAAACGGGTAAAGGCGAGACCGTGCCGTCCGGCGCGGGTGGGCATAACGCAGTCAAACATATCAATGCCGCGCGCCACCGATTTGAGAATATCGTCGGGCGTGCCGACCCCCATCAGATAGCGCGGCTTTTCGGCTGGCAGGATCGGGCATACCACTTCAAGCATATCCAGCATGACCTGCTGCGGCTCGCCTACGGCAAGTCCACCCACTGAATAGCCTTTAAGATCCATCGCTTTCAGCGCCTGTGCCGAACGTTCGCGCAGCCGGGCATTGTCGCCCCCCTGCACGATGCCGAACATGGCTTTGCCCGGCTGGTCACCAAAAGCAATCTTGCAGCGCTCCGCCCAGCGTAAGGAAAGCTCCATCGCCCGTTCGGTATTGGCTTCCGGCGATGGCAGCGCCACGCACTCATCAAGCTGCATCTGAATATCCGAGTCGAGCAATCCCTGAATTTCAATCGAGCGCTCGGGCGTCATTTCATAGGGCTTGCCGTCAATATGCGACTGGAACGTCACGCCATTTTCATTCAGCTTGCGCAATTGCGCCAGCGACATGACCTGAAATCCGCCGGAATCGGTCAAAATCGGGCCTTTCCAGCCGCCAAATTCATGCAAACCGCCAAGACGCGCCACACGTTCCGCGCCGGGGCGCAGCATGAGATGATAGGTATTGCCCAGGATAATATCCGCTCCCAGTTCCTTCACCTGATCCATATACATGGCTTTTACGGTTCCGGCGGTTCCGACAGGCATAAAGGCAGGCGTACGCACCACGCCGCGCGGCATGGAAATTTCACCCTGGCGCGCGGCACCGTCGCGCGCCAATACCTGAAACTCGAATTTCTCGCTGCTCATGCTGTTCTCTCTGGAAATCTGCTGGGATGAAACCGCTTCATGCACGTTCAAGCAGGCTCGCATCACCATAGGAATAGAAACGATAATTGCTGCTGATCGCGTGCTTATAGGCTTCGCGCATCGTATCAAGCCCGCTAAAGGCCGAAACGAGCATGAATAGCGTCGAACGCGGCAGATGGAAATTGGTCATCAGAAGATCGACCGCACGAAAGCGATAGCCGGGGGTAATGAAAATATCGGTCGCGCCCGACCATGGACGGACAATGCCATCTTCGCCGGTTGCACTTTCGATCAACCGTAACGACGTCGTGCCGACGCAGACAATGCGCCCGCCGCGTTCATGCACGGCATTGAGCGCATCGGCGGTTCTTTGCGAAACATGGCCGATTTCCGAATGCATCTTATGGTCACCCGTATCGTCGGCTTTCACCGGCAGAAATGTGCCTGCACCCACATGCAGGGTCACGAAATGCTCTTCAATTCCGCGCTTTTTGATCTTTTCAAGGAGTTCGGATGTGAAATGCAGCCCCGCCGTTGGCGCTGCAACTGCGCCCTCTTCGCGGGCAAAAACCGTCTGGTAATCCTTACGGTCGCGTTCATCTTCGGCGCGCTTTGAGGCGATATAGGGCGGCAGCGGAATATGGCCGACCGCAGCAATGGCTTCATCAAGGATCGCGCCGGACAGGTCGAACACCAGAAGCGCCTCGCCCGCCTCGCCTTTCTCTTCGACCGTCGCGTCGAGTGTTCCCAGAAAACAGCTTGAACCGGAATGGCCGAAGCGGATGCGATCCCCTTCCTTGACCCGCTTGCCGGGTCGCAAAAAAGCTTTCCACCGGTTAGGGCCCATGCGCATATGCAGGGTCGCACCTATCTGCGCTATCGCCCCTTCACGTTCGCGCAGGCCTTCAAGCTGTGCCGGTATCACCTTGGTATCATTGAAAACAAGCGCATCACCCGGCTGCAACAGATCGGGAAGCTCATATACCTGTCGATCTTCAAACGGCTGACCGGAACGAATGCGAAGCAATCTTGCATGATCGCGCGGCTCCACCGGACGCAGAGCTATACGCTCTTCCGGCAGGTCGAAATCGAACAGGTCGACACGCATGTTTCACCTTTGCATGATTGCGGCCCCGGCAAGACCGGAGCCGCAATTTCTCGTTGGAATAGGGATTAAATATCGGCAGCGATCCGCGCGCTCACGATCACATCGGGATCGGCAACCGGCTCGCCGCGCTTGATCTTGTCCACATTGTCCATGCCTTCGATCACCTGTCCCCAGACCGTGTACTGGCGGTCGAGCCATGGCGCATCGGCAAAGCAGATGAAAAACTGCGAATTGGCCGAGTTCGGATTTTGCGAACGCGCCATCGAAGCGGTGCCGCGCTTGTGCTGGGTATTGGTGAATTCCGCCTTGAGGTCGGGCTTGTCCGAGCCGCCCATACCAGCACGCGAGCCGTTGAAATGCGCACCGCCCGTCTTGCCGAACTTCACATCGCCGGTCTGCGCCATGAAGCCATCGATCACGCGATGGAAAACAACGCCGTCATAGGCGCCTTCACGCGCCAGTTCCTTGATGCGCTCGACATGGCCGGGCGCCAGATCGGGATAGAGTTCAAGAATGACATTCCCTTTCGTGGTTTCGAGAACGAGCGTGTTTTCAGGGTCTTTGTAAGCCATGTGGGCCTCTCCTTTTCAAACTTATTTCCTGTCGGCCCCGATCGTGGCCTTGATGATCTTGTCCGGATTCTCAACCGAGCCATTATCGGCTTCGTTGCCCTTCTTGATCTTGTCGACCGCTTCCATGCCACTGGCAACCTTGCCAACCACCGTATACTTGCCGTTCAGGAAGGAACCATTGTCGAACATGATGAAGAATTGTGAATTCGCCGAGTCGCGGCTCTGACCGCGCGCCATGCCCACCGTACCGCGAACAAACGGTTCTCTGGAGAATTCGGCCGGAAGATTGCCATAATCCGAACCGCCGGTGCCAACGCTGGATGCATCATAGCCCTTGTCGATATTGCCGAACTTCACGTCACCGGTCTGCGCCATGAATCCCGGAATAACGCGGTGGAAAGCAACGCCGTCATAAGCGCCATCGCGAACCAGTTTCTTGATCTGCTCCACATGTTTGGGTGCAAGGTCGGGCCGAAGCTCGATGGCGACATCGCCATCTTTAAGAGAGAGAATAACCGTATTTTCAGGTTCGGCGGCCGAAGCGATAGACGCAGTTCCAAGGGTAAATGCGGCAATGGCGGCAGCGGCAAACGCTGAACGGATGAATGACATTATCGAAAACTCCCTGCAATCAGGATTTGAATTTGGCTTTGAGCGCCGCAGCAACGGCTGCGGGAACGAAAGGACGAATATCTCCGCCCATGGACGCAATCTGGCGAACCAATGTGGCGGTAATCGTGCGCACAGCCGGATCAGCAGGCAGAAATACCGTCTGCAATTCCGGCGCCATTATTCCGTTCATGCCTGCCATCTGCATTTCATAATCAAGATCGGTGCCGTCACGCAAACCGCGCACCATCAATTGCGCACCCGACTTGCGCGCAACGTCGATCACCAGATTGTCGAATGAAACGACAGAAACGCGCCTGGCATCCTCACCCAGAATATCCCTGGAACACACGTCAATCAGTTCCACACGTTCCTCGAAGCTGAAGAGCGGTTTCTTCCCCGGATGCACGCCTATTGCAACGATGACCTGATCCGCCAGGCGCAGCGCACCTTTCAAGACATCCACATGGCCGTTGGTTACCGGGTCGAAGGAGCCCGCATAGATCGCGATCGTCATTTCTTCCAGCTATCCTTTTCCGATCAGATTTTCAACAACAACCACGATGAATAAGAAAACAGAAACCATGAAAGCAGATGTTTGCTCTATGAACAATGATTGCAGGGAAAGTTCACGTCCGGTTTACCAGAATAGGGGCAAGCTCAATGCAACCTTTTTGCATCTCATGCGTATATATGTCGAAAGGATACCGCGATGATGATATTTCTTCTGGCATTATCCATGATGGTGGCAATGGCTGCTTCGGCAATCATACTGCTTCTGGAAGAGAACGAAGCAAAGAAACAGCGGGTGCGGCCGGTAGCTTTCAACCTCAATTCGATGCGCAATCTGGGCTCGCATTGAAAGTTTCTTCAGATTTGCCAACTCCTCCAGTCTTGGCACACTAAAAAGGCCGATGATTTTATCATCGGCCTTTTTTCTCGCTTTCAGAAGAATAACCGGATCAATTTCCGCCCTCGACAGGTGGCTCGCCCGGCTGCGCTGCATTGTCAGCCCCGGTTTCGTCGCCATTTTCTTCATCATTTTCCGTTTCGGAAATACGCTCGACCGAGACGACCTTCTCGCCATCAGCCGTGTTGAAGATCGTGACGCCCTTGGTCGAGCGTCCAGCGATGCGGATACCACCCACCGGAACGCGGATAAGCTGCCCACCATCGGAAACAAGCAGAATCTGGTCGCTTGCTTCTACCGGGAACAAGGCCACAAGCTTGCCGATTTCATCGGTCTTTGACGTATCCGTGGCACGAATACCCTTGCCTCCGCGACCGGAAACGCGGAATTCATAAGATGAGGAACGCTTGCCATAGCCAAACTCGCTGACGGTCAGGACCGTTTGTTCGCGAGCCTTGAGCTCCTGATACCGATCTTCGGACAGTTCCGCATCGGCACCGACTTCCTCGCCCACCACGACAATATCATCCGCATCGTCCGCACCCTGCGCGCGGCGTTCCGCGATAGAGCGCTTGAGATAAGCCGAACGCTCTGCTGCGTCGGCTTCGACATGCTGGAGAATGGCCATCGAAATGACTGTGTCGCCATCCGCCAGATTGATGCCGCGCACCCCGATCGAATTGCGGCCTGCAAAGACGCGCACATCAGTGACAGGGAAACGGATGCACTGGCCGCCGGCACAGGTCAGCAGGACGTCATCGAATTCCGTACAGGTTTCAACGGAGAGGATTTCGTCACTCTCGTCTTCCAGCTTCATCGCGATCTTGCCGTTGCGATTGACCTGAACGAAGTCGGAAAGCTTGTTGCGGCGCACCGTCCCGCGCGTCGTGGCAAACATCACATCGAGATTTGCCCAGGAATCCTCATCCTCCGGCAAGGGCATGATCGTGGTGATACGTTCGCCCTGCTGCAAAGGCAGCATATTGATGAGCGCCTTGCCGCGCGACTGCGGGTTGCCCACCGGCAGACGCCAGACCTTTTCCTTATAGACGATACCGCGCGAGGAGAAGAACAGAACCGGCGTATGCGTGCTGGCAACGAACAGGCGGGTGACGAAATCCTCGTCCTTTGTCGACATGCCCGACCGCCCCTTACCGCCGCGCCGCTGGGCACGATAGGTCGCAAGCGGCACGCGCTTGATATAACCGGCATGACTGACAGTGACGACCATGTCTTCGCGAGCGATAAGGTCTTCGTCGTCCATTTCCGCGCCGCCAAGGCCGAATTCCGTACGGCGCGGCGTGGCGAATTCGTCGCGAACGGCAATCATCTCGTCCTTGACGATGCTCATGACGCGCAGGCGCGACCCGAGAATATCCAGATAGTCGCGGATTTCCTCGCCGATCTTGTTCAGCTCATCCGCCACTTCGTCGCGGCCAAGCGCGGTAAGGCGCTGAAGACGCAGTTCCAGAATGGCACGGGCCTGTTCTTCGGAAAGATTGTAGGTATTGTCCGCATTGATCGTATGGCGCGGATCATCGATCAGCCGGATGAGCGGTGCTACATCCGCGGCAGGCCAGCGGCGTTCCATCAATTGCTCGCGTGCGGTAGCCGGATCGGGTGCCCGTCGGATAAGCGCGATCACCTCATCGATATTCGCAACGGCAATGGCAAGGCCAACCAACACATGCGCGCGATCACGCGCCTTGTTGAGCAGGAACTTGGTGCGGCGCGTCACCACTTCTTCGCGGAAGTGAACAAAGGCGCGCAGCATGTCGAGCAGCACCATCTGCTCGGGCTTGCCACCATTCAGCGCAACCATATTGCAGCCGAACGAAGTCTGAAGCGGCGTATAGCGATAAAGCTGGTTGAGCACCACGTCCGCAACCGCGTCACGCTTGAGTTCGACCACGACGCGATAGCCATCACGGTCGGATTCGTCACGCAGGTCGGAAATGCCCTCAATACGCTTGTCGCGCACCAGTTCGGCCATTTTCTCGATCATCGTCGCCTTGTTCACCTGATAGGGAACCTCGGTGATGATGATCGCCTCGCGATCACCGCGCATTGGCTCAATTGTCGCACGCCCGCGCATGATGACCGAGCCGCGGCCCGTGCTGTAAGCCGAATTGATGCCGCTGCGGCCCAGAATGATGCCGCCGGTTGGAAAATCCGGACCGGGAATGATCTCCATCATCTCTTCCAGCTCGATGGCCGGATTATCGATCAGCGCAACGCAGCCATTGATGATCTCACCCAGATTGTGCGGCGGAATGTTGGTCGCCATACCGACCGCGATGCCGCCGGATCCATTGACCAGCAGATTTGGAAAGCGCGCCGGAAGAACCGATGGCTCGCGTTCACGGCCATCGTAATTGTCCTGAAAATCGACGGTATCCTTGTCGAGATCGGACAGAAGGGATTCGGTGAGTTTTTCCAGACGGCATTCCGTATAGCGCATCGCCGCCGGAGGATCGCCATCAATGGAGCCGAAATTGCCCTGCCCGTCCACCAGCGGGTCGCGCATGGAGAAATCCTGCGCCAGACGCACCAACGCATCATAGATCGATGCGTCGCCATGCGGATGGTATTTACCCATCACCTCACCAACCACACCCGCCGATTTACGGTAGGGGCGATTATAGGCGAGATTCATCTCGTTCATGGCGTGGAGAATGCGCCGGTGCACGGGCTTGAGGCCGTCCCGCACATCGGGCAATGCACGGCTCACGATCACGCTCATTGCGTAATCGAGATAGGAGCGCTGCATCTCCTCGATAATGGAAATGGGTTCGATGCCGCTCGGACCGCTAGGGTCGCCGTTCATATCATCGGAACCGGGTGGAGGTGTATGATCTGACACTATTCAGTATCTTTCTCAACAGAATCGATAAAGTAACTTTATAGAGGAAAATGTCACAAAATGCCAATTTCAAGGCCATTTCAGGCGGTTGATTTACATTGATATTTCAATAGCTTAAAAGATATTCACATAAAGATCGCGCAATCTTGTTGCCCATATCCATCCTTTAAGTCGACCATAGGCCAGGCATCGGCTATGATCTGCGCGCTTGATCGCTCAGCGATAACAATAACGGGGCAAGCATCATATGGGGTTCTTCGATACGATTTTCAGCGCTTTCGTGACCCTGCTCGTCACCATCGATCCGCCTGGGCTCGCTCCGCTTTTTCTGGCCCTTACGCCGGGTATGGATCGCCAGTCACGCAGCCAGGTCGCATTGCGGGCATCGATAATCGGATTTATCGTCATGACGCTGTTTGCCGTTGCAGGCGTGCAGATTCTGGGCATGTTCGGCATAACGGTCGGTGCATTTCGCGTTGCGGGCGGGCTGCTCCTTTTCTGGATCGCTTTCGAAATGATTTTCGAAAAGCGCACGGAGCGCAAGGAAAAGAGCGCCGAAGTCGCCATCACAAAAGATCACATCCGCAATATCGCCGCCTTCCCTCTTGCAATTCCCCTTATTGCCGGCCCCGGTGCGATTTCAGCCATCGTGCTGACTTCGGATGCCTTTCATGGCATCGCTGCAAGACTGGCGCTGGTCGGCGTCATTTTTCTCTGCCTGCTATTGACCTATTTCGTGCTGCTTCTGGCCGAACGTGTCGACCGGTTTCTGGGAGAAACCGGTCGTTCAATTCTCACACGGCTGCTTGGCGTCATTCTGGCAGCATTGGCGGTCCAGTTCGTTGCCGATGGCATAAAAGCGCTTATGGGCAGCTGAAGACTTACTCCTGTTGCACGCCCAGCTTCATTAGCTGCTCGATAAAGGCAGAGATCGATAATTCCGCCGCCCCTGAGTTGTCGATGGTCACGACATCGCCGTGAGAATCGTTAAAATGGACTTCCCGTTCGAGCCTGCGGACGATTTCTTCGCGCGTTTCGCGACCACGCGCCGCCAGACGTTCAGCCAGAACCTCCGGTCGCGCCGTAATCACCAGGATCAGGCGCGAAGGATAAAGCCTTCGCACATCCTCCAGAACACGACGCGAAATATTGGCTATCACGACCCTGCCCCGCGCGATTTCCGCGTCAAGCGATATGGGCAAGCCATAGCTTAAACCATGGGCCTGCCAATGGAGCGTGAATGCCCCGTCACGAACCGCCTGCTCAAACGCCTCCGTATCGAGACTGTCATGGTCTTCATTCCCCGGCATTTGCGGACGGGTGATCACACGGCGCACGAAATGAAACCGCGCATCATTTTTCAGCGCCGCCCGCGCGCCATTCATGATCGTATCTTTGCCGGCCCCGCTGGGACCGACGACAGCGACGAAACAGCCTGCGGATTTATGCAAACCATCCATCACAATACGCGCGCGCCTTCGCGCCAGACCGTACGAACCACCGGGACAGTACGCTTTTCGTGAACCCGCACGAGGTCGGCACGTTTGCCTATGGCAATTTCGCCCCGATCATCCATACCCATGGCATCGGCGGGATTCTTCGTCACCAGACGGATGGCTTTCGGCAATTCTATTGCCTGCTCGCCCGATGCAAGGCCAAATACCGACTGAATGAGGCTGAAGGGAATATAATCCGACGACAGAATGTCGAGGCTGTCATTTTCGATCAGGTCGCGCGCTGCAATATTGCCTGAATGCGATCCGCCGCGAACAATGTTTGGCGCCCCCATGAGAATGGACAGTCCTGCATCTTTCGACGCGACCGCCGCTTCCATCGTCGTGGGAAATTCGGCAATCCGCACGCCATGATCCAGCGATTCGTCCACATGCGCGCTTGTAGCGTCATCATGGCTCGCCAGAACGATCCCGCGAGCGGCGGCAATATCGGCAATCGCCCGGCGATTGCGGGCCGAATATTTTGCCGAATCCTCCATGCGCTTTTCGCAATGCACGCGGAACTCCTCATCAGTGAGCTTCATCTTGCGCATGTAATAGGTGCGATAGGTGCCAAGATCAACGAATTGCCGCTGGCCCGGCGCATGATCCATGAGGGAAATCAGTTTTACCTTGTCGTCATTGGCAAACAGTTCAAGTGTTTCAAGACAATCCGCCGATGAAACCTCGCAGCGAAGATGCAGAAAATGGTCCGCGCGCAGGCGATTTTCCTCAACACCGCTTTCGATGGCATCAGCCAGCAGCCGCATGTCCTTCCCTATGAAGTCGCGGTCATAATCGGTGCCGACACGCATGGCATCGAGCACGGTAGTAATGCCGGAAGCAGCGACCTGTGCATCATGCGCCTGCACTGCCGCATCGACATTCCAGCGCACTTTCGGGCGCGGCGCATAATGGCTTTCAAGCTGGTCCGTATGCAGCTCAATAAGGCCGGGAATGATGAATTCGCCATCCATATCCTCGCCGCCATTGGCATATCCCTGATCAATCGCCGCGATCCTGCCGTCACGGATCAGAAGCGAACCCGAAACGATTTCATCCGCAAGCACGATACGGGCATTTTTCAGAACGGTTTCACTCGCCATGGGAAAGCTCTTTCATGATCGCAGCCGTATTGGCGGCCGTTTCATATTTGCTGAGGAATGCTTCAATATCGAGCGACCGGAAGTCGTCGAGCGCCTGACGCAGCCGCTCATGCGACCAGTCCCACCAGGCGAGCCGGTCGAGGCGATTGCCCGTTGCGGCATCGAAGCGCTCGCGGATAAGGCGGGCAGGCACGCCGCCCACAATCGTATAGGGCGCCACATCCTTGCTCACGACCGCCCCTGCGCCGATCACGGCACCATTGCCCACGGTAACGCCGGGCAGGATGGTTGATCCATGACCGAGCCATGTGTCATGGCCGATCTTCACGCGATTGCCCCGTCGCCAGTCGAAAAACTCGCTCTCATGCTCTGCATCCGGCCAGTAATCGCCGGCCCGATAGGTGAAGTGATGCAATGTGGCGCGCCATGTCGGATGATTGGTCGCATTGATGCGCACATGGCTCGCAATATTGGAGAATTTGCCAATTTCCGCACACCAGATCTCGCAGTCGATGCCCATATAGGAATAATCATCCAGAACCGCTTCGGATACGCGGCTACGCGCACCGATCTCAGTATAGCGGCCAAGCCGGGAATCGCTGATCTGTGCCGTTTCATGGACAAGAGGTTCGGTCGATAGCTTGGTCATGCTGCCACCTTCGGCGAAAAAGCGGTCACGTCGATAATCCGGTCGGCGACTTCAGCGCGCACGTCTTCATCATGGAAGATGCCGAGCATGGCCACGCCTTCTGCTTTCTTGGCCTTTATGAGATCAACGACCACCGCACGGTTCCTTGCGTCAAGCGAAGCGGTTGGCTCATCGAGAAGCAGCACCGGGTGATCGGTGATGAAGCCGCGCGCGATGTTGACGCGCTGCTGTTCGCCGCCAGAAAAGGTGGCGGGCGGAAGCGTCCATAGCCGCTCCGGCAGATTGAGCTGCGCAAGCAGTTCGCTCGCCCGCGCTTGGGCAGCTTCACGTTCGGTTCCGCGTGCGATTAACGGCTCAGCCACCACATCGATTGCAGACACGCGCGGCAATGTCCGCAGGAACTGGCTGACATAACCGATCGTATCGCGCCGTACGGCCAGAACCTCGCGCGGATCGGCAATGGCAAGGTCCACCAGCCCGCCCGCATGGCGAACCGCTATGGAGCCGGCATTCACTGCATAATTGCCATAGACCATCTTGAGGATAGAGCTTTTGCCCGCACCCGAAGGCCCGCCGAGTACGGCGCACTCACCCGCCTTGAGTTCAAAATTCACGTCCCGCACGACCGGCAGTTCGATGCCGCCCTGCAAGTGCATGGTGAAGGTCTTTGCCACGCCGGACACGGCCAGCGGAAAGGATGTTTCCAATAAAGTCATTTTCATCTTGCGCATGAAGTTTCGCTAATTTACGAAAAACATGCCACAACCTTCTGTTTTTACTGAATTATACCTGCAAGATCGACGATACGAGAAGCTGCGTATAAGGCGCTTGCGGATCGTCCAGTACACGGTCCGTCAGACCCTGTTCGACGATGTGGCCATCCTTCATCACCATGATGCGATGCGAGAGCAGGCGCGCTACCGCAAGATCATGCGTCACGATGACGACCGAAAGGCCAAGCTCGCTCACAAGGCTGCGCAGCAGATCAAGAAGTCGGGCCTGCACGGAAACGTCGAGACCGCCGGTCGGCTCATCCATGAACACAAGACGCGGTGCCGTTACGAGATTGCGCGCAATCTGCAAACGCTGACGCATACCACCCGAAAAAGCGCGCGGCTGATCGTCGATGCGATCGGCGGCAATTTCCACACGTCCGAGCCATTGAGTAGCATTCTCGCGGATATTGCCGTAATGGCGCTGCCCCACAGCCATGAGCCGCTCGCCGACATTGGCGCCTGCCGAAACGGTCATGCGCAATCCATCCGCCGGGTTCTGGTGTACGAAGCCCCAATCGGTACGCATGAGAAAGCGGCGCTCCGCTTCGCCGATCTTATAAAGATCGCGAAACATACCATCCCGCATACGATATTCTACCGTGCCCGATGTCGGCTCCAGCCGCGTGGCAAGGCAATTGAGCAGCGTGGTCTTGCCGGAACCGGATTCACCCACGATAGCCAGCACCTCGCCGGGCCAAAGGGAGAAGGAAATATCCTCACAGCCGCGGCGCATGCCATAGAACTTCGACAGGCCGTCAACTCTCAGCAGGGGTTCGCCGCTCATTCCGCAGCCTCCTTGTTTGCCGCCAGATGGCCGAAATGGCCGGCAGCCTGACGCTCTTCGCAATTATCGGTATCGGAACAGACGAACATCGAGCCGCCACGATCATCCAGCACGACTTCATCGAGATAGACGCCGCGCGCACCGCAAAGTGCACAAGGCTCCTTGAATTTCTGCACCTCGAAAGGATGATCCTCGAAATCGAGACTGACCACTTGCGTATAGGGCGGAACGGCATAGATGCGCTTTTCGCGTCCTGCACCGAAGAGTTGCAAGGCGGGCGACATATGCATTTTGGGATTATCGAATTTCGGCGTCGGCGACGGGGCCATGACGTAACGCCCCTCGATCATCACCGGATAATCATAGGTCTTGGCGATATGGCCGTGGCGCGCAATATCTTCGTAGAGCTTCACATGCATCAGCCCATATTCAGCCAGAGCATGCATCTTGCGCGTTTCTGTTTCACGCGGCTCCAGAAAGCGTAAAGGTTCCGGAATCGGCACCTGATAGACAAGCACCTGCCCTTCGCTCAGCGGATATTCAGGGATACGATGGCGCGTCTGAATAATACTCGCATCGCGCGTATGCGTGGTGATCGCCACATTTGCGGTTTTCTGGAAGAAAGCGCGGATCGAGACGGCGTTAGTGGTGTCATCCGCGCCCTGATCGATCACCTTGAGCACATCATCGGGACCAAGTATGGAAGCAGTCACCTGCACGCCGCCCGTGCCCCAGCCATAGGGCATCGGCATTTCACGGCTTGCAAATGGCACCTGATAACCGGGAATAGCGATCGCCTTGAGGATCGCACGGCGGATCATCCGCTTGGTCTGCTCGTCCAGATAGGCGAAATTATAGGTTGCGAGATCGCTCATTCTGCGGCCTCCTTCGAAGGGTTCTGCGTCTCTTCATGTTCGGCGCGCATACGGCGGATAAGTTCAAGTTCAGCCTGAAAATCCACATAATGGGGAAGCTTCAGATGTTCTACGAAACCGGTGGCCTGCACATTGTCGGAATGGGAGATAACGAATTCCTCATCCTGCGCCGGTGCGGTTACATCCGCATCGAATTCACGCGTGCGAAGAGCGCGGTCGCAAAGCGACATCGACATGGCCTTGCGCTCGCTCTGGCCGAATACCAGCCCATAGCCGCGTGTGAATTGCGGCGGCTGCTTGGCCGATCCCTTGAACTGGTTGACCATCTGGCATTCGGTCAACTGGACGCGACCGAGTGAAACGGCAAAGCCAAGCTCCGGAACATCGAATTCGACCTCGACTTCCCCGATGCGGATTTCACCCACGAATGGATGCGCATTGCCATAGCCGCGCTGGGTGGAATAACCAAGCGCGAGAAGAAACCCTTCATCGCCGCGAGCCAGCGCCTGCAAACGCAGATCGCGCGGCATGGGAAACGTCCAGGGTTCACGCGTAAGATCACCCGGCTCATGGCCTTCCGGCAACGCACCGTCCTCCTCGATCATGCCATTGGCGCCAAGAATATCGGTCACGCGTGGCGTGGCTTCCTTCTCGCTTTCGCGCAATTCCGGTTCAGCCACGGCAACGTCATGCGCCAGATCGGGATCAAGCAGGCGATGCGTGTAGTCGAAGGTCGGCCCGAGCAATTGCCCGCCCGGCAAATCCTTATAGGTCGCTGAAATACGGCGCTCAATCAGCATGTTTGCCGTTTCCATCGGGCGTGAATAGCCCAGCCGCGGCAAGGTTGTGCGATATGCACGCACCAGAAAAATCGCTTCGATGAGATCCCCGCGCGACTGGCGTATCGCCAGTGCCGCCAGTTCCCGATCATAAAGCGAGCCTTCCGCCATGACGCGATCGACGGCCAGCGCAAGTTGTTCGGCAATCTGGTCGAGGCGTAGCGCCGGAACCGAGCGATCTCCGCGCCGGCGATCATCGAGCAACCGGTGCGCATTGCGGATGGCCGTTTCGCCACCCTTGACGGCAACATACATATTCAGCCCTCCAGAAGTGTAATGCGGGTTGTGCGGGGAAGCGCAGCGACCGCGCCATCGCAGACGAGTACGAGATCGACACCCAACGGATATTGCGCGCCATTCTCCCGCCATTGATCGGCAAAGTCCTGCGGCAAACCATCGACATGGAGCACGCGCTCACCATCGATACCGGGCCCCTTCAAAACAAAGCCCTGCCCGTCTTGGAGCGATGCGACCGCAAGAACCACGGTTGTGGAACGGTCGGGAAATTCCGGCTCACCCTGTGAGAAATCTGCAAGCTTCGGCAGTTCTGCAACATTGCTGACAAGGGCAAACTGCGCACATGCAGTCTCGTCAGTGCGCGGAGCGCCGGTATGGAAGGAAAGCCAGCTACAGGCATCCGCATTGGCAGCGATTTCAGCATCGCACCAGAGGAGCGTGTCGTGATCGAGCAAGGTTGTAGCAATCATCCCAAGCTCGACAGACAGAGGCTCGGGCGGCATGACTGCGCGCAACAGCGGCTGAATGCGGCCCGGATTGGCCATTGCATGCATAAGAGCATGAAAACCCGATTGTGCTTCCGTGACGGGATCAGCCAATCCGCCGTCGAATGCAGGAGAGGAATGAAGCATCAGTTATCTCCCCGAACCATGGTGAAGAAATCGACTTTCGTTGCTGCGGCCTCGTCGCGCATTTTCGCGTCAGCCTTCTCCAGCCGGCTGCGAACCGCATCAAGAACCGTGCGTTCCACAGCTTCGCGCCTGCCCTCATCAAGCCACAGCGCATCGAACAAGGCGGCAAGCCTCGCCTTCTCCTTATCGCGCCCTAGAGCATAGGAATGCCCGACAGAACCATCGGCAAGACGAACCGTCGCGCGCGTCACCGTGGCTTCGCCCACATTAAACGGCGCGCCGCCGCCGCCAATGCGCCCGCGCAACATGACCAGTCCCGTCTCGGGACCGCGCAGAACCTCGAATTCAGGTCGTTGCGGCCATTGCTGCCAGAATGTTTCCAGTTCCTGCGTTTGCGCTTGCGCCAGAACCGCCATGCTGGCTTGCCGCGCTATCTGCGTCGCATCCAGCGCCGCTTCCTTTCCTGCGGTATTCGTCCCGCCGTCATCCGTTCTGTGCATGAATTCCTGCCCTGTTCGGCCCTGTTGACTTTGCATCTCTTGTTGTCTAGTGATATAGACAACTATACAATATAGTAATTCTTACACCGTGCCAATGACAGGACGATGACAATTCATGGCAACGACGCGACCGATTGAAAGAAAAAGCGGAGTGGCGATCTGGAGACAGATCACCGATGAAATACGCAGCGACATCATGGCTGGCAATTTTCAGCCGGGCGCGCGCATGCCTGCAGAAATGGAACTGGCCGAACGTTTCGGCGTAAACCGGCACACGGTACGCAGCGCCATTGCCGCGCTGACGCAGGAAGGCGTGCTGCGCGCCGAACAAGGACGCGGCACATTCGTCGCCAATGCCAGGCGGCTTACCTATAAGATCGGGCGGCGCACCCGCATCTCACAGGGGCTGGAGAAGCAGGTCAATGAAACCAGAGGAATTCTTCTGGCCTCGTCCCGTGAAATGGCGAATGCCGATATAGCGCTTGGCCTGAACATGCCCGAAGGAGCAGCGGTAATACGGTTGGAAACCATGCACAGCGCCGATGGTCGCCCTATTTCGATTGCGACTCACTGGATTGATGCCGAGCGTTTTCCTGCAATCGCCGAAGATTATGCGGTAAGTACATCCATGACGCTCGCCTTCAAGGCAGCAGGCCTGACCGATTATTTCAGAAAATCGACCACCATATCGGCTCATCACGCCACGCCCGAAGACCTCAAATATCTGAAACTATCGCCGGGAGCCATCGTACTGGCGGCGCGGGCAATCAATGTCGATACACAGGGGAAACCTGTTCAGTATTCGCTGACCCGCTTTTCCGCCGACCGTATGGAGCTTTCCATAGAAAACGAAACTTTATAACTTAATTAAAACAAAGATTTATAACAGAATATGAAACTTATAATTTAAAATAAAAAACAAGGGGCAGCACCAGCGCCCCTTGTTATGCCTGTTCGATTACGTCAAGAGCAATCCGGCCCGATCAGAATGGAATCTCATCATCCAGATCGCGAGAGAAGCCACCGCCGCCGCTCGATGAAGACGGGCCGGACGATCCAAAATCACCGCCGCCGGAATAATCCGACATCTGGTTGCGATTGCCGCCGCCACCGAATGAACGGCCCTGCTCGCCACCCTCGCCCCGGCTATCGAGCATCTGCAATTCACCGCGGAATTTCTGCAACACGATTTCGGTCGTGTAGCGGTCATTGCCGTTCTGGTCCTGCCACTTGCGCGTCTGAAGAGCGCCTTCGATGTAGACCTTCGAGCCCTTCTTCAAATATTGCTCGGCAACTTTCGCCAGATTTTCATTGAAGATGACGACGCTGTGCCACTCTGTGCGTTCCTTGCGCTCCCCAGTCTGGCGATCCCGCCAGCTTTCCGAGGTGGCTATCCGCAGATTGGCGATCTGATCACCCGAATTAAGGCGCCGGATTTCCGGATCAGCTCCAAGATTGCCAACGAGAATGACCTTATTGACGCTACCAGCCATAAATAAACTCCGGCTCTTTCCCCTGCACACACCCGGCGAACTGTCTCGCTCATCCCGGCGGTGCCTGTCTAAAGATAGAGAAGGCGCTACCTCGCACCCTCATCAAAATTCAATTGCCACCTTATAGCAGCCATCCCGTTCGCGCTCATTCTGGAGCAGGGAATTTTATAATGTCCACAGGAAGTTATGTTCTTGATTTGTTCAAAAAGCAAGACCCGCATCGACTATTTGATATTTTTCAACATCAAATGGCATGAGCATTGTTGTTTGCGAAAAGGAAAAGCCCTGCCGCTCACTGTTTCTCTGGCGCGCAGGGCTTGGGTTTGAGCGAAGCTCTTAGATCGGCAATTCTTCGCCGATAATCTATTTCGGAAATCAATGGCACGCGGCCATATGATTACCGCGCATGTTTGAAGTTTTCGGCAACCGCTTGCTCCGATCAACTATGCATCATTCCTTGCAGAAGATGCCTTGTGATGGGTGGCGATTGTGCTTTCATTTTCGTGAAAGCTACGCAACGTAGTCAGGCGGACTCATGCTCCTTCTCCCTTCTTGCGTCTGCTCGCTCAGCTTGGACCTCTTGGCGACATCGTTTCATCCCTTGACGACATCTCTCCATGACTGGCGAGTAAGGATAGTCTGCACCTGTCAGCAGAGACAGTCAACGCTCTTGCGTTCACATTTCGTATCGCCTATCAGAAAGCAGCTTGTTCGATATTTGTTCCAGTGCTAAAGCATGTCGCCCGGAAGTGGGAACCGGTTTCGGGATAACGACATGCGTTAAAACAAAAACTTAAAACGTGAGGAGCGAATCTGAAAGATCGCGACACGCTTTAAGGGCATCAGGTGAATGATCGGACCGACCCCTTCTCCCCGGAAGGTTAGACCCCATATTATGGAGCGGAGCGGCGCATGAACTTCCGGCGCTGCCAAATCCATGACGTGATAGAAAAGCAGGACGCGGAATGAGCGATCAGAAATTCATTTCCATACGCGGCGCGCGTGAACACAATCTGAAAAATGTTGATCTGGATCTGCCGCGTGACAAGCTGATTGTAATGACGGGCCTTTCAGGCTCCGGAAAATCGTCGCTCGCCTTCGACACGATCTATGCCGAGGGCCAGCGGCGTTATGTCGAAAGCCTTTCGGCCTATGCGCGGCAATTTCTGGAAATGATGCAGAAGCCCGATGTCGATCAGATCGACGGTCTTTCCCCTGCCATTTCCATCGAGCAGAAGACCACGAGCCGCAATCCGCGCTCGACGGTCGGAACCGTCACTGAAATATATGACTATATGCGCCTTTTATTCGCGCGCGTCGGCATTCCCTATTCGCCCGCCACCGGCCTGCCCATCGAAAGCCAGACCGTCAGCCAGATGGTTGATCGTGTCATGGAACTGGAGGAAGGCACCCGGCTTTACATTCTCGCGCCTATCGTGCGCGGCAGAAAGGGTGAATATAAAAAAGAACTGGCCGAGCTTCAGAAAAAAGGCTTTCAGCGCGTCAAGGTCGATGGCGCTTTCTACGAGATCGCCGATGCACCGGCGCTCGACAAGAAATACAAGCACGATATTGATGTGGTCGTGGATCGTATCGTCGTTCGCCCTGATCTATCAACACGTCTGGCAGACAGTCTTGAAACCTGTCTCAAGCTGGCGGACGGCCTGGCAATTGCCGAATTCGCCGACAAGCCATTGCCGCCGGAAGAAACCGCAGAAGGCGGAGCCGCCAATAAATCAGCGAATGAAACGCATGAACGGCTGCTATTCTCTGAAAAATTCGCCTGTCCCGTTTCCGGCTTTACGATTTCTGAAATAGAACCCCGGCTTTTTTCCTTCAACAATCCGTTTGGAGCCTGCCCCACCTGCGATGGTTTGGGCACCCAGCAGGCGATCGATGCCAAACTGATCCTGCCTGACGAAAATGCCGTATTGAAAGACGGGGCCATTGCGCCATGGTCGCGCTCGTCATCGCCCTATTATAATCAAACGCTGGAAGCTCTGGGCAAGGCCTATGGCTTCAAGATCAGTGCGCGCTGGAGCGACCTTTCCCCTGAAGCGCAGCAAGCTGTTCTTTATGGCACCAAGGGCCGCGAGATTATATTCAAATATGATGACGGCCTTCGTTCCTACCAGATGACCAAGGCTTTCGAAGGGGTTATTCCCAATCTTGAACGGCGCTGGAAAGAGACGGATTCGGCCTGGTCGCGTGAGGAAATCGAGCGTTTCATGTCCTCGACGCCCTGCCCGGCCTGTCATGGCTACCGCCTGAAACCGGAAGCGCTGGCCGTGAAAGTCGGCATGAAGCATATCGGCGAAATCACGGAAATGTCGATCCGCAATGCCGACGCGTGGTTTCGCGATATTGACGCCAAACTCAACGAGAAACAGCGCGAGATCGCAGCCCGAATTCTCAAGGAAATCCGCGAGCGGTTGCAATTTCTCAATGATGTCGGTCTCGATTACCTGACCCTTGCGCGCAACTCCGGCACGCTTTCAGGCGGGGAAAGCCAGCGTATCCGTCTGGCATCGCAGATTGGCTCCGGTCTGACCGGTGTGCTTTATGTCCTCGATGAACCAAGCATCGGCCTGCATCAGCGTGACAATGCCCGACTGCTCGATACGCTCCGCCATCTGCGCGATCTGGGCAATACGGTCATTGTCGTAGAGCATGATGAAGACGCCATCCTGACTGCCGATCATGTGGTCGATATTGGCCCGGCGGCAGGTGTGCATGGCGGTCGCGTCATAGCGGAAGGCACACCCAACGCCATCATGTCCAATCCGGATTCGCTGACCGGGCAGTATCTGTCGGGCGCTCTCGAAGTCGCCGTGCCTGCGCAACGGCGCAAGATTTCCAGGGAAAAACGCATTCGCGTCGTGGGCGCACGCGGCAATAATCTCAAGAATGTCTCCGCCGATATTCCACTGGGCACCTTCACAGCCGTCACCGGCGTCTCGGGCGGTGGCAAGTCCACCTTCCTTATCGAGACCCTTTTCAAAGCCGCATCGCGCCGCATCATGGGATCGCGCGCCCATGCAGCAGAGCATGATCGCATCGAAGGGCTGGAGTTTCTCGATAAGGTAATCGACATTGACCAGTCGCCCATCGGCCGCACGCCACGCTCGAATCCAGCCACCTATACCGGTGCCTTCACCCCTATCCGTGACTGGTTTGCCGGCTTGCCGGAGGCCAAAGCGCGCGGCTATCAGCCCGGCCGCTTTTCCTTCAACGTCAAGGGCGGTCGCTGCGAAGCATGTCAGGGCGATGGCGTCATCAAGATCGAGATGCACTTCCTGCCGGATGTTTACGTCACCTGCGACGTCTGCCATGGCAAGCGCTATAACCGCGAAACGCTGGAAGTTCTCTTCAAGGGCAAATCCATCGCCGATGTCCTCGACATGACGGTCGAGGAAGGCGCTGAATTTTTCTCAGCGGTCCCTGCGGTGCGTGACAAGCTGGAAACGCTCGCCAAGGTCGGGCTTGGCTATATCAAGGTCGGCCAGCAGGCCACCACGCTTTCCGGCGGCGAAGCGCAACGCGTAAAACTTGCCAAGGAACTTTCGCGCCGCGCCACCGGACGCACGCTCTATATTCTCGACGAGCCGACGACCGGGTTGCATTTTCATGACGTGGCAAAGCTTCTGGAAGTGCTGCAGGAACTGGTCGAACAGGGCAATACGGTCGTCGTGATCGAACATAATCTCGAAGTCATCAAAACTGCCGACTGGGTCATCGATCTTGGCCCCGAAGGTGGCGACGGCGGCGGCGAGATCGTGGCGGCGGGACGCCCGGAAGATATTGTCAAGGAACCACGTTCCTATACCGGGCAATTCCTCAAAGACTTGCTGGAGCGCCGCCCCGGCGGCGGCAAGGCCGAAGCAGCGGAATAGAGCATTTCCAGCAAAAAAGCCCGGATAAACCGGGCTTTTTTCATTCAAACTATCGTTTTGATCTAAAGCGTGTCGCGATCTTTCAGTTTCGCTCCTTACGCTTTAAGTTTTTGTTTTAACGCATGCCGTTATCCCGAAACCGGTTCCCACTTTCGGGCGACATGCTTTAAAAGATCAACCGTTGACGGCTTCTTTCAGGCCCTTGCCAGCCGAGAACTTCGGCACGTTGCGCGCCGGAATGGCAACTTCCTTGCCCGTCGACGGATTGCGGCCGGTGGAGGCTGCGCGATGCGAAACCGAGAAAACACCAAAGCCAGGCAGACGGACTTCTTCGCCTGCTTTCAGTGCGCCCGTAACTGCGGCGAGTACGGCATCGACAGCCGTTCCAGCATCAGCCTTGGTCAGACCGCCCTTTTCCGCAACAGCGGCCACCAATTCGTTCTTGTTCATAGGCTTTTCCTTTCTTGATTAACCGGAACGGATAACGTGACCGGATCGGGAGGAGTTTATTCAAAACGAAAGACAAACCAAGCCTAATAGCTGCAAAAAAGCCCGGAAAACCGGGGTTAAACACAGAAATGCCGGGCATTTAGCCCGGCATTATTACAATATATGACGACATCGATAATCAATGAGCGGTCGTCACGCCTGCGTCGTCCTCTACGGCAGGCGCCGTAACCGGAGTTGCCGGCTCGGTCCATTCAATCGGCTCAGGCTGGCGAACGAGCGCGTGTTTGAGCACCTCGCCCACCCGCGATACCGGCACGATCTCAAGATTGTTCTTCACATTGTCCGGAATTTCCGCCAGATCCTTGGCATTTTCTTCCGGGATCAGAACCTTCTTGATACCGCCACGCAGCGCCGCAAGGAGCTTTTCCTTGAGACCGCCAATTGGCAGCACACGACCGCGCAATGTGACTTCGCCTGTCATGGCAATATCCTTGCGCACCGGAATGCCCGTCAGCACGGAGACGATTGCCGTGACCATCGCGATGCCTGCCGACGGACCATCCTTGGGAGTTGCCCCTTCCGGAACGTGAACATGAATGTCACGCTTGTCGAAGAGCGGCGGTTCGATGCCGAAATCAACTGCACGCGAGCGGACATAAGAGGCCGCAGCGGAAATCGATTCCTTCATCACATCCCGAAGATTACCCGTCACCGTCATCCGGCCCTTTCCGGGCATCATGACACCTTCGATGGTGAGCAACTCACCGCCGACTTCCGTCCAGGCAAGTCCGGTGACGACACCGACCTGATCCTCGCCATCGATCTGACCGAAGCGATACTTCTCCACACCCAGATAGTCGGAGAGATTATTTTCGGTGATTTTCACCGATTTCTTCTTCGACTTGAGGATTTCGGTCACGGCTTTACGGGCCAGGGTCATCAGTTCGCGTTCAAGGTTACGCACACCTGCTTCCCGCGTATAATGGCGGACAACATTGCGCAGAGCCTCTTCGGTTACCGAAAACTCCTTGGGCTGCAAGGCATGATCCTTGATTGCCTTTGGCAGCAAGTGCCGTTTGGCGATCTCCAGCTTTTCATCTTCGGTGTAACCGGCAATACGGATGATTTCCATACGGTCCAGAAGCGGTCCGGGGATATTCATCGTATTGGCAGTCGTCACGAACATGACGTTCGACAGATCGTATTCAACTTCAAGATAGTGATCCATGAAGGTTGAATTCTGTTCAGGATCAAGTACCTCCAGCATTGCCGATGACGGATCGCCGCGGAAGTCCTGCCCCATCTTGTCGATTTCATCGAGCAGGAAGAGCGGATTGGACTTCTTCGCCTTCTTCATCGACTGGATGACCTTACCGGGCATCGAGCCGATATAGGTACGGCGGTGGCCGCGAATTTCAGCTTCGTCACGTACGCCGCCCAATGACATGCGGACATATTCGCGTCCCGTCGCCTTGGCGATCGAACGGGCCAGCGAGGTCTTGCCTACGCCGGGAGGGCCGACGAGGCAGAGAATCGGACCCTTGATCTTGGTCGAACGCGCCTGCACGGCAAGATATTCGACAATGCGTTCCTTGACCTTGTCCAGACCGAAATGCTCGGTATCGAGGATTTCCTGCGCAAAGTTCAGGTCTTGCTTCACCTTCGACTTTTTGCCCCATGGAATGGAGAGCAGCCAGTCAAGATAGTTGCGAACGACCGTCGCTTCAGCTGACATCGGACTCATGCTGCGCAGCTTTTTCAGCTCCGCCTGCGCCTTGTCACGCGCTTCCTTGCTCAGCCGGGTCTTGGAGATGCGTTCTTCAAGTTCGGCCACTTCATCGCGACCGTCCTCGCCATCACCAAGCTCTTTCTGGATCGCCTTCATCTGCTCATTGAGATAATATTCGCGCTGCGTCTTCTCCATTTGACGCTTGACGCGGCTGCGAATACGTTTCTCGACCTGTAGAACCGAGATTTCGGCTTCCATGAAGGAAAGGGCCTTTTCCAGACGCTCGCGCACCGAAAGGATCGACAGCATTTCCTGCTTTTCCGGCAGCTTGATCGCCAGATGCGACGCTACCGTATCGGCAAGCTTGGAATAATCGTCGATCTGCCCGGCAGCACCAACCACTTCGGGCGAAATCTTCTTGTTCAGCTTGACGTAATTTTCAAAATCCGAAACCACCGAGCGGGCCAGCGCCTCGATCTCGACAGCATCTTCTTCCGGTTCGTCCAGAGCGACGGCATAAGCCTCGTGATAATCCTCACGATCCGTAAATTTTGAAACCTGCGCACGCGCAATGCCTTCGACCAGTACCTTTACAGTACCGTCCGGCAATTTGAGAAGCTGCAAGACATTTGCAATCGTGCCGATTTCATAGATTGCGTCCGGCGCCGGATCATCGTCGGCGGCGTTTTTCTGCGTCGCAAGCAGAATTTGCTTGTCCACGCCCATCACTTCTTCAAGCGCGCGAATAGACTTCTCGCGCCCCACAAAAAGCGGGACGATCATATGAGGGAAGACTACAATATCGCGCAACGGCAGGACGGCATACAGCCCGTCGTCACCGCCCACTGGCGTCTTCTGTTCAATACTCGTCATTATACAAGTCCTTTCTCAGGCCGTTCGACCCGATTGCCACACCAGTGTCCCCTTTCGTCACGAGGCAGATCACAAAGCGTGCTTCGGTCCATACTTGGAGAGCCGAACCCCTTAATTCAAGCGGCTTTCATAGAATCGTCAACTATCCTGCGCCGTCCCGACATTTTGTACAATATCAGCCTTGCACTATGCCCCCATTGCAAACACCAATTGCTGTTTTCATGCATTGGACCGGCATAATGGAACCACAAAACGGCTGCTCTGATAGATGTAATCCACGGTTGCGGCAAGACGCCGACAAGGAAAAGGCCGCTTTCGCGGCCTTCCCACATAAACTATCGTAAACGATGGTCAGGCAGAGGCATTGCCTTTTTCTTCCTGACGTTCGGCATAAATGTAAAGCGGACGTGCACTGCCATCGACAACGTCGCCGGAAATGACGACTTCCTGCACGCCTTCCAGCGTCGGAAGTTCGAACATGGTATCGAGAAGAATCTTTTCCATGATCGAACGCAGGCCGCGTGCGCCCGTCTTGCGTTCGACGGCCTTGTTGGCAATCGCCCGCAACGCATCATCGTGGAAGCTCAGCTCGACATTCTCCATATCGAACAGACGCTGATATTGCTTCACGAGCGCGTTCTTCGGCTCGGTCAGGATTTTCACCAGCGCGTCCACATCAAGATCTTCCAGTGTCGCAATCACCGGCAAGCGGCCCACGAATTCCGGGATAAGGCCGAATTTCAGAAGGTCTTCCGGCTCCAGATCCTTGAAAATATCGCCAATCCGGCGCTCATCGATGGATTTGACATTAGCGCCAAAACCGATCGAGGTCTTTTCACCGCGAGCCGAGATGATCTTGTCGAGGCCCGCAAACGCACCGCCGCAGATGAACAGGATATTCGTCGTATCCACTTGCAGGAATTCCTGCTGCGGATGCTTGCGTCCACCCTGCGGCGGAACCGATGCCACAGTGCCTTCCATGATCTTGAGCAGCGCCTGCTGCACACCCTCGCCCGAAACGTCGCGCGTGATCGATGGATTGTCCGACTTGCGGCTGATCTTGTCGACCTCGTCGATATAGACGATACCGCGCTGCGCACGTTCGACGTTGTAATCGGCGGACTGAAGCAGCTTGAGGATGATGTTCTCGACATCTTCACCGACATAGCCGGCTTCCGTCAGCGTCGTCGCATCGGCCATGGTGAACGGCACATCGATGATGCGTGCCAGGGTCTGGGCGAGGTAGGTCTTGCCGCAGCCTGTCGGCCCGACCAGCAGAATATTCGATTTCGCCAGTTCGATGTCGTTGCTTTTCGACTGATGCGCAAGGCGCTTGTAGTGATTGTGCACGGCGACCGAAAGAACACGTTTCGCATCCTTCTGGCCGATGACATAATCATCAAGAACGTCCATGATTTCCTGCGGCGTCGGCACACCCTCGCGCGACTTCACCATCGAGGTCTTGTTTTCCTCGCGGATGATGTCCATGCAAAGTTCGACACATTCGTCGCAGATAAATACGGTCGGGCCTGCAATCAGCTTACGCACCTCATGCTGGCTTTTGCCACAGAACGAGCAATAAAGCGTATTCTTGGAATCGCCGCCGCCGTTGCTGACTTTGCTCATTGCAGTTTCCTTTCAATAAACCGAAACGAAAGCCGGCTTCACCGGATGTTCATTTCGATCGTTTCTTCCGGTTCGGTTCCCTTGCCATCACCGCAGGCTTCCCGACCGAAGAAGTCCTTGCGGTGACTTTTGCAGAACCTGCAGCGGGGAACAATTGAAAAAGTCCGCTCCCCCTGAAGATTCGGCATAATCCGAACGATTCTAGCGCGCCGAACCCCAACATATGCTTAACGCCGCGCGTTAACCTTTACGTACGGCCAAAAAATAAGCCGCTTTTGTGGCAGGATACTCTAAAAATCGGGGAATCCGACAATCCGGCTTCCTTTACTTAGCCTCTTCGACGCCTGCGTCTCGCGATTCGATGACCTTGTCGATCAACCCGAATTCAAGTGCCTCCTGCGCAGTCATGAAATGGTCACGATCAAGCGTCCGTTCAATGGTCTCGTAATCGCGACCGGTATGTTTGACATAGACTTCATTCAGGCGGCGCTTCATCTTGATGATGTCCTGCGCATGGCGTTCAATATCCGATGCCTGACCCTGAAAGCCGCCGGAAGGCTGATGCACCATGATACGTGCATTTGGCAGCGCATAACGCTGACCAGTGGCGCCCGCGGTCAGAAGCAGCGAGCCCATCGAAGCGGCCTGCCCCATGCAAAGTGTGGAAACGGGCGGACGAATGAACTGCATCGTATCATAAATCGCCATGCCCGAGGTTACAACGCCGCCGGGCGAATTGATGTACATATTGATCTCTTTCTTGGGATTTTCCGATTCCAGAAAGAGCAGCTGCGCGCAGATCAGCATCGACATTCCGTCTTCGACGGGGCCATTGACGAAGATGATGCGTTCCTTGAGCAAACGCGAGAAAATATCATAGGCCCGCTCGCCACGGTTGGTCTGCTCGACCACCATCGGCACGAGGTTCATGACGGTTTCAATAGGATCTCTCATTATGGGCCTCTGAAATTATGGCGGTAGGATGAATTTGAATCGGCGTTACACCATACATAGGGCTATGCGGCCCTCTTTCGCAAGATGCTGCTCAATCCAGCTCTGGATCCCGATCAACAGGCTTAATGCCGCGTTTCTCGTTCAATATTCTTTGCGCATTTTCCGTCAGCCGCGCGCGAAGGCGAACCGAACCATCCTCCAGATCTTCACGCTCGACATCGCTGCCATGCTGGTAAATCCAGTCAAGAATTTGCAATTCAAACGGGGACAGCAAGACCTCAACCGTACTCAATGTACCGGCTATGCGGGTTTCGATCTGTGAGAGCAGCCTGTCAACACCTTCCCCCGTCAAGGCTGACAGGGGGATGGGGCGTCCCTCTTCATTGCCTGCCGCAGCCAGCCGAAGCGCCGCTTCACGTCCCGCTTCGTCCAGATTATCGATCTTGTTCCAGACTTCAATGACGCGATGACGGTCCTGCGCCTCAATGCCAAGGCTTGTCAGAATGCTTTCGACATCTTCAGACTGTGCTGCATTATCGGGGTCGGAAATATCCCGCACATGCAAGATGAGATCGGCCTCGACCACCTCTTCGAGCGTGGCGCGGAAAGCCGCGACCAGATGGTGCGGCAGATTGGAAATAAAGCCCACCGTATCCGAAAGGATGACGGTCTCGCCGTGCGGAAGACGGATTCGCCGCAAGGTCGGGTCGAGCGTTGCAAACAGCATGTCTTCCGCAAGCACTTCCGCGCCGGTCATACGGTTAAAGAGCGTGGACTTCCCGGCATTGGTATAACCGACCAGCGCCACGATCGGATACGGCACCTTGCGCCGTTTCTGCCGATGAAGATTGCGTGTGCGCACAACCGTTTCAAGCTCTCGCTTGATGCGCAGGATTTTCTCCTGAAGCATGCGCCGGTCGGCCTCGATCTGGGTTTCACCCGGGCCGCCGAGAAAACCGCTGCCACCGCGTTGCCGCTCAAGGTGGGTCCAGCTTCTGACGAGACGTCCTTTTTGATAATTGAGATGCGCAAGCTCGACCTGAAGCGTGCCTTCCTTGGTGCGCGCCCTTTCGCCGAAAATCTCCAATATCAGGCCCGTCCGGTCGATGACCTTGACGTTCCATTCCTTTTCGAGATTGCGCTGCTGCACGGGCGTCAGGGAGTGATCGACGATCACCAGCTCGATTGCTTTTTCTTCAACCAGTTCGGCAATCGCTTCAACCTTGCCCGTGCCAAGCAATGTTGCCGGGCGCGGCGCATTGACGATCACGCTTTCCGCATGGACGATATTGAGATTGATGGCGCGCGCCAGCCCCACCGCCTCCTCCAGCCGCGCCTCATTGGAGCGCTGAAGCTGGGGTTTGACCGCTTCTTCACTGGTGGTGCCCGAACTATAGCGTTCCGGCAATATGGGGACGATCACCGCAGCCTTTGTCGGCTCGGCATCGGTCGGATCGACATCCTTGTTCTGGATGGCAGGTGATGTGTTTTTATTTTCGTGTTTGACCAAACAGGATTACTCCGGGGCTGCGGATAACTTATCCGTGCAGATAGGTTATCAACCAAGCACTTTCAAACAATCAATGCCCCGGCGAATCGCTTCATGACCCTGAAACCGTATCCGGCCAGGATCATGATCGAATAAATTTTGAAGGCTTCAAGCTTCCTCGCCTTCGAACATCTGCACGGGCTGACTGGGCATGATGGTCGAAATAGCGTGCTTATAGACCAGCTGTGAATGACCATCACGACGCAAAAGCACACAGAAGTTGTCGAATGATGTCACGATACCGGTAAGTTTCACGCCATTGATCAGAAAGATCGTCAGTGAGATCTTCTGCTTGCGGACAGAGTTGAGAAACAGATCCTGAAGGTTTTGCGATCGCTCAGCCATTGTTTTTATTCCTTTATTCGACCAGCAGTTAACTCGTCTGAGCGCAGACGACCATGCGCGCATATATAAATCAAGTTAGCGGAACGCACAAAGCCCCCACCTGATTGCAATTGTTGTGGAAAGACAACTGCGTCGCATCCAGACTCCGGTTAACAGGATGAAAATATTTAGGCAACCTGCAATTTGATTGCACCGGCTTCAAAAACCAAAGGATCGCAACAATCTTTCGTTATTTTCAATCGACTGCAAGCAATCCAGCCTCTTTCAAGCATCCAGCACCGGCCTCCCTGTGCTTCTGCGCCTGCCGTAAATAATCAGAAAAACTCGAAACTGACGCGGAACATCTGTTCCACATGCTTGATGGCGTCGGAGACTGCGAAGATCACCACCCGGTCCTTGGGTTTTATCCGGACATCGCCATTGGGCTGAATGACCTTGCCTTCACGGTAAATCGCGCCGATCCGCAATCCTTCCGGCAAGTCGAGATCGCGCAGCGGCACCCCCACCAGAGTCGATGTTTCCATCGCCTCGGCTTCAATGATTTCCGCCATGTCGCGATAGACGCTGTAAACGGCGCGAATACGCCCGCGCCGAACATGCTGGAGAATCTTGGAAACAGTGACCGCCTTTGGATTTATATAGGCGTCGATACCCACCATATGGGTAAAATCCTGATAGGCGACCGTATTGATCAGTGCCATATTCGACTTGCAGCCCAGTCTTTTTGCCATGATGCTTGCCAGAATATTGACCTGATCCTGATTGGTGAGCGCCACCATCAGGTCCGCATCGTCAATATCTGCCTCTTGCAGCAGGGTCTGATCAAGCGCACTGCCATGCAGCACCATGGTTCGGCTGAGCTGATCGGCAATAGCAAAAGCCCGCTCATGATCGCTTTCGATCATTTTGACCTTTGTATGCCATTTACGCTCTTCGATGGCCCGGGCGACATACAGCCCGATATGTCCTCCGCCTGCAATGACGATCCGGTGAGCTTCGGGCTTTTCATGACCAAACAATGAAAGCGTCCGGCGCACCTGCTCCCGCGTGGTGACGACATAAGCGAGATCACCGGCATGAAGCTGGTCAGACGAGCGCGGAATGAAAAGACTGTCGTTGCGAACCACCCCCACCACGGTCGCGGTAAGATCGGGAAACAAATCGGATAATTGCTTGAGCGGCGTGTTGATGACCGGGCATTCTTCAAGACACTCGATGGCAAGGCCGATGATCTTGTCATCCGCAAAACGCAGGACATCCGTAGCGCCCTGAAGGGCGATACGCCGCAGCACGACTTCCGCCACTTCCAGTTCAGGCGAAATAATCACGTCAATCGGCAGGTTTTCACGCAGGAACAAGTCCTGATACTCGGCCTGAAGATAGGACTGGGCACGAATACGCGCGATCTTTGTCGGCACGTTGAACACCGAATGCGCCACCTGACAGGCCACCATATTGACCTCATCGGACAGAGTAACCGCGATGATCATGTCAGCTTCATTGGCTCCGGCCGCAGCAAGCACATCCGGTTGCGATCCATGTCCAACAAAACCGCGCACATCGAGCGTGTCACGCACGATCTCGATATGTCGCGCCGACGTATCGATTACCGAAACATCATTTTCTTCCGCCGCAAGACGTTCGGCGATGCCATAACCGACCTGCCCTGCTCCGCATACGATTACCCGCATGATCCCGGTCCGCTGCTATACGCCAAGAGACTTCAGCTTGCGATGCAAGGCTGAACGTTCCATGCCCACAAATTCGGCCGTTCGTGAAATATTGCCGCCGAAACGATTGATCTGCGCGATCAGATATTCCTTTTCGAAGCGTTCGCGTGCTTCACGCAAAGGCAGGGCCATGATGTGCTGATCCGACTCCGTCGGCGCACGCGGCAGCGTATCGCCAATTTCGGCAGGCAGAAGATCGGCGGTTACTGGCGCTTCCGGATCGTCACCGCGAGCCAGAATCATCACGCGCTCGACATTATTGCGCAACTGGCGAACATTACCCGGCCAGCTATGGGCCTGCAGGACGGCCATGGCATCGGGGCCGATCTTGCGCGGTTTGATCCCCGCCTGTTCGGCAATCTGCGCCATGAAATATTCAACCAGCGCCGGAACATCCTCGCGCCGCGCCGCCAGCGCCGGTACATGCACCGGCACCACCGAAAGCCGGTGAAACAGATCTTCGCGGAAGGTACCCTCGGCAATCATGCCTTCGAGATTCTGCGCCGTCGATGAAATGATGCGCACGTCGACTTTCACGCGCTTGGTCCCGCCCACACGTTCAAACTGCTGGTCGACGAGAACCCGCAAAATCTTGTTCTGCGTTTCGCGCGGCATATCGGCGATCTCGTCAAGATAGAGAATACCGCCATGTGCTTCTTCAAGCGCTCCGACCTTGCGTTCACCCCCGTCCATTTCAGTGCCGAAAAGCTCTATCTCCATGCGCTCCGGCGTGATGGTGGCAGCATTCACGGTTATGAACGGCCCATTGGAGCGACTCGACTGCGCATGGATGGCACGCGCGGCAAGCTCCTTGCCGGCGCCCGATGGCCCGGTAATCATGATGCGGCTGTTGGTCGGCGCGACGCGCTCGATCGTCTGCCGCAACTGATTGATGGCCAGCGATGTTCCGATCAGATCGAGACTGTGTCCGCCGCGCTTACGCAGGCTGGACACTTCGCGCTTGAGCTTGGAGGTTTCCAGCGCCCTCTCCGCCACAAGAATGAGACGGTCTGCCTTGAAGGGTTTTTCAATGAAATCATAAGCTCCGCGGCGGATTGCGGAAACCGCCGTTTCAATATTGCCATGACCGGAAATCATCACCACCGGCAAATCAGGATGCTGTTTCTTGATCTCATCGAGAAGCGCAAGGCCGTCGAGCCTGCTTCCCTGAAGCCAGATGTCGAGGAAAACCAGCCGGGGCACGCGATCGTCAATAGCCGCAAGCGCACTGTCCGCATCGAAAGCGGTGCGGGTTTCGTAGCCTTCATCGCTCAGAATGCCCGCGACAAGATCCCGAATATCCGCTTCGTCATCAACCACAAGAATATCGGCTGCCATATCAATTCACCTGTCCAATTATCCTGTTTGCCTGATTTTCCTTATCCCCGTCCGCTGCATCAGGGGACGCTTCGGGAAAGATCATGCGTATCATTGCGCCGCGTCCTCCATGGAAATCCGCAGGCGCATCATGCAATTCCAGATGACCGCCATGTTCTTCAACGATCTTGCGAACGATGGCCAGTCCCAGCCCGGTGCCTTTTTCGCGGGTGGTCATGTAAGGCTCAAGCAATTTCTGCCGATCGTCACCCGGCAATCCCTTGCCATTGTCGATGACATCGACCACCAGATGCCCTTCCGATCTATATGCGCGAACGAGAATATATCCCCCGTCCCGCTCTTCCTTGCCAACCGCATCGATGGCTTCGCTGGCGTTTTTGATCACATTGCCGAACGCCTGTCCGAGCATGCGGCTGTCGAAGGAGCCCATCAGCGGATCGGCGCCAAATTCGTGATCGAAGCGAATATCCTGACGGCTGACTTCGATCAGGAACGAAGCCTCGCGCAGTGCATCCCGCAGGTCCATGACGCACATTTCCGGCTTGGGCATCCGGGCAAAAGCCGAGAATTCATCGACCATGCGGCCAATATCGCCCACCTGCCGGATGATTGTTTCCGTACACTGATCGAAAACTTCGCGGTCCTCGGTGATGACTTTCCCGTAGCGGCGGCGGATGCGTTCGGCGGAAAGCTGGATCGGGGTCAGCGGGTTCTTGATTTCATGCGCAATGCGCCGGGCAACATCAGCCCAGGCGGAAGAGCGCTGCGCCTGAACCAGATCGGTAATGTCATCGACTGTCACCACATAGGAATGATCGTCGGAATCCGCGTCTTCGACCGTCACCTGTACGTTGAAACTGCGCGCAACATTCGCGCGCGTCATACTGACCTGCTCACGATGCACCGTGCGCCCGGACCCGCGCGCCACTTCAAAGGCCTGTCCGATTTCCGGTGCGATGCTGCTGAGGCTTTTTCCGACGGCATCTTCCGAGTTCACACCGAACATATGCTCTGCCGAACGGTTCAGAATCGATATGGACCCATCCGTCTCGATGCCGATCACCCCGGCTGTAACACCTGAAAGAACGGCCTCCGAGAAACGGCGGCGCTCATCGATCTGCACGTTTGCAGAAATCAGTTCATTACGCTGGCTTTTGACGTCCTCGACCATTTTGTTGAACGTATCGGACAAGGCTCCGACATCGCCATCGGAAGAGCGCACAGGCACAAAAATCTCAAGATTGCCCGCCGCCACTTCATCCGCAGCCCCGATCAACAACCGGATAGGCCGCACGAGGCGATCAGCCACGGCAATCCCGGTCCAGATGGCCGAAAGCAACACGATCAGCGTCAACCCGAAATAGAGAAGCGCAAAGGCGATCTGGGTCGGAACGCGATTGGCATCCATCTCCTGATAGCGTTGCGTGTTGGTTTCCATCAACCGCATGGCTTCAAGAACCTGCTGATCGACCATGCGCACCGTATAGAGATAGACGTCGGGAATCTCCCGCATCTTGATGACGGCGCCAACAAAATTGCTATTGCCGGGCGGGATGATGACCGGCTTGCCATCGACAGCGGTTTTCAGCGCGTCATCGGTGGGCGGCGGCAGGCGGCTTTCGACCCCCGTTTCGCTTTTGACGACGACATCGCCATTCTCACGAACCAGAAACGCACCAAGCAAACCGCGTCCGCCGGTTTGCAGCGTCACGAAACGAATGAACCCGCCGCGGTCGAGACTGTAAAGCGTCCGCTGTGCATCCAGCTCCTGCAACATGGAATAGGACGTGCTTTGCAGGTTGAGCGCCGTTTCCCGGATATAAGCCGTCGACAGGCTTTGAGACGAACTCACAATATCGCGCGTATTGGTATCAAACCAGCGATCAAGCCCAAGATTGAGCGTGACCGACGCGACAATTGCGACAACGATGGCCGGGACGGCAGCGATGAGCGAAAACAGGGCGACGATGCGCACATGAAGCCGCGAAGCGGCTTTTCCCAGCCGTCTGGCCGTAATGATACGATAAACTTCACGACAGATGAGCAGGATCAGAAAGGAAATCAGCGCGACATTAACAATCACCAGCGCCAGCGTAACGTTACGATCCGGTGTTATCGGCGTCATCCCGATAAGGATGACAAAGGATAGCGAAGCCGTAATCAGCGCCAGGACGACCGTGATAATCCCCGGCAAGGCGAGAAGCCTTCGCCCCTCGCCGCCCGACGATTGGTCCGCCTTGTCCATATTCGTCATCGGATTCGCTGCTTCCATATCCGCTACATTACCCAATATCGTTGCATCTATGCAACGCATTGTGGCGAAAGTGCAACGGTTCTTTCAGCTTAATTTCCTGATCTGGGTCCGCGATAAATATTGACGCCGAGTTCCCTGATTTTCTTGCGCAAAGTATTGCGATTGAGACCCAGAATTTCTGCCGCCTTGATCTGGTTGCCGCGCGTTGCGGTGAGACAGGCGAGAATAAGCGGATACTCCAGTTCTGCCAGAACGCGGTGATAGAGGCCCGGCGGCGGCAGATCAGGAGTGAACGACCCGAAATAGCGCTGCATCTCCTGCTCAACCACTTGCGAGATCGTAATTCTCGCATCAACTGCCGGTCCAGACACCTGAATATCAACTCCTGAAAATTCCGATTTCAATTCGGCCGCGATGATTTCGCGCGAAATTTCCTCTTGCGGATAAAGCGCGGAAAGCCTGCGCACCAGATTTTCGAGTTCCCGCACATTCCCCGGCCACGCATAATGGCGCATCATATCAAGACCGGCGGCAGCAATACGTTTTTCCGGCAATCCTTCTTCCGCAGCCCGCTTGAAGAAATGCCGCGTCAGGTCGGCTACATCCTCGCTGCGTTCGCGCAACGGCGGAAGGCGCAACGGCACGACATTCAGGCGATAATACAAGTCCTCCCGAAACAGCCCCTGCGCGATAAGCTGGCGCAAATCCTTGTTGGTGGCTGCTACAATGCGCACATCCGTCTTGATCGGCGTTCGCCCGCCGACCGTCATATATTCCCCTTGCTGCAAGACGCGCAGCAATCGGGTCTGCGCCTCCATCGGCATATCGCCGATTTCATCGAGAAACAGCGTGCCGCCATTGGCCTGTTCGAAACGCCCGCTCGACCGATTCTGCGCGCCGGTGAAAGCGCCCTTCTCATGGCCGAACAGTTCGGATTCAATCAGGTCACGCGGAATGGCCGCCATATTGATCGCCACGAATGGACCTTTTCGGCGGCGGCCATATTCATGAAGCGCACGGGCGACGAGTTCCTTGCCGGTGCCCGATTCACCTGTCACCAGAACCGTCAGATCGGTCTGCATCATACGCGCGAGAACCCGATAGATTTCCTGCATCGCAGGAGAGCGGCCGACCAGCGGCATGTTTTCGGCAGGCTCGTCGGCGGAAGGCGTCTCCCTTATCCCGGCTTTGGGTTCTGCCAGCGCACGGCCGACGATATTGGTAAGTTCCGTGAGATCAAAAGGCTTGGGCAGATATTCATATGCCCCCGCTTCCGAAGCCTTTATGGCTGTCATGAAGGTGTTCTGCGCGCTCATGACCACAACCGGCAGGTCGGGACGCATTTTCTTGATGCGAGGCAACAGATCGAAGGCGTTTTCGTCGGGCATCATCACATCGGTGACGACGAGATCGCCGTCTCCTGCCGACACCCAGCGCCAGAGCGACGCGGCATTCGATGTCACCCGCACATCGTAGCCTGCGCGTGACAGCGCCTGATTGAGCACTGTTCGAATGGCCGAGTCGTCATCGGCCACCAATATCGTGGCGTTAGGCCGTCCAGCGCTCATGCCTCGCTCCCTGTCATTGCGGCCATGCTGTTGGTTCCGGATACGTCGCCCGAATCTTTCCACGCAGGCATTAAAATGCGAAAGATCGTTCGCGATGAATGGCAGTCACACTCGATAATGCCGCCATGATCGCCGATGATCTTGGCAACCAGTGCCAGCCCCAGCCCGGAACCGTTGGCCTTGGTCGTGACAAACGGATCGAACAGATGCGGCAGCATATCCTGTGGAATGCCGGGACCATTATCCTGCACGCAAAACTCCAGCGGCAGTGCAACACGGTCCCGCACGCCTGGCACCTGTAGCCGGATACCGGGACGATAGGCCGAAGAAAAAATGATCTCTCCCCCTTCACGCGCGCCGATGGCTTCCGCCGCGTTCTTTACCAGATTGAGAAAAACCTGAACGAGCTGATCCCGATTGGCGAATACGGGCGGCAATGAAGGGTCATAATCTTCAATGATGCGGATATGCCGCGCAAAGCCGTTGCGGGCTATCGCTTTTACATGATCGAGCACCACATGAATATTGACGGCACTGCGCTCGATGGGGCGCTCGTCGGAAAACACTTCCATGCGGTCGACCAGCTTGACGATGCGATCGGTTTCATCGGTGATGAGCCGCGCAAGCGCACGATCTTCATCGCTCACCACCTGTTCAAGCAATTGAGCGGCGCCACGTATGCCTGAAAGCGGGTTCTTGATCTCATGCGCCAGCATGGATGCAAGCCCCGTTACCGAGCGCGCCGCGCCGCGATGCGTCATCTGGCGGTCGATTTTCTCGGCCATGGACTTTTCCTTGAACAGGATAACCACAGCCCCCGGCATTTCGATCACGGGCGCCACATAGAGATCGACAATCCGCTCTGCCCCAAGCTTGGGCGATGAAATATCGACCCGATATTCATTCATCGGCATCTGGCTGCTGCGAACCTGATCGACCAGAGCCAGCAAAGGACTCCCGAACGGCAGAAAAGCCTCGACCGAATTGCGTGCCAGAATGGGCGATCCAGCGCGAAAAAAACGCTCCGCATCCAGATTGGCATAGGCAATATGATTATCGGCTCCGACCATGATCACGGGCTGGCTGATCGCATCCAGCACGATGGATGGAAGCTGCCCCATATTGCCAAAGCCATTCATCAGGCAACTTTCCGCAATGGAGCTGACTTATCCGCCTCAATCGTGAAAATATGTGCAAGGCTCCTGATTACTTCCATCGGATCGGTCAGTGTCATGATTGCAGCCTTGGCCTGTGGCGTTGATGCGGCCCCTGCATGACGACCGAGATACCAGCCCAGATGTTTTCGTGCGTGGCGGACACCTGTTTTGCTTCCATAGTGGTTTAACATATCTTCATAATGTCTTATAATATAATCGAGAATGTCTTTTCTGGATTGCGGCGCAACAGTGCTGCCCGCAATTTCGCCCGCAAGCCAGGGCTGCCCGTAGGATGCCCGGCCGACCATCACCGCATCAGCACCCGCGCAGCGCAATATTTCTTCCGCATCCATTCGCGACGAAACATCGCCATTGGCGACGAGCGGAATGTTGACAGCCTCCCGCACAGCGCGGATAGCATTCCAATCCGCCTTGCCCTCATAGAACTGGCAGCGGGTGCGCCCATGCACCGTCACCATTGCGATACCCGCATTCTCGGCACGCTTCGCAAGTTCCGGCGCATTGATGCTGCTTTCATCCCAGCCAAGCCGCATCTTCAGCGTTACCGGAACCCTGACCGCTGCCACCGTCGCCTCCACCAGTGTCATGGCATGATCGAGATCGCGCATCAGCGCCGAGCCGGAATAGCCGCCTGTAACCTTCTTGGCCGGACATCCCATATTAATATCAATAATATCCGCGCCTTCGCCTTCGGCTATTTTGGCAGCCTCGCCCATCCAGTGCGCTTCACGACCCGCAAGCTGCACGACATGCGTGCCCAGCCCGTCCCCTGAAAGCCGCAACATGCTTTCCTTATGCCGATTGCATAATTCAGCACTTGCCACCATTTCCGACACGACCATGCCTGCGCCCGCTTCCGCCGCCCTTTTGCGGAACGGAAGATCGGATACGCCGGACATGGGAGCCAGAAAAACGCGGTTTTTGAGCGTGACACCGCCTATATCCAAGGGCCGATCAAGATGGTCCATCCAAAATGCCTATTTTATATGCAACATGAAATTAGCACAGACTTTAATCATTTCTTGTTTTGGACGCAAGAAAAAGCGCATCCCACAGCGATAAAACAATTGTCGGCTGGCAATTATCTGCGCGAAGCATTATCCCGCTTGAAACACAATCTTTCACAGAGGCTAAGACAATTTCAAAGGCAGCAGCAGTGATTGTAGCCGCCGGTCGCGGCGAGCGGGCAGGACAGACGATTGAAGGGCCGAAGCAATACCGGCGCATTGGCGGCCAGGCCGTGCTGGCGCGCACGCTGCGCGCTTTTGTCGATTGCCCCCTGATTGATGCGATTGTCGTCGTCATCCATCCCGACGATACGGCGCTTTATCAGGATGCCATTCATATTCCCTATGCCAATCTGCATATTGTGACCGGTGGCCCGACACGGCAGGAATCAACGCGTCTTGGCTTGTTGGCCCTTGCGAAAAACCCACCCGAATATGTTTTGATCCATGATGGCGTGCGTCCGTTCATCCAGCAGGATTTGCTCTGCCGCATCATCGATAATCTCACGCCCGATCAGGGTACGCTTCCCGCGCTGGCTATATCGGACACTTTAAAGCAGGCAAATGGCGACGGCGCCATTCTCTCCACGGTCCCGCGTAACGGCCTGTTTTCGGCCCAAACGCCGCAGGCCTTTCCTTTTGCAGCTATCCTCGAAGCGCATGAGAAGGCTTTTGCCGATAACCGTGCGGATTTCACCGACGATGCCGCAATCGCCGAATGGCATGGCCTCACGGTGCGCATCATCGACGGTTCTGCGGATAATACGAAACTGACCTGGGCCAAGGACATCGAAATGGCCGACAAACGTTTGAGGCATGACATGACTTCATTTCCTGATATTCGCACCGGCAATGGCTATGACGTTCACAGTTTCGAGCCCGGCGATCATGTCACCTTGTGCGGGGTCGATATTCCGCATGACAGAAAACTCAGCGGCCACTCCGATGCCGATGTCGCGCTGCATGCCCTGACCGATGCGCTGCTTGCCACGCGCGGCGCGGGCGACATCGGCACGCATTTCCCGCCTTCCGATCCGCAATGGAAGGGCGCCGCCTCTCATATCTTCGTCGAACATGCGGTAAGGATCGTGCGTGAAGCAGGCGGACGTATCGCCAACGCCGATGTGACGCTTATCGCCGAAGAACCCAAAATCGGTCCGCACCGCCCCGCAATGACAGACGCTCTGGCCAATATGCTCGGCATCAGCGCTGATCGCATTTCCGTGAAGGCAACAACCAACGAAAAACTTGGCTTTATTGGCCGTGGCGAGGGAATTGCTGCTATCGTAACGGCGACGGTGATTTATCCCGGCGAGGTTCCTGCATGATCGCGGAAGAAAAATCCATTCAGGTTCTTGAAGCCTGCCGCAGTCGCGGCCTGATGATCGCAACCGCTGAATCGTGTACCGGCGGGCTTATTGCAGCCGCTTTGACAGACATTGCCGGATCATCCGATGTCGTCGACCGCGGCTTCGTCACCTATTCCAACGAAGCCAAAAACCAGATGATCGGCGTATCAGCCGAACTGATCGCTGAAAAAGGCGCAGTTTCGAAAGAAGTAGCTATTGCCATGGCTGAAGGCGCTCTCGCGCATTCTCGCGCGGGCGTCAGTATCGCGGTAACCGGGATTGCCGGTCCGGGCGGCGGTTCAGCGCAGAAACCCGTTGGTCTCGTCCATATCGCCAGCGCTCGCACAGATCATCCAACGTTGCACCGGGAATACCGTTTCGGCGAAAAGACCCGTTCTGAAATACGCCACGCAACCGTGCTTGCGGCGCTGGATCTTACACTTGAAATTTTAAGTGCCTGAAATCAGGCCACGCCGTAAATCTGATCGGCGCGCTTTTCAAAGGCTTCAGAAAATTTCTTGAACGCCAGATCGAACATGGTTCCCATCACCAGTCCGAGCGTCCGGCTTTTGAATTCATAATCGATAAAAAACTCGACGTCGCATTCCGAACCGTTGCCGACGGAAATGAATGTCCATCGATTGTCGAGATAACGAAATGGCCCATCGAGATATTTCACGTCGATGACATTATGCGACGGGCTCAGCAGCACCTGACTGGTGAAGGTTTCGCGGATGAGCTTATAACCAACCGTCATATCGGCAATCAGCAGTGCCTTTTCGCCCCGCTCCTTGCGCGTGCGGATGGTCAGCGCCTCGCACATGGGCAGGAAAAGCGGATATTTTTCGACATCCGCCACAAGGGCGAACATTTGTTCGGCCCGGTGCTGCACCCGCCTGACGGTCGTAAATTGCGGCATATGTTACGAAGCCCGGATTGCGATCTGCGCTTCGCGCGCGGCCTTGAGCTTGGCGAAATCGTCACCGGCATGGTGCGAAGAGCGCGTCAGCGGACTGGAAGCTACCAGAAGGAAGCCCTTGGTCCGGCCAATGGTCTCGAACGACTTGAACTCGTCCGGCGTCACGAAGCGGATAACCGGGTGATGCTTGCGTGTCGGCTGGAGATATTGGCCGATGGTCATGAAATCCACATCCGCCGAACGCAGATCGTCCATAAGCTGGAGAATTTCGTTCCGCTCCTCGCCCAGGCCCACCATGATGCCGGATTTGGTGAAGATCGTCGGGTCCAATTCCTTCACCCGCTGCAAAAGCCGGATCGAATGGAAATAGCGCGCTCCGGGGCGCACTTTAAGATATTTGGACGGCACTGTTTCCAGATTGTGGTTGAACACATCGGGACGCGCTTTGACCACGATTTCGAGCGCGCCTTCCTTGCGCAGGAAATCCGGCGTAAGAATTTCAATGGTGGTTTTGGGCGTGGCGGCGCGGATCGCATGGATGACATCCGCAAAATGCTGCGCACCGCCATCCGCCAGATCATCGCGGTCGACGGAAGTGATAACCACATGGGTCAGGCCCATCTGCTTGACCGCCTTGGCGACATTTTCCGGCTCATTGGGATCGAGCGCTGTAGGAATGCCGGTTGAGACATTGCAAAATGCGCAGGCGCGCGTGCAAATCTCGCCCATAATCATGAAAGTAGCGTGCTTCTTTTCCCAGCACTCGCCAATATTCGGACAGCCAGCTTCCTCGCAGACAGTGACCAGCTTGTTGGAGCGGACAATGTCGCGTGTCTCTGCATAGCCACGCGAAACAGGAGCCTTGACGCGAATCCAGTCCGGCTTCTTCAACACCACATTATCGGGGCGATGCGCCTTTTCCGGGTGCCTTAGACGCGCGCTCTGGTTGACCGTATCAAGAACTGTAACCATGCTGTTTCCTGCCTATCCGGGAGCATCCTCATTGATGGACCTGAATTGCTCCTAATTTGGTCTGGTCCTAATCCCTAGCCCCGACCCTGTCAACTTGAGCGATTGTCGCTCATCGCCGCGCGGCCTGTCCCAGCGCCTTGAATACCAAAGCCCAAATGAGACCAAACGCCAGTCCGGCGATTCCCAGCGCCAGCGTCACCATCCAGACGCCTTGCCAGCCCGAAAGCGCCAATCCGTTGACCGATATGGTGTTTCCGCCAAGAAGGCTCAAGGTGCCGGTAAAAAAACCGAGCACCAGCCCGCCAACTGTACACCATTTGATCATGGGCCAGGCGGCGCGCCGCCACGGTCCTCCATTCTCGATCAGCGGAATATGGCCTCTCCTTTATGTATCAGGCATTGATGACCCGGCCATAGGCATCCAGAACGCTTTCCTTCATCATTTCGGAAAGGGTCGGATGCGGGAAGACCGAATGCATCAGTTCTTCTTCCGTCGTCTCAAGGTTCATCGCCACGACGAAGCCCTGAATGAGTTCGGTGACTTCGGCGCCAACCATATGCGCGCCAAGCAGCTGTCCGGTCTTCTTGTCGAAGATCGTCTTGACCAGCCCCTGATCTTCGCCCAGCGCAATCGCCTTGCCATTCGCCGAGAAGGAGTAACGGCCAACACGAATATCCAGCCCCTGTTCCTTGGCCCTGGCTTCGGTCAAGCCAACCGATGCTACCTGCGGGTTGCAATAAGTGCAGCCCGGAATCATGCTCTTGTCAAGCGGATGGACATTCGGCAATCCGGCAATTTTTTCCACGCAGATCGTGCCTTCATGCTCCGCCTTGTGAGCGAGCATCGGAGGTCCGGCAACGTCACCAATCGCATAAATGCCTTCGACATTGGTCTTGCCATAGCCGTCAATGACAACGCAACCGCGATCAGTCTTGACGCCAAGTGCCTCAAGGCCGAGATTTTCAATATTGCCCTGTACGCCGACAGCCGAAATCATGCGGTCGACGGTGAGTTTTTCCACCTTGCCGCCCTTGGTTTCGATATGGGCGGTAACGGAATCCTTGCCCTTCTCGACCTTCGTGACCTTGGCTTCGGTGATGATCTTGAGGCCGAGCTTTTCAAGGCGCTTTCGCGCGAAAGCGGAAATCTCCGCATCTTCCACCGGCATGATCTGCGGCATCAGTTCGACAACCGTTACATCGACGCCCATGGCATTATAGAAGGAAGCGAATTCGATACCGATTGCGCCCGACCCCATGACCAGCATGGATTTCGGCAGCGCAGGCGGCACCATGGCTTCAAAATAGGTCCAGATCAGCTTGCCATCAGGCTCGATACCCGGCAGCGAACGCGGGCGCGCGCCTGTGGCAACGATGATGTGCCTGGCCTTATAGCTGCCCTCGCCCAGAACGCCCTTGGGCACCGGGTTCTGTGGCTGCATTGGCTCCTTGGATGATTTCGAGACGGCGATTTCCGCCGGATTGGAGCCGGAAGCACCCTTGACGAGCTTGGCTTCGCCCCAGATCACGTCGATTTTGTTCTTCTTCATCAGGAAGGCGACGCCGCCATTCAGGCGCGCCGACACGCCGCGCGAACGCTGCACGACAGCTTTCACATCGGCCTTGATCGAGCCTTCCAGCATCAGGCCGTAATCCTTGGCATTTTCGCCCAGATGCAGCACTTCCGCCGAACGCAACAGTGCCTTGGTCGGAATACAGCCCCAATTGAGGCAAATGCCGCCTAAATGCTCACGTTCGACAATCGCCGTCTTGAGGCCAAGCTGCGCTGCGCGAATGGCGGTCACATAACCGCCCGGTCCCGAACCAATAACAATAACGTCGTAGATGTCGGCCATATTATCCTGCCTTGTTCCTGAAAGATGGAAACGCCGCGCTATGCAGCGCGGCTTTTCCCATCAGACCAGCATGCCCATCGGGTTTTCGATGTGGCGCTTGAATGCCTGAGCAAGCTCGGCGGCCAGTGCGCCATCGACCGCACGATGGTCGGTGGAAAGCGTGACCGACATGACCGTCGCCACCTTGATCTCGCCATTCTTGACCACGGCGCGCTGTTCGCCCGCACCGATTGCGAAAATCGTCGCATGTGGCGGATTGATGATCGCGGCGAAGTCCTTGACACCGAACATGCCAAGATTGGACACGGCTGTCGATCCACCCTGATATTCTTCAGGCTTGAGCTTGCGATCACGCGCGCGCTTGGCGAGGTCTTTCATCTCGTTCGAGATGGCTGACAGTGTTTTGGTGTCCGCATGGCGAACGATCGGCGTAATCAGACCGTTCGGAATGGAAACGGCAACGCCGACATCCGAATGCTTGTGCCGGATCATGCCGCCTTCGGTCCACGAGACATTGGCATCGGGTATATCGCGCAATGCCAGCGCCGTCGCCTTGATGACCAGATCGTTGACGGAAAGCTTGTAGGCCGGGCTTTCGCCCTTTTCCGTCTTGACCATTGGTGCGGCGGCATTGATCTGCGAACGCAGGGCCAGAAGTGCATCCAATTCGCAATCGATCGTCAGATAGAAATGCGGAACGCTCTGCTTCGATTCCACCAGACGGCGCGCGATGGTCTTGCGCATACCGTCATGCGGCACGATCTCGTAGGAGCCTTCCTCAAACAGCTTGAGAACGGCATCGTCGGACATCGGCTTGGGTGCAGGCGCTGCAGAAGCCGTTTGCGGGGCAGCAGCCTTTGCGCCACCCGATGCAATAGCTGCCTCGACATCGCGTTGCACGACACGCCCACGCGGACCGGAGCCTTTGACGGCTGCAATATCGATGCCCGCGTCCTTGGCGATGCGGCGTGCAAGCGGCGACGAGAAAACGCGTTCGCCCTTGCCTGCCGCCGGTGCTGCGACGGGCTCTTCGCTTTTGGTGGAGGCTGGAGCCGGTGCCGCAGCAGGTACAGCTTCCTTCTTGGGCTCTTCCTTGGGAGCTTCGGCTTTTGCTTCCGCTTTTGGCGCAGCCGCAGCAGCCTTCTCAGCACCTTGGGCCGCTTCCGCCACATCCTCGCCTTCTTCGGCGAGAATGGCGATCAGCGCATTCACCTTGACGCCTTCCGTACCAGCCGGAACGACGATTTTGGCGACAGTGCCTTCATCGACGGCTTCGACTTCCATCGTTGCCTTGTCGGTTTCAATCTCGGCGATTACATCGCCCGATGAAACCTTGTCGCCTTCCTTGACCAGCCATTTGGCCAGATTGCCTTCTTCCATCGTCGGAGAAAGCGCAGGCATGGTGATATTTATCGGCATGTCCCGTTCCTCCTCAGGCGGTGTAGGTCACGGCTTTCACCGCTTCCACCACTTCTGCAACTGTCGGCAAAGCAAGCTTTTCGAGATTTGCCGCATAAGGCATCGGCACGTCCTTGCCAGCAATGGTCAGGATCGGCGCATCGAGATAATCGAACGCCTGCTGCATGACGCGCGTGGCGATTTCAGTGCCGACAGACGACTGCGGGAAGCCTTCTTCCACCGTCACCAGACGACCGGTCTTCTTGACCGATTCGACAACCGTTGGAATATCCATCGGGCGAATGGTGCGCAGGTCGATGATTTCCACATCGATGCCCTGCCCCGCCAGTTCTTCCGCAGCCTTTACGGCATAAGTCATGCCGATGCCGAATGAAACGATGGTCGCATCCTTGCCCTGCTTGTGAATACGCGCCTTGCCGATCGGCAGCACGAAATCATCGAGCTTGGGTACATCGAAATGATGACCATAGAGAATTTCGTTTTCAAGGAAAATAACCGGATTCGGATCGCGGATCGCCGCCTTAAGAAGCCCCTTGGCGTCAGCAGCCGTGTAAGGCATGACCACTTTCAGCCCCGGAATATGGCTGTACCATGCGGCATAGCACTGCGAATGCTGTGCAGCCACGCGCGCAGCCGCACCCGACGGCCCACGGAACACCATCGGCGCGCCCATCTGGCCACCCGACATATAGAGCGTCTTGGCCGCCGAATTGACGATCTGGTCAATCGCCTGCATGGCGAAGTTGAAAGTCATGAACTCAACGATTGGCTTAAGACCCGCCATTGCCGCACCGACACCCACACCGGCAAAGCCGTGTTCAGTGATCGGCGTATCCACGACGCGGCGCGGACCGAATTCGTCCAGCAAGCCTTGGGTGATCTTGTAAGCACCCTGATATTCGGCGACCTCCTCGCCCATGACGAAGACGTCTTCATCACGGCGCATTTCTTCGGCCATGGCATCGCGCAGCGCTTCCCGCACCGTCGTCGAAACCATTTCCGTGCCAGCCGGAATATCGGGATCGGAAGCAACTTCCACCTTGGGAGCAGCGGGAACGCTGTCGGCCTTCTTTTCTTCGGCCTTGGGCTCTTCCTTCACTTCTTCCTTGGGCGCTTCGGCTTTAGCAGCGGGCGCAGACGAAATATCGTCCGCACTTTCGCCATCGCCAAGCAGCACGGCAATCGGCGTATTGACCTTCACGCCTTCCGTGCCTTCCTCGACAAGGATCTTGCCGATCGTGCCTTCATCGACAGCTTCGACTTCCATCGTCGCCTTGTCGGTTTCGATCTCGGCGATCACATCTCCGGAGACAACCTTGTCGCCTTCCTGTTTAAGCCATTTGGACAGTTTGCCCTCTTCCATCGTCGGAGAAAGGGCGGGCATGAGAATTTCTACGGGCATGACAACACCTTTCCCGAATTAGAGCAGAATATCCGTATAGAGTTCGGAAACATCCGGCTCCGGATCGTTTTGAGCGAAATCGGCTGCATCGGCGACAATGTCGCGCACCTGCTTGTCGATCTCTTTCAGCTCTTCTTCGGTGGCCCAGCCCTTTTCGACCAGACGTTGCTTGACCTGCTCGATCGGGTCATGCTCCGAGCGCATCTTCTGCACTTCTTCCTTGGTGCGATACTTCGCCGGGTCGGACATGGAGTGGCCGCGATAGCGATAGGTGAGCATTTCGAGAATCAGCGGTCCCTTGCCGGAGCGCGCCCAGTCGACTGCGAACTCGCCAGCGGCATTGACGGCGCGCACATCCATGCCGTCAACTTGAATCCCCGGAATATTGAAGGACACCCCGCGCTTGGAAAAGTCAGTCTCAGCAGACGAACGCGAAACCGATGTACCCATGGCATAGCGGTTATTTTCGATGATGAAGATCACCGGAAGCTTCCACAGCGATGCCATGTTGAAGCTTTCGTAAACCTGGCCCTGATTGGCTGCGCCATCGCCGAAATAGGTCAATGAAACATTGTCATTGCCGCGATATTTGTTGGCGAAGGCAAGACCTGCTCCAAGCGGAACCTGCGCACCCACGATGCCATGCCCGCCATAGAAACCCTTTTCCTTGGAGAACATGTGCATGGAGCCGCCCTTGCCCTTGGAGTAACCTCCACGGCGGCCGGTCAATTCGGCCATGACGCCGCGCGCTTCCATGCCGGTTGCCAGCATGTGACCGTGATCGCGATAGGACGTGATGACCTGATCACCTTCCTTCAGCGCCATCTGCATCCCAACCACAACGGCTTCCTGGCCGATATAGAGGTGACAGAAGCCGCCGATGAAACCCATGCCATAAAGCTGACCGGCCTTTTCTTCAAATCGCCGGATCAACAACATTTCACGATAAGCGTCCAGTTCCTGCTGCTTGTCAAAATTCGCAGGCGCAGGTGCCTTGGGTGCATTAACGGAAGACGTCTGCGTTTTGCCAGCAGGCGCCCTTTTTGCCCTCGGTGCCATATCTCGCTCCCTAGATTGTCGTTCTATTGTGACGTTATACAGCCATGTGACAAGATACAATATGCACGGAGAGCATAGCTGCTATGCCATCAAGTCCTTAAAAACACACCATAAAAAGACAATTAACTGGATTTCAGTTAATTTGATCTGTCTTCCCGTGAAATGATTATCGTCATTTCATCAGGATGGGAGAGATTAAGCCCTCTGCGGGCCTGCTCGTCAAGCATGTCTTTCTCGATGGAGCCATCGCGCAAAAGTGCGACTCGCTTTTCCATCGCCGCACGCTCGGCGGTAATTTTCTCAAGCTGCTGCGTCAGAAGGCTTTTTTGTTCTTCGAGCTGGATGCGTGAATATAGTCCGAATTCACCATGATAGGCGTGAAAGCCAAAATAGCTCAGAAACGCAATCGTCAGGACAGGCAGGACAAAGCGCCCGCGAATGGATTTACGTTTCTGTCTGGTCCACATTTCGGTTTCCTTTGAGGACATTTCATACAGCCCCGATTCCCGCAAAAGCCGTCAATCCAGCTCCCCACATCAAGCATTACTTTACTTAACAGAGGCTTACCGCGACTGGACTGAAAGGAAAAAATCCTTCCGCCCGCATAGCCGACCTTCCTGAAAAAGCAGCAGAAACGGCTACTTATTACGACCCACGGCAAGCTGCCCTGCGGTAATATAATAATATGCTTATATGATAAAATTATTCAAAGTAAAAAATAAAACAGATATAATGATTATTAATTAATGCAGTCCAATATCTATTCATTACTTAAAATAATTGAGGTGAAACAATGAACGATATTATCGTAAAACGCCTGGCATGTATCATAATGGCACTATTTCCGGCATTATGGGGATTATTCAGTTTTCTCAACAATACTGCGGATTTCTCTGGCACAGCGCAGAATGCCGTCGCCCCGCTGCTTTCCATGCATGACACTTATGGTAATCCGGCGCTCACATGGCGCGCCATAACAGCAGGCTGGGCACCATATCTGGGACTGGGAATCATTACAGCCACCGAAACACTGGCCGGAATTCTGGCCTCCATCGGTATTCTCAAGATGCTCCTGAGCTTCGGCAGCAGCTATCGGGAATTTGCTCGCGGCAAGGCCTGGGCCATGCTGGGCGCGCTTTGCGCAATTCTGGTATGGGGCATCGGCTTTATGGTTGTCGCAGGCGATTGGTTCATGGCCTGGCAGGCAAAGGAAAATCCCCTCAGCACGCAACTGGGTGCATTGCTTTATTCCCTGCCCTGCATGATGGCTCTGGTGATCCTGATGCTGCATCACGAGCCTGCCGAATAAAATCCGTGGCTGAAAACAAAAATGGCGGCTTATAAAGCCGCCATTTTCGAAAAGGCTAAAGCATGTCGCCCGAAAGTGGGAACCGGTTTCGGGATAACGACATGCGTTAAAACAAAAACTTAAAGCGTAAGGAGCGAATCTGAAAGATCGCGACACGCTTTATCTGATGGGATCAGAGGAATTTCAGCGCGCTGCGGCCTGCGTAACGCGCCTGCTTGCCCAGTTCTTCTTCGATGCGGATCAGCTGGTTATATTTCGCCGTTCGGTCGGAACGCGCCAGCGAGCCGGTCTTGATCTGACCGCAATTGGTGGCAACGGCAAGATCGGCGATAGTCGCATCTTCCGTTTCACCCGAACGATGCGACATGACTGCCGTATAGCCCGCCTTATGGGCGGTTTCGACGGCATCCAGCGTCTCGCTGAGTGAACCGATCTGGTTGACCTTGACGAGAATCGAATTGGCAACCCCCATGCGAATGCCATCGCGCAGACGGGCTGAGTTGGTGACGAACAGATCGTCACCGACAAGCTGGCACTTGTTGCCGATCAGATCGGTCAGATATTTCCAGCCTTCCCAATCGTCTTCGGCCATGCCGTCTTCGATCGAAACGATCGGATAATCACCCACCAGCTTGGCCAGATATTTGGCCTGCGTCTTTGGATCGCGCGACTTGCGCTCGCCTTCATAGACATAATTGCCATCCTTGAAGAACTCCGTCGAAGCGCAGTCAAGACCGATCGCAATATCATCACCCGGCTTGAAGCCGGCGCTTTCAATCGATTCCATGACAAAATCGAGCGCCGCCTGCGCATTCTTCAGGTTGGGCGCAAAGCCGCCTTCATCACCGACATTCGTGTTGTGGCCCGCATCCTTGAGCCGCTTTTTGAGCGTATGGAACACTTCCGCGCCATAACGAACGGCCTCATGGAAAGACGATGCCCCAACCGGCAGAATCATGAATTCCTGAAAATCAATCGGATTGTCGGCATGTGCGCCGCCATTGATGATATTCATCATCGGAACCGGCAGGATATGCGCATTGACGCCGCCGACATAACGATAAAGCGGCAGGCCGGTTGCCTGTGCCGCAGCCTTGGCCACGGCCAGCGAAACACCGAGGATGGCATTGGCGCCCAGATTGCCCTTGTTTGGCGAGCCGTCCAGATCGATCAGTGTCTGGTCGATCAGCGACTGGCTTTCTGCGTCAAGTCCGGCAATGGCATCGAAAATCTTGCCATTGACCGCTTCCACGGCCTTTTCGACGCCTTTACCGAGATAACGGCTGCCGCCATCGCGCAGTTCAACGGCTTCATGTGCACCGGTCGATGCGCCGGATGGTACCGCCGCGCGACCAAACGAGCCATCTTCGAGCACCACGTCCACCTCCACGGTCGGGTTGCCTCGGCTGTCGAGAATTTCACGGCCAACGATGTCGATGATTGCAGTCATAGGAGCGAGTCCTTCCCTGTAGATTGCCCCGCTTCCGGCGCGGAGGCCATTGAAGAAATCCGATGTGAGACCTTCATTATAGAAACGAAAGGCGAAGGAAAATCCCTCGCCTTGTGAATTATCGTCCCATTTTCAAAGTTCTTTGGCGATACGGTCGAAAGCCATCAGTTTTTCGAGCAACCCGGCCATTTTATCGATGGGAACCATGTTGGGACCATCGGACGGAGCATTATCCGGGTCTTCATGCGTTTCGATGAAAACACCCGCAACACCCACCGCGACCGCGGCACGCGCCAGCGTCTCGACAAATTCGCGCTGCCCGCCGGAAGAACTACCCCGCCCGCCCGGCTGCTGCACGGAATGGGTTGCATCAAAAATCACCGGCGCGCCAAATCCCGCCATGATGGGCAGGGAACGCATATCGGAAACAAGCGTATTATATCCAAACGACACACCGCGTTCCGTGGCCAGCACGTTGGGATTGCCGTTTTCGGTGATCTTGGCGAGAACGTTTTTCATATCCCAGGGAGCCAGAAACTGCCCCTTCTTGATGTTGATTACGCGCCCGGTTTTAGCCGCAGCAATCAGAAGATCGGTTTGACGGCATAAAAAAGCGGGGATTTGCAGCACGTCCACCACTTGCCCCACAAGGGCGCATTGCTCTTCGGTATGAATATCGGTGAGAACCGGGAAGCCGAAATCCTGCTTGAGATCGGCAAAAACTTCCAGCGCCTTTTCCAACCCGATCCCGCGCTGCGCTTTCAGCGAGGTGCGGTTCGCCTTGTCAAAGCTCGACTTATAGATGAGGCCGATGCCAAGCCGGTCGGTAATTTCCTTGAGGCGTCCGGCCATGTCGAAAGCATGCTCGCGGCTTTCCATCTGGCACGGCCCCGCAATCAAGGCCAGAGGCGCGCTGTTGGAGAGAGTGACATTGCCGATTTTCACGGTGGGATTAGCAGTCGTCATGGCCGGAAACCTTCAAATGCGAACAATATCCCCGGATCGAGGCGGGAACAGCGATATGGAACCCCTTATATAGAAGGGATTCCATATCATGTAAGTAGTGCTGACCTCTATCAGACCAGACGGCCCTGCTCAATGGCGGCAGCAATGAAGGAAGCAAACAGCGGATGCGGCTCGAATGGTCGCGATTTCAGTTCCGGATGGTATTGTACGCCGATGAACCATGGATGGTCGGCATATTCCACCGTCTCCGGCAAAACGCCATCGGGCGACATGCCCGAAAATACAAGTCCACACGCTTCCAGCCGATCCTTGTAATCGACATTGACCTCATAGCGGTGGCGGTGACGTTCCGAAATCTCGGTGGAGCCGTAAATTTCGGCAATACGCGTTCCCGCCTTGAGAGTGGAATCGTATGCGCCAAGCCGCATCGTGCCGCCCAGATCGCCTGCCTGGGTGCGCTTTTCGAGCATATTGCCCTTGAGCCACTCGGTCATGAGACCGACAACCGGCTCCCTGGTCGGGCCGAATTCGGTTGATGAAGCATTCTCGATACCGGCCAGATTACGCGCCGCCTCAAGACAAGCCATCTGCATGCCAAAGCAGATGCCGAAATAAGGCACCTTGTGCTCACGCGCGAATTTCGCTGCAAGAATCTTGCCTTCCGCACCACGCTCGCCAAAGCCGCCCGGCACCAGAATACCATGCACTTTTTCAAGATAGGGCGCCGGATCTTCGCTCTCAAAGACTTCCGCTTCGATCCAGTCGAGATTGACCTTCACCTTATTGGCCATGCCGCCATGCTGAAGCGCCTCGATCAGCGACTTATAGGCATCTTTCAGCTCGGTATATTTGCCGACGACGGCAATCGTCACTTCGCCTTCCGGATTATGGACCAGCCGGGAAACCTCTTCCCAGCGCTCCATGCGCGGCTTGGGAGCGGGGTCGATTCCAAATGCGGCCAGCACCTCCGAATCAAGCCCTTCCTTATGATAGGCAATCGGCACGTCATAGATCGATGAAACGTCGAGCGCCTGAATGACCGCGCTTTCGCGCACATTACAGAACAGCGACAGCTTGCGGCGTTCCGATTGCGGAATCTCGCGATCCGCGCGCACCAGAAGCACATCCGGCGCAATGCCGATGGAACGCAGTTCCTTGACGGAATGCTGGGTCGGCTTGGTCTTGAGCTCACCCGCCGCCGGAATATAGGGCATCAATGTCAGATGGATATAAACCGCATTGCCGCGCGGCAATTCATTGCCCAGCTGCCGGATCGCTTCAAGAAACGGCATCGCTTCAATATCGCCGACAGTGCCGCCGATTTCACACAATACGAAATCGAAATCGTCATTGCCTTCAAGGATGAAATTCTTGATTTCATCCGTTACATGCGGAATGACCTGAACCGTAGCGCCGAGATAATCGCCGCGGCGTTCCTTTTCGATGATGTTGCGGTAGATGCGACCGGTAGTGATATTGTCCTGCTGGTTTGCAGGACGACCGGTAAACCGCTCATAATGCCCCAGATCAAGGTCGGTTTCCGCACCATCGTCAGTGACGAACACCTCACCATGCTGGTAAGGCGACATCGTGCCGGGATCGACATTCAGATAGGGGTCGAGTTTACGGATACGCACACGATAACCGCGTGCCTGGAGGAGTGCAGCCAGAGCTGCTGCGGCAATGCCTTTTCCTAAGGAAGAAACCACGCCGCCTGTGATGAAAACATATCGCGCCATGGGCTTATGTCGTTAGACCCTTCTGATTGATTCCGCCACAAAAAAATTATGTCAGGCGTTTTTTTCCCGCACTTAATGCGGTCGGCACATATGTCCGCTATGAATGCAACAGAAAAGCCGGGACAAAGCCCGGCTTTTCCGGCAGTTGATTTTTGATTATCAGAGGACGACGACTTCCGCGCCCATGCCGACACGATCATAAAGATCCATGACATCTTCATTCGTCATGCGGAAACATCCGTTTGAGGCAGGACTGCCGATCGTCCACGGCTGAGTCGTGCCATGAATACGGATATAGGTGTCCTTGTTACCCTGAAACAGATACATGGCGCGCGAGCCGAGCGGATTGCCCGGACCGCCATCCATGCCGTTTTTATAGCGCGCATATTGCGCTGGATTGCGTTCGATCATGTCCTTGGTCGGAATCCAGCGCGGCCACTCGCGCTTGGCGTCGACGGTCGCCTTTCCCTTGAATTCCATGCCCACTCTGCCGACCGCAATGCCATAACGGCGCGCAGTCGTCGGCGTTTCTACAAAGTAGAGAAAATACTTCGCAGGATCGATCACGATCGTTCCCGGCTTGTAGCCGCTGAACGAAACCGTCTGCGCATGATAACGCGGATCGATATTGTAGCGGTTCAGGGAAACCTGTTTGGGGCCCTCTGATTTCTTCGCACTTTGTCTGTTTTTTGCCTTGGGGCCGGACTTCGCATCATTGGCCAATGCGACCTTCTTCACATTTTCCGACACGCCGCTGATTTTGCCTTCTCCGCCCGCAGGCGCAGCAAAAACAGGAGCGGTAAGACCAATGCAAATACTTGCAATGCCAGCCATCAATATAAAGCGTGAAGACATGTTCAGTTCCTGAATTCCGGCCATAAACGGGAAAAACACCTGTCGCTTCGTAACGTTCAGGCTTTCGTTTCTCATACGGGAAATGGTTGCCTTACTCAATTCATCGCAGGCCAATCCCCAACGATTCCCAAGCCCCTATTGCCTGCATGCAACACTTTGGGAAAAGATGGTTAACAAAAAGAAAACCGGCCTGCTGGCCGGTTTTCAAATTCATTTTGGAAGCGGCTTATTGCGAGTCCGGAACCGGACTGCTCGATCCTGCCGGAGCCGTTTCCGGCGCGGGAACATCATTGCCCGTACGCGATGACTCGCCCCCCAGCTGATCCAGAATGCCGCCGCCTGTACCGGTTCCCCCGGCAGGCTGGGTCTGGCTGCCGGTTGCTGCCGGAATGCGGTCAAGAATATCGGTTGGACTGTCGCCAAAGCGCGCCATGATGCCAAGAAGAAGCGAGGTCGCAAAAAATGCTGCGGCCAGAATAGCGGTTGTACGGGTCAGCGCATTGCTGGCTCCGCGCGCCGTCATAAAGCCCGAACCGCCGCCGATACCCAGGCCACCGCCTTCGGAGCGCTGGATAAGCACCACGCCAACCAGCGCCAGGACGATCAACAAATGAATGACAATGACTACAGTCTGCATAGGTTACGGTCTTTATATCTCTGAATTAATGCCGTAGCGGCAAATTTGCACCCGGCCTGATGATGATACAACCAGACAAAGCGGCTCTTTACACCCAATTACATCATAATCCAAGCCCCGTGCCGGGATAGATTATCAGGCTCGAACGACACTTACAGATTGCGATAGGCTTCGCATATGGCAAGGAAGTCGCTGGCTTTCAAGCTTGCGCCGCCGACCAGCGCACCATCGACATCGGCCACACCCAGCAATTCAGCAGCATTGGAGGGCTTGACCGAACCGCCATAAAGCAAACGCAGATGCGTGCCGCTGGCGCCAAAACGTTCGGCGAGCTTTTCTCTCATGAAAGCATGGGCAGCACGCACATCCTGAACAGTCGGCGTCAGCCCCGTCCCGATCGCCCAGACAGGTTCATAGGCAACAATCGTATTTTCTGCATTCACGCCTTCCGGCAGCGAAGCGGCAAGCTGCGCGCCGATGACTTCAAGCGTGCGTTCTGCTTTTCTCTCATCGGCAGTTTCGCCGACGCAAACAATGGCGACCAGACCGGCAGCCCAGGCGGCTTCGGTTTTACTGCAGATCAGCGCATTGGTCTCAAAATGATCGGTACGGCGTTCCGAATGCCCCAGAATAACGTGGCTTGCGCCTGCCTCTTTCAGCATGGGCGCGGAAATTTCGCCCGTATGCGCGCCTGAACTCTTTTGGTGGCAGTCCTGCCCGCCCAATGCGACAGCCTCGCTCTCCAGCGTTTCCGCCGCACGCGACAATAATGTTGCCGGAACACAGATGACGGCATCCAGCTTGCGCCCCAGATCGGAACTCAACCCTGCTGCTATCGCGCGCAGTTCCGTCAGGGATTCTCCCGTGCCATTCATTTTCCAGTTGCCTGCCACCAACGGACGGATTCCCGGAGTCATCGCATTCTCCTCGCCTTGAGCAACGCTCCCTCGATCGATAACAATACGGAGCGCATGATTTCGCCCTGACTAAGCGTATTTGTCCTTCAATGCAATCTTCTCGGAGCCTGATATTCAATGAGACCTTGCATCAGGGCCTAGCTTGGGGTTATCCCCTCTTTTGGCTTCTATACTAAAAGCCGCGCTTTATTCTGTTCTTGAAGGGTTTCCGATGCTCGACAGCTTGCGTAATGCCGCCCGATCCTGGGTCGCCAAATTCCTGCTTGGCCTGCTTGTGTTAAGCTTTGCCGTCTGGGGCATATCCGACGCTTTTCAGGGCAATACGGGTGGCAATGCTGCATTGAGCGCCGGAAAGTCGGAAGTCAGCGCAACCGATTACCGTTTTGCCTATGAACAACAGCTCATTCGCCTGTCGCAGCAATTTCGTCAGCGGCTGACCCGCGAACAGGCGCAATCACTGGGTATAGAAAATCAGGTTCTCGCGCAGCTTGCGGCAGGTGTCGTCCTTGATGAAGAAGCCCGCAAGATGCAACTGGGCCTTTCCAAAGATGGAATCGCCCGCCTGACAGCGCAGGATCCTTCATTTCAGGATGGCAGCGGTAATTTCAGCCGCGCCCAGTTTGACGCCGTTTTGCGTCAGGCGGGCATTCGCGCCGAAGACTATCTGGAGAATCGCGCCAATGTGGCCCGCCGCCAGCAGGTAGTGGAAGCGGCAACCGATGGCATTAAAATGCCCGACGCCATGCTCAAGGCTCTGGCGCTTTATCAGGGGGAAAGCCGCAACGTCGATTATATCACGCTGTCCGTCGAGACCGCCGATAATATCCCTGCGCCTTCCGACGATGTCCTCAAGACCTATTTCGAAAGCCATAAAGACGAATATCAGGCACCAGAATATCGCAAGATCACCTATGTGAAGCTGGAGCCGTCAGATATTGCCGATCCCTCCGCCGTAACCCAGGAGGAGATTGACGATTATTATACAAAAAATCGTGGCAGCTTCAGCAAGCAGGAAACCCGCACGATAGAGCAGTTGAGCTTTGTCGACGAAGCATCGGCACAGACCGCCCATCAGAAAATCCTCGCAGGGACGAGCTTTGAAGCCATCGCCGGCGAGCAAGGCAAGTCGGAATCCGATCTGCTGCTGGGAACCTTTGAACAATCGGCCCTGCCCGATCCGGTCATCGCCGAATCCGCTTTCGCACTCGGAGAAGGCCAGGTCAGTGAAGTGGTGAACGGTCTGTTCGGGCCGGTTCTTCTCCGTGTTACCAAAATCGACCCGGCGCATACCAAGCCATTGAGCGAGGTTGAAAACGAAATCCGTAACACGGTGGCCAGCAATATCGCCTTGAGCAGCCTCACCGGCATTCATGACAGCTATGAAATGGCGCGTTCGGAAGGCACCTCCATGGCCGAAGCCGCAAGCGGGCTCAACCTCAAGGCCGTCACCCCTAACCCAATCGATGCGCAAGGCGTCGATATGGACGGAAACGTGGTCGATCTGCCCAATGCCGAAAACCTGCTCGCGGCCTCTTTCGAGGCAGATCAGGGCTTCGACAATGACGCGCTGACATTGGGCAATGCAGGCTATCTCTGGTATCAGGTGGACGAAGTCACGCCGGCGCGCGAACGGACCCTCGATGAAGTCAAGGACAAGGTTGTTGCTGCATGGAAGGAAGAAGAGGCCCTCAAGCGGCTTGACCAGCGCATGCAAGAGCTGAAAAAGCGTCTTGATGGCGGCGAGACACTTGAGGCGATCGCTGCCGAAGCTGGCACCGAAGTGCAGACGAAGCATGGCGTTACCCGCAACACCAATGATGCGGAATTCGGCTCGGCGGTGACCGCTCAGGTCTTCCGCGGCGCCAATGCGCATACAGGCACCGCGATCATGCCTTCGGGCGACGCGCAGACACTCTTCAAGGTGGTCGAAGTGACGGAGCCAACCGCCTCGGGGCCAGAGGCTATTTCCCAGGAACAGCAGGACTATCTGTCCGCGCGGCTTGGAGATGACATTCTCGAACAATTGGTCGGCGAATTGCAAAAACAATATCCGGTCAGGGTCAATCAAAGCGTCATAAACAACGCCCTCGCCTTCTGATCACGAACAGGTAAGAGAAAATGGCCGATCTAAAACCCTATATCGCAAAGGCCGCCTCCGGCGCGCCTCTGTCATTCGAGGATTCGAAAGCCGCCTTCGACATCATGATGTCCGGTCAGGCGACGCCTTCACAGATTGGCGGTTTCCTCATGGCCTTGCGTGTGCGCGGCGAGACCGTGCCGGAAATCGCAGGCGCGGTTGCTTCCATGCGCGCGCGCATGCTTCCGGTCTCAGCCCCGATCGATGCAGTTGATATTGTCGGCACCGGCGGCGACCAGTCGGGTTCCTATAATGTATCGAGCTGTTCTGCCTTTGTCGTTGCAGGCGCAGGCGTGCCCGTTGCCAAGCATGGCAATCGCGCGCTTTCCTCGCGTTCGGGCGCAGCCGATGCGCTGGCAGCACTTGGCGTCAATATCGAAGCGGATGCCGGCACGATCGGGCGCTGCATCAATGAAGCAGGTCTTGGCTTCATGTTTGCCCCTACCCATCACTCGGCCATGCGCCATGTCGGCCCCTCGCGCGTCGAACTGGGCACACGTACGATCTTCAACCTGCTTGGCCCCCTGTCCAACCCCGCAGGCGTGAAGCGACAGCTTCTCGGAGTATATTCCGCCGATTGGGTCGAGCCGCTGGCGCAGGTGTTGAAGGAGCTTGGCTCCGAAACCGTATGGGTCGTCTATGGCGACGGTCTGGATGAAATGACCACCGCCGGCACCACGAAGATCGCCGCCCTTGAAAACGGCAATATCCGCACCTTCGAGATCGAGCCTGAAGATGTCGGACTTCGCCGGGTCGATTTTTCCGAATTGAAGGGCGGGGAAGCCGCGGAAAATGCAAAGGCGCTGCTGGGTGTCCTTGAAGGGCAGAAAAATGCCTATCGCGACATAGTGCTGCTCAACTCCGCAGCCGCACTGGTCATTGCCGGCAAGGTGGAAGACATCAGGGAGGGCATTGCCCTCGCTGCCCGGTCTATCGACAGCGGTGCGGCGCTGACAGTTCTGCAAAAGGTGATCGCCGTCACCAATGACCACCCCCTCTGACGGAAGGATTGCATCATGTCCACCGATATTCTGCGTAAGATCGAAGCCTATAAGCGTGATGAGATTGCAGCCGCCAAAGCTCGTCTTCCGCTCGAAGAACTCAAGGCGCAGACAAAGGATCAACCGGCAACGCGCGGTTTTCTCAAGGCGCTTGAGTCCCGGCGTGCAGCGGACAAATTCGCGCTCATTGCAGAAATCAAGAAGGCCAGCCCGTCCAAGGGTCTGATTCGGCCCGATTTCGATCCGCCAGCACTGGCCAAAGCCTATGAAGATGGCGGCGCTGCCTGCCTGTCTGTGCTGACCGATACCCCCTCGTTTCAGGGCGCGCCGGAGTTTCTGATGGCTGCACGCAATGCCTGCTCGCTGCCAGCATTGCGCAAAGATTTTCTTTTCGACACCTATCAGGTTTATGAAGCGCGCAACTGGGGCGCGGATTGCATTCTCATCATCCTCGCCAGTGTTGATGACGATCTCGCAAAAGCACTGGAGGAAACCGCGTTCGAACTGGGTATGGACGCTCTCATCGAAGTGCATGACGAAGCGGAGATGGAGCGTGCGCTCAAGCTTTCCTCCCGTCTGGTCGGTATTAACAACCGCAATCTGCGTACGTTTGAAGTCGATCTGGCCGTTTGCGAACGATTGGCAGGCATGGCCCCTTCCGACCGGTTGCTGGTGGGCGAGAGCGGCATTTTCACTCATGATGATTGCCTGCGGCTTGAAAAATCCGGCATCGGCACATTCCTGATTGGTGAAAGCCTCATGCGCCAAAGCGACGTTGCCGCAGCGACCCGCCAATTGCTGACAGGTGCGGCTTGAGCCATGGCGTCAAGGCTCACACATCTTGATCAGACCGGCTCCGCCAATATGGTGGATGTCAGCGGCAAGGATGAAACCGAGCGCCTGGCTGCGGCAGAAGGTGCAATTCGGATGAAGCCCGAAACGCTGGCCCTCATCCTTGAGGGCAATGCCGCAAAGGGCGATGTCATCGGCACGGCGCGGCTTGCCGGAATCATGGCAGCAAAGAAAACGACTGATCTGATCCCCTTATGCCATCCCCTGATGCTGACAAAGGTTTCGCTGGAAATCGAAGCGGATAAAAGCTTGCCCGGCTTGCGCGTGCGCGCAACGGCAAAACTCAAAGGACGCACCGGCGTCGAAATGGAAGCCTTGACGGCTGTTTCCGTCGCTTGCCTGACCATATACGACATGGCCAAGGCCGTTGACCGCCACATGGAAATCACCACAATCCGCGTGATCGAAAAAAGCGGTGGCAAATCAGGCAACTGGAAAGCCTGACATTTTCGGTAGAGGATTAAACGCGATGACTCTTCTTCCTGTGGATGAGGCGCTGCGCCGCATATTGGAAGGGGCTAAGCCTCAAGAAACCGAACAGCTTGCGCTCGCTTCGGCAGGCGGGCGCATTGTCGCTGAACCGGTAACCGCCCGCCTTATGCAGCCGCCATTCGACTGCTCAGCCATGGATGGCTATGCGCTGATCGCGCCGGAACAAATTACATATCCCCTGGAGCTTGAGATCATCGGCGAATCGTCGGCTGGCCAGCGTTTTGCCGGGGAGCTTTCTTCCGGGCAGGCCGTGCGCATATTTACAGGCGCTCCCTTGCCGGAAAAAGCCGATACTGTCGTCATTCAGGAGCACACGCAGCGCGCTGGCAATAAGCTGGCCATTCTCGAAGGCATCGATAAAACGCGCCATATCCGTCGCGCTGGCCTCGATTTTGCACCGGATGATTCCTTATTGCCGGTTGGGCGGGAACTCGACGGGCCTTCCCTGTCACTGGCAGCAGCAAGCGGCAACAACACGATCTCGGTATTCGCAAAACCGCGCATTGCCATTCTCGCTACCGGAGACGAACTCGTATCTCCCGGCACGGCGCCCGGTCCTGATCAGATCGTGGCATCAAACAGTGTCGGCATAGCCGAAATTGTGCGGCGATCTGGAGGCATTGCGGAGGATCTCGGCATTATTCGCGACGATCCCGCGCTGATCGAAGCCGCAATCAGCGCTGCCCTCGATGGCAACAGCGATATTCTCGTGACCATCGGCGGCGCGTCCGTGGGAGAACGTGATTTCATCCATGGCGCACTACGCAATTGCGGAGTTGATCTCGATTTCTGGAAAATAGCCATGCGCCCCGGAAAGCCTCTCATGTATGGCCGCAAGACTGTTTTGGGCAAGGCTGTTCATGTCATCGGCCTGCCCGGAAATCCCGTTTCAAGTCTTGTATGTTCGCTGGTTTTCCTGCGCCCCCTGATCGCAAGATTATCGGGCACCGATTTAACCGCCGATATAAGAGCGGCACAGCTCGGCGCAGCCTTTCCCCCCAACAAGGAGCGTCGCGATTATATCCGCGCAACACTGAAGCGCTCCGATGACGGAGCATTGGTCGCAACCCCGTTTCCGACGCAGGATTCATCCATGCTTTCGGCTTTGGCAAAGGCCGACGCTCTTCTTATTCGTGAACCCGGCGCACCTGCTGCATCAATAGGCGATCCGTGCCATGTCCTGATGCTCTAAGAGAGCGATTATTTCAAAAGCCCTATCAGCCGCTCCTGGTTCTTATTTCAGCACCTATTAATAATTTTAAAACCATTGCAGAACAAGACTGGAACATATAGTGTTTGTTCTGCGTTTGTTTTTACTTGATTCTGGGCCGGGAGGGATTACGCATGTTAACCCGCAAGCAGCACGAACTTCTGCTATTCATTCACGAGCGTCTTAAAGAGACCGGGATCCCGCCCTCTTTCGATGAGATGAAGGAAGCGCTTAATCTTGCTTCCAAGTCGGGCATTCACCGGCTGATCACTGCGCTTGAAGAGCGTGGCTTCATCCGCAGGCTTCCCAATCGTGCAAGAGCCTTGGAAGTGCTCAGATTGCCTGATTCCATTGCGCCCGGCCTTAATGCGCAGAAGAAGTTTGCGCCAAGCGTCATAGAAGGCAGTCTCGGTAAAACCGCCCGCCCCCCTGCCCCTCATGCCGCAAGCGCCATTGAGACGGCTTCTGCTACCGTTTCCATTCCGGTCATGGGACGGATTGCAGCCGGTGTTCCCATTTCCGCCATCCAGAATCAGACCCATTCGCTCAGCCTGCCGCCTGAAATGATCGGCCCCGGCGAACATTATGCCCTCGAAGTCAAGGGCGACTCGATGATCGAAGCGGGTATTTTTGATGGCGATACCGTCATTATCAAACGTGGCGATACGGCCAATCCGGGTGAAATCATCGTGGCGCTCGTTGACGATGAGGAAGCGACGTTGAAACGTTTTCGCCGCAAAGGCGCGTCGATTGCACTCGAAGCAGCCAATCCCGCCTATGAAACGCGTATTTTCGGACCCGACCGGGTTCAGGTACAGGGCAAACTCATCGGGCTTATACGACGCTATGCTTAGAGGGCTCCCGGAAAAAGCGCTCATGATGCGGCCGGAATAGTAGGTAAAAACAACAAGTTAAAGCGTAAAGAGCGCACCTGAAAGATCGCGACACGCTTTAATTGCCGGATTTTCCCGGATATTTTCGTTCCGGCAATCCCCGCGCAGGCCGCGAATAGAGCCGATGCAGGTGCCATGGCCGGACCGGTGCACCGACCGCAAAGCTCAGCCGGTCGTCATATGCGGGTTGAGCAGCGGCGCTTGATGTCTCAAGCGGCAGGAATGAGGCAGGAAAATTGCCCTCTTCGAGCAATTGTTCTTCATCATGGCTTGGCGCCCTTACAGCTTTTTTAGATATGTCCAGCGGTTTTTGGCCCAGTCCTATTTCCAATGTGCCTTTGAGCGCCAGTTCCTGCTTGTTGATGACAAGAACTCCGGGACGATCACAACCGCTCTGTTTGCCAGCCATCGCCAGGATGACGAGATCTCCAATATTACATGCAGTTTCACGCATTCCGGCATCCGCGCTATAGGCCAGCATCCGCCCATCTCGAAGCGGAATGGTGCAGACCCCTTCCTCGCACATAAAAGCATTTTCATTAAAACCTGCCTGATGTTTTTCGGCTTGCTGCGGCGCGATGAACTGATCGATCAAATAGGCCGTTTTCCAGTTTTGCGCCGTAAATTGCGGCGGCCTTTTAAGATTGACAGCATAATCGCCATCCGGCAGCCGAACCGCAACGAGCCTGGCATCTTCGCTGATCAGAATATCGGGAGGCGGCGTTTTCAGGAAGACGATCAGACCGGTAATCACGAAAGGAAGCGCCAGCCAGCGCAATCGCGTGGTGCAGATCACCGTAATCACAACCGCCATTGTCCAAAGCAAAAGCGAGCTAACGGGCATGAAACCCGGATTGCCGTCAGGAGACAGGCTGGCAACAAGGTTCGCAATATTGCGAACGAGCGAGACGCCGAAGCCCATGACTTGCAAAGGCAGCCAGTCAAGCTGCAATGGCATGAGCAACAGAGCGAGAACAGCAAATGGCATCACCAGAAGGGAGATGACCGGCAGTGCAAGCACATTGCCGATCAGTCCCAGCGGCGCGGTATTGTTGAAGTGATATGCCGCAAATATTCCGCTCGCCAGACCCGCGACCAAAGACGTCCCGGCCGTCGCCATCGCTGGCCGGAAAATTCTTGTCACAAGCCCCTTCGTTCCCGCTTGGCCTTTTTCCTCTCCCGAATACCTTCTGGCCCGTCGCTCACTCCACCACGCATAAGCTGCGATAAGGGCTGCGGTCGCGGAAAAAGACATCTGAAAGCTCGGCCCCAGAATTTCATGAGGTGAAATTGCGATCATAGTCAGCGCAGCGATAGCTAGATTGCGCATGCTCAGCGCAGCCCTGTCGAACAGCAGCGCGCAAAGCATGACCGCAATCATCACATAGCTGCGCTGGGCGGCAACATCCGCGCCCGACATTGCCAGATAAAAGGTGCAGCTCAGCAGCGAAAGAAAAGCGGCGTATTTCTTGACCGGATGGCGCGCGCTGAATGCCGGAAACAGCGCGAATAATGTGCGAAGCGACAACATCACAACGCCAGCCGCCAAAGCCATGTGCAATCCGGAAATCGACAGGATATGCGCCAGTCCGGATTTGCGCAGATCTTCATTGGTTTCTTCGCTGATGCCCGCGCGCTCCCCGGCGATCAGCGCGGCTGCAACGCTGCCGTCTTCTCCTGAAAGCACTTGGGATATGCGTTCTGAAATCGTTACGCGCAGCATGGCGATTGCTTCAGAAATCCGCGCCGCAAAACCGGTCGTTTCGGCTATGTCGGCAAGCCCCGGCGTTCCCATGAAAAAACCATTAGCGCCGATACCGGCAAAATAGGCATGAAAGGCGAAATCATAATTTCCGGGCCTTACCGGACCGGATGCCACGCGCAAACGGGCATACCCGTTCAATCCACTGCCAATCACGGTATTGGCCGGAATATCACGGGCAACTATTCTTATGCGCTGCGGCGCATAACGAAGCTTTGGCTTTTCTGTTGCCAGCAGGTCAAGGGTGACGCGCCAGGTCTCATTATCGCGATATTCGAGCGCCACGACCCGGCCCGTAATGCGAGTCGTCACATCGGAACCCAGCATTTGTGTGGCTTTGCGTTCGGTCTCGAACTTTCCGGCAATCATACCCAGGAGCAAAGCAAGACTGAGCGTCAATATCTGCGCCGGCAGATAATAGCGGCGCGCCAGCAGGCGCGCGCCGAGCAATCCTGCAAGAATTGACAGAAGCGAAACCCAGGCCGATTCAAAAGGCAGGACAAAATAGATGATCGCACCGCAGCCTGCCAGCACGGGCACCAGCAGAAAAAATATGCCCCTGCCCGCTTCATGGCTTAATGCCGTGCTGAACGCCGCATATAGCCTGACAGCAATTCCAATCAGCCAATCATGAAAACGGACTGGCGTGACTTGCGGACAAGGCGGGAGCTCATCGGCATCGACCGTAACCTGCCATGGTTCGGGCAATAGTGAACGCACAAGGCCGTCGGATGCGCTTTTTACAAGCGCCCGCTCGTCCACTTCCAGCGTTTGATTTCTGCCCGCCATGCCCCCGCCTGACTGCAAAACTCTTTTCGTGCCCGTTCCGGCTATATTAAAGCATTCCCAACAAAGATATGCAGCGGTTTTGCACTTCCATAATGCAAAAAAGCAAATATCGGGGCTGGGTCCGCTGCGTCCATTTGCATGAGATCGACTTCAAAGAAACGCAAAACCCTTGCGTGCCGTGCTGCCTATGGTACATGAACGCGAGTTTAAATCGAGTGGGTTCGCGTACCGCACCCCCGGATAGCGTGCTGGCCACTGGCCGGCAGGCAATACCTATTTAGAATTGCGCCTCGCCATTGGCATCAGCCATAGCTTTGCGAGGCAATATAGTGGAGCCATCATGTCGAAACCGGTTGTCACCCGTTTTGCCCCTTCACCCACGGGCTTTCTTCATATTGGCGGAGCACGCACTGCGCTGTTCAACTGGCTTTATGCCAGACATTGCGGCGGAAAAATGCTTCTGCGTATCGAAGACACCGACCGCGAACGCTCCACAGATGCGGCAACTGCCGCCATCCTCGACGGACTGAACTGGCTCGGCCTGAATTGGGACGGCGATGTTATTTCCCAGTTTGAGCGCGCACCGCGCCATCGTGAAGTCGCCGAAGAACTGGTGGCGAGGGGAAAGGCCTATTACTGCTACGCCAGCCCGCAGGAACTGGAAGAAATGCGTGAGAAGGCCCGCTCCGAGGGGCGCCCGCCGCGTTATGACGGACGATGGCGCGACCGTCCTGCTTCGGAAGCCCCCGAAGGGGTCAAACCGGTCATTCGAATCAAGGCACCGCAAGATGGCGAAACGATCGTTCGGGACGCCGTACAGGGTGATGTGCATTTTCCGAACAAGGATCTGGATGATTTTATCATCCTGCGCTCGGATGGCACGCCGACCTATATGCACGCGGTCGTGGTTGACGATCATGATATGGGCGTGACCCATATCATCCGCGGCGACGACCATCTCACCAATGCGGCTCGCCAGACGGTCATCTACGACGCAATGGACTGGGATGTGCCGCAAATGGCGCATATCCCGTTGATTCATGGCGCGGATGGTGCAAAGCTTTCCAAGCGTCACGGCGCTCTTGGCGTCGATGCCTATCGCGCCATGGGCTATCTGCCAGAGGCGCTTCGCAATTATCTCGTCCGCCTTGGCTGGAGCCATGGCGATGATGAAATCATGTCTGACCAACAGATGATCGAATGGTTCGACGTCAAGGACATTAACAAGGGCGCCGCCCGCTTCGACTTCCAGAAGCTTGAAGCGATTAACGGCCTTTATATGCGCGCCAGTGGCGACCAATCCCTGTTTGATGCACTCATTGCCGTTTTGCCGGAACTGGAAGATTGTCAGGACATAGCGGACGCACTTAACGATGAACGCCGCCGTGCCCAGCTTCTTGCAGCAATGCCGGGGCTCAAAGATCGCGCCAGAACTTTGAAGGAACTGGCTGATGGCGCACGTTTCATCTTCGCAACGCGTCCCCTCGCTTTGGATGAAAAAGCCGCATCGCTGCTCAATGATGAGGGCCGGGCGATTCTCCGCGCGACCCTGCCGCATCTCGAAGCTGTTGAGGAATGGACTGTGGAATCACTGGACGCCGTGATACGCGCTCAGGCCGAAGCACAGGGATTGAAACTCGGTAAAATTGCGCAACCGCTGCGCGCTGCCCTCACCGGCAGGGCGACTTCTCCGGGTGTATTCGATGTACTATCCGTGCTTGGCCGCGAAGAGTCGCTTGATCGCATCCGCGATCAAATCGGTTAAGTGGCGGCTTTCACGACGACGTGACAAATGCGGCAGAAATAGTTCAAATTTTGCATTGCATCGCGAAATCATTGGGATAGTTTGGCGGACGAAATCGTAAGGATAATGCCCTCGTGCGAAGTTTTCTATCAAATGATGAATTCCCGATTTAATAGAAGACGAGTAATAACGACGAATAGAGTTCTGCCGTCGCAAGGGCAGTCAAGTGGATACGAAAGGAAACAGGATGTCAGATAAGACAGCAAGCTTTATCCTCGGCGGGAAAACGTTCGACCTGCCTGTACGACAAGGCACTGTCGGGCCGGACGTCGTCGAGATCGGTCCGCTTTACAAGAATGCCGACGTGTTCACCTATGATCCGGGCTTCACTTCCACAGCCTCGTGTGAATCGAAAATAACCTATATCGATGGCGACCAGGGCGTTCTGCTTTACCGCGGATACCCGATCGATCAGCTTGCCGAACACGGCGACTTCCTCGAAACCTGCTATCTGCTCCTTTATGGCGAATTGCCGACGGCGACTCAGAAAGCTGATTTCGATTATCGCGTGACCCATCACACGATGATCCACGAGCAGATGACGAAGTTCTTCACCGGCTTCCGTCGCGACGCCCATCCAATGGCCGTCATCGTGGGCTGCGTCGGCGCGATGTCTGCTTTCTATCATGACTCGACCGACATCACCGATCCGCATCAGCGCATGGTCGCCTCCATCCGTCTGGTCGCCAAGCTGCCGACACTGGCCGCAATGGCCTATAAATATCATATCGGCCAGCCATTCATGTATCCGCAGAACGATCTCGATTTCGCGTCGAACTTCCTGCATATGTGTTTTGCTGTTCCATGCGAGGAATATAAGGTCAATCCGGTTCTGGCCCGCGCCATGGACCGTATTTTCATCCTCCACGCCGACCATGAACAGAACGCTTCCACTTCAACGGTCCGTCTTGCTGGCTCTTCAGGTGCAAATCCATTCGCATGTATCGCCGCAGGCGTCGCATGTCTGTGGGGTCCGGCCCATGGCGGCGCCAATGAAGCAGCCCTCAACATGCTTGCTGAAATCGGCTCGGTCGATCGTATCCCCGAATATATCGCGCGTGCAAAGGACAAGGACGATCCGTTCCGCCTGATGGGCTTCGGTCATCGCGTCTACAAGAACTACGATCCGCGCGCCAAGATCATGCAGAAGACCTGCCACGAAGTGCTGGGTGAACTGGGTATCAAGGACGATCCGCTTCTCGATGTCGCGATGGAGCTGGAAAAGATCGCCCTGACCGATGAATATTTCATCGAGAAGAAGCTCTATCCGAATATCGACTTCTATTCGGGCATTACGCTTAAAGCGCTGGGCTTCCCCACTGAAATGTTCACTGTCCTGTTCGCCCTTGCCCGCACTGTCGGCTGGGTGGCACAGTGGAAGGAAATGGTCGAAGACCCGCAGCAGAAAATCGGTCGTCCGCGCCAGCTTTATACCGGCTCGCCCGAACGCGATTATGTTCCGGTTGCAAAGCGCCGCTAATCTGCGCTCTCAAGAATATAAAAAGCCCCATGTTTATGAAAACATGGGGCTTTTTTTAAACAACGACTCAGTTTTGTTCAGACACGAACCGCTCTAACGCTTCCTGCCGTTCTCCGCGAAATCGAGCAGGATTCGTGCGCCTATTTCCCCTGATGGCTGTTGTGTCGCCATAAGTGACGCCACTTTGTCGAAACCATCCAGTTGCGCTTGCCGTGCCGAGCCGGGGCGCATGAGCATTTCGACATAACGTGACAGCATGCCCGCCCGGACGAGTTCATTAAAAAACTCGGGAACGACCGGCTCATCGGCGATGATATTGGGAAGCGCGGCACTCCAGATCGTGATTCTCGGCACCAGGAACTGGCGCGCAAACCAGTCCGCCTTGTAGCACAGGACTGTTGGAATACGCGACAAGGCCAGTTCCAGTGAAACCGTGCCCGACGCCGCCAGCGCAGCATCCGCACTGCGAAAAGCCTGCCATTTTGCGTCTTCCCCCACGACGACAAGGGGCTTGACCGCCCAGTTGCGTGAAATATCACGCACCATTTCTTCAATCCGCGGCAGCGTCGGCAGGATCACTTCAAGCTTGCCGATACGCCCCGCAAGTTCTTCGATAGTTCTTCCAAAAGGCTCCATCAGCATCTGGATTTCAGAGCGCCGCGATCCGGGCAAAAGCAGCAATCGCCGCGTATCGCCATTCCAGCGAATCGGCTCCGCAGCCAGTTGTGCCGCCTGCGTTGCCACTATCGGCGCATGGCTGCTCAGCCTATGACCAACATAGGTCGATTGAGGCCCGTTAAGCCGCTGCATGACCTCGACCTCGAACGGCAATACGGTCAGCACATGATCGACATAAGCGCGCATCGCGCTGGCGCGTTGCGGTCGCCAGGCCCACACGCTGGGCGCAATATATTTGACGATGGGGATGGAAGGATCAGCCGCACGGATCTTTCTGGCAACCCTGTGCGTGAAATCCGGGCTATCGATCAGCAGAACGCAATCAGGCTTTTCGGCAACGATCTTCAGGGCTGTCTGGCGAATGCGCACAATCAGCCCCGGAAGATTTTTCAGGATCGCGCCCAGCCCCATCAGTGCGATTTCATGCGGATCGAAAAAGCTTTTCAGACCTCGCTGCGCCAGATGATCTCCACCCACCCCGACAATATCCACCAGCCTTTCCGTCTGGCGACGCATGGCGTCGATAAGGTCGGCCCCCAGAAGATCGCCGGACTCCTCTCCGGCCACGATTGCAATTTTCAAGGGCCGGCTGGTGCTGTTCACTTGGCTAGTCCTTCCCGCCTCGACTGATCGTTTCTATGAAAAGGCCTTTTTCATTTGCTGCCGCAATCGTTTCGCCAAAACCGAGAATGAATGTCCGCCCCGCTTCAAGCGCAATTCCCGATAGTCCCGCACGCGCGGCATTTTCAATCGTCGAAGGTCCGATGGCTGGCAGATCGGCCCGCTCATCCTGTCCCGGTTTGGCCATTTTGACAAGAACACCGCCGCGCTTTGAAATTCTGCCCGACTGCCGCAATTCACGGACACGCTCGAGCATGAGATCGGTGCCTTCCGCTCCCTCAAGGGCAACCACGCGGCCACCTGCCGCAACAGCACCCTGCCCCACATCCAGATTACCGAGCTTTAACGCAGCTTCCATTGCCAGTGCAATGTCGTTTCTCGCGCGTGCATCGGGCTGTAAACGGGTAAGGCAGCGCGCCGGAGCAGGAGAAAGCAGATCGGGAACCACTTCATGCGCGCCGACCATTTCAAAGCCGAATCGCTCCAGCAGCCGCATGAAAGCCCGCAGCAATGCATCATCGCCCTTGCCAAGCGCACCCAGCACATAGGGAACGGCCCGCAAGGTCGGCCAATTGCACTTCAAATCGCTCAGATGCGGGCGATTGAGAACCCCGCCGGCCAGCACCACCCGCGACACGCCTGCTTGACGCATGGCGCGGATCAGCAGGCCAAAATCCATGACGGAAATTTCCTGATGTTCATATTCATAAAGCGATGGATCGGCTTCGCCGCGAAGCGGAAGCACAAAAGGCGGACTTCCATCCGCCTTCAAAGCCGCCGCCACCCGGATCGGAAGCAGGCCGTTGCCCGCAATAATGGCCGTACGGGAGCGGGATATTGCGCCCTGACCCCGATCATGATCAATCGTCGTCACCATCCTGCGCTCCGCCGATGGAGTTGCCGAGCGGCGGCGTACAATAGGCCCGCTTCGTACTGACCGAAACAAATGCAATCAGGTCTGCGACTGGCGCGGAATTAGGAAAAGCCTGCTGCACATCCAGCGCACGTTCACGCATCGGCTTCGTGCGGTCAAACAGCATATGCACCGCATGACGCATTTCATGAATGCCCTGCCGCTTCATGCCCGAACGCTTCATGCCGATAATATTGAGACCGCCGAGATAGGCATGCACGCCGATTGCACTGCCATAGGGAATGAGATCATGAGCCAGCGCCGCCATTCCGCCGACAAAGGCATGATGGCCGACGCGGACAAACTGATGAACCGCAGCACCTCCGCCCAGAATGGCATGATGTCCGATAACCGTATGACCGCCAACCATGACATTATTGGCGAAAGTGACATAATCGCCGACATCGCAATCATGCGCGACATGCGCATAGGCGAGAAACTGGCAATTGTCGCCAATCGACGTATAACCACGGCTGCTGTCGGAGCCGCGATGCATCGTCACGCCTTCGCGAATCTGGCAATTGATGCCGATTTCCAGTGTCGTCGGACCGCCCTTGTGCTTGCCGTTCTGCGGATCACACCCCAGCACCGCATGTGGATAAACCCTGGCGCCTGCGCCAAGCCTGACGCCACTGGTTGCCACCACATGGCTCATCAGCTCGCAATTGTCGCCAATCACGGCTCCCGACTGTATATGACAGAAAGGCCCGACGGAGACGCCAAGCCCCAGTTCGACCCCAGGCTCAACGAGTGCGGTGGGGTGAATGAAAGTTTCTTGCATAGAGGTGCTCACAGCTTTTCTTCAGCTACGCCAACCATGGCGGCGACTTCAGCTTCGGCAACCTTGATGCCATCGACCTCTGCCGTACATTCGTATTTCGAGATATTGCCGCGCTTTTTTACTTTTTTCACATGCAGACGCAGCTGGTCTCCGGGAACGACCGGGCGACGGAATTTTGCCTTGTCGATCGTCATGAAATAGACGACGCCCGGCGCATCGGCGCCCATATTGAGAACCGTGATCGCCCCGGCGGTCTGTGCCATGGCCTCGATGATCAGCACGCCCGGCATGATGGGCTTGTTGGGGAAATGGCCCATGAAATGGGGCTCGTTTATAGTAACGTTCTTGATTCCCGTCGCCGAATCTTCGCCATCGATGTCGATGATGCGATCGATCAGAAGAAACGGATAACGATGGGGAAGCGCGCACAGGACCGCTTGAATATCAGCGCTTTCCAGCGTCTTCGGCTTCATGTCATTCATCTGAGGATTGCTCCTTTCTCGATTGCCCGATGCTGCGGATATTCGCAATATCACGGAACCATTGCTTGATTGGCCGGGCAGGAAGCCCTCCCCAGCGCTCGCCGTCAGGTATGTCGTTCATGACACCGCTTCCCGCTGCAATCTGCACCCGTGATCCGATGATCAGATGATCGGCAAGCCCAACGCGTCCGCCCAGCATCGTCTGGTCGCCGATAGTGCAGCTTCCGGAAACGCCGCAATGAGCCGCAATAAGGCAGAACCGGCCAATGCGAACATTATGCGCAATTTGCACAAGATTATCGATCTTCGTGCCTTCACCGATTATCGTGTCACCCAGTGCACCGCGGTCAACGGTCGTATTCGCGCCGATTTCCACATCATCCTGAATAATCACGCGGCCCAGTTGCGGTACTTTTTCGATGCCCGCAGGCCCCGGCACATAGCCGAAACCATCCTGGCCGATGCGCACTCCGGGATGTAGATTGACCCGATTTCCAATAAACGCATGCTGGACAGCAACACCCGGCGCTATATAGCTGTCGCGCCCGATCTGGCAATTTTCACCGATAACCGCCGTGGCAGCGATCAAAGTACCCGAACCGATGCTCACACCCTTGCCGATAACCGCGCCCGCCTCGATCGTCGCGCCATCCTCAACCTTAGCGGATGGATGGATATAAGCCCCTGTCGAAACACCCGTTTCGCCAAGCCAGCTTGTGGGCCGGGTCGAGCCGGGAAACAGCATGCGCCCGACTGAAGCAAAATCTCGTTGTGGATGACGCGTAACAAGAGCCGCAATATTGGAAGGAACGATGTCAACCACCGCTTCCGTGCACAGAACGCCCGCCGCCTTCACACTCTCCAGCGCCTGCGCGTTCTTCTTGCCGTCAACAAAGATAAGCGCATCTTCATCCGCATCATTGAGGGAAGCAAGACGCACAACAGAACGCGGTGCAAGGTTCGGATTACGAAGTCTTGCACCGGTGAAATCTGCAACATCGCCGATCGTGAGTTCTCGCGACGGCTTGAAGAAAACGGGATCTGCCATCAAAGCACTTTCTTGCCCGGGGCATGACTGCCCCGGGAAAAGGCAAATCTATCGGAGCGGTTCATCTTAACTAAAATTCAGAACCACTCTAACTATTTGTCTTACATACTTCCAGATGGAAAAGCAGAAGCTGCTTTTCCTGAAGATGCCTAGAACCGGGTCGACACGCCAAAGTTAAAGTTCTGAACCTTGTCGGTGTTAGCCTTCGCAACCGGGAATGCGTAGTCAAAGCGCAGCGGACCGAACGGCGACGCCCACATCAGGCTGAGGCCGGCCGAGGCACGAAGCTTCTTGTCGTCTCCCAACGCGCCCTCTACGTCATTACCATAAAGCGTTGCTGCGTCGGCAAACACGGCGCCACGGATACCGAGACTTTCGGGAACCAGAGGCATCGGGAACTGCACTTCAGCCGTACCACTGAAATAGGTCGTGCCGCCCAGCCAGTAACGGTTGCCGTTTCCGGCATCCTGATAAGGACCGATACCGTTGAATTTGAAGCCGCGAATAATGTCCGTATTGTTCTTGAAAAGATCAAAAATACGAACGCCATCGCTATCGAATTCATGGATATAACCGGCACCCACGCCAAGCATACCGATAATGTCGGCTTCCTGCATGAGGGTGGCGTAATAATTGCCCTTGAACGTCGTCTTCATATATTTCGCATCGCCGCCAAGACCTGCGAATTCCTGCGTGAACCTGCCGAAAATGCCTTCACGCGGGTTTTTCATGTCGTCGATGGAATTATAGGTCAGCGTATAGCTGACGGACGAACGCAGCCATGGGCTGTGCTCACCGGCTTCAATCAATGCCGGTGCGTAATAATTCGGATCAGGTTCGCCATCAACTGTCCTCGTCAGGTCATATTTTTCCTGAACCAGATTATAGGCAAGTCCAACCGAGAAATTGTCTGTGATCGGAAGACCAAAACGGATGGTGCCGCCAGTCTGCTCGACATCATAGCGACCGCTTGTATCCACGCGGTACGACCGCCGGAAGACATCAAAGCCTGCGGACATGCGATAGCCAAGGAAATATGGCTCGGTAAACGACAGGCCATAATTGCGCATATCGTCCTGACCGGCACCGGCGCTGATACGGATATATTGGCCGCGCCCAAGGAAGTTACGCTCGGTAACAGCAGCTTCCACCGAAGCACCCGGCGTTTCGCCGCCCGTGGTATAACCGCCACCGATGGAGAACTCACCCGTCGACTTCTCGACAACATCCACGACCAGCACCACCTGATCCGGCTCAGAACCGGGAGCAGTGGAGATATTGACCGTCTGGAAGAAATCAAGCGCTTCGAGGCGACGTTTTGCGCGCTGGACCATAACCTGGTTGAAGGCATCGCCTTCATTCACGTCGAACTCGCGACGGATCACGAAATCGCGCGTCTTGTCGTTGCCGCGAATCTCGATGCGCTGAATATAAGCGCGCGGACCCTGATCGACACTGTAGATAACCGAAATCGTATGATTTTCGAAGTCACGGTCACCGCGCGGCTCGACCTTGGCGAAGGCATAACCGCTTCCAGCGACATTCTCGGTGATCGCCAGAACGGAATCTTCGATTTCCTTGGCGCTGTAAGGCTTGCCGCTGCGCGTATCAACGAGATGCTCGAGCGATTGCGTATCAACACCTTCGACCGTGCTTTCAACGCCGATATTGCCAAACGTATAACGCTGGCCTTCATCGACAGTGATCGTGATCGTATATTCATTGGTTGCCGGATCAAGGACCGCATCCGACGAGAGCACGCGGAAGTCCGCATAGCCGCGATTATAATAGAAACGACGCAGCGTTTCCTCATCGGCCTGCAAACGGCCTTCGTCATAAACGTCATTACGCGTCAGCCACGAAAGCGGGTTCGAGCGCTTTGTGGAAATAACGTCACGCAGACGGCGGCCACTATAGGCGCTGTTGCCGACGAAATTGACATCCGCAATCTTGGTACGCGAGCCTTCCGTGATTTCATAAACCACATTCACGCGACCCTGCCCCAGATCGACCGTGCGCGCATTCACGACCGCATCGCTACGTCCGATATGAGCGTAGGCGGCCTTAATCGTTTCCTTGTCCGATTCCATGGTCGCGGGATCGAAAGGCGAACGCGGCTTCAACTGAACAGCGCGGGCAAGATCAGGATCCTTGACCTTCTTATTGCCCTGAAACAGCACATTATTGACGACCGAGCGTTCACTGACCTGCACGATCAGCGCGCCACCGGACTGATGAATGCGAACATCGGAAAACAGGCCCAGCGCGAAAAGACGCTTCACAGCAGCATCAATATCGGTCGCGTTGAAAGCCTTGCCGGGGCGAATATCGATATTGTCCCGGATCGTCTGCGCGTCGACGCGCGAATTACCCCGAACCTCAATGCGACTGACAACCGCTGCCTCAGCAGCATTGACCGACGCCAGGGAGAGCGCGACCGTACCCGAAGCTACTAGAGCTACCGACATGGCGAGCGCAGAAGCTGCGCCAAAGAATTTAGAACTTGCCGTCATAGGCTTTCCGAACCTTCGTTTCTGTCTGTCCCCGGGACGATTCACCCAGAAAAGCACGCATAGATAAAACCGTAATAGCCGGTTTTTCCATACAAGCAAGCGCTGTGGTTAAATTCTGTTTACTTAGGCAATCAGCGTGACATCGATGCCACGCGATTCAATGGATATGGTAAACAGATCACTTCACTTTTCTGGCTTCCGCTCCCATCGTTCACTTCTAATTAATGTCTTGGCACGGTTTTCCATGCACCTGGGCTTCATGGGAATCCGCGTTTCTCGCCATTCCGGCGCCACGCATCCGCCGTCAGCCTGCCGCAAGTGGTCTAGCAGGCAAACAGGTCATTGAAAAGTACGAACCCCATGAATCCCATGACAAAGAGGAACCCCACCCGATAAAATACTTCCTGGGCGGCAACCGAAACCGGACTGCCCTTGATCGCCTCCACCGCATAGAACACCAGATGCCCGCCATCGAGCGGCGGCAACGGAAACAGATTGAGAATCCCGATGCCGATGGACAGCATGGCCGTCAATTGTATAAGCCAGTCGAACCCCTGACTGGCGGCCTTGCCCGCCATATTGGCAATTTTCACCGGCCCGCCCAACTGACATTTGTCTTCACGCCCTACGGCAAAACGCTTGAAGAATTCCCCCGTGCGGCTGATGATATGGCCGGTTTCAACGACGGCCTGCCAGACCGACTCGAGCGGTCCATATTCGATACGCCGAAAATTGCCGATCTCCTGCGTCGTTTCCACGCCGATCACGCCCATCCGGATCGTATTACCCAGCGGGTCGGTTCTTTCGACCAATGCCGGAACGGCTTCCAGATCGACCAGTTTACCGTCGCGTTCAACCGTGAAATGCAAGGAATCGCCGGAGCGCCCTGAAACAATACGCTGAACATCGCCAAATGTGACGATCTTCTCGCCCTCTACACTGACGAAGCGGTCACCGGGTTCGAACCCGGCTTCAGCAGCCGGGCTGTTCGGCTGCACGGCAGCAACCAGCGGATCTGCAACCTGCCGCCCATAAAGAGCAAAAAATACACTGAAAATCGCAATCGTCAGAATGACATTAAAAGCAGGGCCGGCAAAAACCGTAGCCGCCCGCTTCCAGACCGCCTGCGTATGAAACGCCCTGTCGCGTTCTTTTTCGTCAAGTTTTGTATTATCGACGCCGACCGGAGAACTCGTCGCGCTCTCGTCACCGATGAACTTTACATATCCGCCCAGCGGTATGGCCGAAAGCTTCCAGCGCGTCCCGTGCCGGTCGGTAAAGCCGAGCAGTTCTGGACCAAACCCGACTGAAAAGGTGCTTGCGCCGATGCCGCACCATCTGCCTACCAGATAATGCCCCATTTCATGAACGAAAACGACGATCAGCAGCACAAAAAGAAACGGAATGATGGTTCCGACAAGCAGGCTTTCGCTACCGAAAAAATAGGCCAATGCGTCCTGCAAATTACCACTCCTACAAGTTCAGCAGCACTCAAAAACTAAAAAAGAAAGCGGACGGCACGTCTGGCTCCGCCATGAGCGCGCCAAAGAGATATAAAGCCGCAGCCGCAGCGACAAGCCCGTCAACACGATCGAGAACGCCGCCGTGCCCCGGCAGCAACCGTCCGGAGTCCTTTGCTCCAAACTGGCGCTTTACCCATGATTCCGCAAGATCGCCGATCTGTGAAATAATCGACAGGCACAGCGCCAGCAAAGGAACACGCCAATTGCCTGCCGGAACGGCGAATGACGCAACCAGTATGCCGCCCGCGATTGCCGCAGCCGCGCCGCCGATTGCCCCCGACCAGGTCTTGTTGGGTGAAAAGCGCGGCGCCAGTTTCGGCCCGCCAAGAGCGCGTCCGTTAAAATAGGCTGCGATGTCGGTGGCCCAGACGATTGCGAAAAGAAAGATAATCGCCGTAAAGCCAAAGGGCTCATCCCCGCGCAACAGGGAAAGGGAGACGGTCGCGAATCCGGCGTAAAACAGACCCGCCGCCGCCCAGCCGCGCGCGGTTTTCCATTGCGTCGCCAATAAGATGAGACACCCGGCGACAAGCACCCCGATCGTCAGCAATGCGCTATAGTCAAGCACAAGAAGAATGGCGGTGACAATCAGCCAGCCCCACCCGAAAATGCGGGAAAATACCGTCTGCCTGGTCGCAGTCAATCCGATCCACTCGTAGAACATCGCCAATCCGATGGCGACGGAAAACAGGCTGAATCCCAACCCGCCGACCCAGGTCAGCCACAAGGCTGCTGCGCCCAGAATTACGGCAGTCAGAATACGGGTTTGCAGATTGGACATTCAGACCTTTCAAGTGAGCAGACTGACTGCATCAGGCGATTTCTACTCATGCACGACTAAAGCATGTCGCCCGAAAGTGGGAACCGGTTTCGGGATATCGCGACACGCTTTAGACAGCCGCCCCTTTGACCGGAGGACGAGAAACAATCATCTCATATTCTTTTGGCTGTTCCTGCACTTCAACACCGCCATATCTGCGCTCCCTCTGGCGAAACGCCTCATAAGCTGCATCCAGATCGGCGGCGGCAAAGTCGGGCCAATGGCAGGGTACGAACAACAGCTCTGAATAGGCCGCTTGCCATAGGAGAAAATTGGAAAGCCGCATCTCGCCGCTGGTGCGGATGATCAGATCGGGATCGGGTATTTGCGCCGTATCGAGATTGGCCGAAATCAGCTCAGCAGAGATCGACGACGGATCGAGCAGCCCTGCTGCAATATCACGCCCGATGCTCTGCACCGCACGGACGATTTCGTCCCGCGCCCCGTAGTTGAATGCAATGACCAGATTAAGGCCGCTGTTACGATAGGTCAGCGATTCCGCCTCATTCAGCAGGCTGCATATATCCGCCGGCAGCCCTTCCCGCTCGCCAATAACCCGCACTCGGACATTGTTGCGATGAAGTTCTGCGAGATCGCGCCGGATGAAAAGCTTGAGCAGCCCCATCAGATCGCCGACTTCGCCGCTGGGGCGCGACCAGTTCTCCGAAGAAAATGCAAAGAGAGTAAGGAAGTCCAGACCCCGCTCGCCCGCCGCCCTGACGACATTGCGCAACGCTTCGACGCCGGCCCGATGGCCGGCGCTGCGCGGCAATCCGCGTGCCTTCGCCCAACGGCCATTGCCATCCATGATAATGGCGATGTGGCGCGGATCGGACATGGCGGAATTCTCCCTCATAGAAATCACGCAGGGCTCTAGACCTGCATGATCTCCCCTTCCTTGACCGTGACGATCTTGTCCATTTCAGCGATGGTGTCATCGGTCAGTTTCTGAACCTTTTCCGACAGAACACGGCTCTCATCCTGACTGATCTCGCTGTCTTTCTCCAGTTTTTTCAACTGATCCATGCCGTCGCGACGCACATGACGGGCGGCGATACGGCCCTGTTCGGCATATTGGTGCGCGATTTTGACCAGTTCCTTGCGGCGCTGTTCATTGAGTTCAGGCAACGGAATACGCAGCGTCGTGCCGTCGGTGATCGGATTAAGGCCCAGGCCGGAATCACGAATCGCACGTTCGACCGCGCCAACCATGCTCTTGTCCCACACCGAAACAGACAGCATGCGCGATTCAGGAACACTGATATTGGCAACCTGATTGATCGGCATGGACGAACCATAGGCTTCGATCGTGATCGGTTCCAGCAGGCTCGCAGAAGCGCGCCCCGTACGCAGGCCGCCCAGATCGTGTTTAAGCGCATTGATTGCGCCTTCCATACGTCGCTTCAGGTCGTTGATGTCAAAAGCATCGCTCATACATGTTCTCCTTCAGTGCGCGACAAGGCCAGCGAAAGTTTCACGTTCAATGATCTGAAACAATCGTGCTGCGGCCCCCGCCTTTCAGAATATCGGCCAAGCCGCCGTTTTCATGGATAGAATAAACTATTATCGGAATGTGGTTCTCGCGTGCAAGAGCGACAGCCGCTGTATCCATGACAGCAAGCCCGCGATCAAGCACTTCCTTGTGCGTAAGCCGGTCAAAGCGGGTCGCCTTGGGGTCTTTTTTCGGATCGGCGGAATAGATGCCGTCAACCTGCGTGCCCTTGAAAAGCGCATCAGCACCAATTTCAGCCGCGCGCAACGCGGCAGCGGAATCTGTGGTGAAGAATGGATTTCCCGTCCCGCCTGCAAAAATCACGACCTTGCCCTCATCCATATAAGCGGTCGCCTTGCGCTGGGAAAAGCTTTCGCAGATTTCCGGCATGGCAATCGCCGAAAGGACCACCGCATCGACGCCGACCCGGTGCAGCGACGTGCGAAGCGCCAGCGAATTGATCACGGTTGCAAGCATGCCCATATGATCGCCGGTGACCCGGTCGCCACCCTTGGATGCGACGGCCACGCCCCGAAAAATATTGCCGCCGCCAATGACAACGCCAACCTCCACGCCAAGCGCGCGCGCCTGGCTGATGTCGCTTGCGATACGATCCGCCACCGAAACGTCGATGCCGAAGCCCTGACCGCCCATCAGCGCCTCGCCGGAGGCTTTCAACAGGATACGCTTATAGGCGGGTTTGACGGACATGGAGTGTTCTCCGCAGAAGATGGTCATTGATAGTGTTCGGTTGCGATACACGAAGGGCACCGCGTTGTCACGCGGTGCCCTTCGTAATCAAAAGCCTTTTATGGCAAATGCGATCAGTTCTTGACCGCAGCAGCGACTTCAGCCGCAAAATCGGTTTCTTCCTTCTCGATGCCTTCGCCAAGAGCGATGCGCACAAAGCCCGTAATCTTGGCCGGAGCGCCAATGGACTTTTCAGCGTCCTTGAGTGCTGCCTCAACGGTCAGGTCGGGATTGACAACGAAAGCCTGCGACAGAAGAACGACTTCCTCGTAGAACTTGCGCATACGGCCTTCGACCATCTTTTCGATGATATTGTCAGGCTTGCCCGATTCACGCGCCTGCTCGATGAAGATCGCCTTTTCACGCTCGACCGCAGCCGGATCGACATCGGCATTGGTGAGTGCGAGAGGATTGACAGCGGCAACATGCATGGCGACCTGACGGCCGAATGCGTTGGCAGCTTCTGCATCGCCAGCGGTTTCAATGGCAACGAGAACACCAAGCTTGCCCAGGCCGTCAGCCACGCCATTATGAATATAGGTCGCAACCACGCCTTGCGAAACATCCAGAGCAGCCGAACGGCGGAAGCCGATATTTTCACCAATCGTCGCGACAGCGTCCTTGGCGGCCTGCGTTACCGACTTGCCGTCGACATCCGCTTCAGCAACGGCTTCGGAGGAGCCATCGGTCTTCAGCGCAGCCTGAGCGATCTTGCGGACCAGTTCCTGGAATGCCTCATTGCGAGCAACGAAGTCGGTTTCGGAGTTAACTTCGACAACGACAGCCTTGTTACCGGCAGAAGCGACGCCGATCAGACCTTCGGCAGCCGTGCGGCCAGCCTTCTTGTCCGCCTTGGCAATGCCCTTTGCGCGCAGCCAGTCGACAGCGGCTTCAATATCGCCATTGGTTTCAGCAAGGGCAGCCTTGCAATCCATCATGCCTGCGCCGGTGAGGTCGCGGAGTTCTTTAACCTGTGATGCGGTGATGCTCATAATGTCGCCTTTCACGAAAGCGAAGGCACACCAGAAGGTGTGCCAACTTTTGACCGGCGCCATATGCGCCGGAATGAAACGAAACTATCCACCCGCCATGACGGGTGGATGAAATTCTCCAGCGCTGATTATGCGCCTTCAGCCGGAGCTTCGAGAGCCGGCTCGACAGGAGCTTCAGCCTGCGCACCAATATCGATGCCCATTGCGCCCTGCTGACGGGCAATGCCGTCGATTGCAGCCCGTGCGATGAGATCGCAATAAAGGGAGATCGCACGGGCAGCATCGTCATTGCCCGGAATCGGGTAGTCGATCTGGTCCGGATCGCAGTTGGAGTCGATGATTGCAACAACCGGAATGCCAAGACGCTTGGCTTCCTGAATGGCAATCGCCTCCTTGTTGGTATCGATGATGAACATCAGGTCCGGAACCGAACCCATGTCCTTGATACCGCCCAGAGCGCGATCGAGTTTTTCACGTTCGCGTTCGAGGTTCAGACGCTCCTTCTTGGTGAAGCCCTGTGCTTCGCCAGCCAGAAGTTCGTCGAGCTTGCGCAGACGCTGGATCGAATTCGAGATCGTCTTCCAGTTGGTCATCATGCCGCCAAGCCAGCGGGCATTGACGTAGTACTGGGCCGAACGGCTGGCGGCATCGGCGATGATGTCCGAAGCCTGACGCTTGGTGCCGACGAACAGAACGCGACCGCCACGGGCTACCGTGTCGGAAACGACCTTGAGCGCGTTGTGCAGCAGCGGAACGGTCTGCGACAGATCCATGATGTGGATATTGTTGCGGGCTCCGTAGATGAAGGGAGCCATCTTCGGGTTCCAGCGGTGCGTCTGGTGGCCGAAGTGAACGCCAGCTTCCAGAAGCTGACGCATGCTGAATTCAGGCAATGCCATCTGTATTTTCCTTTTCCGGTTTGACCTCCACGGGCTGAGGCAATTGCTCGCCACCGGAGGCTGAGGCCGGATTTCTCCCGGCAAAAGCCCAATCCCGTGTGTGGAATAGCCGCGCTGTTAACTTATCGCGCCCCAAATTGCAAGCCTTGCGGCTATCAAAGCTCGAAAGACAGGCGGCAGCAATTTATTTACACGCGGCATTATCGCCTTTTGCATCGAAAACGTCGAGCTTGACCAGCTTTCCATGCATGGAAAAATCACCGTAATCCATTGTCAGATCCCGGGTAATGCCGTTTCTGTAGAGCTTGAAATTGATACGATAGATCGGCAGGCCGTCCTGCTTTTCCTTGTCGTCGAAATAAGCGATCGTCACCGGCCAGCTATGTTCGTCGGTGAACGGGCCCATCACCTTGGCCTCATCTCCCTTGAGCTCCTGCTCCTTGCCCACGACGATTGTCGTGGACACGACCCGGTCGGCATCCTCGGAAGCATCGAACAATTCGGTTTGGTAGAATTTTTCGCCCGCTTCCGCCTTGCCGATCAGTTCTTCCATGTGAGTGGTGGGAAACTGCGTCAGCGGCAAGGCAAGCCTGCTTTCCTTGGGTTTCTTCAAGGCAACGACAGTCTTGTCTTCATTCAGCGTAGCGTCGCCGCGCACCTCCTTGATCAGTTCCTGATCGACGAAGGTCTTGTTGACAAAGCGAAAGTCCTTGCCGTCCCCACTCTCGAATGTCGTGGTCTGCTGATCTGTCAGCCGCTGCGGCTGCTCATCCATATCGATACGCGTGACAAAGCGAAAATTGGTCGTATAACCCTCACAGGCCGAGCCATTGAACTCATAGACCATGCGGCCCGTCAGCCCGCTGATACCCGATTTTTCATCGGCGCTGTCGAGCGTCAGATCATAAACCGCGCGATGTGGCACAAGCGTCACCGAAGCGGCAATAGCGGAACCGGCCATTCCGCTCCAGACACCAATCGCTGCTCCGCCTGTCACAAGCGCCACTCTCAAAAATCGCATATAGGAATCTCCCGGTCTGTTACGCGTCATGATAAAAAAACTCGTGGCGGAAGCGAGGCAAAAAACGCACCATCCCACAAAACTTTACCGATTCTTCCAGTAAAGCTCAGATAAATTCATTTCCAACCAGGGAGACACTCAAATGACCGACACAATCGACAGCCGCCTTGCCGATCTTGGCATCACCTTGCCGGAAGCTGCCGCCCCCGCCGCAAATTATGTTCCCTTCGCGCAAAGCGGCAACCTGCTTCTGACTTCCGGCCAGCTTCCGCTTGAAAATGGCAAGCTGGTCCTCACCGGCCAGTTGGGAAGCGGGCTGACGGTTGCGCAGGGCCAGACGGCGGCTCGTGCCTGTGCAATCAACGTTCTCGCACAGGCGAAGGCTGCTCTTGGCGACCTCAATCGCATCAAACGCGTGGTGAAGATTACCGTATTTGTTTCCTCCACCGCCGATTTCACCGAGCAGCATCTTGTTGCCAATGGGGCATCTGATCTGCTCGTCAACGTTCTCGGCGACGCCGGAAAGCATGCGCGTTCGGCTGTGGGCGTTGCGAGCCTCCCCCTGAATGCGCCGGTTGAAGTCGAAGCGATCATCGAGGTTGCCTGACATGTCAGCGCTTGACTGGCTTACAAAACAACCAATCGCCCATCGCGGGCTGCATGATCTCAATCAGCAACGCTGGGAGAACACTCTCCCGGCCTTCGACGCTGCCGCCAAGGCTGGCTTTGCCATCGAATGCGATGTGCACCTGACCAGTGACGGCGGAGTTGTCGTTTTTCACGACGATGATTTACAGCGCCTTGCAGGGCGCGAAGGCAGGATCAGCGAGTTGACCCTCGCACAGGCCACCGCCTTGCATATCGGCGGCACCACGGATCGCGCCCCGACGCTTCGCGAAATGCTTGATCTGGTCGATGGCCGGGTTCCGCTGGTCGTGGAACTCAAAGGGATCGAAGGCCGCGATGAGGGACTGGTTGCAGCCGTCGCCGCGCAATTGCGCTCCTATAAGGGCAAGGCGGCGATCATGTCTTTCGATCATCACCTGATCCGTCGCTTCAGTACGGATGCGGCTGGAATTCCAGCCGGACTGACCGCGGAAGGAACACGGATAGAAAACTTCGAGGCGCATTTCTCCATGCTGGCGCACGGAATTTCCTTCGTGTCCTATAATGTCCATCATCTGCCCAATCCTTTCATCCGTTTCGTGCGCGAAAAACTGCACATGCCGACCATCAGCTGGACAGTGCGCGATGCGGAAACACAAAGGCATAGCGATCTGAATGTGGACCAGATCACCTTTGAAGGGTTCGATCCGCGGGCGCTTGTCGCTTGACGCGATATTGCCCGCGCCGCAAACTTGCCCGCACATTTCCGGCAACTTAAAAAAGCGGCAGAGGAACAGCGGTGAGCGACGAGAACAGGCAGATGGAACAGGGCTTCGTTCTTCGCGTCGTCGAAAGTATCGACGATTTTACGCAGGATGAATGGAACACACTTGCCGGGGCCTCCCGGCAGGACAGGGATTATAATCCCTTTATTTCCAAAGCCTTTCTGTCGGCTCTTGAACAGTCCGGCACCGTATCGCGCCAGACGGGCTGGCTACCGCGTCACCTGCGCCTTGAAGACGAGAACGGCGGTCTGGTCGGAGCAGTGCCTAATTATCTTAAAGGTCACAGCCAGGGCGAATATGTTTTCGACCATGGCTGGGCCGACGCCTTCGAACGCGCCGGCGGGCATTATTATCCCAAATTTCAGGCAGCAGTGCCGTTTACCCCTGCCACCGGCCCCCGGCTTCTCTGTAATCCGCAATATAATCGCGACGCTGTGCAACTGGCTCTCGCCACCGGTTTGCGTCAGTTGACAGACCGGGCCGGTGTGTCTTCGGCCCATGTGACTTTCGCGCCTTTCAGCGAAATAAATGCCTTGATACAGGCTGGATTCCTGCATCGAACTGACCAGCAATTTCATTTTATAAACAATGGCTTTTCTGATTATAATGAGTTTCTAAATGAGCTTACATCGCGAAAGCGCAAAGCCCTCAAGAAAGAGCGTCGCGATGCCATTTCAGAAGGAATAGAAATCGACTGGCTTACCGGCAGCGACCTCACGGAAAACGTCTGGGACGACTTTTTCAGCTTCTATGTCGACACCGGCAGCCGGAAATGGGGGCGCCCCTATCTTAACCGGACCTTTTTCTCGCTGATCGGTGAAACCATGACCGACGATATTCTGCTGGTCATGGCGCGGCGCAACGGGCGTTATATTGCGGGTGCGATCAATTTCATCGGCAGCGATACGCTGTATGGCCGCCATTGGGGATGCATCGAGCATCACCCGTTCCTGCATTTCGAGGTCTGTTATCATCAGGCCATCGATTTTGCCATTGAGCGCAAACTGCGCGTCGTGGAAGCAGGCGCGCAAGGGGAACATAAGCTGGCGCGCGGCTATGAGCCGGTTACGACCCATTCAGCGCACTACATCGCCCATGAAGGACTGCGCAATGCCGTTCGCGATTACCTTGAGCATGAACGCCATGAAGTCGACCTGCTTCATGAGGCGCTCAAAGAACATTCCCCTTACAGGCTTGGCTGATCTTGCATGGCGTCGATGAATGCCGTCAGACTGAATCATTCAATTATTGGAGAGAATCGCATGTCTGCCACCTATGATAATGACAACATTTTCGCCAGAATTCTGCGCGGTGAAATCCCTTCAACCCGCGTTTACGAAACGGATCATGTGGTCGCCTTCATGGATGTCATGCCGCAAGGCACCGGACATACACTGGTCGTTCCCAAGGCACCGTCGTGTAATCTGCTCGATGCGGAACCCGAAGTTCTCGCGCAAGCCATTCAGGCCGTGCAAAAAATCGCCAATGCGGTGAAAAAGGCCTTCAATGCCGATGGCGTGACCGTCATGCAGTTCAATGAACCGGCATCGGGGCAGACCGTTTACCATCTGCATTTTCACGTCATCCCGCGCTTTGAAGGAATCCCGCTCAAGCCGCATAGCGGACAAATGGAAGACCCTGCTGTTCTTTCAGCAAATGCTGAAAAAATCATTGCATCTCTTTGATAGAATTGACTTATATTAGAGCGAATTCCGAAAAGTGTGAAGCGGTTTTCGGAAAAAGATGCGCGTTTAAAAAAGGTTAGAGTGCCGATCTGATTCAATCAGACCGAAACGCGCTCTAAAAGAAGCCCGGACACCAGCAGGGCTTCTGCCACCACGATTCCCACCAGCATGCGCTTGCCGGCGATAAGATAGGCGATAAATCCGATGGCTGCGGCGCCTGACCGCAGCCATATCGGCGAATTGGCAAGTTCCCCATTCGGATAGAAAATAAGCTGGGCAATCACCCCCGCCACGAGCGCCGTCGCCACACAGCGCACCAGCACGAGAGCCTCGGACTCTTCCCGGATGCGCCCACCGATCACAATGCCCAGAAAACGAAACAGATAGGTAGGCAGCGCCCCCGCCAGCAGGATGAAAACATATGGCCACCACCAGTCTGGAAAACTGCTCCAGGTCATTTTTCTCTCTTCCAAACGGTGCCGGAACGATGAACTGCAAAGGCGATAAGCCCGCCCGATATGCCCGTTAGCAGCAGATCATAACCCGGGGCAAGATAATGAAATGCGGGCAGCAGCGCGATGCCTGAAAGCATGGCGACCTGCCCTGCCCGTTCACGCGCCGAGCGCCAGAGCGATGTCAGGAAATACATCGGCGTCAGCATGAAAAGCGCGGCAAACACGATCGGGGAAAACGATGCCGACAGCATATATACCGCGACCACGACCAGCGTATTTGTACCCACAAGCACAGTGCCGATACCGGCAAAATAGCTGGTTCGCATATTGCGCGGCACATTGCGCAATTCTTCCATGGCCATCACCCAGGCAGTAACGGCGACAAAATGGCAAAGGAACGCCAGCGTCAGCATACGCGTACGCGGACCTTTGAGTTCCGGCAGAAGGGCGACGACCATCGGCATCAGCCGCACCGACGAAAGCCCAACCGCCAGCGCGATGGCAGGCAGCGACGCTCCGGCACTGACCGCTCCGATCAGTACGACTTTGGCTGGCAAGGCCCACATGGTCAGCGTCATGAAAACGGTCTGGCCCATCGACATGCCGCTCTGGATTGCCAGCCCGGCAAAGCCGACAAAGGAACTCATCAGCAAAACGGCGGGAATGCTGGCAATACGTCTGGTGCCGCGCAGAAACCACCGCAAATGACGGCTATCGTCCGGAGAAGAATAAACGGGCTGGGGCGAACGACTCAGTGGCATGACGCCACGATAAAGCACGCCGCGCAAAAGTGGAGATGTGTTTTGTTTTCAAACTCGCCTGCATGCAGGCTGCCCACCCGTCATGCAGGCTGAATGAAAAGGCCCTGTCCAATGACAGGGCCTTTGCAATAGTCATTTCTTGCGCGGCACTTTCGGCACCGATGATTTTGGTGCGGAAGTCCGGCTTGAAGGTTTTGCCGCTGGCTCATCCTTGCCGGCCAGAACCTTTTCCTTTTGCGCCTTGGCTGGCGCTGAACGCCTGCGTTGCGGAAGCTTCTTTTCCGGCGGAATATCCTTTTTCGGCTTTACCGGCTTGTCGGCAACGCTTTCCAGATAAAGATCGGTTTTACCATCGGCTTTTGTCGTGACGTCCACCCGCACCGTGCCGCCATGCTTGAGCTTGCCAAACAGCACTTCATCCGCCAGAGGCTTCTTGATATGCTCTTGAATGACGCGAGCCAGCGGACGCGCACCCATGCGCTCGTCATAGCCCTTGTCCGCAAGCCATGCGGTAGCTGCATCGGTAAGCTCGAAAGTCACGCCGCGTTCGGCAAGCTGGGCTTCGAGCTGAAGCACGAATTTCTGCACGACCTGATGAATGACCGGCACCGGCAGCGGGCCAAATGGCACAATGGCATCGAGACGGTTGCGGAATTCCGGCGTAAACAGCCGGTTGATCGCTTCCATATCGTCGCCTTCACGCCGCGTCGAGCCGAAGCCGATAGCGGCTTTCGCCATATCCGCCGCGCCCGCATTCGTGGTCATGATCAGGATCACATTGCGGAAATCGATCTTCTTGCCATTGTGGTCAGTCAGCGAGCCGTGATCCATCACCTGCAACAAGATGTTGAACAGATCCGGATGCGCCTTTTCGATCTCGTCAAGCAGCAACACGCAATGCGGATGCTGGTCGACCCCGTCCGTCAGAAGACCGCCCTGATCGAAGCCGACATAGCCGGGGGGCGCGCCGATCAACCGCGAAACGGTGTGACGCTCCATATATTCCGACATGTCAAAGCGCAGAAGCTCGACACCGAGCGACGCAGCAAGCTGCTTGGCCACTTCCGTCTTGCCAACGCCCGTAGGACCGGAAAACAGATAGGAGCCAATCGGCTTGTCGGGTTCACGCAGCCCCGCACGCGCCAGCTTGATTGATGCGGTCAACGCTTCGATCGCCAGATCCTGGCCGTAGACCACCCGCTTGAGTTCGGAATCGAGATTAGAAAGGACGACTTCGTCATCCTTGGAAACCGATTTCGGCGGAATCCGCGCCATGGTCGCAATGGTCGCCTCGATCTCCTTGACGCCGATTGTCTTCTTGCGCCTGCTTTCAGGCAGAAGCATCTGGCTTGCGCCCGTCTCGTCGATCACATCGATCGCCTTGTCGGGCAACTTGCGGTCGGTAATGTAACGCGAGGAAAGCTCCACCGCGGACTTGATGGCGTCAGCCGTGTATTTGACCTTGTGGAACTCCTCGAAATAGGGCTTGAGACCCTTCATGATCTCAATCGTATCCGGGATCGACGGCTCGTTGACGTCGATCTTCTGGAAACGACGCACCAACGCCCGGTCCTTTTCGAAGAACTGGCGATATTCCTTATAGGTCGTCGAACCGATGCAGCGGATCGCGCCGGACGACAATGCGGGCTTGAGCAGGTTGGATGCGTCCATCGCGCCGCCCGAAGTCGCGCCAGCCCCGATCACCGTATGAATCTCATCGATGAAGAGGACCGCACCGGGATATTCTTCAAGCTCCTTGACGACCTGCTTCAGCCGCTCTTCGAAATCGCCGCGATAGCGCGTACCCGCAAGCAGCGTGCCCATGTCGAGCGAGAAGATGGTCGCATCCGCCAATGCCTGCGGCACCTGCCCTTCGACAATACGCTTGGCCAGACCTTCGGCAATCGCGGTCTTGCCAACGCCCGGATCACCCACGTAAAGCGGGTTGTTCTTGGAGCGGCGGCAAAGCACCTGAATGGTGCGGTTGATCTCGCTTTCACGACCGATCAGCGGATCGATGCGGCCGCCTTTGGCTTTCTCATTGAGATTGACGCAATAAGCCGTAAGAGCATCCTGCTTTTTCTTGGGCCCCTCTTCCGCCTCGGCGCCAGTGCGGTCCTCACTGGTGCTTTCAGCACCACGCGGTATGCGTGGTTCGTTATTTTGCGCGCGCTTGGAAATACCATGCGAGATATAATTGACCGCGTCATAGCGCGTCATCTGCTGCTCCTGGAGGAAATAAGCAGCATGACTTTCACGCTCCGCAAAAATGGCGACCAGCACATTGGCGCCGGTCACTTCCTCACGGTTCGAGGACTGGACATGAATGACTGCGCGCTGGATCACGCGCTGGAAAGCGGCTGTTGGCTTGGAATCCTCATCATAACCGGTGATGAGATTATCCAGTTCACGGTCGATATAATCCGTAACGATACGTTTGAGGTGTTCCAGATCCACGTTACAGGCGCGCATTACCGCGCCCGCATCCTGATCATCGATCAGGGCAAGCAATAAATGTTCGAGCGTCGCATATTCGTGATGCCGCTCGTTAGCGATTGTGAGGGCTTGATGCAAAGCCCTTTCAAGGCTGGGGGAGAACGATGGCATATCACCTCACTTTTTCTCCATTACGCATTGTAATGGATGCTGGTTTTGTCGAGCAAAATCCATGACCTGACTTACTTTGGTCTCAGCCACCTCATATGTAAAGACGCCGCATTCGCCCACACCATGATTATGGACGTGCAGCATGATGCGCGTGGCGTCCTCCAGGTTCTTCTGAAAAAACCGCTGCAGGACATGAATGACGAACTCCATCGGCGTGTAGTCGTCATTAAGGAGCAAGACCCGATATAGGCTGGGTTTCTTGGTTTTAGGTTGCGTCCGCGTGACCACGACAGTGCCGCTATCGGGACCGTTGCCGCCGTTGGTCTTGCTTTGCATGACTGTATCGAACTGCCTCATCAAACCCATTACCCGGATGCGCGTCTATCTGGCTTGCCCACTCCATTATGTAGGGAAGCATCACCCAATTTTAAGCCCTTCGGCAGCACTTGCAACCGGAGACCTCGCAATCATACCTGAATTATTGAGCCGTATTCTTAATTTCATCCAGCCGCTTCATACCAGCGGGCAAAGTTTTCGGATTTTATGAATAATGCGCTTACCATAAACGGATTGGTAACGCTGTTGGCAGTACGATCCCCGAATTCGTTCGCTGTGTGCCTTTCGAGCCGCAGCCAGAAAAAAATCGGGATACAGGCAGGTCATCATCGTGCGTATCGCATTCAATCAAATCGCCCGTGCCTTGAAAAAGGCGGCGCAAGCCACCCTTCTTCTTGCAGTTGTGACGGGGTGTTCCACCGCTTCGACAACCGTGCCGGCCATTGCTTCGAACGACAGATATGCTGCAATCGTAGTCGATGCGAATACGGGTAAGACCATGTTTGCATCCAATGCAGATGCCAGGCGCTACCCGGCCTCCCTGACCAAGATGATGACAGTCTACATGGTTTTCGAAGCCATGAAGGCGGGCCGCGTCAACAAGAACACCATGATTCCGGTATCATCCTACGCGGCTTCGCGCCCGCCCACGAAAATCGGCTTCCGCCCCGGACAGAAGATCAGCGTCGAGAATGCTATTCTCGCGATGATCACCAAATCGGCAAATGACGTTGCCGCCGCCACCGGCGAATATCTTGGCGGGTCGGAGGAACGTTTTGCCCAGATGATGACCGACAAGGCACGTCGTCTCGGCATGCGCAATACGACATTCCGCAATGCGTCCGGCCTTCCCAATTCCGCGCAATATACCACAGCGCGTGACATGGCCATTCTCAGCATGGCGCTCCGTCAGCACTTCCCGCAGGAGTTCTCGTATTTTTCCCGCCGCAGCTTCGTGTTTCGCGGCAAGACGATCAATGGTCACAACCGTCTTCTTGGACGGGTGCAGGGCGTTGACGGCATCAAGACCGGCTACACCAACGCATCCGGCTATAATCTGGCTTCCTCCGTCAATCTCGATGGCCGCCGCCTCGTCGCCGTGGTCATGGGAGGCAATACCGGTGCGAGCCGTGACGCACATATGAGGCAATTGATTCAAAAATATCTGCCCGCAGCCAAGCGCGGACGCGCCTCCGAGCCGCTCATTGCAATGCGTGCCGAAGTTCCGCAGGTCGTTGCATCCGTCGCTCTTCCCACCGCACGCAACGCGCCCGTACCGGTGGCACGTCAATTGGTGGCTGTCGAGGACGTCATCAACAATGAAAGCGGCGAAGGCGACGCCGATCAGCCGCAACTGCTGGCGCTCGCAGCCCCTGCTCCGCGTCCTGCCGCGCTGGCGGTTCAGGAAGCTGTTCGTCCGGCTCCAAAAGCTGCCATACCCGCAGCCCCCGCAAACGACATCGATCCTTTCACCACCGCTTCCGCCCCTGCAGCCGGCGGCTGGGCGATTCAGGTCGGCTCACTTCCCAGCCAGGAACAGGCTCACCAGATGTTGGCCAAGGTCTCCGCATCCGTCGATTCGCTGCGCTCAGTGTCGCCCTATACGGAAACCTTCGTCAAAGGCAGCTCCACCTTCTATCGCGCCCGCTTTGTCGGCTTCGGCTCCAAGCAGGCGGCATGGGATGCCTGTGCTTCGTTGAAGAAAAAGAAAATCGGCTGCTACGCAGTCGCAAACTGATCCCGCAGGGGAGAACCCATTCGGGACCGCTTAAACCCACAATTGTTATGCGTAGAGGGTTTTGAGATGTCGAATATGAATGAAACGCTCAGACAGCAATCGCCTCTTTTTTCGCCATGGGCGGCGCAACAGCCCGAGCGCCCTTCGGCGCTCAGCGCGCTGTTTTCAATCCAGTCGCTGAAACAGGCGGCATTACGAATTGCCGATATACGCCATGGCGGAAGTTTTCAGACCCGCGATCTGGTTGCCCTGCTGGTCAGCCACGCTGCGCGCAATAAGCGTTCGATGCAGCCGCGCACGGCGATGCGCATGACCTTGCCGGTCAGTCGCAACAGGGTTTCGGTGCGCCTGACCATAGAAAGCTGAAACTCAACCCGCCTTCCGGCGGGTTTCTCTTTTCTGCTCCTACGCAAAACCGCTCCGCATTATTGTAAGAGTACTCTAAAGAAGCCCCAGTTCCGCCAGTTCCTGTCGCAATGCAGGCGGCAATGCGGCCCGTCCAGCCTTCCCCGTTGCCTCGTCCAGAGGTGCTTCGTTTTCGGCCAGATAACGCCAGCCCTGAAAGGCACGGCGCGGTTGCCATTGTGTGGGAATGATCCGGGGTTCAAGCACCAGATGGCAGCGATTGATGCCCTGACTGTCGGTAAAGGGGCGCACATCCAGCAGCCGCTGACGGCATTGCACATTGCCCTTGATCACCCAGTAGAGCGATCCACCATCGAGAAGCTCATCCACACGCTTGGGCACCATGCGGGTGGTATGAAACTGTTCGGGCACCTGCCCGGCAGCGCGCTGCTCGGCCAGCCGGAAGTCGATCCACGCGGCGAGGTCTTCGATACTGTCGCAACCGACGCATAATTTGACGAGATGAAGTGTCATGGAACGGATTTAACCAAGCCCGCCGCATGCTTCAAGCCATATGCACAGCAATGCAAAAAAGCCGCGGTCAGCAAGCCACTACATTAACGGCAAGTCCGCCCTGACTGGTCTCCTTGTAGCGCTCGCTCATATCATGACCAGTCTGTCGCATCGTCTCGATGCAGGCATCAAGCGGCACAAAATGCTTTCCGTCGCCCTTTATGGCGAGAGACGCCGCAGTCACCGCCTTTACCGCGCCAAAGGCATTGCGCTCGATACAGGGCACCTGAACCAGCCCCGCTACCGGATCGCACGTCATGCCCAGATGGTGTTCAAGCGCAATTTCAGCCGCATTTTCGACCTGTTCGGCAGTTCCGCCCATAATTGCTGCAAGTCCCGCTGCCGCCATGGCGGAAGCAGACCCCACCTCGCCCTGACAACCGACCTCTGCTCCGGAAATTGATGCATTGTGCTTGATAATGCCGCCGATAGCCGCCGATGTGAGCAAAAAGTCGCGAATTCCCTTCTCGTCGGCATCGTCGTGAAAATGCAGATAATAACGCAGCACGGCAGGCACCACGCCTGCGGCGCCATTCGTCGGCGCCGTCACAACCCGACCGCCGGACGCATTTTCCTCGTTGACCGCCATCGCATAGACCGAAAGCCAATCATTGGCGAGCAACGGGTTGGCCCTGTTATTGCGCCAGTCTTCCTGCAATTTATCGTGAATCTGGCGCGCACGGCGGCGGATTTTCAGACCGCCCGGCATAATGCCATCCTGACTGAGCCCGCGTTCGATGCAGGAGCGCATTGCACCCCAGATGCGATCCAGACCATTATCCAGCTCGGCGCAGGAGATATGGCATTCCTCGTTGGCGCGCTTCATTTCGGCGATGGAAAGGCCGCTCGAATGAGCCATATCCAGCATTTCCGCAGCCGTGCTGAATGGATAAGGAACACGACTATCCGACTGTTCCTCGCGCTTGCCGCCGCTGCTCTGGATGCGGCTCAATTCTTCCCCCGTGACGACGAAGCCACCACCGATGGAAAAATAGACACGGCGCAGCAGCAGCCGTTCATCCCGGTCATAGGCTTCAAAAGCCATGCCGTTCGCATGACCCGGCAAAGGCGTCTTACGGTCGAGGATCAGGTCTGTCTTGGGATCGAAGTGATAAGCCGGATGCCCCTCCGGCTGCACTTGACGCGCGACAGAGACCTTTTCGACCTCCGCCTCCATGATGTCGGGATCAATCGTATCCGGCTTATAGCCGCAAAGGCCGAGAATAACGGCACGATCCGTCGCATGGCCGATACCCGTAAAGGCCAGAGAGCCATGCAGACTGGCCCTGAGGCGATAAACCCTGGCATTGGCAGGCTTTGGCCAATCACCGCCGATCAACTCATCAAGGAACATATGAGCAGCCGTCATCGGCCCCATCGTATGCGAACTCGAAGGACCGATGCCAATCTTGTAAAGATCGAATACCGACAGAAACATCCTACACCTTCTTCAGCCTGCCCGTCTGTTTGCAGAACTGCATGGCCGCTGCGCGTCCGATCATTGCTTCCGCAATAATCATGCGCTCTTATCCTTATAGATAGTGTAGGCAAGGAACAGCGCAAGCGGAATGCCGAAATGCGTCATTAAATTTCCGCTTTACGCAACATCTGCGATCGCTGAACGGCAAGCCGGTTCAGGCAATAAAAAGATACGCAATAAGAATGAGAACAGCGAGACCCATAACTGCCCGCAGCGTAACGCCCCAGCAGGACTTTTGAACGGTGTCGTCCATGGATTGTTTTTGAAAACCTTGTTGTGCAGATTCCGACCAAAGCGCACTTAATATCGCTCTGGCGACGATATAGGCCGGGCCGTATGAAAACGCAATCGAAGAAAACGGCCAAAGGAAGGCACAGTCAGCTGGCCCGCCTCCAGCCACAGAAAAAGATAGTTATAAATCAATTATTTAACTAAAATTATAATTAACAGATCCTTTGTAGAGGCGGCAAAATCATGGCATCAGGGTTGCGGCAGCAGCATATCTGTCTTGCCGGTCAGCCAGTAAGCCGTCAGCCCGACCCATTCGCGCATGGCCACACTGAATCGTGACAGCGCGTCATTTGGGGATTCAAGATAGATCGAAAAGCTTTCCCTGGCGGGTGTCTTAAAATCAACGGCCCAGGCGGTGACGTTGAAACCGGCCTTTCTGAAACAGCCGATGGAACGCGGCATATGATAGGCTGATGTTACGAGCAGCCACGTTTCCCCCTCCTTTGGCTCGGCAAGAGCTTTGGAAAAAGCGGCATTTTCCACGGTATTGCGGGATTTGTTCTCGAAAATGAACCGCTCTCCGGAAAATCCCAGATCGGCAAGCATGCTGCGCGTACTCTCTGCTTCGGGAAGCGCTTCTTCGAAAAATGCGCCATCTCCGCCCGAAATTATCACTTTGGCATCGGGATAAAGCCGGGCCAGCCGCATGGCTTCGAATATCCGGTCTGCCGCGCTGTTGAGTTCAAAACCCGGCCTTCCCGCATTGATGTCCCCATTCATATAACCGCCAAGGACCACAATGCCATCCACATGTGGCGGCGGAGCGTCCTGCTTTGGAAAACGATCTTCCAACGGCGCAAGAAGCAGGGAACCAAGTGTCGTATAGCTGCTGACAAACAGGATGGCCCCCATCGCGACCAGCGCCGAAAGAGCCAGCCGTCGATAGCCTCTCCATAACAGGACAAGCGCAATCAGCAGAAGCACGAGAAGGATCGTCAGGGGCTGAAAGAACAACCAGAAAATTTTGGACAGGCTGAAAAACAATGCAATCTCCGAAATGGCGCATCAGCCCGCTTTCTCGTTATGTCCGGGGCGATTCTGACGACAGGATACTATAGCCAGACTGGAACCTGTGTTAACAATCTGCCGGATTCGGCATTCGAGGTCGCAAGCAAGATGCAAAGCGCCGCTAGAGCGAAATTAATATCCCCTTCACGCCCCCGGCTCGGGCGCGTCGATATTGCGCGCGGCATCGCATTGCTCGCGATGGCGATCTATCACTTCGGATGGGATCTCGAATTCTTCGGCTATCTGGCGCCTGCCACAACGGCGCAAGGCGGGTGGAAGCTCTTTGCCCGCTGCATTGCTTCCAGCTTTCTGTTTCTTGTCGGTTTCAGCCTCGTCCTCGCTCATGGAAATGGCATACGCTGGCGCGCAATGGGCAAACGGCTTTTGCAGATTATTGTCGCCGCTGCGGCGATTTCTGCCGTTACTTGGTATATATCACCTGAAAGCTTCATTTTCTTCGGCATATTGCACCAGATTGCCCTGGCAAGTGTGCTTGGGCTTTTATTCCTTCGCCTGCCGCCCGTCATAACGCTGTTCGTTGCGGCACTGGTCATTATCGCACCGCTCTATGCGCGGGCGGATGTCTTCAATTCCCTATGGCTTGCATGGGTCGGGCTTTCGACGATCACCATACGCTCAAACGATTATGTACCGGTTTTTCCGTGGTTCGGCGCGGTGCTGACCGGCATTGCCTGCGCGCGCCTGTGCGAGCGCTTCAACTGCCTGCCGCTGCTTGCCACGGATGGGAAAACACGTTTTCCACAAAAGCCGATCACCTTTATCGGACGGCATAGCCTCGCTTTCTATCTGATCCACCAGCCTGTACTTCTGGCGCTGCTCTATGGTTTTTCGCAGATCATACCGCCTGCAACGCTCACCCCGCGGCAGGCATTCACCCAATCCTGCGTGGCAACCTGTATGGAAAACGGCAGTGAATCTTTATGCCGGCAATTCTGCGGCTGCGTCGTGAGCGAGCTCGACAAGGCAAAGCTCTTTGATGACGTCTTCAGCGGCAGGGCCGATCAGAGCAATAACAGCACTGTGCAGGATATAGCCGCAATGTGTTCGCCTGCGAACGAAAACTAGCTCCTGAGCCGGACAGTTTCAGGTATTGACGCCCAGTTCAGCGAGACGCTCGATACAGGCTTCATCCACCTGGTCAAGCTCACCAAGGATTTCATCAATATCGCGCCGCTTCTGGCGCAGACTTGCACGTTTTTCTTCCACCCGCTTCATGAGAAGTTTTAGCTGCCCCGTTTCACCGGGCGGCTCACGATACATCTGGATGACTTCATGAATCTCGGCGATTGAGAAGCCCAGCCGCTTGCCGCGCAAAATCTGCTTGAGAAGGTGACGGTCCGATGGGCGGAACAGGCGCGTGCGACCACGTCGCACCGGTGCGATTAATCCTTCATCCTCGTAAAAACGCAGTGTACGGGTGGATATGCCGAACTCCCGCGTCAGTTCCGTGATTGTGTAATATTCGCGCACCACAACTTCCGTCCTGTTCAATGCAGACAACTGTTGTGTCTGCCTGACTTACGTAAAAGTCAATATTAAAACGGTATTTCGCCTGATAAGCCCCGCGACGTTCGCTCGCTCGCCGGATGCGGACTTGCTATTGATGGCATGCTCATGCGTTATGATGCGAGACAAACGGCACTCGATAATGATTCATGCAGCGCTCGGTAAAATATACACTCATTGGTCTGGTTTTCATCACGCTTGCAGGAGCGGCTCCCTTTGCGGTCGAGCCGGTCGTCATGAAAATTGGCGAGAACTCGATCCGCCAATTGGCCCGGGACGGTAATTTCTGCACCACCCCCGACTGTGATGAGGGTATGAATTATGTCATCGGCTTTCTGGAAACCAATTACGAACTTTCTCCCGAAAACGTGAAATGGTGCATGGGCGTCGATGTCATTGCTCATTATGAATTGCCCTTTGGCAATACGATAAAAACGACACTCACCGACCATATGTACCGGCGCTGCGGCGATCCTGCGCGCGATGAGCCCGTACAAAATCAGACGACAGAATGAAAGCCTCTCTTTTATGACGCGATTTTTGCGCATCGCTGCCTGGCTGCTTCTTGTGACGATCCTTGTCGTTACAATAAGCCCGATCCAGTTGCGCCCCATGACCGGCGAGCCTGCGGATATAGAGCGGTTCGCGGCTTTTATGGTGGTCGGGGCGCTCTTTGCTCTGGCCTATCCGCGTCATTGGCTGGCGGTGCTCGTCCTCACAATCGGCTGTGCAGCCCTGTTCGAGCTTTTGCAGCGACTGGCTCCCGGACGTCATGGCGAGATTGCCGACTTTATAATCAAGGCCGCAGGCGCGTTCACCGGTGTACTTATCGGCCGCGTCCTGCATTCAATTCGTATACGTGTCTGACGCGTTCCGCAGACTGAATCTTTTCACTACGAAGGAACCAAAGGGCGCTACGCGCATTCTCCAATCATCAATTTGTACGGAGACATAACATGGCCGACAACAGCACTGCCAACGACATTCAGAAGGCTTTGGAGCAGCAGGTCGCAGAACTGCGTGGCGAACTAAAGCGACTCTCGCGTTCGCTGGCCTCCCGCTCCGATGATTTGAGAGACCGTGCGGATGACTTCATGGACGACGCTTCCGGGCGCTTTCGCCATGCAGCACAGACTGTGCGTGAGCGCGGACAGGCTGTTGCTGAAACAGTCAAGGAAAATCCCGGCACGGCAACCACCCTTTTCGGCACGGCAGGCGTTATCGGCATATTGATCGGCGTGGCCATTGGCTGCGCGATTTCTGATCGCCGCTGATCACCCCTGCACATTTGCCCGGAACCCCGTGACCGTAATGGTCGCGGGGTTATTGCCATATGGGCTTTACGTTCATTCCGGTGGCTGTTAGAGCGGTTCCTGTTTAAACAGAATCGCTTGAACCGCTCTAAGTTTTTGTTTTATCGCATTATCCGACGCAAAACCGTTTCACACTTTTGCTGGAAATGCTCTAACCAACACCCTCTGGTATTACGCCACCGGTCGCAGCCTACCCGGTCAAAACAAGGACAAGACAAGCATTTGCCTGAATGACCGACTGCGCCGTGGCTTTGTAGAAAAGACACGTAAATGACTGAAAAAACAATATATTCCGATTTGAAGCAATTGGGATCGAACACTACCGTTCCGCAATCGCCCGAAGAAGCCATTCTTGAACGGGTGTCAAATCCGCAATCAGGAACACCCTATTGCATCCGCTTTACAGCCCCCGAATTCACGTCCCTCTGCCCGATGACCGGACAGCCGGATTTTGCCCATCTCGTGATCGATTACATTCCTAGCGACTGGCTGGTAGAGAGCAAATCGCTCAAGCTTTTCCTCTTTTCCTTCCGCAATCATGGCGCTTTTCATGAAGATTGCACGGTCAGCATCGGCAAAAGGCTGGTTGAACTGCTCGATCCGCAATGGCTGCGTATTGGCGGCTATTGGTATCCGCGCGGCGGCATCCCCATTGACGTGTTTTATCAGACCGGAGCAGCGCCGCAGGATGTGTGGATTCCTGAACAGGCGGTTCCCAACTATCGCGGTCGCGGCTGATCGGCGCCAAAACCGCTATTGCCGCCCTGCATCCGCGCTTCTATTATCCTCCATCATAGGCATATGCACCGCAAAGGGACCCGGATGAGAAAGATCGCATTATTGATCACGCTTGCAGTGCTTTCCGGTTGCGGTGCCGGAAAAGCTGCGATGGATGCAGGCAAGGGCTTTGATCGTTTTGAATGCATGTCGCGCAATATGAAGGGCGAAACGCCCTGCCCGCAACCCGACAACCCGAACCAGACCCCATAAGCGGAAAGTGACCATCATGGCTGTTCAACCCGAAGACATTCTGAATTTCTGGTTCTCCCCCAAAATGCGGGAAAACTGGTTTGTGAAAAGCGATGAAATCGACACGGAAATACGCGACAGCTTTCTCCCGGCCTATGAGGATGCCCGCAATGAGAAAATGGAAGGCTGGAAACAACAGCCCGAAAGCGCTCTGGCGCTGACCATTTTGTTCGATCAGTTTCCACGAAACATGTTCCGTGGTTCGCCCCGTTCATTTGAAAGCGACGGCCTCGCACGCGACATTGCCGTTCAGGCGCTCGACCATGATTTCGACCGCCAGCTATCCGCCGACCAGCGCCAATTCTTCTATCTGCCGCTTATGCACAGCGAGAAATTGAGCGATCAGAAACGCAGCGTAGAGCTTTATGAAAAACTTGCGGACCCCGTTTCGCTCGACTTTGCCCGGCAGCATCACGATATTATCGAGCGTTTCGGTCGCTTTCCCCATCGCAACAAGGTGCTTGGGCGCGAAACGACAGCCGAAGAAGCCGAATTCCTGAAAGAACATACGGGCTTTTAATCTATAAGAGCCGGTATGGCAGAATTCCACGCCGGTCATGATCGACCGCGATCCGGCTTTTTAATGGCGGCACGGCGCGCTGCACGCATTCGGCGCGCTCGCAAATACGGCATGAAACCCCGATTGGATCAAAGGCTGAGCGTGCCGTAACATCCAGCCCGTCCGCATAGACAAAATCTCTGGCAAAGGCGATCTCGCATCCCAATGAAATTGCATAGCGCCGCTGAGGCGCATTAAACCCGCCATCGCTTTTGGTCAGTTCGGTGGCAATGCATAAATAACGCGCCCCGTCGGGTGTTTCGGCAAGCTGGCGAATAATCCGTCCCGGCGTTTCGAATGCCTGATGCACATTCCATAAGGGACAAGCTGCGCCATAACGGGCGAATTGCAGCTTGGCGGCACTATGCCTCTTGGTAATATTCCCCGCCCGATCAATACGGGCGAAAAATACCGGCACCCCGCGCTGCCCCGGCCGCTGCAAGGTGCTTAGCCGATGCGCCACCTGCTCAAGACTGGCACCGAAGCGCGAGGCAAGCAATTCCAGATCGTGGCGCAACTCGCGGGCTGCGGAAAGAAAGCTCTGGTAAGGCAGAATCAGCGCGCCCGCGAAATAATTGCGCAGTCCGATCTTGCAGATTTCGCTCGCTTCCGTGGAACGGAAATCAGCACGTTTCGCTATAGATGCGATGAGTTCCGCCATTTCCAGTTCGGCAATCTGAAACGCAATCTGAAAATTCCGCGTGGAAGCAGGCGAATAAGGATTAAGATAAAGAACGCGGGCGGCAGGATCGAAGCGACGCAGGATCGTCTCATCGGGCGTTGCGCGCGCAACACGCACGCGATGGCGGTTCTCCATATATTGCGGCAGCACCAGACTGGAATCACGTCCCGCAATATCGAGCTTGGCTGCAAGGTTTTCTGCAGCAATATCAAGTTCATGCATATAATTATCAATAAAATGAAAGAAGTCACGAACCTCTTCATAGGGCGCGGGTTCGGCAATCGACGATGCGCGGCCCAACTGGTTATCCAGACTTGCCAGTTGCTCGCTGTTACGCCGATAGGCCTGATGGCAGGCAATGAGCGCATGCGCCAATCCCGGCACATTCTGCGTAATCAGCTTTAATTCCTGCAAATTGGGTTTGTAATTATCAAAAACCGGGTCTGCCAGCGCTTCCGAAACGGCCGAAAGCAGCCGATCATCATCGCCCAGCGAAATTGCAGCAATATCAATCTGGTAATTTTCAGCCAGCGCGAGCAGCACCGCGGCGGAGACCGGGCGCTGATTATTCTCAATCTGGTTAAGATAACTCGTTGAAATTCCTAAACGTTCAGCAAATCCGGCCTGCGTGGCCTTATGCTGCTCGCGCAATTCCCGGATTTTTCTGCCGACGTAAAGTTTTCTGGGTGCCATATTTGCAAATTCACATTTTACTATTTGCAAATTTATAGATTACACAATCACACCTTTTCAAGCTTTCCGAATGCGGCATACTGGCTCTAAGCAGTAACAGAAAAAACGTCCCGATTTCATCCCTTCCCAAAGAGGCGGCAAACAATGCAGCAACTCCTCGAACAGCTTGAAGCCCGTCGTGCAGAAGCGCGCCTTGGCGGTGGCCAGCGGCGCATCGATGCCCAGCATGGAAAAGGAAAGCTTACAGCGCGCGAAAGGCTGGAAGTCCTTCTCGACGAGGATTCGTTCGAGGAATTCGACATGTATGTCACGCATCGATGCACCGATTTCGGCATGGAACAGCAGAAGGTTGCAGGCGATGGCGTCGTAACCGGCTGGGGTACGATCAATGGGCGACAGGTCTATGTCTTCAGCCAGGATTTTACGGTTCTTGGCGGCTCGCTGTCCGAGACCCATGCCCAGAAAATCTGCAAGATCATGGATATGGCGGTGAAGAACGGCGCGCCCGTCATCGGTCTTAACGATTCTGGCGGAGCACGCATTCAGGAAGGCGTCGCCTCGCTTGCAGGCTATGCCGAGGTCTTCAAGCGCAATGTCGACGCGTCCGGCGTCGTGCCGCAGATTTCCGTCATCATGGGCCCATGCGCAGGCGGCGCTGTCTATTCTCCGGCCATGACGGATTTCATCTTCATGGTGCGTGACAGCTCCTATATGTTCGTCACCGGCCCTGACGTGGTGAAGACCGTCACCAACGAGATCGTCACTGCGGAGGAACTGGGCGGCGCGCGTACCCATACGCAAAAATCCTCCGTCGCCGATGGCGCTTATGAAAACGACATCGAGGCGCTTGAGCAGGTGCGCATGCTGTTCGACTTCCTGCCGCTCAACAACCGTCAGAAGCCCCCTGTGCGCCCTTCTCATGATGATCCGGCCCGACTGGAAATGCGGCTCGACACGCTGGTTCCCAGCAGTGCCACCACGCCCTACGACATGAAAGAACTCATTCTCGCGCTGGCCGATGAAGGCGATTTCTTTGAAATTCAGGAAGCCTTCGCCAAAAACATCATCACCGGCTTTATCCGCATGGAAGGCCAGACCATTGGCGTCGTGGCCAATCAGCCAATGGTGCTCGCGGGATGCCTCGACATTGATTCCTCGCGCAAGGCAGCGCGCTTCGTGCGTTTCTGCGATGCCTTCAGCATCCCGCTGCTCACGCTGGTCGATGTACCGGGCTTCCTGCCCGGAACGGCGCAGGAATATGGCGGTGTCATCAAGCATGGCGCAAAGCTGCTTTTCGCCTATGCACAGGCGACCGTCCCCATGGTTACGCTGATCACGCGCAAAGCCTATGGCGGCGCCTATGATGTGATGGCCTCAAAACATATCGGCGCAGATATAAATTACGCATGGCCAACTGCGGAAATCGCCGTAATGGGCGCAAAGGGCGCAACCGAGATCCTTTATCGCTCGGAATTGGGCGACGCTGAAAAGATCGCGGCCCGCACCAGGGAATATGAAGAGCGCTTCGCAAATCCCTTCGTTGCGGCTGAACGCGGTTTCATCGATGAGGTCATCATGCCGCATTCATCGCGACGCCGTATCGCCCGCGCCTTTGCGAGCCTGCGCAACAAGCAGCAGGACACGCCGTGGAAGAAACACGATACCATTCCCCTCTAATCCGGTAAGCGGGCAGCAAGTTCATGATCAAGAAAATCCTTATTGCCAATCGCGGCGAAATCGCATGCCGGGTCATCAAGACGGCGAAGAAGATGGGCATCGCCACCGTCGCCGTCTATTCCGACGCTGACCGCAATGCGCTTCATGTCAAGATGGCTGACGAAGCAATCCATATCGGCCCGGCTCCATCCAACCAGTCCTATATTGTCATCGACAAGATACTTGATGCCATCAGCAAGACCAGCGCTGATGCCGTCCATCCGGGCTATGGTTTTCTATCCGAAAATCCACTTTTCGCTGAAGCACTCAAGGCTGCAAACGTCACCTTTATTGGCCCGCCGGTGAACGCCATAAAAGCCATGGGCGACAAGATCACCTCCAAGAAGCTGGCCGCAGAAGCGGGCGTTTCAACGGTTCCCGGCCATATGGGCCTGATCGAGAATGCCGACGAAGCGGTAAAAATCGCCGGGTCCATCGGCTATCCGGTCATGATCAAGGCTTCTGCGGGTGGCGGCGGCAAGGGCATGCGCATCGCATGGAACGCTGACGAAGCTCGCGAGGGCTTCCAGCTTTCGCGCAATGAAGCGAAAGCTTCTTTTGGCGATGATCGCATTTTCATTGAAAAATTCGTCACCCAGCCGCGCCATATCGAAATTCAGGTATTGGGCGACCAGCATGGCAATGTGGTCTATCTCGGCGAGCGTGAATGTTCGATCCAGCGGCGCAATCAGAAGGTTATCGAAGAAGCGCCCTCGCCTTTTCTCGATGAAGCAACCCGCAAGGCCATGGGTGAACAGGCCGTCGCTCTGGCAAAGGCGGTTGGTTATTATTCCGCCGGTACGGTGGAATTCATCGTCGATGGCGATCGCAACTTCTATTTCCTTGAAATGAACACCCGCTTGCAGGTCGAGCATCCGGTGACAGAGCTCATCACCGGCATTGATCTGGTCGAGGAAATGATCCGCGTTGCATCGGGCGAAAAGCTGCGCTTCTCTCAATCCGATGTCACACTCAACGGATGGGCCATTGAAAGCCGCCTTTATGCGGAAGACCCTTACCGCAATTTCCTGCCTTCAATCGGGCGTCTGACGCGCTATCGCCCGCCCGTGGAGGGCCGACGCGACGACGGCACCATTATCCGCAATGATACGGGCGTATTCGAAGGCGGCGAGATTTCGATGTATTACGACCCCATGATCGCGAAGCTTTGCGCATGGGGAGCGGATCGCGCCACGGCCATCGACGCAATGAGCGACGCACTCGATGCATTTGAGGTCGAAGGCATAGGCCATAACCTGCCTTTCCTTTCCGCCGTGATGGAACATCGGCGCTTTCGCTCCGGTGCGATCACCACAGCCTTCATCGCGGAGGAATATCCCGATGGTTTTACAGGCGTTCCCTTGTCGGACGGAGATGCGCGGACATTGGCGGCTGTTGCGGCGCAAATCACCCTCACTTTCGAACGGCGCAACGCCCGGATTTCCGGCAGGCTTTCGCCGGAACACCATAGGGCGACAACCGACCGTGTTGTGATGCTGGATGCATTCAGTCTGCCGATCAGGATGACGGAGGGCGAAGGCGGAACCGTCATTGAATTCACTGATGAAGCTGCTGATGTCAGAAGCCTCCCCGTCGCCGGCGACTGGCATCCGGGCAACCAGCTTGGTTCGTTCAGCATTGGCGGCAAGACGATTGCCGTGAAAACCTCGCGTTCCGGCACCGGCTGGCGTCTGCGCTGGCGCGGCATGGACGTGGTAGCCCATGTGCGCCGCCCGCGCGTGGCGGAACTGGCGAAGCTCATGCCGGTCAAGCTGCCGCCCGATACCTCGAAGATGCTGCTTTGCCCCATGCCGGGTGTCATCACCTCCATTCTCGTCAAGGACGGCGAAACGGTCGAAGCCGGTCAGCCGCTTGCAACCGTCGAAGCCATGAAAATGGAAAACGTGCTGCGTGCCGAGCGCCGTGCTACCGTCAAACGCATTACGGCCAGTGAAGGCGCAAGCCTTGCCGTCGATGAACTCATCATGGAATTCGAGTAAGGTCCAAAAATGAGCGAACGCCCCACAAAAGAAGACTGGTCCAAGCTGGCCGAAAAAGAACTCAAACGCCCTGCCGACAGCCTCGTCTGGCATACGCCCGAAGGTATTGATGTAAAGCCGCTTTATACGGCTGACGATCTGGCGGGTATCGGGCATCTCGACACCTTGCCCGGTTTCGAGCCGTTCCTGCGCGGCCCACGCGCCACCATGTATGCGGGCCGTCCATGGACGATCCGCCAATATGCGGGTTTTTCGACAGCGGAGGAATCCAACAACTTCTATCGCAAGGCGCTTGCGGCAGGCCAGCAGGGCGTATCCGTCGCTTTCGATCTGGCCACCCATCGCGGCTATGACAGCGACCATCCGCGCGTTGAAGGCGATGTGGGCAAGGCGGGCGTGGCAATCGATTCCGTTGAGGATATGAAAATCCTCTTCGACGGCATTCCGCTCGAAAAAATCTCGGTTTCCATGACCATGAATGGCGCAGTTATCCCGATACTGGCCAATTTCATTGTCGCGGGCGAGGAACAGGGCGTATCGCGCCAGCTTCTCTCCGGCACCATTCAGAATGATATTCTGAAAGAATTCATGGTCCGCAACACCTATATCTATCCGCCCGAACCTTCCATGCGGATCATTGCGGACATCATCGCCTATACCGCAGCCGAAATGCCCAAATTCAATTCGATTTCCATTTCCGGCTATCATATGCAGGAAGCGGGCGCGACACTCGTACAGGAACTGGCCTTCACCCTTGCAGACGGCCGCGAATATGTGCGCGCCGCGCTCAATAAGGGCCTCAATGTCGATGAATTCGCGGGACGCCTTTCCTTTTTTTTCGCCATCGGCATGAACTTCTTCATGGAGATCGCAAAGCTGCGCGCGGCGCGCCTGCTCTGGTCGCGCATCATGACAGAATTCGAGCCCAAAAAGCCCGGTTCTCTCATGCTTCGCACCCATTGCCAGACTTCGGGCGTGTCGTTGCAGGAGCAGGATCCCTACAACAATATCGTCCGCACGGCTTTCGAAGCCATGTCGGCAGCGCTTGGCGGAACCCAATCGCTTCATACAAACTCGTTTGACGAAGCCATTGCCTTGCCAACGGAATTCTCGGCTCGGATTGCACGCAACACCCAGCTTATCCTGCAAAACGAAACAGGAATCACAAATGTCGTCGATCCGCTGGCAGGCTCCTATTACATCGAAAGCCTGACCAATGAACTGGCGGAAAAAGCATGGGCACTGATCGAGGAAGTCGAAGCGCTCGGCGGCATGACCAAGGCAGTTGAAAGCGGTCTACCCAAGCGGTTGATCGAGGAAGCAGCCACCAGGCGGCAGGCTGCGGTCGATAAAGGCGAAGAGGTGATCGTCGGCGTCAACAAGTTCCGCTTGGAGCAGGAAGACGAGATCGACATTCTCGAAATCGACAATACAGCCGTCCGCCAGTCCCAGATTCGCCGGCTCAACCGCATCAAGCAGACGCGTGACAAGGCGAAAGTGGAAGCCGCTTTGAACGAACTTGAAAGGGTAGCGACAAGCGGAGAAGGCAATCTGCTTGCGGCAGCGGTAGAAGCTTCGCGCGCGCGGGCAAGCGTGGGTGAAATTTCGGACGCCATGCGACGGGTTTTTGGCGATCATGCCGCAGAACCAAAAGTCGTCAAAAAAGTATACGGGACGGCATACAAGGACGAGCCTGAATATCAGACCCTGATTTCACGTCTCGAAGAGTTTTCAGACAAACTGGGTGAAAAGCCCAAGGTAATGGTGGCGAAGCTCGGACAGGACGGCCATGATCGCGGCGCAAAGATCATTGCTTCCGCCTTTGGCGATATAGGTTTCGATGTGCTTGCCGGGCCCTTGTTCCAGACACCGGAAGAAGCCGCCGATATGGCGATCAAAGCCAAGGTCCATGTGCTTGGCGTATCATCGCTCGCCGCCGGACACAAAACGCTCTTGCCTCAGCTTGTCGAAACCCTCAGGAAAAAAGGCGCGGAAAACATCATTGTTGTGTGTGGCGGCGTGGTTCCACGGCAGGATTATCAATATTTGTTCGATCACGGCGTGGCTGCGCTTTTTGGCCCCGGCAGCAATGTAATGGATTGCGCCCGCGCCGTTCTCGATCTTCTTGAAGGCAAGAGACGCAACATATGATTTTTATATAAAATCATATGTTTAAATAAAAATCCTGTTTTATTGAACGAAGACTACCAAGGTGCCAGTTTACGATTTGGGATCGGCTGATGCCGGGATGGCGGAACTCGTCACCGATACCGGATCGCTGGCTGGAAATGTGTCTTCCAGCCCTTCTTCAAGCTGGCGTTCAAGTTCAGCCTTGTCACCTGCCCGACGCGCGCTTGGCCGTGTCAGCAGACTGGCCGGCTCGATGCCGCATTCCGCGCAGGCAACGCCGAATGCCTCCCCCAGCTTGCTGGCTGCACGGCGGATCACTTCATCGCGGCTAAGTTCCGCACCTGTATCATTTTCGACCTTGACTGTAACCCGCTCATCGCCCGGAGCGATAAATTCGACCGCATAAAGCTTGAAGCCACCAATCGAACTGATGCGTGTTTCAACAATCTGCATTTTCATTCCTCCACCTGCTTGCTGCGGGAAATAACGGATAGGAGGGCCGAAGGTTCCCCTGAAGGAACCGCCACAGAACTGAAGCGTTTTGTGCTCGGATAAGGGAGGCAGCAATGTCCAGATTTTTCACACGCCTGAGCGAACAGGCCGCAGAGCTTGCAGGCCATTATGCGGCATTCATTCTCGCGGCTTTATTTGTCATTCTTTGGGCCATCAGTGGCCCGTTCTTCAACTTCTCCGATACATGGCAGCTCGTCGTAAACACTTCGACGACGATCATTACCTTCCTGATGGTCTTCCTGATTCAGAACGCCCAGAACCGCGAAGCAAGCGCCACACAAGCCAAGCTGGATGAAATTCTCAGCATTGTCTCCACCACCCACAGCATCACCATAGGCGCCGAGCACCTCCCTTTGAACAAGCTGAAAGTCATTCTCAAACATCTGGAAGAGCAGTCTGAAATCGACCCGGACAAACACAAGAGCGCTTAAACTCGCTGCCGCGCCTATGCATCCAGACCGGCAAAATAAAGGCCAAATCCTTGCATCAGGCGGCGAATGGCATAATCGGGATTTTGTGAGGTGAAGACCGCTAGATCGTCATGATGATGGCGTTCTTCATCGCTCTGGCGTGGTGGTAGCAGCGATAAGGTACGCCGCGCGATTGCTTCCGCCGGATCAAGCCAGTCGACCGGCCACGGGGCAAGACGGCGAAAGACATTGACGAGAAATGGATAATGGGTGCAGGCAAGCACGACAATATCCGTACGCTGCCCGTTCCTTTCCACAAAGCATGGTGCCATTTGCTCGATTACCAGCGCATCGTCGATCTCCTCGCCGCGAATATGCGCTTCGGCAATGCTTGCCAAACGGTTTGCCCCCACAAGCCGCACATGGCATTGCGTAGCAAAGGATTGGATCAGATCGCGCGTATAGGCCCGCTTGACGGTCCCCGGCGTGGCGAGAACCGACACCAGCCCCGATGATGTGCGCTCGGCAGCAGGTTTGATTGCGGGCACCGTGCCTACAAACGGCACAGCCGGGTAGGCCCGGCGCAGATCATCTAGCACCAGGGTCGAAGCCGTATTGCAGGCAATAACGATAATCTCGGGGTCGTATTCCTCTATAAAGCGCCCGAAAAGATCAACAATGCGTGCACGCAGCGCTTCCTCTTCCCAATCGCCGTAAGGAAATCCGGCGTCGTCCGCGATATAGACATAACGCCGGTCCGGTATCAGCACCCGCGCCTCACGCAATACCGTCAAACCGCCAATCCCGCTATCGAAGACCAGCACAGGCCTTGCATTGCTTGCTGGCGGCCGACCGGAAATTGCGGCTGCGGGTGCATGTTTCATTCCGGCCTCTCCTCCTGCACAGCTTTGCGCGAGCGCCCTTCCGGCGCGCCCGATCCGCGCGGTTTTTTGGGCGTGAATATATCAAGCGATGTGATGACCCCACGCAGAAGCTTCAGCTCCGCAGAGGCAAACCCCGCGCGCGTGAGTACGGCGCGCAAATTATTGACCATGACTTCCTTGCGCGCGGCAGGGCGAAAATATCCCCGCACATCAAGTGCTTCTTCAAGATGGTTGAACAACCCCTGCAACTCGCCCTTGGGCGCGATTTCCATTTCCGGCCCACGAAAAACCGTATCGGTTTCCGCTTCAAGGCCCGACTTCATCCATTCATAGGACATAAGCAGCACGGCCTGCGCAATATTGAGCGATGCAAATGCAGGATTGACCGGAAATGTTACCAGCTCGTCCGCAAGCCCGACCTCTTCATTGCTCAGGCCGAAGCGTTCGCGCCCGAACAGGATTCCGCTCTTTTCGCCAGAGCGAAAACGCCTTCGCAAATCGCTGCTTGCTTCGACGGCGCTGCGCACCTGCTTGAAGCCGTCGCGCTCGCGCGCTGTGGTGGCATAGACAAAATTGAGATCCGCAATAGCCGACGGCAGATCGTCATAGACCTTGGCATTGTCGATGACGTGGTCGGCCTTGCTGGCCGCGGCGCGCGCCTTCTCACTGGGAAACTCTTCGCGTGGATTGACAAGCCGCAACTCACCAAGGCCGAAATTCGCCATGGCGCGCGCCACCATGCCGATATTCTCCGGCAATTGCGGATTAACCAGAATAATCGCCGGGCCTTCCGCGATGATTGCGCGCTGCTTGTCAGTTCCTGCCATGATATTTTCCGTCAATACGATTGGTTCACGGCGTTTCCCTGACATAATTGACACGAAATCTCAAAGATATTGTTACACGCTCAGCGGCGATGTAGGCATAGCTCCGCACGCATCGCACCACGCGATCCATGCGTCTAAAAAGCGTCGATCGCTTTATTTCACCACATGCCAGACGCCGCCTTTACCGTCGCCCTTCGCATCTCCGGCAGCCATGTCTTCATGGTAGAGATATAAGGGCTTGCCTTTATAGGCCCACATATCCTTGCCGTCAGAGCTTTTGACGATGCTGAAATCGCCTTCCGCCATGGCCGAACCTTCCGTATGAAAAGCGGGCCACATTTTCAGGCATTTTTCATCGCATGCCGATTTGCCGTCCTTGTCCTTGTCGAAAATGTAAAGCGTCATGCCTGCCGGCGTTACCAGGACTGTGCCGGCCTGCGTATCGGCCATTTTAGCGGGTTCCGCAGCAAAAGCGCCCACACTCGCAGCAACGACGATGCCGCATGCTAAAAGCAGATTTCTCATGGCTTTTCTCCCTGAACGGGAACATGGCGCGTTTCAATTCGAACGGCTCGAATGTTCCCGTCAGTAAGCTGCGCCCATTAACAGACAGAAATATGGCTAACGCTCCCGCAAGCGCCGTCCTTCGCATATTTTGATCAGGGAAATCCCCTTATTGGCTAAAGAATAAGCCTCCGGCGCTTTGCCTTCTGGCCTACCGATGCTATACGGACCCGACGCATTCAATAAGAGGCTTTATCAATGGCAAAAATCAAGGTTGCAAACCCGGTCGTTGAACTCGACGGCGACGAGATGACCCGCATCATCTGGCAGTTCATCAAGGACAAGCTGATCCATCCCTATCTCGACATCGATCTTAAATATTACGATCTGTCCGTCGAACATCGCGACGCGACCAACGATCAGGTCACCATTGACGCTGCCAATGCCATCAAGGAACACGGCGTCGGTGTGAAATGCGCAACCATCACGCCAGATGAAACCCGCGTTGAGGAATTCAAGCTCAAGAAGATGTGGAAGTCGCCAAACGGCACGATCCGCAATATTCTCGGCGGTGTGATTTTCCGCGAGCCGATCATCGCAAAGAATGTCCCGCGCCTGGTTCCGGGCTGGACTCAGCCAATCATCGTTGGCCGCCACGCTTTTGGCGATCAGTACCGCGCCACCGATTTCAAATTCCCCGGCAAAGGCAAGCTGACGATCAAGTTTGTCGGCGAAGATGGCGAAACCATCGAGCATGAAGTCTTCGACGCCCCCTCTTCGGGCGTTGCCATGGCCATGTATAATCTTGATGATTCCATCCGCGATTTCGCACGCGCTTCCCTTAACTATGGCCTGCAGCGTGGTTATCCGGTCTATCTGTCGACCAAGAACACCATTCTCAAGGCTTATGACGGTCGCTTCAAGGACATCTTCCAGGAAGTATACGACGCCGAATTTGCTGAAAAATTCAAGGAAGCCAAGATTTGGTATGAGCACCGCCTCATCGACGATATGGTTGCTTCCGCGCTCAAGTGGTCCGGCGGTTATGTCTGGGCGTGCAAGAACTATGACGGCGACGTCCAGTCCGACATCGTCGCGCAGGGCTTCGGCTCGCTCGGCCTGATGACTTCGGTTCTCATGACGCCGGATGGCAAGACCGTTGAAGCCGAAGCCGCACACGGCACCGTGACGCGCCACTATCGCCAGCACCAGAAGGGCGAGGAAACCTCGACCAACTCGATTGCTTCGATCTTTGCATGGACCCGTGGCCTCGCCCATCGCGCCAAGCTCGATAACAATGCCGAACTCAAGCGCTTTGCCGAAACATTGGAAAAGGTCTGCATCGATACCGTTGAAGCAGGCTTCATGACCAAGGATCTGGCCCTTCTCATCGGTCCCGATCAGCCCTGGCTTTCCACCACCGGCTTCCTCGACAAGATCGATGAGAACCTGCAAAAGGCGATGGCTGCTTAAATCGTCACCACGACCTGAAAACAAAAAAACGGCGGGAACTCCCCGCCGTTTTTCTTTGAACATTCCCAGTTTCCATACTGAATCAAAAAGGCCGGGTTTCGCCCGGCCTTCTGGTTGCAGAAACCTATATATCAGGCGATCAATGCCTTGACTGCCGCAACCGCATCATCGGCTTTGCTGCCGTCCGGCCCGCCCGCCTGCGCCATATCCGGACGCCCGCCGCCACCGGCGCCGCCCAGAGCAGCAGAAGCCGCGCGCACCAGATCGACCGCACTAAAACGGCCCACAAGATCATCGGTAACGCCGACAACGGCGCTGGCCTTGCCATCTTCACCGACGCCGATGAATACGACAATGCCGGACCCGACCTGCTTCTTGCCTTCATCGGTCAGCGGCTTGAGATCGCGCGGCGAGACGCCAGTAACGATCTTGCTGAGGAAATTCACGCCGTTCACAATCTCCACTGCGCTGCCGCCATCTGCGGAACCGCCGCCAAGCGCCAGCTTCTTGCGCATATCCGACAATTCACGCTCAAGCTTCTTGCGCTCATCAATAAGTGCTGTGACTCGATCGAGCGCGTCAGCCGGTGTGGTCTTGAGCGCGCTGGCAATGGCCTTGACGCGCTCATCCTGTTCCTCAAGATAAAGCCGCGCCGCCTCGCCTGTCAGCGCTTCGAGGCGCCGGACCCCGGCAGCGACCGCGCTTTCCGAAACGATCCGCACCAGTCCAATATCACCCGTCTGCCGCACATGCGTGCCGCCGCAAAGCTCTACCGAATAGGTTTTCCCGGCCTTGGGACCGTGTTTTGCGGTTCCCATCGAAACAACGCGCACTTCATCGCCATATTTTTCACCAAAAAGCGCCATCGCGCCTTCGGCAATCGCATCATCCACGGCCATCAGCCGCGTGGAAACGGGCGAATTCTGCAGCACGATTTCATTGGCCAGATTTTCGACTGTCGCGAGTTCTTCCGCAGAAATAGGCTTGGGATGCGAGAAGTCAAAACGCAGGCGATCAGGAGCCACAAGGGACCCCTTCTGCGCTACATGAGAACCGAGCGTTTCCCGCAGCGCTTCGTGAAGAAGATGGGTCGCCGAGTGGTTGGAGCGAATACGCGTGCGGCGATCAGAATCGACCTTCAATTCAACCGCTTCACCGGTTTTTGCCCGCCCTTTGGTAACTTCGCCGATATGAACGAAAACGCCTTCGCCCTTCTTCTGCGTGTCGCGGATGGCAATCTCAAAGCCTTCACCCGAAATAATGCCGGTATCGCCCTGCTGGCCGCCAGATTCCCCATAAAAGGGCGTCTGGTTAACCACGACCGAAATCGCCTCGCCTTCCGAAGCAGACGCTACTTCCGCGCCCTCGCGAACCAGTGCGGCAATCACGCCTTCGGCTTTTTCGGTTTCATAGCCAAGGAATTCCGTCGCACCGACCTTATCCTTAATTCCAAACCAGATGGTTTCGGTAGCAGCCTCACCCGAACCGGTCCAGTTGGCGCGCGCTTCAGCCTTCTGGCGTTCCATGGCGGTATTGAAACCGTCAACATCCACCGCAATGCCGCGCTGGCGCAACGCATCCTGCGTCAGATCAAGCGGGAAGCCATAGGTGTCATAAAGCTTGAAAGCTGTTTCACCATCCAGGCGATCACCTTCAACGAGCGTCTCAGAGGCCTCCGAAAGCAGTCCCAGCCCCCTTTCGAGGGTCTTACGGAAGCGGGTTTCCTCCAGCTTGAGGGTTTCGGAAATAAGGGCTTCCGCCCGCAGAAGTTCCGGATAAGCCTGCCCCATTTCACGAACCAATGTCGGAAGCAGACGCCACATCAAAGGTTCTTTCGCACCCAGCAACTGCGCATGCCGCATAGCGCGGCGCATGATGCGGCGAAGCACATAGCCGCGGCCTTCATTGGACGGCAGAACGCCGTCGGCAATCAGGAAGCTGGCTGCACGCAGATGATCGGCAATCACTCGATGGCTGGCACGGAAATCGCCTTCAGCCCTGACGCCGGTTGCGTCTTCCGACGCGCGGATCAGCGCCTTGAAAAGATCGATGTCGTAATTGTCGTGCACCCCCTGCAAGACGGCGGCAATACGTTCGAGCCCCATGCCTGTGTCGATGGAGGGACGCGGCAGATCGACACGCTGTTCAGGCGTAAGCTGCTCGAACTGCATGAAAACGAGATTCCAGATCTCGATAAAGCGGTCGCCGTCTTCCTCTGCCGATCCGGGAGGGCCGCCCCAGATATGCTCGCCATGGTCATAGAAAATTTCCGAACACGGACCGCATGGTCCCGTATCGCCCATGGCCCAGAAATTATCGCTCGTCGCAATGCGGATGATGCGCTCGTCCGGCAGACCGGCAATCTTCTTCCAGAAATTCGCTGCATCCTCATCTGTATGGTAGACGGTGACGAGCAGCTTGTCCTTGGCAAGACCGAACTCTTTCGTGATCAGGTTCCAGGCAAAGCTGATTGCTTCGTCCTTGAAATAATCGCCGAAAGAGAAATTCCCCAACATTTCGAAGAATGTGTGATGGCGGGCCGTATAACCGACATTGTCGAGGTCGTTATGCTTGCCGCCGGCACGCACGCATTTTTGCGCGGTAACCGCACGACTGTAGGGACGGTGCTCAAGCCCGGTAAAGACATTCTTGAACTGCACCATGCCCGCATTGGTGAACATCAGCGTGGGGTCATTTCGCGGCACCAACGGGCTTGATGAAACAACCTCATGTCCGTTCTTGTTAAAGTAATCAAGAAACGTGGATCTGATTTCGTTGACGCCAGCCATAATTCACCCTTGGGCTTCCCCGCCCTGCATGGATGCGTCCATACATAAGAACGCATCAATTTGTCTTTCTCACCCCGGCGCTACAGCAATATGCAACATTCTGATGCCGCCACGCTTTATCCCCCGACAAGGGACGCGCCATGAAGAGTTTCGGTTGATCGCTTTTAGCGGCGCGCTGCTTTTCTGTCCAGATAAGGAGTGCGCGCCACCAGAGCATTTCCATCAATGCACCGACGCAATGGCACAAAACAGAAAAAGCCTCGCACCATAAACAGGATCGTGCGAGGCTTCATCCGATTATCTGCTGAAGAAAATTACATTTCTGCAGCTTCCGGACCATCATCCGCTTCAGGCCCGCCATCTTCGAGGAACTGCTCGGCGATCAGGCCCGCATTCTGTCGCAGCGTGGTTTCAATCTCGCGCGCAACCTCGGGATTATCCTTGAGATATTGCTTCGCATTCTCACGCCCCTGCCCGAGGCGCTGCGAATTATAGGAGAACCACGCCCCCGACTTTTCAACCACGCCTGCCTTGACGCCAAGATCGACCAGTTCGCCCATCTTGGAAACACCTGCGCCATACATAATATCAAACTCGACTTGCTTGAAGGGCGGAGCCAGCTTGTTCTTGACCACTTTTACGCGGGTCTGGTTGCCAACGACCTCATCGCGCTCCTTGATGGAGCCAATGCGGCGAATATCAAGACGCACCGAAGCGTAGAACTTGAGCGCATTGCCGCCTGTCGTCGTTTCTGGCGAGCCGAACATCACACCGATCTTCATGCGAATCTGGTTGATGAAAATAACCATGCAATTCGAGCGCGAGATGGAGGCCGTCAGCTTGCGCAAGGCCTGACTCATCAACCGGGCCTGAAGACCCGGTAGCGAATCGCCCATTTCGCCTTCAATTTCGGCGCGCGGCGTAAGGGCAGCAACCGAATCGACCACCAGAACATCGATAGCGCCGGAACGCACGAGCGTATCGGTTATCTCCAGCGCCTGTTCCCCCGTATCCGGCTGGGAAATCAGCAGGTTCTCAAGATCGACGCCCAATTTGCGCGCATAGACAGGATCAAGCGCATGTTCCGCATCAACGAAAGCACAGATTCCGCCTCTTTTCTGCGCTTCTGCAATCGTATGCAGCGCAAGCGTGGTCTTGCCGGAGCTTTCAGGGCCGTAAATTTCCACGATACGCCCCTTGGGCAGACCGCCGACGCCCAGAGCAATATCAAGAGACAGCGAGCCGGTCGATACGGTTTCGATCTCCACGACCTGATCATTCTGACCAAGGCGCATGATCGAGCCTTTGCCGAACGCCCGTTCTATCTGCGACAGAGCCGCGTCGAGAGCCTTTGTCTTATCCACTGCATTTTCCTCAACAAGTCGCAACGATTTCTGAGACATCTTACACCATCCCCTCGTCTCGCTAGAAGCCCGGCAGGCTCGTTATCATCATATATTTGTATCTGCTTTGTTCTTTTTTTGCAATAGTCTCACCTTATTGATTTTATTATGTTTATTTATTTTGTTCTACCGATGTTCCGCGCTGCGACTGGAAAATTAACAGATTTATCTGCGCATTACTTTTCAGAAAAGCCAGTCCAGCTTTTCGCGATTCGCCTGCAATGCATAAAAAACAGCCCTTCTGGCGAAGGGCTGTTTCAAAACGGGCTTTATAATCTCGTTTGTGAATGGTCGCTCAGCTCGCAGCGCGCAGCGGCGAAATCTGAATTTCCACGCGGCGGTTCTGCGCGCGTCCTTCAGGCGTCGCATTGGTCGCGACAGGCTGGCTGGCACCATAGCCGATGACAGCGAAGCGGCGCGGATCGATCCCCTGCGAGCCGAGATAGCTTGCAACAGACGAGGCACGGCGCTGCGACAGCCCCTGATTATGGCTGGCACTTCCGGTGGAATCCGTATGTCCGTAGACATCGACAAGCGACTTGTCGAATTTACGCAGAACCACCGCGACCGAGTTCAGCGTTGGATAGAACTGGCTCTTCACCTGATCCTGATCGGTGTCGAAAGTGATGTTCGACGGCATGTTCAGGATGATCTGGTCGCCATTGCGGGTAACGGAAACGCCGGTTCCCTGAAGCTGCGCACGCAATTCCGATTCCTGACGATCCATATAATTGCCGATGGCACCGCCACCGAGCGCGCCGATACCGGCACCGATCAGCACGGCATTACGCTGTGCGCGACTGGAGCCGCCCACCATCAAACCGCCCAGAGCGCCGACTGCGGCGCCGATAGCTGCGCCCCCGGCTGTATTGGACATCTTTTGTTCGCCCGTATAGGGATCCGTGGTGCACCCTGCCAGAAATGTGGCACAGATAAATGCAATTCCGATTTTCTTCAGCATGTAAGCGTCGTCCTCAATTTGCGATTCGGCGGCAATGATACCTTCGATTAAGTCAGGATGGCATTTTTACGTTCATCGGCAGCAATTTTAGCCAATGCGCCCACAGGAACGCAATTGCGCCGCATAACGATTGGCCATGGATTGTGCACGCGCGGCGCCTTTTCGCGCCGTGGCACTCTTGCGCCAGCTTCCGCGTGCATAGCCGGCATGGCCGGAATAATAGGCCAGATAAAGATTATAGGCATCGTTGCGCCTGATCCCGTTCTTCAAATGGCTTTGATGGTGATACCAGCCGATAAAATGAATGGCATCCGAAAAATCGCTGCGGGAAGCCGCCCAGCGTCCGGTTTCGCGCTTATAGCGATCCCATGTTCCGTTCAGTGCCTGCGAATAGCCATAAGCGCTTGAAGGACGCTTCCACGGAATGAATCCAAGAAGCTTGGTGCGCGGCGGTCTCGCATAGGGCCGAAAACCGGACTCGGTATAGACCGTCGCCATCAATATCGGCACGGGAACACCAAACTCGCGCGAAACGCGCGTCGCGGCCGTCTGCCAATTATTTATCCATCCGTCGCGTTGATCAAAGACTGCGCAAACATTGTTGACTTGCCGCGGTGCGGTTGCGCAGCCTCCCAGAATGACGAGCGCGACGAGAAACAAAACGCGCATCATGGGAACCTCATTTGATTATTAAAAATTGATAAAATCTAAAGTTTAACGAGCCATTAAATTGAGGCATGGAATTTATTGAAGTTAATGAAATGTTAAGCGTGACATCCCCGACAGGCTGCCAACATGCCTGGTCGGCACTTCATGAAGCGGCAACTTTTAGCAAATAGACTGTGGGGATCAGATTTACTGGTCAAATCATGCAAACCTTCATGACACTCCTGATATATGTGCTTGCCGCGATTGCCGAAATTGCCGGCTGCTTTGCCTTCTGGGCGTGGTTCCGCCTCGATAAAAGCGCCCTCTGGCTTATACCGGGGACATTATCGCTCGTCCTGTTTGCATGGCTTTTGACGAAGGTGGACATGGATTTTGCCGGTCGCGCTTATGCTGCCTATGGCGGAATCTACATTATCGCGTCACTCTTCTGGCTTTGGGCGGTTGAAAACCAATCCCCTTCGCGGTGGGATATTGCCGGAGCAGCGCTTTGCTTGGCAGGGGTAAGCACGATTTTGCTCAATGGCATGAGCAAATAGAAGGTATCAGCGCCGCCCTTGCCGCTCGAGCCTCAGGCGATCCCAATATTCGAGCCGCTTGCGGATTTCCCGCTCGAAACCGCGTTCGGGCGGATTGTAATATCTCTGCCGCCCCATGCGTTCGGGGAAATAATCCTGTCCGGAAAAAGCGTCGGGCTGGTCATGATCATAGGCATAACCGTCGCCATAGCCTTCATTCTTCATCAACTTGGTCGGCGCATTGAGAATATGCTTGGGCGGCAGCAACGAGCCATGTTCCTTGGCAGAGCGCATTGCGGCCTTATAGGCCATATAGACAGCATTGGACTTGGGCGCGGTGGCAAGATAGACACAGGCTTGCGCCAGGGCCAGTTCACCTTCCGGCGAACCAAGATAATCATAGGCATCCTTGGCCGCATTGCAGACCGCCAGCGCTTGCGGATCGGCAAGGCCAATATCCTCGACGGCCATCCGCACCAGCCTGCGTCCGAGATAAAGCGGGTCTTCACCCGCATCGAGCATCCGGCTGAGATAATAGAGCGCTGCATCGGGATCGGAACCGCGCACGGATTTATGCAATGCGGAAATCAGGTTGTAATGCCCATCCTGTCCCTTGTCATAAATGGGGGCGCGGCGCTGGACGACATCCTGCAATTGTTCGGCGTCGAACACTTCGTCAGGACGCGCCGCACGCCAGACTTCCTCGGCCAACGTCAGCGCCGCACGCCCGTCGCCATCCGCCATTCGGATAAGGCTTGCGCGCGCTTCATCATCAAGCGGCAGAAAGCGCCCTTCCTGTGTTTCCGCGCGCGACAGAAGCGTTGCAATACTTTCGCTGTCGTGGGGATGGAAAGTCAGCACCCTCGCCCGCGACAAAAGAGCGGCGTTGAGTTCGAAAGACGGATTTTCTGTCGTCGCGCCAACCAGAATAACAGTTCCGTCTTCCATCACCGGCAGAAAGGAATCCTGCTGCGCCCGATTGAAGCGATGGATTTCATCGACAAACAGCAGGGTCTGCCGTCCGGACATGCGCCGGGCGCGCGCGCCCTCGAATACTTTTTTCAGATCGGCAACACCGGAAAAAATCGCCGAAATCTGCTCGAAAGCAAGATCGGTCTCACCCGCAAGAAGGCGCGCGACGGTGGTCTTGCCCGTTCCGGGCGGACCCCAGAAAATCATCGAGCCAAGCGAGCCGGACGCAATCATCCGGCTCAGAACCCCTTCCGGCCCCGTCAGATGTTCCTGTCCGGTTACATCGGAGAGGTGACGTGGGCGCAGGCGGTCGGCCAGCGGCCTGTTACGGTCCGCATTAGGATCAGCCGCCGTTGAAAATAGGTCGCTCATTCTTATGCTCAACTCATGCACTGCTGCGATCAATCAGGCATAGTCCCGCTTGCCGCAACATGCAACGCCAGCCCTGATTTTAGCGCACAAACTGCCGGATCAGCGCGCCGTTTCGTTCCAGCTCCAGCCGCCACGCCAAACCGCGACCGGCATCGAGCGCCGCCGTCAGATCATTGCTGTTGCGGATCGGGTTTCCATTGATCCCACGAATAATATCCCCTGCCCGCAAGCCCAAACGCGCAGCAGGCGATCCCGGCTGCGTCTCCATCACAACCACACCACGCGCATTATCGCGCATGCGCATCCGGGCGCTCAGAGACGGCGTTATGTCCTCAACCACCGCGCCGGCAAATGGATTATCCCCCTTGATCACCTGACGCTGTTCCGGCTTTGCTTCCGGCTCCTTGCCCAGCTTGACCGGCATATCGAAGCTCTTGCCATCGCGCATGACATCGAGGGAAATCGTATTGCCAATTCCCGCCGTGGAAAGCCGATAGGCCAGCACATCCAGATTATCGACGCGCACCCCTTGCACAGACAGCACCACATCGCCGACCTTCAGTCCGGCTTGCGCCGCTGGTCCGTCTTTGGAAACCGCAGTCACAAGCACACCAAAAGCCTTTTCCATGCCCAGCCCTTCGGCGACATCAGGCGTGATATTCTGGAATGTCGCGCCAATATAGGGGCGCGCAAAACTGGTGCTGCCGCTAAGCGCCGCATCCACCACCGCGCGCACCATATTGGAGGGAATGGCAAAACCGATACCGACAGAGCCACCCGAACGCGAGAAGATCGCAGTATTGATGCCGATCAGCCGCCCGCGCATATCGATCAGCCCACCACCGGAATTGCCCGGATTGATAGCGGCGTCCGTCTGGATGAAGAAGTCGAAATCCGAAACTCCGACCTGCGTACGCGATTGCGCCGAAACGATGCCGTTGGTGACTGTCTGCCCTACACCGAAGGGATTGCCGATGGCCAGAACCAGATCGCCCACCTCCACATCGTCGGAATCTCCCAGCGCAAGGACAGGAAATTTATCCTCTGATTCGATCTTGAGAATTGCCAGATCGGTGGTTTCGTCACGCAACAGAACCTTGCTTTCGAACTGGCGCCCGTCTGCAAGGGCCACTTTGATCTCGTCCGCATCCTTGATGACGTGATTATTGGTCACGACAATGCCCGACGCATTCACAATGACGCCGGACCCCAGCGATTGCTGAACGCGTGGCCTTCCAGCACCAAACTGGCCGAACCGGTTGCCGAAAAACTGCTCGAAGAAAGGATCGCCCGCAAAAGGCGAACGCGTCTGAACCTGTCGGGCGGCATAGACATTGACCACCGCAGGCGCGGTTTCCTTCACCAGAGGCGCAAAGGAGAGCTGCATATCGGCCCGGCTTAACGGTATCTGCTTCGCAATACCTGTCGCCTGCTCCTGCGCTCCCGCAGGTGCTATTGCCATGCCGATAAGACCGAAAAGAAATACCGTGAGCCTCAAACCTCGTAAATCCATTCATAAGCTCCATTATGCATGTTCAGACTGCGATTCCATGCTCCAAGCGGCTTCTGTTTAGAGCGCATCCCGAAAAGCGAGAAACGGTTTTCGGAAAAGATGCAAACCGCTTATTATGATTTCTTCCACAATTGCAGCCACTATACGGCAAGCCAAACAAACAAAAAAAGGGCCGCATGATGCAGCCCTTCTTAAAAGCGCCTTGCAGCAGTAATTATGCTGCGTTTTCTTCAGCAGCCTGCTCGGCTTCAACGCGTTCGCGATCTGCCTTGCCCTTGGCGTCGACATCGCGTTCGACAAATTCAACCACTGCCAGCGGCGCATTGTCGCCAGCGCGGAAGCCTGCCTTCATGATGCGGATATAGCCGCCATTGCGGGTCGCATAACGCGTAGCCAGCGTATCGAACAGCTTTGCAACGACCTTGGGGTCACGCACAGCCGAGATAGCCTGACGGCGGGCATGCAGATCGCCGCGCTTGCCGAGCGTGACAAGCTTTTCAACGATCGGGCGAATTTCCTTGGCTTTCGGAAGCGTCGTCACAATCTGCTCGTGTTCGATCAGCGAAGCGGCCATATTGGCGAACATCGCCTTGCGGTGCGAGGCAGTGCGGTTCAGCTTACGGTATCCGTTACCGTGGCGCATGAGCCTTCTCCTTTAATTCGTATCTTACCGGATTTGCCGGTCTTAATATTGGTCTTCGTAGCGCTTTGCGAGGTCTTCGATATTTTCCGGCGGCCAGGCTGGGATTTCCATACCCAGATGGAGTCCCATCGACGCCAGAACTTCCTTGATCTCGTTGAGCGACTTGCGGCCGAAATTCGGAGTCCGCAGCATCTCGGCTTCCGTCTTCTGGATCAGATCGCCGATATAGACGATATTGTCGTTCTTCAGGCAGTTTGCCGAACGCACCGACAGTTCGAGCTCGTCGACCTTCTTGAGCAACGCCGGGTTGAAAGCCAGTTCCGCAACCTGTTCCTGTGGAGCTTCCTTCTGCGGCTCTTCGAAATTGACGAAGATCGCAAGCTGGTCCTGAAGAATACGCGCTGCATAAGCAACCGCATCTTCACCCGTCACCGAACCATTCGTCTCGATGTTGAGCGTCAGCTTGTCATAATCGAGAACCTGGCCCTCACGGGTATTCTCGATCTTGTACGACACCTTGCGAACCGGCGAATAGAGGCTGTCGACCGGAATAAGGCCGATCGGAGCATCTTCAGCACGGTTACGGTCAGCGGGAACATAGCCCTTGCCCGTATTGACGGTGAGTTCCATGCGGATCTCGGCACCCTCATCGAGCGTGCAGATAACGTGATCGGGATTCAGTATCTCGACATCGCCAACCGTCTGAATGTCTCCGGCCGTAACCACGCCGGGGCCTTCCTTGCGGACGACCATGCGCTTTGGTCCTTCACCTTCCATGCGGATGGCGATTTCCTTGACGTTCAGGACAATATCCGTGACATCTTCACGGACACCCGGAATCGACGAAAACTCATGCAGGACACCGTCGATCTGGATCGCCGTCACAGCAGCACCGCGCAGCGACGACAGAAGGACGCGACGCAGCGCATTGCCGAGCGTCAGGCCAAAGCCGCGTTCGAGCGGTTCAGCGACGACGCTTGCATTCGTTCCCGAACCATTGGTGGTGAATTCCACCTTGTTCGGCTTAATCAGTTCCTGCCAGTTTTTCTGGATCATTTGGTTTTCCTCTTGCAACCCTCGCTACCATCCTATCGTAGCGATCAAGTGAAGAAACCGCAGAGGAGCCCCGGCGCTAATCCGGGGCTCATGCGGCATACGAATGAAAATCAGACCCGGCGCTTCTTGCGCGGACGGCAGCCATTGTGCGGGATCGGCGTAACATCGCGGATCGACGTGATAACAAAGCCGGCTGCCTGCAAGGCGCGCAGCGCGGACTCACGACCCGAACCCGGTCCGCAAACCTCGACTTCGAGGGAGCGCATGCCATGTTCCTGAGCCTTCTTGGCGCAGTCTTCGGCAGCGATCTGAGCGGCAAACGGGGTCGATTTGCGCGAACCCTTGAACCCCTGAGCACCGGCGGAGGACCAGGCAATCGCATTGCCCTGCGCGTCCGTGATGGTGATCATGGTGTTGTTAAACGTCGAATTAACGTGGGCAACGCCCGACGAGATGTTTTTACGCTCGCGGCGGCGAACGCGTGTGGCTTCCTTGGCCATGATAGTCCTCTCAAATTGATCTCTACACCGCCGTAATTCCAGCGGCTCCACCAGCCCTTAGAAAGGACCAGTTTCAAACCCTTCCGGCTGACCGGACGGGCCTGGCAGATATTACTTCTTCTTGCCTGCAATAGCCTTTGCCGGACCCTTGCGAGTGCGTGCATTGGTATGCGTGCGCTGACCGCGAACCGGCAGCGAGCGGCGATGACGCAGACCGCGATAGCAGCCAAGGTCCATCAGGCGCTTGATATTCATCGATGTTTCACGACGCAGGTCACCTTCGACCTGATAGTCGGCATCGATTGCTTCGCGGATCTGAAGTACTTCAGCATCCGAAAGCTGGTTCACGCGACGGTCATCGGCAATGCCGACCTTCGTCACGATTTCCCGGGCAAATTTCGGTCCGATCCCGTGAATGTACTGAAGCGCAATGATGACGCGCTTGTTCGTCGGGATGTTGACGCCAGCGATACGTGCCACGTCTGTTCTCCTTGAGTTAAATTTATCTCCATCCGAGGCTTTTCCCTCAGACAGCATGAAACAGCCGATTCCGGCTTCTTTCCTTTTCCGCCGGGACCGTCCATTCAAAACCAATTGAAGTGGCGCAGTCTTTGACGGAATCACCCAAAAAAGTCAACTCTTAACTCTCTGTAAAGCCGCCAAAAGCACCTTTCAGACCGTTAGAGCCATCTTTTTGAAGCGAAACCGGGCAGAAAGCCTGTCAGCCTCCTGCCCAAATTCTCTTATTGGCCGTCAGTCTTACGCCGGAACGAGAACTCTTTCGATCTCGGCGGTGACGTCATCGACCGATGCCATGCCATTGATCACGCGAAGTTCGCCGGTACCGGCATAATAGGCCGAAAGTGGCGCGGTCTTCTCGCGATATTCAACCAGACGCTTGCGGAACGATTCAGGATTGTCGTCCGAACGAACCTGACCGCCTTTGGCGATGGTTTCTGCCACGCGCGTTTCCATCCGCTTGACCAGAGCATTCTCATCGACCTTGAGCTCGATGACCGCATCGAGCTTGAGGCCCTTGTCCGCCAGCATCTGGCCCAGTGCTTCTGCCTGCGGGACAGTGCGCGGATAGCCGTCAAGAATGAACCCGCCTGCACAGTCCGGCGCATCAATGCGCTCGGAAACGATCTCATTTACCACATCATCGGACACCAGCTCACCGGCATCCATGATGGCTTTGGCGCGCTTGCCGATCTCGCTCTGCTGGGCAACTGCTGCACGCAGCATGTCTCCAGTCGAAAGCTGAGGTATCCCATGCTTCTTGGTAAGAAGTCCAGCCTGCGTCCCCTTACCTGCTCCCGGCGGCCCAAGAAGTATCAATCTCATCTATTACGTTTCCCACCTCTGAGTTTGGACTTCTTTATCAGCCCCTCATATTGATGAGCGACAAGATGCCCTTGAATTTGCGCAACCGTATCCAGTGTCACGCTGACGACAATCAGCAGCGACGTACCGCCAAGATAGAATGGCACGCCGGTTGCGGAAATCAGAAATTCCGGCAGGAGACAGACGAGTACGATATAGATGGCGCCAATAACCGTAATCCGCGTCAGCACATAATCGATGTACTCTGCCGTACGCTCGCCCGGACGAATGCCGGGAATGAAGCCGGAATGTTTCTTGAGCTGATCAGCCGTGTCCTTGGGATTGAACACGATCGCGGTATAGAAGAAACAGAAGAAAGCAATCAGTGCAGCATAAAGCAGCATATAAAGCGGCTGGCCATGACCGAGCGCATTGAGGATGACCGTAGCCCAGCCGGGCATTTCCGTGGTATTGGCAAATCCCGCCACCGTTGCTGGCAAGAGCAAAAGCGAGGAAGCGAAGATCGGCGGAATCACGCCAGCCGTATTAAGCTTGAGCGGCAGATGGGATGTATCGCCCTGGAACATCCGGTTGCCGACCTGGCGCTTTGGATACTGAATAAGCAAGCGGCGCTGCGCGCGTTCCACAAACACGATGACCGCGATCAGCACAATCGCCAGAACGATCACACCGAGAATAAGACCGGTGGACAGAGCGCCGGTACGGCCAAGTTCCAGTGTGCCCGAAATAGCAGACGGAAGATTGGCGACAATACCGGCAAAAATGATCAACGAAATACCATTGCCGATACCGCGAGCGGTGATCTGCTCACCCAGCCACATCAGGAACATCGTTCCGCCGACAAGCGTGATGACGGATGAAATGATGAAGAACGGTCCGGGTGAAGTCACGATTCCGCTACCCGACTGAAGTCCTACGGAAATTGCATAGGCCTGGACGATCGCCAGAAGCACCGTGCCGTAACGGGTATACTGGTTGATGATCTTGCGGCCCGACTCCCCTTCCTTCTTCAGCGCTTCAAGCGTCGGAACGACCGACGTCATGAGCTGCACGATAATGGAAGCGGAAATATAAGGCATGATGCCAAGGGCAAAAATGGCCATACGGCCAACCGCGCCACCGGCGAACATGTTGAAAAGGCCCAGAACACCACCGCTATGCTGCTGGAAAGCCTGCGCAAGGGCATCAGGATTGATACCGGGAAGCGGGATATAGGTACCGAAGCGATACACGAGCAGCGCGCCCAATGTAAACCAGATACGCTTCTTGAGTTCTTCTGCCTTGGAAAAAGCAGAAAAATTAAGATTGGAAACTAGCTGTTCAGCAGCCGATGCCATTAAATTTCTCCGGTGAAAAGTCTCCGGTCCTCTGATGATGAAGACGCGAATCTTTCAGACTCGTATCCGCAGATAAGAAGACCCTACCCAGATATGCGCATTGGCATAAAGGTGCAAGCGGCGGCCCAGTATTAATCGCAATTCAGGACGGAAAACCGATTAGAATTTTCCGCGAACCGCACCGGGCCGCCGCTTATATTTCTTGTTAAAGTCTTATTCCGCAGCAGCTTCGGGAAGCTTGATGCTGCCACCGGCCTTTTCGATCTTTTCGACCGCAGACTTGGAAGCGCCAGCTACCTCGAAAGCAACCTTTGCTTTCAATTCGCCATCGGAAAGAATGCGCACGCCATCCTTCGCACGACGAATGATGCCGGCAGCCTTCAGCGAATCGAGGTTCACGACATCTTTCGCATCGAGCTTGCCCGCATCGATCGCAGCCTGAATACGGCCAAGCGAAACGACGTTGAAGCTTTTTGCAAAAATGTTGGTGAAGCCGCGCTTCGGCAGACGGCGGTAGATTGGCATCTGGCCGCCTTCGAAACCATTGATCGAGACGCCCGAACGCGACTTCTGACCCTTGACGCCCCGGCCACCGGTCTTGCCGCTGCCCGAACCGATACCACGGCCAACGCGCTTGGCCGCCTTGACTGAACCTGGCTTGTCACGCAGATCGTTGAGTTTCATGTCTCTGTCTCCCTGCGTTATCAGGCCTCGTCCACGATGCGGACGAGATGCTGAACCCTGGCAATCATACCGCGAACGGAAGGTGTGTCTTCCAGCGTGCGGCGGCGGTGCATTTTATTAAGTCCGAGTCCGATCAGCGTAGCACGCTGCTCGACCGGACGGCGGATAGGGCTGCCGATCTGTTCGACCGTAACCGTCTTACCCTTCTTCTCAGCCATCACTCAAATCCCTTGTCTATGGCGTATCCGGCATTACCGCCGGACTGGCACAAACTATTGGCTATTCTTCCGAACCGACGACTTCGTGGCGGCGAGCCTGAAGCGTCGAGTACTTGATGCCACGCTGTGCAGCGATGTCCTTCGGATGCATCTGATGCTTCAGAGCGTCAAAGGTTGCGCGAACCATGTTGTAAGGGTTCGACGAGCCGAGCGACTTGGCAACCACGTCCTGAACGCCAAGCGTTTCGAAGACTGCACGCATCGGGCCACCGGCAATGATACCGGTACCGGCAGGAGCCGCACGCAGCAGAACCTTGCCTGCGCCATGACGGCCATGCACATCGTGATGCAGGGTACGGCCCGAACGAAGCGGGACGAAAATCAGGTCGCGCTTGGCCGACTCAGTCGCCTTGCGGATCGCTTCCGGCACTTCGCGCGCCTTGCCATGACCGAAGCCTACACGGCCCTTCTGATCACCAACGACGACGAGCGCAGCAAATCCGAAGCGACGACCGCCCTTGACCACCTTGGCCACACGGTTGATGTGAACGAGCTTGTCAACGAATTCGCTGTCACGCTCATCACGACCGCGATCATCGCGGTTACGTTCTCTCTGTGCCATATCCTGTTCCTTTGTTCTTTTCCGGAAGCACAAATATTGATTAGAAGCTCAGCCCGCCTTCGCGAGCGGCTTCAGCGAGAGCCTTGATGCGGCCGTGGTAAATGAATGCACCACGATCGAACACGACTTCCTTGACGCCTGCCTTGACTGCGCGCTCCGCAAGCAGCTTGCCAACCGCAGCCGCAGCCGCCTGGTCCGCACCAGTCTTGAGCTTGCCCTTCAGATCGCCGTCCAGGGTCGAAGCCGCCGCGATGGTAACACCGCGAACGTCATCGATGACCTGAACATAGATATTCTTCGAAGAGCGATGAACGCTGAGGCGCGGACGGCCATTGGCGACCGACTTGAGCTGGCGGCGTACGCGAGCAGCGCGGCGCTGCAAAATTTCTTTTGGCGATGCCATGACGCGCTTCCCTTACTTCTTCTTGCCTTCTTTGCGAACGATGGTTTCGTTCGCATACTTGACGCCCTTGCCCTTGTAAGGCTCTGGCGCGCGATATTCGCGGATCTCAGCCGCAACCTGGCCGACCTGCTGCTTGTCGATACCCGAGACGACGATTTCCGTCGGCTTGGGAACAGCTACAGTGATGCCGGCAGGCACGTCATAGACCACTTCATGGCTGAAACCGAGCGACAGCTGCAGGTTCTTGCCCTGCATAGCCGCACGATAACCAACGCCGCTGATTTCCAGCTTCTTCTCGAAGCCATCCTTCACACCGGTGAAGATGTTGGAAATCATCGTGCGGGCCATGCCCCACTTGGAGCGGGCATCCTTCGACTGGTCGCGCGGATCGACGGCAACGGCGCCATCTTCCATCTTCACCAGAACTTCATCGTGCACGACGAAAGACAATTCGCCTTTCGCGCCCTTGGCCTTGACGGTCTGCCCTTCAACACTGGCGGTCACGCCTGCCGGGACCGGCACGGGTTTTTTACCGATACGAGACATTTTTATACCTGTCTTTTATCTGTTCACTGCCGACCGCATCAGAAGATACGGCAGAGCAGCTCACCACCAACGTTTTGTTCACGGGCTTCATGATCCGCCATCACGCCCTTGGGCGTCGAGAGGATCGAGATGCCAAGGCCATTCGCGACCTGCGGGATCGACTTGACCGACACATAAACGCGACGGCCAGGCTTCGATACGCGGGTAAGTTCACGAATAACTGGAACACCTTCATAATATTTCAGCTCGATTTCGATCTCGGCCTTGCCGTTCACGAATTCGCTCTGCGAATATCCGCGGATGTAGCCTTCGGACTGAAGGACATCGAGAACGCGGGCGCGCAGCTTGGAAGCCGGGGTCGTAACCTTGGTCTTCCTGCGGCCAACCGCGTTGCGGATACGGGTCAGCATATCGCCGATAGGATCTGACACAGACATATGCTACTCCTTACCAGCTCGACTTGACGACGCCCGGAACCTGTCCAAGCGAACCCAACTGACGAAGCGCAATACGCGACATCTTCAGTTTACGGTAATAACCACGCGGACGGCCCGAAACTTCGCAACGATTGCGAATACGAACCTTGGCAGAATTGCGCGGCAACTCGGCGAGCTGGATGGTAGCGCGGAAACGCTCGTCCAGCGGAAGGCTCTGATCCATGACGATCGCCTTCAGGCGTGCACGCTTTTCGGCGTGACGCTTAACCAACTTTTCGCGGCGCTTGTTTTTTTCGACTGCGCTAGTCTTGGCCATATTAATATACCTCGCTACGCTTGCCGTTACTGCCTAAACGGGAAGTTGAAGGCACGCAGAAGTGAGCGCGCTTCATCATCCGTCTTGGCGGTCGTGCAAACGATGATGTCCATGCCCCAGATCTGATCAACTTTATCGTAGTTGATTTCCGGAAACACGATGTGTTCCTTGATACCCATGGCAAAGTTGCCACGACCATCAAAGCTCTTGGGATTCAGACCACGAAAGTCGCGAACACGCGGCAGCGCAATCGTGATCAGGCGGTCAAGAAACTCATACATGCGATCCTGACGAAGAGTAACCTTCGTGCCGATCGGCATGTCTTCACGCAACTTGAAGGTTGCGATCGAATTGCGAGCGCGCGTGATTACGGCCTTCTGACCGGCAATCAGGCCGAGATCTTCAGCAGCAACCGAAGGCTTCTTGGAGTCGCCCGTTGCTTCGCCTACGCCCATGTTGATGACAACCTTGTCGATGCGCGGAATCTGCATCTCGTTGTCATATTTGAATTCTTCAAGGAGAGCTTTGCGGATATTGTCCTGATAAAGCTTCTTGAAGCGGGGAAGTGCCTTTGCTTCAGCCATCGATCAGCGCTCCAGAACGTTTTGCGACACGAACCTTCTTGCCTTCCTCAACGCGGAAACCGACGCGGGTCGGCTTGCCATCCTTGGGGTCGGCGATTGCCAGGTTCGACAGATGAATCGGCGCTTCCTTGGAAATAATGCCGGCTTCCTGTGTCTGGGTCTGGCGCTGATGACGCTTTACGATATTGATGCCGCGAACGAGCGCCTGCTCGTCCTTCGGCATGACCTTGAGTACTTCGCCCTTACGGCCCTTGTCCTTACCGGACAACACGACAACGCTGTCGCCTTTGCGAATCTTTTGCATCGTCTTGCTTCCTTACAGAACTTCCGGAGCCAGCGAGATGATCTTCATGTGGCTCTTTGCACGAAGCTCGCGCGGAACCGGTCCGAAGATACGTGTACCGATAGGCTCTTTCTTGTTATCGATGAGAACGGCTGCGTTGTTATCAAAACGAATTACGCTGCCATCCGGACGACGGATGTCCTTGGCGGTCCGTACGACCACCGCCTTCATCACGTCACCTTTCTTGACGCGGCCGCGCGGAATAGCTTCCTTGACCGACACCACGATGATGTCGCCAACGGAAGCGTAACGCCGCTTCGAACCGCCCAGCACCTTGATGCACATGACACGACGTGCGCCGGAATTATCCGCCACGTCGAGGTTTGTTTGCATCTGAATCATGACTGGCCGCCTTCTTTTCCTTCAGCTGGTTAAGGGCTCCTGCCCTACCTAAGCTGCGTGTTTGTAATTTAGCCCGCTGCTTCGTTCGTCAGAACGACCCAGCGTTTGTCCTTCGAGATTGGTGCCGATTCCTGGATGGAAACGGCGTCGCCAACCTTGAACTGGTTGTTTTCGTCATGCGCTTTGTACTTCTTCGACTGGCGCACGGTCTTCTGGAGGAGCGGATGCGAATAGCGGCGCTCAACCTTAACCACAACAGTCTTGTCGTTCTTGTCGCTGACGACAACGCCCTGCAGAACGCGTTTAGGCATGATATTCTTCCTTATGCCTTGCTTGCGGCCGCCTTCTGGCGGGCAATAGTCTTGATACGCGCAATGTCGCGGCGAACCTGCTTCACGCGCGCGGTTTTTTCAAGCTGGCCGGTTGCTTTCTGAAAGCGCAGGTTGAACTGCTCCTTCTTCAATGCGGCCAACTCATCGTTGATCTGATCGAGGCTTTTCGCCCGAACGTCTGCGGCTTTCATGGCTGCCTCTCTTATTCAGCTATGCGCTGGATAAAGCGCGTCTTGATCGGCAACTTCGCAGCGCCGAGTCGTAGGGCTTCGCGTGCCACATCTTCGGGTACGCCGTCAAGCTCAAACATCACGCGACCTGGTGCCACACGGCATGCCCAGTAGTCAACCGAACCCTTACCTTTACCCATACGGACTTCAGTAGGCTTCGACGTAACCGGCAGGTCAGGGAAGATACGGATCCATACGCGACCCGCACGCTTCATATGACGGGTGATCGCGCGGCGGGCCGCTTCGATCTGCCGTGCAGTGACGCGCTCAGGCTCCATGGCCTTCAGGCCGAAAGCACCAAAATTGAGATCCGTGCCACCTTTCGAGTTGCCGTGAATACGGCCCTTGAACTGTTTACGGAACTTGGTGCGCTTTGGCTGCATCATTGTTCTCTACTCCAATTTTCTCGCCCGCGGCCCGCTTTATCAAGCGTTTTCGCGGCGGCGGTTCTGCTGGGAACCCTGATTGTCACCCTCAACCGCACGACGTTCGGAAGCCATCGGGTCATGTTCAAGGATTTCGCCCTTGAAGACCCAGACCTTCACACCGCAGATGCCGTAAGCGGTCTGCGCCTCAGCCGTACCGTAGTCGATGTCGGCGCGCAGCGTGTGAAGCGGAACGCGGCCTTCGCGATACCATTCCATACGTGCGATTTCAGCACCGCCAAGACGGCCGGAGCAGTTGATACGGATACCTTCCGCGCCCAGACGCATTGCCGACTGAACGGCACGCTTCATGGCGCGACGGAATGCCACACGGCGTTCGAGCTGCTGCGCGATCGACTGGGCAACCAACGTAGCGTCGATTTCCGGCTTGCGCACTTCGACGATATTGAGCGACGCATCAGAATTCGTCATCTCGGAAAGCTTCTTGCGCAGCTTTTCGATGTCTGCGCCCTTCTTGCCGATAATGATGCCCGGGCGAGCCGAATGAATGGTCACGCGGCACTTCTTATGCGGGCGCTCGATCACGATCTTCGAGATCGCGGCCTGCTTGAGTTCGCTTTTCAGATACTCACGGATCTTGACGTCTTCGTGCAGAAGCCTGCCGTATTCACCAGTATTCGCGTACCAACGTGAATCCCAGGTGCGGTTGATACCGAGACGGAAACCGATCGGATTAATCTTCTGGCCCATTATGCGGCCTCCCCTTTTTCCGCAACTTCGCGGACAACAATGGTGAGATGCGAAAACGGCTTTTCTATACGGCTTGCCTTACCACGTCCACGGACATGGAAACGCTTCATAACAATCGACTTGCCAACATAAGCTTCAGCAACGATCAGCGCATCAACGTCGAGATCATGATTGTTCTCAGCGTTGGCGATAGCCGATTCGAGCGTCTTCTTCACTGTTTCCGCGATCCGCTTGCGCGAGAACGTCAGATCGGCGAGTGCCGCATTCACCTTCTTGCCGCGAATCATGCTCGCTACAAGATTCAGCTTCTGCGGGCTGACGCGAAGCGTACGGGCGACGGCTTTCGCCTCGTTATCCTTAAGCTGGCGGGGAGCCTTGGCCTTGCCCATCGTTACTTCCTCTTTGCCTTCTTGTCCGCGCCGTGACCGTAATAGGTCCGTGTCGGCGCGAATTCACCGAACTTGTGACCGACCATCTCTTCGGAGATCGAAACCGGCACATGCTTGTTGCCGTTATAGACACCGAATGTCAGGCCGACGAACTGCGGCAAGATGGTGGAGCGACGGCTCCACATCTTGATGACTTCATTACGACCGCCCTCGCGCACCTTCTCAGCTTTCTTGAGAAGATAGCCATCGATAAACGGACCTTTCCAAACTGAACGAGCCATTTCAGACTACCTCTCTTATTTCTTGCGCTGATGGCGCGAGCGCATGATGAACTTGTCGGTCGACTTGTTCGAACGGGTCTTCTTGCCCTTCGTAGGCTTGCCCCACGGCGTAACCGGATGACGGCCACCTGAAGTACGGCCTTCACCACCACCATGCGGGTGATCGACAGGGTTCATCGCGACGCCGCGAACGCCCGGACGCTTGCCGCGCCAGACCGAACGACCGGCCTTGCCGTCCTTGATGTTGCCATGCTCCGGATTGGACACTGCGCCAACCGTTGCAAAACATGCACCAGGAACCAGACGCTGTTCACCCGAATTCAGGCGCAGGATGACCATGCCCTGATCGCGACCGACCAGCTGGGCATAGGTGCCTGCGGAACGAGCAATCTGACCGCCCTTGCCCGGCTTCATCTCCACATTGTGGATGATGGTGCCGACCGGCATGGACGAAAGCGGCATTGCATTGCCCGGCTTCACGTCGACGGACTGACCGGCAACGACCTTGTCACCGACTGCCAGACGCTGCGGCGCCAGAATATAGCTCAACTCGCCATCTTCATAGCGGATCAGCGCAATGAACGCGGTGCGGTTTGGATCGTATTCCAGACGCTCGACCGTTGCGACGACATCATGCTTACGGCGCTTGAAGTCGATGAAACGATAAGAACGCTTGTGACCACCGCCCTGATAGCGGACAGTGATACGACCGGTGTTGTTACGGCCACCCTTCTTGGACAGACCTTCGGTCAGGGACTTGACCGGCTTGCCCTTGTAGAGTTCCGAGCGATCCACGATGACCAGCTGGCGCTGGCCCGGCGTGATCGGATTATAGTGCTTGAGTGCCATTGTCTTTACTCCACGGCCTCTCAGAGACCAGTCGAAACGTCGATGCTCTGGCCTTCAGCCAAAGTCACGATCGCTTTCTTGACGTCGCTCTGGCGCCCGACAATGCCGCGGAACCGCTTCACCTTGCCTTTGCGCACAGTGGTGTTGACGGCCTTGACCTTGACGCCGAAAAGCGCCTCGATTGCAGCCTTGATTTCGGGCTTCGTCGCCTTGCGGGCTACGTTGAAGACAACCTGGTTGTTTTCGGAAACCAGCGTGGACTTCTCCGTAATGACGGGGCTGACGATCACGTCGTAGTGGCGAAGATCAGTCATTTGAAACGCTCCCATTAAAACGGGCTTCGAGAGCTTCGACAGCGGCCTTGGAAAGCACGAGCTTGCCGCGACGCAGAATGTCGTAAACATTGATGCCCTGCACCGGCAGAACGTCGATGTTCGGAATGTTCGAAGCCGCACGCGAGAAGTTTGCCTCGATCTCGGCACCGCCGATGAGAAGCGCATTCTCAAGTCCAAGCTTGGCGAATTGCGACACGAGCGCCTTCGTCTTGGCGTCCTTGGCCGTCAGATCATCGATGATGATCAGATCGGAAGCCTTGGCCTTTGCAGACAGGGCATGACGCAGACCAAGAGCGCGAACCTTCTTCGGCAGATCGTGGTCATGCGAACGAACCACCGGTCCGTGAGCCTTGCCACCACCGCGGAACTGCGGAGCGCGAGCCGAATGGTGACGGGCGCGGCCCGTACCCTTCTGCTTGTACATCTTGGAGCCGGTGCGAGCAACTTCACCACGCGTCAGCGTCGAGTGACCGCCCTGCTGGCGACGTGCCAACTGCCAGCGCACGACGCGCTGGAGAATGTCGTCACGCGGGTCAAGGCCGAAGATGTCCTCGTTCAGCTTGACCTTGCCGGCATCCTTGCCTTCAAGAGTTGTAATCGTGAGATCCATTATTCGGCTCCCTCAGTCGCGACAGCATCCGCTGCTGCATTATTCGCGCCTTGGCGCAGGGCAGCCGGCTTTGGTGCATTCTCTGGCAGAGAAACCTTCACGGCATCGCGAACCAGAATCCAGGCTCCCTTGGAGCCGGGAACCGCACCGCGGACCAGAATGAGGCCACGATCGCTGTCCGTGGAGACAACTTCGATGTTCTGCGTGGTCACGCGGGTCTGCCCCATGTGACCGGCCATCTTCTTGCCCTTGAACACCTTACCCGGATCCTGACGCTGGCCGGTAGAACCGTGAGCGCGGTGGGTAATGGAGTTACCGTGCGACGCACGATGACCGCCAAAGTTGTGACGCTTCATAACACCGGCAAAACCTTTACCGATAGAAGTACCTGTCACGTCAACCTTTTGACCGGCGACGAAATGCTCGGCAGTGATTTCCGAGCCAACTTCAAGAAGGTTATCCGGGGAAACGCGGAATTCCGCAAGCTTCGCCTTCGGCTCGACCTCGGCCTTCGCGAAATGACCGCGCATAGCCTTGGACGTGTTCTTCACCTTGGCGAGTCCTACGCCAAGCTGAACAGCCGTATAACCGTTCTTTTCAACTGTACGCTGAGCGACCACATGGCAGCTCTCCATACGAAGAACTGTCACCGGTACATGCTCGCCTGCGTCGTTATAGACGCGGGTCATGCCCAGCTTTTGTGCAATAACACCTGAACGCATCGGGTTCGTTCCTTCCGTCCTCAAGCCGATTAAAGCTTGATCTCGACATCGACACCTGCTGACAGATCGAGCTTCATCAGCGCATCAACTGTCTGCGGGGTCGGGTCAACGATATCGAGAAGACGCTTGTGCGTGCGCATCTCGAACTGCTCGCGGCTCTTCTTGTCGATGTGCGGCGACCGGTTGACTGTGAACTTCTCGATCCGCGTTGGAAGCGGGATCGGTCCGCGCACATTGGCACCGGTACGCTTGGCAGTCGACACGATTTCCCGCGTCGAAGCGTCAAGGATCCGATGATCAAACGCCTTGAGGCGAATGCGGATGTTTTGACCGTTCATTTCATCTGTTCCTTGTTACGCGGGACGCTCAGCTTTGAGCATGACCTTATCCGAAAACCGGAAACCACTTTTCGGGATCATGTTCGGGGCCAAGCGCCCCTGCACAATCTAATTACTCGATGATCGAGGATACGATGCCGGCGCCGACGGTGCGGCCGCCTTCACGGATAGCGAAGCGCAGCTTCTCTTCCATTGCAATCGGCACGATCAGCGTCACGTCCATGGCAACATTGTCGCCAGGCATGACCATTTCCGTACCTTCCGGCAGCGTCACAACACCCGTCACGTCGGTCGTGCGGAAGTAGAACTGCGGACGGTAATTGGTGAAGAACGGCGTATGACGGCCACCTTCGTCCTTGGTCAGAATATAGGCTTCTGCCTTGAACTTGGTGTGCGGCTTGACCGAACCCGGCTTGCAGAGAACCTGACCGCGCTCGACGTCTTCACGGCCAACGCCGCGAACCAGTGCGCCGATATTGTCGCCAGCCTGGCCCTGATCGAGCAGCTTGCGGAACATTTCAACGCCCGTAACCGTCGTCTTCGACGTCGCCTTGATGCCGACGATTTCGACTTCTTCACCAACCTTGACGATACCGCGCTCGACACGACCGGTCACAACCGTACCACGGCCCGAGATCGAGAACACGTCTTCGATCGGCATCAGGAACGGCTGGTCGATCGGACGTTCCGGGGTCGGGATGTAGCTGTCGACAGCTTCCATCAGCGAACGGATCGCGTCTTCGCCCAGTTCCTTCGAGCTGTCTTCAAGAGCGGCCAGTGCCGAACCCTTGATGATCGGGGTTTCGTCGCCGGGGAAGTCGTACTTCGAAAGAAGCTCGCGCACTTCCAGTTCGACCAGTTCGAGCAGTTCCGCATCGTCAACCTGATCGCACTTGTTGAGAAACACCACGATTGCCGGAACGCCGACCTGACGGGCAAGCAGGATGTGCTCGCGGGTCTGCGGCATCGGGCCATCAGCAGCCGAAACCACCAGGATCGCGCCGTCCATCTGAGCGGCACCGGTGATCATGTTCTTCACATAGTCGGCGTGGCCGGGGCAGTCGACATGCGCATAGTGACGGTTCGGCGTCTCATATTCGACATGCGAGGTCGAAATGGTGATGCCGCGTGCCTTTTCTTCCGGCGCTGCGTCAATCTGGTCATACGCCTTGAAGTCGCCGAAGAACTTCGTAATCGCCGCAGTCAACGACGTCTTGCCATGGTCAACGTGACCAATCGTGCCAATGTTAACGTGGGGCTTGTTACGTTCAAATTTGCTCTTTGCCATCTGAGCTCTCCTAATTTCTAGCCTGCTCAGGCTCTATTACTGTCTGGCGTAATGAAGGATTACGCGAACTTCTTCTGGATTTCCTGTGCGACCGCGGTCGGAACCGGCTCATAATGGTCGAACTGCATCGTGTACTGCGCGCGGCCCTGGGACATCGAACGCAGGCTGTTGACGTAGCCGAACATATTGGCCAGCGGAACCATTGCGTTGACGACCGTAGCGATACCACGGGCTTCAGTGCCGGAAATCTGACCGCGACGCGAATTCAGATCGCCGATCACGTCACCGACGTAATCTTCAGGCGTCACGACCTCGACCTTCATGATCGGTTCGAGAAGCTGTGCGCCAGCTTTCTGTGCGCCTTCGCGGAACGCTGCACGGGCAGCGATTTCGAAAGCGAGAACCGAAGAGTCGACATCATGGTAAGCACCATCGATGAGCGTGGCCTTCACGCCGAGCATCGGGAAGCCGGCGAGCGGACCCGCGCCCATGACGCTTTCGATACCCTTCTGAACGCCCGGAATGTATTCCTTCGGAACTGCGCCACCGACGATCTTCGATTCGAAGATGAAATCATCACCTTCATGCGGCTCGAAAATGATCTTGACGCGAGCGAACTGACCCGAACCACCCGACTGCTTCTTGTGGGTGTAATCGATTTCGGCAGCCCGCGTGATGGTTTCACGATACGCAACCTGCGGCGCACCGATATTGGCTTCAACCTTGAATTCGCGCTTCATGCGGTCGACGAGAATGTCGAGGTGAAGCTCACCCATACCTGCAATGATCGTCTGGCCGGATTCTTCATCCGACTTGACGCGGAAGGACGGATCTTCGGCAGCCAGACGGTTGAGCGCAATGCCCATCTTTTCCTGGTCAGCCTTGGTCTTCGGCTCGATAGCGATCTCGATAACCGGATCCGGGAATTCCATGCGTTCAAGGATAACCGGCTTCAGCGGATCGCAAAGCGTATCGCCAGTCGTGGTTTCCTTGAGGCCTGCCAGAGCAACGATGTCGCCTGCAAAGGCTTCTTCGATGTCTTCGCGGGAATTCGAGTGCATCTGCAGCATACGACCGATGCGCTCGCGCTTGCCCTTGACAGTGTTCTCAAGCGAGACACCCTTGGTCAGCTTGCCCGAGTAGATGCGAGCAAAGGTCAGCGAACCAACGAACGGATCGTTCATGATCTTGAATGCGAGCAGCGAAAGCGGTGCTTCATCCGAAGATTCGCGCGTCGTTTCCTGTTCGGTCTTCACGTCGATGCCCTTGATCGCAGGCACTTCGTTCGGAGCCGGCAGGAAGTCCACAACCGCATCAAGAAGCGGCTGAACGCCACGGTTCTTGAACGCCGTACCGCACAGGACCGGATGGAACTGAACGGCGATGGTGCCCTTGCGGATCAGCGAGCGCAGTTCGTCGTTCGACGGCATATTGCCTTCGAGATAGGCTTCCATAGCCGATTCTTCGACTTCAACAGCCGTTTCGATCAGCTTCTCGCGGTACTCTTCCGCCTTGGCCTGCATGTCGGCAGGAATCTCGCCAACTATCGTCGCGCCACCGATCGAACCATCCCAGGTATAGGACTTCATTTCGATCAGGTCGATGACGCCTTCAAACTCGGTTTCAGCACCGATTGGCAGCTGGACGACCAGAGCGGTCGCACCAAGACGGGTCTTGATCATCTCGACGCAGCGATAGAAATCCGCACCGATCTTGTCCATCTTGTTGACGAACACCATACGCGGGACGTGATACTTCTCAGCCTGACGCCAGACGGTTTCCGTCTGCGGCTCAACACCGGCATTCGCATCGAGAAGAGCGATTGCACCGTCGAGAACGCGGAGCGAACGCTCGACTTCAATGGTGAAGTCAACGTGGCCCGGCGTGTCGATGATGTTGAAACGACGCTTGTGTCCGTCGCGACCCTGCCAGAAGGTGGTGGTTGCAGCAGAAGTGATCGTGATGCCACGCTCCTGCTCCTGCGCCATCCAGTCCATCGTAGCCGAACCATCATGGGTTTCACCAATCTTATGGTTCTTACCCGTGTAGAACAGGATACGTTCCGTGGTCGTGGTCTTGCCGGCGTCAATATGCGCCATGATACCGAAATTACGGTAGTCTTCGATTTTATATTCGCGGGCCATGTTTTTGCTCTTTGAATAGGGTTCGACGATTACCAGCGGTAATGCGAGAAGGCGCGGTTTGCCTCCGCCATGCGGTGCGTATCTTCACGCTTCTTCACTGCAGAACCACGGTTGTTTGCCGCATCGAGCAATTCACCCGACAGACGATCGATCATCGTGGTTTCGTTACGACCACGGGCGGCGTTGATCAGCCAACGGATAGCGAGAGCCTGGCGGCGATCCGCACGCACGTCGACCGGAACCTGATAGGTGGCACCGCCAACGCGACGCGAACGGACTTCGACATGCGGAGCAACGTTATCAAGCGCCTGATGGAACAGCGCGACCGGCTCGGACTTCGCCTTGGCTTCGATTGTCTCAAGCGCACCGTAAACGATGCTTTCGGCAACCGACTTCTTGCCATGAAGCATGATTGCATTCATGAACTTGGTAATGACAAGATCACCGAACTTCGGATCCGGGTTGATCTCACGCTTTTCTGCTTTATGGCGTCTGGACATTTCGTCTCGATCTTTCAATTACATCGGGCTCAACTCGCCTTCCGGCGGCCGGTATCCCCGGAAAATTCTTACTTAGGACGCTTCGCACCGTACTTCGAACGGCGCTGCTTGCGGTTCTTGACGCCTTGCGTATCGAGGACACCGCGGATGATGTGGTAACGCACACCCGGCAAGTCCTTGACGCGACCGCCGCGGATCATGACCACGGAGTGCTCCTGAAGGTTATGGCCTTCACCCGGAATGTAACCGATGACTTCGAAGCCATTGGTCAGGCGGATCTTGGCAACCTTACGCAGAGCCGAGTTCGGCTTCTTCGGGGTCGTCGTATAAACGCGGGTGCAAACGCCGCGCTTCTGAGGGTTGGCCTGCAAAGCAGGTACCTTATTACGCTTCACCGGGGCAGTGCGCGGCTTGCGGATCAGCTGGTTTACGGTAGGCATCCAAACCTTCCTCTATAAAAAATCTCGTATCAGCGCCCCAGAAGGGCCGTTTCACCGGAGTGCTCATGCACAAAATCCGGGACCAGCCACACCATTTAGCGGCCACCCCGAACAAAAGCAGAGGAAGCATTAGCTTCATGCGAACGGCAAGTTGCATTTCGATCGTAAAACGAACCCTGTTTGAGGCGAAGTTCAGGACGTGTCGCCCCGAAACGGCCAGCCTCACATCGGCTCAGATGGGCTGCTGATACGTGTTTGAAGGCGTTTCGTCAAGAGCAACACGTCAAGTTTCTGCTCCAAACAGCAGTAAGGCTGCGATTTCGCTGCGCCTGGACCGCTTATTGCGCTAATATCGACCTCGTATTGCGATTATTTCGCATTCAAAACTGTCATTTTCATCTGGCAGCATGGCATGATCGATCAACAGCCGCTATTGAAGCACATCTGACTCGAAACGCAACCGAATATTAAGGGATCTTCAATGTCATCCACCCCCACATCCGCGGACAACGATTCGCAAACTGTTCATCTGGTTATTGCCGACGTCTGGACCGAGGGAGAAGAGGGATCCGTTGAGGTCCACCTGCTTCTCAAGGCTGATGAGGATGAAGACCTCGTTCAAACCGTACTCGGAATTCTGGCCGAGGAAGGTTTTCACGAAGCGGAACTGCTCGAAATCGGCACCATCACCGAAGAACCGGAAGAAGAGCCGCACAAGAGTGCGTGGAAAACCGCGCTCACCGGCGAAGTCGCCCTCATCGAATTTGAAGATGACGACGAGGACGAAAGCAAAGAATAGCAGGCACGGATTTGGCGATTACCATGTAGTCGCCATTTTTGCGCTGGCAGCTTCAAAAAAACACTTTAAAAAACAAAAGGCCGCCCGAAAGGCGGCCTTTTCAATTTATAAACCCGGCTTATTCGGCCGCGCTGTTGGTCATATCCGTCAGCATGGCGTTTGCTTCCGCCGATCCCGAGGACTTGCGGCGCTCGTCGATGATCAGTTCGTCGCGAGCCGTTGCAATGCGGCGGATCTGATTGGTCATGCCGCCCGTGCCTGCCGGAATGAGACGTCCAACGATGACGTTTTCCTTGAGGCCTTGCAGCGTATCGATCTTGCCTGCAACCGCAGCTTCGGTCAGCACGCGGGTCGTTTCCTGGAACGATGCCGCCGAGATGAACGAAGGCGTTTGCAGCGAAGCCTTGGTAATACCGAGCAGGACCGGATTGCCGGAGCCCGGCGCCTTGCCTTCCTCGATGAGACGTTCATTGATCTCTTCGAGTTCGATACGGTCGACATGATCGCCGGTAATATAACCGGTATCCCCTGCCTCGGTGATTTCCACCTTCTGCAGCATCTGGCGAACAATCACTTCAATGTGCTTGTCGTTGATAAGAACGCCCTGCAGACGATAGACTTCCTGGATTTCGTTAACGAGGTAAGAAGCAAGCGCCTCTACACCCTTGATCGCCAGGATGTCGTGCGGCGCCGGATTGCCGTCGAGAATATACTCACCCTTTTCGATGACGTCGCCATCCTGAAGATGGAATGGCTTGCCCTTCGGAATGAGATACTCGACCGGCTCGATCGTGTCATCATTCGGCTCGATGACGATGCGGCGCTTGTTCTTGTAGTCGCGACCGAAGCGGACAGTACCATCGATCTCGGCGATGACGGCATGATCCTTCGGACGACGAGCTTCGAACAGTTCCGCAACACGCGGCAGACCACCGGTAATATCCTTGGTCTTGGCGCTTTCCATCGGCAGACGGGCGATAACGTCACCAGCCTTCACATGCGCGCCCGGCTCGAACGAAAGGATCGTTTCCACCGAAAGCAGGAAGCGGGCTTCGCCACCCTTCGACAGCTTGGCGACCTTGCCGCTCTTGTCCTTGATAACCATGGCCGGCTTGAGGTCCGAACCGCGCGGGGTAGAACGCCAGTCGATAACGACGCGCTTGGTGATACCGGTCGATTCATCGGTCGTTTCCGAAACCGAAAGACCATCAACGAGATCTTCGAACTCGATATAACCTTCCACTTCGGTGAGGATCGGACGGGTATATGGATCCCATTCGGCAATACGCTGGCCGCGCTTGACCGTGTCGCCCTCGTCCACGAACAGGCGTGAACCATAGGTGACGCGATGGACCGCCCGCTCCTTGCCCGAAGCATCGACGATCAGGACCGCCATGTTGCGGCCCATGACGACGAGATTGCCGTCAGAGTTACGCACCACATTGCGGTTACGCAACTTGACAGTACCCTCATAGGAGGCTTCCAGATAGGAGCTGTCGACAACCTGCGCCGTACCGCCAAGGTGGAAGGTACGCATGGTGAGCTGCGTGCCCGGTTCACCGATCGACTGCGCGGCAATAACACCGACAGCCTCGCCCTGATTGACCGGCGTACCGCGTGCAAGGTCACGACCATAGCACTTGGCGCAAACGCCATTGCGGGTTTCACAGGTCAGGGCCGAGCGGATACGGATCGACTGGATACCGGCCTTCTCGATGACTTCGACGTCCTTCTCCTCGATCATGCGGCCAGCTTCGACGATAACCTCGCCGGTCGCAGGATGCAGGATCGGATCAAGCGCCGTACGGCCCAGAACGCGCTGGCCGATGGAAGCCACGATCTGGCCCGCATCGACGATCGGCTGCATGGTGAGGCCGATTTCGGCGCCGCAATCCACTTCCGAAATGATCGCATCCTGAGCGACGTCAACGAGACGACGCGTCAGATAACCGGAGTTTGCCGTCTTCAAAGCCGTATCAGCCAGACCCTTACGGGCGCCGTGGGTCGAGTTGAAGTACTCGTTAACGGTCAGGCCTTCCTTGAAGTTGGAAATGATCGGCGTTTCGATGATTTCACCCGACGGCTTGGCCATCAGGCCGCGCATGCCGCCAAGCTGGCGCATCTGGTTGACCGAACCACGGGCACCCGAATGCGACATCATGTAAACCGAGTTCATCTGCTTCTGGCGACCGCTCACCGGATCGAATTCGACGGCCTTGATGCGCGCCATCATCTCTTCGGTGATCTTGTCGGTAGCCTTGCCCCAGGCATCGACAACCTTGTTGTACTTTTCGCCCTGAGTGATCAGGCCGTCATTGTACTGCTGCTCATACTCGGTTGCCAGCGCTTCGGTATCGGCGACGATCTTCGCCTTGGCGTCCGGAATGACCATGTCATCCTTGCCAAACGAAATCCCCGCACGGCACGCATGCGCAAAGCCGAGCTGCATGATGCGGTCGCAGAAAATGACCGTCTCTTTCTGTCCGCAATGGCGGTAGACGTGGTCGATCATCTTGGAGATGTTCTTCTTCGTCATTTCCTGATTGCAGATGTCGAACGGCACGGCTGCGTGCTTCGGCAGCAGTTCGCCGATGATCATGCGACCGGGGGTCGTATCAAAAATCTTCGATACCGGATTGCCTTCGGCATCCACGCTCTTGTAGCGGCCCTTGATCTTGGTGTGCAGCGTGACGATCTTGTTTTCAAGAGCATGCTGCATCTCGCCCATATCGGCGAATGCCATGCCCTCGCCCGGCTCCTTCTCTGCCACGATCGACAGGTAATAAAGGCCGAGAACCATGTCCTGCGACGGAACGATGATCGGTGCGCCGTTCGCCGGGTGCAGGATGTTGTTGGTCGACATCATCAGCACGCGTGCTTCAAGCTGCGCTTCAAGCGAAAGCGGGACGTGAACAGCCATCTGGTCGCCGTCGAAGTCGGCGTTAAATGCCGTACAGACGAGCGGATGCAGCTGGATCGCCTTGCCTTCGATCAGAACCGGCTCGAAAGCCTGAATGCCAAGACGGTGCAGCGTCGGAGCGCGGTTCAGCAGAACCGGATGCTCGCGGATCACTTCGTCAAGAATATCCCAGACTTCCGGACGTTCCTTTTCAACCAGCTTCTTTGCCTGCTTGACGGTCGAGGAGAAACCCTTGGCGTCGAGGCGGGCATAGATGAACGGCTTGAACAGTTCGAGCGCCATCTTCTTGGGCAGGCCGCACTGGTGCAGCTTGAGTTCAGGACCAGTCACGATAACCGAGCGGCCGGAATAGTCGACGCGCTTGCCAAGCAGGTTCTGGCGGAAGCGGCCCTGCTTGCCCTTGAGCATGTCGGAGAGCGACTTCAGCGGACGCTTGTTGGCACCGGTGATGACACGACCGCGACGGCCATTGTCGAACAGTGCATCGACAGCTTCCTGCAACATGCGCTTTTCGTTGCGGATGATGATGCCGGGTGCCCGCAGTTCGATCAGGCGCTTGAGACGATTGTTACGGTTGATGACGCGACGATAGAGATCGTTGAGATCCGAAGTCGCGAAACGACCGCCATCCAGCGGCACAAGCGGACGCAAATCCGGCGGAATGACCGGAACGATCTTCATGATCATCCATTCGGGCCGATTACCGGACTCGATGAAGTTCTCAACGATCTTGAGACGCTTCATCAGCTTCTTCTGCTTGAGTTCAGACGTTGTCTCGGCGAGCTCGACGCGCAGATCGGCACCGATCTTGTCGAGTTCCATCGAGGCCAGAAGCTCATAGATGGCTTCCGCGCCGATAAGCGCCGTAAACTGATCTTCGCCGAACTCATCGACAGCGATCATATATTCTTCTTCCGAAAGAAGCTGATGCTCTTTCAGCGAAGTGAGACCCGGCTCGGTGACGATATAGTTCTCAAAATAAAGGACGCGCTCAATATCCTTGAGCGTCATGTCCAAGAGCGTGCCGATGCGGCTCGGCAGCGACTTGAGGAACCAGATATGCGCTACGGGTGCAGCCAGTTCGATATGGCCCATGCGCTCGCGACGAACGCGCGACAGCGTGACTTCAACGCCGCACTTTTCGCAGATGATGCCTTTATATTTCATGCGCTTGTACTTGCCGCACAAGCATTCATAATCCTTGATCGGGCCAAAGATGCGCGCGCAGAAGAGACCATCGCGTTCTGGCTTGAACGTGCGATAGTTGATCGTCTCCGGCTTCTTGATCTCGCCGTATGACCAGGACAGAATCTTCTCAGGGCTGGCAATCGAGATTCTGATGGAATCGAACGTCTGTGCCGGAGCCTGAGGATTGAAAAGATTCATGACCTCTTGGTTCATGCCGTTCTCCTTGAGGGCGATCCGCCGCCCTGTGTCGCCGATGGCAAGTTCAAAGCCCCGATTGGCTGCAAACTGCCATCCAAAATAGAATTCGCGGTATAGGCAGCAACGCGCTGCTCATTCTCTAACCGTTCCCGGATGCAGGCACCCTGCCCTTCACGGGAACAGTTTATGGGCGCGCCATGGCATTAGCATGGCGCGCCTCGATTTTATTCCGCCGCGTCCGGAAGCGCCGGATGCTGGTCTTCACGCGTGTCGTCCAGTTCGACATCAAGGCCGAGCGAGCGCATTTCCTTGACGAGAACGTTGAAGCTCTCCGGAATGCCTGCCTCGAACGTGTCGTCGCCGCGAACGATCGCTTCGTAGACCTTGGTACGGCCCGCAACGTCGTCCGACTTGACGGTCAGCATTTCCTGCAGCGTGTATGCCGCACCATATGCTTCCAGCGCCCAGACCTCCATTTCACCGAAACGCTGTCCGCCGAACTGTGCTTTACCGCCCAGAGGCTGCTGCGTGACGAGGCTGTAAGGCCCGATCGAACGTGCGTGGATCTTGTCGTCGACCAGATGGTGAAGCTTGAGCATATAAATATAGCCCATTGTCACCTGCCGGTCGAACGGCTCACCCGTGCGTCCGTCATAGAGCGTCGACTGACCCGAAGTCGCAAGACCCGCATCTGCCAGCATCGCATTGATGTCGTTCTCAACCGCACCGTCAAAGACAGGCGTTGCGATCGACACGCCGCGCTTCGTCTGCTCGGCCAGCATGAGGACAGCATCGTCGTCATAAGAGCGAACCGGTTCGTTGCGGTCATTGTCGGGATAAATATGTTCCAGTGTCTCACGCAGCGGCTTGATGTCAGCCGACTTGCGATAAACGTCCAGAAGTTCCCCGATCTTCTTGCCCATGCCTGCACAGGCCCAGCCAAGATGGGTTTCCAGAATCTGGCCCACATTCATACGGCTCGGCACGCCAAGCGGATTGAGCACGATGTCGGCATGCGTGCCATCTTCAAGGAACGGCATGTCCTCGACCGGCAGAATGCGGGAAACCACACCCTTGTTGCCGTGACGGCCAGCCATCTTGTCGCCCGGCTGGATCTTGCGCTTAACAGCGACAAAGACCTTGACCATCTTCATGACGCCCGGAGGCATCTCGTCGCCGCGCTGGACCTTCTCGACCTTATCCATGAAGCGTGCTTCAAGCAGCTTCTTGGAATCGTCGTACTGGCTGCGCAATGCTTCCAGCTCGCCCTGAAGCTTTTCGTCTTCAACAGCAAACTGCCACCACTGTGAACGCGGATATTCCTTGATGATCTCCGGCGAAAGCGAGGTGCCCTTCTTGAAGCCCTTCGGCCCGGCAACAGCGGCCTTGCCATCGAGCATGTCCGTCAGGCGACCATAGACGTTGCGATCGAGAATCGCCTGTTCGTCGTCACGGTCCTTGGCCAGACGTTCGATTTCCTCGCGCTCGATCGCCATTGCGCGTTCGTCCTTTTCAACGCCGTGGCGGTTGAAAACGCGAACTTCAACGATCGTACCGTAGGTTCCGGGCGGCATCCGCATGGAGGTGTCGCGAACATCGGACGCCTTTTCACCGAAGATGGCGCGCAGAAGCTTTTCTTCCGGCGTCATCGGGCTTTCGCCCTTCGGCGTGATCTTGCCGACCAGAATATCGCCCGGCTGCACTTCTGCACCGATATAGACGATCCCTGCTTCATCGAGGTTTTTCAGCGCTTCTTCCGAGACATTCGGAATATCGCGGGTGATTTCCTCAGGCCCAAGCTTGGTGTCGCGCGCGGCTACTTCGAATTCCTCGATATGGATCGAGGTGAAGACGTCATCCGAAACGATCTTCTCGGAAAGAAGGATCGAATCTTCGTAGTTGTAGCCGTTCCATGGCATGAACGCGACGAGCACGTTGCGGCCAAGCGCCAGATCACCCAGATCCGTTGACGGGCCATCAGCAATGATGTCGCCCTTCTGAATCCGGTCGCCTACACGCACGAGCGGACGCTGATTGATGCAGGTGCTCTGGTTGGAGCGCTGGAACTTCTGCAAGCGGTAAATATCGACACCCGATTTCGACGGGTCGAGATCTTCCGTCGCACGGATGACGATACGCGTTGCGTCCACCTGATCGACCACGCCGCCGCGACGTGCGCCAATAGCGGCGCCAGAGTCGCGCGCCACGATCGGCTCCATGCCGGTGCCGACAAATGGCGCTTCCGCACGCACGAGCGGCACGGCCTGACGCTGCATGTTCGAGCCCATGAGCGCGCGGTTGGCGTCGTCGTTTTCGAGGAACGGAATAAGTGCCGCCGCAACCGAAACGATCTGCTTGGGCGAAACGTCCATCAGGTCCACGTTTTCACGCGGGGTCAGCATCACTTCACCGGCATGACGGCAGATGACGAATTCTTCAGCAAAACCGCCGTCTGCATCCAGCTCGACATTGGCCTGTGCGACCGAATGCTTTGCCTCTTCCATCGCCGAAAGATAAACGACGTCGTTCGTTACCTTGCCATCGACAACCTTGCGGTACGGGCTTTCGATGAAGCCGTACTTGTTGACGCGGGCAAAGGTTGCAAGCGAGTTGATCAGACCGATATTCGGGCCTTCCGGCGTTTCAATCGGGCAGATACGACCGTAATGGGTCGGATGCACGTCACGCACTTCAAAGCCGGCACGCTCGCGGGTCAGACCACCCGGTCCAAGTGCCGAAAGACGGCGCTTGTGGGTGATTTCCGAAAGCGGGTTGGTCTGGTCCATGAACTGTGAGAGCTGCGACGAGCCGAAGAACTCGCGCACAGCCGCTGCGGCAGGCTTCGCATTGATCAGATCCTGCGGCATGACCGTATCGATTTCGATCGAGGACATACGTTCCTTGATCGCACGCTCCATGCGCAGCAGGCCGACGCGATACTGATTTTCCATCAGCTCGCCGACCGAACGCACGCGGCGGTTGCCAAGATTGTCGATGTCGTCGACTTCACCGCGGCCATCGCGCAGCTCAACGAGCATCTTGACGACGGCAAGGATGTCTTCCTTGCGCAGCACGCGTACGGTGTCTTCCGCATCCAGATCAAGGCGCATGTTCATCTTCACGCGGCCAACCGCGGAAAGATCATAGCGCTCCGCATCGAAGAAGAGCGAATGGAACATCGCTTCCGCCGAATCGATCGTAGGCGGTTCACCCGGACGCATGACGCGATAAATATCGAACAACGCATCCTGACGACCTTCATTCTTGTCGGCAGCCAGAGTGTTGCGGATATAGGCACCAATATTGACATGGTCGATGTCGAGAACATTGATCTCTTCAACGCCCGTGTCGAGCAGGGTCTTGAGAACTTTCTCATCGATCTCGTCACCGGCTTCGAGATAAATCTCACCGGTCGCGTAATTGACGATGTCTTCGGCAAGATAGGAATCGAAAAGATCGTCTTCCGTCGCCTTGATTGCCTTGAGGCCCTTCTCGGCAAGCTGGCGGGCTGAACGCGCCGTCAACTTTTTACCTGCTTCCAGCACGACCTCGCCCGTATCCGCATCGATAAGATCGGAGACGATTTTCATGCCCTTGAAGCGCTCGACCGAATAGGGAATGCGCCAGTTGTCGCCATCACGCGTATAGGTAACGGTGTTGTAGAACTTCGAGAGAATATCCTCGCCGTCCATGCCAAGCGCCATAAGCAGCGTCGTGACGGGCAGCTTGCGGCGGCGGTCGATGCGGGCATAGACTATGTCCTTGGCATCGAACTCGATGTCAAGCCAGGAACCGCGATAAGGAATGACGCGCGCGGCGAAAAGCAGCTTGCCCGAAGAGTGGGTCTTGCCCTTGTCGTGATCGAAAAACACGCCCGGCGAACGGTGCATCTGCGAAACGATCACGCGTTCCGTACCGTTGACGATGAAGGTGCCGTTATCCGTCATGAGGGGCATGTCGCCCATATAGACGTCCTGCTCCTTGATGTCCTTGATGGACTTGGCGCCGGTATCCTCGTCAATATCGAACACGATCAGGCGCAGCGTCACCTTGAGCGGCGCCGAATAGGTCAGATCGCGCTGACGGCATTCGTCAACGTCAAATTTCGGCGCGTCGAATTCATAGCGGACGAATTCCAGCATGGAAGCGCCGGAGAAATCCTGGATCGGGAAAACAGACTTGAAAACCGCCTGCAAACCTTCGTCAGTACGCCCGCCTGCGGGTTCCTCAACCATGAGAAACTGGTCGTAAGATGCCTTCTGAACCTCGATAAGGTTCGGCATTTCCGCGACTTCGGGTATCTTGCCGAAAAATTTGCGTACGCGCTTGCGACCATTGAAAGAATGGGTCTGAGCCATCGTCGCTCCTCGTTCTATAGCCTTACGGCTTGCTCACGCCTTGCGGCCTTTATCCTGTGCCGCCTTCGGCGGTCCTTTTGTGCCTATCCCTCTCGATAAAAAGAGCGATATGCATAATCTCCTGAACAGTTTGGCACATCCACCGGATATACCCTGCTCTAACGGGCTAAAACCCGTTTCCTGAAAGCCTGCCATGGCCATCAGGAAAAGGGTTTATGCAGATCGGAATGGGCATTCCACGGCCTTTCCGATTATAGCCCCACAAGCAAACCTTCTGGTTTTCGGTATCGCCTGTGCATTGCTCACCCGGCACGGGGCGAAAACCGGCGAACGTCATACGTCCGCCGGAATTTTCGAACTTACTTGAGTTCGACCTTGGCGCCAGCAGCTTCGAGCTGTGCCTTGATCTTCTCAGCTTCGTCCTTCGAAGCGCCTTCCTTGACTGCCTTCGGAGCAGCTTCGACCAGATCCTTGGCTTCCTTGAGGCCAAGACCGGTGATTGCGCGCACTTCCTTGATCACGTTGATCTTGTTGGCGCCGCCGTCAGCAAGAACGACGTCGAATTCGGTCTTTTCTTCAGCAGCGGCCGCAGGAGCAGCACCGCCAGCAGCAGCGACTGCAACAGGAGCAGCAGCCGAAACGCCCCACTTCTCTTCGAGAAGCTTGGAAAGCTCTGCAGCTTCCAGAACGGTCAGGGCCGAAAGGTCTTCAACGATCTTTGCGAGATCAGCCATTTTTGTACTTCCTATAGTTAAGGTTTGAACTGTTGACAGCGAGAAACGGCCTTAAGCCGCCTCGTTCTTCCGGGCGTGCGCGCCGATGACGCGGGCGATCTGGCCCGCCGGAGCGCTGGTGAGCACTGCAAGACGCTGAGCCGGGGTCTGGATCATACCAACCAGCTTTGCGCGCAGTTCGTCGAGCGACGGGAGCGAAGCGAGCGACTTGACGCCTTCGGCGTCGAGCGTCGTTGAACCCATTGCACCGCCGAGAACAACGAGCTTGTCGTTGGTCTTGGCGAATTCGACGGCTACTTTCGGAGCGGCGATCGGGTCGTTTGCATAAGCAACGACCGTCTGACCTGTAAACAGGTCAGCGATGCCTTCCGATTCCGTGCCCTGAAGAGCGATTTTGGCAAGGCGGTTTTTCGCGACTTTAACGGACCCACCTGCTTCACGCATCTTCGAGCGAAGATCGCTCATCTGCGCAACGGTGAGACCGGTATAGTGGGCCACGACGACCGAACCGGACTCTTTGAAAGCGCCGTTCAGCCACGCGACAAATTCGCGTTTTTCCGCTCTATCCACTGTCTCTCTCCAGTTGACAGGACCGACATGGTCCTGCTGGGTTGCCTTTGCCGGTTATGCCTTGCGATACAACCGACGTTCGAGGATCCTGTCCCCTTCAGCTCCACCCGCATCCAGCAGGCTTTGCCCAAGGCAACTACGGTTCAAACCTTGCATGCGCTTGCGCGCGAAACTCGGTTATTCCACGTCTCATGCAGGCTATGGGTTTAAGGCAATTGTCTCACGACGATAGCCGCCTGCAATCTCGGACAGGATAACCGGATTTTCATCCGGTTATCCGGATCTTGCGATCCGGAATTCTTGCTTTTCGTTCCGCATCTGCGAAACAGGCCAGCAGCCTTCCCTTCATGCGAAAGGATACAGGCCCCGGCGAACCGGAGCCTTGAAAACTCAGGCGACGACCTTGACCGTTGCCGGATCGACTTTGACGCCAACACCCATGGTCGACGAAATCGAAACGCGCTTGAGGTACTCGCCCTTCGCTGCCACAGGCTTTGCCTTGAGAACAGCGTCGGCAAATGCCTTGATGTTTTCTTCAAGCTTCTGGCTGTCGAAGGAAACCTTGCCGATACCGGCATGGATGATACCAGCCTTTTCGACGCGGAATTCGACAGCACCGCCCTTGGAAGCGGTAACAGCGCCAGCAACGTCAACGGTGACGGTGCCGACCTTCGGGTTCGGCATCAGGCCGCGTGGGCCGAGAACCTTACCCAGACGACCGACGAGCGGCATCATGTCCGGCGTCGCAATGCAGCGATCGAATTCGATCTTGCCGCTATTGACGATCTCTACCAGATCTTCTGCGCCGACGATGTCTGCACCAGCCTTCTTGGCTTCTTCAGCCTTGTCGCCGCGTGCGAAGACCGCGACGCGAACGGTACGGCCGGTACCATTGGGCAGATTGACGACACCGCGAACCATCTGGTCGGCATGACGCGGATCAACGCCGAGATTCATGGCGATCTCGATGGTCTCGTCGAACTTGGCGACCGCACGATCCTTCACCAGACCAACAGCCGTGGACAGGTCATAGAGCTTATCGCGGTCAAGACCGTCACGAATCTTTGCAACGCGCTTGGAAATCTTTGCCATCGTCTCAGCCCACCACTTCCAGGCCCATCGAACGGGCAGAACCTTCGATCATGCGAATGGCCGCTTCCACGTCAGCCGCATTCAGGTCTTTCATCTTTGCCTCAGCGATCTCGCGCACCTTGTCGCGATTGATCGTTCCGGCGCTCGCCTTGCCCGGAGTCTTGGAACCGGACTTGAGGTTGGCGGCTTTCTTGAGGAAATAGGTCACAGGAGGCGTCTTCATCACAAAAGTGAAAGACTTGTCCTGATAATATGTGATCACGACTGGAATCGGGGAACCCTTTTCCATTTCCTGCGAGGCAGCGTTGAACGCCTTGCAGAATTCCATGATGTTAATGCCACGCTGACCGAGAGCTGGACCGATCGGGGGCGACGGATTGGCCGCGCCTGCCGGAACCTGGAGCTTCAGCTGGCCTGCAACTTTCTTAGCCATTGCTTTCTGCCTTCATAAAATGCCGGAAACCCGGCGTTCTCAATACATGCCGGAAACCCGGCCTTCCTTCGACGTCAGATAAACTGACTGGCAGTTTGGTGGTCCGGAAATCAGCCGCCGGCTAAGCAGCCCGCCCTCCCACCATTTTCACCTTTTACGGTGAGCCCTTGCGGGCGAACGATCAGATCTTGTCGACCTGACCGTATTCGAGATCCACAGGCGTCGCACGCCCGAAGATCGAAACCTCAACCTTGAGCCGCGCGCGCTCCTCGTCAACCTCCTGAACGACACCGTTGAACGATGCGAAGGGACCATCGGAAACACGAACCTGCTCGCCAATCTCGAAAGTGACAGACGATCTTGGCCGATCGACACCATCCTGAACCTGATTCAGAATCTGGTCGACTTCCTTTTGCGACACGGGAACCGGCTTCGAATCCCCAAGAAAGCCGGTAACTTTCGGCGTGTTCTTGATGAGCGAAAAAACCGCATCGGTCAGCGTTGCCTGCACCAGCACATAGCCGGGGAAAAACTTGCGCTCGGTATCGACCTTGCGGCCACGCCGTACCTCAACGACCTTTTCGGTCGGAACCACGATCTGCTCGATATAATCCGACAAGCCCTTCTGCTTGGCTTTCGTCTCAATATCTTCGGCCACCTTCTTTTCGAAGTTGGAATAGGCGTGAACGATGTACCAGCGCGCCGTCATCTCGTAGCTCTCCAATCCTGCCTAGCGACCAAAGCCAAGTATAAATTCTACGCCATAAGCCATGATCTGGTCGGCAAGAAAAAAGAACGCGGCAGCAAGAAACGCCATAACGACCACCATAATAGTGGAGATGATCGTTTCACGCCGCGTCGGCCAGGTCACTTTCGCCGTTTCAGCGCGAACCTGTTGAATAAATGTGATCGGATTCGTCTTGGATGCCATCTGCCGCTCTGTCTTGCCGGGGGCGCCACTGCTTCCGACCCAAAACGAATCAGTACAGGTCCCCACGCATATACGGCACGCAAAGCTAAAAAATCAGCCCCACGCGCCGCGTGTCTGTTGACGTTACATAGAACCGATTCCCGCAAAACACAAGCCCATTGGTAAAAGAATATTATACGGGCTTATCGGCACGACCGATCTTTGCGATCTTCGCCGCCTCCATCATTCGAAGCCATGCCTTGAATGACGCCTGAAAACGGCGATCATGTTACATCTCATAGATATAAAACAAGAATATAAAAAACGGGCGCTCATAGTCAAGCTACAAGCACCCGTTTAAATGGCAGGGGCAGCAGGGCTCGAACCCGCGACCTACGGTTTTGGAGACCGTCGCTCTACCAACTGAGCTATACCCCTATAGCAGACGCCATGACGCCACTATATAAATCCTTGCACCTCAACCGGTGCCGCCCCAATCTTTGCAAAGGCTCAGGCCGACAACAAGCGCCGGCCTGTAATGATTACTCGATGATCGAGGATACGATGCCGGCGCCGACGGTGCGGCCGCCTTCACGGATAGCGAAGCGCAGCTTCTCTTCCATTGCAATCGGCACGATCAGCGTCACGTCCATGGCAACATTGTCGCCAGGCATGACCATTTCCGTACCTTCCGGCAGCGTCACAACACCCGTCACGTCGGTCGTGCGGAAGTAGAACTGCGGACGGTAATTGGTGAAGAACGGCGTATGACGGCCACCTTCGTCCTTGGTCAGAATATAGGCTTCTGCCTTGAACTTGGTGTGCGGCTTGACCGAACCCGGCTTGCACAGAACCTGACCGCGCTCGACGTCTTCACGGCCAACGCCGCGAACCAGTGCGCCGATATTGTCGCCAGCCTGGCCCTGATCGAGCAGCTTGCGGAACATTTCAACGCCCGTAACCGTCGTCTTCGACGTCGCCTTGATGCCGACGATTTCGACTTCTTCACCAACCTTGACGATACCGCGCTCGACACGACCGGTCACAACCGTACCACGGCCCGAGATCGAGAACACGTCTTCGATCGGCATCAGGAACGGCTGGTCGATCGGACGTTCCGGGGTCGGGATGTAGCTGTCGACAGCTTCCATCAGCGAACGGATCGCGTCTTCGCCCAGTTCCTTCGAGCTGTCTTCAAGAGCGGCCAGTGCCGAACCCTTGATGATCGGGGTTTCGTCGCCGGGGAAGTCGTACTTCGAAAGAAGCTCGCGCACTTCCAGTTCGACCAGTTCGAGCAGTTCCGCATCGTCAACCTGATCGCACTTGTTGAGAAACACCACGATTGCCGGAACGCCGACCTGACGGGCAAGCAGGATGTGCTCGCGGGTCTGCGGCATCGGGCCATCAGCAGCCGAAACCACCAGGATCGCCCCGTCCATCTGAGCGGCACCGGTGATCATGTTCTTCACATAGTCGGCGTGGCCGGGGCAGTCGACATGCGCATAGTGACGGTTCGGCGTCTCATATTCGACATGCGAGGTCGAAATGGTGATGCCGCGTGCCTTTTCTTCCGGCGCTGCATCAATCTGGTCATACGCCTTGAAGTCGCCGAAGAACTTCGTAATCGCCGCAGTCAACGACGTCTTGCCATGGTCAACGTGACCAATCGTGCCAATGTTAACGTGGGGCTTGTTACGTTCAAATTTGCTCTTTGCCATCGCCGTTGTTCTCTTTGTTCTAGAACCGCTCAAGCGCCGCCACGAAAGTCGACCGACCCTCGCGCCAGCATTTATGCCAAAACGGAACGGCGAACCGCCCGTCGATGATTCCTTACACGCCTATCCGCCGTCGATAAATCTGGAGCGGGTAGCGGGAATCGAACCCGCGTATTCAGCTTGGAAGGCTGCTGCTCTACCATTGAGCTATACCCGCGCACTCATGACTCGGTCCGACAGTGGTGGAGGAAGTTGGATTTGAACCAACGTAGGCATAGCCAACGGATTTACAGTCCGTCCCCTTTAACCACTCGGGCATTCCTCCACATAACACTATCAGCAGAGTCGAGCGACTAGGCATTTTGCGGGCCTCCGGTTGACTTGCCAGCCATCCATCGTTCCGCGATGGGCCTTATGCAGATAAGCTTATCGCCTGTCAACAGGCTAAAAGCGAAAAGAATGCATGTCTGTTATCAGCGGCTTGGTCGCCATCCCTTCATATGCCGCCCCAGCCCCGATAAACTGGCGTTTTTGCGCAAAAGGGCACATGGTTTACGAATGAATTTAATCTTGGCCCCTGCTATCTTCCAATCTGTGAACACGTTATAAGCGCCGCCATGAATGATGAAAAATCGCCCCGCACACCCAAAGATTCTCACTATGCGCGCCTGCGCCGCCAGTTCCGCGACCAGAAAGCGGGCGCGGAAGGCAAACCCGCGCCCAGGCCGAAGCGCGCCGCATTTGCCGGCAGCGCCGTCACTGAGGGCACGGTGCGTCTGTATGGTCTGCATACGGTACGCGCGGCGGTAGAAAATCCGGCCCGCAAAATCTTGCGCATGCGCGCGACCCGCAATGGCTTCGCGCGGCTGGAAATCGGCGAAGCGGAGCACCTGCCCTTCCCCGTCGAAATCGTTGAACCGCGCGAAATCGACAAGGAAACCGGCTCGGAAGCCGTGCATCAGGGCGTCATGGTCGAAGCTGAGCCGTTGCGCCCGAAAAAACTCTCGGAACTTGGCGAATGCCCGCTATTGCTGGTGCTCGATCAGGTGACAGACCCGCATAATGTCGGCGCGATCATGCGTTCGGCAGTGGCTTTCGGCGCAGGCGCCCTGATCACGACCAGCCGCCACAGTCCACAGGAAAGCGGCGTTCTGGCCAAGGCGGCATCCGGTGCGCTGGAACTGATTCCCCATATCGAGGTGCGCAATCTCGCCGAAGCCATCGAAGAGCTTCATGCCCTCGGTTTCATGACCATCGGCCTTGATTCGGAGGGGCCGCTGGAAATGGAAGCGTCGTTGGACAGGGACCGAATCGCTCTTGTTCTGGGAGCCGAAGGCAAGGGGCTGCGCCAAAAGACCCGCGAAACGGTCACGACGCTGGCACGGCTCGATATGCCCGGCGAGATCAAATCGCTCAACGTATCGAATGCGGCGGCTATTTCCCTTTATGCGGCCGAGCGCTATCTGCGCGCCCGGCAGCTGAAACCCGCATAAGGCGCATCCGTCAGGCCGTGGCGATATAGGTGCGTATATCTTCCGCTTCGCGTTCCACATCCTCGATGCGACGCTTCACCACGTCGCCGATGGAAACGATTCCCACCAGCTTCCCGTTTTCCTCAACCGGCATGTGACGAAACCGGCTGCGTGTCATGATTTCCATAACCTGGTTGATTGTGTGGTGTTCACGGCATTTCTGGACACTGGCGGACATGAATTCCGATAGCGGTCGCTCGACGGCGGCGCTTCCCATGGCGGCGATTGCCCGCACGACGTCCCGCTCCGAAAGTATCCCCCCGATCTGCCCTGCCGCATCGCACACCACCAGTGCACCGATTTTATACTGGTTGAGAACGGCGATAGCCTGCGCGAGCGTCTCATCGGGCCTGATCACCACGACGTCTCGGCCTTTCAGTTCGAGAATGGATCTAACAGTCATGCCAAAGTCCCTCCCAAGGTCTGGAAACCCAATATATGGAATTACCACAACAAGATAACGCAACTCCTCCTGCTGCGTTCCGTGATGGTGCACCTGCAATGTGGCTTTTGCAAGCGCGCTGAATAAGTTGGCGAATGATTCTAACGCCTTAGGACCGCGTCATAATTGCGCGGTCGATCAAGCAGCGAAATGCCGAAGAAGCCCGCCACGAAGCCGCCAATATGCGCTTCCCACGCAATACCCGAAAGATCGGCCCCCCCTGTCGAGTAAAGCCCGCTGATGATATTGATGAGGAACCAGATACCGACAAAAGTCAGAACCGGCTTCAGTGTCAGCGTCAGCCCGACAGGAAGGACGGGTCCGGCAAATTCCGAGCGACGCCCATCGCCCACACGGCGGAAACCATAACGGGCCGCAGCCCCCATCATGCCGGATATGGCGCCCGATGCACCTACGAGCGGCGTAACGCTTTCGGGGTAAAGCGCATAATGGGTCAGCCCCGCGATGATCGCGGTCAGGCCCCAGAATATAAGCATGCGCCCGGTGCCGATACGTCCTGCAAGCGGCGAACCGAAAGCAGCAAGCCAGATCATATTGACGGCGATATGGGCGATTCCCCCATGCATGAATGAATAACTGATCAGCGTGAAGAGGGCCGCAGGATCAAAAAACCCGCCAGCCAGCGAAAACCGCGCCGGTATCAGCGCAAAATTGAGCATGAACGCATAGTTTGCCTGCTCGCTGATCAGATAGTTCTGATAGACATATACCGCGATGCAAATGCCCATGAAGGCGAGTATGACGCCGGGGATATTGAAGATGGGTTCGCGTCCATTCCCGCGACGATTATCAAGGCGCGTTTCAGGCTGGGACATGTTCATGGCTGATCGCTTTCATCTGGCAATTGAAGGATGCGTCGCAAGCCGGTCGCGCATTTGTCATTTGGATGGCATCTGCGTTCAGAAACGCCCCCCTGAATCGCACTAAAGCGTGTCGCGATTTTTCAGATTCGCTCCTTACGCTTTCAGTTTTTGTTTTTACGCGCATCTTTTCCGAAAACCGTTTCACACTTTTCGAGATGCGCTTTCAGTTTTTGTTTTAACGCATGTCGTTATCCCGAAACCGGTTCCCGCTTTCGGACGACATGCTTTAGGTAAATGACAATTTGTTAAAAATAAAGGCCGCCGGAATATCCCCTGCGGCCTTGTCGCAAATCATCTGTCTGCGAGAATAAATCTGGAGATCAGAAAAAACTCAAACAAGACAAGGGCTTCTTCTGACAAGCCATCAAACCGCTGTAAGGCGGATTTTGCAACCATTACTTCCTGTTAACCTTAATGGCTGGCTTTGGTGGATGAGTGACGTGTCGCGCTGGCATTGCGCGCATTAATATTCTCTTAATAGAGCAACTGGCGGCTCAGCCTCCCCCCGAAATCCAGATTAATGGCAAGCAGCAGACGATGAAGCACCGCAGCACACGCGCGATTTTCAGCGAATGGCAGCGACTGGCCTTTGAGAAAAAGGGCAGTCTTCGCGCACCTGCACGCGAATCGATCAAGCCGCGCAAGCTGGGACGGCACCTGTCCAATCTCTTTTTGCTTGAAGAGGATAAAAACGCAGAACTGGTTTTCCGGCTCGCCGGAACGCAGATATGCACCCTTTTCGGGCGAGAGCTTAGAACTGTTCGTTTTGCATCTTTATGGCCGCACAGCAATCGCCCCGCCCTGGATGAGCTTTTGGGTAATGTGAACAGCTTGCTTGTACCGGCACTCAGCCGTCATGACGGTATCAGCCTCGCCGGGCGCAGCCTTGCATTTGAAATGCTGCTCGCTCCTCTCAGACCGCATGAGAATCACAAGGCCAGCCTCCTCGGCGCCATTTCACCGCTTGATGATGTCAGTTGGGTTGGCGCGGACCCGCTTGTCTTGGCAAATCTCAACACGATCACGCCGCTCGCCCCTGACATGATACTGGAACAGGAAGTGTCTAATCCGCCAGTCCGTGCAGCCAATGCCTCCAATATGGTGCTTTGCGAGACAAATCTTCCTGCTGTGCGTCGATCTCCCCGATTGCGCATCATCAATGGCGGAAAAGTCTGAAAACGCCCAACCCCAAAAGTAAACGCAAACTAAGGTTACGGATTGGCAAACCTCAGATAGCGGCTTTAAAGCCCGAAAACCCCATAAATAGCGTCAAAATCAGGATTATCGGGGTAATTATGAATGAGTTATTGCTCATTCATGCGGCTTTTTAAGCAAATTTGACTCGTATTTTCGCGCGCAAATTTCCCCGCCCGCAAACTCTTGCCCGCATTCTGCTTCCATCAGGGAGATAAAGAATGAGCAGGCACGCAATCCTTTCAACACTTATTGCAGCACTCATGATCCTGTTCGGAATAATCCCGGCACAGGCAGCCAATCCTGCATCGGCTTCACCCTGGATGCCGACAAGCGGACGCACTTCGCAGCCCATCGGCCATTACGAATTCTGTGAACGCTATTCCGCCCGATGCAAAAGCCACAGCCTCGTCAACGCCCCGCTGTCGCTTACAATGGAGCTTTGGCAGCAAATCATAGCCGTGAATGACAGCGTGAACAGGAAAATCGCGCCGAAAACCGATATGGAAGTCTGGGGACGGGAAGAATATTGGGAATATCCCGTCACCGCTGGCGACTGCGATGACTATATGCTTTTAAAGCAGCGTGAACTGATGGCGCTCGGCATACCCGCCCATTCCCTGCTTCTCACTGTCGTGCGCCAGCCCAATAATGAAGGCCATGCGGTATTGACGCTGCGCACCGATCGCGGCGACTTCATTCTCGACAACCTCGAAGCGCGCATTCTGGCCTGGAACAAAACTGAATATACCTACCTCAAGCGCCAATCGACGACTGATGCAGGCAGCTGGGTATCAATCAGAAACGACCGCGACCTTCTGGTCGGCAGCATCCGGCATTAAAAATTTTCGCGAGGACGCCGGGATTTTTCAAGCAGGCTCCAAACCACGCATGAAGGAATGCGCCCGCTGCACATAATGCTGCGCCGAAGCCTTCAACCGCTCGATGGCAGCTGCATCAAGCTCGCGGATTACCTTTGCAGGCGATCCGACGATCAGCGAATTATCCGGAAACTCCTTGCCTTCAGTCACCAGTGCGCCTGCACCCACGAGGCAGTTTTTGCCAATCTTTGCACCATTGAGCACGATGGCGCCCATCCCGATCAAAGTGTTATCGCCAATGATGCAGCCATGCAGAATCGCGCGATGGCCGATGGTGCAGCCCTGACCGATGGTAAGCGGAAACCCAATATCCGTATGCAGGACACAAAGTTCCTGAATATTGCTGTCCGCGCCGACAGTAATCGGCTCATTGTCGCCACGCAGCACAGTGCCAAACCAGAAACTGGCATTTTCCTCGGCAATGATCTTACCGATCAATGTCGCATCCGGTGCGATCCAATTGCTGCCTTGTTCAGAAAACTGCGGTTTATGACCATTATAGACATAGACGGGCATGGGCTCTCCTCCCTCGGATTCCATTTAGACCGCATCCCGGCAAATAGCCAATAAAAAACCCTCTCCGTAAACGAAGAGGGCTTGGCAAGCTGGCTGCGGCGACGCTTACAGATCGACGTCGAGAATCGCCATGGAAAAATTATAGGAGAGCTCTCCCTCATCCTCATCCTTGTAGACAAGGCCCAGAAACTCATCGCCAAGATAAAGCTCGGCAGAATCGTTCTTGCGAGGGCGCGCCTTCACCTGCAGATCGGGATTGTTAAACGTCCGTTTGAAATAGGCATCGAGTTTCTTGAGTTCGTCGGGTTTCAACCGGATTCTCCTGATAATGATTTGGAGCCGGTGTAATGCACCCGGCATTATAAGATGTAAAGGGCCTGATATTGGCAGGGCACAGGCACGAATAGTTCGACTGCCTGAACATATAGGTCGCCTGCTGAAAAAAGACAGCGGACGACCCGAGAATGATGGAAAAAATCAGATACCCTCGCCGAACATATGGTCGCCAAAGGCCTGCTCGTTCAGTGTCTGGTCCATGACGCGCGATGGTTCCGCGCAGCCGCTCTCACCGACAACCTTGGCCGGCACACCCGCCACAGTGCTGTTGTGCGGCACGGGTTTGAGCACAACCGAGCCCGCGGCAATTTTTGAGCAATGGCCAACTTCGATATTGCCGAGGATTTTCGCCCCCGCGCCAATCAGCACGCCATAGCGGATTTTCGGATGACGATCACCGCCAGCCTTGCCCGTGCCGCCTAACGTCACCCCATGCAGGATAGACACATTGTCTTCAATCAGTGCCGTCTCGCCGACAACCAGCCCGGTGGCATGATCAAGAAACAATCCGCTTCCGAATTTCGCGCCGGGATGAATATCTGTCTGGAACATCGATGACGAACGGCTTTGCAGATAATAGGCGAAATCCGTCCGGCCTTCCTGATAAAGCCAATGCGCCAGACGGTGGGTCTGGATCGCATGAAAACCCTTCAGATAAAGAACCGGGTCCATGAAACGGTTATAGGCCGGATCCCGGTCATATACGGCCTGAATATCCACGCGCAAAACCCGCGACCACTCCGGATTGGCCTCCAGCATCGCTTCGAAAGTCTGCCGCAGAATATCCGCGCTGACATCGGCATGCCCAAGACGCTCCGCTATGCGATGCATCACCGCGTCTTCCAGAGTGGGTTGGTTGATAATGGTCGCGTAAAGAAATGACGCCAGAATGGGATCATTTCTGGCAGCTTCTTCCGCTTCCGCACGAATGGAATGCCAGATTGGATCAAGCTGCCCCAAAGTGGAGGACGCTTTTGCCACTGAAGGAGCCGACATCACATATTACTCCGCTTTCAAACAGGCCATGAAGGGCGATTTCATCGCGCCCTTCATATAGAACAGGAATATGGCCTGCACCATATCGCAAAACAGGGCATCTTGACACCCTCGCATATTGGCATTGCGCTCAACTCAGGCAAGGTGCGTATCCACGTCAAAGCGCATTTTCTTCGAGAAACGCCAGAACGCCTTTTTTATACACCTTGTCGCCAACCGCCAGCATGTGATCCCGTCCCGGAATGTCCAGGGCTTGTCCATTGGGCAGCATATCGGCCAGTTCCTGAGCGCTACCGGCAATATCGTCTGTCGTGCCGACCGCAACAAGCGTGGGCTGCATGATACGTTCGATGGCTGCAGCCGGGACCAGTTCCTTGGACGTAATAACGCAGGCCGCAAGGGCAATGCGATCGCTCTTTGTCTGGTCGGCGAATTTTCGGAACATCTGCGCGCGCGGCAAGGTGATCGTCGCCGGGTCTTCGGCCAACAGCGCTTCGCCGATCGGCTCCCAGTCACCGGCACCCGTCACCATCCCGATGCCAAGTCCGCCAAACACCGCGCTGTGCACGCGCTGCGAATGCTCGATCGCCAGAAAGGCGCTGATCCGCGCGCCCATCGAATAGCCCATCACATGGGCCTTTTCGATGCCCAGATGATCCAGCAATGCAGCCGCATCACCCGCCATCCTGCTTGGCGTATAATCCTTTTCATCGTGGCTTTTGGTGGAGAAACCATGGCCGCGATTATCGATGGCGATCACGCGATAACCCGCTTCCCTCAGCGTGCGAAACCAGCCCGGCGAAACCCAGTTGACCAGACTGGAGGATGCAAAACCATGAATGAGCAGAATAGGGTCGCCTTCCCCGTCCTGACGGTATGCCAGACGCATGCCATCATGTTCGAAATAGTCGATGTCGAGCGCACTCACCTGTTATTCCTTTGATTTTCAGCCAATGTCATGCCGCGCGGCAGATGCTCAATTGCGGCATTCTCCGCAAATGATCCGGTGGATCACCCGGTCCCCGCGCTTGATGGCGTTCTTTTTAACAGTGCCGGCCAGAAGTTCAACGACATAAGCCGCCGGACCTTCCGAGGAAATAATATTTTCGGAAAAAGGCACGGCATTTTCGTGAATGGCCGATACATGCCCGTTATCGTCGAGAAACACCATGTCGAGCGGCGATGGCGTATTCTGCATCCACATCATGATGTCTCTCATCTTTCCAAAGACGAAAAGCATTGCACGATCTTGCGGAAAATCAGTCCGCCACATAAGGCCGCGCATGCGCGCTTCATCCGTATTTGCGATCTCGACGCCAAAGGCCACGTCCCCTTTATCCGTCTTGAAAACCAGCAATTGCGGATCGACAGGCAGTCGCATCGGCTTCGTTTCCTGCGCCTGCGCCGCCAAAGTCATGAACATGAATGCAACTGTTAAGAGAATGCGGCCCATGATGAATACCCCGATTAGAGTGCATTTCGATCTGACTGGATCAGATCGAAATGCACTCTAATTATTTGTTTTTACCGCGCATCTTGCCCGAAACCGTTTCACACTTTTCGGGATGCGCTCTAACCGCAAAGCTTTGGCTGCATGGGAGAGAATATCAATCCGCAGTCCCGACAGCAAGATCGGTCCGACAGCCTCACCGGCTTGTGACACGCGTTGCAGCCCCCACCGGTACGAAAGGCGGATCAATGGGAAACTGGAATTGCCGTGCCGATGTCGGGGTGAATTTCAGCCGCCATCAATCCCTTGTCGCCCTCGCCAAAGCGGATCAGAACCACTTGACCGGGGCGTAATTCCATCATGCCGAAGCGGCGCAAGGTTTCCATATGGATGAAAATATCTTCCGTACCCTCGCCACGGGTCAGAAACCCGAACCCCTTGGTACGATTAAACCACTTCACAATGACGCGCTCCAGTCCACTGGACGGCGTCACCGTCACATGCGTCCGCTGCGGCGGCATCTGTGCGGGGTGAACCGCCGTGGATGTGTCCATTGAAATTACGCGGAAACATTGCATGCCGCGCTCACTCTGCCGCACCTCGCAAACGATGCGCGCCCCCTCCAGTGCGGTCTGGAAGCCATCCCGGCGCAGCGAAGTGACATGGAGCAGAATATCGGACAATCCGGCGTCGTCTGGAACAATAAAGCCATATCCCTTGGCGACGTCGAACCATTTTATATGGCCCGATATTTCCATGAGATCGGCAAGCTCTTCCGAGGAGTTCTGATTGCGAAACTGGTCGTCCGACACAGATTTTTCCGCCATGCGCTCACCCCTCCTCTACTGTTCCGTTGTAACTCTGACGTGATTCTTGCTGGAAGCATAACACTTCCTTAACCATGGGCGGCAAGTCCAATCTTTCAAAGTTCCACCGATGACCACAGGCTTTATGCCTTCATCGTTAATTTGCGAATGCCTGAAATATGCTTCCGGCTGCTGCGGAAGATATGGCACCATGCCGCTTCGGCAAGCGTTCTTTCTGCTGGATGACTGAACCGGACGCGCGCAAATGCGTTAACTTCAATCTTCCGCACCCAACGAATCAGGAGAAGACCATGCGTTATCTGCATACGATGGTGAGAGTTCGCGACATCGATGAATCGCTCGACTTTTACGTCAACAAACTTGGCCTTGAGGAAATCCGTCGCAAGGAAAATGAAAAAGGCCGCTTCACATTGATTTTCCTTGCCGCACCCGCAGACAAGGAAGGCGCTGAAACAGACCGCGCGCCGGAACTGGAACTGACCTATAACTGGGATCCTGAAACCTATACGGGCGGACGTAATTTCGGACATCTCGCCTATATGGTCGATGACATTTACGCCGTCTGCAAGAAATTACAGGATAAGGGCGTCACCATCAATCGGCCACCGCGTGACGGCCATATGGCTTTCATCAAATCGCCTGACGGCATTTCCATCGAACTGATTCAGAAAGGCGAAAGCCTGCCCCCGCAAGAGCCATGGGCATCTGCGGAAAATATCGGTAGCTGGTGAAATAGGAAGCATAAAGCCCGGTCATCAGACCGGGCTTTTCCACGAGTTCATAAGCTAAAACAGAGATTTACGCTGCATGCTTGATTCAAGTCGCGAAGACTATTCCGTCCCTTGAATAGCACCGAGCATCCATGCACCCCCAGCCTTGCGGGTAAAGGTCCAGACTTCAACACTCTCCGATGGCGTTTCGGGATCGCCTTCCACAACCGCGCCCGTGTTACGGTCGAGCATGACGTCGATCGACGAATAGCGGATTGCCACGGTCGCATAGTCCACGTCACCTTCGCGCCAGGCTTCTGAAATGTCGCCCTGCAACAGTTTGACGTCCTTCACCTCATTGCGCTTGCCGCTGGAGGCGATTTCGCCCAGTTCTTCCGCGAGATAGGACATGGCTTCCGGCGTGGTCAAGCCGCGCAGCGCTGCATAATCCTCGCGACCATAGGCTTCCTGAATTTCCGAAAGCATCTCTTCAAAACGATCGAGATCGGACTGGCCAACCTCGATTGGCTCGTCTTCAACGGCAGGCGCTGCGGAGGCGGTTGCTTTTTGCTCAAAAGGATTGACCGAAGGCGTGCGAGCGCCGGAACCTGCCTGCGATGCGGCAGTCTTTGCCGCGCCGAAAGGCTGTGACGAACCAAAGCCTTGCGGCCCGACATTGCCTGCTCCGGCCCCCGCACCGACCGCTGCCTGCTTGCGATTAGCCAGCATACGCATAATGAACATTGCAACCAGAGCAATAACCGCTACCTGAAGCAGCAGGCCGAACATGCCTGCAAGTCCGCCAAGTCCATTGCCAAGCAGCATGCCGATCAGGCCGCCGACGAGCAGACCGCCCAGCATGGAACGACCGAAGTTACCGAACATGCCGCCCGAACGCTGCGCTGCCGCTGCATTTGGTGCGCCTGCGGCCGGACGGCTGGTCTGCGGGCCGGGATTAGGCGTCATCGAACGCTCGATGGGCGCCGCATTATTGGGAGCCGTGCGCGTCGGCGCAGGCGCCTGATAGGTGCGCGCACCCCGACTGCCAAATCCAGCTCCGCCCCCGCGGCGCGCATCGGCGAAATCGACAGTGGCAAGAGAGGCGACAACCCCCAGCATGATTGCAACTGTCAGTTTGGTCAGGCGCTTGGCTGAACCCGGCATAGATTTCTCCCGTAAAGAGCATTCCCGGCAAAATGCAAAACGCCTTTGCGCGGGATAATGCGAAAACAAAACATGCGAAACGATTTCTATATTTCCATTCCCGGATATGGGACGTCGGCCCCCACTTGCACAAGGGCAATAATTGAGAAAACTTAGTTTTTTCAATTAGCCACAGCGGCATCCAGAATCTGTATCTGAGGAGTGACGGAGCCATTCCAGTGATTGAGGGAAAGATTACCGGCTACATGGACGCTCTCCCCTATATTATTGAAGAGAAAACGGCCCAAATCCCCTTCCGCGGCCCTGAATGCGATGGCATTGACGCGCTTTCCATCCGCACCGCGCAAGACAGCACGAACATGATCACGCCCGACGCCGCGCACATCGGCCAATATATGATGCGGGAGCGCAAGCACGGGTTGCGGATGCCCCGATCCATAAGGCCCGGCCCGTTGCAGGGCTTCATATAGGGCAATCGTCGCGCCCGAAGCGGCCACGGCCCCATCGATTGAAAGGCTTTGCTTTTCGCGCAGTGCGGTAATCGCTGCCGCCGTTTCCTCTTCAAAGAAAGCGCGCAGCGCACCCAGCTTGCCGCGCTCGATGGTGATGCCTGCAGCCATGGCGTGCCCGCCGCCCTTCACCAGAAGCTCTTTTTCCACGGCCTTGCGCACCAGCCGCCCCAGATCCAGCCCCGCTATCGAGCGACCGGAGCCTGATCCCACGCCATTGGCGTTGAAGGCAATAGCGAAAGCCGGGCGACGCGCTTTTTCCTTCAGCCGCGAGGCCAGAAGCCCGACAATACCGGGATGCCAGTGATCATTGGCGGTCACGATCACCGATGCGCCGCCACCACCGGAAAGTTCAAGCATGGCTTCCGCTTCCGCTTCCACCAGCATTTCCGCTTCCATGGCCTGCCGCTCCTGATTGAGACGATCAAGCTCGATCGCAATGGATTGTGCTGCGGCTGGATCGTCGAACGTCAGCAGCCGCGCCCCAAGCCCGGCGTCGCCGATACGCCCGCCCGCATTGATGCGCGGGCCGAGAAGAAAGCCCAGATGAAACACATTCAGCGGTTCGCCGATCCTGGCAACGCGCGCCAGAGCCGCGAGCCCGGCATTGCTCTGGCTGCGTGCAACCAGCAAGCCCTTGACGACAAAGGCACGGTTGACGCCCTTGAGCGGCACCACGTCGCAAACCGTCGCCAGCGCCACCAGATCAAGCATGGCAAGCAAGTCCGGCCCTGCCCCCTTGCCCCGCTCGCGCAGGATTTTGGCAACCTGCACCAGCGTCAGAAAAACAACGCCAGCCGCGCAGAGATGCTCCTGTTGCGATATATCATCCTCGCGATTTGGATTGACGACGGCTGTCGCATCTTCGGGCAGTTCACCCCCAAGCTGGTGGTGGTCCAGCACGACAACATCCGCACCGGCCTGTTTGGCGGCAGTAATGGATGGCGCGCTATTGGTGCCGCAATCGACGGTGACGATGAGCGAAGCGCCCTTGACGACCAGTTCACGCATGGCATCGGGATTGGGGCCATAGCCTTCGAAAATCCGGTCAGGGATATAGATGGAATGCGAAATTCCATAATGTTTGAGAAAACGGGCCATCAGCGCCGATGAACAGGCCCCGTCCACATCATAATCGCCAAAGATTGCGACTGTCTCGCGCCTGTCTATCGCATCGGCAATCCGGCCTGCCGCATTTTCCATATCGGTCAGCGAGGCGGGATCGGGCATGAGATTGCGCAGGCTCGGATCGATGAATTCCGGCGCATCTTCCACGGTGACTCCGCGCCCGGCAAGTACACGCGATACGAGATCGGATATGCCATGATGCTGCGCGATGGCCAATGCCGTGTTGGTTTCACGCAGGCCAAGCCGGTCGATCCATTTCTGGCCGGTTATGGATTGTTGAATTCCGAGAAAAAGGCGTTCTGTCGTCATATCCCTGTTAAGACACAAAAGGCGGCATTGTTGCAATGCCGCCTTTTACCGTTCACAAAACCTTTTGCCTCAAAACTTGGACATATCCTGATGCCGCGCCTTGATTTCGCGGATCGTCTGCGAACTTGAGCGCATGACAATCGTATGGGTCTGGATATAGTCACGGGCGAATTTTACGCCCGAAAGCATATTGCCATCCGTTACGCCGGTCGCGGCGAACAGCACGTCACCCTTGGCCATTTCTTCCATCGTATAGACCTTTTTGGGGTCTGAAATGCCCATTTTTGCCGCGCGGGCAATTTTCTCGTCGGAATTGAGCTGGAGCCGTCCCTGCATCTGACCGCCGATGCAGCGAAGCGCTGCCGCAGCCAGAACACCCTCCGGCGCGCCGCCGATGCCGATGTAAATGTCGATACCGGTCTCATCCGGGTCGGTCGTGTGCATCACGCCCGCCACATCGCCATCGCCGATCAGGCGGATCGCCGCACCCGTTGCGCGCACCTCCTCGATAAGACGTGCATGACGCGGGCGGTCCATGATGCAGGCGGTGATTTCGTGCGGCTTCACGCCCTTTGCCTTGGCGACCGACATGATATTGTCGGTTGGCGTCGCATCGAGATTGACGACGCCTGCCGGATAGCCGGGGCCGACCGCGATCTTTTCCATATAGACGTCGGGCGCGTAAAGAAGATTGCCCTTCTCCGCAATTGCGATCACCGCCAGCGAATTGGGCAGGTTTTTTGCGCAGATGGTGGTGCCTTCCAGCGGATCGAGCGCAATATCAACGTCCGGTCCCTGCCTGGTGCCGACCTCCTCGCCGATATAAAGCATGGGCGCTTCGTCACGCTCGCCTTCGCCGATGACGACCGTACCGGCAATCGGCAGGCGGTTGAGTTCCTGCCGCATGGCGTCGACCGCAGCCTGATCGGCGGCCATTTCATCGCCGCGCCCGCGCAGCCTTGCCGCAGCCACCGCAGCGCGTTCCGCCACGCGGACCAGTTCCAGCGTAAGGATACGATCCAGCCCCTGAGGCTGCTGCTCTACAGTCTTGGCCATGTGAACAAGTCCCGAATTTGAATTGCATCAGACGCGGCATCAAAAGCCGCACAACGTTATAGCGACATTGTGCAAACCTTTTGTCAAAGTCCCTCGCCCCCCGCAAGGGGCGAAAACAGAAAACATTGCGCACTCAAATGCTTAATCGATTTAAGGGCAATTTCCTGCTCAGGGCATTGCGCCGCAAGCAATCTGCAAAATCGCTCAACCGGCCCGTTCGATGCGTATCATCTGCGGCTTGCTGACCAGATGATCATCCTTGAGAATGGCCTCCAGCGCCTTGCGGACGGCAGCTTCGGTTGTTTCGTGGGTGACGAGAATAACCGTCTTGATACCATCCTGCACATCGCTGTCCATGCGTGGGCGCTGGACGATGGATTCGAGCGAAATATCGTTATCGGCCATGCGCTTGGCAATCGCGGCAAAAGCACCGATCCGGTCATGAACCGTCAGGCGGATGAAATAGCCGCCCGCATGTTTGCGCATCTTGGCACGCTTATAGGGCTGCAACGCCTTGGCAGGCGTGCCGAAGACCGGTCCGTGCTGGAAACCGGGGCGGCTCTTGGCAATATCCGCCAGATCGCCAATCACGGCGGAAGCGGTCGCATTGCCGCCAGCGCCCGGACCCGACAGCAGAAGTTCGCCTAAAAGATCGGTTTCGATCGCCACGGCATTGGTTACGCCATGCACCTGCGCGATGACCGAAGATACGGGCACCATGGTCGGATGCACGCGCTGCTCGATACCGGATTCGGTCTGCTGCGCCACACCCAGAAGCTTGATGCGATAGCCAAGCTCATCGGCGGCGCGAATATCGGCCAGCGAAATATTGGAAATGCCTTCAAGATAAATATCATCGGCGGCGATCTGCGTGCCGAAAGCCAGACTGGTGAGCAGTGCAAGCTTGTGCGCGGTGTCATTGCCCTCGATGTCGAACGTGGGATCAGCTTCCGCATAGCCAAGGCGCTGCGCATCCTTGAGACAGTCCTTGAAGGAAATGCCCTCTTCCCCCATGCGGGTGAGGATATAGTTGCATGTGCCGTTCAGGATGCCATAGACGCGCGAAACCGTATTGCCCGTCAGCGATTCACGCATCGCCTTGATGACCGGAATACCGCCTGCGACAGCGGCTTCAAAATTGAGAAGAACGCCTTTTTCTTCCGCCAGTTTTGCAAGCTTCACGCCATGGCGGGCCAGCAGCGCCTTATTGGCCGTCACGACATGATGGCCAGCAGCCAGAGCCGCTTCAACAGCATCTTCGGCAGGGCCGGAGTCGCCACCGATCAATTCCACGAAAACATCGATCTTGCCGCTTTTTGCCAGTTTGACCGGATTGTCAAACCAGGTCACGCCGGACAGATCAACCCCGCGATCCTGACTGCGATTGCGAGCGCTTACCCCGGTAATGACCAGCGGCCTGCCGCATTGGCGAGTGAGCATATCGGCCTTGTCACGCAGAATACGCAACACCGAACCACCAACGGTGCCCAATCCGGCAACGCCGATCCGCAATGCATCACTCATTATTTCGACCTTCTGAATTATTGGCTATAAAGAGACGGGAATGGCAGGGGCCAGTGCGATGACGGCCCCCGCAAGCTGAAGGCCAGCCGTTAACGGCGACCTTCAAGCGGAATGATATTGTGCAGGTTCTCATCCTTGGTGGACAAGAAGCGCTTGATATTGCGCGCGGCCTGCCGGATGCGATGCTCGTTTTCGACCAGCGCGATGCGTACATATTCATCGCCATGCTCGCCGAAACCGACACCCGGCGCAACCGCGACATCAGCCATCTCGACCAGCAGTTTGGAGAATTCAAGCGACCCCATGGCGCGGAAGCGCTCGGGGATCGGAACCCACGCAAACATGGTCGCGGCCGGAGGCGGCACATCCCAGCCCGCGCGGCCAAAGGTTTCGACCAGCACATCACGGCGCTGTTTATAGATATTGCGCACATAGGTGATGTCCGAGCCATCGCCATTGAGCGCTGCGGTTGCCGCGACCTGAATAGGCGTGAATGCACCGTAATCGAGATAGGATTTCACCCGCGTCAAAGCGGCGATCAGCCGTTCATTGCCGACCGCAAATCCCATGCGCCAGCCGGGCATGGAAAAGGTCTTCGACATGGAGGTGAATTCCACCGTCACATCCATCGCGCCGGGGACTTCCAGAACCGATGGCGGCGGATTGCCGTCAAAGTAGATTTCCGAATAAGCCAGATCCGACAGGATGATGAGGTCGTGCTTGCGCGCGAAGGCCACCACATCCTTATAGAAATCAAGCGTTGCGACATAGGCCGTCGGGTTGGATGGGAAATTGAGGATAAGCGCCAGCGGCTTGGGGATCGAATGCTTGACCGCACGTTCCAGCGCCGGAATGAACTGGTCATCCGGCCTGGCCTGAATGGAGCGGATCACCCCGCCCGACATGATGAAGCCGAACGAGTGAATGGGATAGGTCGGATCGGGGCAAAGCACTACATCGCCGGGAGCGGTGATCGCCTGCGCCATATTGGCAAAGCCTTCCTTGGAGCCGAGCGTCGCGACGACCTGCGTATCCGGATTGAGCTTAACACCGAAACGCCGCGCATAATATTGCGCCTGCGCGCGGCGAAGTCCGGGAATGCCCTTCGAGGCCGAATAGCGATGGGCACGCGGATCCTGCACCGCCTCGCAAAGCTTGTCGACGATGTTCTGCGGGGTGGGAAGATCGGGATTGCCCATGCCAAGATCGATAATGTCGGCTCCCGCCGCTCGCGCCGATGCCTTCAGGCGGTTGACCTGTTCAAAGACATAGGGCGGCAAACGACGGACTTTATGAAACTCTTCCGACATGATCCTGTTCCAAAAGGAGAGTTGAACGAAATGGTGCTCATGCACCGCATTAGGAGCTATACACCCGTTATCGAATCGGGTCGATACTTGTTACAAGTCTGAAATCAGGCTTTTTTATCAGAAGCGGCCTATTCTTCCCCGGCTTCGATCTGCCTGAGCGTCGCATCCGTTTCTTCCTGCGCCTGCTTGCGCAGTGCTGCTGCCTGTGCGGGGGTCACACCGCTATTGGAGGAGCGTGTCGCCGCCAGACGCGTCCGGTCGGAATCGAGCGAAGACATCATCTGCTCTTTCTCTTCCGCTGTGATCTGCGCCGTCGCGGCCTTGGGCATACGGCCAAAAGTCGGATAGGTGCCGGTCTTCGCCGCCCCCTCCTGCGGTACGCCCTGAAATTCTGGTCCACCCGCACAACCGGCGAGAAGTGCTGCGGCTGTTGCTGCCAGCACGAGATTGGCAACCTGCCGCGTGCGCTTAATCATATTACCAATCCCAATTCGTCATTGACCACCTGCGCTTATCCCGGCGCATGAAAATATTCTGTTTGAGAAGGGATAGCACCAAGACGACGCCCTCTGTCAATAAGCGAGTTTCCATTGCGCCATATCCCGTGCCGCCTGTCCTCCGCCTGCAATGGCCACACCTTAATATAACTCATAATTACAATCAGTAACATTACGTTATACTATAGTATATTCCGCTCAATTAAATGCGCGTAAACAATCTGCTGCTTTCAATAGTTGCGTTTACCAATTAAAAAGCATAAAAATTGACGATGTTTTAACCGTGAGTGATTTGTGCCTTTATGCATTTTTATGCATGCAGCCAGATTTACGTGCGATAGCCGATTGGGAAAATTGGCTGCCTGTCCGGCAAAACGCCGGGCTCTGTGAGAAAAACCGTCTTGCAAGCGTTCACGCGAGACTCGTACGGGAGAAGTCGATCTCCCGAAACCAGGCGGGCCCGATCTGTTTCGGTTCGCCAGACTGGTCAGGGAAATCGAGCCGGAGCAGATCATTGATTTTTGTCGAACCTTCATCTCTCTCGTCCCGGAAACTCCTATGCGGCAGTGTCGCCCTTCTGGCGCTTGTGCTTACATCCTGCACGTCCACCGGCGACGGCATGACACCAATGCAGATGAGCGCCAGCGCTGACGGTTCCGTCGTCGCCGATGCGTTGCAAAGCGCTGCCGACGAGACCGCAGCCGCGGAAGCTTCCACAAAAGCTGAAGCGGAGGCTTCCGCACAAGCCGAAGCGGATGCGACCAAGAAAGCAGACAATCAGCCTGAGCCTCCAACCGGGCAAGCCGCAGTCACATCCGCGACTGCGCAATCCGACAATCCTGCAATAGAAGACGCAGGCACCGGCAAAGCGCTCGAACCGGAAGAACCAGTGCAGGTCGCAGCACTCGCTTCCGAAACAAAACCAAGCGGGCTCTTTAGCATTTTTGGCAAGAAATCCGACAATAGCCCAAGCGAAGCAGCCCCTCCCGAAGCGCCGGCGGCAACCACTGACGAAAAGCCCGCAACCGCTAAAACCGAACCGGCACAGGAAGCACCCCAAGCCCCGCAAGTCGAAGCCAGCCAACCACCCGCGCCGGAAAAGCCTGCCGAAGTCACTTCCCTGTTTGGGTCCGCCAAAAATGCAAATGCCTTTGCAGCGCCGCAAAAGCCCGCATCCTCGCAGTCTCAATCGCAGGGCAGTATTGCAAGATTGTTCAGCGATGACGCGGCAAGCGGTTCCAGCAAAGCGGAAAACAAGAAACTCGCCGTAGTCAAACCCGTTTCATCGCCAACACGAAATTATAACTACTCCCTGCCCGGCGTCCGCGCCAATGGCGGAATCGAAATCAAGCATCGCCAAAGCCTGTATGATGACAGCGACATTGATGCCAACGAATATGACGACTATTCCTCCATTCAGCTTGCGTCAGCGCCCGGGCTTGCGCGCCTTGCGCCAAATGGCCTGAAAGTACAGCGCCAGACCGTTGATGTCGCATGTCTCAAGCCGCAACTGGTTTCGATGCTGAAAACGATGGAGCGCCATTTCCGCCGCCCGGTCATGGTGACGTCCGGTTATCGTAGCCCTTCCTATAACCGCAAGGTCAACGGCGCACGCAAATCGTTGCATATGATCTGCGCCGCAGCCGATATTCAGATCGACGGGGTTTCAAAACACGAAATCGCGCGCTTTGCACGCTCCATGCCAAACCGCGGCGGTGTCGGCACTTACTGCCATACCAAATCGGTCCATGTGGATATTGGCCCCGAACGGGACTGGAACTGGCGCTGCCGCAAATAAACTGGATTTGATTTTATATTTTAATTCAAAGAGTTGGCATAGAAATTCACAGCAAAATACCCGTTATGCCTGCCTCCCGGAAATATTTTTCTGAAAAACTTGGAATAAGGGCTTGCGAGTCAGAAGCTTCCTGCATATAAGCCCACACACACCAGCAACGGGCGCCCATCGTCTAGCGGTTAGGACGCCGCCCTTTCACGGCGGAAACAGGGGTTCGATTCCCCTTGGGCGTACCATTTGCTGGTTTTTCTCCTGAAAATCTTTCTCTATAATTCGAATTGAAGATGCTTGACCTTCCGGTCTTTCATATTGTTTTTCTTATTGAATTTACGGAAAAAATGCTTGCGCGCAGGATTTTTCCCGCATATAAGCCCACACACCAGCAACGGGCGCCCATCGTCTAGCGGTTAGGACGCCGCCCTTTCACGGCGGAAACAGGGGTTCGATTCCCCTTGGGCGTACCACTTGCTGTCTGTTTCTCGCTTTAAATTGATCGCATGTGAGCGCGCCAGACGTGACAGTGCCTTCTCGCTGCTATAGCAGTTCCTGTATTACATAATGAAACAGGATAGCGATCTCATGTCCCAAACCACCGCGATTGTTCCCACCGCCCATGCCAGCCGCTATCTGCAACAGCTCTGCAAGCACTGGGCGCATAAATTCGCCACTGAATTTACCCCCGAGAAGGGACGTATCGATCTTGGCGAAAACCGTCTTGTGATTCTCAAGGCCGAACCGGAACAGCTCATTGTCGAGATTGACGCCGCCGAGGATGCCCTGCCCCAGATGGAAGACGTCGTCGCAAGCCATATCGTTCGCTTTGCCTTTCGCGAGGAACTGGCTTTTAACTGGGTCCGGCAATAGAGGATTCTCAGCAAAACCGTGAAATGCCTTTGCAGGACTGATTTCTTTCCCTGTCAGGCTCAAGGCTTGCAGCAATCCTGTTCCGGGCCTAAATGGGCCCTATGCTTTTTCCTTCACCCCTTGTGACCGGTCGCCTTGAGCGCCGCTATAAGAGATTTCTGGCCGACGTGACTTTAGACGACGGCCGGTTTATTACGGCCTCCGTTCCCAATACCGGCTCGATGCTCGGTTTGACGGCACCGGGTTCGCGCGTCTGGCTGAGTGTTTCAGATGCGCCGCACCGCAAATATGCCCATACGCTCCAGATTGTCGAAGCCGATAACACGCTTGTCGGCGTCAATACCGGCCTGCCCAACCGAATCGCCGAAGAGGCAATTCTTTCCGGTCTCGTTCCCACCTTGGAAAATTATCGCAATCTGCGGCGCGAGCAGAAATATGGGCGCAATTCACGCATAGATATTCTGCTCGACAATGGAGAGGATGCACGCGCCTATGTGGAAGTGAAAAATGTGCACTTCACGCGCACGGCCCGCCTCGCCGAATTTCCCGACACCGTCACGGCGCGCGGCGCCAGGCATCTTGATGAATTGGTCGATGTCGTAGCGGCTGGCCATCGGGGCGTGATGGTGTTTATTATCCAGCGTAATGATTGCGACAGATTCAGCATTTCCGGTGATCTCGACCCCGCTTATGCCCGCGCTTTCGAACGCGCAATGGCATCGGGGGTTGAGGCCTGGGCTGTTCAATGCCAAATAACGGATAAAGGCATTCACGCCACGCAATTGGTGCCGATAGAGTAGAAAGACAGGTCAAAAATGGTGACTTATATCGAAGCAGCAAGCGCACCGGTAAAATATACGGGCCAGATCAGGCTTTACGGGCCGGAAGCCTTCGAGTCCATGCGCAAGGTCTGCAATCTCACCGCGCGTTGTCTCGATGTGCTCAATGATGTGGTCAAGCCCGGCGTCACGACCAATGAGATTGACCGTTTCGTTTTCGAATTCGGGATGGACAACGGCGCTTTTCCGGCAACATTGAACTATCGCGGCTATACCAAATCGACCTGCACCTCGATCAATCACGTCGTATGCCACGGCATTCCCAACGACAAGCCGCTGCGCGAGGGCGAGATCGTCAATATAGATGTCACCTACCTGCTGGATGGCTGGCACGGCGATTCAAGCCGCATGTATGCAGTGGGCGAAATCAAGCGTTCGGCGGAGCGCTTGCTCGAAGTGACCTATGAAAGCCTCTTGCGGGGCATTTCTGTCGTAAGGCCGGGTGTGAAAACCGGCGCTATCGGCGCTGCCATTCAGTCCTATGCGGAAGCAGAGCGTTGTTCGGTCGTGCGCGATTTCTGCGGCCATGGCGTCGGCCAGCTCTTTCATGATACGCCCAACATCCTGCATTACGGTGCGCCCGGCGACGGCGTGGAAATAAAGGAAGGCATGATCTTTACGATTGAACCGATGATCAATCTCGGCAAGCCGGGTGTGAAGGTTCTCTCCGATGGCTGGACCGCGGTAACGCGCGACCGCTCGCTGACGGCTCAATATGAACATACGGTGGGCGTCACGAGCGATGGCTGTGAGATCTTCACGCTGTCGCCCAAGAATCTCTTCGGTCCGCCCTCGATGCGCTAGCATGGCCTTGAATCCGGGATTCGTTCGCGGCTTCGCTCCAGAGCGATACGAATTCCGGATTTGCCAGAATAGTGTAAAATATACTGTCTGTCTGTTTCGGCGGGGGTAAAACAGAATGACGCGTACCGATAAAAAGCCGGGCGGTTATGACCTTCCCGGCTTCAACGACCGGATGCAGATGGCAGCTCCCCTGGAGAAGCCGCACCATCTGGGCCATCGTGATCGATTGCGCCAGCGCTTCAGGGCCGCTCCCGATACATTGGCCGATTACGAATTGCTGGAGTTGCTGTTATTCCGGGTTATCCCCCGCGCCGACACCAAGCCGCGCGCCAAAGCCTTGCTGAACCGCTTCGGCTCGCTTGCAGAAGTGCTGGGAGCCTCTGAACAACTGATCGCCGAAACGCCCGGTGTCGGCCCCTCCATTGCCCTCGACCTGAAAATCATCGAAGCCGTGCTCAAGCGCTCGGCGCGCAGTACGGTCATGGAGCGCGAAGTCCTCGGCTCATGGAGCAAGGTCGTCGAATATTGCACCGCAGCCATGGCCTACGAGCCGCGCGAACAATTCCGCATTCTCTTCCTCGACAAGAAAAACCGCCTGATTGCCGACGAGATCCAGCAGCAGGGGACCGTCGACCACACACCCGTCTATCCACGCGAGGTGGTGAAGCGCGCCCTGGAACTCTCCGCGACCGCCATCATATTGGTGCACAATCATCCTTCAGGCGACCCAACCCCCTCCCGCGCTGACATCGAGATGACGAAACTGCTTGTCGATGCCGCCAAAGCGCTCAATATCGCCGTGCATGACCATATCATCGTCGGCAAGCACGGCCATGTCAGCATGCGCGGGTTAAAGCTCATGTAGACCTGCCACCTGTGGCGGCACGGTCTTGCCCTAACCTTCTGTTAAGCATGTCCAGCAAAACGACCCGCAAAGACGTGCAGATTACTGCCGTTTCATTGGATTTCGACACAATCACAGACCATGTGAATAACAGTCAGGAGGTGACGGATTCGTCCTTCACGAAGGCAGCATATTTTCCGCCAGCGTTTCGGGCGGGAAAACCGGAGTAAAAAATGTTAAAGCGTTTCCACATTGCCGCGGCATTAGGTGCCGCAATCGCCAGTTTTGCCAGCGCATCTTTCGCAGCCGATATGTATGATGGATCGGATTACAGCTATAGCGATCCAGCGCCTTCCGGTCCACATGACTGGTCGGGCAATTATATCGGCGCACAAATCGGCGCCTCATCATCCAGGGTTCCCAGTCCCTTCTCCAATCGCACCGGCCTGCTTGGCGGAGCGGTCGTCGGCAAGAACATGCAAAGCGGCAACGTCGTTTTTGGCGGCGAGCTGGAAGGCAATTTTGCTGAAGCAGAACATCGTATCGGCAATGGCGGCAGCCTCCAGCAATCCTGGAACGGCAATGTGAAAGCCAAGGTCGGCTATGCGCTCGACAAAACCCTTATTTACGGCACTGCCGGCTATGGCGTTGCCCGCTTGAAGGCCAAGGGCGCAACCACGTCCGCACCGGGCTGGGAAGCGGGTCCAGTGGTCGGCGTCGGTGTGGAACAGGCCATCTCCGGTCCGCTGTCGCTAAAGGCCGAATATGACTTCCAGCGCTTTAACGATGTGAAGTCCAAGGTCAATGGCGTTAGCCAGCGCAACGACCTGAAGAATCACTCTCTCAAGGCCGGTCTTAATTACCGGTTCTGATATATCCACAGCGTTCATGCCAATTATGCATGAACTCATCTGATTTTCGCACCAAAAGCCGCACATCACAGTGCGGCTTTTTCTATTTGGTCAATTTTGTCACCGGGCGATCATGCATCCACCCGGTTACGAGCTTGACACTCCTGTCTCCCAACATCTTAATACCGAATATTTGTTGGGGGCTTTCTTCTTCCACTACCGGCTTATTGCTAGGATTGATAAATGCATCGCGTTTTCGACGGACATAATGATGTCCTCTTGCGTCTATGGGAAAATAGCCGGAATGGCGGGGATCCCGTCAAGGAATTCATCGGCGGCGCCAAACTAGGCCATCTGGATTTGCCCCGTGCCAGGGCGGGCGGTGTTGCTGGCGGCATTTGCGCCATTTATATTCCGTCCAGCCATCAGATCGAACTGGCCGGAGCCGATACCGATGGCGCTTACGAAACGCCGCTGGCCTCTCCACTGGAACGTCACCCCTCGCTCGACATAGCCCTGGAGATCGCTGCCATCGCTCTTCGTCTCGAAGAAGCGGACGGCTGGAAAATCTGCCGCAATGGCAAAGAGCTCGACGAGGCGCTTGCCAGCGACACATTTGCGGCGGTTCTCCATATGGAAGGCTGCGAAGCCATTGATGCCGATCTTGCAGCGCTTGAGGTTTTCTACGCTGCGGGCCTGCGCTCACTCGGTCCCGTCTGGAGCCGCAATAATATATTCGGTCACGGCGTACCCTTTGCCTATCCCATGTCGCCTGATACCGGCCCCGGCCTGACCGATGCAGGCAGGCGACTGGTGAAGGAATGCGACCGCAAGGGCATCCTGATCGACCTTGCTCATATCACCGAAAAAGGCTTCTGGGATGTCGCGGAAATCAGCGATCACCCCCTGATCGCCAGCCATTCCAACGCTCACGCCCTCACCCCCGTTGCCCGCAACCTGACCGATCGGCAGATGGATGCGATTCGCGAACGCAAAGGTCTTGCCGGGCTTAATTTCGCGACCACCATGCTGCGGGCGGACGGGCTGGAAAGTGCGGCCACGCCACTTTCCGACATGGTGCGGCATATCGATTATATGGTCGAGCGCATGGGGATCGATTGCGTTGCGCTTGGTTCGGACTATGACGGCGCAACCATTCCTGCGGAAATCAACGATGCGGCGGGAACGCAGAACCTAGTCGCAGCCTTGCAAAAAGCCGGATATGATGAAATCGAGCTGGCAAAACTTTGCCGCGAGAACTGGATAAGAGTCCTCAAGCAATGCTGGCACGGAGCAGTTTGACCTCTACAGAATTCTTATAAATCACGAAAGGGAACTCAAGATGATGCATTTTGGACGTTTTCGAATTCTCGCTGCCGGTGCGGCGGTTTCAGCTCTGCTGGCGGCAAGCCCGGCCTGGACGGCAACGCCTGCCGACACGCTTGTGCAGGCATGGGCCATCGACGACACTATCACGCTCGACCCTGCTGAATCCTTCGAGTTCAGCCCGGCGGAATTCATCGGTAACACCTATGACATGCTGGTTCGCCTTGATCCCGAAGACACCTCCAAGGTCGTGCCGGGCGTTGCCGAAAGCTGGTCCGTTTCCGATGACGGCCTTACTTATACGTTCAAGCTCAAGAAAGGCATCACCTTCGCTTCGGGCAATCCGATTACGGCGGAAGACGTCGCCTATTCCTTCGAGCGAGCCGTACGTCTCGACAAGAGCCCGGCCTTCATCCTGACCCAGTTCGGCCTGACCGGCGAAAACGTCACCGAAAAAGCGAAAGCCGCCGATGCTGAAACCTTCGTCTTCACGACCGACAAGGTCTATGCGCCAAGCTTCGTGCTGAACTGCCTTTCGGCCACCGTCGGCGCAATCATCGACAAGAAGCTGCTTCTGGAACACACCCAGCAAGTGACGCCTGACGACAATTACAAATATGATAATGATTACGGCTCAGCCTGGCTGAAAACCGGCTATGCAGGCTCCGGCCCGTTCAAGCTTCGCGACTGGCGCGCCAATGAAGTTGTCGTACTGGAACGCAATGACAATTATTATGGCGAAAAAGCCAAACTGGCCCGTGTCTTCTACCGCCACGTGAAGGAAAGCGCCACGCAGCGCCTGATGCTTGAGGCAGGCGACATCGACGTCGCGCGCAATCTGGAGCCGGGCGACTTCGAGGCTGTTACGAAAAATGACAAGCTGTCGACCGTCAGCGCGCCCAAGGGCACGGTGATGTATATCAGCCTCAACCAGAAGAATGAATATCTCTCGAAGCCAGAGGTTCGCGAAGCGTTCAAATATCTGGTCGATTATGAAGCCATCGGCTCCACGCTGATCAAGGGTATCGGCGAACTTCGCCAGACTTATCAGCCAAAGGGTGTGCTGGGCGCACTCGACGAGGCACCTTATAAGTTCGACGTTGAAAAAGCCAAGGAACTGCTCGCCAAGGCGGGTCTGGAAAATGGCTTCTCCGTCACTTTCGACGTGCGAAGCAACCAGCCTTCGACGGGCATAGCCGAATCCTTCCAGCAGACCGCGGCACAGGCTGGCATCAAGATCGAGATCATTCCGGGCGACAACAAGCAAACCCTGACCAAATATCGTGCCCGCAACCACGATCTCTATATCGGTCAGTGGGGTATGGACTATTGGGATCCCAATTCCAACGCAGAGGCCTTCACCTCCAATCCGGACAACAGTGACGATGCCTCCGTCAAGACGCTTGCCTGGCGTAACGCATGGGATATTCCTGAACTGACCAAGCAGGTCCAGGCGGCCCTCCTGGAGAGCGATAGCGATAAACGAGCCGAAATGTACAGGAAACTGCAACAGGAAGCGCTTGATGAAAGCCCGTTCGTGGTGCTGTTCCAGCAGATCGAAACGGCGGGTCTTGGCGGTAATGTCAAGGATTTCAAGCTTGGTCCGACTTTCGACTCCAACTCGCTCATTTCCGTCAGCAAGGAATAATTGAAATTGCCGAAGCGGCACCCGGCCACTTTGCCGGGTGCCGCTTCGGCTTTGATGCAAGGTGTCAGGCGGTTTTCGAACATAAACAAGCAAGGCCGCTCTGAACGTCCCCACTGTTGGAAGCGGATGTAACATTGAGCACCACAGAAAATCTTTCAGCGAAAGGGAGCGCCCGACGGCGCTCCCCTTCCGTAATCTCCGCGATAGCCGGTTTTCTGGTCATCGTCGTGACCACTTATCTTGGTCTGCTGGCCGTCACGTTCTTCATCGGTCGTGTCGTCCCGATCGATCCGGTTCTGGCGATCGTCGGTGATCGCGCACCTGCACATGTCGTTGCGCGCGTGCGCGAGGAAATGGGCCTCAACCTGCCCTATTATCATCAGTTTTTCCTCTATGTGAAAGGCGTTTTGCAAGGCGACTTCGGAACATCGGTCCTTACGACAAATCCCGTCATGACCGATATACGCCGCGTCTTTCCTGCGACGATGGAACTTGCCACCATCGGCACCATCATTGGCGCGCTGATCGGCGTTCCGTTAGGCGTGCTGGCTGCGGTAAAGCGCGGCAGCCTTGTCGACCAGATCGTCCGTGTCATCGGCCTGATCGGCTATTCCGTCCCGATTTTCTGGCTTGGCCTGCTGGCGCTGCTTGTTTTCTATGCGCGCCTTGGCTGGACGTCCGGGCCGGGACGCATCGACATCATGTTTGAATATACCTTTACGCCGATCACCGGTTTTTACCTTATCGATGCACTCATTCAGCGCGACTGGGCCGCTTTGCGGAATATCGTGTCCCACCTTGTTCTACCCTCGGCGCTGCTGGGCTATTTCTCGATGGCCTATATCAGCCGCATGACGCGTTCCTTCATGCTCAATGAACTGGAGCAGGAATATATCATCGCGGCCCGCGCCAAAGGCATATCGGAAACCCGTATCATCTGGGGACATGCCCTGCGCAATGCCGCCGTACCGCTCGTCACGGTGATTGTCCTTTCCTATGCTGGCCTGCTGGAAGGCTCGGTCTTGACCGAGACCATTTTCGCCTGGCCGGGACTGGGCCTCTATATCACCAATTCATTGCAGAACGCCGATATGAACGCCGTTCTTGGTGGCACGATCATCATCGGTTCGGTCTTTATCGCGCTTAATCTTCTGTCCGATCTTCTGTATCGGCTTCTCGATCCGAGGACGCGCGCAAAATGAGTCAAATGACAGACACATCGACATCTTCCTGGCGCGAATGGCTGCTTTCCGAGCGCCCGCAATCGCGCATGCAGGCTCGCTTGGGTCGCTCCTATATGATCTGGCGCCGCTTTACCGCCAACAGGCTGGCCGTGGTGGGATTGCTGATCCTTCTCGCGCTTTTGCTGGTAGCGGCTTTTGCGCCCTGGCTGGCGCCGCATTCTCCCTATTCGGGTGATCTCGCCAATGCCCGCCTGCTCCCGCCCGGAACACCGGGCCACCTGCTGGGAACCGACGATCAGGGCCGCGATATTCTCTCCCGCCTGATCTACGGCTCGCGTATCACACTCTATGTCGTGCTGCTCGTGGCCATTATCGCAGCGCCCATCGGCCTGCTGGTCGGCACGGTCGCCGGCTATGCAGGCGGCTGGGTTGATGCGGTCCTCATGCGCATCACCGATATTTTCCTCGCTTTTCCCAAGCTCATTCTGGCGCTCGCCTTCGTCGCGGCGCTTGGACCCGGCATTGAAAACGCGATCATCGCCATCGCCATCACCTCATGGCCGCCCTATGCGCGTATTGCCCGCGCCGAAACGCTGACCGTGCGTAATTCTGACTATATTTCCGCCGTCCGCCTGATGGGGGCCTCGCCGTTCCGCATTGTCCTTCGCCACATCATGCCGCTTTGCACTTCCTCGCTGATCGTGCGCGTTACGCTCGATATGGCCGGAATAATTCTCACGGCGGCAGGGCTTGGTTTTCTCGGGCTTGGAGCACAGCCGCCATTGCCTGAATGGGGCGCGATGATTGCCTCCGGTCGCCGGTTCATCCTCGACCAATGGTGGGTTGCGGCCATGCCCGGCATAGCGATCCTTATCGTAAGCCTCGGTTTCAATTTTCTCGGCGACGGCCTGCGCGATGCGCTCGATCCGCGGGGGAGCAACCAGTGAAACCACTTCTGACAGTTGAAGACCTGCGCGTCACATTTCCAACCCGGACAGGCGCTGTCGAGGCCGTGCGCGGCGTCAGCTTCACGCTCGGCCGCGAACGGCTTGGCATCGTGGGTGAGTCCGGATCAGGCAAGTCCCAGACCGGCCGCGCCATCATGGGGCTGACCCCGCCTCATGCCCGCATTACAGCTAAAACGCTTCAGTTCGACGGTATCGATCTTCTGAATATTTCTGCTCGCGAACGCCGCAGCCTGCGTGGCAGCCGCGTCGCAATGGTGTTGCAGGATCCCAAATATTCGCTCAACCCGGTTATGACCATCGGCAGGCAGATTGCCGAGACGCTCAAGGCCCACGGCAAATATAGCAGTAGCGAGATTCGCAAGCGTTCTATTTCCATGCTCGAAGCGGTGCAGATCAGGGATGCCGAACGGGTCATGAAGCTTTATCCGCATGAAGTTTCCGGCGGCATGGGACAGCGCGTCATGATAGCCATGATGCTGGTCGCAGAACCCGAATTGCTGATCGCGGACGAGCCGACCTCCGCGCTCGACGTGACGGTTCAGCTCGAAGTTCTTGGCATTCTCGACAAGCTGGTGGCCGAACGCGGCATGGGATTGATATTCATCAGTCACGACCTGCGTCTCGTCTCCTCCTTCTGTGACCGCGTCATCGTCATGTATGCCGGCCAGATCGTCGAAGAAATCGCTGCGAGCGACCTCGCCAATGCAAAACATCCCTATACGCAAGGACTGCTCAACTGCATGCCCAAAATCGGAGCTGACCAGCACCCCCTCCCCACCTTGCAGCGTGAGGAGGCATGGCGTCTATGAACCCGGCACTGGCCATTGATAATCTTAACGTCTATTTCGATCATTTCCACGCGCTCAAATCGGTGAGCATCGAGGTCGCGCGCGGCAGTTCATTCGGGCTGGTGGGCGAATCCGGCTCCGGCAAATCCACGCTGCTGCGCGCCGTGGCCGGCCTTGCCCCCGTCGATAGCGGCGAAGTGCGCATTGACGGCAAGCCGCTTAAAACACCGCGCGACAAAGCCTTCTACCGGACGGTCCAGATGGTTTTCCAGGATCCCTACGGCTCGTTGCATCCCCGCCAGACCATTGACCGACTTTTGCTGGAACCACTGGCAGTTCATGGCATCGGTGACAGCGAACGACGCATCGTCCGCGCACTTGACGAAGTCGGCCTTGGCTCGGGCTTCCGGTTCCGTTATCCACACCAGCTTTCCGGCGGTCAGCGACAGCGCATCGCGATTGCCCGCGCCCTCATCATCGAACCAACCATCCTCTTGCTCGATGAACCGACCTCCGCACTTGATGCTTCCGTACAGGCGGAAGTTCTCAATCTGCTGGAACAGGTACGCCGGGATCGCAACCTGACCTTCGTCATGGTCAGCCATGATCTGGCAGTTATCACACATATGTGCGATCAGCTCGCTGTCATGCGCAATGGAGAAGTCGTCGAACAGCTGAAAGCGGATGCGCTCGTCAAAGGCGACATCAGCGCCGACTATACGAAGAACCTGATGCGCGCCAGTGAGGGCTTCCGCAGATAACCCAACAAAAAGGCAGGGAAATCCCTGCCTTTTGAATGAGTTGTGCGTTTTTATTGAATCACTTCCTGCGTGATTGTTTCTGTGGTGCTGTTCGCGCTTCTGCTTCCGCCTTTGCAGCAGCCGCTTCGGCGGCAACCTGGTCCGCGCTTTTGGGCGTCGTGTCGATAACAGCGCGCACCGAACCATTCGCAGAAACCTGACATACCGCCGTACGCAGATCGACCTGCAGATCGACATCCGTTCCGCCGCCTGCGCCCGGACGCGAATTGACAGCCGAAATCACACGCTCCGGCAGGAAGTATTTATTCGCCGCAGTGGTAATGCACGGCGCTGCCAGCGCAGGATCAACCGTCGAGGTCGGAATGAAGCGCCGCGTCGATATGGTCGGCGCGGTAACAGGTGCTTCGGACAGTCCGGGAGGCGTCGGGGTCTGTGTCGTGGTCGTACAGGCCGCAGCCAAAGAGGCCAGCATCGCGATAGCAAAAAAACGGGCTCCGTAATGGACTGCTCCGTGCATAATCAACCTCATAAGATTTGCTCTACAGCTCAGATTTAACCAGATAACTATTCTGTTTTGGTCCGTTGTCGAGTGCAGGAACGCCACATTGCAGGTTTTTCGTCTGGCGTCCACAGCCCCGTTATCACTGTTTCGCAAAAATCCAGTTCAGCATCTCGCGCCAGTCGCTCATGCGAATCGGCGTGCCGTGATTGCCCGTCTCAAACCGGCGAAACTGCACCGGATAGCCGGGCGCACGCCTGCGGATCTCGCGATAAAAGCCTTCCTGTTTTTCGACGGCAAAAACCGGATCGCGGCTGCCATGCGTGAAAAATACCGGCGTTTTCTTCTTGAATGCGGGTGAATTGAAAAAACTTTCATCCCACAGCGACCCCATAAGAATAAGTCCGGCAAGCTGGTCGCCCGCAGTTTTGCTGGAGGCCACGCGCCAGCACAGCGCCCCGCCCTGCGAGCCGCAGGCAAGAACCAGCGGCGCAGATGGAGATGAAGCCTTCGCGGCTTCAATCAATCCAGCAATCTGTGCCTCGCCTGCCGCTGCGAAATCCTTGAAGTCCGGGGTAAGATAAAGCCCGCCATTGCGGCTTGCGAGATTTTTCACACGGTTGAAATTGCCACCGAATGTGAAATCATTCACGCCCTGCAAGCGATTTCCACCGCGCCCATGCAGATATATGACAATGAAAGCTGCCCCTTCCCGCTTGCCGACCGCCATGGCTTTCACTGGACCGGCTTTGGTCTGAAATGTGACGTCTTTCTGATAGGCGCGCGCTTTCAGCGAAACATAGGCATCCCTGGCCCGCTTTTCCGGCACTGCATCGCGCCCGTTAATATCGCGCATTTCATTATAATCGACGATTTTATAGTCACCATTATCGGCGCTGCCGAGAATGCCGGGATAGGAAAAATGCTCGTCCTTGAACGAAGGAAGCGGCCCTTGCGCAAAGGCAGAAATGGCGGAGAAGAAAAACAATCCGGCAAATAGCCCAGCCCGCTTATGCATTATTTCTCCCCATCAACTCTTCTACAACTCCAGTCTATGATAGCGGCGGTTGAGATAGATCAGCGCCTCCTCGGCATCGCCGGAGCGCAATGCCACCACTTCACCGAAAAGAACATGATGGGTTGAGTGATCCTGCACGCTCGTCACCCGGCAATCGAACACCGCCAAAGCCCCTTTCAGCGTCGGTGCTCCCGTCGCAAGAATGTCCCATTGCGCCAGTTCGAAACGCTCATCCTGCGTCAGTCCGATACGTCCGGAAAAGGCGTCTGCCAATTGCTCATGGGGAGCCGCAAGCGTATTGACGGCAAAAACGCCGTTCTTCATGAAGATCCGGTTCTCTTCATGCACCTTTTGCAAGCATATCAAAACGGTCGGAGGATTGTCGGAAACCGAACATGAAGCTGTCAGGGTAAGCCCGCGCCGTCCGGCAGATCCACCTGTCGTTACGACCTGCACGGCCCCCGCATAATGGCTCATGGCGTCGCGATAGGCTTTCGGTGCGACAGGCGCTGTATCTGGAATGATATTTTTTATCGTTTGCACTTGATAAGCATCCGTATTGTCTTGCAAGCCATGGCGGAGCTATGCGCTGATTGCCTGCATGGATTACGGGCATTGCACAATGGCAAGGAAACCGCTACCCAATTTTCATTCAAATTACCATGAAATGTTAAAGAAGACCTGTCGCGTGAATGAGCCAGACCAGTTTGTAAAACCATATGATGCGGCTTTCCGCCTGATATTGCACGGCAATAATTACCCGAAGCTCTTTTCTGCCAGCCTCGCGGCCCTGGCGTTTCTCAGCCTCATACTGATACCTTCTGCCTTTGCGCAGGAAATGCGCATTGGATTTGCCGCGCCCTTGAGCGGTACATTCGCACCCTTGGGGCAGCAATTGCGAGATGGCGCGCAAGTCGCGGCAAACACAATGAGCGTCCAGCTGACCATATCCGACGATCAGTGCAGTGCTGAAGGCGGCAAGACGGCGGCTGATAATTTCGTCAGGGAAAATGTGCAGATCGCCACCGGTTTCCTCTGTTCCGAAGCACTGGAAGCAGCCCTGCCCATTCTCAATGAAAAGAATATCCCGGTTTTAACATCAGGGATCAGCGATCTCACCCTCTCCGAGCGACGCGCATCGACGCACCTGCCCGTCTTTCGTCTTTCAGCAGGGATTGAAAAGGAAATGCGGGCGACCAGCAGCTTTCTGGCAAGCCTCTGGCGCTCGCAGCCCTTTGCGATCATCGATGACGGCACCATAGAAGGCCGTCAGCGCGCTTCGCTTCTGCTTGCCAGCCTCAGGGAACAGCAGCTCCAGCCCGTATTTACCGATACCTATCGCCCGGGCCTTGAAAACCAGAACGCCCTTGTGGCTCGCCTGCGCCGGGCCGGTGCAACCCATGTCTATGTCGGTGGCGAACGCGACGACATTGCCGCCATTGGTGCCAGCGCCCAAACTCTCAAATATCCGCTGGTCATCGCAGGAGGCAGCGTCCTGAATGCCGCTGCCGGCCCGCAAGCTTTAAGCGATGGAACACTGATGATTGCCCCCATCAGACCGCAGGATCTGCCGACAGCCAGACCCGCCGCCGATGCTCTTCGTCAGGCAGGCATGCTCGTGGAAGCCTATTCCGTCACCGGTTACGCCATGATCGAGCTGGCGGCACAGGCGACAAAACAAGCCGAAGCGGAAAAACGCAGCGTAACAGGCATCCTCACCAGCAGTTCCTTTGAAACTGCGCTGGGCACGATCAAGTTCAATGAATTGGGAATGCGAAACGACAATCCCAATCGTCTGCAACGTTATGCAGGCAAGCGCTTCATACCAGCCGATAGATAAGTCCAATCAGGCTGGCCGTTATTGTCAAAGCCGTCAATAAGCTCATCGATGCCCAGAACAGTGTCACCGCTGCATCAATATCCCCGGCATTGGCGCTTCTTTTGCCTTGCATGTTGAGCATCGGCCCGTCAACCTTTTCAGCGCCATAGCGGCGCGGTCCTGCAAGCGCCAGCCCCAGCCCCCCTGCAAATGCTGCTTCAGGCCAGCCCGCATTCGGCGAACGATGCAGCCGCGCATCGGCGCGCATGACGCGAAAGGCTTTGCGCCCGCTTTCCTTACCCATATTGAGCCCGCACGCCAAAACAGCGAGCAAGCCGGTCAGCCGGGCCGGAACAAAATTTGCCACATCGTCAAGCCGGGCCGCAAAGCGCCCGAAATGGCGATAGCGTTCGTTCATATGACCGATCATGGAATCGGCTGTATTGATGAGTTTATAGGCAAGCAGTCCCGGCAAGCCGCCGACCAGAAACCAGAATGCGGGCGCGACAACTCCATCTGACGCGTTTTCGGCAAGGCTTTCGATGGCAGCGCGACTAACCCCGCTTTCATCGAGCTGCTCGGGATCCCGCCCGACGATCATCGACACAGCCATGCGCCCGCCTGCGATCCCATCGTCCCGCAAGCCTTTCGCAACATTGCCGACATGGTCGGCAAGGCTTTTTTGCGCAAGAAGGACGGCAACGATAACGATCTCGACCAGCGCGCCCGCTGTGCCAAGAAGCGGCAGAAGCGCTTCGATAAAAACTCCCAGAAAAAGGCAGCATGCAACGAGCCAGACAATCAGCCACATGCCGTTGCGGCGCAGTTTTTCAACCGGCAATGCGGGCTTGTTCCAGCGATGTTCGCCCCACGAAATGGCCTTGCCAAACAGAACGACCGGATGCGCAACCTTTTGCCAAAGAGCGGGAGGGTCGCCAGCCAGTCGATCCAAAACCAGCGCCAGAGAAAGGATTATCAGCTTAATTTCCATAGGCTTGGCCCGCTATTCTGAATCAGGTCTTCAAGCGCGATATGGTCTCAAGCGCCTCTTCCAGTCGCCTCAACCCCGCATCATCCAGCGCAAGGCCGATACGCAGCCATTCTGGCGCGTAAGAAAACTTACGGACGAGGATATGCCTTTTGCAAAGCTCCTCATGCACCGCATATGCATCGGGATGTTCCACGAGCGAAAAAAGGGCCACGCCTCCGATCTCTTTCAAGCCCGAACGTTCCAGAACGCCGGAAAGACCAAGACGCCGCAGGTCGATCCTCGCGCGAAAGTCGGTCAGTTCCGTGCGGCTTTTAAATGCCTGTCCGGCTATAGCCAGTGCAGGCCCGGACACGGCCCATGGGCCAAGGCGCTGCTTGACCCTTTCGGCAATAAGCGGATTGGAAATCATAAAGCCCAGCCGCAACCCCGCCAGCCCGAAAAACTTGCCGAAAGACTTCAGGACGATCATGGGAAGGCTGGCGGCTTCCGCCGCCACACTCACATGATGATGCGCATCGGCAAAAGCCTCGTCAACCACCAGAAAGCCGCCACGCGCGCCCAGTCTTTGCGCAAGCTCCACCAGATCCTTGCGCGCAATAACGCGCCCATCGGGATTATTCGGGTTGACGACCACAGCCACGCGCGCCTCATCCGGAATATCGTCAGGCCCGCGGCATTCGACCACATTCCAGCCTGCCGCCTGAAAGGAAGCGCCATATTCCTGATAGGTCGGCCCCATGATAGCGACTGTCGAAGCAGGAAGAAGCGTCGGAACAAGCTGTATCAGCGCCTGTGTTCCGGGCGCTGCCACGATGGGTGCCGTCTCCGCTATACCGTAATACAGCCTTGCCGTTTCAAGCGTTCGCTGAAAAAGCCCCTCATCCGGCAAACGGTTCCAGAGCGCCTCCCCCAGCGCGGGCAGCGGGAAGTGTTCGGGATTGATCCCGGTCGAAAGGTCGAGCCAGTCCTGCGCCTTGCCGCCATAACGTGCCACCGCCCGGTCAAGTGCTCCGCCATGTTCGACAGGCTTGATCACATATTGTCTCCACGCAAATCGATAATATGCATGAATGAGCCTGAAACCGAACCGACACGCTGTCCCGCCTCGCCCAGTTTTTCACCCTGAGCGTTGTTCACGCTAAAAAGCCTTTGCGCCGCCCCCTCCAGCACGATGCTCGTATAATGAAATTCATGGGCGCTCAGCGGCATTTTCCATGGCGCGCCTTCCAATGGCTCCACTATGCGATAGCCAAGATGCAGCTTCCTTTTGGCAAAGGATGTTTCAAGCGGCAACAGGCCCAGCATTTCATGGCGCAAACCCTCGGCGTCTTGCAGTCCCTCGCCAAGCACGATATAGCCGCCGCCCTCACCATAGACCATAGCGCCGCGTGACACGGCTCCGTTCATGCCTTCCCGAAAGCGATGCAATTGTGCAAGCTTGCCGGCAAAGGCTTCAGGATAACCACCCGGCAGATAGACGGCATCCGCATCCGGCGCTGGCCCCTCGTCTGCAAGGGGCGAAAAGAACGATATTTCCGCTCCGCGCCTGTGCCATGCTTCGAAAACATGCGCATAAGCAAAAGCAAAAGCATCATCACGCGCGACTGCTATCCGGTTCCCCAAGGGCGCAAGCCGCGGCACATTGGCCATTGCCGCAGGGCGTTTGGAGCCGAGCCAGATATGACGCAGAATCCTGAAGTCGATATGCGCTTCCATCATATCTGCGGCATGATCGAGAAAGCGTTCCAGATCGGAATGTTCTCCCGCCTGCACCAGCCCGAGGTGGCGTTCCGGCAGCAGCAACGCATCATCATGCGGCAAAGCGCCCAGCACCGGAATTCCAAGCGGCAGCAAAGCTTCGCGGAGCATGGCTTCATGACGCGCGCCGCCGACCCGGTTGAGTATCACGCCCGCAATCAGCACATTCTTGCGAAAGGCGCTGAAACCCGAGACAATCGCAGCCACCGAATGCGACAAGCGGGCGCAATCCACCACCAGCACGACCGGGAGATCGAGCATACGCGCGAGATCGGCAGACGATCCCCCATTGCTGTTTGCCCCGTCGAAAAGCCCCATCATGCCTTCCGCGACAAGCAGCTTTCCACCTTCGGTCATGCGTGAGGAAAGCGCGCTGATGAGTTCGGCCCGCATGCCCCATGGATCGAGATTGAAACACACAGCACCGCTTGCAGCCTTATGGTAGCCCGGATCGATATAATCCGGTCCCGCCTTGACGGGCGCCAGCGCCACGTCCATTCGTCTGAGCGCGCGCAGCAAACCAAGCGTTATCGTTGTTTTTCCCGAGCCCGATGACGGGGCTGCGATCATGAAACCATTCATGCCTTGTATGTTCCTCCGCTCTCCTCGACATGCATCGGATGTCTGAATGAGACCACTGGCGCCAGAGCTAACAGATAGGTTATAAGCCGTCCATGAATGATGAAAGCCCATTAGAAAATAAAAGCCCCGAGAACACCATCGGCACCTATGCGGCAGCCGCCGCCAAGGCTGCCCTGAGCGCGCTCATAACCGGCGAGTTTCCCGATCCTGTCGGCATTATATTGCCTGATGGCGAAGTGCCCTGGTTCCAGCTTGCCTATGAGGGGCTGGGCGAAGGCTATGCCATGGCAGGCATTGTCCGTCACGATGAGGATGCCCCGCAAGGCGAAGAGGGCAGAACCGTCATATCGACCGTCTTTCCCGCACCGCCGGGAAGCGGCATCGCATTTGAGGCCGGGGAAGGAATCGACGAAACAGCGCTCGACCCGCTATTTCGTCGCCTGACGATGGAAATCTGCGAGCAGATATGCGCCGAATATGACCTGCCCGCCGATCTGGTCATTACGGTTTCAATGCCAAAAAACGAAACCGCTCATTGAGCTTAGGTCAACTGCCGGAAGGTGAAGCCTGCCGCGCATCGCGCAATTCCTGCGCGGTGACGCCCAGCACTTCGGCGATACGCTGAATCATCGCGGTTTCGGTTTGATCGATTCGGTTATCGGCACAGGCAATCTTCATCAGATTGCTCAAAAGCGAAAGGCGTCGCTCAGGCGCCATTTCGGCCAGCATATTGGCTGCCTGTTTGGTCGTCGTCTCATAAGCGAAATCTTTGAGATATTCGGCGACTTCGGGAATTTCGTCAGGCGCAATGCCGAAATTCTCGAAAATAATCTGTTTGAAAGTGGCGATTTCCGCCGGATGCCGATCGCCATCGGCAAAGACGACATGCAACAAAAGCAGCAGTTCCGCGGCCAGTGCGGGATCATCCGCCACGCGCTGCACAGCACTTTTCTTGCTTAAAAACGTGGTAATGCGCTCGAAGATGCTCTCGCTCATAGGCGCCCTTCTCCCTCTATGGGCCAATCTGCCGCCAAGTGTTGCCGGAACGATAAAACAACGCAAGCGCATATGGAATTTGTCAGATAGATTTATGAAATAAGACACCGGCGAATCCCGAAAGCATATCTGCCTCAAACGGAATCACCGGGACATCCAAGCCCTTGTTTTAACGGATTATCCCGCGCTGAGCCTTTTTTTGCCTATGCCGCAAATGCTCTGGCACAATGAAATGGCCTGCTCTATGGTGCCGCCATCAGCATCTGGATTCTCCCATGCCCGAATTCTTCGATACTCTGACCTTGCTTCTCATTTTTGCAGCCTTCATCGCGGGCATCATCGATTCCATTGCAGGTGGTGGGGGAATGATTACCATTCCTGCCCTGCTTCTGGCTGGCATCCCTCCCGTGGAAGCGCTCGGCACCAATAAATTGCAGAGCCTGTTCGGCTCATCATCGGCAACCATCGCCTATGCCCGAAAAGGATATGTCAATATTCGCGAGCAATGGCCCGAGGCGATAGCATCGCTTGTCGGCTCCGTTCTTGGCGCGCTTCTGGCGATTATCCTGCCGGTCGATATTATGCGGGCAGCCTTGCCTGCACTGCTTATGGCAATTGCAATCTATTTTGCGATCAAGCCCAATATAGGCGACCTCGATCGTTCACGTCGCATCGGTCCGTTTCTCTTTGGCGTGACGATCGTTCCGCTGATCGGCTTTTATGACGGCCTGTTCGGGCCCGGAACCGGATCGTTCTTCATGCTCGCCTTCGTCGCGCTTGCAGGATACGGCATCCTGAAAGCCACAGCCCATACCAAGCTTCTCAATTGTGCTTCCAATGTGGGCGCCTTCGCCACCTTCGCGCTGGTGGGCCAAATCAACTGGAAAGTTGGTATCAGCATGGGGGTTGCCCAATTCATCGGAGCGCAGATCGGCGCAAGCCTGGCCATGAGGATTGGTTCACGGATTATCAAGCCGCTGCTGATCGTCGTAAGCCTTGCTCTCGCAATACGTCTGCTGATGGACCCCACCAATCCCCTGCGGCAATGGGCCGGATTTTAAAAACAGTTTTAAACCCGCAAGGCCACCAGAACCACGCCGCAGCCGATCAGGACAATGCCCGCCCAGTTGATCGCCGTCATACGCTCGCCTAGAAAGGCTGCGCCAAAAAGCGCAACCAGCACCACCGAAAGCTTGTCAATCGGCGCGACACGCGACGCTTCGCCAATTTGCAATGCGCGAAAATAGGCGAGCCACGATGCCCCGGTCGCAAGCCCTGAAAGAATGAGAAAAATCCACGATTTCGCGGAAACCTCCCCGGGCCGCTGCCACTGCCCGGTAACGGTCAGAAACAGGCACAAGGCGCCAATAATGACCAGCGTACGAATGAGGGTGGCGAAATCGGAATTGATGCCGTGAATGCCAACCTTGGCGAAAATTGCGGTCAAGGCGGCAAATACCGCCGACATGAGCGCCCAGAATTGCCAGCTGTCGACCATGATCAGAATTCAATTCCCTTCTGCGCTTTCACGCCCGAACGAAAAGGATGCTTGATCATTTCCATCTCGGTGACGAGGTCGGCAATTTCGATGAGTTCGTCCTTGGCATTTCGTCCGGTGATGATGACGTGTTTCATTTCGGGCTTTGCCGAGAGCACTTCGATCACCTCCTCGACCGGCAGATAATCGTAGCGCAGCACGATGTTGAGTTCATCGCAGAGCACCATGTCATAGCTTTCATCGAGGATCATGGCCTTGGCCTGCTCCCATCCCTCGCGCGCATTGGCAATATCACCGGCGCGATCCTGTGTTTCCCAGGTAAACCCCTCGCCCTGCGCGCAAATCGTTACCTGCTCCGGGAATTTCTCCAATACATGCCGCTCTCCGCTGTCCCATGCCCCTTTGACGAACTGGACGACGCCGATCTTCATGCCATGACCAATCCCGCGAAGAACCATGCCGAACCCTGCGGTTGACTTGCCCTTTCCCTTGCCCGTATGAACGATCACCAGACCCTTTTCTTCAGTCTTGGTCGCCTGAATCCTGTCGCGCGCGGCTTTCACCTTGCGCATTTTCTCCGCATGGCGCTCATTGATTTCCTCTTCCGTCATGGAGAGAAGTTTTTCTGATTTTTCAGCCATTTACCGCCCTTTCCGGATTCATTCTTCAAACTCGTTCACTTCATTTTGAGGGACAGGCCCGCAGCCATGAAAAAAACCTCATCGGCAGCGGAGGCCATTGCCTGATGCAGAAATCCGGCTGCATCGCGAAATTCCCGCGCCATGCGATTTTCCGGAACAATCCCCAGTCCGACCTCATTGGAAACAAGCACGACCGGACCGGGCAATTCTCCAAGCATAGCGACCAGCGCCGCACTTTCGGCGGCAATATCGCGCTCCGCCATCATCAGATTGGTGAGCCATAATGTCAGGCAATCAACCAATATGAAGCTCTCGCCGGAGCTATGCCGCACCAGCGCCTGTGCCAGTTCAAGCGGTTCTTCCACCGTTTGCCATTGCGGGCTGCGCCTGTCGCGATGAACGGCGATACGATTTTCCATTTCGGAATCAAAAGCCCGCCCCGTTGCCAGATAAACCGGCTTCAGACCAGAATTTTCGACCAGTCCCTCTGCAAAGGATGACTTGCCCGAACGGGCCCCGCCAAGAACGAAAGTGATTTTTACAGGCCGAGCCATTTTGCATCCGCTTCCGGTTATCTATGACTGGAACTGAGCACAAAAAGCCCGTCTATATCCAGACTGGCTTCCAGCCCTCGCGCCAGTTCATCGAGGGCCTCTTCAACGCCTGCACGATAATTGCTTTCACCCTGGCTCTCCACGCCCAGAGAGGCGAGAAAACGCCGCCGGAATTCATCCGGGCCGAAAACCCCGTGCAGGTAAGTGCCAATGATACGGCCATCAGCTGAGGTCGCGCCATCCGGCTTGCCATCCAGCATCGCAAAAGGACGAGCCGCATCGGTGCCTGTTGTCCGGCCGACATGAATTTCATAGCCTTCAAGCGGCGCGTCATGAAGCAGGGAACGCCCCGTAATATTGCGCACGCATTTTTCCGGCTTCATGATCGTGTCTATATCAAGCAGGCCCAGCCCGACAGTTTCATGGATCGCGCCTTCCAGCCCCTCCGAATCGCGAATTGTCATGCCGAGCATCTGATAGCCGCCGCAAATGCCAAAGACATGCCCGCCTCGTCTCACATGGGCATGAATGTCCCTGTCCCAGCCATTATCCCGCAACGCGCCCATATCCGCTATCGTCGATTTGGTGCCGGGCAGGATGATCAGCCCCGCATCCGCCGGAATCCGCGACCCCGGCGCAACCATGACGACTTCGACGCCAGATTCCGCCTTGAGCGGGTCGAGATCGTCAAAATTGGCAATGCGCGGCAGCATGGGCACGGCAATTCGGAATGCCTTTTCTTCCCCCTTTGCCACCTGTTCCAGCACGACCGAATCTTCTGCCGGAAGGCGCGAAACCGCTTTCAACCATGGCACGATGCCAAAGGAGCGCCAGCCGGTAAAGCTTGTTATCGCCGCAAGCCCGTCATCAAAAAGCGAAATATCACCGCGGAATTTGTTGATGAGAAAACCCTGCACCATGGCCCGGTCTTGTTCCGCCAGAACGGCATGGGTTCCCACCAGCGAGGCGATCACCCCGCCCCGGTCAATATCGCCGATCAACACCACCGGCACATTGGCCTCGATGGCAAACCCCATATTGGCGATGTCCCCGGCGCGAAGGTTGATCTCCGCAGGCGATCCGGCCCCTTCCACCAGCACGAGATCCGCACCCTCGCCGACACGCGTAAAGGAATCCATGACCGCCGCCATCAGTTGCGGCTTCAACTGCTGGTAATAGCGCCCGCGGGCTTCGCCGCGCACCTGCCCCTGCACGATAACCTGACTGCCGGTATCCGTCTGCGGCTTCAGCAAAACAGGGTTCATGTGAACGGAAGGCGCAACGCCACAGGCCAATGCCTGAAGCCATTGCGCCCGCCCCATTTCCCCACCATCGTCGCTGACGGCGGCATTATTCGACATGTTTTGCGGTTTGAACGGTCGTACCTTCAGGCCGCGATTGCGCGCAGCACGGCAAAGCCCGGCGACAAGCACACTCTTGCCGACATCCGAACCCGTACCCTGAAACATGATTGCGCGCGTCATATCATGCTGCCTATCCCAAGTTTACCGTGCTGGCAACAAGGGCTTGCGACCCGGCCTTATATGCAAAAATGCGCATCGGTTTATTGCAAATGCGCGCAATATTATTCCAATGGAGCGTTGGCAGTTTTCAGCTCTTATGCTCTAGTTGTAACCGGAGGCGCGGTCCCGGAGGGAGGAAACCATGGATACGGCGGACCAGAACCAATTCGAATTAAGCGAAGAGCAGGTCGCGATCCAAACGATGGCATCGGATTTTGCCGCCGACCAGGTCGCGCCGAACGCATTGCAATGGGATCGCGACAAGTTTTTCCCCGTCGATACCATTCGCGCGACCGGGCCGCTTGGCATGGGCGGCATCTATGTGGGCGAGGATGTTGGCGGCTCGGCACTCAGCCGTTTCGATGCAGTGCTGATCTTCGAAGCCCTTGCCAAAGCCTGCCCTGCCTTTTCCGCCTTCATATCCATTCACAATATGACCGCCTGGATGATTGACCGTTTCGGCACTGAAGACCAGCGCCGGAGATTTCTGCCCAGTCTTACCTCCATGGAATGGCTCGGCAGCTATTGCCTGACCGAGCCGGGTTCAGGCTCCGATGCTGCCGCCCTTCGCACCCGCGCGATACGCGATGGCGATCATTATATCCTCTCAGGAACCAAACAATTCATATCCGGTGCCGGCGCAACCAATATTTACGTGACCATGGTGCGCACCGGACAGGACGGACCGAAAGGCATTTCGGCGATTATCGTGCCCAAAGATGCCCCCGGCCTGTCATTCGGAGCCAATGAGCACAAGATGGGCTGGAACGCCCAGCCCACCCGCACGGTTATTTTCGATAATTGCCGTGTGCCGGTTGAAAATCGACTGGGGGAAGAAGGCGCAGGCTTCAGCATCGCCATGGCCGGACTGGATGGCGGTCGGCTCAATATTGCCGCCTGCTCGCTAGGCGGAGCCCAGTCAGCCTTGGAAAAAGCCCTCGAATATAGCAGCCAGCGCCAGGCATTCGGCCAGACGATCGACCGCTTTCAGGCCTTGCAGTTCCGCCTTGCCGATATGGAGACGGAGCTTACCGCCGCACGCCAGCTTCTTTATACGGCGGCAAGCAAGCTGGATCGCAAGACCCATGATGCAAGCAAATGGTCAGCCATGGCCAAGCGCTTCGTCACCGATACCGGCTTTGCGGTGGCCAATGACGCGCTGCAAATTTTTGGCGGCTATGGCTATCTTCATGACTACGGCATCGAGAAACTCGTCCGCGATCTGCGGGTGCACCAGATACTCGAAGGCACCAACGAGATCATGCGCCTCATCATCGCGCGACATATGATCGGACGCTGAAATTTCACATCTCCCGGGAGGATTTCGTCATGGCCACTATCGCATTCATAGGTCTGGGCAATATGGGTGGGCCGATGGCCGCCAATCTGGTCAAGGCAGGACACAGGGTGATCGGCTTCGATCTGCTGCCTGAACATCTGGAAGAAGCCAGGGCGAACGGGCTTGAAAGCGCGGCAAGCGCCAGCGAGGCAGCAGGCAGTTCTGACGCGATCATCACCATGCTGCCTGCGGGCAGGCATGTTCTTTCAGTTTATGAAGATATTGCCGCCAAGGCCCGAAAAGATTCACTTTTTATCGATTGCTCGACCATCGATGTCGATTCCGCGCGCAAGGCGCATGAGATTGCGGCCGCGCACGGCCATCTCTCGGTTGACGCTCCTGTTTCCGGCGGCACGGGTGGTGCTACGGCAGGAACGCTCACCTTCATGGCCGGGGGGAGCGGTGACGCTTTCATGCGTGCCGAACCCCTGTTGAAGCCCATGGCGGGCAAGATCGTGCATTGCGGTGGCAATGGCGCCGGACAGGCCGCCAAGATCTGCAACAATATGATTCTGGGCATTTCGATGATCGGCGTCAGTGAAGCCTTTGTCCTGGCCGAAAAGCTCGGCCTTTCGCATCAGGCATTATTCGATGTCGCCTCCACCTCGTCAGGCCAGTGCTGGTCGCTGACCACTTATTGCCCGGTTCCCGGCCCCGTTCCCGCTTCTCCAGCCAATAAGGATTACAAACCCGGCTTTGCCGCAGCCCTGATGCTCAAGGATTTACGGCTTTCGCAGGAAGCCGCCAGAAGCGCTGGCGCACACACGCCGCTTGGCGCCCATGCTCAGGAACTTTACGACCGCTTTGAGCATGAGGGCCATGGTGGCGAGGATTTTTCGGGCATCATCAATTTTCTGCGTGCCGCAACTGAAAATACCTGACGGATTTTCTCCAAAACCCTGAAAAAACTTGCGTTGTTTAGATTTGCTTAAGGCTCTGATAACCGTCCGGTAACGATGTTGGGCTAGAAAGGAGCAAGAGACGGGGCGCGCACCCTCTCATTGCTCCGGATCAGGTATTGCGTACCGGAGCTTCCAGTCTCTTCCGCTCGTGTATTGTTTGGCGGAACTCCATGCGTATTTGGCAAAACCGTGCACCCATAAGGCTGCGCGGTTTCTGCCATGTTGCAAAACTATAAAATATGCGTGATCTTGAGAAATCTTTCCAGACGGCAATTGAATTCCAGCCATTTTCCTGTGAAAGCTGCGCACAGCCGAAGCCTATTTTCATGCAGCCATTATCAGGGCCGAAGAAACTTTGACCAAAGACCAACCAGAATCGGCATCCATTGCCGACAAAACCATCTTCGGACTGCCATTGGCGGTCGCCTTTATAGTGTGTTATTTCGCTTTTCAGGCCCTTCTCGTTACTTACGTCTCCAATGGCGCGGGCGTCGATGATGCCGAACAGCTTGCCAATATCGGCTATCTGGACTGGGGATACGGCGGCTCGCAACCCCCGCTCTATACGTGGATAAGCAACCTTGCTGCCTCCATCTTCGGCACATCGATGCTGACCCTGCAATCTGTCAAATTTGGCGTCCTCGCCAGCCTGTTTCTGAGCGTTTTCAAAGCAATGCGCCTGCTGGGCTTTTCGCGCGCCGTTGCTTCCGCAAGCATGCTGGGATTGTTTCTCATTCCCCAGATAGGATGGGAATCCCAGCGTGCGCTTACGCATTCCGTGGCCGGGACCGCTGCGTGTGGATGGGCGTTCTGCGCCTTTGCCTGGCATATGCGTTCGCCGCGGCCCGTTTCAGCAGCCCTTCTGGGCATGACCATGGTTGCCGCCATTCTCGGCAAGTTCAACGCCTCGCTCTTCGTCGCCACGCTGATCGTGACAGGACTATCGGTTGCGGAATACCGCAAGGTTCTGCTTTCAAAACTCTCCATCGTCACCGCGCTTGCATTTGCGATCTGCATCGCACCGACCGCCCTCTGGATGCTCGATCACAGATCGAGTGTCATAGCGCGTTCGGAAAAGTTGCAAATCGGCACCTCCGGCAATCTCCTGCTCGACCGGATCAGCGGTATCGAAAGCCTGATCATCGCGGCATTTCTGTTTTCGGTGCTGGTCGTAGCCGTTGCGGGCATCATCGCCCTTCTCCACAGGGACAAACGCCTGAACGCCGGACATGCCCTGACGCCGGGCGAAAGCTTCATGCGCCGCATCCTTATCGTCGGCCTGCTGGTTGTTCTGGCCGGAATCCTGACGATGGGCATCACCAATATCAAGGACCGCTGGTTACAGCCGGTTCTTTTCCTCACCCCGGCAACACTTTCCTGCCTGCTTGCCCGCTATTGGCGTGGCGATCGCTCCCTCACCGATTTTGCAACCATGGGCGTAATCGCAGCGCTCCTCGTGCCGCCGGTCCTGAGCTATTATCTCGTCTATGGCTCCAGCGCCCCTCCCTATGGGCAGCTGGATTATCAGAAGCTTTATACGGAAATAAGATCAAACGGCGATTTCACGACGATCCTTGCCGACAACCCCCAGATTCCGGGCAATTTCAGGCTTTTCGATTCAGACATTCGGGTCATTCACTCTGAAACGCCCATTGACGCCTATAAAATAGAAAAACCTGTTCTGGTCATGTGGTTTGGCGATGCAACCCCAAATCCGGCGATCATGGAAATAATGAATGCCGCAAATATCGCTGTACCGCAAACAGGCGTCAAAACAACGACGCTCGCCTATAGAACCGACCCCCATCGGCAATTCACCATCAGCTATTTTCTGGCGCAATAGACGCGCATCCCGAAAAGGGTGAAACGGTTTTCGGAAAAGATGCGCGTTTAAATAAAAAGTGAGAGCGCCGATCCGATACTATCAGATCGACGCTCTAAAGCATGTCGCCCCAAAGTGGGAACCGGTTTCGGGATAACGACATGCGTAAAAACAATAACTTAAAGCGCAAGGAGTGAATCTGAAAGATCACGACGCGCTCTAAAGGCGGCTGTCCCGCTATTGGCTGGATAGTCGCTTATTCCACCACATCCTCCACGGCATTCGCCGTGCTTTTAACGTCACGACCGACGCCGCGCACCGTATTGGCGCACGATACGAGTGTGAAAGCACAAAGAATAATGGCAATCGGAACGATGCGGGATAATTTCATAATAGCCTCTCCATTGCGACCCTGCCTGTTCGGGCAGTCATATTAAGCAATTAGCGCGAGAATAATCGCCGACAAGAGAAGGCATGTCATCATATTTTTCAGCGGCCCATTAAATAGAACGAAAACTCTCGAAACGCCCGCATCGGCGGTATGTTTCAAATACATTGCGCAAATGCTCGGCTACCACCTGAATATGTTCTTCCGCATCGGGCTTGACCACCATGCCAAGCTGATAACGTCCAAGCTGTGGCAATCCATGCTCCTCCCCCAGCACCACAATTCCATCGTCAAGCAACGTCCGGGCAAACGGGGCGACGGCAAGATCGGCAACGATAGCCGCCCGCTGTCCCGTCGAGTGTGAACTCATATAGGCAATGCGATAGGAGCGTCCGTCTTTCTCAAGCGCTTCCAATGCATTGCCGCGCCATGCGCAACCATCTTCCCATATGGCGAGCGGCAAGGGATCGTGCCGATAGGCTGTGCCGCTTTTGGCGCCAACCCAGACCAGTTCTTCATCCAGTAAAATCTCGACATCGCCCTTGCCGGGAACGGTATGCGACATATTCATCAATGTCACATCCAGACGCCGCTCGTCGAAGCGCCTGCGAAGACTGACGCTTTGATCGATGACGACATCGACAGTCACGCCGGGATGGGTATGAGAGAACCGCTTGAGGACCAGCGGCAGGACACATTGCCCCAGATCATCCGGCGATCCAAGCCGCACAACGCCGGTTACGCCCGGCGCAATGAACTTCGAAACCGCCTCACGATTGAGCGACAACATGCGCCGCGCATATCCAAGCAGCACCTCGCCGTCGACGGTCAGCGTCACCGAACGGGCATCGCGGTCGAATACGCTCACGCCGATCTGTTCTTCAAGCTTCTTGATCTGCATCGACACGGCGGAAGGCGTGCGAAACACCACATTTGCCGCAGCCGAAAAACTGCCCGTATCGGCAATGGCTGCAAAAGTGCGCAGCACATCCATGTCGAGCAAAGGCAGAGGGAGTTTAACTGGTGCCGTCATAATGGACCTCGCTGCCTGATTAAGGTTCAATTTTTATGATCTTATACGTTTCTATATTTCATTCGATTGAACGTCAAGATGACTGCAGTGTGCATGTGAATGAGATCCATCCAAGACGATAAACCATTCGATCTCTTTTCATCAGGAGAAAGAAAATAACCATGCAACGTGATCTTTCACTCGTCCACACAGCCTCGCCGCTTCACTCCGTAACCGACCGGCTTAAAGGGGCAGGCGTCTTCGTTGCGCAGAGCTACAAGGCCTGGGCTCACCGCAGGCGCGTGGCGGGCAGCCTCCGTATCCTGGAGGCCCTGCCGGAGCATATTCTGCACGACATCGGCTGGCCCAATATCGACGACCGGCTGGCCGGGCCGGAACGAAAGAGGAAAGGATGATTCCAGAATGCGGGCGGATGATGGTTCGCCCGCAATTTCGCGACAGTCACCTGCCACTATACGGCAGGCATTTAGCCGCACTATGCAACCTGAATGTTCTGTGCCTCAATGCATATCTATTCCGTTTGCGCCATACCCTACCCCTTGTATAATCGGGCATGCGCAGTCGGATAGCGGTCAAGGAGCGACCGAAGAACGGAGCCGAAATTCGGCACCGGTGTCATGACGGAGGCACAAGGCTGAAAACCGCAATGGGAACTGCGGTAACGGCCTTCATGAATGGGAACGATCAGGCTATGAATCAGGCTTCGTCGATCAAGCGGTCTATTGTTTTTTTTCTTGTTCCAAATTTTTCGATGATTGCATTTGCAACGGCAATCGAGCCGTTGCGCATTGCCAATCGCATGCTGGGCTATGAAGCCTATCGCTGGCGGCTTACATCCGCCGACGGCAAGCCGGTCATGGCATCCAATGGCGTGGAATGCGCGGTCAACACATCGCTGGAGGAAGAACGTCGCCTGCTTCCCCAGGAGCAGCGCCCGTCCATGGTCTTCGTCTGCGCCGGCGTAAATGTCGAGGAGTTTCGGAACAAATCGGTCTTTGCCTGGCTTCGCGAGCAATATAATCGCGGCGTGGCCGTCGGCGGTCTTTGCACCGGCGCACATATTCTGGCCGCGGCAGGACTTCTTTCTGGAAAACGCTGCGCGATCCACTGGGAAAACCTGCCCGGCTTTTCCGAAGCCTTCCCGAAAGCGGAAGTTTATGCAGATCTGTTTGAAGTGGACGGGAATATCTATACCTGCGCTGGCGGGACTGCCTCGCTCGATATGATGCTCAAGCTGATCGGTGACGATTTCGACAGCAATCTGGTCAATAAAATTTGCGAGCAGGCGCTTACCGACCGCGTGCGCAACCCGCATGACCGCCAGCGCCTGCCCCTGCGTGCGCGCCTTGGCATCCAGAACTCGAAAATTCTCACTATTATCGAGATGATGGAGGCCAATCTTTCCGAACCGGAAACGCTCATCGATGTAGCGCATAATATCGGCCTCTCGCGGCGTCAGGTCGAAAGGCTTTTCCGGCAGGAAATGGGGCGCTCCCCTGCCCGCTATTATCTGGAAATCCGCCTCGACCGCGCCCGTCACCTGCTGCTGCAATCACCCATGCCGGTTGTGGAAGTGGCCGTTGCCTGCGGTTTTGTTTCCGCGTCGCATTTTTCAAAATGCTATCGCGAACTTTACGGTCGCTCACCGCAGCAAGAACGCGCCGAACGCAAAATGCTCACCGCCGCCTGAATTTGAAAAGCGAGAATGCTGCGACATCCTGTATTCACTCGAAATATCAAGGCACTGCCCTGACATCATGAATCAAATCGTCAGCCCGCGCTGACGATTTTCCGCATTGTCGAATCCTGTCGGCCATCTTGCCAAAAGAAGATTGCACCCGGTCGCCCCGCGCCGTGATTATGTCGTAGAAAGACAATTATCCCTTCTTGCCAGCCAGTATGGTTTCGTCAATTTCGTCCCTTACAAACCAAGGTCGCATAAAATGGCAGAATTTCCTAAAAAGGCGAAAGTCGTCATCATCGGGCTGGGCGGCATTGTCGGCGCATCGGTTGCCCACCACCTCGTTGAGCGCGGATGGGATGACATTGTCGGCATCGACAAATCCGGCATCCCGACCGACATCGGCTCTACAGCCCACGCATCCGATTTCTGCTATGCGACAAGCCATGATTTCCTTTCATGCTGGACATCGCTTTATTCCATCAATTTCTTTGAGAAAATGGGCCATTATGCCCGTATTGGCGGCATTGAAGTCGCACGCGTCGGTGACGATGCCCGCATGGATGAACTCAGGCGCAAAGTTGTTTCCGGCAAGGCGTTCGGCACCCGCGCCCGCATGATGGACCCGGCGGAAGTCAAGGAAAAATTCCCGCTGATTGAGGAAAGCATGGTGCAAGGCGGCATGTGGGATCCGGATGCCGGTCTCGTTATTCCGCGTTCGCAGACGGTTGCAGGCAAGCTTATCGATCAGGCCGAAGCTTCGGGGAAACTGACAAGTTTTGCCAATACGCCAGCGCAATCTCTCGTCATTGAGAATGGCCGCATCAAAGGCGTCGTCACCCATCGCGGCACCATCGAGGCCGATTATGTCGTGGTATGCGCCGGGCTTTGGGGCCGCCTGATTGCGGAAATGGCGGGCGAAGACCTTCCCGTCATGCCCATAGACCACCCGCTGACCTTCTTTGGCCCCTATAACGAGTTTTCAGGCACCGGCAAGGAAATCGGCTGGCCATTGCTGCGCGATCAGGGCAATTCCGCCTATATGCGCGATACCGGCGACCCCAAGACCGCCGAAGGCGGCCAGATCGAATGGGGCTATTACGAGGAAACCAATCCACGCCTCTGCCACCCCCGTCATCTACAGGAAAAGGACGAAGCACGGCTTTCGCCCTCGCAGCGCGATCTGGAGATGGAACAGATACTTGAGCCGCTGGAACGCGCTATCGAATTGACGCCCATACTGGGCGAGCTTGGCTATAATGAAAGCCACTCCTTCAACGGCTTTCTTCAGGTCACGACCGATGGCGGGCCTTCCATCGGCGAAAGCCAGAAAGTGCGTGGTCTCTGGTATGCGGTTGCAATCTGGGTGAAGGACGCGCCCGGCATGGGCAAATTGCTTGCCGACTGGATGAGCGATGGCCGCACTGCAATCGATCATAACGCCATCGACTATTCGCGTTTTTATCCGCATCAGATGGAAGAGCAATATATCGAGGACCGCTGCACCGAAACCGCGATGAAAGTCTATAATCCGGCAGTGCACCCGCGCGAGCCTTTCTCAAAGGGCCGCAACATCCGCCGCTCGCCCTTCTACGAACGCGAAAAGGAGCTTGGCGGTTATTTCATGGAGCTTGGCGGCTGGGAACGCGCGCATGGCTACGCCGCCAACGAACATTTACTCGAAAAATACGCAGACCGCGTTCCCCATCGTGAAAACGAATGGGACAACCGCCATTTCTGGCGTGTTTCCAATGCCGAACATCTGGCGCTCAGTGAAGATTGCGGCATCATCAATCTTTCGCATTTTGCCATTTATGACATTGAAGGCCCGGACCACGTCGAGCTGATGGAATGGCTGTGTGCTGCGAAAATTGGCGGCGACGCCAATATCGGCAAAGGCATCTATACTCATTTCCTCGATGATGAAGGCATGGTGCGCGCAGACTTTACCGCCATTCGCATGCCGGATCGTATCCGCATGATCAACGGTGCCGATGCGGGCCCGCGCGATTACCATTATATGCGGCGCGTGGCGCAGGATAAGGGTTTTGACGTCACCATTACCGATGTGACCGAAAAATATGTGACCATTGGCATATGGGGTCCGAATGCGCGCGAAAACCTCAAGAAAGTCGTAGAAGACCCCGACGGTCTGAACATCGAAAACTTCCCCTTTGCGGCAATCAAGCCGATCCGCATTGCGGGCAAGGACGTGACTGCATTCCGCATCTCCTATGTCGGCGAACAGGGCTGGGAATTGCATATGCGTTATGACGATGGCCTTGCCGTCTGGGACGCATTGCGTTCGACGGGCGTGATTGCGGTCGGTGTTGAAACCTATGCCAATACCCGTCGCATGGAAAAAAGCCTTCGCCTGCAAAATGCGGATTTGCGCACCGAATATAACCTGCTCGAAGCCGATCTGGCCCGGCCCAAGGTCAAGGAAGCCGATTTTTGCGGCAAGGCGAAGCATCTCGAATATAAGGCGCGCGATCATCAGCCTGCCATGCTTTGCACATTGGTCATGACCGATAATATCGATTCAAACGGCGTCGCGCGTTTTCCTGTCGGCATATTGCCCGTAATGGACCCGGAAACGGGAGAAACACTGGTGGATGAGCTAGGCCGCCGCTCTTATACATCCTCGATCGCCTATGGCCCCAGCATCGGCAAAAATATCGCCCTCGCCTACCTGCCCTGGTCTTACTGTCAGGAAGGTCGAAAGCTGATCGTGGAATATTTTGGCGAGACCTATCCGGTCGAAGTCACGTCCATCGGCTATAAGCCGCTTTACGACCCCGAAAACCTTAAACCGCGCAGCTAAAGCATATCGCCCGAAAGGGGGAACCGGTTTCGGGATAACGACATGCGGAAAACAAAGACTTGGAGCGGTTCAAATGTTTCTGTTTAAACAGGAACCGCTCTGGCTTTTATCCCTTTCAAGGGTGGCTATGATGCATCGTCCTTTGTCGATCGGATTTCATGCCTGTTCAACTCATTCGACAATTTCTCCACCTCTGCGGCATTGACCACCAGAGAAGTCGAGCTTGAAGCCAGTTGGATATTTTCAGCGTGAAATCTCTCGACAATCTGGAAACGTATCTCGTTCTTGATCCCGCCGGTTGAGGTAATATCCGCGACAAAGGCATAAATATCGAAGACCAGCAGCGACTCCGTCATGCTCTGAAGAGCCACAAACGGCTCAGGATTTTTCAGGATTGACGGATTGCTGCGTATGATTTCCGTCAGCAGCGTATGGACGCGGCGCGGGTCCGCCATATAGCCCGTCTGCACATTGATGTCGATGCGACCGAGCTTGTTGCGCAAGGTCCAGTTGCCGACATTGCCATTGATCAGGCTGGAATTGGGCACCACGATTGATTGTCGCTGGAAGGTCTCGACTTCCGTCGCACGAACGCTGATTTTCTTGACGATCCCGCTGACGCCGCCAGTTTCAACCCAATCCCCCACCTTGAAAGGGCGTTCGGCAAGCAAAATGAGGCCGGACACAAAGTTCTGGACGATATTTTGCAGGCCAAAACCAATACCCAGCGAAAGACCGCCCGCAATCAGCGCCAGACTGGAAAGATTGAAGCCCGCAGCCGAAACGCCGATCAGCGCCGCAAGCACGACGCCGACATATCCAATCACGGTGCGGATTGAATTACGCACCCCGGCATCAACCCGGCCCCGCGCCAGAACCTTGCTGTCGAGCCAGTTCTGAAACCAGTGCATCAGGAAATAGACAATGACAAACAGTGCCAGACCGGTCAGAATTCCGGTCAGCGAGACCGAAATACTGCCGATCTGGAAGCCCGTCATCAGGCCATAGAAGCCGCTTTTGAGTTCAGCCCATTGAAAGCCGAATTGCATGAGCACCAGAGGAACCCCGATCAGCGCCACCGCCAGATTGATCAGAATGCCAATCATCACGCCAAGCTGGTCAAGCGCCATGTCATCGAAATGAAAACGCTCATGCAATAGCCGCCCAACCGGTCTGGAGGCGAAAGCCTGCTCTTCCGAAATCGTTCGCCCCGTCAAAAAGCCCAGATACATCACAACCAGAAACGCACCCGTTACCACGATCTGCTGCGAGATAAACCGGGCCAGCCCGATAAAGCCCAGCGAGGCCACGATAATTGGCAGTAATCCCAATAGAATGAGAAATCTTCGAAAGGCTCTCGGCCAGGGCTGCACGCCATTTTCTTCCGGCTTTTCCATCGGCTTAAGAAAAGCCGCAATCAAAATGAGAAGCCCGATCACCAGCGTCAGCAACAAGCTCTTCGCCATGGTAAGCGAAAGGGGTGCCGCAAGCACTTCGTTGACCTTGCTGAAAAAGGAGTCGGCCCCGCTTGCCACGGCCATGGCAATGATAAGGCAAATAAGGATATACCCGGGTCGGGGAGCAATCGGCATCAGCCGCCATACCGGCATATTCGGACTGATGCAGACAAAAGCCAGTCGACCAATGAAAAAAATAATGCCCACTGCTATGAAGAAGGCTTGTAATATTATTACAACATTCGGCGTCATTATATCGAAATAATTTAAGAAAAAATATGCCGTGACTAAAAAGGTCGCGACGGCCCCAGCGGGAATTACCGTGGACCAGAATGCGACCGACAGGCGGCGCAGATTTGAGGGGACTTCATTTTCCGCAGTCCGGCTATAAAGGGATCCCAGAATTCTTCGCGCCCCCAGTTGCAGGAAGAACGCTGCGGCCAGGGCCAGCAGAGTGGCGGCAAGAAAGGCATGCAGTTTAAACTCAAGGACGAACCGCCACCAGGATTTCAGGATAAGGCCCAGTTCAGCCAGCTGGGTACGAGCGTCAAGGATCACTTTAGAAGCAAGCGTGGTATCGATATGAACCCGATGTGACAGGGTGCCTGTAAATAACTCCCGGCGAAGATTGCTAACCGTTGCTGATAATTGCTTGACGGTAAGCGCTGTATCTTCCGTATCGCTCAGCTTCGCATTGATTTCGCTCTTTTCCGCATTCAGCCGGGCGCGTTCCTCAGTGACAATAGCCGCCTCGGACGCCTCGTCTCCTGCCGGAGCGGTGCCAAGCTGTTCCAGCCGCCTGTTGATTTCTGCCAGACGCTGGCGAAGAACAGTATTCGTATCTGACAATTGGCGGGAGAGCGCATCCAGACGAAGCCTTAAACCGGCCAGTTCTTCATCACTGCTCATCGGCGCCTGTAATTGGTCGCCAATTGTTTGCGCCTGTTCCTTATAGTCGAGAAGCTCCTCTTTTTGCTGCTGCACCACGCCCGGCGCGGGAGCGTCCTGTGCGGATGCAATAACCACCCCTCCGAGAAGGAGGGCGAAGAGGACGGATAGGAATCCAGGAATGCGAAATCTTGAAATATATGCCAATTTAAGCGCCACCAGTTTCAAGTCCGATGCTCCAACATAGCGCAGGCCGAAGAGGTCGCAAGGCCACCTGCCTCCGAAAGTTCCTGCTTTATGAAGCATACCGGCGGCGCAGGCGATAGGTGAGAAAACCAGTATTTCCTTGTTCGCCGGGAGATAAATCGGTAATGAGGATTCGCAAATGGTGTTATAATTTCTCATTACAGCGCACTGACGAAGGAAGCCTCGGCGTTTTGACCAACGGCATCGATAAAAGGGATCGGCGCACCGACCTCAACGAACGGCATGGCTTCATGCTGTTTCTTTCGTGCGTCCTGTCGATTGCTGCAGTTCTGTTCTCCGCCGATTTCGCAGCGCTCAACGGGCAGTTTTTCCGCAATGGCCCCGCAAACGAGACCACACAACAGATTGAAGATGCCTCGGCAATTCCCCCGCGGCAGCAATCCGCATCCCTTTCGCAGACAATACGGGCAATCCTCGTGGAAGCGGCTTTGGCAAAGCCACAGCCGGCCTATCCAGACGGCAACAGTCATGGCCTTCCTGCCCGCTTTGCGGCCTTGAGCTTTCATGAGGCCAAAACTGCCGAAGCTGTGAGCCGACCCCGCGCTTTTCGCCTCTTCGCCAGCAGCAAAAAGAGCCCGCGAGCGCCGCCCGCTTCTGTATGAACCATTTTAAATGATTGACCAGGATCAATCCTGAATCACATTACAAGAATAGCGCCGTAACCCTTTTATTCAAAAGGGATTTCATAGGCGCCAAGCTTCGGAACCTGAATTCATGCGTACTTCAAAATGGGTCGCTGTGCTATATGGCCTGATCGTCCTGATCGGCGTCGCCATCGCCTTGCCCAACTTCATCTCTCAAAAGCATCTCGATGCGCTTCCATCCAGGCTCCCCAAGCGACAGGTTACACTCGGCCTCGATCTGCGCGGCGGCTCCTATCTCGTTCTGGAAGTGGATGCGGCGAGCCTTAAAAAAGACCGTATGCGGGCGCTGCTCGATGATGCGCGCAGCAAGCTGCGTGCCGAGCGCATCCAGCCGCAATCGATCCGTGCCGTGGGCGATTCCGTCATCGTTACAATTCCCGATGCAGATCAGCGCACAAAAGCCGATACGGCCCTGCGCACGCTGATTTCGCAGGTCAACACCAGCGGCTTCGGCACTGCGATCAACGACATCGACGTAACGAGCAATGACAATCAGGTTCGCCTGACGCTGACGGAGGCGGGCTTCACCTATCGTCTCGACTCCGCGCTTCAGCAAAGCCTTGAAATCATCCGCCAGCGCGTTGACCAGGTCGGTGTCGCCGAACCATCGATCCAGCGTGTCGGCGCCGACCGCATCGTGGTTCAGCTTCCGGGCCTTCAGGACCCGGCGGAACTTCGCCAGCTTCTTGGCAGCACCGCGAAAATGAGCTTCCATATGGTCGCGGATGCCAGCCTCAATGACACGCCGCCTCCCGGCGTGAGCATCCTGCCTGACGCCAAGGATCCAAATATCAGATACCCGATCGAGGATCAGGTCGCCCTTTCCGGCGAACGCCTGACCGACGCACGCGCAGGCTTCGACCAGCGCACCAACGAACCTATCGTTTCATTCCGCTTCGATAGCCTTGGTGCACGCCAGTTTGCCGATATTACGACCAAAAATGTCAACCGGCCCTTTGCAATCGTGCTTGACGGCAAGGTCCTGAGCGCGCCGGTTATCCGCGAGCCGATCACCGGCGGTTCGGGACAGATCAGCGGCAGCTTCACGGTTCAGGATACGGTCGTCCTTTCCGCCCTCCTGCGCGCTGGCGCCCTGCCCGCTCCACTGACGGTTATTGAAGAACGCACCGTTGGCCCCGATCTGGGCGGCGATGCGATCCGAATGGGCCTGATTACCGGCATTATCGGCTTTGTTCTGGTGGCCGTCTTCATCCAGCTTCTTTACGGCGTATGGGGGACCATCGCCAACGTGGCCCTGCTGCTCCATACCTTGCTCACCTTCGCGGCGCTGAGCCTTATTGGAGCAACGCTTACCTTGCCGGGCATCGCAGGTATCATTCTGGGCATCGGCATCGCGGTAGATGCGAATATTCTCATTAACGAACGAATACGGGAAGAGACCCGCAAGGGGCTGGGTGCCATGGCGGCCCTCGACAAAGGCTTCCACGCGGCTTTTGCGACCATCGTCGATGCCAATGTGACATCGATGATCTCGACCCTGCTGCTGTTCATGTTCGGTACGGGGCCGGTGCGCGGCTTCGCCATCACCATGATGCTCGGCATCGCCATTTCCATGTTCACCGATGTGACGCTCGTTCGCATGGCCATGGCATGGTTTGTTCGCAAGCGTAAGCTCAAGGTTCTTCATATTGAGCCATTCCTGAAATTCGTGCCGGAAAAGACGAATATCAGCTTCATGAATGCGCGTTTCTTCGGCATCGGTGTTTCCATCGTGCTGTCGATCGCCTCGATCTTCCTGTTCTTCAAGCCCGGCCTGAATTACGGCATCGACTTCATGGGCGGTATTCAGGCGGAAATCAGCACGTCGCAACCCGCCGATCTGGCACAATTGCGCCAGAAGCTTGGTTCGCTCGAACTGGGTGAGGTTGCTCTCCAGACTGCGGGCAGCCCCAGTCAGGTGCTGATCCGCATCCAGCGGCAGGAGGGCGGCGAGGAAGCGCAATCCATAGCCGTCGCCAAGATGCGCGACGCCGTAACCGAAGTCGATCCGGGCGTGAAAATCGAACGGACCGAAGTTGTCGGCCCCAAGGTTTCCGGAGAACTGGCCCGCAACGGCTTTATTGCGGTCGTGCTTTCCGCACTGGGCATGACGGCCTATCTCTGGTGGCGCTTCGAGTGGTTCTTCGCCATGGGTGCGATTGTCACACTCATCCTCGACACGACGAAGATGGTCGGTTTCTTTGCCTTGTTACAGCTCGATTTCAACCTGACCGCAATCGCAGCCCTTCTGACCGCAATCGGCTACTCGGTAAACGATAAGGTTGTGGTCTATGACCGCATGCGTGAAAACATGCGGCTTTATAAGTCCAAATCGCTGCGGGAAATCATCGATATGAGTATCAATCAGGTGCTCGTGCGCTGTGTCTACACATCGCTTACGACCTTCCTGTGTATGCTGCCGATGGCGATCTGGGGCGGCAGCGCCGTGCACAATTTTGCTGTGCCCATGCTGTTCGGCATCGTGATCGCCACCTCCTCGTCGATCTTCATTGCAGCACCGATTCTCCTTCTGCTCGGAGATTGGTGGCAGCATCGCAAAGATGCGCATAAAGAAGCCGAGGAAACGGCTGTTCCCCAGAAGTAACCTTCAAGCCGGGCAAGATAAAACTTGCCCGGCTTTTTCATCATTGCCATTCCCATCTGCCGGATAAAACGGAACAGGCCGCAAAAGCGGCATCTCTTTTTCGCGCAAACCAAATTTCGCCCAAGATTTGTGTCGCATTGAAAGAATTTGTCATCCAGCCTATTGCAGCTCAGGCTACAGATGCGAAAATATGACAAAGACGAATCCCGGACGGCATCAGGACGCGGAGCTGCTCGCCACTCCCAACGAGGTGTTCAAACTACGGAAAGAGCCATTATGGATGAAGCCCGCGCGCAGCATATGCGGAATGAAAGTGCGGTGAGCCGTTAATGAAAGCCAAGGATTATATCTGGCCGATCGTGGGCATTTGCGCTGTCGGCATTTCAGCTTGGCTTCTCTATCGCGAATTGCGCAGCATTTCGATAGATGATGTCATAGATAGTCTTTACGCAATCCGATTTTCCCATTGGCTCCTGGCGTCCGCTTCCGCAATTCTCGCCTATAGTTCGCTCGCAGGCTATGATCGCATTGCACTGCTTCATCTGCGCCGCAAAATATCCTGGCTCTTTATCGCGCTCTGCTCCTTCACCACCTATGCGCTGTCCCACAATATCGGTGCTTCGGTCGTTTCGGGCGCTGTGGTGCGATACCGGGCCTATTCATCCCAGGGTATGCCCGGCAGTGAAATTGCCGTCCTCATTGCCTTCTGCTCTTTCACCTTTGTCATCGGCGTCATCATCACATCCAGCCTCGTTCTTCTCTTGGAACCGCATATCCTCATGCGCTTCAACGAAGAGCTGACACCGGCAATTTCTATCGGCATTGCGCTGGTGATGCTGGCCTTCATACTGCTTTATATATTCGGAAGCTGGCTGCAATTGCGTCCCTTGCAGATCGGCAGGTTCCGTCTGGAATACCCTCGCCTGACGGTCGTTTCCCAGCAATTGATTGTCGCCCCGCTCGAACTGATCGGAGCAGCCGGCATCATCTATTTTGCACTTCCAGAAGCCGGAAATCCGGGTTTTCTGATTATTCTGGGCATTTTTCTTGTGTCGTTTTCGGCAGCATTGATCTCGCATGCACCGGGCGGACTGGGCGTCCTCGAACTGGTTTTCCTCACCGGATTACCCGATATGGATCAGGCCGACGTATTGGCGGCGCTGATCGTTTTCCGCCTGCTCTATCTGCTGATACCCTTCGCAATCTCGCTGATCGTGGTTCTCGTTTTCGAGAGATCGCAATTCGTCCTGCGATGGAACGAGAAGCGGAAATAAAGCATTTCCAACAAAAGTGCGTAGCGGTTTTGTGTCCGGAAAATGCGACAAAAACAAATAGATGAAATATTTACAGCAAAAATGCGTAGCAGCATCCCGAGCGACCAATCGGTCCTTTTCGAGACACCCTATTTATGAACAGATAGGCTGCCGGGCCTCTTACCAGAAACCACGATGCTGCCAGCACCAGAGAAAATTATGCTCGCCCCGCTCCAGCCTGTTGCGGCGCCGTTCTGCGATTTCCTCAGCATTCAGTTTCATCCCGGTCCAGGGATGCTCAAGCCAGGCCGTTGCGGAGCGCAATAGCTTTTTCATGCCTTGGGTATAGAAACGCAGATTACGCATGCACCGCCTCCTGATCGCGCCTGCCATTCCTCATTGCATTTTACCACATGGTGAATGACAGGTTAATTTTGAAGGCTTTGCAGCTTTTGTCAATATCCGACTAAACCTATCGGAGATTGCAGGGTGAAATATTTTGTTAAAACATCACCAGCAAGACGATGGAGCAGCCAGACGCGCGGATAATGCGTGAGGATTTTTCCTCACGCATCGGCTCATGCCGCTAATTTACACCTCATCATCCGATATGGGTCTGATCCGCACTTTCTCGATATGACGACCATCCATCGTCTCGATTCGGAATTCGAAATCGTCCGCAACAAAACTTTCGCCACCCACGGGCAAATGGCCCAGATGCCAAAGCATATAGCCCGCAAGCGTCGTGTAGCGGTCGCCATCATCCACCAGATCACGGCGCAACAGCCCACTCAATCGACGAATATCGGCAAAACCATCGACGATATAGCCGCCCTCTCCGTCTGATTCCGCGACTGCGGCTTCTTCGTCCTCATCGGGGAATTCACCGGCTATGGCTTCAAGCACATCCGTAGGCGTTACGACACCTTCAAAGGAACCATGCTCATCCACGACCACCGCCAGCTGGATGGGAGACACACGCAATTGCTCCATAACGCGCAGCACATTGGCATTCTCGTGTACGACCAGCGGCTGTTTGATGACGCGCTCCCAGTCGATGGGCTTGCCGTCGCTCATATAAAGCAGCAAATCCTTGACCGGGGCCACGCCGGTAAACTCATCCACCTGACGCCGCGCGACGATCACGCGTGAATGCGACAATTCTCGAATCGCCTGATGGATTTCCTCTTCGTCTTCATCCAGGTCCAGCCACTCGATTTCATTACGCGGCGACATGATCGAGCGAACAGGACGCTCTGCGAGATCCAGAACGCCGCGGATCATTTCCTTTTCTTCCGGTAAAAACACGTCATTGGCCGCCGTCTGCTGGGCAATGACGTCAACCGTATCCGAAAGCGGATCCTCGCTGCGTCCGCCGCCCAGCAGGCGTAAAACCGCTCCTGCCGTACGCTCGCGCAGATCATTGGTGGTAACGAGCTTTTCCCGATTGCGCCTTCCCACCTGATTTGCAGCCTCGATAAGCACCGAGAAGCCGATAGCCGCGTAGAGATAGCCCTTTGGAATATGGAACCCGAAGCCCTCTACGATCAGACTGAAACCGATCATCATCAGGAAGCCAAGGCAGAGGATCACCACGGTCGGATGCTTGTTGACAAAATCCATCAGCGGCCTGGACGCGAGCATCATGACGCCGACCGCAATGATGACTGCAATCATCATGACCGGAAGATGCTGCACCATGCCCACAGCCGTAATGACGCTATCGAGCGAGAAGACCGCATCCAGAACCACGATCTGGACGATGACCTGCCAGAAAACCGCATGCACAACACGCGCGCCCTTGGTATCGTGCGCGCCTTCGAGGCGCTCATGCAGCTCCATCGTGCCCTTGGCGAGCAGAAACAGACCGCCAAGCAACATGATGATGTCGCGTCCCGAGAAGGAAAGCCCCAATACAGTTATCAGCGGGGCGCGCAGCGTCACGATCCAGGAGATGGAGGCAAGCAGCACCAGCCGCATCAGGAGCGCCAGCGTCAAGCCGACTATGCGGGCGCGATTACGCTGCTGGGGCGGAAGCTTGTCCGCCAAAATCGCGATAAAGACGAGATTGTCGATGCCGAGAACAATCTCAAGCACCACCAATGTCACCAGTCCTATCCAGGCATTGGGGTCGGCAATCCAGTCCATGGACCAATCCATGATATGTCGGCTCCTATCGATCAGAAGAAATAAAAACGGCAAAATCGCCGCGCAGGCACTTCTTCCGAAGCCGCAAAGATACGGTCCGGCCAAAAGGAACTACGTCCGGCGGAAAACATGCAATATCGGTTAATCCCGTGGCTCCCGGTAAGGGAGCGGGACTTCGCGAAGACGAATCGTCAGAACTGTCGTCGGGCATAAAGCGCGATCAACCTTTCAAATTGGCACGATAGAGGTGATTTTCCCGCATCGCGTACCGTATTGCCATCAAACACTTGGTGCTTCGTTATTATTTGCAGACACAAGGCGCTTGCGCAAGACTGTTGATCTATTCAGCCGGAGAAACATGAACCCGACGCTTGCGTTCGCGGCGCGGGCGCGCCTTGAAGAACCGCACACCGATCACCGTAACGATAATGGTCGCGACTGTGATACCGATGGCAAACCAGAACATGTGATCGCCATCCATATGGGCAAAAATGCCGGCGCCACGGCCCGCAAGCCAGCCCGGCAGGAACATCACCGGTGCCCAGACCATTGCCGAAAGCACATTCGCTGTCTGGAATCGCGTCTGGTCCATCGACATCATGCCCGCCACCATCGGGACCGTGCAGCGCACAGGTCCGAAAAAGCGCCCCAGGAAAACGGCCATGAAGCCGTAACGCCGAAACAGCAGCCGCGCGCGCGCCACACCGCTTCGATGCTTGTTGAGCGGCCATTTGTGGATAATGTTGCGGCCAAGCCACCAGCCGAGAAAATAGGAAATAATATCGCCGATCACGGCACCGATGATCGCGCCGATTATGACCGGAACCGGCTCGACAATGCCTGCGCCCACCAGTCCTCCGATGGCGATCATGATGGGCGTTGCGGGAATGAACATTCCAATGATAGCGAGAGATTCGCCAAAGGCGATCACACCGACGATAGGACCGGCCCATGTCCGATGATCGGAGATGAACTGTCCAAGATCGCTAATTATGCTTTCCATTCCGTCCTCAAACTGCCGCGAACCGGACTCTGAAGTTACCCGCCCGGTCTCGCTTCATATTTTGGGAAACGAGGATAACCCGGTGCATGAACCCCCGTCTGCATGTGCTAAGCACTTACACCATATTCTTGATTGGCAAATGCTATAATTGCCGATCACGTCATTTATATGCCCGATCATCACAAACAAGCATCAATAATTGATGACAGAGCCGTGACATTTAAAGCACCCAGAGCCACCAATTCGCAGAGCCTTGATCGAAGCAAAAGGCTGCCTGGCGGTTGCTGCGCCCTGTGCATAAAGAAATCGAACGCTGAACATATGGAATTTGAGGTGGCTGAATACAACGCCACCACGAAAATTGATTCACTATTCGGTCCCAAAAGCGGTGCAGCACACCGCAGGTCGATCCAAAAAGCGGTGCAATACACCAACATCCTGCCTGCATTCCGGTCCCAAGGCAGCATTTATCCAGCTAATAATAAAGGCCGATGCACTTTTTTGTATTTTTTGCGATTACAGGCTGGACAGGTTGCAAAGAGGCCGTTATAGAACCGCTCACCTCACCGGGGACGCTGCCCCGGCCGAGCGAGTGGGTGATTAGCTCAGTTGGTAGAGCAGCTGACTCTTAATCAGCGGGTCGTAGGTTCGATCCCTACATCACCCACCATTTTCTCTTTTACCGCAAATACTTACTTCGATAATTCGCACTCATTAACATCGAGCGCGTCTTGTTTGTTTGTCAGCCGTCGAAACCAGCGGGAAACGGTTCAATCGCGGAATATCCAGCACAAGATACCGCGATACCTATCCACAAAGCCGTTATAAAATTTTCAATAAACGGTGAAGATACTGTTACATTACAAGTTTACTCCCCGATCAGTCTCAAATCGGTCACCAGCATTTTGGTGCCGCTATTTTCGGGGTAGGATATGCTTATAAACCGTCGCCACGCACTTGGCCTGATGGGCGCCACAGCCGGCACCTTGTTCATGCCGGGAATTGTTCGCGCCAATCAGCGCCCTTCCATCACGATCGCTGTTCAGAAGATCACGAACAACAATACGCTCGACATCTGGAATGAACAGTCCAACGTGGGTGAGCGCGTCTTCTTCCCCAATCTCTGGGAAGGCCTGATTTTGCGTGACTGGATGGGCAATCAGGGCCCGGTTCCCGGTCTTGCTACCGAGTGGAAACGCCTCGACGACAAAACGATCGAGCTCACGCTGCGTCAGGGCGTCAAGTTCCACAATGGCGATGAAGTGACAGCCGACGACGTTGTCTTCTCCTTCTCCGACGAGCGCCTGTTCGCCGGAACCGAACCAGCGGGCGGCAAGACGCTTTATGCGGAAAATTTCAAGCCTCAGACGGAAAAGGAACTGCCGGCATCGGTTCCGGGCATCGCCCGTCGCCTTTGGCCTGCCCTGCGCGGCGTCGAAGCCGTCGACAAATATACGGTGCGCTTCCACAACGCCACGCCGGACGTCACCCTCGAAGGCCGTCTTTATGCATTTGGTTCGCAGATCGCCAACAAGCGCGCATGGGACGAAGCCAAGTCCTATACGGAATGGGCGCGCAAGCCTGTTACGACCGGCCCTTACAAGGTTGTCGAATACAAGCCCGACGTCGAACTGGTGCTCGAAGCCCATGACGACTACTGGGCCGGACGTCCGCCCCTTCAGCAGATTCGCTTTGTCGAGGTTCCGGAAGTTGCAAGCCGCGTCAACGGCCTGATTTCCGGCCAGTATGATTTTGCCTGCGACCTGCCGCCGGATCAAATCGGCACCGTAACCAGCAATCCGGGCCTTGAAGTTCAGAGCTCGACCATCTGGAACCACCGCATCACCGTTTTCAACACAGAAAACGAAATCCTGAGCAATCCGCTGGTGCGGCGCGCAATGACGCATTCGATTGACCGGAAGGCAATCGTCGATGCGCTCTGGGCCGGGCAGACGGAGATTCCGGCAGGGCTTCAGTTCGACAGCTATGCCGCTTCGGGCATGTTTGTTGATGACTGGGCCCCGCCGCAGTTCGACCCGGAGCTTGCTCGCGAGCTGCTCAAGCAGGCAAATTATAAGGGTGATGCCATCCCTTATCGTCTGCTGAACAACTACTACACAAACCAGACCACCACGGCTCAGGTTCTGGTCGAGATGTGGAAGCAGGTCGGCCTCAACGTCGAGATCGAGATGAAGGAAAACTGGGCGCAGATTCACGATCCCGCAGGCACCAAGGGCGTGCGCGACTGGTCGGCATCCAATAACATCAACGATCCTATCACCCCGATGGTCGTTCAGTTCGGCCCCAATGGTGAAGTACAGCAGAAAAAGGACTGGTCGAACGACGAGGTCAACAAGCTGTCCGTTGTCATGGAAACCTCGACTGATCCGGCAGAGCGCAAGAAGGCATTCAAGCGCATGCTGGAAATCTGCGAGCGTGAAGACCCCGTTTACAATATCCTGCACCAGAATGCCGTCTTCACCGGCATGAAGAAGGAACTCAAGTGGAAGGCCGCGCCTGCCTTCGCCATGGATTTCCGCACCCCCAACTGGAACAGCTAATCCGCAAATCTGGCTGGCGCTTTATGCGCCAGCCTTTCCAGCATCTGCATTCACCGAAATAATTATCCGGTTCGGATGATGCATACAAAGCCCTTGAAAGGCGTAGACGATGTCTTTCGTCTCCATTCGGGACTTGAAAGTCTCTTTTAGCGGCGTGCAGGTCCTGCACGGTATTGATCTTGATGTCAGCCGTGGCGAAACCTTGGGGCTTGTCGGTGAATCGGGCTGCGGCAAATCAGTAACATGGCTGGCAGCACTCGGTCTCCTGCCCGGCAAGGCATCGGTGTCCGGTTCAGTCCAGATAGACGGCGAAGAGCTCGTCGGTTCATCCCGCAGCGCCAAGGAAAGCGTTCGCGGCAGCCGCATCGCCATGATTTTTCAGGATCCGGGTTCATCGCTCAATCCGGTCAAGAAAGTCGGCGCACAGATCGTCGAATCTCTTGGCTTGCATCGCGGTTTAAAAGACAAGGCCGCGCGCGACGAAGGCATCAAACTGATGGAGCGCGTCGGCATTCCCGATGCAGCCCGCAGGTTCGATCTCTATCCTCATGAATTTTCAGGCGGGCAGTGCCAGCGTCTGATGATCGCCATCGCATTGGCAGGGCAGCCCGACGTGCTCATCGCCGATGAGCCTACAACGGCACTCGACGTCACCATCCAGGCCCAGATTCTTGATCTTCTGGATCAGATACGTCGCGAAACGGGCATGGCCATCGTCTTCATCAGCCATGATCTGGGTGCGGTCAGCCAGGTTTGCGAACGCGTCTGCGTGATGTATGCCGGGCGCATCGTGGAAGCTGCGCCAACGACTGAACTTTTCGAAACCCCTGCACACCCTTATACGCGCGGTCTGTTCGATGCCATTCCACGGCTTGATGGCGGACGCGAAAGGCTCAATGCGATTCCGGGCACCGTGCCTGATCCGCGCAATCTTCCGCAAGGCTGCGCCTTTGCTCCTCGTTGCCCGCGCGCCAATGATGAATGCGAAACTGACAGCCCTCTTTTGAAAATGCACCATTCACGCGAAGTCGCCTGTTTTCAGCCTTATACCCCTTCCCCTTCCCTCCCGGCGGACAACGGCGTCAGGACGAACCGCGTGGAAGGAATTCCGGCATGAACGCATTGCTTGAAGCACGCGATCTGGTGCGGGTCTATTCGAGCCACGGCCTGTTCAGGAAGGGTACGCCGGTCAAAGCCGTCGATGGCGTAAGCCTCCATATTCGGTCTGGTGAAACACTTGGCATCGTCGGAGAATCGGGCTGCGGTAAATCCACTCTCGGCCGCATGCTGCTCGGTATTGATGACGCGACGGAAGGCGAGGTGCTTTTCGACGGGAAGCCATTGCCGCGTCGCAATACACAGGAGTGGCGAAAACTGCGCGCGCAGATGCAACTGGTCTTTCAGGACCCGCTGGCTGCTCTGGATCGCCGCCTGACCATTGCCCGCCAGATCGGAGAGCCTCTGGAGATTCACGGGCTTGCAGCCGGCACCGACCTCAAGGATCGTATCGCTGAACTGATGGAGTCCGTCGGCCTGCGGCGCGATCAGGCCGAGCGTTATCCCCACGAACTTTCCGGCGGCCAGCGCCAGCGTGTGATTATCGCCCGCGCGCTTGCGACAAGCCCGCGGCTTCTCGTCTGCGACGAACCCGTATCTGCACTGGACGTTTCAATCCAGGCGCAGGTTGTCAATCTTCTGCGTGATTTGCAGGAACGGCATGGCATCGCCATGATCTTCATCAGCCACGACCTCAAGGTGGTCCGCAACATCTGCGACCGGGTCGCCGTCATGTATCTGGGCAAGATCGTCGAGGAAGCAGGCTCGGACGTTATTTTCGACACGCCTATGCATCCCTACACCAAAGCGCTGGTCTCATCAGTCCCCATACCGGGGGAAAAGCTTACCCGGCGGCTGATTTTGAAGGGCGAACCGCCTAACCCGGCCAACCGGCCCTCAGGCTGCGTATTTCATCCGCGCTGCCCGATCGCTGGCCTGCAATGCCCAGACTCGATGCCTGAACTGGAGCTTTCCGGATATGACCGGCACACCGCCTGCCATCTTGTAGAACCAGAACTGAATGCAGCGTGAGAATGCATAAATGTTGACATATATCGGATCTCGGCTGCTTCGCGCGCTCGTCACCGTATTTCTCGTGATGACCTTCGCCTTTGTCGTCCTGCGCATGTCGGGCGATCCGGCGCAGATCATGCTCGGGCCCGATGCGCCTCAGGAATCTGTCGATGCATTTCGCAAGGCATGGGGTCTGGATGATCCAATATGGCTGCAATATCTCTCCTATCTCAAGGGTGTGCTGACCTTTGATTTCGGCATCTCCATGCGCGACAAGGCCCCTGCCCTCGACCTGGTGCTCCAGCGTGTTCCCGCGACGCTGCAAATCACGATCCCTGCCCTTATCATCAAACTTTGTCTGGGCATTCCTGCTGGCGTCTATGCAGCGCTGCACAGGCAGGGTTTTGCAGATCGTGGCGTCATCACCCTGTCTATTCTTGGGTTTACAGTGCCGTCCTTTGTCCTTGGGCTGGTGCTGGTCCTGATCTTCTCGATCCAGCTTGGCATACTGCCTTCAGGCGGCAGCGACACCTGGATACATGGCATCCTTCCCACCCTAACCATCGCCATTGGCGGCACAGCTATTCTTGCCCGCTTTTCACGCTCGGCCATGATCGAGGTTCTCGGCCAGCCCTATATCCGGACTGCCTCTGCCAAAGGCGTTCGCTGGCATAATGTCGTCTGGAAACACGCTCTTCCCAATGCATCCGTGCCGATCGTGACTATTGCCGGCTTTATGGTCGGCGCATTGATCGCAGGTGCGGTGGTTGTTGAATCGATATTCTCTTGGCCCGGCGTGGGCCGCCTGCTGGTTGTTTCCGTCGCCAATCGCGATCTTGCCGTTGTGCAATGCCTGCTGCTCATGATCGCAAGCTGCATGGTGATTGCAAATCTCACAGTCGATGTCCTCTATGGCGTCCTCGACCCCCGCCTGCGGACCAAGGCTGCGCATTAAACAAAACCTGGCGCGTCGATCTGATCGAAACATGCTCTCGCTCGCTTCAAAATGTGCTGCACCGGATTCATCTTCGATTTCGATAATGCGTAAGAACAAATAAAGGGCCGATCAATGTCGGACACAGCAATTCACCATAGCGGCATGATCAAAGCGCCCGCATTCATCCGGCGCCTGCGTTCCATGATGCCCGCCAGCATCATTTTCGCCACGCTCTGGCTTGGCTTTATGGTGTTCGTCGTATTTTTTGCCGATTTCCTGCGCCCCTACCCCATCACAAAAATGGATCTGAGCGCGCGACTGGTGCCAATCGGCACACCCGGCCATTGGCTGGGCACCGACGAATTGGGACGCGACGTTTATTCCCGGCTTATTCAGTCGATCAGGGTTTCGCTGGTAATCGCCTTCGGGGCCACCATTCTGTCCGCTGTTTTCGGGACGATGCTCGGCTTTCTCGCGGCGCGGTTTCGCGGCTGGGTCGAACATGCCGTGTTGATGCTGGCCGATTTCCAGGCCGCCCTGCCCTTCATGATTCTCGCTTTGTCAGTATTGGCCTTTTTTGGAAATTCCATGCCCCTGCTCGTCGGCCTGATGGGTTTTTATGGCTGGGAGCGCTATGCCCGTATTGCGCGCGGCCTCGCTATCTCCGCCAGCGCCCAGGGCTATGCCAGTGCGGTCATCCAATTGGGAGCGACGCCGCTTCGTGTCTATTTCCATCACATCCTGCCCAATGTAGCCTCGACATTGATCGTCTCCATGACGCTGACATTTCCAGAAATAATTTTGATGGAATCGGGTCTTTCGTTCCTCGGGCTTGGCGTCCAGCCTCCCGAGACTTCACTCGGCAATATGGTGGGTTTCGCCAGGGAATATCTCACCCAAGCGCCCTGGATCATGCTCGCTCCATCCCTGATCATTGTACTGACGACCCTTTCGATCTCACTGCTTGGCGACTGGCTTCGCGACAAGCTGGACCCTACTGTTCAATAGGAAATAATCGGATGTTGAAAATCATGGCGCATCGCGGTGCGCGCAATCTCTGGGCCGAAAATTCGCTGACCGGCTTTCGCAACGTGCTTGCACTTGCCGTCGAGGGGGTGGAATTCGACCTTCACCTGACCAATTCCGGCCAGATCCTCGTAATCCATGACGCAACGCTCGACCGCACCACGACCGGCAGTGGCAATGTCTGCGATCTCGACGACACCGCACGCCGGTCAATTCGTCTGAAAGACGAAAATGGCAATATCACGAGCGATCATATTCCGACCTTTGAAGAGGTGCTCAATGTATTGGAGGTCCGGCCCGACCTGAAACTTTATGTGGAGTTGAAATCCGGCCCTGACGGCAAGCCCTATGAGGACCTGGTGGAAAAGACGGTCGAAATCATCGAAGCCCGCAACATTGCTGAGCGCGTCGTGCTCCATTCATTCGACCGCAGCGTCGTCGAACGCTGCGCGGAGGTCGCGCCGGCCATCGAACGGCTGATGTCCCTGAATACCGAATGGGTCGAGCGCAATGGCGGGCTTGAACATTTCTTTCGCACGGTCGAACCGCTGGTTCGCTTCGTTGGCGTTCACCACGTCCTTTTTGAAGCCGAATTCGACCGCATCCTCAGCCTTTTCCCCAAGGACCGCCTCGGTGTCTGGACACTCAATGACCGCGAGCTGATCGACCGCTGGATGGACCGCGATATTCCCTATATCACCTCCGACAGTCCGGATCTGGTTATCGAGGCCCGCAACGAACGGCTGACAACAATCCTCTGATATAACAAAGGAAATAACAGTGACTGATTTGCCTCTTCTCGGCGCGGCGATGCCATTGGATATTCTCGAAGAAAATCTTGAATTCATCATAGGCGAACATCGCGATCTTGAAATTCAGGACTTCATCGATGTTTCGCTTTTGAAGGGAGACTGGAAAACCCCGGCCAGCCGCATCAAAACTTTGCTGGAAGGCTACAGAGGCCGTCTGGGTATCCATGGACCATTCTGGGGCCTCAATTTTTCCAATCCCGATGCGGATATTCGCAAGATTGTCACCGAGCGCTACCTGCAGGGCTTGAAAGTCTGCGAATATATGGGTGCCACGCAGATGGTCATCCATAGCCCCTATAATTTCTGGTATAATAACAATATCGGCAATGTTCCGGCCAGTTCGACGCAGATCATCGAATATGCGCACGATACTTTGGCACCCGTCGTCAAATACGCCGAAAATATCGGCTGTACCCTGGTCGTGGAGAATATCGAAGATATTGATCCCGAAGCCCGCTGCCTGCTTGCCGACAGTTTCCAGTCACCCGCGGTCGCCATATCGATCGATACTGGCCATGCCCAGTTTACGCATGGCTCGCTGAATGCCTGCCCGGTCGATTATTTTGTCCGTGCAGCCGGCAATCGCTTGCAGCATGTTCACCTGCAGGATGCAGACGGCTATGCGGATCGCCATTGGGAAATCGGCAAAGGCAATATCCACTGGGAGTCGGTTTTCACAGCCTTGGCCGAACTGGAAAGCAATCCGCGTCTCATTCTCGAATTACGCGACAAAAAGGCGATATTGCCTTCGGTAAATTATCTGCGGGCAGCTAACCTCGCGCGCTGACAGCGCGCCTGCCTGATAAAACCCAAACATGCCTGAAAATCAGGTCTCAAGCAGTCTCGAAACCTATCGAGGCTGCTTGGTACGAAGCCTCGATGATTGTCCAGCTTAAAACTCCATATTAGCGCTCAATGACGTAAATTTGGCAAATCAATCCGGTTTCGATGCGTGATCGCTCTTGGATAAATCTGGCATATGGAAATTCAGCGCCAATCCGATTTCATTCGCTGGAAAAGGTCTCGGCCATGATTTTTCAATGCCGCTGAAACCATGGCTCCAATTCAACAAGGTTGGACTGCAGTGCCTGGATTCCCAGCCAAGCCAAATTCCTCAATGATTTCAATAAATCATTTTTTCACATTCGCCAAATGTGTCATAGGTTTGTGCTACACTTGGCGCACGGCGTCAACCGATCAGCCCAAGCACTCGCAATCCAAGCGATAGCTGTTGAACGCCAATCCTAATCCGGGCCGCTGCTGAGCACCCCGAAAGGCCATTGTCTGATGCAGCCAGAACGCTGCTATATCGACTAAGAGCATGGCCCCGAAGATTTCGAGGCCACTTTCTTCAATTAATCACGCTGAGCTTCCCACCCCTGGTATTCTTCAATATTGTCACGGGTAACTAGCTTTGAATCCAGCAAAACAATGGGGTTTTCAGACTTCTCGCCGTTCAGTGCCTTATATCCAAGCTCGACAGCGGTTCGAGCCATCATATAAGGGTCTTGGCTGGCTGTTGCCTGAATCGAAGGATTATTTGGATTTTTTAGTTCAGATTCGATATCTGGCGCGCCATCAACTGAAGTTATAATAATCCCTTCACGATTTAGCTGTTTCATTGCAAGGCTGCTACCAATGGCTTGTGGATCTGCAACAGCGAAAACCGCATCAATCTTTGGAAAGCGGGTAAGCTGCGATTGCATTACTTCAAGCCCGCCATCTCGCGAACTCTTACCATTTTGATCGTCAGAGAGAACTTTGATACCAGGATTTGCCTCAAATACCGATTTGCAGCCCTCAACTCTGTCAATGATGGCAGAATTTTGTGGGCCGTTCTGGATAATCACATCGCCTTGGCCATTCAGCTTATCGACAATGAACTGACAAGCTATCTCTCCTGCCTGATGGTTATTCGTCGTTACAGTTAGATCTGCACCTTTAGCTGCGGTGTCTACAGATACAACGACTATACCAGCATCCTTTGCTTTCTGAATTGCTGGAGCGAGTGCGTTAGGATCCCCTGGATTGAGCATTATCATCTGCACACCCGCAGCAATGAAATTATCAATCTGATCGACCTGCTTGTTGAGATCCTGCTCGAAACCAACGGTTATTACTTTTACGTCGGGGCTGATTTTTTTCGCCTCCGCCTCAGCTCCGCTGGCCAGGGCAACAAAAAAGGGATTTCCTAGGGAGGCTAGAGAGATTCCTATGGATTTCAATTCTGCTGCTGAGGACATTGACGTGCACAAAAGCAAAATTGATGCTGCGGTCGACAGTATTCTTTTCATTTTGTGTTCCCTTCGAGGTCGGCACGATGATTAGTTCAGAGCGACCGCCGACATTCCGCCTGAACAAGCTCTCTTAGGTCCGGACGGAACCTTTGAGGCGATATCGGTCAAGAGCAACTGCTCCTACGATGACTCCACCCTTAATAATAAACTGCCAAACGTCAGAGACCCCTGTGAGGATAAGCCCATTGGACAAGACAGCGATAATCAGCGCTCCAATGAGAGTGCCCCATATCGTACCCACCCCCCCGACGAAGCTGGTTCCTCCGAGGATTACGGCAGCAATGGCATCTAGTTCATAGGCTTGACCCAGTTGTAATCCATTTGCTGCAAGCAGGCGCGTTGATGACATGACGCCGCCAAGTCCAGCCAGAAAACCTGAAACCACGTAAACGAAAAGGAGTACGCTCCACACTTTTATGCCGGAAAGTCGGGCGGCAATTTCGTTACCACCAACAGCATAAATTCGCACACCGAGAGCAGTGAACCTCAAAATAAACCAAGAGAAAAGGATCACAGTGACTGCGATTAATGTGAGCCATGAGATACCGAAGAATGCCGTACCATTTATAAATGCAAATGGCAGATCCGGATTAAAAACAGTCTTATCATCTCCAAGAAGACGGGCCAGTCCACGTACCGCAGTTAGAGTTCCCAACGTAACGATAAAAGGAGGAAGTTTTCCGAATGCGATCAAGGAGCCATTGACTAAACCGAGCAACGTGCCCAACAAAATTCCAGCTGGAATTCCTAGATAGCCGTAGCCATCCGGTAACAGCGAAGCGATTACCGCCACCATCGCTGAAGCCGCCAGAATTGAGCCAACCGATAGATCAATACCACCGGTTAAGATTACGAAGGTCATGCCAGCGGCCAGAACTGTATTAATTGAAGCCTGCTGAGCGACAATTGACAGGTTTTGAGCAGTCAGAAACCGTCCTGCCGACCATGCTTCCGCAAAACTCCCAGCTTCGGCATAGCCGCTTAGAAACTGGAACATAATGCCTATCAGAATCAATACCGGTAGCATGCCCAGAGCATAGAATGACGATTTCAAATTCCGCTTGTGACGTGTCCCTGGGTCCTGACCCCTTGCAGTCATTGTCATAAGACTGTTCCCTTTTAGTGTGTTATCTGCTGCCGCGTGGCACCGGTAGCTTTTGCAATAATAATCTCTGGATCAATGGCAACACCGGTAGTCCCACCTACCTCGCCTGCAATTGCGCCTTCACGCATAATGAGAACCCGATCGCAAATCCCCACCAACTCAGGTAACTCGCTTGAAATGACGATGACCCCGGTGCCCGATGCAGCTAAAGTTTCGATGATCCGATAAATTTCTGATTTTGCGCCAATATCCACGCCTCGTGTAGGCTCGTCTAAGATTAGAATCTTGGGATTGGTTTGGAGCAGGCGTGCTAGAAGGACTTTTTGCTGGTTTCCGCCAGATAAAGATCCAACATTAACGAGCGCGTCAGATACAGCAATTTTCATATCTTCAATTGCAGAGGCTGTTCTTGCTTTTCCCTTGCGAGAATCGAGAACGCCGAAGAAATGACAGTCAAATTCCATTACTGCGATATTGATATTCTGATCGACACTCATATCGAGAAACAGACCTTCCTGCTTTCGATCTTCTGTCAAATACACAATACCCGCTGCGATCGCATCTTGGGGACTGGCAACTTCGACAAGCTTGCCGCCAAGCGTCAGAGAACCAGTGTGTTTACGATCCGCTCCGTAAATCAATCGCGCTAACTCAGTTCTCCCCGCACCGACAATACCTGCTACGCCTAATATTTCGCCTTCAAACAAATCGAACGACACGCCCTTAACTTTTCGAGCATCGGACATATTTGAAACGGTCAAAAGCTTTTGAACGGCTTTATGCGAGGCACTACGGTCTTTTTGATAAAAACTGGAAACGTCGCGTCCCACCATCATCCGCACTAGACGTTCTTCAGATAGCTCATCGCGTAAAATGCAACCGATATAGCGCCCGTCACGCAGTACAGTGACTCGGTCGCTGAGTTCATATATTTCGCTCATTCGGTGACTGATGTAGATGATTGCCAGCCCTTGCTTACGCAATTTCTTTATCAGATCAAACAAGCTCTCACATTCTTTTGAAGAAAGGGACGTAGTCGGCTCATCCATCACAAGAATTCGACAGTCCGCAAGAAGCGCCCGAGCTATTTCCACCTGTTGTTGCTGGGCAAGAGATAAACTGCGAACTTTATCATCAACATGAAAACTCACATTAAGTTCTTGCAGAATTCTGCCGCAAGCAGCCCGCATCGCGCTCCTGTCAAGGACTCCGGCGCGAGTTAATTCGCGGCCAAGAAGCATATTCTCAGCTACGCTCAAATTGGGAGCCAGCGAAAGCTCTTGGTATATAATGGAAATTCCAAGGGACTTAGCCTCTTTTGGACCATTAATTTTCTTGTTTTCTCCATCCACCAGAATGGAGCCGGAAGTGGCTTTATGGGCTCCGGAAAGCACTTTCATAAGCGTGGACTTACCCGCCCCATTCTCGCCCATGAGAGCATGGATCTCACCGGGATAGACGTCTAGGTCGACACCATCTAACGCCTTTATATACCCGAACCTCTTTGTGATATCTCTCATCTGTAAAAGCGGCTGCTTGGGAGTGAGATCACTTGTTGTTACCGCTTCTGCCATGGCAAACCTCTATAATATTAACGAGTTATTGCTGGCGATCTGCGACCAGACCTGATTGCTCTTGGGATAGAAACATCCGATTCCAGGTTGGACTAATCAGTATTTCATTAAGGCAAACTCTGTCGGGCAGATTACAGATCATTGATATGACTTCAGCAAGATCATGGGGCTGAAGCATCCGATCACGCTCTTCTTGCGGCACTGGAACAGGCCTGTTATCCAACACTGGTGTAGCGACCTCACCCGGGCAAATAACACATGATCGAATATTGTTTGAATACTCTTCCATGTTAACGGCATGGCTCATGGCTACTACTGCATGTTTTGCCGCGCTATAGGCCGCTCCCGCCAGTTTGTGACTGTGACGTCCTAACCATGAGGCAGTGTGTATCATCAACCCGCCGCCTTGCTTCCGAAAAACGGGAAGCGTACTAGTCACGCAGTAGAAAGCCGCAGACAAATTAGTAGAAATCAAGGTATCTACCCCTTCTGGGGTCAGTTTATCTGTACTTCTGTCGCGAATATTTACACCAGCATTATTTACCAGTATATCCAGTTTAGAAAAACGACAAACTATTTCGTCAACAATTGATTGCACCTGGGCAGCATCAGTCAAATCAGCAGGAGCTACGACGGCGTCTCCTCCCGCCGCTTGGATTTTTTCTGCTACTTTTTTGAGAGGCTCTAAACGTCGACCGGTAAGCACTACGGTAGCCCCGGAAGCTGCCAATTCAATAGATGTAGCCTCTCCAATTCCACTACCAGCGCCCGTAACCCATGTAACTTTGTTATCGAGTTTTCCCATTTAGATATCTTCCAAATTATAACAGCATGGATATTTGTTAACGACAGTTTCATATAAGAAACTTTGTGTCAATACGGGAACGTGAGGAATTTGATTTGACCTACCCGTGCACGCTGCTTAAATACCGTAAGAGTAGGTTTTCTGTCGCAAACTATTTGGAATATTGATAATGGCATTTGACAAGAACGCACCATCAATCGGCGAAGCTTTGCGCGAGCGGCGCAGCTATCACGGCTGGACTTTGGCTGACGTCGCAGCCAAAACGGGTATTTCCAAATCTACTTTATCAAAAATCGAAAATGACCTGATTTCACCTTCTTACCAAACAATATTGCAATTATGTGCTGGACTCGGCATTGAAATTGGCGATCTTATTTCAAAATCTACTGAAAAAAATGGGGGCTTGCGCCCTCTAACAGGTCGTCGAAGCGTTTCTCGTGGGACATCCGGCCTCACTATGAGTGATGAACACTTCACATATACTTATTTATGCACGGACATTGCTCATAAGCGCATTATTCCGATGATAATTGAAGTTCGTGCGCATTCGCTTAATGAGATTAATGGACTCTGGACTCATGTCGGCGAAGAATATCTATATGTATTGGAAGGCAGCATAGAACTCCAAACAGAGCTTTATGAACCGACAGTTTTGGAGGCAGGAGATTCCGCTTATTTTGATAGCACGATGGGGCATGCCTACCTGGCCGCTGGTGACAAACCTGCAAAGTTACTTGTCATGTGCTCAAGCGCAACACCCAATCTTGCTCAGGTGCTCCGAGAAGTTTTAAGCGAGCGCCTCGATAAAAGAGGCAAAGCCAAGACTGCGCGGTAGGCGTTCATGATAGAATTTTTTTCTTATCGTAAACCATTGACAACTTCTGTACCTAGATATCCTAATGAGCAATCAACCACTCACACAAGGTACACAGTCTATGCCTGATGCTAAAACCCTTTTAGCCTTAATCAAAAGCGCTAAGCTCGTGGATTTATCGGTTCTTACCGGGGAAAACCAACCCTCATCGCCTCCTGAAGGTCAGCGTTTTGGACAATTCATGATGAATCATTACACTTGGCCACGTGGTCAGTTTCTTGAATATGTACAAATACATGACGACCATACTGGGACCCACTGCGATGCCCCTTGCCATATGATCCCCTCAATTGAAAGCGGACTGCCTCACGCTACCGAGTTTGGAACTGTTACGATCGATCAACTCGACTTGAATGATATGATCGGTGCCGCTGTCGTGGTAGACGTACGACCTCTTATTGATACAGTTCCAAAAGGGAAAACAACCCACCTTGAACGGAGTCCCGTGATTGATCGGGTATTTTTAGAGAATTGGGAAAAGGAAAATGGAAAGTTTTCCCCAGGTGAGATAGTGCTTTTCCGTACGGATTGGTCGGATAATTACTTCCGGCCATACCCGGAAGGTTTCAAGTACGACCGCTCACACCCAGCACCGGGTGCTGATGCTATCGAATTGCTGCATGAGCGTGGCATTAAGCATATCGGAATTGATGGCAGAGGCATCGGGCTTATGCAAGATGATTATACTCCTCACTGGGCAGCGCTCGGCAAGGGAATGATCGCAACAGAGAACCTGACAAACCTGGGAAAATTGCCTACTCGGGGCGCAGTTTTTATCTTCCTGCCGCATAAGTTTGAAGGTGCCACTGGCGGACTAGGCAGAGCTATCGGGCTAATCACTTCCTGATGCCAACTGGCTGGACCCGGTTTCCTCAAATGCAACGGGCACGCTAATTTTAATTAGGTCAAACGTACCCACTCGTTTAACAACGAGTAATTGACTTCCACCTGCCAGTGGGAAGGCGTCCTTTGCGGAACGATGAATGGGGTGAGTTCGATGCCCCGCTTGTGCCGATCCCAGAGAGAAGCGAGACCCTGCGAAAGGCTTCACTTGCCGAAGAAGAGGAAAGCTTGAAAGCGCTTGACACAAACATGCCGAATAGAGAAACTGGGGCAAATCTTGAAATAAACCTTGACTTCCGCCTACCCCCGTAACTATCGACAATCATTCGGGGGTAAAGGGCGCTCACTTATGGTTTATCGGTATGATATTGACGGCTTAAGAGCGATTGCGGTTCTCGCAGTCGTTTTATTTCATATTGATCCAAATTGGGTGCCAGGTGGTTTTATCGGTGTCGATATATTTTTTGTGATCAGCGGTTTTCTGATCACAAGTATCATCCAGCGCCAGATGCAGACAGGTAAGTTCAGTTTCCGCGAATTTTACCGGCGGCGCATTCTCCGTATCCTCCCTGCCGCAACTCTTGTGATTACAACCACACTGCTTGTCGGGCAGTTCGTGATGCTTCCCGATGACCTCAACGAATTGGCAAAATCAGCCGCCGCTGCGCAGCTTTGGTCGGCAAATATATATTTCACATTTTTTCTGGACACAGGCTACTTTGCCGACGCTGCCATTCTTCAGCCTCTCCTACATCTATGGTCGCTAGGTATCGAAGAGCAGTTTTATCTTTTCTGGCCGGTCGCATTGCTCTTTGGAATGCGGTGGCAAAGACAGAACCTATTTTGGGTTCTCGTTATCGTGACGATGATCGCGTCTTTCATTTTGGGTCAGTTGATCGCCGCTGAGCATACGGAGTTCGCATACTACATGCTCCCTTCACGCGCAGGTCAACTTCTTGCCGGCGCTTTGATTGCCGCCGCTATTGCGCGCGGATTAAAACCGGCGCCATTGATTGCCAATATATCGAGCTTATTCGGAGCAATACTGATTGGATGGAGCCTGTTTGCGCTTAGCGGTGACATGATTTATCCGGGCATCAATGCAGTGCCACCAACTATAGGCGCGGCCCTAATGCTGTATGGCGGTGCTGGTCGTGGAAACTTTGTTTCGGTTCCTTTGATGCTGCCTCCCGTCCGTTATATCGGCCTCATATCCTATTCTCTCTACCTTTGGCATTGGCCGATTATGTCTTTCTACTGGTACGCTTTCGGAGAACCTTACCTCACAGCCAAGCTAACGCTATTCGGCATGATGCTACTGCTGTCAATTATGAGCTACTATCTGGTCGAGAACCCATTCCGCCACCTTCGGGTCAACGCATCCGCAGCCTTTCTTCGCATCGCCGCGATCCCGGCATTATGTATCATTGCGTTATCCAGTATGCTCCTTACAACAGACGGATATGGTATTTATGCCCTTTCTCCCGTATATAAGACAGAGTTGACGCGCCTCGCCGCAGATAGCCGTCCGGCCTTCAGTGCACAGTATGTATGCCAAAGTTACTTGGTTACCGATAAGATGCTGACAAATCCGGACTGCATAATAAATGGCGACATCCCAGATGCACTACTTTGGGGAGATTCTAATGCTGCACATTACGTCGGCGTTTTATCCCAAGCGGCAGAGGAACTGGGTTTTTCATTTAGAAACATTGCGCATTCAAGCTGCCCGCCAGTGCTTGACATACCGGAGCACTTCGTTCGTGACACTGTAAAGGAGCGTTGCCGAGAGTCAGGAGAAAGAGTCCGGACAATTCTTACCAAGTATCACACTATTATAATAGCGGCTCAATGGGATGCCTATCTGAATAAGCCAGACTTTAACACTGCAATGTCATCAACACTTACAAAGCTTATAATGGGAGGACACCAAGTGTTTGTTATTGGGATAATCCCCCGCCTTGGCAAATATGATCGGAATTGTTCTTTAAAGCGCCTAAAACTCCCTTCACTCCATTGTGAAGCACAGACAACGATACGACAAGACATAACCACTGCGACGAATGAAAAGATCCGAGCATTAACAGAAGAAACGGGAGGCACTTTTCTTTCGTTCAATCAAGGTACTTGCACTAAAGGGCGATGCTCGCCGTTTATGGACGGCGAAGGTCTCTACTATGATACTTCACATTGGAGCGTCTTCGGCTCGTTGAAAATAGGTTCAGCGCTCCGCAAAGCAGGTCTTTTTCCTCAAGAGCTACGGCGAGTTCCTGCTTTTTCATCTACTCTAGCACCTGCGACTGCATCTCAAAATACACATTAATGGGTTCGAGCATGTCAGTGGGCGCCTCCAAACAAGTGGAAATTGCCAGATCCCGTTATTAACGGGGGATTGCCGGTCACCGTTGGGAATTTTACAAATGTGGAATTTGGGCATTCAATCAATAATTGTGTCGCTTGCGATTTGTATAGGGATGGCTGGGACAGCTACAGCTGGACAATTCAAGCAGCATAAATTTGCCTACGATATTGAAAAGGTTCGCTTAGATGGATGGGAAACGCTGCCTGAAAGGGCGTGGGAGCCAACATTCGATAATAAAAGGCTTGGATTGCGGCTTCCGTTTGATTGGAACGAAATTTATCGCAACCAACACGAACAGAACTTTGAATCATTGGTATTCTATAATAATTCTATTGCGCTCTGTAATTACGCACACAAGTATCCGGGGAGTAAAGATGAAGCTGGCCGCCTCTTTCATGAACTGTTTGAACGGGCCATGGAATATACAGATCGGGATGGCGATGTCTACTGGGTGCGAATGGACTTTTTCTTCCCGCGTCCGAAGGGAGTGGGTTTGCAGCCCCCTTGGTATAGTGCGCTAACTAATTCGTTTGTTCTATCGGGCCTTCTTCGTGCCACTGATTGTTTCAAAAAGCCTGAATACTATGAAGCCATTAAAGGATTAGTTGCAGCATTTAAGACCATCCACACATTTGGAAACCCGCCTCCAAAACGATGGTTCTCCTATATAGATGAAAATGGATACTTATGGTTTGACGAATACCCTCTGCCAGACGGTCAATCGTCACGTGTTTTGAATGGTGACATATTCTCTCTATTCGCTCTAGCTTTGTATGAAAGAAAGCTCGGAGATAAAAGCGTAACGCCACTCATAAACGGCAATCTTACCACACTGCGCGAAAACGTTCAGCGCTTCCGCCGAAAAGACATGATCAACTCTTACGAATTGCGATCATTATCACATCCAGATTATTCACCCACACGGACGATACGGCAGCAATGTCAGCTTTTTAAACTTACAGGCGATATCTTTTTTAAGAACATGGCCTCAGCATTCCAAAAGGATATCACGGCGGCGGGGGTAACTGGCGCTGCTTCCGCATTATGGCAGTGCTTTTGATATGGTAATCCCCCCGTTTTTAACGGGGCTCGTCAGTAGAATTCACGCGGCCATTTTCAGTTTCTGTGCGGGCGTTACGCCGCCGATGCCCATATTGGGACGTTCGTTGTTGTAGGTCCATAGCCACTGCGTGGCAAATTCCTGCGCCTCCTCAATGCTTTCGATGATATATTGGTCGAGCCACTCAGTCCGAACGGTGCGATTGTAGCGCTCGACATACGCATTCTGTTGTGGCTTGCCGGGTTGGATATGGCTCAAGGCGATGCCTTGGTTGGCAGCCCACTCCATCAGTTTGCCACTGACGTATTCCGGCCCATTATCAACACGAATTGCGAATGGTTTGCCGCGCCATTCGATGATCTGGTTGAGGCTGCGGATGACGCGTTCAGCAGGCAGCGAGAAATCCACCTCAATGCCCAAACCTTCGCGGTTGAAGTCGTCCAGGACGTTCAGCAGCCGGAATTGCCTTCCATCTTCCAGCCGGTCGGCCATGAAATCCATGGACCAGACCATGTTCGGCGCATCTGGCACGGTCAGAGCATCGGGCTTGTCCCGCTTCAACCGCTTGCGTGGCTTGATCCTGAGGTTCAATTCAAGCTCACGATAGATGCGGTAAACGCGTTTATGGTTCCAGTGATGTCCCCGGACATTGCGCAGATAAAGGAAACACAGACCGAAGCCCCAGGTCTTCTTTGCCCGCGTCAGTCCGATCAGGAGATCGGCAATCTGCTCGTTCTCGTCGTTCAGCCTGGCGCTGTAACGATAACATGTCTCGCTGACCTCGAAGGTGCGGCAGGCAAGCGCAACGCTCACCCCTCGCAATGCCACTGCTTTCCCGGCCATCTCCCGGCGTTGAGATGTAACGGCCTCTGTGGTTGCCGCCCGTTTTGCAAGAGGTTTTTGACCTTGTCATTCGGCGTGGAATAAGGACCCCTTTCTGGGGGTTATCGGCATCCAAACGGGACCCCTTATTAGAGGGTAACATGATCTTCGGTTTTCAATCGGAGGTTATCTATT
>NZ_QGDB01000028.1 GCF_003149535.1 Falsochrobactrum shanghaiense | reverse complement strand
CCAAACGGGACCCCTTATCGGCGTCCAAAAAGTACCCCTCCTTTAAGTTGCAACGGTTAGCGCGCGCGGCCCTGAAGCTCTCAATTTAGCGCAAGGGCCGCGCGTGCGGATCATTATCGTTCTTCGGCTTTAGCTTTGAGACCGATTTTTGAAGCGCCACGATTCATTTCCCGTTTCAATGATCTCGCAATGATGAGTAAGCCGATCGAGCAGAGCGGCCGTCATTTTTGCGTCGCCGAAGACGGCTGGCCATTCGCCAAACGTCAGGTTTGTGGTGACGATGATTGAGGTGCGCTCGTAGAGCCTGCTGATGAGATGGAAGAGGAGCTGACCGCCGGCCTGGGCGAACGGGAGATAGCCCAATTCATCCATGATGACGAAGTCAAGTCTGGTGATAAAGTCGGCAAGACGGCCCTGCTTACCATTACGCGCCTCCGTCTCAAGACGATTGACGAGATCGACGACGTTATAGAAGCGTCCGCGTGCGCCGTTACGGATCAAGGCGCGGGCAAGTGCGATGGACAGGTGAGATTTTCCAGTGCCAGTTCCGCCGACAAGAACGATGTTGTGCTGCTCAGCAAGGAAAGCTCCGGTTGCGAGGTGGCGCACCAGGCCTTCATTGACCGGGGTGCCGGCAAAGTCAAAGTCGTCAATATCCTTGGCCAGCGGCAGCTTTGCTACGGTGATCTGGTATTTAATCGAGCGCGCCTGTTTCTCGGCGATCTCCGACTGCAATAGCTCGCCGACGATGCGCGGTGGTTCGTGCTGTCGCTTGATGCCAGAGGCCATGATCTCGTCATAAGCACCGCGCATGCCGTAAAGCTTCAATGTGCTCATCATGTCGAAGATTTGGGATCGTTCCATATCAGCTTGCCCTCCTGAGGCTGTCGTAACGCGCGCAATCGGCCAAAGGCTCATGGGTCAGGCGAAGCGCATCGGGGATGGAAAGGATGGCGGTGGGCTGTGGGTCACGTTTGCGAGCCAGAATGTTGATGATCACAGCGGCGGAGAATACGCCCTGATCGAGTGCCTCCTGGCAGGCCACCTCGACCGCAGGAAGACCGTCAATGCCGACACATTCGAGGATCGACACCATCTGCCTGTCCCCGTCATGCATGGCCTTGAGCTTTCGGCGCACATTTTCCATGGAGGCTGGTAAAACCCAGTCATGGAATGGCGCTCCATTCCTTAGCGCTCCCGGCTTGCGTGCCAGGACCGGAACGTAATGCCATGGATTGTAAATCGTCTCGCCACGGCCGAAGCAGCGTTCATGCTGGCCAATCTCGACGCCATTTTGCCGGATGATAATGCGATTGGCATAGGCATGGATCTCGGCCGGACGACCGACCGCACTCGATAGCACCGAATATTTGTTGTTGTCGAAACGCACGAGGCAGGTCTTGTCGATAGAGGCCTGTATGGCGTGGAAGCCATCAAACTTGCCGGGATAGCCGACCAGATGGGGCTTCTCCTCTTCGAACACCTCCCAGATCGTGCGCTCCTTCTGATCGACATGCTTATGGGCGCGCGCGTAGCTGATGCATTTGTCCAGCAGCCAACCGTTCAGCTCATCGTAGGATTTAAAGCGCAGGCGCGGCGTGAAGAAGCGCTCCCGCACCAGATTGACCTGATTCTCGACCTGGCCTTTCTCCCAGCCCGAAGCCGGTGTGCAAGCCACAGGCTCGACCAGGTAATGACTGCACATCTGCTGAAAGCGGCGATTGTATTGCCGCTCCTTGCCGACAAAGACCGTTTCCACCGCTGTCTTCATATTGTCGTAGATACCGCGTGTGCACGCCCCGCCGAAGAAGGCAAAGGCCCGATCATGTGCGTCAAAGACCATTTCCTGCGTCTCGCGTGGATAGGCTCTGACATGCATCATCCGGCTGTGGCAGAGCCGAACATGCGCAACCTTCACCTTTGTCGTCACACCGTTCAGCACAACAATCTCGTGGCTCCAGTCAAACTGGTAGGCTTCGCCCGGTGCGTAGTAGAGGGGAACATAGGCTTCCGCTGTCACGGATCCGCGCTGCTTCGCCCAGGTGCGGGCGTAGCGCCGGACGGTGTCGTAGCCGCCCTCGTAGCCCAGATCGCGCAAATCCTCGAATAGCCGGATCAGCGTCAAACGTTCACGCGATGGCTTGGCTTCATTAGCCAGAAGCATTCCGTCGAGATCATCCCGCCAGGGACCGAGCTTGGGCTGAGGCTGACGGGAACGCTCGTATTTGAACTCCGTCTCTTCACTGCGCAGAACCTTCCGCACAACTTTGCGCGATATGCCAAGCTCTCGGCAGATCGCCTTGATCGATTTACCCTGCACATGGGCAAGGCGACGTATCTTTGAAATCGTCTCCACTACAAGCATCCAAATAGATAACCTCCGATTGAAAACCGAAGATCATGTTACCCTCTAATAAGGGGTCCCGTTTGGATGCCGATAACCCC
>NZ_QGDB01000027.1 GCF_003149535.1 Falsochrobactrum shanghaiense | reverse complement strand
TGTTGGTTTTCACGCGGAACTGAGCCGGTTTTTTCACCGAGAATTGAGCCACCTTCGAGTATGTTTTTCAGATCATGGTTTGGTCAAGGGATTGGGTTTTTCTCCTCTCTTAATTTCTGTTGCAGCCGCGCTGGCCTTGAAGCGGAAACTGTCGTTTCCAGTTTCCAGGATATGGCATCGGTGGGTCAGGCGATCGAGTAGCGCCGTCGTCATTTTGGCATCACCAAAGACGGACGCCCACTCGCTGAAGCTGAGGTTGGTGGTGATGACGACGCTGGTGCGCTCATAAAGCTTGCTCAGCAGGTGGAAGAGCAGCGCCCCGCCTGAGGCACTGAACGGCAGGTATCCGAGCTCATCGAGGATCAACAGATCCTGGCGAACCAGTGTCTCAGCGATCTGACCTGCCTTTCCTCTGGCCTTTTCCTGCTCGAGTGCATTGACCAACTCAATGGTCGAGAAGAAGCGGACCTTTCGACGGTAATGTTCGATCGCCTGGACGCCAAGGGCGGTCGCGACGTGTGATTTACCCGTGCCCGGCCCGCCGACAAGTACGATGTTCTGCGCCCCGTCCATGAACTCGCATCGGTGCAGTTGTCGCACGGTTGCTTCGTTGATCTCGCTGGCTGCGAAGTCGAAGCCGGAAAGATCCTTGTAGGCGGGAAAGCGCGCGGCTTTCATGTGATAAGCGATGGAGCGAACCTCACGCTCGGCCATTTCGGCTTTCAGCAACTGGGACAGGATTGGCACGGCCGCGTCGAACGCGGGAGCGCCTTGCTCGATCAGGTCCGTGACCGCTTGGGCCATCCCGTGCATCTTCAGACTTCGCAGCATGATGACAACGGCAGCACTTGCGGGATCATGACGCATGGCGACCTCCCACGATACGGACGCGCAGCCCATCATAGCGCTCGACATTCGCCTCAGGCTCGCACACCAGGGCCAATTCTGGCGGCGTATCGATGTTTGGTCCATCGGTCGTCTTGCCGTCGATCAGCATGTGAAGGAGATTCAGCACATGGGTTTTGGTTGCCACGCCTTGGTCCAGAGCCAATTCCACGGCCCTGACGACGACCTGTTCGTCGTGATGAAGGACGAGCGCGAGGATATCGACCATCTCGCGATCGCCGCCGGAGCGGCGAAGCATCTGGTCTTGCAAGCGCCGAAAGGCCAGCGGCAACTCCATGAAGGGCGCACCATTACGCAAGGCACCGGGCTTGCGCTGGATAACTGCAAGGTAATGCCGCCAGTCGTAAATCGTCCTCGGTGGCTTGTCGTGGCTGCGTTCTATGATCCGCGCATGTTCGCACAGGATATTGCCTTCAGCTGCAACGACCAGTCGCTCGGGATAAACCCGCAGGCTGACGGGCCGGTTCGCAAAAGATGCCGGTACACTGTAACGGTTCCGTTCAAAGGTGATCAGGCATGTCGGCGAGACGCGCTTGCTCTGCTCGACGAAGCCATCAAAAGCGGTAGGCAATGCCATCAATGCTGCCCGCTCATCAGCCCAGACATCGGCGATCGTACCGGGCAAATTGCCATGCGGGATCTCCCGCCACAGGTCCTGGCAATGCTGTTCCAACCAGACGTTCAGCGTTGCCAGATCCGGAAATTCCGGCATCTGTTGCCACAGCCGCGGACGAGAATCCTGCACATTCTTCTCGACCTGTCCCTTCTCCCAACCGGCGGCGGGATTGCAGAACTCGGGCGCAAAGACGTAGTGGTTCGTCATCGCCAGGAAGCGGATATTCACCTGCCGCTCCTTGCCGCGCCCGACCCGATCAACCGCCGTCTTCATGTTGTCGTAAATGCCGCGACCAGGTACGCCGCCAAACACCCGGAAGCCGTGCCAATGGGCATCGAAGAGCATCTCGTGTGTCTGGAGCAGATACGCCCGCACAAGAAACGCCCGGCTGTGCGATAACTTCATGTGCGCCACCTGCAGCTTCACGCGTTCCCCGCCGATCACGGCATAGTCCTCACTCCAATCGAATTGGAATGCTTCGCCTGGCCGGAAAGACAGCGGAACGAATATGCCTCGTCCAGTTGTCTGCTGCTCGCGTTGTCGCTCCGCTCGCCAATCACGAGCGAAGGCGGCAACCCGGCCATAGGAACCGGTGAAGCCGAGAACAACCAGATCGGCATGAAGTTGCTTCAGCGTTCGCCGCTGCTTGCGTGATTTGTTCGCCTCGGTTCTAAGCCAACTCGACAGTTTATCCGCAAAAGGATCCAGCTTGCTTGGTCGCTCTGCAACCGTAAATGTCGGCTCAATCGTTCCCGCGTTCAGATATTTGGTGATCGTGTTGCGTGAAAGACCGGTACGCCGGCTGATCTCCCGTATCGATTTCCTCTCGCGCAGTGCCATACGGCGGATGATGTTTAAAAGTCCCATGTGGATCACTCCGTTGCTCCCATCGCTCATAGCGGGGGAGTAGGTTCACATGGCTCAATTCTCGATGGAAATTAGTCGCCCAACCGGCTCAGTTCCGCGTGAAAACCAACA
>NZ_QGDB01000026.1 GCF_003149535.1 Falsochrobactrum shanghaiense | reverse complement strand
TTTCTAGTTATCGTAATAAGGTATCTAATTCTGAATACATAGGGGTTAGAAGCGAACCCGGGGAACTGAAACATCTAAGTACCCGGAGGAAAGGACATCAAACGAGACTCCGCTAGTAGTGGCGAGCGAACGCGGACCAGGCCAGTGGCTAGGAATGAGACAAGTGGAAGCATCTGGAAAGGTGCGCCGGAGTGGGTGATAGCCCCGTACACGTAATTCTCCTCTTAGTCCTTGAGTAGGGCGGGACACGTGAAATCCTGTCTGAACATGGGTCGACCACGATCCAAGCCTAAGTACTCGTGCATGACCGATAGCGAACCAGTACCGTGAGGGAAAGGTGAAAAGCACCCCGACGAGGGGAGTGAAACAGTACCTGAAACCGAATGCCTACAAACAGTTGGAGCCCAAGATTTGTTCTGGGTGACAGCGTACCTTTTGTATAATGGGTCAGCGACTTAGTCTGACGAGCAAGCTTAAGCCGGTAGGTGTAGGCGCAGCGAAAGCGAGTCTGAACAGGGCGTTCAGTTCGTCGGATTAGACCCGAAACCAAGTGATCTAGCCATGAGCAGGTTGAAGGTACAGTAACATGTACTGGAGGACCGAACCCGTATCTGTTGCAATAGATTGGGATGACTTGTGGCTAGGGGTGAAAGGCCAATCAAACTTGGAGATAGCTGGTTCTCCGCGAAATCTATTTAGGTAGAGCGTCGACCGAATACCCCCGGGGGTAGAGCACTGGATGGGCTATGGGGACTCACCGTCTTACTGATCCTAACCAAACTCCGAATACCGGGGAGTACTAGTCGGCAGACACACGGCGGGTGCTAACGTCCGTCGTGGAGAGGGCAACAACCCTGACCACCATCTAAGGTCCCTAAGTTATGGCTAAGTGGGAAAGGATGTGAGGATCCCAAAACAACCAGGATGTTGGCTTAGAAGCAGCCATCATTTAAAGAAAGCGTAACAGCTCACTGGTCTAAATAAGGGTCTTTGCGCCGAAAATGTAACGGGGCTAAAGCCATACACCGAAGCTGTGGATGCACGTATGTGCGTGGTAGCGGAGCGTTCCGTAAGCCTGTGAAGGGACAGTCGTGAGACATCCTGGAGGTATCGGAAGTGAGAATGCTGACATGAGTAACGATAAAGGGAGTGAGAGACTCCCTCGCCGAAAGTCCAAGGGTTCCTGCTTAAAGTTAATCTGAGCAGGGTTAGCCGGCCCCTAAGGCGAGGCCGAAAGGCGTAGTCGATGGGAACCACGTTAATATTCGTGGGCCTGCAGGTAGTGACGGATCGTGTGTATTGTGAGGTCTTATTGGATTGATCTTGCAGTGAAGCGGTCCCGGGAAATAGCTCCTGCATATAGACCGTACCCTAAACCGACACTGGTGGACTGGTAGAGAATACCAAGGCGCTTGAGAGAACTGCGTTGAAGGAACTCGGCAAAATGCACGCGTAACTTCGGAAGAAGCGTGACCTCCATTTGGGCAACCAGGTGGGGGTGGCACAGACCAGGGGGTAGCGACTGTTTACCAAAAACACAGGGCTCTGCGAAGTCGCAAGACGACGTATAGGGTCTGACGCCTGCCCGGTGCCGGAAGGTTAAGAGGAGATGTGCAAGCATTGAATTGAAGCCCCGGTAAACGGCGGCCGTAACTATAACGGTCCTAAGGTAGCGAAATTCCTTGTCGGGTAAGTTCCGACCTGCACGAATGGCGTAACGACTTCCCCGCTGTCTCCAACGCAGACTCAGTGAAATTGAATTCCCCGTGAAGATGCGGGGTTCCTGCGGTTAGACGGAAAGACCCCGTGCACCTTTACTATAGCTTTACACTGGCATTCGTGACGTTATGTGTAGGATAGGTGGTAGACTTTGAAGCAGTGGCGCCAGCCATTGTGGAGTCATCCTTGAAATACCACCCTTAATCTTATGGATGTCTAACTGCGGCCCGTTATCCGGGTCCAGGACCGTGTATGGTGGGTAGTTTGACTGGGGCGGTCGCCTCCTAAAGAGTAACGGAGGCGCGCGATGGTAGGCTCAGAACGGTCGGAAATCGTTCGCTGAGTGCAATGGCATAAGCCTGCCTGACTGCGAGACTGACAAGTCGAGCAGAGACGAAAGTCGGTCATAGTGATCCGGTGGTCCCGCGTGGAAGGGCCATCGCTCAACGGATAAAAGGTACGCCGGGGATAACAGGCTGATGACCCCCAAGAGTCCATATCGACGGGGTTGTTTGGCACCTCGATGTCGACTCATCGCATCCTGGGGCTGGAGCAGGTCCCAAGGGTATGGCTGTTCGCCATTTAAAGCGGTACGTGAGTTGGGTTCAGAACGTCGTGAGACAGTTCGGTCCCTATCTGCCGTGGGTGTAGGAATATTGACAGGATCTGTCCCTAGTACGAGAGGACCGGGATGGACGTATCTCTGGTGGACCTGTTGTGGCGCCAGCCGCATAGCAGGGTAGCTATATACGGACTAGATAACCGCTGAAGGCATCTAAGCGGGAAACTAACCTGAAAACGAGTATTCCCTATCAGAGCCGTGGAAGACTACCACGTTGATAGGCCGGGTGTGGAAGTGCGGCAACGCATGCAGCTTACCGGTACTAATAGCTCGATCGACTTGATCA
>NZ_QGDB01000025.1 GCF_003149535.1 Falsochrobactrum shanghaiense | reverse complement strand
GATAGTCCCGTCATCCATGACCTCCGAATCATGGAAACCCATGGAGTCAGAGATCAATCAAAAACGCAACTGTAATGCTAGGTTCAATCGACATTCAGGATTCATTTCTGTCGAGGAGTGTGATTTATGGGTTTCCAGATTCATTGATCTGGAGGTCCCTGATGTCGAAGCCCAAGCGGTATGAACTGACGCCTGAACAATGGCGGCGGATCGGGCATTTGCTACCCGGCAAGCCCAGTGATCCGGGCCGTTCGGGAGGTGATAACCTTACTTTCGTCAACGGCGTGCTTTGGGTGCTGCGCTCGGGCGCGCATTGGCACGATCTTCCCGAGCGTTACGGCAAATGGAAGACCGCCCACAAGCGCTTCACACGATGGGCGAAGGCCGGTGTGTGGGAGCGCGTCTTCGCCGATCTCATCGATGATCCCAAGAACGATTATGTCAGTCTCGACTCGAGCCTCGTGCGCGCCCACCAACAGGCAGCCACCGGCAAGGGCGGCGGCCAAAAAGGGGGGATCAGGCTCTGGGGCGTTCCCGAGGAGGACTGACGACCAAAATCCACATGGCCGTGGATGCACTCGGTCGACCGCTGAAGCTGATCCTCACACCCGGCCAGCGCGGCGATGCACCTCTCGCCCCGGCTCTGCTCGAAGGCCTCTCGCCACGCCGCGTGTTGGCTGACAAGGCTTACGATTCCAATGCCTTGCGTGACCTCATCGCCAATATGGGCGCTGAAGCGGTCATCCCGTGCAATCCGACCCGGAAGACGCTGATCCCTTACGACTTCCAAGCCTACAAGGTCCGCAACACCATAGAGCGCTGCTTCAACAAGCTCAAACACTTCAGACGCATCGCAACACGCTTCGACCGCCGTGCAACCCACTACCTAAGCTTCCTGCAACTCGCAGCCGCAATGCTGTGGATGCGCTGAATGTCGATTCAGCCTAGATAAATTGGGCGGAAAGGGTTGCTTTATCGAAAGCCTGTCCGAAGTTTCGGATAGGCTTTCATTCAGCGCGCATTTCGTCAGCTTCGCGCCGATCCGGTCGAGGCGAGCTTGGTGCCGTTTTCATCGCTGTTGAGCAATGCATCGATCCGGTCGCGTTCCTGAATGAAAGCTTCCAGTTCCTTGCCCTTCAGGGCCTTGCTGTCGGGCAGGCGGATGCGCAGCGGGTCGACCTTGGTGCCATTGACGATCAGCTCATAGTGCAGATGTGGCCCGGTCGAAAGTCCGGTCGAGCCCACATAGCCGATGACCTGCCCCTGACGGACGCGGGCACCCACGCTGACGCCGCGCGCGATGGCGTTTTGGTGATTATAGCTGCTGACATAGCCATTGGCGTGACGAATCAGTGTCTGATTGCCGTAACCATTTGACCAGCCAGCCTTTTCGACCACGCCATTGCCCGCCGCGATGATGGGTGTGCCGCGCGGGGCGGCCCAGTCCACGCCTGTATGCATGCGGCTATAGCCCAGAATCGGGTGGCGGCGCATGCCGAAAGGCGAGCGGAAGACGCCATTGGGAACCGGATTGCGCAACAGGAACTGTTTGGCGCTCTTTCCGTTTTGATCAAAATAATCAACACTGCCGTCGGGAGCCTGATAGCGGTAGAATTTGCGGGTCGTTCCGCCAAAAGTCGCCGCCACATAAAGAAGCTGCGAATCGCCATCGGTTTTTTCAGAATCTTCCGGCAAGGAGAAGAAGGCGTCGATCCGGTCATTTTGTGACAGCCGTGCTTGCAGATCGACATCGGAAGCCAGCATTTTCACCAGTTGCTCGCGCATCGTCTCGCTCATGCCATAGGCCAGCGCTGCGCGGCTTATGCCGTCATAGGCGGTCGGCAGATTGCCGCGAATGGCCGTGGGCGGGGCATCGCCGTCGAAAGCCGAGGCCAGAAGCGGTGTCGCTTCGGGTTCGTCGGAAGGGACGTATTGCTGACGGTCGTTGAACGCCACCGTCACCAGATGCGTGGTGCGGTGATAGACGCTCGCGCGGACGATGCGATCGACCCCTTCTTGCGATTCGGTGCCGATGCGAAGCACGCTGCCTTCCTTGAGGCGTTGGGAATTGAGCAATTTTGCCAGGGCCTGCGCCATATTGGTGGCATCGTCGCCGGTATAGCCCGCGCTTTGCAAGGCTTGTTCGATGCTCATCGTCTGCCGGAAGGGAATCAGTTCTTCCGAGAAGCCATCCCCGGCACGTTCTTCGTCGGCGCGGGAGGCGATGCTTACATTTTCCTGCGTGATTTTCACGCCGAGCGCGGGACTGAGCGCAAAAGACGAATCACCGCCGCCGCCGAATCGGGCTGGATCGATATAGTGTAACGAGGCAACCTGAACGTCGCCGTCGGTCAGTAAAGCGCCCGTATCGCGCACGACTTCCTCAACCTCATCAACAGTGAGATCGTTCGCGGCGTCAAAAGAGGCTTTGCCCAGCGGGAAATCGACGACATGCAGGCTGATTTCGCTTTCAACCTTGGCGCCGTAAATCTGGCCGGTATCGGCAGGCGGCGGCGCAGTCGGGCCTTCGGAGAAAATGGAGAGCGCATCGAAGGGCGGATATTTGCGGCTGGAAGGGTGATCCACGGCAAGGGCCATGTGAACCAGTTCGAAGGGCCGGGTCCGGATGACCTCGCGCTCGCCCACTTTCTGCATGGTGGAAAGATCGAAGCGCCGCCGGTCCGTGGGCTTTTGCCGTGAAATCGTGCTGACGAGGCGCCCGGCCTTGGCGACGCTGGTATCGTTGCTTACGCCGGGCATATCGTTGCGCGCCAGAATTTCGGGCGGGGTGGCCAGTTGCTCGCGACCGTCAAGCGCTGCAAAGAGTGCTACGCCGATCAGCATGCAGGAGGTGACGCCGGTCAGGAAAGTGCCCGCCAGCCAGCGTGCCGAAACTTCACGCCTGTCGGGCGGACGCCGCCTTCCGCCTACGCTCAGCGGGGGCTCGTCACCCGGATCAAGTTTGTTCGGCTCAAAATCCTTCATGCCGCTATAGCAGGCCCTTTTTCAAATCCGTTGCATATAAATGCATGAACATCATTTCTCAGAAAAGCGAACGAGCCGCTTGTCCGGCGTATGCTGTCTTCCCTTTTGATGGAAGGCCTTAAACAGGTGGCGCGATTCTGCATGCCAAACGTCTATAAGTCAACGAGAAGCCAGCTTGCCTGCTTTATACACAGCCCTGCGACCTGTTTATGAATGCCGCGGCTTTTTATTTTAATAATGAGGCCGGTTTGTGGCCCTGTCATCGTCGGCATGGGGATCCGGGGGCCTTAATAAAGCCTTCTCTCATACCTATATATGTAGCGGCTGTGGAAAACTTGCCTTCTTTTGAGCTGTGTCAAAAATAGTTCAAATAAGTTGGATTGCGGTGTTGACAGATGCGGTGAGGCTCCCCTATATATCGCGACAACGAGGGCGGCATCGCTGCTAGCGGCAGGTTGCTTCGTCCTTTGGTTGATTGAAAATGGATT
>NZ_QGDB01000024.1 GCF_003149535.1 Falsochrobactrum shanghaiense | reverse complement strand
GCGGGGTGGAGCAGCCCGGTAGCTCGTCAGGCTCATAACCTGAAGGCCGCAGGTTCAAATCCTGCCCCCGCAACCAACGATAATTGTGATAACAAAAAGCCCTTCATAACGAAGGGCTTTCTTGCGTTCTGGCCTAAAGCGTGTCGCGATCTTTCAGATTCGCTCCTTACGCTTTAAGTTGTTGTTTGAACGCATGTCGTTATCCCGAAACCGGTTCCCACTTTCCGGCGACATGCTTTAGAAGTGAAAGCATGTTCGCAAACATGCGCCACTTAAATAATCTGGAGCAGGCGTAATGAGTCAGATTAAAAGCGACATGCTCTAAGCCTATGAAACGGAGATTGGACATGCCTGCGGAAAAGCGATTTGTGGAACTGGAAATCCGCATCGCGGAACAGGAAAAGACGATCGAAGAACTGTCATCTGTTCTGGCCGAACAATGGAAGACGATTGATCAGCTTTCCAAGAAACTGACCGCGCTGACCGACCGTTTTCTCCTCCTAGAAGAGCAGTCCGCGCCCGATATACCAGTTACAAAACCGCCTCACTGGTGATTCAATGCTGAAGATTGCCAGACTTGCAGATCATCCAGACCTTATACCGGCCTGCGCGCGCTGGAACCATACTGAATGGGGACATTCAGCGGGATTCAGCGAGCAGCACATCACCGACGCTTTTCACGATATTGCCCATTGCAGCGAAGGCCAGGCCGCCCTTATAGCTTTCTGGGATCACCATCCCGCCGGCATGGTACTCCTCATTCATAACGATCTTGAAACGCACAGCCATTTAAAGCCCTGGCTGGCAAGCCTCTTCGTTACAGCCGACTTTCGCGGAAAAGGAATCGGCGGAAGTCTCGTTACCGCGGTGGAACAAGCAGGCGCCAGCTTGGGCTATCGCCAAATCTATTTATATACCGGTACCCCAGCATTCTACCAGCCGCTCGGCTGGTCGAAATTTGAGGAACTGACCGGCGACTACAGCGATATGACCATCTTGCAAAAACAACTCGTAAGCTAGAGCATTTCCAACGATCTATTTAGATAGGAACAGCTCTCAGTCAAACGGCTCACCGGGCTGCAGAAATCGGACAGCTCACGCCGGTTCCTTTCAGTCCGCAATAGCCGTTGGGGTTCTTTGCCAGATATTGCTGATGGTAATTCTCGGCATAATAAAAGGTTGGCGCGTCGGCAATTTCCGTGGTGACCGGCCCAAGGCCCCGTGCCGCAAGCGCTGCCTGATAGGCGTCGCGGCTCTTTTCCACTCGCGCACGATCCGCATCATCAAAGACATAGATCGCCGATCGATAGGTCGTGCCAATATCATTGCCCTGCCGCATGCCCTGCGTGGGATCGTGTTCTTCCCAGAAAGTGGACAGAAGCGCATCAAGGCTCACCTGACGGGGATCATAGACCACCAGCACCATCTCGGCATGTCCGGTCAGGCCCGTGCAGGTTTCCTCATAGGTAGGATTGGGCGTGATGCCGCCAGCATAACCGACGGCGGTCACATAGACGCCCGGCATTTGCCAGAAAAGCCTTTCCGCTCCCCAGAAACAGCCCATTCCAAACAGGATTTGCTTGTATTCCTGAGGCCAGGGGCCCTTTAACGGGTGCCCGGAGACAAAATGCGTTGCCGCGGTCGGGATTGCCTGCGCCCGCCCCGGCAAGGCTTCACTTGCGGCGGGCATCTGCGTCTTCTTGCGAAAATCGTCGAAGAAACTCATGTTTTTCACCTCGCGAGGCTCAATTATCGAGCGGTAAAGCGGCCAAGTGGCCGCCTCCGCCGATGAGCAATTGCGTAGAATATAAAGGCAGCTACGCCGAAAAAAAGCCAGCCGGGCTGCTCAAATACCGGAACCAGCACATTTTCCCATGCGCTTGTCCCTATATAGTGCGTAACCAGCGCTTCTGCACCCTCCAGCGTTTCAGGCGCGCCGCGCATCCATATGGCAAGCAAGGGCTTTGTTACAAATTTCGATGCTCCAACAGAGCGCGCAGCATCGAGAATGGCAAATATGACTGCCAGTGCCAGACAAACAACCGCAAAACTACGCAATACAAAACGGATCACGAATCCCTGCCTTATAACATGTCGTAACTCAACGGATTCGTTTAGCCTTCACGAAACCAATCGCGTCGTGCCTCTGCTATATATGTTCTTGCCGGAAAATTACAGCATGCGCTTGGCCGAAGCCGCATGCAGTCCTCACCCCTGTCGCAGCGGGCATTAAATCAGGCTTTTAAAACAATAGGCTGGGAACAAAATCACGGATTGAGGCCGGGCTGAAAAAATAGACCAAGATTCTTTCAAATAGCGGTTGAACATATGCGCATTCTGGCTATATTGCGCGCCGCAGCAGCATTTCGCAACTAACCATTGCCTGATTTGAAAATGCTGTCGTTTGCACCAGATCATCTGCCAAAACAGTGAGCGGGTAGCAGTCAAGTGGAGAGGTGGCCGAGTGGTTGAAGGCGCACGCCTGGAAAGTGTGTATACGGGGAACCGTATCGCGGGTTCGAATCCCGCTCTCTCCGCCACTCAAGTTATTGGAATCATTCTCTGATTCGTATCTGGCGGCCGAAACGGCGCAGAACTGCGGGTTTTCGGGCTAAAGCTGTTGACTGCTCTGTCTGGCCGGAACGCCGATTTCGTTCTCTCTCGGCCGATATTCTCCAAACCTCCTGACTGCATGGATTTGGTACGGAATCGCAAGTCACTGTAAGTTCACGGTTATTTGGTTCGTCCTATCCGTGATTTTGCGCTGGATATTGCGAGAGAAGGAATCTGGGGTCGAACTATTTCGGTTCGGTTGGATGTGCCGGCCACCACCGCCAAAACACTTGAAAGCCTCGACGGAACTTGTTTCGTACGATAGACAAAAACGTCTATCGGGAGGTTTGAATGCGTCTTTCCTGGAACGAGATCCGCTCAAGAGCCGCCGCATTTGCGCGGGAATGGGAACGTGAAGGTTACGAGAAAGGGCAGACCCAGCTCTTCTACCGAGATTTCTTCGAGGTCTTCGGCGTGCCCGTTCGCCGCGTCGCGGCCTTCGAGGAGCCGGTGAAAAACCTTGGCGACAAGCGCGGTTTCATCGATCTATTCTGGAAGGGTATGCTTCTGGTCGAGCAGAAGAGTACCGGTCGCGATCTCAGAAAGGCGAAAACGCAAGCTCTGGATTATTTCCCGGGTCTCAAAAACGGGGATTTGCCACGGTACATCCTCCTGAGCGATTTCCAGACATTCGAGCTCTACGACCTCGAGGACGGAGACGAGCTAAAATTCCCACTCGCAGACCTGCATAAGCACGTCCAAAAGCTCGGGTTCATCACGGGCTTCCAGAAAAAGACCTTTAAGGACCAGGACCCGGTCAACATAAAGGCGTCCGAGCTGATGGGCGCCCTGCACGATGCCCTGGAGGACTCGGGCTACGGCGGTCATGACCTCGAGCGCTTCCTTGTCCGCATCGTATTCTGTTTGTTCGCCGACGACACTGGCATCTTCGAGCCGCGTGGTACGTTCGAGGAGTTTATCGAAGGGCGTACCCGTGAGGACGGCTCCGACCTCGGCGGATGGCTGGCCGCACTCTTCCAGACGCTCGACACGCCGGACGACAAGCGCGCGAAAACGCTGGATGAGGACCTGCAGCAGTTTCCCTATGTGAACGGCGATCTGTTCCGTGAAAACCTGAGGCTGCCGTCTTTCAACGCTGAGATGCGTGATCGCCTTCTCGAAGCTTGCCGATTCGACTGGTCGGAAATTTCCCCCGCAATTTTTGGATCTCTGTTCCAGTCGGTGATGGATCGTACCGAGCGGCGAGAGCAGGGCGCGCACTACACGAACGAGACCAACATTCTGAAGGTCATCCAGCCGCTGTTCCTCGATGCGCTGCGGGACGAGTTCGAGAGGTTGAAAGCGCGCCGCGACAACCGACGGCGGGCAGAACTCGAGCGGTTCCGTGAGCGCCTTGGCCAGATGAAGTTCTTCGACCCCGCTTGCGGCTGCGGCAACTTCCTGATCATCGCCTATCGCGAGCTTCGCCTGCTCGAGATCGAGGTGGTGCGCGAGCTGATCGATTACCAGCGCGACGCGCATGGACAGTTCATGGGCATGCTCGATGTCTCGGACCTGTCGCGGATCAACGTCGATCAGTTCTACGGGATCGAGATCGGCGAATTCCCGGCCCGGATTGCAGAAACGGCCATGTGGATGATGGACCACATGATGAACAATCGGCTGAGCCTTGAATTCGGTCCGTACTACGTCCGCATCCCGCTCCGAAAATCTCCGCACATCGTTGTAGGCAACGCGCTCGATATGGATTGGGCCGATGTCCTGCCGCCTGCAGAATGCACCTTCCTGTTCGGCAATCCGCCCTTCCGAGGCCACCAGTACAGAACCGCCGAACAGCAGGCTGACATGTGGCGCCTTTGGGGGCGCCAGGGACAGGTGAACCGCCTCGACTACGTCACGTGCTGGTTCAAGAAGGCGGTCGAGTACAGCGCCGTGAACAAAGCAATCGAGATCGCGCTCGTGTCCACGAACTCGATCACGCAAGGCGAGCAGTGCGGAATTCTCTGGCCACATCTGTTCGGCTTGGGCGTATCGATCCATTTCGCGCACCGGACGTTCCAATGGAACAGCGAGGCGCGCGGCAAGGCAGCGGTACATTGCGTCATCATCGGCATGACTTGGGGCGAGCCCAAGGATCGGACGATCTTCGAATACGATCACGTCCGTGGCGATCCGCATGCCTCGAAGGTCTCGCGCATCAACGGATATCTGATCGACGGTCCGCAGTATTCGGTCCCGGCGCGCTCGAAACCGCCAAGCGGTCGCCTGCGGATGCACAAGGGAAGCCAACCGACCGACGGCGCGCGGCTGCGCCGACCTGAAGGCGGCTACATCACTCACAGTAACCTGATCCTAGATGAAGCGAACCGGACCGAATTGCTGGCGCGGGATCCGAACGCCGAAAAATGGCTGCGGCCTTACGTCGGTGGTGACGAGCTGATCTCAGGCCAGTGGCGTTGGTGCCTCTGGCTGAAGGACGCGGACCCGGCCGAGCTTCGTCGATCCGCAGCTGTGCAGGAACGCCTGGACCGCGTGCGCTCCGGACGGCTGAAAAGCCCGACCTTGAGCGTGCAGGAATACGCCAAATATCCGACACTCTTCACGCAGGACCGCCAGCCTTCCGAGCCCTATCTCGCCGTCCCGGAAGTTTCCTCGGAGACCAGGGAGTATATCCCCATGGCGGTTCTGCAGCCCGACGTGATCGCTTCGAACAAGCTGCAGATCATCGTTGGGGCTCCGCTGCTCTATTTCGGGATCCTCACGTCGGCCATTCACATGGGCTGGATGCGGACCGTGGCAGGGCGCCTTGAGAGCCGGTACAGCTACGCCCCCGCTGTCTACAACTCGTTCCCTTGGCCGGAAATGACACCTGCGAAGGCGCAGCAGATCGAGGCGCTGGCGCAGGCGGTTCTTGATGCTCGGGCTCGGTTCCCGAACCTGACGCTTGAGGATCTGTATGATCCCGACTCTATGCCGCCCGTGCTGCGACGGGCGCACGAGAGCCTTGATCGCGTTGTCGATCGGCTTTACCGCAGATCCGGCTTCCGGTTCGAACGTGAGCGCGTGGAGCATCTTTTCCAGCTGTTCGAGAAGGACGCTGCGCCACTGGACGCGACGCTAGCGCAGCATCCGCAGCGGCGACGCCAAGCGGCCGAGTGAGCCATCGCTGGAACCTGAGGTTAGATCGAGCCGAGTCAGGCGCAACACTCGGCTGGCATAGAAGTCGTTGATCTTCTCGGCAGCGCGATGTTTCAGTTGACCGGCGTCAGCGTGGCCAGGGTTCGCAGGCGACCCCGTCATTGTCCGCATCATGTGAGGGCCAGTAGCCAGGCTGACCGCGCCGGGCTGGAGCAAGGCCCACCGCCCGTGCCGCGTTGCAGTTCGGCGCGGAGGTAAGGTGCCGGATGCCGTCCCATACCGAATCGATCCGCACCGATTGGAGCGGTCGCCAAACGATCAGGGTGGCCAAGACGAGAATCATCACCGTGATCGTCGGCCACCACAGCATCTTTTGAATGCGTACCACCCGCTCGCGGGCGATGCGCTTCTGTCGCGCTGCCTTCTTGCGTCGATACTCTTCCTCGAAATTGTACTGCCTTGTATTCCGCCAGGTGCCTTTGTTGACCACCATTGCCCCATTTCCCAAGGTGACGGTGTTGGTTTTCACGCGGAACTGAGCCGGTTGGGCGACTAATTTCCATCGAGAATTGAGCCATGTGAACCTACTCCCC